>CAWGHF010000020.1:0-251449 GCA_963822305.1 uncultured Actinomycetota bacterium | reverse complement strand
GACCGAGTCTGCGTGGCTGGCCGTGGAGCTGGAGAAAAGTACGGAATCGGCGAGCCACTGACCAAGTTCAGTTCGGACGCACCGAGCGTCATCGGCTCGGAGATCATCGGGACCATTCTGCCGGCCAGATCCTTGCCGGCACGGGAGTACCGAAGTCGATTGACAAGGTCGATGAGCCGCTGGTCGACACCGTGTTCGCGCAGGATGAAGTACGGCGCGCGGAGCGCCTAATTGATTTCGTCGAGTCCGAAACGGTTGGCGTCGTCCAGTACTTCGGCCAGGCTCTCGGCGTCGGCGAGGCCACCGCAGTCCTCCGGTGGTGCGGCGCACCGACCGTCGACCACGGTTGCCAGATCAACGGAAACCGTTGCGGTACTAGATGTTGGATTCGTCGGGCGGGAGGCTGGGTGGCGGCGGTGGTTCGCACCGCACGATGTCGGAGTCGCCGCAGTGCGCTAGACCAAGCGTGTAGGACGTCATGGACAGCGAACCATAGGCGTAGCCATCGGCGAGTATGTCGATTTCGTCAGCAGCAACTTCGGCCAGCCCGGCGAGGTAGAGCAAGGGGATGAAGTGGTCCGGTGTTGGCACGGCAGCGCGAAAATCACGGTGGCCGTCGAGCCGCAGAGCTTCTGATGGGTTGGATAACATGAAGGCCTTCGCGTCATCGTCGAACCGTGCGGCCCAATCGAATCCGACACCGCCAAGGTCCCAGCTCATCGCACCGAGGTTGTGAACGACGTTGCCACTGCCAACCACTAGCACACCCTGTCGACGGAGGGGCGCAAGCTTGGCACCCAGTTGGAAGTGGTACTCGAATGGTTTGTCGGCGTTTATAGATAGCTGCACCACCGGGATGGACGCGTCAGGGAAAGCATGCACCAATACCGACCAGGTGCCGTGGTCGATGCCCCAGCTGTCGATATCAGCGCCGACCCACGTGGGTGCGACAATGTCGCTGATCTCCTCAGCGAGCTCTGGTAGCCCTGGGGCCGGATACTGCACATCGAACAACTCGCTCGGAAAGCCGTAGAAGTCGTGGATGGTGCGAGGCCGGTGCATGGCGGTGACCGCGGTCGCATTGATATACCAGTGTGCGCTGACCACCAGGATTGCGCGCGGACGCGGCACTGCCCGCCCGAACTCGCGCCACGCGGAGGTGTAGCGGTTGATCTCAAGCGCATTCATCGGACTGCCGTGGCCAATGAACGCGGCCGGCATCAGCGATGACTGGACATGGTCGGTCGTCATTTCGCTTGCGACCGCAGCCAATGCACTCGGAGTCCGCCGCGCTCGCCGAGGCGCTCCAGGTGCCGGCCGACGATGTCCTCATAGGCGGCGATGTCGGTGTCGACGGTTTCGACGGTGTTCACCAGCGCGTCGGTTGAGCTCTTCAGTGTGACGTGTGCGGCGCTGTTGCCCATGTCGAGGGTGCCCGAGCCGCTTGCTTCGTCCCATACCCCGACGGGTTTGCGGCCAAGGTTGGATACCAGCTGTTTGCCGTAGCGTGCGCCGCACTCCGTGGCCACGCCGGCTGTGCTGACGATGGTGTCCGACATTGGTGAGTCTCCTGTTTTCTCAAGCGGTTTGACGGTTCGGCCACTTGTGGGTTGTCTCAGGGGCTCAGCGCGCTGGGAGTGCGAGTAGCTCAGGAATCCACTGACCAGTCTACGCACCCGTTCTGCTGCGGCGGTGGCTGCTCGGTCTTGGTCTGGTGGCGTAGCCGCGCGACGTCGAGCGGCACACCAACAAGCCTTGGTTCGGGATGGAGTTGTAGCCATACCGCTAAAGGTCACTGTCCAACTCCGGATGGAACTGCACAGCGAGAGAGCGGCGCAGGACGGCGGCTTGAGCGGCGTGGCGAGCATGTGGGACAGCATCAAGCCGGCCGGGCCCGCACCCACGATTCCGACCCGGGTCTTGATGATTGTGGTCATCGCGGCTCCCCCGGTGCGGCACCCGGGCTCAGCCTGCTTGGTCCGTCATGAACTGCCCGAAGAACTTGCCCAGCTCTTCGTAGCCATCGAGCGGCAGCAGCAACGAAACATACTGGTCAGGTCGCACAACCACGAGGGCACCGGCTCCGCGGTCGATATCGCGCAGGTCGAAGATGTCCTTGTCGACATCGTCGACCGGTGTGAACACCTTCTCGTAGTCCACCAGACCCAACTCGCCCTTGCTCGGCCTGAGAAACTCGTGCATGTCGGCCCAGTCGACGTCGAGGTGGGACTGCTGGATGATCCCGCGGACATCGAAGACCCCGTCCGGGTCGTAGCCCTTCGGCGTGAAGCGGCGGACCGGCGAGTCATCGCTGGAGAGAAAGTCCATCAGGTCGAGGAACCGCGACCCGCCGGCGCGGGGGTCGACGGCGTCGGCGAAGGCGTAGAGCCGCCACCGGCCATCAGCGCGGTGGACGTGCCCGAGGTGGACGCGCTTGGCGTCGCTCAGGCGGATGACTTCAGCCGACTTGAAGCGGCGTCCCGGTGGGAAGCCGGACGCCAGGTGGAGGTGAGCGTCGTCGCCGGTGAGCAAGCCAGGAGGGTAGTGCGTGGCCAGTCCGGCGGTGAACTCGCCATTGGTGATGAACTGGCGCTGGACCTCCGCGAACGCAGCGCTGGCCACCTTGGGGTCGTCCGAGTCGACCCGCCCGGCTCCGCCCATCGCCCGCGACCACCGGGTGTCCGTGTCGATAAGGTCCTGGGCGATCCTCTTGCGTTCCTCGGAGTACGTGTCGAGCAGCGCCGCCGGGCTACGTCCCTGCAGCACGGCCGCGAGCTTCCACCCGAGGTTGAACGTGTCCTGCATGGACACGTTCATGCCCTGACCGGCCTTCGCGGTGTGGGTGTGGCAGGCATCCCCGGCGATGAAGACGCGCGGCAAGCGCTTACCTACATCCTTCTCCTTCACGTCGTCGAACTTGTCGGTCACCGTGTGGCCGACCCGGTAAACCGAGAACCACGCGGTCTCGTGGACGTCGAGCGTGTATGGCGCCAGGACGCGACGGGCCTTCTCCAGGACCTCATCCGACGTGAGCCAGGCGTCGGGAGCGATCTCACCCATGTCCACGTACAAGCGGAACAGATACCCGCCCTCGCGGGGGATGAGCAGAATGTTGCCGCTCGCCGCGGACTGGATCGAGCACTTGAACCGAATGTCGGGGAAGTCGGTCACGGCCAGCACATCCATGACCCCCCAGGCTTTGTCGTGACCCTCCCCCTGCGGTTTGCAACCGATGGACTCGCGCACCGTGCTGTGTGCTCCGTCGCAACCGACCACGTACTTGGCCTTGACGGTGACCTCGCTGCCATCACCGCGGCGAATCGTCACCACGACCGGTTCGTCGTCGGATTTGGGGACCTGGAGCGCAACGGCTTCGTGACCGTAGTCGGGTCGCAGGCGACTCGGGGAGTTCCGTGCGAACTCCAGCAGGAAGTCCCCCAGCCGGGCCTGGTTGACGATGACGTGCGGCATTTCCGAAAGCCCGTCGCGGACGTCCTGCACGCGCCCAAAGCGCGTGATACGGGCGGGGTCTGCTGGATCGGGCCCCCAGAAGTTGGTCTGATTAACCCAGTAGGCTTCCGCCGTCATCCTGTCGGCCAAACCGAACGCCTCGAATGTCTCGACGGTCTTGCAGTTCACCCCGTCGGCACGACCGACCTCTAGCGGGCCTTCCGCCCGCTCGACCACGCGTGTCACGATTTCCGGGAACACCGACAGCTGCGCCGCCAGGAGAAGCCCGCCGGGCCGGTACCGACGATGAGAACATCGACCTCATCCGGCAGTTCGGGCTGATCCTCGGTTCGGCCGGGCGCGACGGGTTGGACCCTCGGGTCACCCTTGCGATAGCCATCCACGAAGTACTGCATGACGCCCCCTTGCGCTGGGAATTGCGGCCCGAGAACGAGCCCCGTCGCCGAGTGCTGCCAACCTATAGCGAGCGTCAGCGTTCGCGATGTGCGCCGGCGCCACTTGCCATCCAGTAAGAAGTGTCGATCACCTCCAACTGGACCACGTCTCCCGACATCCACCTGCCCGTTTCGCTGCCAGCCAACCTGTTTCACCGTCAGCGACAAGGCACAGCGCCAGGCTTCCCACTCGATGGAACAGCGGGCCATCTGCACAGGACGCACCCGCGGGAGGTGCACAATGTCGGGTACAGGTTTTCTCGCAGGAGCGTGCCACCCACGCCGCCTACCTTCGAGTGCACGAGCAACGAAACTTCAGGCAGGGCAGGCGTTGGGGTACCGATCAGTCGCATCCGTCGACGGGACGAATCTGCGGGCATGGGATAACGACGGTCGGGGCATTCCCGTGGTGATCTCCAACGGATTGGGCACACCGCACGATGCCTGGCCGTCGATCAATCGGCAGACCGAAATCTATCGAGTCGTGACGTGGGACCATCGTGGTCTCGGCGGGTCGGATCGCCCCACCGACGAGTCGCGGATCACCATCGCCGATCACACCGATGATCTTCTCGCGGTGATGGACTGCTACGGCATCGATCGAGCCGTGGTCATCGGCTGGTCGGCCGGCGTCAACATCGCGTTCGAGGCCGCGTTGCGCGATCAACGGCGGATCGCCGGCGTGCTCGCCGTCGCCGGCGTCCCGGGAGGATCCTTCGAAGCCCTGCTTCATCCCTTGCCACGCATCCTGCGCCCGCGGGCCGGACGGGTGGGATCACATCTGCTGCGCTACCTTGGGCCAGTCCTCAATCGGCTGGGTGACGCACTGCCCGGTTCGCCCGAACATGGTTTTGCCCCACAGGGAATGGGTTCGTTCGGGCTCGATCGTCGCACACGCGCAAACTCTCGTCCGAGTCCTGCGACGATTTGCCGATCACGATTGGCCCTGGTACTCCCGCCTCGTCCGCGCGGTCGGGGACCACCCGCCGATCGACCTGAACCACATCGACATGCCAGTCACCTATCTTGCGGGTAAGTGGGATTCGATCACCTCCGCCAAAACTATGCGGGCGGCCAGCACGCAGACACCACACAGTCGCTACGTCGAACTCGCCGCCACCCACTTTGTGCCGTTGCAGTTTCCCAACCGCATGTCAACCGAGCTGCGCAGCCTCGTCGATCGCTGTCAGCTCTAGCGAGCGCAGGAAGGCTGCGATTACCGGACCCACCTCAGCGGCCCGATCCAACACGCACAAGTGCCCACCGCCATGGACCGTATAGGTCTGGGCCCGTGGGATTCTGGAAGCCAGGATGCTCGCGTTCCCGACGGGCACCAGCGCATCGGCGGTGCCGGCGATCACCAAGGTCTGCTGCGTCAGCTGTGGCAACCACGGCAGACTGCTCCACGGTGTCGCCGCCAAGATCTGCTCGACGAATCCCTTCAGTCGCCGACCGGTTGCCCACCCTGCTCCGAACTCGCGCATCATCACCTGTGACCACCGATGCGCCAACTCGTGCGGATTCCAGGCGTATGGCGTCGGCCAGCCGTCCGCCAGCATCGCATTCCACCAGCTCGCCGGATTGCTGGGTTCGCCGCCCAGACCACATGACGTCGAAACCAGGATCAGACTTCGGATTTGAGCCGGCATGTCATGGGCGAGTTGCTGGGCCACCATTCCACCAAAAGACAGGCCGAGCACGTCGGCGCGCTCGATGGCGAGCTGATCGAACAGGCCTCCGGCCAGCGACGCGAAGTGGCGCATCGTGAGTAGCGGTTGCCGGGCCAGCATCCCCCCGGCGCCGGGCAAGCCGATCTTGATCCGCTCGAACCCGCTCAGATGGCGTTCCAACGGCTGCCACGCGGCAGACGACATCCCCATCCCGTTGAGCAGCACAAGGGGCGGCCCCGCACCGCTGCGCCGTACGCGAAGATGGTGCCGTCCAACATTGATGAGGTGTTCGGACACCGGCGTGATGTCGGGTGCGGCGCCTCGGTAGCGATCGCGATGACCGGCCGGCACCTCGTCGATTCGGCCCCGACGGCTGTCGCGGATAGCGATGTCATCCGTGTCGAACTGGTCTGGGTCCACGTTGACTCGATTCCTTGACAGTGTTGAGCGGTAGGTGGTGACCGTCACCGACCCGCCCCACGACGCCGTCTCGTTTCCATCGTATTTCACGATGGAAACCAAAAGTTTGCCCCACGCCGCAGCTCGTACATGGAATTTGACAACCCAGATGTCAACATTGCTCGGGGGCTTCCGCTCTCACGACGGCTTGGTTGCCTGGAAACTTGACAGCCGCACTGGTTTTGGTGAGCTCAACACGTTCGCGTGCGCCCTTGGCGATGTGCGGCCGGTTCCGGCTGGCGGAAAGTGCTATCGCATCGACGGGTGCTGGCCGAAGCTGGTGTACATCGCCCAGCACTAGCTACAGCCCCAACAGCTGGCTTCGCCCTTTGAGGAGCGCGCAATGCTTTCGTCACAGTCTCGTCCAGTCATCGAAGCCACCCTGCCGGTGGTCGGCGAACACATTCAGACGATCGCTAAACGCTTCTACGAAAGGCTTTTCACGGCGCACCCGAGCCTGCTCGATGGAACCTTCAACCGCGGAAACCAGCACGACGGTTCCCAGCAACAGGCGCTCGCCGGGTCCGTGGCGGCCTTCGCCACCGGGCTGCTGACGTCGGACTCCGCCCCGGAGAAGCTGATGTCGCGGATCGCCCACAAGCACGCGTCACTCGGGATCAAGCCCGAGCAGTACCAGGTTGTGCACGACGAGTTGATGGGGGCGATCGTCGATATCCTCGGCGATGCGGTCACGCCGGAGGTCGCCGCCGCGTGGGACGAGGTGTATTGGCTGATGGCCAACGCGTTGATCAACCAGGAACGGGGCCTCTACAGTGCGCGTGGGGTCAAGCCGCAGACGGTGTGGCGGGACTGGGCGGTGGAGAAGAAGATCCCGGAATCCCCGGACGTCATGACCTTCGTGTTCAAGCGGATCGACGACCGGTTGGTGAAGACCTCGCTGCCCGGGCAGTACGTGACGGTGCAGACGCCGATGCCAGACGGGGTCCGCCAACCGCGGCAGTTCAGCCTCACCAGGGCCGACGACGGGCAGCACCGCCAGATCTCGATCAAGCGGGTGCGCGGCGGCGGCAAGCCGGACGGCGAGGTCTCCACGCTGATGTGCGACACGCTGCAAGTCGGCGACGTGGTCACGATGTCGCTGCCCTACGGCGATGTCGTGCTTGACGATTCGGGACGCCCGGTCGTGTTCGCCAGCGCCGGCATCGGTATCACCCCGATGGCCGGCATGCTGTCACACCTGGCCGCCGCCGACTCCGGCCTGGAGATCATGCTGCTGCACGCCGACGAGCACGAGGGCACCGTCGCCCTGCGCCGGCAGGTGGTCAGCGACGTCCTCGCACTGCCCAATGCGTCGTTCCACGTCTGGTACGCGAACGGCACGGGCAGCCACGAGCCGATCGACGGGGTGCACGCCGGGTTGATGAATCTCGACGACGTTATCCTGCCCGACAACGCCTGGTACTACCTGTGCGGCCCGATCCCGTTCATGCAGGCGGTGCGTGGCGCGTTGATCGAACGGGGCGTCCCGCCTGCCGATATCCAATACGAGGTGTTCGGCCCCGACCTGTGGCAGGCAGACCTCGACTGAAAGCCTTTACCCGAGAAGCCTTTACCCGAGGTCTCCACCCGCCACAGGGAGCACCGTCCCGGTGATGTAGGAGGCCTCATCGGAGGCCAGGAAGCAGATCGCCGCGGCCTGCTCGTCGAGCGTGCCATATCGGCTGAGCAGCGACGCGTCGATGGTCTGGTCGATGTGCGCCTGGTACCAGGCCTGTTCGGTGGCGCTGCGGGCCTCCGGTGTGCCCCGGGAGATCTTTCGTGGCGGGGCCGCGGTGCCGCCCGGAGCGGTGGCGACCACGCGGACGCCGGCATCGGCGTATTCCATCGCCAGCGATGCGGTGAGGGCGTTGACGCCCCCCTTTGCCGCCGAGTACGGAATGCGGTAGATGCCGCGGGTCGCCGCGGACGAGACGTTGACGATCACGCCGTGGCCCTGCTGCACCATCGAGGGCAGCGCGGCGCGGCAGGCGTACAGGGTGGTCAGCAACGAGCGGGTGATCTCGGCGCGGATCTCGGCGTCGGTGAACTCGGTGAACGGCTTGAAGTTGATCGCTCCGCCGACGTTGTTGATCAGCACGTCGATGCGGCCCAGTTCCGCGATAGCCTGCTCGGCGGCTTCTGAGGCACCTTCCCACGTTTCCAGGTCCGCGGTGATCCCGACGGCTTGGCACCCGGAGCCCGCGATCCCCCCGGCTTCCTCATATACCAACTCCGACCGGTCGACGAGGGCAACCGCTCCCCCCTCCGCGGCGATCCGCCTGGCCACCGTCTGCCCAATGCCCTGCGCGGCTCCGGTCACGAGCACGGCCTTGCCTTCGAAGCGGCCGGGGCTGAACGACACTCGGCAGTACGCGGGCGCGGCTCTCATCCAACGCGCGGCGCATGGTCTGCTTCGACCGATCCGCGTGATCGGAGATCAGCTGTCGTGCGGCGTCTCGGTCGCCGGCTTCGAAGGCCGCGACGATGTCGAGGTGGTCCTGCGCGACACGCGGATCGCACCACGTCGCGTGGCGCAACACGTCGTGCATCTTGCCCTTCACCCCGAGGTTGTTGTAGGCCTGCAGCAGGTGCTCGTTACCGGTCATGTTGAACAGGTAGTCGTGGAAGACCGCGTTGGTGTCGGTGTAGGCCGCGGCGTCGACAAAATGCTCACCCTCCACGTACGGCACCGTCGCCTCGGCCACCAGTCGGTACCCGGTCAACTGTTGCGAGGTCAGCCTGCCGATGGTCAGCTCGAGCGCGCCCAGTTCGAGCGCCTCCCGAGCGTCGAAGATGGCGTCGGAGGTGAGTACCGACGGATGATCCTCGCCGATGACATATTGGGGTTCGACCAACGGGGCGATATCGGCGTGGGCCATTACCTGTTGTCCGGCAACCGATCTCGCGTCACCTGCCTCGATGAGTCCGGCACCGGCATCCAGCGGGCTCACCGGAACGTCGCTTCCTGCCCGGGCGATCGTCTGACCGGCGATCGCACGGGCCAGTGCGGCGTCATCGACGGGTGACGTCGCGACGGCAGCACCGACGCAGTGGCGCAAGCTCCTTGCTGGGCCATATCGTCTGTCCGGCCACCGAACGGCCCTCCGGGCCGGTGAGGACGGCCGCGACTTCCACGGCTGCCGCTGGACGGTCGGGGACCCGCGGGGTGGCCACGGTCGGTGTTTCGGCTTCCGCGACCACCTCGGGCTCGTCGGGTACCTCGACGCGCGCGGCGGCGCCGGTGCCGGACAGCGCGAACCGCTCGTAGTAGAAACCGACCGGTTCGTACGCCGCCGGCGTCAACGTGTTTGCGGACCGCCTCGACCATCGGCGGCGGGCCGCACAGATAGACGGACGCCTGGCCGCCGTGGAGGTGCTCGGGTGTCATGAGGGCGGTGACGTAGCCCTTGTTCACCGCCGAACTGGCCTGGTCGGCGACACAATAATCCCAGGTCAGGGTGCCCAGCTCACCGGCCAGTTGTTCCAGGGTGTCCAACTCGACTGCGTCGTCGTCGGTGTTGACGCCGTAGATGAGGTGCAACTTGCGGCTGGTGCTGGAACGCATCTTTCGCAGGATGGACAGGATTGGAGCCAGTCCGGTACCGCCGGCGAGCAGCAAAGCCGGGCTGTCGCCCTCGCGCAGGAAGAAACTGCCGTTGGGCCCGGTGAACGTCAACTGGTCACTCACCTTGGCCCGCTCATCGAGGTATGTCGACATCACCCCACCCGGCGTCAGCTTCACCAGAAAGCTCAGCTTCTTGTCGTCCGGCGCGCTGCTGAACGAATAGGACCGGGTCTCGTCGGTGTCCGGGACCGCAATGTTCACGTACTGCCCGGGCAGGAAGGTCAAATCGTCACGGTTGGGGATTTCGACGCTGAACGAGACGGTGGTCGGTGAGAGCCGGGTCAACTCGGTGATCGTGCTGACGTAGGTGGCGGCCGTGGTCTTGGCCACCTCCGACGTGCTGGCGATCTTCAACACCAGATCCGACTTCGGTTTCATCACGCAGGGCAGCACGTAGCCCTGTGCGAACTCGTCTTTCGACAGCGCGTCCTCGATATAGACCCCGGGGTTGAACTCGCCGGACTCGCAGAGCGCCTTGCATGTTCCGCAGGCCCCGTCGCGGCAGTCCAGCGGGATGTTGATCCGCGCCCGGTATGACGCGTCGGCGACGGTTTGGTCATCCTTACAGGTGATGAATCGGGTGACGCCGTCCTCGAAGCCTAGCGCCACTTGATATTCCGTCATGCGAGTTCCTCGTTGAGGTCTTTAGATGTGGTAAATGTCCACGACGTGGTGGATGTAGTCGTTCTTCAACACCACGGTCTTGCGCCGGATCAGTGGTGCCTCCCCGGAGAAGTCGATCGTGTAGAACGACGTGCCGTAATAGGGATCGACGGTGTTGTACCGGAAATACATGGTGTGCCAGTTGAACCGAATATCCACGAGATCACCGCGCCGTTCGATGACCTCCACATTGCTGATGTTGTGGCTCGTGCGCGCTTCGGGGAGCGAGGTGGCACTCGAGCGTTCGGTTCTGATACGGAACACGCGATCCGTGAGGCCGCCCTTGTTGGGGTAGTACATCAGCGACACTTGCGTGTTCGGATCCTCCGACAGCTTCTCGTCGTCGCGCCAGGACGGCATCCAGTACTCCACGTCGTCGGCGTAACACTCCAGCCACTTCTCGAACTCGCGGTCATCGAGATAGCGCGCCTCGCGGTAGAGGAACTGCTCGATCGCCTGCTGGGTGATCGTGGTACTGGTCGTGGGTAGGGTTGCGGTCATCGAATCCTCCTCAGACAGAATGAGTGTCGGCGGCCAAACCGGCGCGCATGGTCTCGAGCCAGTACCCGTGCTGCACCGGGAAGAGGCCCTCGTCTTCGTTCTTCACTCCGGACGAGATCACCCCGTCCATACCGAGTGCCTTGGCGAGGTCGTTCGGCCCCTTCAGCCAGTGCTTGGCGCCGCGGCTCATGTCGTTCCACGGGGCCTTGGTCGCCCGGAAGGTCAGCTGGGTCGAGCGGAACTCCTCGAGGTCGTCGGGGGTGGCCATGCCCGAGGCGTTGAAGAAGTCCTCGTACTGGCGGATCCGGTTGGACCGAGCCTCTGCGCTCTCACCCTTGGGGGCGATGCAGTAGATGGTGACCTCGGTCTTGTCCGGCGCAATCGGCCGGAAATGCCGGATCTGGGTGCTGAACTGGTCCATCAGATACACGTTCGGATACAGGCACAGGTTGCGCGATCCGGTCACCATGAAGTCGCCCTTGGCCTCACCGAACATGGCCTTGAGCTCATCGCGGCGATCCCACAGCGGCCGATCCTGCGGGTTGCCCGCCATCGTCCACAGGCACAGATGCCCGTGGGGGAATGACCAGTAGCCACCGCCCGACTTGCCCCAACTGCCGGCGTCGAGCGTCTTGGTGACGTTGGTGGATTCGCCGGTACCGCGCCGGGACGTGGTGGCGGCATAGTTCCAGTGCACGGCGGACACGTGGTAGCCGTCGGCGCCGTTCTCCGCTTGCACCTTCCAGTTGGCGTCGTAGGTGTAGGTCGACGCCCCGGGAACCACCTCCACCCCGTCGGGCGATTGATCCACCAGTAAGTCGATCACCTTGGTGGAATCGCCGAGGTGCTCTTCGAGCGGGACGACATCGTCGTTGATGCTGCCGAACAGGAAGCCCCGATAGCTGTCGAACTTGACCTTGACCAGGTCGTGCGAGCCGTCGGTGTTGAAGGTGTCCGGATAGCCGGCGCCGTCGGGATCCTTGACCTTGAGCAGGGAGCCATCGTTGCGGAATGTCCAGCCGTGGAACGGGCAGGTCAGCGTCGGGCGGTTGTCCGTTTTGCGTCGGCAGAGCATCGCGCCCCGGTGGGAGCAGGCGTTGATCAGGCAGTGCAACTCGCCCTTGCGGTCGCGGGTGATCACCACCGGCTGCCGCCCGATGTAGGTGGTGAAGTAGTCGCCGGGGTTGGGAATCTGTGTCTCATGGGCGAGGTAGACCCAGTTGCCCTCGAAGATGTGCTTCATCTCCAACTCGAAAATATCCTCGTCGGTGAAGATGCGGCGGTTGGCGCGATACACGCCCGCGGCTTGGTTTTCGATGACGGCATCGGCAAGCACGGACGCGGCGTGATCGACGGTCTCGGTCATGGGATTCCTCCGCTTACTGCTGTAGGTCGTGTCATCACCATCGCAGAGCATGTCCGCCCCAACAATGGATGAACGCCGACATTCCGCTGGTCAAGAACCGGAATGTTTAGTTCACCGAACTGCTCACGGCCACAGCGACCGAACGCGCCTCCCCTAACGACATCGCCGCAGTCTGGCGCTGCCGTCGGCCCACCGTTTTCATCATCCGCCAACGGCGGCAGCGCCCGCCTCGGCGATTTCGTGGTCTTGCTCGGCGCTGCCTCCGGATACCCCGATCGCTCCCACCACGGTCTCGCCCTCGGTGATCGCGACACCTCCGCCGAACACGGTCAGCCGGGCAGTCTTCACCAGGCCGTGCACGAGCGCCGGCTCGTCGCGGATGGCATCCCACCACTCGCGGGTCGCCAAGCCGTTGAAGGCGACAACCGAGTAGCCCTTGTCCTGCGCGAGTTGCGCCGACAGCAATGGCGCACCGTCCATTCGTGCGAAGCTGACCAGATTGCTTCCGCGATCGACGACCGCGACGCAGACCGGAACCTGGATCGAGGCAGCGTGCTGCAGCGACGCAGTCAGCGCGCGCGTTGCACCGTCCAGTGTGATACACCGTTGATCTTGGATGTCGGCCATCGTCATGCCACCTTCCAGCCGCCGTCGCGGCACGGTGAGTGGCCTCGCCGTCGATGCTCGACGTGATCGGCGAAGCTCGCAACCAGTGGCAAACGCCTCGCCTGCGACTTATCGGACATGCCTCACAAACTAGGTGACATGTGCGTGGCGCTACCGGTAATGCTTCCGAGCGGTCAGGTCTCACCACTGGGTGGAAACACTCGCCGACTCCGTCGGCAGCTCAAGAACATAGTCCCTGGTGGGGCTCGTTCCGTTCAGCAGGAAATACGGCCATGGCCGGCCGATTCGGCGGATGCTAACGGGTATGACCCGATCGGGACGCCGCTGCCGTCACCGGGGCATATGCACCGGTCGCTCAGGTGCCACGCTTCACTCGGCGGGGTTGCGGAGGTGCAGCCGTGAAGACCGTAGGAACGGCGGAACCGGTTGCGCCAGAGCATGTGGGCGTGATCATCACGTCGACCGACTGGCCGCCGATGAGCGACGAGGGCCGCACCACCGTCGTCGAGCTTGCCGACCGACTGTGGCGGGCAGAGGTCGATCGCATACCGATCGACCCGATCACAGAGACCCAGGCGGACCTCACCCTCGCCGACGCTTACGCGATCCAGGCATGCAACGTTCGGCGGCGGGTCGAGGCCGGACGCGCGATCAGGGGCTTCAGACTCGGGCGGACCTCGCAGCCGCGACAAGAGATTCTCGGCGTCACCGAGCCTGACTTCGGCATGCTGATCGACGACATGTTCGTCGAGGACGGCGACGAGGTCCCCGTCGAGTCGCTCCTCCAGCCACGCGTCGTGGTCGAGATCGCCTTCGTGATGGCGCGCGACCTCGCCGGCCCAGGCGTGACGACCGCCGATGCGCTCACCGCAATAGGCGGAGTCCTGCCGGCGATCGAGATCGTCGACAGCCGCATCGCGGACTGGCGGGTGCAGCTTGCCGACACCGTCGCCGACAACGCCTCGGCGGGCAGGGTCGTCCTCGGTAGCCGGATCACGCCGGCCGCCGCCGTCGACCTGCGCCTGGCCGGGATGCTTCTGCACCGCAACGGTTCTCCGGTGGAGAGCGGAGCGGGTGCGGCCGCACTGGGCAATCCGGTCCGGTGCCTCACCTGGCTGGCCAACAGGCTTCTCCCGCCCCAGCGCGGGTTGCGTGGAGGCGACATCGTGCTATCCGGACCGCTGCATCGCCTCGTGCCGGTTCGCCCGAACGATGTCTTCGAGGTGGAGTTCGCGCACCTCGGGACCGTGACTGTGGGGTTCGGCGGGGGAGGTGCGGCCGCGTGACCGATCCGAGGGCGATCGCCGACGCCCTGATCACCGCGCAACGTGACCGCAGACCCATCGCTCCGTTCACCATCGTGAACCCCTTCATCGACGTGGACACCGCTTACAAAGCCCAGGCCTTCTTCGTAGAGCACCGTCTGCAGGCCGGAGAGCACCTCATCGGCGCGAAGCTGGGATTCACGAGCAGGGTCAAGCGGCTCGCCCTCGGCATTAACGAGCCGGTATACGGCAGGCTGACGTCGAGCATGGTCGTGCCATACGGCGAACCGGTGCGGCTCGACCAGCTCATCCATCCCCGCGCGGAGCCCGAGATCGCCTTCCTCATCGGCAAACGGCTCGAGCCGTCCACGCCGCCCGCGGGCGTGCTTGCGGCCGTCGACGCAGTGATCCCCGCCATCGAGGTGATGGACTCGCGGTACAACCAGCCGTTCCGGTTACCCGACTCGGTCGCCGACAACGCGGGCGCGGCGCGGGTCGTGCTCGGCGCACAAGGCCGGCGGCCCGACGAACTCGTCGACCTCCACGTGCTGGGCTGCCTGTTCAGATACCGCGGCGGGTTCGAGACCGCGGCCGGCGGCGCGGTGATGGGCCATCCCGCCGCCGCGGTGGCGTGGCTGGCGAACGCGCTCGCCGCCCACGGCGAGCGCCTCGAGGCCGGATCAATCGTGCTGTCGGGGGGGTTGACCTCCTCGACGGAGCTGCGGCCCGGTGCGGTCGTGTCCGCCGAGTTCGACGGCCTGGGAACGGTGCAACTCCATTGCAGCTGACACGGGAGGCGAGCCACATGCGCGGCGTCGGAGAGCAAGGGACGGTATTGCCCCTGCCCCCCACGCCGACAACTACTCGACGACCGAAGGAAGGCCGCGGCCATATGCCTGAGGTGACGATCCTTCCCGACGGCCTGCGAGTCAACGCCGCGGAGGCAGAGACCGTGCTCAAAGCCCTGAGTCGGGCTGGACTCAAATACCGCGTCGGCTGCAAGCGCGGCGGGTGCGGGATCTGCAAGGTCCAGCTCGTGCTCGGCGAGGTTCGCTACGAGCGCCCGGTCGCGGAGAGCGTGCTCAGCGACGACGAGCGCGTGGAGGGCATCTGCCTGAGTTGCCGTGCGGTGCCGATCACCAACATTGCAATCGAACTGCAGGAGGGGGACCGGCTCCGCAAGGTCCTGGGATTCGCCTTCCCGAACTCGGCGCCGCCACCATCCGGCCGGTCGGCGCCCAACCCGACGACGGGATCCACAGAAAGGAAAGAATGACATGAGTGTCATGCGACTGGGGTACGTGCATATCCGGGTAACGGACCTCGAGGAAGCCCGCGACCACTACTCGAACACGCTGGGCATGGCGGTCGTGCACGAGGAGCCCGGCAGGCTGCACCTGAAGTGCTGGGACGAGTGGGACCACCACTCCCTGGTGCTCGAGGAGGGCGGGGTCGGGCTCGTCAAGGTCGGTTACAAGTGCTCGTCCGAAGACGACCTCGCCGAGTTCGAGAAGCGCTCTTCGCAGTTCGGCGCGACGACGGGACGGTTCAGCCGTGGCGAGAACATGACCGTCGGCGATGGCGTGCGCATCACCCTGCCGTCGGAGCAGACCGTCGAGCTGTATTCCGAAATGGAGTTCACGGGCACCGACACCGGGTCAATCAACCCCGAGGCGTGGCCGAGGGACATGCGAGGGGTCGGCGGCCACTGGATCGACCACTGCCTGATCGCCGCGGAGGACCCGGGCCTGGTCGAGCGATTCTTCATGGAGTGCTTGGACTTCCGACCGGCCGAGCGGGTGGTGGAGAGCATCGAGCATCCGGACGTGATCGGCACGTGGATGACGTGCGGAGATTCCCCGCACGACCTCGCCGTGATCAAGGGCCCGAATGCCAAGCTGCACCACTTCGCCTTTCATCTGGAGGACTGGGGCGCGATCCTGCGTGCCGGCGATATCTTCTCGATGGACGACGTGCCCATCGACATCGGGCCGACCCGGCACGGGATCACGCGGGGAACGACGATCTACTTCTTCGACCCCTCGGGCAACCGCAACGAGGTGTTCGCCGGCCTGGGCTACCGGGTTCACAAGGATTTCCCAACGATCAACTGGACAGTGGACCAGCTTGCCAAGGGGATCTTCTACCACGCACGCGAGCTCAACGAACGCTTCACCACGGTGTTCACATAGGACGCTTTCTGGGGAACGGCTCAACATCGCGCAAGCATGAGTTACCTACGGCGCCAAGGAAAGTCACCGCGATTTTCCGGCGGGGCTTCTTTAACCGCCTGACACGCTTCCAGGATCTTCTGGGCGAACAACGTCGGTGATTCTACGAACACGCCGTGATCGCCCTCGACGGTGATTACGGAGGCATGCGGGATCGCATCGGCGAGTTTCATCTGCCGACCGGGGGGCACAACCGTGTCCCGTTGCGTCACCAGGATCGACACCGGGACGTCGACCTCGCTGATCCACTTGTGTGAGGTGAAGTCCGCGACGGCCGCCATCGCCGCAGTCACGGTCGACATACTCGTGAGCTGCATCTCGGCGTGCACGTAGCTGCGGCTCTCATCGTCGATGTCGTTCAGATAGCCGATACCCAGCGCATCCGCCCGCAGCGTGCGCAACACGGGGTTGGCGAGTGCGGCGACGGTGAAAGCCGGTGCAAGCGACGAGACCAGGCGCTCGACGGGAGAGCCGAGGAAGTTGCGGGAGGTGGCGCCCAGAACGAGCCCGGCGATCCGGTCCGGATGCCGCCGCCAGAGAAGCTGTGCAACCAGGCTTCCCATCGAGTAACCGCACGCGATGAACCTGTCGATCTTTAACGAATCGGCCAGTGCCACCATGTGATCCGCGCATTTCTCGAGGCTGAACCCGGGCCATGGCCGGACACCACGGCCGTGGCCCGGTAGGTCCGGCGCGACGACACGGAATAGACCACCCAGATCTGCATAGGCTGGACCCCAGTTCAGGTCCGCCGTGATGCCGATGCCGTGCAAGAGCATCAAGGGTTCGTCTGCCCAGAGGAAGCGACACTGTCCCGGTACGCCATCGACGCACCGCCCGGCAACGCGAGGGTCACTCGCGGCCCGTAGTTCGCCGGCACCAGACGTGCCATCTGAATCAGTTGCTGCTCAATTGAGTCGATGCGTTCGTTCGTCGCGCTGCGCTGTCATCCGGACGGCCGCGTTGGCCGACCCGTAGGACGAGTACGAGCCGATCCGCTGCACCACCTCGAAGAACACCCGGGAACCCAGCACGGGCGTATAGAGATGATAGAACTCGCCGCCCTCCTCTCGGTCGTAGAGAATTCCGAATTCGCGCATGGCATCGATCAGACCGGGGTCCAGCGCGAAACGCGCATCGAGATCGTCGTAATAGTTGTTCGACACCTTGAGCATTGGCGCTCCGCGTTCCCTCATTGCGCGGGTGGTCGCGAATATGTCGGAGGTCGCGAATGCGACGTGCTGGGGGTCCGGCACTGCGGGGGCCCATTCCCCGCGCCGGAGCAGTGTGCGCTGAAGAGCAATCCGGAAGCGCCCCGACGGGTCGCTGACCGCCCGGCCACGAACGAGCCCGAACGGAGCCGCGAATTCCGTGTCGGTTGCCGGAGAGAGGCCGAGCACAGCCCGGTAAAACAACGCTGCTTCGTCGAAGTAGTCGAACGGCTGGGTGAGAGCGACGTGATCGATTCGGGTCAGCCCGGTCCCGCCGCCGACGTCGTCGGCGGTTGGGTCGCGTTGGGCCGTCCGTGCCTCGTGACCGGCTGAATCGCAGAATCGCAGCGTGGTGCCGTCCGGTGCGGTGACCGCAGGTCCGAAGTCGTCGGGTGGCGACGCCGCAGCGAGAAACGCAGTCGCGCGTGCGGCGAGTTGATCCGGCGACTCCGAATCGACTCCGAGCGAGGTGATCTCGGCTCCCGTCGTGCTGCTGGAGGCGTTGAGCACGATCCGTGCGTCGCCCTGCTGCCACACCTGGATATCGCTCGACCGCTCTGAACCCGTCCTTGTGAATCCGAAGCTTTTCAGTGCGCTGGACAGCTCGGCGGCCGACCCAGCGTCCGCAGTGAGTTCGACGAAGGCGTGGCCGGACAGTGTCGGTACCGGCGGTGGGCAGGTGAGCCCGAATGCCACTGCATTCGGCGGCGATCGTCGGGCGACGGACTCCTCGAGCACGAGGAGTGAGCGCAATGCGTCGACGGCGGTGTGAACGGGATCCGATTGGCGGAACACGTCATTGAAGACCTCTAGTGACAAGGGCCCTGCGTAGCCCGCCGTCAGAACGTGGTCAAGGAAGAGCGGCAGGTCGAACTCTCCCTGGCCGGGGAACAGCCGATGGTGGCGGCTCCACTGCAGCACGTCCATGCTCATCAGCGGCGCGTCGGCCAACTGCAGGAAGAAGATCTTCTCGCCGGGCAGGTCCGCGATGGGGGAGATCGCTTCGGGTTCGGGAGTGCGCGACAACACGTGAAAGCTGTCGAGACAGACCCCCAGTGACGGGTGATCGCCACGACGCACGACCTCCCAGGACTGACCCCACGTGTTGACGTGCCGTCCCCATGCGAGGGCCTCGTAGGCGATTTTCATTCCTCGCCGGCTTGCCCGCTCGGCGAGTGTGTGGAATTGATCCGCAAGTCGCCGCGGATCGTTGACGGCGTCGGCGGCTACCGAAGAGCAGACAAGCATCATGTCGGTGCCGAGCTCTTCCATCACCGAGAACTTGTGGTCGGCTCGGCGCAGGTTCGCGGTCAGCCGGTCGGGCGACGCGGTGTCGAAGTCGCGGAACGGTTGGTAGAGATCGATCGAGAGTCCCAAGTCGGCACAGCGCTTCTGCACTTCCGCCGGCGTCGACGACGAGGCGACGAGATCGTTCTCGAATATCTCGACGCCGTTGAAGCCCGCGGCCCCGACTGCATCGAGTTTGTCTTCCAACGTCCCCGACAGGCAGACCGTGGCAATAGCCCGTCGGATGACGCGATCTTTACCAATTGCTGTCGACATCAACGGATCCTTCGCTGCGCAGGTTGCGTAGATCCACTATTTCGCCTGCGCCAGGAGCGGTAAAGCCGTTGGCTACTGAGTGGGAAGCGCGCGAATCGACCGGGTGGTCGCCGGTAGCTAGCGGTAGGTGAAGAATCCTCGGCCGGTCTTGCGACCGAGGTCTCCGGCCTCCACCTTGCGCAGCAACAGGGCGGGCGGTGCGTACAACTGTTCCTTCGTCTCCTCATACATCGACACCGCGACCGCGGCGGCGGTATCGAGTCCGATCAGATCGGTGAGTGCCAGCGGGCCCATCGGGTGCGCGCAACCCGCGACCATTGCGGTGTCAACATCTTCGGCCGACGCCAGTCCGGCGTCCACCATTCGAATGGCGGCCAGCAGGTATGGGATCAGCAGCGCGTTGACGACGAACCCGGCGCGGTCCTTGGCCAGCACGATGGTCTTCCCGAGCCTGTCGTGTGCGAACTCCTGCACGCGGTGCACGGTCTCATCCGACGTCAGCTCACACGGAATGATTTCGACCAACGGCAGTACCGTCGCCGGGTTGAAGAAGTGCATACCGATGACGCGTTCCGGGCTGGGCGTCACCGCGGCCAGCTTCATGATCGGTATCGAGGATGTGTTGCTGGTGAGCAGCGCATCCGGCCTGACGACCTTGCCCAAGGCGGCGAATATCGCCGTCTTGGCCTCCTGATCCTCGATCGCGGCCTCGGCGACCAGGTCGCACTCGGCGAGGTCGTCCAACGCGTCGGTGAACCGGACCCGGTCGACAATGGCGTTGCGCTCGTCTTCCGGCAGTTTGCCGTTGCGGACGGCCTTGTCCAGAGAAGCGGTGAGGCGTGCCTGAGCACCCTCGACGGCGGCCTCGTTCACCTCTCGTAAGACGACTTCGCAGCCGCTGCGGGCGGTCACTTCCGCGATGCCTGCACCCATGATGCCGCCACCGACGACTCCAACGACGTTGATCATTTCTCTCCTGCCTGGCGCGGATTGCCCTCGGCGGCGCTCGTGAAGCCGCTCGAGCGGATCCGGACGGGCCTGGCTGTCAGTATTGGATCTGCGCTACAGCGCGCAACTCATCGGGTGTCGCCGTGCCGAATCCGAAGAACTCCAGGTACGCCGGGATCTGCTCGAACAACATATCGGTACCGACCTGGGTGTTGCAGCCGCGCTGCTGGGCGGCCCGCAAGAACGGCGTGATCGCCGTCTTCATCACAACCTCGCCAACGAACGTGGTTGCGGCGACCAGGTTCATGTCGATCGGCAGTGGGTCGCCCTCGTTCATGCCGAGAGGCGTCGCGTTCACGACGAGGTCGTAGCCGGTGGGATCGGCAGATCCGGTCTTCACGTCCAGTTCGGAGTATTGCGCGGACAGTCGACTCCCGAGCGATTCGGCCGCGTCGGCCGCGGCATCGACCAGACCCATCCGCGTCACCCCGGCGGCGGCCAGTGACGCCGCGATCGCCGACCCCACCCCACCGGAACCGATGACCAGTGCGCTGGCGTGGTCCAGCTTGCATCCCTTGCGGCTCACGCCCCGAACGAAACCTTCGCCGTCGAACATGTCGGCCAGCAGGCTTCCGTCCTCTCGTTTCAAGAGGGCGTTGGCCGCGCCGGCGATTCGCGCAGTAGGGCTCACTTCGTCGGCGAGCTCGATCGTGGTCCTCTTGTGCGGCATCGTCACCAGCGCGCCGCGGATGTTGGTTACCTTGAACAACTCACGGAGGAAGCTCGGGTAGTCCTCCGCTTTGACTCCCATCGGCATCACCACCGCGTCGATGCCCGCCTTTTCGAAGTACGGGTTGTAGATCATCGGCGCCTTGAAAGCCTCAGTCGGATAACCGATATGGGCGATCAGCGTCGTCTTGCCCGATATCACGCGGACGCTCCGATGGGGTCCGGGTCGTAGGTGACGACCCCCATGCCGTTGATCCATTCGTAGATCGGCTCATACACGAGGGCCTTCGCCGAGTGACCGCGCATCGCACCGGCCAGCGCCACCCAGGAGCGCACCTCGCCAGTTCCGTTGCCCGCCTCCATCAGTTCGTCGTTGGGCATGTCGAGCAACGCCGGCGGAGCGTCGCCCTCCAGCTGATCCAGGAACCACCTGTCGAACTCCTCGTCGATGTCACCCACGCGTGGCTCGCCGACGAAATGGGAAAGGCCTCCCGCCGCGCACAGCGCGACCCGCTCCAGGCCCGCGTAGCTGCGGATCGCGTCGCCGACCGCGACGCCGAAATCGTAGGCGTGGCGCAACGTCATCAAAGGTGGCTGGGTGCAGTTCATCACGATCGGAACCATCGGCAGACGCATCTGCGGGTCGAGCTTGTAGTAGACCGTCATGAAGCCGTGGTCGGCGATCATCTTGTGCGAGAGCGCCGGCTGGAACCCAGCCGCGACCGTCTCCGCGAGCAGATGAGATGCCAGGCCCGGCTCGCCCGGGACGACCACTTCAGGGACCCTGAGCCACTTCTCCCGCGGGCCGACGTGCCCCTCTCCGAGGCCGATCACGATCTGAGGAAGGTTGTCGTAGAAGAAGTTCGAGAAATGTTCGCCGCTCATCATCACGACCGCCTGCGCACCGCTGGCGGTCGCCTGTTCACGGATCGTGTCCAATGCACCGAAGAAACTCTCGGCTTGGGCGGGCGGCGCCGACTCCGGGTCCGCGGTCATCATGGGGGCGTGCGACGCGCCATACGCCATCACGATGTCTGCCATCTCGTCTTCCTTTTCGGCTCGTTGTTCAGGGGCTTCAGCAGTTCCCGGTAGTCGGCCCGGCGGTAGCCCATGGCACGGCAGTAGCCGTTGATGATCACCGGGTGAATGCCCATCAAGTACATCGCGCCCACGTCCCCCGCTTTGAGGGCGCGTTCCTCGTCCTCGTTCAGGTCATAGCCGCTCGTCGAAAGCTCGGGTACCGGGCTCCCCGCTTCGACGGCCTCCAAGGTGCGCAGATAGTTGTAGAGGCACTGCTGCACCTGGTACAGGCTCACTCGGGACCTCCGCGGCCACTGGACACACCATCCACATGATCAGGGTCGCTCATCGGAAGCCGGAGCAGAAGCCGCCGGCGAGATTTTCCACTCGCCGGGACAACGCCCCACCACACGGGCACGCGTGCGAGCGTGGGATATGCGAACGATCGAAACCCCCGAGTCTCCCGCGCACAAGGGTCCGGTGCCCCAGGCAGTCGAGGTGGATGGATGGGTTTTCGTGTCCGCACTTTTCGGGGCCGATCCCAATACCGGGCAGTTTCCCGACACCGCCGAGGCCGAAGCCGAGCAGCTCTTCTCCAATCTGAATGCCATCTTGCGCGCGGCGGGCGGCGAGCTCAGCGATGTGGTCCGCGTCGGCATCTTCACCACACACCTGCAGCGGGACCGCCCCGCGCTCAACGACGTGTGGAAGCGGTCTTCGGCGATCATCGCCCCGCCCGATCGGCAGTTGAGGTCGCCGCATTTGGTCAGGCCGGAGGAAACCCCGCGTTTCATGATCGAGGTGACCGCACGGCTTGGTGCGTGACCCGGTGTCCGCTCAGCGGAAAGGGTCGGCTCAGTCGTTGACCACGACGGCTTGCGCGGGTCAACTACCAGTACAGCCGCCGTTGGAGCGCTGGGTTTCTTCACGAGGAGATCAGTAATGGCAGATCAGATCGTCGAGCCGGCCGGTTCGCACGAACCAACGGAGTTCGCCAAGACGCCCAAGAAGGCCGCCGCCAGTGGCTGGATAGGCAGTGCCCTCGAGTACTACGACTTCTTCATCTACGCACAGGCCGCGGCGCTGGTGTTTCCGACTCTCTTCTTCCCGGAGAGCAACCCGCAGATGGGTATCGTCATCGCGTTGGCGACGTTTGGCGTCGGCTACGTTGCGCGGCCACTCGGTGCGGTCATTCTCGGGCATTGGGGCGACATAGCACGGCAGGAAGAACGTCCTCGTTCTGTGCATGATGCTGATGGGTTTCTCCACGTTGGCTGTCGGGCTTCTCCCGTCGTATGCGGCGATCGGGATCTGGGCGCCGGTCATGCTTGTCGCCCTGCGATTGATCCAGGGCTTTGCGGTCGGCGGCGAACTCGCCGGGGCCGGTTCGATGATCATGGAGCACTCACCGTTCGGTAGGCGGGGGTATTTCAGCAGCTTCACTCTTCAAGGCGTGCAAGCGGGACAAATCCTCGCCGCAGCCGTCTTCCTCCCGTTGGCCGCGATACTTCCGGAAGAAGCCTTCAATAGCTGGGGTTGGCGGATCCCGTTCCTGCTCAGCGCGTTGGTGGTTCTCGCCGGTTACATCATCCGTCGACGGGTCGACGAGACGCCGGCGTTCCAGGAGGAGGAGGTCCACGGCGAGGTGCCCAAGGCGCCGATCGTGATGGCAGTCAAGGAGAATGGCGCCGACATGCTCCGGGTCGTCTGCATGGCGCTGATGAACGTCGTTCCGACCACGGTGACCGTCTTCGGGGCGACCTTTGCGACCAACGCGGCCTACGGAGTCGGGTTGAGGGCGTCCGACTACCTCTGGATCACGGTGGCCGGAAACGTCGTCGCGGTGATCCTGATCCCGTTTGTGGGCAACCTCTCCGACCGGATCGGCCGACGCCCGGTCATCATCGTCGGCTGTCTTGGGGCGGGCGTCCTCGGTTACCCGTATCTGTATGCGGTGAGCCACGGGAACCTCCCGTTGGCATTCATTCTCGCCGTCCTGATGTGGGGGATCGTTTACCAGGGGTACAACGCCGTCTTCCCGTCGTTCTATCCGGAACAGTTCCCGACCAAGACGCGGGTCACGGGGTTCGCCGTGTCGCAGAACATCGGCACCTTGATCACCGCGTTCCTGCCCGCGATCTACGCGGTGCTCGCCGGCCCGACGCCGGGCGCGTGCGTGGAGGAGAAGAAGTTCATGCCGGACACGGTCCTGCCGTCGGGCGAAACCTGCCGGGCGGCGGCCGACGCCGCTGAAGGCCGGGTGATTCTGGTGGTCGGCACCTTCACGATCGCGTTGGCAGCAATCGCTGCAATCGCGGCGTTCTTCGCACGCGAAACCTCCAGGATTCACATGAACGATCTCGGCAAGAAGGACGCGGTCCCCGTCCCCAAGGACGAGTACGAGCGGATGCGGACCGAGGCAAAGGCACTTGTGTCGAAATAGTGCCGCTGCCGCAGCAGGTTCAGTTCGCGCCGACGCCGACAAGGAGTTGCGATGACGTCCGTGACCGTGATGAACGGCCCCAACCTGAACCTGCTCGGCACCCGCAAGCCGGAGGTGTACGGGTCCACGACACTCGACGATGTCGAGCAGATGTGCCAGCAGGATGCCGAAAAGCTCGGGCTGGAGCTGGTCTTCCTGCAGTCGAATCATGAAGGCCAGCTGGTGGATTGGATCCACGAGACCGGTGCGGCCGTGAAGAGCGGCGGCTCCATCGGCGCGGTGTACAACCCTGGAGCGCACACCCACTACTCGTATGCGATCCGTGACGCCATCGAGGCAGCCACGCTGCCCGTGATCGAACTGCACATATCGAATGTTCATGCCAGGGAGGAATTCCGGCATCATTCGGTGATCTCACCGCTCGCGCGCGGCGTCATCGTCGGGTTCGGTGTGCAGGGCTATTCGATGGCGATCAACGGGCTCTACGAGTTGTCGCAGCGTGCGGGGTAGTGGCACTCGTTACGCGGCGAACACCTCGATGGTGCCGAGACCGTCGAACTCGGCACTGATCACGTTGTCCGCGGTCAGTGGTATCGGTGCGGTCAGGCCTCCCGAGAAGATGATCCATCCCGCCTTGAGCACTTCGCCGCGCTCGCCCAGCTGATTCGCCAGCCACGCCACCGACGCCGCAGGATGGCCCATCGCAGCCGCGCCTGCCGCCGTCGCGGCGACGCCACCGTTCAGACGCAGAACGCATCCCAGCAGCCGGATGTCGTCAATGGCGCTGGGCGCCAGCTGGTTCGGGCCCAGCAGAAATCGGCCGGCACTCGTGTTGTCGGCGATCACGTCCGGCAGGGTGAAACGGTAGTCCTCGTAACGGGAGTCGAGGACGTCGACCGCCCCGCAGACCACCTCGGTCGCCGCCAACACACTGGAGACGGTCGCCGGGGCGGCGACGTCGCGGGCCAGCACGAACGCGATCTCCGGCTCGACTCGTGGATGAATCAACTCGTCCATCACGATCGGCTCGCCGAAGGGTGCGATCATGCGGTCGGTCACCGCGCCGAAAAGTGGTGAGTCGACGCCCATGGTCTTCTGCTTGACGCGGCTGGTCAGCCCCAGCTTGGCGCCGATGATGCGCTCCCCGTTGTCCAATCGAGCCTGCACGACGATGCGCTGAGCGGCGTACGCCGTCTCGGTGTCCAGCTCGGGGTTCAGATGTGTGAATGGAGCGATGGCCCGACGTTCCTGCTCGGCAAGAATCAACTGCTTGGCGATCTCTGCGGCATCGATCATGCGACACTCCTAGCATTTTCGGAGAACCGAACGGTGACCGCGCCGAGGTGCGCGAACTCAGCACGGAACACGTCTCCGGGCTGGACCGGCACCATCTTGTGAACAGCTCCCGGCAGAACCACGTCGCCGGCATGCAGCTTCGCCCCGAACGACGCGAGCTTGTTCGCAAGCCACGCAACACAGCGAGCAGGATTGCCCAGCGCGGCGGCTCCGGCACCGGTGTCGATCAGCTCACCGCCCCGGCTGACGGCGACACCGACGAGTCGCAGGTCGAGTTCGTCGACTCTGCGCAGCCGTCCACCCATCACAATGAGTCCCGACGATGCATTGTCGGCCACCGTGTCGACCAACTTGATTTTCCAGTCCGCAACCCGCGAGTCGACGATTTCCACAGCAGGCAACGCTCCGGCGATCGCCCGCAACGCGGATGCCGTGTTTGCGCCGGGCCCTTCGAGGTCACGCTCCATGATGAAGGCCATCTCGGCTTCGACTCGCGGTTGCACAAGCCGTTGCAGATCGATCACGTCGCCGTCCTCGACGAACATGCCGTCCAGCAGCACGCCGTAGTCGGGCTCGTCGACGCCGAGCATCTCCTGCATCGGCTTCGACGTCAGTCCGATCTTGCGGCCGCAGATCCGCTCGCCGTTCTCGATCCGCCGGTCGATGTTCACCGACTGGATCGCGTACGCGTCCTCGATGGACAAATCCGGATGTTGATCGGTAAGCGGCGGTATCGGGACCGCCGTTTGATCGGCTTGCCATAGCTGATCTGCCAGCCTTCGGTGAACAACCGCTGTTTTCACAGGGTTGACGATGCTCCGGCACCCTTGATCTTCAAATACCGTTCCCGGGCAGTGGGAAAGCACGGTCCTTCCGGCCAGTGGGAGGACACGCGCCGCGTAGCGTCAACCTGGCCATCATGGAGCACGTGGCTCCACGATCATCATTTGAAGTCGGTCAGAACGCAGCAGAGATCGTCGCGCCCGAGTGGGATGTGATCGGTCCGGACACCGCCGGCATCGGGGATGCACTCAAGGCGGTCCTCGGTGGCGCTGCCAAGAATCCCGCCGACGTCATGACGGCCTCGATCAGGTTGTCGTCGGATCTTGCCCGGATACCGTCGACAGTCCTCAACTCCTGGATCAGGAAACCGAAGGGTGACGACAAGGCCCCGAGCGATCGCCGGTTCGCCGATCCGGCCTGGACGGACAATCCGTATTTTCATGCGATCCGGCTCGCCTACTTGGCGCAATGCGAGTTCGCGCGATCGCTTGTCGACTCCTCAGGTGTCGATGCCAAGCAGGCGGCGAAGGCGTCCCTTGGGCTGAACCTGTTACTGGACGCAGTCGCCCCCACGAATTTCCTGGTCTCCAATCCGGTCGCGATGAAGCGAGCCTTCGAGACAGCGGGTATGAGCTTGCTGCGGGGTGCGCGCCATCTCGCGCTGGACGTCGTGCAGAACAAGGGACGCCCCCGACAGGTCGACAGCAGCGCATTCACCGTCGGAGAGAACCTCGCGACGACGCCCGCCAAAGTGGTGTTCCGCAACGAGCTGATGGAGCTGCTGCAGTACGAGCCCCAGACCGACACTGTGCACGCAACTCCACTGCTGTGCAGTCCGCCGTGGATCAACAAGTACTACATCATGGACCTGGCACCGGACCGCAGCTTCATCGAGTGGGCGATCCGGCACAACAGGACAGTCTTCGCGATCAGCTACCGCAATCCCACGAAAGAGATGTACGGCACCACCATGGACGACTACCTCGTTTCCGGGCCGCGGCAAGCGTTGGATGTCATCTCGGAAGTCACAGGTTCACCCAAGATCGACATCGCGGGACTGTGCCTCGGTGGTGCGCTCACCGCGATCACGGCGGCCTACCTCACGCAGACCGGCGACGACCGGGTGGGCAATGTGACCCTGCTCAACACCATGCTCGACTACTCCGAGCCTGGCATGTTGGGGGTTTTCACCGACGAAGCGGCGGTCGATCGTGTCGAAAAGGCGATGGCCAAGGCGGGCGGAACGCTCGAGGGCGAGTCGATGGCCGGAACGTTCGACATAATGCGTGCGAACGACCTGATCTTCAACTATGTGGTGTCGAACTGGCTGCTCGGGCAGGATCCGCCGGCGTTCGACATCCTCGCCTGGAACGCCGACAGCACGAAGATGCCGGCTGCGATGCACGCGTTCTATCTCCGGAATTTCTACGTCCGAAACCTGCTTGCCCAAGGGCAACTCGAAATTGCGGGCCAGACGATCGACCTCTCCTCGATCAAGTCGAACGCCTATGTGGTCAGCGCGAAGAACGATCACATCGTGCCGTGGCAGTCGGCGTACAAGACCACCCAACTCTTCTCCGGGACAACGCGATTCGTCCTCAGTAATGGCGGGCACATCGCCGGGATCGTCAACCCGCCCGGCCCGAAGTCGTGGTACCTGGCTGCGGACGACAACCCTGCCGAGTCCGACGAGTGGATGGCTTCCGCGCAGCGCACGCCGGAATCATGGTGGGTCGACTGGGCGAGGTGGTCGTCAGAACACGCGGGGGAGATGACAGAGCCGCCGACCTTGGGATCCGCGACGCATCCCGTGCTCGGCCCGGGGCCGGGGACGTACGTCTTCACCTGAGCGTCCCGCGATGAGTCGGGTTCGAATCGCGGTGGCCGGTGCAGGCATGATCGGCGAGCGGCACATCGAGGAAATCGACTCGAGCGATGTGGCTGAGCTCGCGTCCATCGTGAACCCCGGACGGGATGCACAGGAAGTGGCCGAGAAGCACGGTGTGCCGCTGTACCCGTCTCTGACCGAGCTGTTCGCAAGGGACAAACCGGACGGCATCATCTTGGCCACACCTAACCGGATGCACGTTCCCGGCGGGCTGGAATGCGTCGCGGCCGGGGTACCTGTCATCGTCGAGAAACCCATCGGCGACAACGTCGCGTCCGCCACCCGGCTCGTCGAGGCAGGCGAGAAGGCAGGCGTCCCCGTGCTGACCGGACACCACCGCAACTACAGCCCCATCATGGCCAAGGCACGTGAGATCGTCGAAAGCGGGGTTCTGGGAACGCTTGTCGGGGTTTCGGGCAGCGCCTTGTTCTACAAGCCCGATGACTATTTCGACGTTGGCGGCGGGTGGCGACGCGCGCCGGGGGGTGGGCCCATCCTGCTCAACCTGACCCATGAGGTGAACAGCCTGCTTTCGCTGATCGGCGACATCGATACCGTGATCGCGTTGACGTCGAACGCAACTCGAGGCTTCCCCGTCGAGGACACCGCGGCGATCGTTTTCCGCTTCGCCAACGGTGCGCTCGGCACGTTCCTTCTCTCCGACACGGCGGGGTCGGCGCGCAGTTGGGAGCAGACCTCCCTGGAGAACGCCAGTTTCTCCAGCTACGACGACGAGGACGCCTATCACGTTGCCGGAACACAGGGTTCGCTGTCGGTACCCACGATGCGCTTGAAGATCTTCGAGGGTGCGCGGTCCTGGTGGGAGCCGTTCGCCACCTCAACCGAGAGCGTCAAGCGAAGCGATCCGCTGGCCAACCAGGTGGCCCATTTCGCCGCCGTCATCCGCGGTGACGCCACGCCGGTCTGTACCGGCCGGGACGGCCTCAAGACGATGCAGGTCGTTGATGCCGTGGTGGAGTCCGCGCGCACCGGGAAGCCCGTCGACATCGACAAGTGAGCCGGCTGTTACCGATTCATCGCTTCGGCCAGTACTAGACGCAACGGCCTTGGCACGATGCCGACTTCGGCGTCGAGACGGCGGGCCTTGCGTCGGGTGACGACGATGCCCACGATGGCCAGCGCCCACACCGGATACATGACAAGCCAAGCCATTCTGAACGCTTCGGGCGTGAAGCCGCCCGCGACCGTCATCACCGCGCCCATGGCAGCCAGGACGAACAGCGTGGCCAGGAACCCTCCCAGGTTCGCGATGGATTGTGCGACACCGATGTTCAGACGCGGATTCGCGGTCCGCGCGATGTCCAGGCCCACCACCGAGCCGGGCCCGCCCGCGGCCAAAGTGACGACGAGCACGACAAGGAGCCAGAGCGGAGCAGGCCCGGGCAGGGCCAGTATGAGCGTCCATATCGCGACGTCGGCCGCGACGACAGCGAGGATCAACCACGATCTGTGCAAGGTGTGGCGCGCGGTGAGCACGCCGATCACCGGTCCGATGACAATCGAGCTCAGCACGAACGCCATGATGAGCAAGCTGGCGGTTGATTCCGAAAGATGCTGGGCGGAAACCAGATAGGGCAATCCCCACAGCAGTGCGAACACCATCATCGGGAACTGCGTGGCCATGTGGCCGAAGAAGCCTAGACGTGTTCCTGGGCGTGCCCAGACCTCTTTGAGGGCAATCCCGACGTCGCGGGCCGACGCGATCGGAGTCGGCACCCAGGATCCGGGTGGCCCGTTGCGAACGACCGCGAATGCCAACACGCCCATCAGCGCACTGGCTGCGGCGGCGCTGGTGAATGCGGTCGACCATCCGCTGTGGCGGAGCAGTGCGACGAACGGGACGGCAGACAGAATCTGTCCCAGTTGACCGACGATTGTTGTCAGCTGGGTCATCAACGGCACCCGTCGTGGAGAAAACCATCGCGGGATGAGCGCCAACGTCGCCGCGAAGACGACCGCATCGCCGGTCCCGACCAGAACTCGCGCCGCAGCGGCGACAGGCATGGTTGTCGCGTGCGCCAGAAGGATCTGCCCGCTGGCGAGCAGCACCGCGTTGGCGACGAGCATCGCCCGTGGGCCGAACCGGTCCACCATCAATCCAGCCGGGATCTGCGCCAGGGAGAACACCGCCACCTGAATGAACACAAAGGCCGCCAGGGTGCCCGGACTGAGCCCGAACCGGTCGGCGGCGTCCAAGCCCGCAGCGGCGAGGGTGGTCCGCTGCATGACGGTCAGGATGTAGGCGGCCACGCCTACCGTCCAGATCAACCAGGCGACGTTGGTCCGCGCCGGCACTGCGGCGACGGTCGAGTTCACGGTGATGCTCGCTTTCTGATGGGTATTGGACATCTACGGCAAAATCTTGCCACAGATGGCAAATTATGGCAAAATTTGGCAACATGAGCGTGCGGACGGTGACCCTTCAAGACGTCGCGAGGGAAGCGGACGTCGCCGTATCCACGGTTTCCAGAGCGCTGTCGAATCCGGACAGGGTCAGCAGACCGATGCGTGAGCGCGTGCACAAGGTGGCACGTCGCCTCGGGTATACCTCGGGCCGGATACCCGTGCGCGACTCACTTTTGGCCCTGATGGTCAGCGGTATCGGCAATCCGTACAACGCAGCGCTGATTCTCGGTGTGGAGTCACAGGCACGCGCGGCAGGCTCGTCCCTGGTGGTCGGCGACATCGCTGATGGGCCGGAGGTGGAGCTTGCCCATATTCAGCGGCTGATCGATCGAGGAGTTGACGGAATCGTCCTCGCCTCCAGCAGCCTTCCGGAAGATGAGCTGCGTGCGGTCGGCGATCAGGCCGATGTTGTCCTGTTCAACAGGGAGGCCGACGGATTCGCCAGCGTCACCACCGATTCGAGCGACGGCAGCAGGCAGATCGTCGAGCATCTGGCAGCACTGGGCCACCGTTCGATCGCGTATCTGTCCGGGCCGCCCGCGCTATGGACTGACGCCGAGCGTTGGCGCACGCTTTCCGACAACGCTGCGCGACTGGGTGTTGAGATCGTCCGCCTCGGTCCGTTCATGCCGACGCTCGACCAAGGATCCGCCGCTGCCGATGTCGGAATCGGCAGCGGCGCAACCGCTTTGGTAGCGTTCAACGACTTGCTCGCGATTGGCATTCTGCAGCGGTTACGGCGGAGAAAGATCGATGTGCCTGGCGCGATCAGCGTCGTCGGCCATGACGACATCTTCGGGGCCGACTTCTGCCAGCCGTCGTTGACCACCGTCGGAAGCGACGTCGAACACGCGGGCCGAACGCTGGTCGACTTGGTACAGGGTCGGATAGTGAGCCGACCGGACAGCCCGATCGTGATACCCACTCAACTCGTGGTTCGGGAATCGACGGGACCATCGTGACCAACGCGAACAGCCCCGTCTACTTCTGGTCGTCGAAGCTGAAGAGCCGCATGGGCGTGTCCCACAGCACTTTCCGACGGTCGCCGGGATCCGGTATCAGTCGCTCGAGTAGGGCGAGCACCAGCCCGTAGTCGATCCGTTCGGGGGCCCGCAGGAACGGCCAGTCTGACCCCCACATGCACCGGTCGGGCGTGAACGCCTCGAGCAGCGCACCCACGTACGGCCAGGAATCGCGCCATGGGTAGGCCTGCGCAGAGCATTTCACCAAACCAGAGATCTTGACGAAGTACCGGCCGCTCGACGCCAGGTCGAGCAACCGGCGAAACCCCGGCTGCTCGAGGCCTGCGGACGGCACGGGGCGTCCACAGTGGTCGATCAACACACGCACGCCGGATGGCTCCAAAATCGGTGCCATTTCCAGCAATTGATCACCATCGACCTGCACGTCGACGAACATGTCCAGATCTGCCAGCGCGCGCAGTAGCGTTGAGGTGTCACGGAAGTAGTCGACGCCGAGCAATGCGGCCTGCATCGTGGTGCCGACCACGCCGCGCTCGCGCAGTCGCTCCAGTTCGGAGCGGCTGGTGCTGTTGTCAACCACAGCGACACCCTTGAACCGACCGTTTCCGCGCGCGAGGAAATCCAATAGGCATCGGTTGTCGGTGTCGTAGCCGGAGTTGGGACCAACCACCAACGCATGTTGGGCGCCGTAGGCGTCGAACAGGTCGATCAATTGGTGCGCGGTGCCCTGCTCGTTGGCGACCGGGTGATACCAGGCGTCAGCGGAGTACACGAAATGAGCGGGATCGAGAAGATGGTTGTGACAATCGATCTTGGGTTCGCCGTAGATCGTCACCGTGTCAGTCTCCGACAGGGTGCGACCGAAACCCAACGTGCGAATTCCGATCCCGCTGAACGGAAGCTGATCGTCGCACTCTTGCCGAAGCCGTCACCGGGCGGCGACTCTTCACCGATGAGGTCGATCGCAATAGTGGCGACGGACGCACCCGAGCGTTACGCGAAGCAACTGCTCGCCCATCTCGGCCGCAAGAACACCGTGGAGACGGTCGCCGGCGAGCGTCAGGGCGGACGATTGGTGTTCGGCTACGGCACCGGGACCGTCCGGCCGGAGGACAACCGCCTTGTGCTCGAAGCCGCCGCGGAGGACCCCGAGTCGCTCGCCCATGTCGAAGACGTGCTGCGCCGACACCTGGAGCGGTTCGGTGCCAAACGAGAACTGGTGGTGACTTGGCAGCGCGACAGTCCCGAGGCGAACGGCGGCTGAGCTCTCAGCCTTACGTGCCGCTCTGCGCGAAGAAGAAACGAACCATTTCGGCGGACGCATCCGGGCCCGACGCCTCGGTGTAGGACCCGACCGGGCTCCCGCCGTACCAGGCATGCCCACCGCCATGCACGATCCAGGACTCCACGAGAACGACGCCGTCCACGTCGGCGTGCACAGTGCGGGTACAGGCGTGACCGCCCGTGGTCCTCTCATCGAGGTGGATCGTGTCCGACACCGAGGTGCCTGCAGCGGCAAGCCGGGCGGCGATGAGCTTCTCTGCGTTCACCGGAGCGACGATTTTGTCGCGGTCGCCGTGGAACACGATCAACGGCACATTGCCACCGGGTCGCCGGCGAGCCGCCGGTTCGCATCGCCATGAACGCGGCCGCGACGTCACGCGCCGCGCCGTAAGCGATCCCGGAATGAACCCCGACCCCGGCGTACAGCTCGGGGTAGGTGGCAGCCATCACCGCCGCCATCGCCCCGCCTGCGGAGAGTCCGGCGACATATACCCGGCCGGGATCTACTTCGTGGTCGGCCATGATCTGGCGGGTGATGCCTGCGATGATCGCCGGCTCGCCTGCGCCAGCCCGTTGATCGGCGGGGGAGAACCAATTCCAGTAGCCGCCACTGTTGGCGGCGGTGGACTGCTGTGGGTAGGCCACCAGGAACGTGTGCTGCTCGGCGAGGTCGTTCATCCGCGTGCCCGCAGCGAAGTCCGTGGCGTCCTGATTGCCGCCGTGAAGCATGACGACCAGGGGCACCGGCGTACCGGTGTAGCCGCTGGGGATGTAGAGGTCATATGTTCTGGACCCGGCTGGGCCGGTGTGGTTCAGGTGCCGGATCTCACCACCCGGTGCGGCGGCCGCTGCAGCGGCGCCGGGATGCGTGGCGCTACGGCTTGCGGTGGACAGGTCGCCGAGCAGGTTGGTCCACCTGCGTGGCAGGCCTGTTAAGGGCCTCGACGCGGGCCGGCCGCCAGCCTGGGGCACGAGCGTGCGCTGCAGGGCGGCGAATGCCTCTGGCAGCTTTCCGGCGCGGGTCAGTCGCAAGGCTTCTGACATGCCACGAGTGCGGTATTCGTCCATGGGAGCCCCTTCGGGGTGTAGATCGTGACGTCGGCCGGGTGGTCGTCGCCGTCTGAACAGCTCAGGTGGTGCGGGTCGCGAGCGCCACCTTGACTTCACTCGGCGCTCGGAAGGCGCCGAGTACTTCGACCGAAGAGATTGTCGCCAGTGCGAGGTCAGGGCTGACATCTTGGGCAATCGTGGCAAGCCCGAGAACGTGTAGATCCACCGTCTGCCCAGCCTCGCGGAGACTCTCGAGGTCACGACGGCTGAGATGCCGAGTACCCAGTTTCAGCGCCCGGCGGGTCACAGTCTCGTTAACTGCGTCTGCTCGGGTGTCGAGCTGACGCCGAATTGCTGTGCGGATGAAGTCCGTGCGATTGGCATAGAAGCCCTCGTTGACGAGCAGATCGATCTGGCCGAGGTCAACCGGACCCACGTTGATGGTGATCTTCTCGCTCCTGTCGATCTCCGCCACGCCATCCCCTAACCTTCCCATCACCATCCACTGAGATGGTAGGAAGCCACGCTACCAGACTTCCGAAGTTCGGTGGCGCCGCAATGCGGAGGCGTCGGTACCGTACGACGATGACCGATCGAAGTCTCCGTGCGCCGAAGGCGGTGCGTCGCGCAGGCGTGATCGTGGCAGCCCAGGGCATCGCGGGCCTGTTGACTGCGGTCGTCTACGTCGTGAGCGGTATCGGCGGCGGCGAGCAGCCCGGCATGAGCAAGTTCGGGACCGCCGCCTATTTTGCGATCATCGGCGGGGCGGTGCTCGCGGCGGGCAGGGCGTTGTGGACGGGCCGCCGGTGGGGCCGCGGCGTCGCCGTGTTCGCGCAGCTGCTGCTGTTGCCGGTGGCCTGGTACCTCGCCGTCGGGTCCCAGCAGTGGGTCTACGGCATCGGGGTCGGCATCGTCGCGCTCATCACGCTGGTGTTGTTGTTCAGCCCGTCAGCCGTGCAGTGGCTAGGGTCCGCCGACGATCGTTGAGGAGGCGGACAATTCAGCAGAGTTCAGGATTCCGCTAAATCCGACAACTCCGGGCCCGACACCCGGTAGGTGATCCACTCGTTCATCTGGTGTCCGCCGACGGCGTCGTAGAGCGCGATCGCGTTCACGTTCCAATCGAGCACCGCCCAGGACAACCGGGTATAGCCGTTCTCGACGCATTCGCGGGCCAGTGCGGCCAGCATCGCGCGGGCCAACCCGCGACGGCGGAACTGCGGGCGCACGAACAGGTCCTCCAGGTAGATACCCGCGACGCCGTCCCACGTCGAGAAGTTGCGAAACCACAGCGCGCCCGCGGCGGTCTTTCCGTCCTCCTCGGCAATGTGGCCCTGCACCGTCGGCACATCACCGAAAAGGGCGGTGCGCAAATGTGATTCGGTGACGGTGCATTCATGGCCGGCCCGCTCGAATTCAGCGAGCTCGTGAATCATCGCCGTCAGCTCGACCTCGTCGCCGGGCTCAGCGCGCCGGATGATCATGGTTGCGCCTCCAGGGCCGTCAGGATGGTGGTGAATTTCGTCGTGGTTTCGTCGACTTCCTCGTCAGGATCGGATTCGGCGACGATCCCGCCGCCTGCGTGCGCGACGGCGGTGCGGCGGTCGGCCGACAGCCGAGCACCCCGGATGGACACCACCCAGCGGCCGTCGCCGCGTTGGTCGCACCAGCCCACCGCGCCCGCGTAGAACCCCCGGTCCCCTTCGATCTCGCCGATCAAGTCCGCCGCCGCTCCCGACGGCGCCCCGCCGACCGCCGGGGTGGGATGCAGGGCAAGGGCGAGATCCAAAGCGGTCGTCGACTTTTCGCGTAGCCGTCCAGTGATCGGCGTGGACAGATGCCAGACCGCGGCGGTGCGGCTCAGCTGCGGAGTGGACGGAATCTGCAGATCGACGCACAGCGGATCGAGCGCCTTGCGCATCGCATCCACGACCAGCGCGTGCTCGTGGCGGTTCTTCTCCGACGCGGCAAGCGCCTCTCCGCTGGCCCGGTCCGCATCCGGATCCGGCATTCGCGGTGCCGAACCCGCGAACGGCGCGCAGACCACGCGCTCACCCTGGCGGGCCACCAGCAGCTCGGGGCTGGCGCCGATCAGCACGGTTCCCGAATAGTCGGCGCCTGCCGGCGTCAGGTCGGCGAGATAGGCGTTGGTCGCCGGGTCCGCGGTGACGAGCCGGTCGATGATCGTGCGCGCGTCGAGGGGGCCGTCGGCCACCAACCGCAACGCGCGGGCGAGCACCACTTTGTGCAGTCCGCTGGCCGGGTCCCGCAGCCGCTGCACCGCCGCTGCGATCCGGGCGCGGTGCTCATCGGGCTCAGGAAGTGTCTCGGCGACCCGCACCGCGGGCATCGACCGCAACGGCCACTTCGGCAACGCGTCGAGGAACTGCACGTCCTGTGGCCGGATCAGCGCGGCCGGCCTGGATATGTCAAACGGCAAGGCACCCACGATGATCGGGGTGCTGCGCGAGGTCAGCGACGTGCGCGCATCCGCGATGCTCTTGTACGCGGTGTGCACCCCTTCGGCGACGACGGCACTGCCGCCGGTGGCGAGGACGAACGCCGGCTCGCGGGTCACGTGAACACGGTCGGGTTTGGATATCCGGTCAACCCGAGTGCGTTGAGCTGGCGTGCACCGTGCTCGTAACCGCACACGGCGATAGACGCCGCGGCCATCGCGAATCGGATCCCCTCGTAAACGGGCAGCTCGACCCAGCGGGTGACGACCGCACGGGAGAAATGCCCGTGTCCGACGAAGACGACATCCCGAGTCTTCATGTGTTCCAACGCCAGCGCGATCGCCCGGTCGGCGCGTTCACATACCGCGGCGGTGGTTTCGCCGCCTGGACAGCCGTGCGTCCAGACCAACCAGTTCGGCACAGCCTTGCGGATTTCCTGGGTGGTCGTGCCCTCGTAGTCGCCGTAATCCCATTCGCTGATCAGCGGATTCACTTCGTCGACATCGAGTCCGGCCAGGTCGGCGGTCACGATGGCGCGCTTACGCGGGCTGCTGATGATGTAGGGGTTGTCCAGGTTCAGCTGGGCGATGGTTTCGCCTGCCGATTTCGCCTGAGCTCGACCGGTCTCGGTGAGGTCGAGGTCGGTGCGGCTGGTGTGCTTGCCGCTGCGAGACCACTCGGTCTCGCCATGTCGCAGCAGAAGCAGCAGGTGCTTCTCGACGCTCACCATGCCGATTCTGCACCACGCGGTGGCGCTTCGTGTCCGATGTCGTGCTTGGATGGGCAGCGTGACGCGAGTACTTGCGGTCGCCAATCAAAAGGGTGGGGTAGCCAAGACGACGACGGTGGCGTCGTTGGGTGCGGCGATGACGGAGAAAGGGTCGACGGGTACTGCTGGTCGACCTGGATCCGCAGGGCTGTCTGACGTTCTCGCTCGGCCAGGATCCCGACAAGTTGGCGGTCTCGATTCATGAGGTGTTGCTCGGCGATGTGGAGCCGTCCGCGGCGTTGGTGTCGACGTCGGAGGGGATGACACTGATGCCTGCCAACATCGACCTTGCCGGCGCCGAGGCGATGCTGTTGATGCGGGCGGGCCGCGAATACGCGCTCAAGCGTGCGCTGGCGAAGGTGGCCGGCGATTTCGACGTGGTGATCATCGACTGCCCGCCGTCGCTCGGCGTGCTCACCCTCAACGGGCTGACCGCTGCTGACGACGTGATGGTGCCGCTGCAATGCGAGACGCTGGCACACCGCGGAGTGGGGCAGTTCCTGCGCACGATCAACGATGTCCAGCAGATCACCAACTCAGACCTCACGCTTCTTGGTGCGCTGCCGACGCTCTACGACTCACGTACCACCCACAGCCGGGATGTGCTGCTCGACGTGGCCGACCGCTACGACATGGCGGTGCTGGCGCCGCCGATTCCACGCACCGTGCGCTTCGCCGAGGCGACCGCCTCGGGTGCGTCGGTGCTGGCCGGGCGGAAGAACAAGGGCGCCAACGCCTATCGAGAGCTGGCCAACGGGCTGCTCAAGCACTGGAAGTCGGGTAAAGAGCTGGCGACCTTCGCGCCGGAGGTCTAACGTCCCGGCGAGTTGGGGGCACCTCCCCGCCGAAGGCTAGGGGGAGAGCGGAGCGACTGGGGGATTAACCCAGAGCGGCGAGCGAGCCGCCGCGCTGCTCCAGCAGTACGGAGCCGGCCACGCCGGGCACCACCGCAGACTGCGCGGGTTGCCGCCGCAGCGGGATGAAGCGTTCTTTGACACCCGTCGTCGGGTCGTAGACGCCGATGCCGTCGCTGACCGGGATGATCAGCCGGCCGGCCATCATTGTCGCCGGTCCGATCGGCACGTGGGTCGCGTCCGGGCCGACGGTGTAGCGGTACTGCATGTTGCCGGCGGAGAACACCATCACGGCGTCACCCGTCCACCACGTGATCAGATCACCGGGGCGGGTTGCGGCGGCCTCCGGCGACGGCGGCTTGGGCAGCGGCAGGTTGGCCGTCGTCGATCCGGTTTCGTCGACGATCATCAGCGACGGCCTCGGCGCGGGCACGTAGACGGCGGTGGTGGTCTCGGAGACGGCGACCACCCGGGCGCCGGAGTCCTCCTTGACGTCGGGCAGCGGCACGTACTTGAGGTCGGGGATGTCCTCCTCCTTGGCGGGACGCAGCACCGTCAGCCGCAGGTCTGGCTGGTCCGGGCACGCCTCGAGCACCGCCACCGCGGCCGTGCTGGCCGCCGCGGATCCCAGCCGGCACAGCACCGGGCCGGGAACGCCGGGTTTGATCCGGGCGTCCAGCGCGCCGTGGCTGATCATCCGGACCATGTCCGAGCGCCAGAGCTCGAGCCTGCTGTCACCTGCCGCGAGCACCGTGGTGCCGTCCGTGGACAGCGCGATCTCGGGATCGGCGTAGGCGGTACGGCTCGGGCCACGCATGCCGGTCTGCCCGTCGATCGTGGTCACCTGACCGCAGCCCCGGCTGTCGGGATAGACGGCGACCGCGTAGTTGTACACCGAGGTGACCCCGCACAGGTCGAGGTCGCGGGCGTAACTCCACAGCACCGACCCTGTCGCCGGGTCGCGGCCGTCGACCTGATGCCCGTCTCCGGTCACCACGCTGCCGCCTGCCAGCACGGGCGTTGTGGTCTTCGGGCTCGGCGCCGTCCACAGCTCGCGCAGTGACGCCGGAACGACCTTGGCAGGTGCGAGGGTCTTCACCGGCGACGCGGCGGGCCTGCTGATGGTGGCCCTGGCGTCGCTGGTCCACCAGATCAGGGCGGCGACGACAGCGACCGCGACGGTGATCGCCGCGGCGGCAAGCAGGTCGGCCCGGGTGCGACGCTCGGGTTTGACCATCGGCGGGTGGAACCTTGCTAGTTGGCGGTCGCCGCGGCGGCCTTGCGCGGGCGACGGCGGCGACGCTTGCGGTTGGTCCCTTCGCCTTCTGCGGCGGGTTTGTCGCCGTTCTCTGACGTCTCGGCCGACTGATCGCCCGCGGGGTGACCGCCCACCGGCTTGCCACCGCGAGTGCGGCGACGCGACTTGGTGCGGGTGCGCGCGGGCGCCTCCGCGGCGTCGCGTGGCGGACGCTTGGCGGCCTTGGCCGGCTTTGCCGGACCGATCCTGCCCGTCGCATCGGTTGGGATGTCCAGCTCCTCGTACAAATGCGGTGAGCTGGAATAGGTTTCGGCCGGATCCGGATGACCGAGACCCAGCGCCTTGTCGATCATCTCCCAGCGTGCCAGTTCATCCCAGTCGATCAGAGTGACCGCGACGCCGCTCTTACCGGCGCGGCCGGTGCGGCCGATGCGGTGCACGTAGGCCTGTTCGTCCTCGGGAATCTGGTAGTTGATGACGTGGGTGACGTCGTCGATGTCGATGCCGCGAGCGGCCACGTCGGTGGCCACCAGCACGTCGATTTCACCGGTGCGGAAGGCTTTCAGGGCCTTCTCGCGGGCGCTCTGGTTCAGGTCGCCGTGCACGGCGCCCACCTTGAAGCCGCGCTCGCCGAGCTCGTCGGACACCTTCTGCGCGGTGCGCTTGGTGCGGGTGAATACCATCGTGGCGCCGCGACCGCGGGCCTGAAGCAACCGGCTGACCATTTCGACCTTGTCCAACGCGTGGGCACGATAGGCGAACTGGTCGGTGGTGGTGTGCACGGCCGACGACGCCGCCGACTCGGCGCGGATGTGCGTCGGCTGGTTCATGAAGCTGCGGGCCAGTGTGATGATCGGGTCCGGCATCGTCGCCGAGAACAGCATCGACTGCCGCGTCTGGGGGATCTGCCGCAGGATTCGTTCGATGTCGGGCAGGAAGCCGAGGTCGAGCATCTCGTCGGCCTCGTCGAGCACCAGCACGGAGATGCTGCCGAGCTGCAGGTGCCCCTGCTGAGCGAGGTCGAGCAGCCGCCCGGGCGTGCCGACGACGACGTCGGCCCCGGCGCGTAACGCATCGATCTGCGGCTCGTAGGCGCGCCCGCCGTAGATCGACACCACCGACAGCTTGCGGTCGCCAACGGTCAGGTACTTCGCCGCAAGGGCGAGGTCACCGTAGACCTGCAGGCACAGTTCGCGGGTGGGCACCACGACGAGGGCCCGTGGGGCGCCGGCCAGCGGGCGTTCGGTATCGGTGGTGATCGTTTGCAGCAGCGGCACACCGAACGCCAGCGTCTTGCCCATGCCGGTGCGGGCCTGTCCGATCAGGTCGTCGCCCGCCATCGCCAGCGGCAGGGTCAGCTCTTGAATGGCAAATGTATGTTCCTTGCCGTCCTCGGCCAGTGCGCGCACTATTTCGTCGCGAACTCCGAGTTTGGCAAATGTGGGATTGAGTGCAGTCATGCTTGGGAGACGAAGCCTTTCGATTCATTCCTCGTTGCGTCCACGCGCGCACGAGTATGTCGAGAAAACTTCGCGGGGCCCTGCGCTGAGGTAGGCGGGCCAACGTCGTGCACGCACATTTCTTAGGTAGAAAGCCGCTGTGTGCGGCCACTGCCTACGCCCATGATACCGGTAGCGTTTGCCCGGCGGTCCGCCCACCGGTCGCCGTCTACAGTTGGGCGCATGAGTTCGACGCAGCCTGCGGCATCTCCGGAGCACATCGCCACATCGGCGGCGTCAGGCGTGTCGGCCGACCATCCCGGCGTCAACGAGCTGTTCGCGCTGCTGGCCTACGGCGAGGTGGCGGCCTTCTACCGGCTCACCGACGAGGCGCGGATGGCGCCCAACCTGCTCGGCCGGATCAACATGGCCAGCATGGCGGCAGCCGAGATGGCGCACTACGAATTGCTGCACGACGAACTCGCCCGTCGGGGCATCGATGTCGTGCCGGCGATGACGAGATATGCATCGGCATTGGAGAACTATCACCGGCTCACCACTCCCAGCACCTGGCTGGAGGCGCTGGTGAAGACCTACGTCGGCGACGCGCTGGCGGCCGATTTCTATCTGGTGATCGCCGACGTGCTTCCGGTGGAAGTCGCCGACGTCGTCCGCTCGGTACTTGCCGAAACGGGTCATTCGCAGTTCGTCGTCGCCGAGGTCCGCAAAGCGGTCACCTCGAACCAGAGGCAGCGTCATCGGCTGGCGTTGTGGTCACGCAGGCTGCTCGGGGAGGCCATCACCCAGGCCCAGTTCGTTCTGGCCGACCACGACGAGCTCGTCGACCTGGTCGTGTCGGGCACCGACGGGTTGGGCCAGCTGACCGAGTTCTTCGAACGTCTGCAGCACACGCACAGCACCCGCATGCAGGAGCTCGGCCTGGCCTGACCCTGGGTCAGCGGGTGCAGTTCGCGATCATCGTGTTGTTGTTCTGCGCCGCCAGCGTCTCGCCTGCCCCGTCGGTGATCGAGCAGTTCAGCTGACCGCCCACGCTTGTGGCGGTGACTGAACTGAGCGAAACCCCCGGATCGAGCGTCACCTGCTTCGTCCACGGCAGCGCGACGTTCACGTCGGTCTGCAGTGCGCCCTGCTGGTCGGTCCAGATGATCGTGACCAGATCGAATAGCTGGCGGTTTCCGGTCACCGTGTAGGTGACGGTGCCCGGGTTGGCCGCCGGTGGCGGCGCGACTTCCGTGGGTTCGGCGATGGCACTGGGCGGCGCGGCGGTCGGCGTCGGCGTAACGCTCGTGATGGTCTCGGGCGGCAGCGCGGTCGCCGACGGTGTCCTCTTGGGCGCATCGCTGGGATACGGCGCGGGTCGGCTTGTGGACGGCGACACCGTCGCCGAGGTGGTGCCGCTGTCGCCTCCGCTGAGAATCATCATCGTGCCTGCCACGGCGATCAGCAACACGATGCCGGCGACGCTGGCCACCCACAGCCAGCGCCGGTCGTCGTGATCGGTGTAGTACCGGACGTCCTCGTAGTGGTCGAAGTCGTCGTCGTCGTAGTCGGCGTAGGCGTCGTAGTCCTCGACGTCGGCGAATTCGTCATCCGCGTCGTCGTGAATTCGGTCGCTGACCGATCCCGGTGCCCAGGGCGAAGAAGGCCTGTTCATACGCGTAATCCCTGTCAGTTCGAGTGATGCAGGCCTGATGCTATCGATGCAGAAGTGACAGATGAGGTCACGAGCCCAGCGTGTTGGTAACGGTCCGGACTCAGTTCACTGTGACGGGTCCACTAGCCTTTTGAGGAGAACGTAATCGACGGCGAAAATTCAGAGAGGACCCAGCGTGGAGGTCAAGATCGGTGTCACGGACAGCCCGCGCGAGATCAGCTTCAACAGCGCGCAGACGCCCACCGAGGTGGAGACGCTGATCACCGATGCGTTGGGCAAGGACTCGGGCGTGCTGGCGCTGACCGACGAGAAGGGTCGTCGATTCCTCGTGCAGGCGGCGAAGATCGCCTACGTCGAGATAGGTGCCGCCGACATTCGCCGGGTCGGATTCGGAGTCGGCGTCGTGGGCGCCGAGGCGGTCAAGAACGGGTAAGCGGCACGTGTGACAGGCCGCCCCAGGCGAACTGCACGGTCCCATCGACAGCGGCTTCCTTGGTGGTCGGCCGATCGTTGTTCAGCCAGTAGCGGGCGGAGTCGACGCTGATCGCCACCAGCCCGACCGCGATCATCCTGGCGCGGTGGGCCTCCAGACCGGAGTCCCGGCTGATCAGGTCGAACACCGCATCGGTGCAGGACTCGGTCGCCACCTTGACCTGTGCGGCCACCTGCGGCTCGGTCACATAATCGTTCTCGAAGATCAGCCGGTAACCCTGGCCGTCGTGCTCGATGAAGTCGAAGAACGCCTGCACAGCGGCACGCAGGCGCTGCCGGTTGTCGGTGGTGGTGCGCAATGCCTGGCGCACCCCGGACACCAGGTTGTCGACGTGCCGGGCCAGCACCGCGAGGTACAGCTCCAGCTTCGACGAGAAGTGTTGGTAAAGAACAGGTTTGCTGACGCCCGCGCGCTCGGCGATCTCGTCCATCCCCGCGGCGTGGTAGCCACGGTCGACGAAAATCTCGCTGGCAGCGCCGAGTAACTGTCCGCGGCGCTCGTCGCGAGGCAGCCGGCTGCCACGCCGATTGGCAGCTGTCGAGCCACCCCTCGATTCGGTGGCATTGGCGAGATCGCTCATCGCTCCCTACTATCTGGCCGCAAACGCGGCCTCGTTCGCTCGACACTACTACCCGTTGATGGACGTACGTACCCGTTGATGGACGTACGCGTCAGGACGGTGCCGCGGCGCAGGTCTATGCCATCCTGTTCCGGTGACCTACGACCCGGGGCGTCGCACGCGGAGCGCCGGAGGCCAACCGCGTCGCGACCCGGAATCCGACAGGGCTCGTGTTCCTGTGCTGCGGGACGAGTGGCGCGAGCCGCTACGCGCTCAGCGTGACCCGCTCGCCGAGGATTCCGGGCGGCCCAGGTCCAATCGGGATGCGCGGCGCCGGTGGCGTAAACAGACCGGGCTCGGCCGGTTCATGTCGACCTACGGCTGGCGTGCCTACGCGCTGCCTGCACTCGTCGCGCTCACGGTGTGGGTGGTGTATTCGACCTTCACAGGGTCCAGCGTGTCGACCACCGAGCACGATTCCGGTCCCGCGCAGGGCCCGCCCACCATCGGCGCGGCCAGCACCTCGATCATCGGCGCACCGCCCAAGGGGCTGACCGAGTTCGACGCCAACCTGCCGACCGGCATGCTGCCCGACGGCGGCCCCTACACCGAGGCGGGCGCCAAGTCCTGGCACATCGTGCCCGGCGCCGATCCGAAAGTCGGCGAGGGCACCATCAAGACGTTCACTTACACCGTCGAAGTCGAGGACGGCATCGACACCACCTCGTTTGGCGGCGACGACAACTTCGCGCGGATGGTCAGCCAGACCCTGGGCAACCCGAAGAGCTGGACGCACAATCCGCAGTTCGCATTCACCCGAATCGACAGCGGCGAGCCGGACTTCCGGGTGTCGCTGACCACGCCGATGACGTTGCGTGAGGGCTGCGGCTACGAGATTCCTATCGAAACGTCCTGTTACAACCCGTCCTACGGCCCCGGCGGCCAGCCACGGGTCTTCCTCAACGAGGCCCGTTGGGTGCGCGGTGCGGTGCCGTTCCAGGGCGATGTGGGCGCCTACCGCCAGTACCTGATCAATCACGAGGTCGGCCACGCCATCGGCTACCAGCGCCACGAGCCGTGCGGCGAGAATGGGCAGCTGGCGCCGGTGATGATGCAGCAGACCTTCTCCACCAAAGACAACGACAACGCCCGCTTCGACCCCGAATGGGTCAAAGCCGGACGGCAAGACCTGCAAACCCAACCCGTGGCCGTACCCCATCCCGTAGGGCGCGGACGCGTGGGGGTACTCCCTCGCAAGCGGTGGGCCCACCCACCCGAAGGGTAGGGGAGAGCAAGACGGCCCGGGAAGCTCCCGACGGTGATTGCCGTTGAGGTGGGTAACTGTTGTGATGGAAAGCAACGCCCGACTTCGAATCGAGGAGGGTATCGGTGTCCACACCGTTGCCGCCGCTGGTAGCGCCTGCGGCAGAGTTGACGCGCGAAGAGGTCGCGCGCTACAGCCGCCACCTGATCATTCCCGACCTCGGGCTGGACGGTCAGAAGCGGCTGAAGAACGCGCGTGTGCTGGTCATCGGCGCGGGCGGGCTGGGCTCGCCGGCGCTTCTGTACCTCGCGGCCGCGGGCGTCGGCACGATCGGCATCGTCGAGTTCGACGTGGTCGACGAATCCAACCTGCAGCGCCAGATCATCCACGGGCAATCCGATATCGGCCGATCCAAGGCCGAAAGTGCGCGGGACTCCATCCGGGAGATCAACCCGTTGGTGCAGGTGCGGCTGCACGAGGTCCGGCTGGAACCCGACAATGCCGTCGCCCTGTTCGAGCAGTACGACCTGATCCTGGACGGTACCGACAACTTCGCCACCCGCTACCTGGTCAATGACGCAGCGGTGCTGGCGGGCAAGCCGTACGTGTGGGGATCGATCTACCGGTTCGAGGGTCAGGTGTCGGTGTTCTGGGAGGACGCCCCCGACGCGCCATCGGGAGAAAAGCAGGGCCTGAACTACCGCGACCTCTACCCGGAGCCGCCGCCTCCCGGGATGGTGCCGTCCTGCGCGGAGGGCGGCGTGCTGGGCATCCTGTGCGCGTCGATCGCGTCGGTCATGGGCACCGAGGCGATCAAGCTGATCACCGGCATCGGCGAACCGTTGCTTGGCCGGCTGATGGTCTACGACGCGCTCGACATGACCTATCGCACCATCAAGATCCGCAAGGATCCGTCGACCCCGAAGATCACCGAGCTGATCGACTACGAGGAGTTCTGCGGTGTGGTCTCCGACGCAGCCGCCGAGGCTGCCGCCGACTCCACCGTCACCCCGCGCGAGCTGCGCGAGATGATGGATTCCGGCAAGCCGGTGTCCCTGATCGACGTCCGCGAGCAGGTGGAGTGGGACATCAACCGCATCGAGGGCGCCGAACTGATTCCGAAGTCCGAATTCGAGTCGGGGGAGGCGCTGGCCAGGCTGCAGGTCGACCGCACCCCGGTGTTCTACTGCAAGACGGGCGTGCGCTCGGCGGAGGTGCTGGCCATCGCGAAGAAGGCCGGTTTCTCCGACGCGCTTCATGTGCAGGGCGGAATCGTGGCGTGGGGTAAGCAGCTCGAGCCCGACATGGTCATGTACTGACCGCTCAATCCAGGTACGACACAGCTGGTCAGCGAAGCCTTTCTGGCCTGCGCCGACGGTAGCCTGGCGCTGTGACCGATGAACGCCCGCCAGACCATGTGCTGGCCGCGTTCGGTGTCAGTGGCCTGCATCCAGTGCAACTCGGCGCCGGCTGGGAGGGCGGCTGGCGGTGCGGCGAAGTCGTGCTGTCGATGGTTGCCGACCACGCCCGCGCCGCATGGGCGGCGAAAGTTCGCGAGACGCTGTTCGTCGACGGCGTGCGGCTGGCCAGACCGGTTCGATCGACCGACGGACGGTATGTCGTCGCGGGCTGGCGTGCGGACACCTTCGTCGCGGGCACACCGGAGCCGCGCCATGACGAGGTGGTGTCGGCCGCGGTGCGCCTGCATGAGGCGACGGCCAAATTGGAGCGGCCGCGGTTTCTGACGCAGCCCCCTGTCGCGCCGTGGGCAGACGTCGACGTGTTCATCGCCGCCGACCGGGCGGCGTGGGAGGAACGGCCGCTGCAGTCGCTGCCCCCCGGCGCGCGGGTGTCCCCGGGGTCGGCGGACAGCCAGCGTTCGATCGAACTGATCAACCAACTCGCCGACCTGCGCAAGCCGACGAAGAGTCCCAACCAGTTGGTGCACGGCGACCTTTACGGCACAGTGCTTTTCGCGGGGACGGCCGCTCCCGGTATCACCGACATCACGCCCTACTGGCGTCCGGCGACATGGGCGGCAGGTGTCGTGGTGGTCGACGCGATCTCGTGGGGCGAGGCCGACGACGGTCTGGTCGAGCGGTGGGCGCCGCTGCCGGAGTGGCCGCAGATGTTGTTGCGCGCGTTGATGTTCAGGCTGGCCGTGCACGCCCTGCATCCGCGGTCGACTGCTGCGGCGTTTCCGGGTCTGGCCCGCACCGCCGCACTTGTCCGGCTGACGCTCTGAGTCAGAACTCGTGGCGCACTTCGGTCAACGCAATCCGTCCGTCGACCGCGAGCACCCCTTCTGCGCGAAGCAGTTCCAGCTGTCGGGTGGTGAGGTGCTTCGCGGGCCTGCCCGACGCGGTGATCACCCGGTGCCACGGCAGGTCGGAGGAATCGGTGCGCATGATCCATCCGACGATGCGCGGGCTCGGCAGCCCTGCCGCTGAGGCGATGTCGCCGTAGGTGGCCACCCGGCCCGGCGGGATGGACGCGACGAGCGCGCGCACCGCCTCGACCTGTGCGTCGGTGATGGCGGCCATGGTCAGGCGTGTTCGAGGCGGTCCCGGATCACCGCGGCGGTGTCGGCCGGCTTGGCCTGGGCCACCATGTGATCGCAGTCGAAATCGACGAGCGAGAACCGCGGGCCGAGTTTCTCCTGCAGCGCGGTGATGAGTGCGTCGGTCACATACGGCGGGTTCGTCCGGCCGGCGCGCACCAGTGTCGTCCGTATTCCCTTGTGCGGCACGACGAAATCGCGAGCCAGTTCACTCCAGTACGACATCATCGCGGGGATGCTGATCCGCCAGCCGCACCGGCCGTCCGGCCGCTCGATCAAATGCTCGTCCAGCTCGGCGTCCAGTTCGGCGCCATCCACGTCCGCCCACGAGCCGGACGCCTTCTCGTTTCGCGCTTCGTCACGGTCCAGGTAGAACGGTGAGGCCATCATGTCGTCGGCGATGTTCGCCATCCACGCGCCGTCGAGGCCGACCGCCGGGTCGAGCAGTACCAGCGACGCGACGAGGTCCGGGCGCGCGACAGCCAGTCTCAGCGCCACCGCACAGCCGAATGAGTGCCCGACGACCACGACGGGACGGCTGGTCTGGCCGGCGAGCAACTCGGCGAGCGCGGCGACGTTGGCCTCCAATGTCCACGGTGCTTCCCATGACGACCTGCCATGACCCAGCAGATCTGGTGCCAGGATCGAGAAGCCGGGCAGATGCTCGGTCGCCAGCGTGCGCCACCGAAGTCCGTGTCCGGTCAGCCCGTGCACGGCGAGAATCTGCGCCGGCTGCTCGGGGCCGAAACGATGCACATTGAGGAAATGCGTGTTGCTGGCCACGGCGTCGATGCTAAGGGCAAGCCGTGAGCCGGCCTTGTCGGACCCTCGTGGTGTCATGCCCACATGTCCGCACCACACCTCGCGCTCACGTCGACAGCGTTGGCCCAATCCGGCATTCGCGGTGTGGTACGGCTGCTGGGTGGCGCGGGCACAGGTAAGACCCGCGCGCTGATCGAGACGGCGGCCGCCCGCATCGCAGCCGGTGCTGATCCGGAATCCGTTTTGCTGCTGACGGGTTCGGCACGGCTCGGCGCACAGGCGCGTGCCGCCATCACCTCGGCGCTGCTGCAGGCGGGTAGTCGCGCCGTCGTTCGCGAACCTCTCGTCCGCACCGTGCACTCGTATGCCTTCGCGGTGCTGAGGCTCGCCGCCCAGCGCAACGGGGACCCGCCCCCGCGCCTGATCACCACCGCCGAGCAGGACGGCATCATCCGCGAACTTCTCGCGGGTGATCTCGAGGACGGCGACAAGGCCGCCGTCGCCTGGCCCCGCCAGCTGCGGCCTGCGCTGAGCACCGTCGGGTTCGCCACCGAGTTGCGCGACTTACTGGCCCGCTGTACCGAACGCGGCGTGGATCCCATTGCGCTGCAACGCATCGGACGGTTGTCCAACCGTCCGGAGTGGCTGGCCGCCGGGCAGTTCGCGCAGCAGTACGAGCAGACGATGCTGCTGCGGTCCGCTGTCGGGATGGCCGCGCCACAGGCCACCGTGCCCGCGCTCGGCGCTGCCGAACTCGTCGGCGCTGCACTGGAGGCGTTCGCCGTCGACCCCGAGCTGCTGGCCGCCGAACGCGCACGGGTGAAGCTGCTGCTCGTCGACGACGCCCAACACCTCGACCCTCAGGCCGCCCGCCTGGTGCGGGTCCTGGCGGCGAGCGCCGAGCTGACCGTCATCGCAGGCGATCCCAATCAGTCGGTGTTCTCCTACCGGGGCGCCGACCCGGGCCTGTTGGCCGGCGACGACGACGATCCGGTCATCGCGCTCACGGAGTCACACCGCTGCGCACCCGCTGTCGCGCGGGCCGTCACCGGCGTCGCGCGGCGGTTGCCCGGTGCCGGCGAGGCCCGTGAACTGGTCGGAACGGGCGAGCACCCGGGCTCGATGTCCGTGCGGCTGGCCGCGTCACCGCACGCCGAAGCCGCGCTGGTCGCCGACACGCTGCGCAGAGCCCATCTCGTCGACGGGGTGCCGTGGTCGCAGATGGCCGTCGTGGTCCGCTCGGTGCGGCACAGCGGCGCGACGCTGTCCCGTGCGCTCACCGCGGCGGGTGTACCGGTGGTGACGCCGCCGTCGGGTGTGCCGGTCGCCGAACAGGCTGCGTCGCGGTCGCTGCTGACCGTGCTCGAGGCCGTGGCCGACGGGTTGGACGGCGACCGCGCCGTGCAGCTGCTGACCGGGCCCATCGGCCGGGTCGATCCGGTGTCGCTGCGGCAACTACGCAGGGCGCTGCGCCGTGCAGATTCAAGCCGCCCCCCACGCGATTTCGGTGAACTGCTTGTCGATGCGCTGGAATCCGAAACCACGGGCGTGTCAGGCAATCTCGCGCGTCCACTGCAGAGGGTGCGAGCGGTGCTCGCCGCGGCGCGGCGCAGCAAGGCCGACGGGGCGGACCCTCGCTACACCCTATGGCAGGCATGGCACCGCACCGGTCTTCAGAAGCGTTGGCTGGCGGCAAGTGAGCGGGGCGGCACCGCGGGCGCGAAGGCCGATAGCGACCTGGACGCCGTGACGGCGCTGTTCGACGTGACGGAGCAGTACGTGTCACGGACCGCCGGAGCATCGCTGCGTGGCCTCATTGAGCACGTGACCGCACTGGGTTCGCTACCTGCGGCGGGCGACCCGCCGACCGACATCGACGGCGTCACGCTGGTCAGCGCGCACGCCGCGCTCGGCGGGGAATGGGACGTCGTCGTCATCGCCGGACTGCAGGAGGGGCTGTGGCCCAACACGACTCCGCGAGGAGGCGTGCTCGGCACCCAGCTCCTCGTTGATGTCCTCGACGGGGTGGTCGGAGAAGATGCGGCCACCGGGGTGTCCAGCCGGGCACCGCTGCTCGCCGAGGAGCGCAGGCTGCTGATCGCCGCCATGGGCCGCGCCCGCAGCCGCCTGCTGGTGACGGCCGTCGACAGCGAATGCGGTGACGACGCGATGCTGCCCTCGCCGTTTCACGCCGAGCTCGCGCAGTTCGCGACCGACGCCGACACCCACACCGCCGAGCCGGTGCACGCCCCGCGGGTGTTGGCTCCCGCGCCGCTGGTCGGCAGCCTGCGCGCGGTGATCTGCGCACCCGAGGAAGAGGTCACCGAAACGGTACGGGCTTGTGCGGCAGCGCAATTGGCACGCCTTGCCGCGGCAGGCGTCTCCGGGGCCGATCCCAAGCAGTGGTACGGCATGACCGCGCCGAGCACCGACGAACCGCTGTGGTCCGGGGACGACCATGTGGTGCGGCTGTCACCGTCGACGCTGCAGACACTGGCCGACTGCCCGCTGCGCTGGCTACTGGAACGGCACGGCGGCAGTGACGGACGCGACGTGCGCTCGGCGATCGGCTCGCTGGTGCACGCCCTGGTCGCCGATCCGGGCATGAGCGAGAGCCAGATGATTGCCGAACTCGAAAGGGTCTGGGGGAAGCTGCCGTTCGAGTCGCCGTGGTACGCGGACAACGAGCTGGCGCGGCACCGGTCGATGCTGTCCACCTTTGCGCAGTGGCGGGAGCAGACACGTCAAGAACTCACCGAGGTGGGTACCGAGGTCGACGTCGACGGCGTGCTCGACTGCGACGGAACCGACGTGCGCGTGCGCGGCAGGCTGGACCGGCTCGAACGCGACGAAGCGGGCCGCCTTGTCGTCGTCGACATCAAGACTGGAAAGAGCCCGGTCAGCAAGGACGACGCGCAGCGTCACGCGCAGCTCGGGATGTATCAGCTGGCCATCGCCGAAGGCGTTCTGCAGGAGGGGGATTCCCCGGGAGGGGGGCGGCTCGTCTACCTCGGCAAGGCGGGAACGGCAGGACCGACCGAGCGGCAGCAGGACCCGCTGACACCGGAGGCCCGCGGGCAGTGGCGCGAGCTGGTCGGTAGGGCGGCGGCGACGACGCAGGGACCGCAGTTCACGGCCCGCGTCAACGACGGCTGCGCACACTGCCCGGTGCGACGGAGCTGCCCGGCCCAGGCCTCGGCCGATGGGACGGCGACCCCGTGACACCGAAGTACGGCCCCGCCGAGTTGGCCTCCGCCCTTGGGCTTTTCGCACCGACCGACGAGCAGGCCGCGGTCATCGCCGCACCGCCGGGTCCGCTGGTGGTGATCGCCGGGGCGGGCGCGGGCAAGACAGAGACGATGGCGGCCCGGGTCGTGTGGCTTGTCGCCAACGGCTACGCCTCGCCCGGCGAGGTGCTCGGCCTGACGTTCACCCGCAAGGCCGCCGGGCAGCTGCTGCGCCGGGTCCGCTCCCGGTTGGCGCGGCTAGCCGGGGCAGGCATCGTTCCCGGTGGTTTGGACGCGGCCGACGATCCGGCAACGGTGAGCACCTACCACGCGTTCGCGGGCACGCTGCTGCGCGAGCACGGTCTGCTGCTGCCGATCGAGCCCGATACCCGACTGCTGAGCGAAACAGAGTTGTGGCAGTTGGCGTTTCGCGTCGTCACCGAACACCGGGGCGCTCTCGACACGGACAAGACGCCGGCCGCCATCACCACCATGGTGCTGCGACTGGCGGGCCAGCTGGCCGAGCACCTCGTCGACACCGGGCAGCTGACCGACACCCACATCGAGCTGGAACGGCTTGTGCACACGCTGCCCGCAGGCCCGTACCAGCGGGACCGCGGACCCAGCCAATGGCTGTTGCGGATGCTGGCCACCCAGACCGAGCGCACCGTGCTGGTGCCGATGATCGACGCGCTGCATCGGCGCATGCGGGCCGAGAAGGTGATGGACTTCGGCATGCAGATGTCGGCGGCCGCCCGGCTGGCGTCGACGTTCCCCCAAGTCGGGGAGCAACTGCGGCAACGCTTTCGGGTCGTGCTGCTCGACGAGTACCAGGATACCGGCCACGCCCAGCGGGTCGCCCTGTCGTCGTTGTTCGGCGGCGGAGTCGACGACGAACTCGCGCTGACCGCCGTCGGCGACCCGATTCAGTCGATATACGGCTGGCGCGGCGCGTCTGCGACAAATCTGCCGCGGTTCACCACGGACTTCCCCCGTTCGGACGGCAGTCCCGCGCCGACGCTGGAACTGCGCACCAGCTGGCGCAATCCGCCACGGGCGCTATATCTGGCCAACGCGGTGTCGGCCGAGGCCAGGCGCCGGTCGGTGGCGGTTCAGCCGCTGCGGCCGCGGCCCGGCGCGGAACCGGGAACCATCCGGTGCGCCCTGCTCGGCGACGTCGAGGCCGAACGTGACTGGGTCGCCGACCACATCGCCCGCCGCTATCACCGGGCTGAGGACGCGGGGACCCCCGTGCCGACCGCCGCGGTGCTGGTGCGGCGCAACGCCGATGCGGCGCCGATGGCCGACGCGTTGACAGCCAGAGGCGTGCCGGTGGAGGTCGTCGGGCTGGCGGGGTTGCTCTCCGTCACAGAGGTCGCAGACGTGGTGGCCATGCTGCGCCTGGCCGCCGAACCCGCCGCAGGCGCGGCGGCCATGCGGGTGCTGACCGGGCCGCGGTGGCAACTCGGCGGCCGCGACATCTCCGCGCTGTGGCGCCGCGCCGTCGAACTGGACGGCGTCGGCGGGCCGCGGGAGAGCGCATCGGCCGACGAGATCGTCGCCGAGGCCGCTGCGGACGCCGACACCGCCTGCCTGGCCGACGCGATCAGCGATCCGGGGCAAGCGGCCGCCTACTCGACGGAGGGTCATCGGCGCATCACCGCGCTGGGCCACGAGTTGACCGGCCTGCGTGCGCATCTCGCTCATCCGCTGCCCGATCTGGTGGCCGAGGTGCGTCGGGTGCTCGGCGTCGACGCCGAGGCCCGCGCCGCGCGGCCGCCGTCGGCCGGCTGGACCGGTACCGAACACCTCGATGCCTTCGCCGATGTGGTGGCCGACTACGCCGCCGCGCGGCCGGGTGCGACGGTGACCGATCTGCTCGCCTACCTGGATGCCGCGATGGTGGTGGAGAACGGGCTGGCTCCCGCCGAGGTCACCGTCGCACACGACCGCGTGCAGATCCTGACGGTGCACGCGGCCAAGGGGCTGGAGTGGCAGGTGGTGGCCGTGCCCCACCTGAGCGGACGGGTGTTTCCGTCGACGGCATCGATGCGGACGTGGCTCACCGACGCGGCCGACCTGCCGCCGCTGCTGCGCGGTGACCGTGCCACGCTGGGCGCCCACGGCGTCCCGGTGCTCGATACGTCCGACGTGAACGATCGGAAGCTGCTGTCGGACAAGATATCCGAACACAAGCGCAGGCTCGATCAGCGCCGCGTCGATGAGGAGCGCAGGCTGCTGTACGTGGCGCTCACCCGCGCAGAGGACACGCTGCTGCTGTCCGGTCATCACTGGGGCGCATCCGAGGCCAAGCCGCGGGGGCCGTCGGAGTTCCTCTGCGAGCTCAAGGAGATCATCGACGGCTCGGCCGAGGCGGGTGAGCCGTGCGGCGTGGTCGAACACTGGGCGCCCGCACCTGCCGATGGTGATCCGAACCCGTTGCGGGACAGGGTGATCGAAGCGACGTGGCCGGCCGACCCGGCGGGTGCGCGCCGCGGCGATGTCGATCGTGGTGCAGCCCTGGTACGCCGCGCGATGACGGGCAGGCTCGAGGCACCGGCCGACGGTCCCGACGACTGGGCCGCCGACGTCGACGCACTGCTCGCAGAGCGGGACCGGGTCGCGCCGCAGCGGCCCGCCACTCTGCCCGCCGCGCTGTCGGTGAGCAGCCTGGTCGAACTCGGCCGCGATCCCGATGCCGCGCTTCGCCGGTTGCGCCGCAGGGTGCCGGTGCGCCCCGACCCGCATGCCCTGCTGGGCACCGCATTTCACGACTGGGTGCAGCGGTTCTACGGCACGGAGCGGCTGTTCGACCTCGATGATCTGCCAGGCGCGGTGGACGGGCAGCTGGCACGCGAGGACGCGGAGAGCCTCGCCGAACTGCAGGCCGCGTTCATGGCGTCGCCGTGGGCGGCACGCACACCTGTCGACGTGGAGGTGCCCTTCGAGATGGTCATCGGCGGCACAGTGGTGCGGGGCCGTATCGACGCGGTGTTCACCGACGCTGATGGCGCCACCGTCGTCGACTGGAAGACGGGTGACCCGCCGGACACACCGGAGGCCAAGCGCCACGCCGCGGTTCAGCTCGCCGTCTACCGGTTGGCGTGGGCGGCGCTGCGCGACGTGCCTGCCGACTCCGTCCGCGCGGCGTTCCACTACGTACGGTCCGGGCAGATCGTTATCCCGGAGTCGCTGCCGGGGTCCGACGAGCTGGCGGCGCTGCTGGAGTTGCCCGCCGCTTAGGACTCGCGGTAGATCTTCAGCGCCTGGGTGATCATGGGGATCTGCATCGGCAGCCGGGCGATCGCGCCGATCCGCATCGGCAGCGGCTTGTCCTTCCACAACCGGACCATGTTCACGTTCGCGGGGAACACCGAAACGAACATCACCACCGCGGCGAGCGCGCCGAGCTTGCGGGTGCGCGGTACCAGCAGAAGCCCGCCGGTGACCATTTCTCCGACCCCGGAGGCGTGGGTATAGAACCGCGCGTTTCCGGGCAGTTCGGCGGGAATGATCGAGTCGAACGGCTTGGGCGCCGCGAAATGCAGCACCCCCATGCCAATGAGCATCGCGCCCATCCGGGTCGCCCGCGTGGGGTTGGCGATCTGCTGCAGTTCGGCTGGGGGAGAGGTCATGATTACATAATGGCGTGCGAACCTTGCCGGGCGCATGACGGGGTCTGCCTGGCGCAACTTCTTCGACTCGGCGAGCGGGAAGCGCAAGGGTCGCAAGGTAGGCCGGCCGCGAATGAAATCTCGCAAGGATCACCGACAGTCGTTCCGGCTCACCCGGAACGGATTCTCGGTCCGGGCAAGTGGGCGGTTGTTTGTGGCCAAGGTCGGCGAAGTCCGGGTGCGCTGGTCTCGCCAACTGCCGGCCGAACCGTCGTCGGTCACGATCATCCGCGAGCCCGATGGCCACTACTACGCGAGTTTCGTCGTCGACGTGGCCGCCACACCGCTGCTGCCGGTAGAGCGGGACGTGGGGGTGGATATGGGGATCGCGTGTCTGGCGACTATTGCCGCCAGCGACGGCACTCGTGCCGATGTGGCGAATCCGAAGCATTTGGCTCGGAAGCTGCGCAAGCTGGCTCGTTTGGAGCGAGAGAAGTCTCGTCGGCAGAAAGGATCAGTCAACAGGGGCAAGTCGCGGCGCAAGATCGCTGTCGTGCACAACCAGGTGACCCGTGCTCGGCGCGACTATCACCACAAGCAGGCTTTGGCGTTGGTTCGCGAGAACCAAGTGATCCACGTCGAGGACCTCAATATCGCGGGCATGGTCAAGAACCGTCGGCTCGCTCGGGTGATTTCAGATGCGGGGTGGGGTCAATTCGTTCGGGTCATCGGCGAGAAGGCCGCCCGCTACGGCCGCACTGTGCATACGGTGTCGCGGTGGCTGGCATCGAGCAAGACGTGCTCGGCGTGTGGGCATCTGCTCGACGAACTCCCTCTTCAGGTCCGGCGGTGGACGTGTCCGGCCTGCCGGGTCACCCACGATCGCGACCACAATGCCGCCAAAGTCATTCTCGCCGCCGGACGGGCGGAGAGACTAAACGCCTGTGGAGTCCCAGTAAGTCCTCCCACAAATCGGGAGGCACGGGGCGATGAAACAGGAAGCACCCCGACAGCGGCGTAGCCGCACGGGAGGGCCCGTCGTTTGTGGCGGGGAGCACGCCAAGGGGTCTCGTGGCCAAAGGTAGGTTACGCGCGCGGCTCGCCGCGATCGACCAGAATCTGACCACGCGACCGGATGCCGATCTGGTCGATATCCTGCGCATCCCCGAGCCGTTCGTCAGCCCGACGCAGCGGATCATCCGCCGGATCATCTACGCGATGTCGGCGCTGATTTTGGCGGTTTTCATCGTCTACCTGGACCGGCACGGCTACCGGGACGTCGAGAGCGCCCCGAACGCCGACAATCCGCTGTCGCTGCTGGATTGCATCTACTACGCCACGGTGTCGCTGTCGACCACGGGCTACGGCGACATCACCCCGGTCACCCCGTCGGCCCGTTTGGTCAACGTTCTGGTGATCACGCCGCTGCGGGTGGCCTTCCTGATCGTGCTGATCGGTACCACCGTCGAAACCCTCACCACGCAGTCGCGTCAGGCACTGAAGATCCAGCGATGGAGGAGCAAAGTGCGCAACCACACCATCGTCGTCGGCTACGGCACCAAGGGCAGGACGGCGGTCGCCGCGATGGTCGGCGACGACATGGCGCCCGCGGACATCGTGGTCGTCGACGAGGACCCCGCGGCCCTCGAGCGCGCCAAGAGCGCTGGACTGGTCACCGTCCGCGGCTCCGCGACCGACTCCGAGGTGCTGCGCCTGGCCAGCGCCCAGCACGCCAAAGCGATCATCGTGGCCACCAACCGCGACGACGCCGCCGTCCTCGTCACGCTCACCGCGCGTGAGCTGGCGCCCAACGCCAAGATCATCGCCGCGGTCCGCGAAGCCGAGAACCAGCACCTGCTCGAACAGTCCGGGGCGGACTCGACCGTGGTGACGTCTGAGACGGCGGGCCGGCTGCTGGGCATAGCCGTGCAGACACCGAGCGTTGTAGAGATGATGGAAGACCTGCTGACGCCGGACGCCGGATTCGCCATCGCCGAGCGCGAGGTCGAGACCAAGGAGGTCGGCGGCTCGCCGCGGCACAACCCCGACATCGTGCTCGGTGTGGTGCGCGGCGGGAAGCTGCTGCGTGTCGACGATCCTCAGGTCGATTCTCTCGAACTCGGAGACCGGCTGCTGTACGTCCGCAGCGCGGAACCGGATCGATGAGCGATCGGTTGACGTCTTTCTCGCTTCGCAATGTGCCGCTGCTGTCCCGTGTCGGTGCCGACCGCGCCGACACGCTGCGTACCGACATCGACGCGGCGGTGGCCGGCTGGGCGGATGCCGTTCTGCTGCGGGTTGATTCGCGCAATCAGGTGCTGATCGCCGACGGCCGGGTTGTGCTGGGCAAGGCGACCGCGCTGGGGGACAAGCCCACCGATCATGCGGTGTTCCTCGGCCGGATGAACGACGGCAGACATGCCTGGGCGGTGCGCAGCGCGCTGGTGGCTCCCGAGGATTCCGACAGCGAGACCGAAGTCCTCGACCTGCGCCGGGCGGGACACATCTTCGACGATGTCAGCGCTCAGTTGGTGGCCACCGCGACGGCACTGCTGAACTGGCACGACAGCGCACGCTTCAGCGCCGTGGACGGCTCGGCGACGAAGCCCATCAAGGGCGGCTGGTCGCGGGTCAACGCGGTCAACGGCCATGAGGAGTTCCCGCGGATCGACCCCGCGGTGATCTGCCTCGTGCACGACGGATACGACCGCGCGGTGCTGGCGCGCCAGACCGTGTGGCCCGAGCGGTTGTTCTCGCTTCTGGCCGGATTCGTCGAGGCCGGTGAGTCGTTCGAGGCGTGCGTCATGCGCGAGATCGCCGAGGAGGTCGGGCTGACGGTGCGCGACGTGACGTATCTGGGCAGCCAGCCGTGGCCGTTTCCGCGTTCGCTGATGGTCGGCTTCCACGCCATCGGCGATCCCGAGCAGCAGTTCGCCTTCCACGACGGGGAGATCGCCGAAGCCGCGTGGTTCACCAGGGCCGAGATACGCGAGGCGCTCGAACACGGCGACTGGAGCAGCGACTCGGCGTCGCGCCTGCTTCTGCCCGGGTCGATTTCGATCGCGAGAGAGATCATCGAGTCCTGGGCGGCCCTGGACTGATCAGGCCAGCTTGGCCTTGACCTCGCGTGCGCTCGGGTTGGTCAGGGTGGACCCGTCGGCGAACTTCAGCGTCGGCACCGTCTGGTTCCCGCGGTTGACCGACATCACGAATTCCGCAGCAGCCGGGTCGCTTTCGATGTCGACCTCGGTATACGGGATGTCCTCGGCCGCCAAGGCGGTCTTGAGCCTGAAGCAGAAGCCGCACCACGACGTGGTGTACATGGTGAGCGGCGCGTCGGTGACTGTCATAGCGCGTTCAACGTATCCGAGCCCCACAAAAATGCCCAAACTCGGCCACGCGGCTCACGGTCCCCGCAATGTCGGTGAGCCCTGCCATGATGTAGCCCATGTCGGTCGATGCCCCCGCGCACGCGAGGAGCGAATTGGACCCGGCCTCGCACCTCGATGAGCTCGACGACGAGCAGCGCGAGGCGGTGCTGGCCGCGCGTGGTCCGGTCTGTGTGCTGGCGGGTGCGGGCACCGGCAAGACCCGGACGATCACCCGGCGCATCGCACAGCTGGTGACGGCGGGACACGTCGCCGCGAGCCAGGTGTTGGCAGTGACGTTCACCCAGCGCGCAGCCGGCGAAATGCGTAGCCGGCTGCGCGCGCTGGACGACGGATCCGGCACCGGCTCGGTGCAGGCGATGACGTTTCACGCCGCAGGGCGGCGTCAGCTGCAGTACTTCTGGCCGCGGGTGGTCGGTGACACCGGCTGGCAGCTGATGGACAGCAAGTTCTCCGTCGTCGCCCAGGCCGCCAGCCGCGCCGGGCTGCAGGCCAGCACCGACGACGTGCGCGACCTGGCAGGGGAGATCGAGTGGGCCAAGGCGTCGCTGATCAGCCCGGAGGACTATGCGGCCGCCGTCGCCAAGGTGGGCCGCGACATCCCACTCGACGCGGCGAAGGTGGCCGGCGTCTACGCGGGCTACGAAACGCTGAAGGCCCGCAGCGACGGCACGGCGCTTCTCGACTTCGACGACCTCCTGCTGCACACGGCGGCGGCGATAGAGAACGACGCGGCTGTGGCCGAGGAGTTCAGGGATCGCTACCGCTGCTTCGTCGTCGACGAGTACCAGGACGTCACCCCGCTGCAGCAGCGGGTGCTCAACGCCTGGCTCGGAGAGCGAGACGACCTGACGGTGGTGGGTGATGCCAACCAGACCATCTACTCGTTCACCGGGGCCACCCCGCAGTACCTGCTGAACTTCTCGCGGCGTTTCCCCGACGCCGCGGTGGTGCGGCTGGAACGCGACTACCGGTCGACGCCTCAAGTGGTGTCGCTCGCCAACCAGGTGATCGCCGCCGCCCGCGGCCGGGTGGCGGGCAGCAAGCTGCACCTGATCGGCCAGCGTGACCCGGGCCCGAAGCCGTCGTTCGCCGAGCATCCCGATGAGGTCGCCGAGGCGGCGGCGGTCGCGAAGAAGATCGCGCGCCTCATCGAGAACGGCACCCCGGCGTCGGAGATCGCGGTGCTCTACCGGATCAACGCCCAGTCGGAGGTGTACGAGGAGGCCTTGACCGAGACAGGCATCGCGTTCCAGGTGCGCGGCGGGGAAGGGTTCTTCAGCCGTCAGGAGATCCGGCAGGCGCTGCTGGCGATGCAGCGTGCGGCCGAACGCGGCGCCGACGCGTCGGGCGACGAACTGCCACCGTTGGTGCGCCAGCTGCTCGATCCGCTGGGGATGACCGCCGAACCGCCGTCGGGAACCCGGGCCCGAGAACGGTGGGAGGCGCTGACCGCACTCGCCGAGCTCGTCGATGACGAAGTGGCGCAACGGCCTTCGCTCGATCTGCGCGGGCTGCTCACCGAGCTGCGGCAGCGCGCCGACGCCCGGCACCCACCCGTCGTGCAGGGCGTCACCCTGGCCTCGCTGCACGCGGCCAAGGGTTTGGAATGGGATGCGGTCTTCCTCGTCGGCCTCGCCGACGGCACCCTGCCCATCTCGCACGCGCTGGCACACGGCCAGGACAGCGAGGCCGTCGAAGAAGAGCGACGGCTGCTTTACGTCGGGATCACAAGGGCGCGAGTGCATTTGGCACTCAGCTGGGCGCTGGCGCGCAATCCGGGCGGCAGGCAGGGTCGGCGTCCGTCGCGCTTTCTCAACGGCATCGCACCGAACTTGCAGGCCGACAACCCGAGCAAGCCACGAAAGGCGCGCGGCCCGACGCCGCGCTGCCGCGTCTGTAACAACGCCCTGACCACTCCGGCGGCCGTCATGTTGCGCCGCTGCGAGGGCTGTCCGTCCGATCTCGACGAGCAGCTGCTCGCCGATCTCAAGGACTGGCGGCTGCGCACCTCCAAGGACATGAGCGTGCCCGCCTATGTGGTGTTCACCGACAACACGCTGATCGCGATCGCCGAGACGCTGCCGACCGACGAGGCCGCGCTCGTCTCGATACCCGGCATCGGCGCCCGCAAGCTGGAACAGTTCGGTCCGGACGTGCTTGCGTTGGTCAAGGGCCGCCAATCCTCGTAAAAATCATGCCAAACCCGCAGGTCAGAAAATTGGTTGTGCAAAACGGCTGCTACGCTTAGCCTCAAGATCATCCGAGCGGACGAGAGGAGGGTTGCTGCAATCATGACGAACATCAATGCGTTTTCCAGCGTTGGCGTAGCCGGCATGGCGCGAACCCTCCATGTCATCGCTGCAGACGCTGCCGCGGCGCATGCCGCCGCCGCTGCGATTACGCCGCGCAAGCCGCGTACCGCCACCGCGATTGTCGCGTCCGTGAATCGGGGCCACATCTAGCAGAGCCCTCGAAACGCCAAATGGCCACGGACCCGAAATCACCGGATCCGTGGCCATAGTTTTTGGGACACCCCGAACACCTGGTCACAGATCCGAAAGAAACCGAAAAGATCAACGACCAGGAAGCAGGTAAACAGAGTCATGTCTGGATCGATGAGCGCTTGCGCGAAGAGCATCGGGCTGGAGACATGCCGAACGAGGACGCTGCCGGACGTGCCATGTCATGTCGGAAACCCCGACTTGTGGTTCGCGGAAAGCCCCGTCGATCTGGAGCGTGCCAAGGCACTGTGCACAGATTGCCCGATTCGACGGGAGTGCCTGGCAGCGGCGCTGGACCGTGGTGAGCCGTGGGGCGTTTGGGGTGGGGAGATCCTCGAACGCGGCACGATCGTCGCGCGCAAGCGTCCGCGGGGGCGTCCACGCAAGAACACCGAGGAGCCGGCAGCCGCTTGAGGCCGCCGGCTCCCGGCTTATGCCGCTTCTTCGGCGAAACCTGGAACCAGTTCGGCCGCAATGGCTCTGACGGGTACGTGCGCGTTGAGCTGACAGGAGATCGCGACGATCGACGCGATCACCCGCATCGGTATGGCCAGCTTGACCGGAATGTCCATCTGTCGGGCCGCCTTGATCTGGCCGGCAGCCTTGTCCATGTTCAATGCGGTCATCTTCTGTAGCCACTTGCGGTTGTAGTGGAACACCTCGACTTCGACCGGCTCGACGTATTGGCGAAGCATTTCGTCGATCTCGCGGGCCGATACCTGCTCACCCTTCTGGATGAAGCCGCCCTTCTCCATCGTCGGCAACAGGTGGTCGTAATCCTTGTTCACCGCGTAACGCAACATCAGGCCGAGCTCGATAGGCAATCCACCCGGGAGCGGGGCTACGGCGCCGAAGTCGATGACACCCATCTTGTCGTCGGGCAGCAGCATGAAATTTCCGGGATGCGCGTCGCCGTGCATCATCTCCAGCCGCCGCGGCGCGTCGTGGGTGAGCTCGAAGAGCCGGGTGCCCATCAGGTCGCGCTGCTCCTGCGTGCCTTCACGGATGATCACCGACATCGGGATGCCGTCGATCCACTCCTGGATCACCACCTTGGGCGCACTGGCCACGATGTGCGGGATGACGAAATGCGGATGTCCCTCATAGGCTTTCGCGAACGCGCGCTGGTTGTCGGCCTCCAGCCGATAGTCGAGCTCCATCTCGGTCCGCTCGATCAGCTCGTCGACCACACCCTGCACGTCGGCGCCGGGGGATAGCTGCTTGAGCACCCTGACCATCCGCTGCATGGTCTTCAGGTCGGCGCGCAGCGCCTCGTCGGCGCCCGGATACTGGATCTTGACCGCGACCGCCCGGCCGTCGGACCAGACCGCCCTGTGCACCTGGCCGATGCTGGCCGACGCGACCGGGGTGTCCTCGAACGACGAGAACCGTTCGCGCCATTTCGTGCCCAGCTGGCCGTCGAGCACGCGGTGCACCTTGGCGGCCGGCAACGGCGGGGCTTCCCGCTGCAACTTGGTCAGCGCTTCGCGATAGGGCTTGCCGTACTGCTCGGGGATGGCGGCCTCCATCACCGACAGTGCCTGGCCGACCTTCATCGCGCCGCCCTTGAGCTCGCCGAGAACGGTGAACAGCTGCTGGGCCGCCTTGTCCATCAGCTCGGCGTTGACGTCGTCCTTCGACTTTCCGGTCAGCCGTTTGCCGAATCCGAGCGCCGCGCGCCCCGCCATACCGGCACCGAGGCCGGCGAGCTTGGCGTTGCGCGCTGCTCCGCCGCGTTTGATGTCGCTCACCAGTCCATCATCCATGACGGTCGGAGCACTGAGTGCACCGCGGATGCCGCGTCCACCGGCGCGCCACGGTCGAGCCGGTGCTGACGTCGAACTCCAGCGTGGTGTCGAGCGTCGACGGCGGATGCGGTGCACGATCGATGGCTGAGATGTCCATGCCACCCCGCACCGCCGCGATGACGCGGTCGACCTGGTTGAGCGCCAGCGCCGCGGTGGCCAACACGGTCGCCCGGTCGGCGTTGCCGACGGTGTCGCGAAGCTGCGCGGCGACGGCGGGCCAGCCCGCATCCCGGTCGCTGCGATGCAGATCTGCGCACCCCAGGCAGCTGGTCACTGCCGGCACCACCAGCGGGCCGACCAGACCGGCGCCGTCGCGAACCCGTACCGGCAGGTGCGGGATCCGGGCGGCGTGCAGTTCCCGCAGCATTCGCGGATCGGCGACCAGTGAATCCGACAGCACGACAAGGTCGGTGGTCTCGGCGGTGACGGCGGCGTGCGGCTGGCTGCTGTTCTTGATCCGGGCGCCCGAGCAGCGCAATGCACTGGTCAGCAAGTCCGACAGCGGACCCCGGCCGTGAATCCGGATCGACGCCGAGCGGGTGCGGGGCCGCGGCATCGCTTTCACCACACCCGCGTCGACCAGTCCGGCGACGAGGTCGGCGATCTCGGTCGCGTCGACGCCGTCGGCGGCGCACTGCACATCGGCGAGGGTGGCGCCCGATTGCAGCGCCCGCAACAGGCCGCCGAGCGCCGCGGTGGTCATCCCGGACGGCGGACGAACCAGCACCGCGCGCCGGGGATCCCAGCCCACCTGGACCACCCCGTCGGGCCGGGACAACACCGGCATCGCCGGGTTGAGCGCATAGCGCGTCATGGACCGACTCTGCCACGCAAGCCATCCCCGCCCGGAGTTATCCACAGGCGCGCGGATCAGTCCTTCTTGTCGTCCTCGCCTTTGTCGCCCTTGTCGAGGTCGGCGATCGCCTCCTCGAAGCCGCTGGTGTCGCCACCGATGATGCGGTCGATGAAGCCGGCGGGCTCGTCGAGGTCGTCAGAGGAGGGCAACAGGTCCGGGTGCTGCCACACGGCATCGCGGCTGTCGACACCGACGGCCTGCGTCAGCTTCTCCCACAGCGCCGCGGCCTCCCGCAGCTTGCGGGGCCGCAGTTCGAGACCGACCAGCGTTGCGAAGGTCTGCTCGGCCGGGCCGCCGGTCGCACGCCGGCGGCGCAGTGTCTCGCTCAGTGCGGAGGCGCCCGGGATCCGCTCGCCAAGCGCGTCGTTCACCACGGTCTGCACCCAGCCCTCGATCAGCGCGAGCATCGTCTCCAACCGTTCCAGCGCGGCAGTCTGCTCGGGGGTGGCCTTCGGCTCGAAGATGCCCTGGTTGAGCAGTTGCTCCATCTGCGACGGGTCGGTCAGCGACGCCGGATTGAATCCGGCTGCGAACTCCTCGATGCCGGTCATGTCGATCTTCATGCCCTTGGCGAACGCTTCCACGGCGTTCATCAGCTGGCTGGCCAGCCACGGCACATGGCTGAACAGCCGATGGTGGGCGGCTTCCCGCGCGGCCAGGAACGTCATGATCTCGCTGCGCGGCTGCTCGAGGCCTTCGGAGAGCGACTCGATGGCTTCGGGCATCAGCGCGGCGACGCCCTTGGGGCCCAGCGGCAGACCGATGTCGGTTGAGGTGAGCACCTCGCGGCTCAGCTTGCCCAGCGCCTGGCCGAGCTGCGAGCCGAACGCCATGCCGCCCATCTGCGTCATCATCGACAGCAGCGGGCCCGCCATGGCCCTGGCCTCCTCGGGCAGCGCCGACGCCCACACCGTCGAAATCTGTTCCGCCACCGGGTCACACAGCCGTTTCCAGGCGTCCAGCGTGTTGTCGATCCAGTCGTTGGGCGTCCAAGCGACGGCCCTGGTGGTGCCCGCGGGCAGCGCGGTCACGCCGTCGAGCCAGGTTTCGGCCAGGTGCACGGCGTCACCGATTGCCGTGTTGGTCGCCTCCGGTATCGGGGCGGTGAAGCCGATCGAGCTGGACGCCAGCTGGCGGGCGAGGTCGTAGTTGACCGGACCGGACTGCTTGCCGCCGGCCATCACGTTGCCTGCGCCGCTGAACATATCGCCGAGGCGGCTGAAGATCTGACCGAGTTGGGACATGTCGAAATCGCCGCCGCCGAAGCCGAACGGGTCATCCCCGGAGCCCGAGCCGGACCCCGAATCGGGATCCTTCTTGCGCTTGTCGCGCTCAGGGTCGTCTCCGGGCGAAAAGCCGAAGGGCAGGTCAGACATGTCCCCAACGGTACTCACCATGGGCGCGTCGTGCGGAGCGCACCGTCACGCTCTCAGTGAACCCCACTCGGCGGGCCGTCTACTGTTGCTGGCGTGAACAGGCGGATTTCCACGCTGCTGGTAGCCATGGCGCCGATCGTCGCCTTCGGCGTGCTGCTGGCATTGGTGACGGTGCCCTACGTCTCACTGGGCCCCGGCCCGACGTTCGACACCCTCGGCGAGATCAACGGCAAAGAGGTCGTCGACATCGAGGGCACCGACGTCCACCCGACGACCGGACACCTGAACATGACCACCGTGTCCCAGCGCGACAACCTCACGCTCGGCCAGGCGCTGACGCTGTGGATGTCGGGTCGTGAGCAGCTGGTCCCGCGCGACCTGGTCTACCCGCCGGATAAATCCAAGGACGAGATCGACGAGGCCAACAACCAGGAGTTCAAACGGTCGGAGGACAGCGCAGCATACGCCGCGCTCGACTACCTGAAATATGCGCCCGCGGTCACCATCGAGACGGTCAGCGAGGACGGGGCGTCGGCGGGCAAGCTCAAAGAGGGCGATGCCATCGACGGTGTCAACGGAACCCCGGTCACCGATCTGAAGCAGTTTCAGTCGCTGATGGAGAACACCAAGCCGGGCGACGAGGTGGTGCTGGACTTCCGCCGGAAGAATGCGCCACCGGGCGTGACGACGATCAAGCTGGGCTCCGCGCCGGACAAGAAGCAGGGCGTCCTCGGCGTCGGCGTCGTCGAGGCCCCGTGGGCGCCGTTCACCATCGCCTTCAACCTGGCCAACATCGGCGGACCGTCCGCGGGCCTCGTCTTCAGCCTCGCCGTCATCGACAAGCTGACCACGGGTGATTTGAACGGGTCGAAGTTCGTCGCGGGCACCGGCACCATCAACGCCGACGGCAAGGTCGGCTCCATCGGCGGCATCACCCACAAGATCCTGGCCGCGCATGAGGCCGGCGCGACCGTGTTCCTCGTCCCCGCCGACAACTGCGAAGAGGCCAAGTCAGCGCACGAAGACGGCATCGATCTGGTCAGGGTCGAGAATCTCGGCGATGCGGTCGACGCGCTCAAGGCGCTTTCTGCCGATGGCGAAGCGCCACATTGCTGACCGCGGTGGCGTGAAAGCGATGCGTAGAGTTGTGGCACGTCAATCAAGACGTGCATGGGCAAAGAGCGGGAGTTGACGAGTGGGTATGCGGCCCGCGGCCAAGATGCCGAAGCTGACGCGACGTAGCCGAATTCTGATCACGGTCGCCCTGGCGGTCGTGCTGTTGCTGCTGATCGGGCCGCGGCTCGTCGACGCCTATGTCGACTGGTTGTGGTTCGGCGAACTGGGCTATCGCTCGGTCTTCACCACGCAGTTGCTCACCAAGCTCGTCGTCTTCCTCGTGGTGTGGGCGCTCGTCGGGTCCATCGTCTTCGGGGCTCTGGCGCTCGCGTATCGCACGCGGCCGGTGTTCGTCCCGACCACCGGGCCCAACGATCCGGTCGCCCGGTATCGCACCGCGGTGATGTCGCGACTGAAGCTGGTGGGTATCGGCGTCCCGGCGGTCATCGGCTTCTTCGCCGGCATCGTGGCCCAGACCTACTGGGATCGGATCCAGCTGTTCCTGCACGGCGGCGATTTCGGCATCAAGGATCCGCAGTTCGGCATGGACCTCGGCTTCTACGCCTTCCAACTGCCCTTCTACCAGATGGTGCTCGGCTATCTGTTCGTCGCGACCTTCCTGGCATTGATCGCCAACGTGTTGGGCCACTATCTGTTCGGCGGTATCCGGCTCTCCGGCAGGACCGGCGCGCTGAGCCGTTCGGCGCGCATCCAGTTGATCAGCCTGGTCGGAACCCTGGTGCTGCTGAAGGCGATCGCATACTGGTTCGATCGCTACGCCCTGTTGTCGAACACCCGCAGCGGGAAGCCGTTCACCGGCGCCGGCTACACCGACATCAATGCGGTGCTGCCCGCCAAACTCATCCTGATGGCGATCGCGGTGATCTGTGCGGTCGCGGTGTTCTCCGCGATTGTGCTGCGCGACTTGCGGATTCCCGCGATCGGTGTCGTGCTGCTGCTGTTGTCATCGTTGATCGTCGGTGCGGGCTGGCCGCTGGTTGTGGAGCAGATCAGCGTCAAGCCCAATGCGGCGCAGAAGGAAAGCGAGTACATCAGCCGTAGCATCACGTCGACCCGTGACGCGTACGGGCTGACCGATAAGACGGTTACCTATCGCGACTACCCGGGCAATGCACCCGCCACCGCCCAGCAGGTGGCGGCCGACCGTGCGACGACGTCGAACATCCGGCTGTTGGACCCCACGATCGTCAGCCCGGCGTTCACGCAGTTCCAGCAGAGCAAGAACTTCTACTACTTCCCCGACCAGCTGTCCATCGACCGGTACAACGGTCCCGACGGGAATCTGCGCGACTATGTCGTCGCCGCGCGTGAGCTCAACCCCGACCGGCTGATCGACAACCAGCGCGACTGGATCAACCGGCATTTCGTCTACACCCACGGCAACGGTTTCATCGCGTCGCCGGCCAACACGGTGCGCGGCGTCGCCAACGATCCCAACCAGAACGGCGGTTATCCCGAGTTCCTGGCAAGCGTCGTCGGCGCCAATGGCAGCGTGGTCTCGCCAGGTCCCGCGCCACTGGAGCAGCCGCGCGTCTACTTCGGGCCGGTCATCGCAGGCACTCCCGACGACTACGCGATCGTCGGAAAGAGCGGCAACGACCGCGAGTACGACTACGAGACCAACACCGAAACGAAGAACTACACCTATAGCGGCAAGGGTGGTGTTCCGATCGGCAACTGGCTGAACCGCGCCGTGTTCGCGGCGAAGTTCTCCGAGCGAAAGCTGGTGTTCCCCAGCCCGATCGGGGAGCAGAGCAGGATCCTGTTCAATCGCGATCCGTCCGAGCGGGTGAAGGCGGTGGCACCATGGTTGACCGCCGACACCAGCGTGTACCCCGCCATCGTCAACAAGCGGATGGTCTGGATCGTCGACGGTTACACCACGTTGGACAACTACCCGTATTCGGAGCTGACGTCGCTGTCGAGCGTCACCGCCGATTCCAGCGAGGTGGCGTTCAATCGGCTCGCACCCGACAAGCAGGTGTCCTACATCCGTAACTCGGTGAAGGCCACCGTCGACGCGTACGACGGCACGGTGACGCTGTACGCACAGGACGAACAGGATCCGGTGCTGCAGGCGTGGATGAAGGTCTTCCCCGGCGTGGTTCATCCGAAGAGCGACATCACGCCCGAATTGCAGTCGCATCTGCGCTATCCGGAAGACCTGTTCAAGGTCCAGCGCGCGCTGCTGGCCAAGTATCACGTCAACGATCCGGTGACGTTCTTCTCGACATCGGACTTCTGGAACGTCCCGCAGGATCCGAACCCGACGGCAAGCAGCTACCAGCCGCCGTACTACATCGTCGCGAAAGACCTTGCGAAGAACGATAAATCGGCGTCGTTCCAGTTGACCAGCGCGATGAACCGGTTCCAGCGCGACTTCCTCGCCGCCTACATCAGCGCGAGCTCGGATCCGGATACGTACGGAAAGATCACGGTGCTGACGATCCCGGGTCAGGTAAACGGCCCGAAGCTGGCCAACAACGCCATCACCACCGATACCGCGGTCAGCCAGGACCTCGGCGTCATCGGCCGAGACAACCAGAACCGGATCCGCTGGGGCAACTTGTTGACGCTGCCGGTTGCCGAGGGTGGCCTGCTGTACGTCGAACCGGTGTACGCCTCACCCGGCGCCAGCGACGCGGCGTCGTCCTATCCGCGGTTGATCCGCGTCGCGATGATGTACGAGGACAGGGTCGGCTACGGGCCGACGGTGCGTGACGCGCTCACCGAGCTGTTCGGGCCAGGCGCCGACGCCACCGCAACCGGTCCGGCGCCGGCGAACCCGCCGGGCGGGCGACCGGCCGCGGCACCCCAGTCCGACGGTCAGCCCGCCGCGCAACCGGGCAATCAGCAGGGGTCTCCACCGGAGGTGCCGACGCCTATCGCGGCCGTGCCACGGCCGGGTGGGCCGACCCAGCTGTCGCCCGCCAAGGCCGCGGCCCTCGAGGACGTGCAATCGGCTCTGGGTGCGCTGCGGACGGCACAGCAAACCGGTAATTTCGGCGAGTTCGGCACCGCGCTGCAGCGCTTGGATGACGCGATGAACAAGTACGACACCACAAAGTAACGAACTGGACATTTGCTACTAGCGCCAAATCAGGGCAAAATCGCTTATCGGCGATTTTCAATTTGGGGCGGCAATGAAGCACTGGGCGCGAGCCGCGTGCCGTCGGTTCATGCGGCTGGGCCGTATCGGCTGGATCGCGGCGGCGCTCTTCGGCGGGGCATCGGCGCTGATGGCTGCCTGGGCCGTGCTGTCGTGGGAGGACATCTACCAGACCAAGCCGGTCGACGAGATCGTCTACCTGGTATGCCTCGCTCTTCGCGATGGGCTGTGCCGCCAAGGCGGCCTGCTCGACCAGCGGTCGTCGCCGCTACGGGTGGCTGGCCCTCATCGTCGCCCTTTCGGCCTGGGCCGTCGGAATGGTCGTCAGAATGTTCGAGGAGGTCCGGGTCGACGACCATCTGTGGCACCCCTCGCTGACCCAGGCGGTGCTCTCCGTGTTTCCGGTCGCGGCCTACGCCTGCCTGTTGCTGCTGGGCGATCTCGAGAAGGCTGCCCGCAGGCGGATGGTGCTCGACGGCATCATCGTGGCGTCCTCCCTGTTCGTCGTCTCCTGGGTGTACACGCTGAGGAACTTGTCCGGTGGCGGTGGCGCGTCCGGTGCGACCGTCCTGCACATCACGGTCGACGTGGTCCTCATGACGACGGCGATCCTGGTGTGGTCGCGGCCGCTCGGCCGCGCCTGAGCGTGACCGTGCTTGCGGCGGGCATCACCACGCTCGCGGCGGCGGACATCTCCAGCATCTATCTGGCCGGGGTAGGGGGATATCACGACGGCGGCATCGTCGACGTCGTGCGGGTGGCGGGATTCGGCATGCTCGCCTACGCGGCGCTGTTCAGTGTCGATGAGCGGCCGGTCGCAGCATCGGTGATGAACCTGCAGGCCGGCGTGCGATTGTGGCTGCCATACCTGCCGCTGCTGCTGGCCGGCGCCGCCGTGATCGGTTTCGAACTTCGCCACGGTGAACATCGAGTGCTGCTGGTGGCCGAAGGCATCCTCGTCGTCGCGGTGGTCTTACGGCAGTTCTATGTGCTTCGCGAGAACCAGCGGCTTCTCGCCGAGGTCGCGCGCGAAGCATTTCACGACAACTTGACCGGCCTGGCGAATCGCGCCAACTTCATGGACAGGCTGGACGGCGCCATGTCGCGGCGGCGGCTCAGCGCCGAACCCGTCGCGGTGTTGTGTCTCGATCTCGACAACTTCAAGGCCGTCAACGATGCGCTGGGCCATCCCGCGGGCGACGAGCTGTTGATCCGGGTCGCGGGACGCTTGACGAGCATGCTCGGCGAGACATGGACCGTCGCGCGCCTCGGGGGTGACGAATTCGCAGCCCTCTACGAGGGGCACGTCGACGCATTGGCGGCGGCGAACAGCGTGCTCGATGCGTTCCGCACGCCGATCATCGTCGACGGCGTACCGCAGACCGTTCGGCCGAGCGTCGGGTTGACGGTCGCCGCCACCAAGTCCGTGCAGACGTCCGACGACCTCCTGCTCAACGCCGACCTGGCGATGTATGCGGCGAAACGGGACGGCGGCGGATGCGTGCGCAGCTTCGTGCCCGATCTGCCCGTCCCCTGGGAACTGCAGCAGCTCACGGAAGAGCCTGTGGAACAACGGGATCCAGCGTCGCTCACCGTCGGCGTGACGGCTCAATCCCGACCGGGGGATCGACACGGGGACGTCAAGGAACCGGCTCGCGGTGGCGGATGGCCGTCGCCCGCGATCTGCGTCGCGCTGGGTGTGCTGGCGCTCGGGGTCGTGGTTTTCACGGCTTCGACACTGTTGCGCGACCATGCGGGTCGCATCGTGGTGTTCGACAGTTTCCTGTATCCGGCGCTGAACATCTCGGCGGCAGCATTGGTGTTCGTCCGTGCGTTCCGGGTCCGGACCGAACGGTGGCCATGCCTGCTCATCGGTGCGGGCATGGCGAGCTCTGCGGCAGCTGATGTGGTGTATGCCCTCTGGGTGCCGGAAGGCCAGGTGCCATCGGTCGCCGATCCGCTGTATCTGGCCTTCTATCCGCTGGTTTACGCGGGCATCGTCCTGCTGATGCGTGAGCGGTTGAAGCGCGTCCCGACTGCGTTCCGGCTCGATGCGCTGATCTGCGGCCTGACGCTCGGAGCGGTGGCCGCGGCGATCGCGACCGGTCCGATCAATGCGGCTCTTCAGGGCGAACCCGCGACGGTGTTCGTCGGCCTCGCGTATCCCGTGGGTGACTTGTTGTTGTTGGCCCTGACCGCGGGAATGCTTCCGATTCTGGGCTGGCGGGCCGAACTGCGATGGGGCCTTCTCGTCGCCGGTTTCATGGCATACGCGGTCGCCGACACCGTCTACCTGTTCCAGACATCGGCAGACACGTATCTGGAGGGCACCTGGATCGACGCCTGCTGGCCGGTCGCCTCGCTCCTTATCGCCGTCGCTGGTTGGATACCGTCCTCGGGTGCCAGCCCTCGCCCGAAACCCGGTCTCGCGTCCTATGTTCCGGCCGTCCTCTGCGGGGGAATCGCACTGGCCGTGGCCGTGATGGCCAACCAGACCCGAGTCGCGGTGGCGCTGGCGGCGCTGACCCTGATCGCGGTCGCCTGGCGGTTCGCCGTCACCTTCCGCGACGTCAGTGCCACGGCGGAAGCACACCGTCAGGCGATGACAGACGAGTTGACGGGGCTGCCCAACCGGATGTCGTTGGCGACGACGTTGACGGCCGTCTCCCTCGATGAGTCGTCGGCGTTCTTCCGGACACGGTCGAGCCGCGCGCTCCTCCTGCTCGACATCGACCAGTTCGGGGAGATCAACTACTTCGCCGGCCGACACGTCGGTGACCAGCTGCTGAATCGCGTCGCGGAGCGACTGTCCCGGTCTGTCCGGCCCGGCGACGTGATCGCCCGGACGGGTGGTGACGAGTTCGCCATCCTCTTCGCCGCCGGTGTCGACATCACCACTGCGCGGGCGCGCGCAGGAGCGATGCTCGAGGCGTTGCGTGCTCCGTTCGCGCTCGACCTGATCACCCTGCAGATCGACGCGAGCATCTCGATTGCGTTGTACCCCGACCATTGTGAGCACCCCCACGACCTACTGAATTGCGTCGAGACGACGATGCCGGATGCCAAGGCCGCGTCGAGCAAGATCCTGGTGCACGATCCGGGCAAGGTGCGCATGGAGAAGGACAACGACGACGACCTCATGGAGGAGTTGCGCGCCGCGTTGTCCAACGACGAGCTGACGTGTCACTACCAGCCCAAGATCCGCGCCGACGACGGCCGCGTGCACAGCGTCGAGGCTCTGCTGCGGTGGCACCACCCGAGTCGCGGTCTGCTTCTTCCGGAGGAGTTCCTGCCCGCCGCCGAACGGGCCGGCCTGATGCGTCAGGTCGCCAACTGCGTGGTCAACCTGGCGCTTGGTCAGGTACGGGCCTGGCACAACGACGGCGTCCGCATGACCGTCGCGGTCAACCTGTCGGTCGCGAACCTGCTGGACCTCGACTTGGTTGACACCATCGATCGGCTGCTGACGACACACGGTGTGCCACCAGAAGCGCTGATCCTGGAGATCACCGAGGGCACCTTCGCCAATGACTCGTCTCGATCCCGCAAGACCGTCTATGCCCTGCGGCGGCTCGGGGTGCGGATCTCCCTCGACGACTACGGAACCGGCTGGTCGTCGCTGGCACGTCTGCAGGATCTGTCGGTCGACGAACTCAAGCTCGACCGGGTGTTCGTCTCGCGGCTGGCTGAAGATCCACGCTCGATCGCCATCGTGCGATCGACGGTGGCGCTGGCGCACAGCCTGGGGGCGGACCTGGTCGCCGAAGGGGTCGAAGACGAAGCCACCCTGCAAGCGCTGCGCCGATACGGCTGCAACATCACCCAGGGCTACATACACACCCCGCCGCTGCCCCCCGAAGAGCTGCTGACCTGGATCGGCCGCTGCACGCCCCAGCTCTCGTTGAGCGATTTGGCTCTGCACCCCGAACTTCGGTAACCTGGCGTTCACCCGACGCGGGGTGGAGCAGCTCGGTAGCTCGCTGGGCTCATAACCCAGAGGTCGCAGGTTCGAATCCTGTCCCCGCTACCAGGTAAAACGGCCCTCGGAGAAGTCTCCGGGGGCCGTTTTCGTCAAGAAACCCAGAGGTCGCACGCTTGGCGCCGGCTTCGGTCAGCTGGTCGCACGGCTCTGCGACATGGCAGTGCGTGCGCCTCCGCTGCGCCGCTCGCGAACACTCGTCTGAACGAACTTGTGAACGAGATTCTGAACTCCGGCGCGAGGGCCGGTTATCAAAGCTCACTTCGACTTCTCTGCGGACCCTGGAGGTCTCCTGTCTTCGAAGTGGTTGTCTCAGCAGCTCCACCCCGCGACGGGAGACCTTCCCCAATCAACGACCGCTACAGCGTGTCGTCACACTTCCTCAATCAACCTGCCTGGCAGTACAACTAGTCGGCCGGCACAGTGAGGTTGGGTACCATCAGCCGCAAGTTTCGTCGGTGACGCTGATCGCGCAGAGGCTCGTCGTCGATGAGCACTTCTCACCTAGATTCGCCAGGGGCAAAACAAGTCGGCCCGCGCCAGTGTGCATTTACATCGGTCGGATACCGTTCGGCTCCTCTTGTGACGAAGCAAGATTTGTTCCCTCTGACTTGATCCGTCGGGTCGCTTCTTTCAAGGTCAGCACTGGATCGCTGGCGGTGTCAGATAAGTGCGCGACCCCCTTCACGGCATTGTCCGTCAGCATTGCGTCTAGGGCATAATGCATGTTCTTGCTGGAGATGTTGTACAGGCCCTTATACGGGTCAACGACGTCGATGATAGCAAACATCATGCCGCTCAGCGTAGTCGCGGACAAAGTGATTACAATCATCACCAAGGGATTGGCTGGCGCGCGAAGGCCGAAACACACGAAGATAATCATGATCCAGGCTACCAGCATCCTGAGGAAGGGCGCTGGTAGCGAGTTTTGAGGGGCCAAGAGTAGCGACCATCGGGCCCTGGCGAACTCTTTATATTGGTCGAAGCAGTCCGCCGCTAATCGTTCGTGCAATGGATCGGGTGATTTCAATCGGATGATCCCAAGCTCGATGCGGTTCAAGAGGTCACTCAGCACCTGCTTTGCTTCATCTTTCGACAATTTGCGCACATCTGGGTAGGTCACCCCGATCGGAATGTCGTCCGCCCGCCAAAACTTGACAATCGCGGCGGCGGTAAAACTTTGGAGTTGTCTACGCATCTGTTCAGATTCTGAGCCGTAATTGCGCATAGATTGGTCAAGTCGAATCAGCTGTCCGGCGAATATCGCCCAATGGTTCTGGGTGGCGTCAATAAAGCTCTTCGTTGCGTTTATAAGCAAACCGACTACGATGGCCGTTATCGTAACAAGGAACGAAATGATCAGACTCATAGACTCGAGCGCACCCGTCTGCGTAAAACGTTCCAGTAACTGAGACTTCAACAAGAAGCCGAGCGCCGCGCTACCGCAAAGGAGAGCGAACACAATCAGCGTCCGTAGGGAGCTAGGCATCGTCGCTATACCAAGGCATCTGAGAAGCTTTCACTCGTATCCGCCACACAACTGAACCTCCAATTCCTATGACGTCTATTTTGTCTGGGCAAAATAATTGGCCGACATTTCCCGGACCCCGTTGAAGCGCTACCTTTTGGGGCCGCAGTCAGTCACGACGTCCTGTCGATAGCTGAGCTTCGATCGAGTATTTGGCAACGGCCCCACTGGCGCCGCTAATGTGGTGCGGGTATCTCGAACAGATTGAGCGTTGTGCACACTGCGTGGTAGATGCCGATGAGGATGGCGATGTCGGTCAATCCCTTTGTCCCAAAGCAGTTTTCGGCCTGCCGGTAAAGCGTCTCGTCGACACGGTGAGTGGTGGAAAGCTGCCGCGTCAGCTCTGCGGCGATCTTCTCGTCCTTACTGAGGTCATCTGGTATTCCACCGCTTGCCAGCACCCGGACGGCGTCGTCAGAGATGCCGACTTTGCGGGCTGCGGCCGAATGGGCGTACAGCTCATACTCGGACTGCCAGACGGCGCCCACCGCGAGGATCACCACTTCGCGCAGCCGCGCGCTTAACGACGTGTGCTCCCACTCGCCCAATACCAGCTCGGCAGACACAGACGTCATGGCCGGGTTGAGCAGCGCGGGGTTGAACGGGCCGATGAATCGGCCGTCGTCGGTTGTGCTGTGGAAACCAGTGTCGTCGGCCCACGGGACCACGGTGCTCGTCATCTTGTCGAAGAGTTCTCGTTGCGCCCCAACGAGATCGGTGGGATCTGCGAGGGGCAGGCGTCCGCCCAAGGCGTCGGTGTGATCGGTCATTGGATAGTGCTCCTGTTCTAGGTAGGTTCGGTTTTCGTCATGTCGAGTCACATCGATCGGTGGCCGACATGATCACTGGCGCTCTCGACTCCGTGAAACACCGGCATGGCTCGGCAGAGCGCTTCGACGCTGCGACCGGCTTGCATGACCGCGCGGTCGGGCCGCACGATGGCGGCGCTGGCGCGGCCTTTGCGCAGCCAGCCGTCAAAGTCGCTGCCAGGGGCGGCGAGCACGACGGCGGCTCCGCGGCTGCTGAGCTCGTTTCGCTGCGCATCGCTGAGCGGCGAGGAGGCGATCAGCGCGAATCGGTTCCCGACGACCTCATCGAACCGCAGGCCCTCGTTGAGCACCGGGTTGGGGCACAGCGTTCCGGCCAGCCCGCCGGGGGTGCGGGATTTGATCACCAGTTCGGAACTGCGCAGACCGGGGGCGACGCCCTCGGCGGCACTGACCCGCGTGCCCGGCAGGCGCAGGTTCTGCATGCGCGGGAACACGAACGTGGCGGATCAGGTCTCCGACCCGGCCGCCGCCGGTCATGGCCGCTCCCACCGACACGGCCATCAAAATCATGGCTGGCCGCGTGGAGCTTGCGTTCCTGCTCGTAGGTGTCCAGCACGCTTTCGGGCAGCGTTCCGTCGAGCACGCCGACCAGTTTCCACGTCAGGTTCATCGCGTCGCGCAAGCCGGCAGCCATGCCCTGGCCGACGAATGGCGGGGTCAGGTGCGCGGCGTCACCCAGGAGGAACACGTTGCGATCGCGCCAGCGGCTGGCCACCTGCGCGCGGAAAGTGTATGCGGTCACCCGCACCAGCTCCAACGCGTCAATCGGTGTGTCGCCCAGCCAGGGCCTGATCAGCGACTCGACGTCGGCCAGGCTCTGGTAGTCGGCTACGGTCTCGCCGTCGAGCAGCTGGAATTCCCAGCGGTAGCGGGTTTCTGACACCCGCATGTAGGTGCCGCCACGCTCGGGGTTGCACAGCTGGTGGCAGCCCTCCCACTGGTCGAGATCGACGTCGGTGTTGACGTCGATGACCAGCCAGTCTTGGGTGAACGGCAGCCCGTACATGTGCGCCCCGATGGACGCGCGGGTAAGGCTGTTGGCGCCGTCGCAGCCCAGCACATAGCTGGCCTGCACGCTCTGCTCACCGCCGCGCACCCGGTCCAGGAAGCTCACCCGCACCCGACCGCTGCTGGTTCTGGGTGACCGAGGTGACCTCCACGTTGCCGTGGATGGTGACCTGCGGGTAGCGCTTGACGTTCGCGCGCAGCATCGCTTCCAGCTCGGGCTGGTCGAACATGTTCATCTGCGGGAACCCGTGGGCGGCGCTGAGCTCGGTGCTGCGCGGGATTTCGCTCAGCACCCGCATCTTCGGGTCGATCAGCCGAAGACCCAGCGCGGGCCGGCTGTGGGCGGCGAACTCCTCGCCGATGCCCAGCCGGGCCAGGATGCGGTACACCTCGTCGTCGGCGTGCACCGCCCGCGGCAGCGGGTAGACGGTCTCGTGGCGGTCCAGCACCAGGGTTTCGACGCCGTACTGGCCCAGCAGCGTCGCGGCGGCGATGCCGGCCGGGCCGGCACCGACGATGACCACACGGGAACGAACTCCGGCAGTGCCGTTCTTCTGCGTGCTCATTTGTACACCACCACATTGCGCTGGACGCCGAGGTCGATGGCGCCGTCGTCGGTGGCGACGGTGGCCTCGACCACGTCACCGTCTTGCAGATACGCGGGGTTCTTCTCGAATTGCGCGGTCAGGAATGCGCCCAGGTCGATGTCACCCTTCGGTGTGACGCCGTGCAGGGTCAGTGCGGTGCCCACCGGAGTTCCGGTCAGCAGGATGTCTCCGGCATCGACCTTCTGGAACTTCGACAGCGCCTGCAGCGCCTGCACCGGCGGGAAGAGGATGTCGCCCTCGACGAGCATGTCCTGGCGCACCTCGCCGTTGACCGACAACCGCAGCCGCAACTCACCGAAACGCTTGAGTTCCTCGGCGTCGACCAGCACCAGCGCCGGCCCGACCGGGGTGAACGTGGGATAGGACTTCGACTCGAAGAACTGCTGCTTGGTCAGCTGCACATCGCGCGCCGAGATGTCGTTGGTGACCACCAAGCCCGACCACGAAATCGGCCAGGTTGGCGTCGGTGACCTCGGTGCCCACGGGCAGCTCGCGGCCGAACACCAGACCGATCTCGAGCTCGTAGTCCAGCAGCTTCACGTGCGACGGCTTGACGATGTCACCGAACGGGCCGGTGACCGAGCCCGGACGCCTTGCGGAAGAAGGTCAGCGGGCGTCTTGGCAGGGTCGCGGCCGACGTCCTTGACGTGCGAGGCGTAGTTGGTGGCCTGAGCCACCACGCGGCACGGCGTCGTGATCGGGGACAGCAGCGCAAGGCTCTCCACCGGCACGGTGTCGGTGCTCTTGGCAGCGGCGTCGATGGCCGAACGGTCGGCCAGCAACTCGGCGGTGGTGGTCGCGTCGGTATCGATGCGAGCCGCACCCGAGGCGGTCTGCACCCACCACGCGTCGGCGGTGCGCAGGATTGATGTGGTCATAACGGTTTCTTCTCTCTTTCAGTTGGTGTTTGTTAGGAATTGGCTACGGCGAACAGCCCGCGCAGGGCGGACAGGTCGAATTCGTTGTCGTGACGCAGGGCGTCGATCATCACGGCGAGTTCGCTCGCCACTTCGCGCGGTGATCCAAGGCCCAGGAAGTCCTTGCTCGGCGGCGGTCCCCACTGATACAGGCCGGAGGCATGCATCGCGGCCCAACCGGGCTCCAGGGTGTTGTCGAACATGTCGCCATCGGCATAGTGCTCGACCAGGAAACCGTCCGGGTCACGCCAGTAGTCGAAGATCTGGCTGCCTTCGATGTGGCGGCCGATGCCCCACGAGCGGAAATACCCTTGTTCGCGCAGGTATTCGCCGCCGGCGGCCAGCGCGTCGAGGTCTGCGACCTCGTAGGCGGAGTGCATATAGCGCTTGACCGGACCCAGCGCCATGGCCAGGGTGTGGTGATCGGCGGGGACGGAGCCGCGATCGCAGCGGATGAAGCTCAAGATCGGCCCGCGCTCGCGCTGGCCGGGGTAGTAGGAGAAGTCGCTGACGATCATGCCGAACGTGTCGAGGTACCAGTTCAGCGCCTCGATGTACTTCGGCGTCTGCACCACGATGTGTCCGAGCCGCTGCACATTGGTGGGCACCCGCGGCGGGCGCTGCATCGCGTTGGTCCGGACCTTACGTGTGGCCGAAGTTGAACACGTGCGGCGTCTGCGCGGTGGGCAGTGCCTCGAGCCGGTGGGTGCCCGACACCACGCGCACCGGCAGCCCGCTGGGGTCGACCAGATCAACGGTCACCCCGCCAAGCGACTCAGGCAGCGGGCGAACGCTGGTCCCCGTCGCGTCGGCCAACCGCAGAAGATCCGACTGCTCGGCGGCCACAAAGGCCGGCCCGAGGAACTTCTCGCGCTGGCCGCGGCGGATCAGCACACACGGCGCCCCCGCGTCGCTGCCCCGCAGGTGCAGCTCGTCGTTGGTGCGCAGCACCGTGGCGAAACCAAAGGAGTGGGCAAACGCTTCGGCCTTGAGCAGGTCGGGCTTCTCGAACTCTAGCCAGAGAACGTCGTGGACTTTGATGATCGGGTTGGCCGAGCGCCCCGGGTGTTCGCCTGGGCGGGCGCCCTGCTCGCTGTGCAGTTCATTGTGCGCATTGTGGGCGCCTATGACTTGGTCGGTCATTGCTCTTTCTCCTTCTAAATGTTTTGGGGTGGGCGGGCATTGACGCGGGCGACTTTGGATCCCCAGGAGATGACCTCAGGGCTCGCGTCCTCGTTGGGTACTTGGCATTCGATGAGGACCGGGCCGCCCTTGTGGGCGCGGGCTTTGGCGATCGCGTCGGCCAGTTCGGCCGGCGTGGTGGCGGTCAGTCCCAGGCCGTGGCCGTCCTCGGCGTTGAAGACGTCGATCAGCCCGGCGTAGTCCCAGTTCTTGTAGTAGTTGTAGGGGCCGTCATGGATGGCCGACTCGATCACGTATCCGCGGTTGTTGACCAGGAAGATCAGGATCTCTTGGCCGATGGCGGATCATGTTGGACACTTCCTGGGCGGTCAGCTGGAAGGATCCGTCGCCGATCGCCGCGACCAGGCGCCGGTCGGCTTCCAGGCCCACCGAGTAGCCGAACGCAGCGGGGACGGCCCAGCCGATGGAGCCCCATTGCATCTCGATCTCGAACCTGGCGCCGCCTGGGAGCCGGGTGTACATGCCGTCCCACCAGGAGATGCCGGTTTCCACCATCAGCGTGGTCTTGGCGTCGAGGTCTGCCTCGATCTGACGCCACAGCTCAGCTCGGCTCAGTTGAGTGTCCGCGTCGACCTCGGCGGCCGGTGCCGGTGTGGGCGCTGCTCCCCTGAGGCGATGGTATTGCCGAAGGGTGGCGTCGTTGGCCTGGACCTTCTTCGCCAGGTCGGACAGGAAGTCGGCCAGCGCGACGCCGGTGTATTCGGCGCCGGCGAACCGCACGACTTGCGGCTCGGCGCTGATCATCCGCTGCCGAGCAGGTTGCGCGGTCCAGCCGACCGTGGTGTAGTCCGAGAACACCGGCCCTGCGGCCACGACCAGATCAGCCCAGTCGACGATGGCCTGGCACCCAGGGGTGCTCACCTCGCCCCAGTAGATGCCCGCGTATTGCGGGTGGTCTTCGGGGAAGAAGCCCTTGGCGTTGGGCATGACCGCCACTGCGCAGCCAAGCGCTTCGGCCAGTTCCCGGAAGGCGTCGATGGCGCCGTAGGAGCGCAGGTGCGCTCCGGCCAGCAGGATCGGCTTTTTCGCGTCCTCGCAGAAGCTGGCTGGCCCGGTCGACCGCGGCGGTCAATGCCCGCGGGTTGGTGGGCTGGAAAGACAGCATCGTGGAAGCCAGCAACGTGTCGATCGGCGCCGGCTCGGGGCACGGGGCGGCCGACAGGTTGCAGGCGATCTCGATGTAGACCGGCTTGCGCTCGCGCAGGGCGGTGCTGATCGCCTGATCGATCAGGGTCGGCGCGTTGTCGGCGTGCAGGATGCGCACCGCTTCACACGTCACCTGTCGACACACCTCGTACTGGTCGGAGAAGTCGTGGGTGCCCATCGTGTGGTGCATGATGTGATTCGCGACGGGGTCGTTGGTATTGGGACCCGACGACACGAAGATCACCGGCAAGCGTTCCGCGTAGGCGCCGGCCACACCGTTGAGCGCGGAGTACGCGCCCACGTTGTAGGTGGTGAACACGGCGCCGGCCCCGTTGGCCCGGGCGTAGCCCTCCGCCGCGTAGGCGGCGTTGAGCTCGTTGCAGCAGCCGATCTGCTGCAGGTTCTCGTTCGTCAGCAGCTCGTCGAGCAGGACGAGGTTGTAGTCCCCGGGGACCATGAAGTAGTGCTTGAGTCCAATCTGCTCGAGCCGGGCCGCCAGGTACTTTCCGACAGTGAAGTCAGCCATGATTTCTGTTCCTTCTTCTCTGGTCAGGGATCGATCAGGCCGGTGCGTCGATCGGGACGACGTTGATGAGCTTCTTGTTGATGAACTCCTCAATGCCGAGGTGGGCGAGTTCATGGCCGTAGCCGGAGATCTTGACACCGCCGAACGGCAGGTCGGCCTTGAGCCGAGCCGGGTGGTTGATGTTCACCATGCCGGTGTCGATCCGCTTGGCGACCTCGATGCCATGCTCGACGTCGCTGGTGAACACCGATCCGCCCAAACCGAAGCGTGAGTCGTTGGCCAGCCGCACGGCTTCGTCCTCGTCCTTGACCCGGAAGAACAGCGCCACCGGACCGAAGAACTCCTCGTAGTAGGCCGGGTTGTCCGGGGTGAGGTCGGTCAGGATCGTCGGCTGGACGAACGCACCCTTGCTGGGCACCGACTCGCCGCATGGGATTGCCTTCGCGCCGGCTTCGACGGCGGCGTTGATCTGTGCGTTGAGATCGTCGGCAGCCTTCTGGCTGCACATCGGTGCCAGCGTCGTCGAAGCGTCGAACGGATCGCCGGCCTTCAGCTCGGACATCGCCGCCTGGAACTTCGCCAGGAACTCGTCGGCAATCTCGTCGACGACGACGATGCGCTTGGAGGCCACACAGCACTGGCCGCCGTTGAAAACGCGGCCGTGCACCGCCCACGCCACGGTCTTGTCGAGGTCACAGTCGGCCAGCGCGATGAATGCGTCCGACCCGCCCAGTTCCATGGTGGATTTCTTGAGGTTCTTGCCCGCCCGGGCGGCCACGACCGCGCCGGCGCCCTCGCTGCCGGTCAACGCCACGCCGCGGACGCGATCGTCGTCGATCAGCAGGTTGATCTGATCCTTGGTGGCGTACAGGTTCGTGTAAGCGCCTGCCGGTGCACCCGCCTCCAGGAGCAGCTTCTCGAAGGCGGCCGCCGCTTGAGGCACGTTCGAAGCGTGTTTGACCATGACCACATTGCCGGCCATCAGGTTCGGGCCGGCTACCCGCGCCAGCTGGTAGTACGGGAAGTTCCAGGGCTGCACCCCGAGGATGACTCCCAGCGGGGCGCTGACCAGCATGGCGGTGTCGTCGGCGCTGGCGGTTTCAAGAGGCTCGGGTGCCAGGAAACCCTCGGACTTCTCGGCGTAGTAGTCCAGGATCTGGGCGCTGAGCTCAACCTCACCGAGGGCTTCGGTGTAAAGCTTGCCCATCTCCAAAGTGAGCAGCCGGGCGAACTCGTCGGACCGCTCGCGCAAGATCGCCGCGGACACGCTTGATGACGGCGGTGCGCTCGGCGAACGATGTCTGGCTCCAGGACTCGAACGTCTTCTGCGCCTGTCCGAGCAGTTCCATCGCCTGCTCGTCGGTCAGGTCGTCAAAGGTGGCCACTACGTGGTTGTCGTACGGGTTCACGGTCTGGTATGCCATGGTGTTGCTTCCCTTCAGTTCACGGCGGCTCCTGGCCACCGCCTTGGAGTGGTGTTGGCGAGCAGCGGCGCTGCTGACCCGCGTTGGTCTTGTCGCTGCCACCTCGCCTTCAAACGGCTCACCGCAGATGCTGCCCAGGCAGGCGGGAAAGAGCCGATATCGCGACGGATCCGGCTCGCCGTGCCGATGGCGGTGTCGTGCTGAAAGCGTCGCTGGCCAGCAGTTTGGGGCGGCAGGTCGTGCCGGAGATAAGCAGCTGCACCGAATTGAGCGTCGCGTTCGCGTTGCTCGTGAAGTCCGCCACGGGGGCGCATCCGCACGTGGGCGGTTCCACCGCCGAGAATTGTGCCGCGCTAGGGATGCCGCCGATGGGTGACACGTCTCGACGTGCTCGGCCGTTGACCGCAACGAGAACCAGCCGAATGTGGGCGCAGCCTGCGAATAGCAGCAGGTGGGCGTCAGTCGCGGCCGATCGCGCGCGGGCGCGGTTGGTGTCTACGCCCGGGCGTGAATGAGCCGAAATGGGTGTTCAGCGGCGCAGTTGGTTCAACAGGTTTCGGGTGCTGGGGGCGGGTGCTATCCCGGCGGCGCGTAGCGCCTTCTCGCATTGGGCGAAGGTGGTGATGACGCCGTCGTAGTCACCGACCGCACTGCGGATGCGCATGAGGGTGCGCCAGGTCGCTTCGCGAAGGGGGTCGGCGGCCAGTACGGCCTCGGCCAAGCTTTGGGCGTTGGGGTATTGGTCGGCCGCGTAGGCGGCGTCGGCGGCTGCGGCGCGAGCGGTGGTTGCCAGCTCGGCAAGCTGCTGTCGGCGGTCGTCTACCCAGGCGGAACGGATGCCGGGAAAGTATTCGCCGCGTCGCCAGCGGTGCGAGCGCATGTTCGGTGGCTGTGACGAGTTCGCTGCCTTGCAGGCGCGCCGCGGCGGCGAGTTCCTGTTCGAGGCGTACCGATTCACTGGCCAGCACGATGTCGGGGCTGAGCGCGACCCGGCCGTCGGCGGAGACGCTGAGCACGTCGGGGGGCAGCAGCCGGCGTACCCCGATGATCGTCTTGCGCAGGTAGGAACGCGCGGACTCGTCGTCGCGGGCGTCGAACAGCGCGTTGAGCAGTTCATCGCGGCTGGCCGGCGCGCCGTTGCGGGCGGCCAGAAAACCCAGCAGCTCATAACATTTCGCCAGGATCGGGCGCACCTCTTCGCCGTCGAGGATGATCGCGGTGCCCCCGAACTCGACCAGCTCGATCGCGGTGGGAATCTGGGTTGGCACGCGCACGCCTTGGGCGGCCAAGGCGCGACCGATGCCGTGCCAGGCCGAGTCGGCGTGCGCTTCGGCGTCGATACGTCGCGCCACCACCGCCGGGAAATCGGCCAAGGCTTGTAGCAGCACGTGGTTGGATCCCTGCTGGCGTGCAGCGTCTAGGGCGATGTCGGCGGCGCGATCGGCGGCGTCCTGGTCGCCGGCGCGCCACTCGGCCTCGGCCAGATACACCGCCGCCGTGGGCAGCTCCAAGATGCGCTGGCCGGCCACATGCTGGCCACCGCAGCGCGCAGCGACGACAAGGCGCTGTCTTCGTCATCCTCGATGAGCGCCGCCAACCCGCGCCAAGTCTGGGCCAGCTCACGACACCAGTGAATAGCCGCTGGCGGCATCGCGGTCGATCTGCTCCAGCATGGCAGTCGCCGCTCGCGGCGTCGTGGTCGGCGCGCAGCGCCAACTTCGCCGCGACAATGTGGTGCAACCCGGTCAGAATCGGCGACCCGTTCGCCTGGATGAACTTGCCGCCGCGGCCAGTGCAGCGCGGGCCTCCTCGACTCGTCCGGCGTCGAGCAGCACATCCGGTCCGATGATGGACTTCACCACGCCGCCGAAAAAGCCCCCACGCCCTGCCGCTTCATACTCCTGCAGCGCCTCTGCGGTGTGTCCGGTGGCGCGCAGCGCACCAATACGGCCCGTGCCCATGGCCATTCGTCGTCCACGGCGACGGCAGATCGTCAGTCAGCTCGCCGTAGCCGGCCACGAAAATAGTCGATCCCGTAGAGCATGCCGTCCAGTAGGCCGCCGGTGGGCTCGGGTCGGGGAGGACCGCTGCCGGGTTCCACCAGGGCGAGGGAGTAACGCACGACGTTGACATTGGGCCCGGCGGGCGCCGCGTCGAGCACGGCGTGCACCTCATCGATGCGCCCGGCGAGCATGTAGCACCATGCCATCAGCGCGGCGGCGCGTTCGGATGTTGCAGCGAGCTGATCGCGCAGCCCGAGCGCGGCCAGCTCGTCGGCGATGCGGGTGCCGTGGCGTTGGTCGTCGCGCGCGATCGCAAGCATCAGCTGGGCTTCGGCGAACCCGACATCGCCGACCGGCACAACGGGCGATAACGCCTGCGATCCAGCGGTCGGCAACGGCGAAGTCCATACGGTCGATGACACCGAGGATCGCCCGCCTTGGCCGAGGTGTACGCGTCGGTGAGCGCACCGGCCGCCAGCAGCTCCTCGACCGCCTCCTCATGAAAACCCTTGCGCGCCAGCAGCCGTCCGTGGGCCGCGCGCAGTTCGCGCACCGCCGCGTTCCCACGATGATCGAGCAGCCCGCGCAGATACTCCCGAAACCGCGAATGGCAGCGCAACATGAGCGAATCCGCTGACCACTGCGCCGGGATGGCCGCTTGCTGCAGTGACGCGAGCCGCCCCGCGGCGTCGTCGATACCCAACGCCACCGCCGACTCCACGCTCACCTCCTGCAGTACCGCGGTGCTGATCAGAAATTCGCGGTCATCCGCGTCGAGCTGATCAAGGATGTGGGCACCCAGATAGCCCCCCAGGCCATCAGCCCCGCCTCCGGTGCCGGCGACATGATCCGCCGAGCGCCACGCGTCAAAAAGCACCCCGATCACCCAGCCACCCGTGGCCTCCACAGCCGCCGGCGCCTCGGCCCCCGAGCGACCCAATCCCTGCAGGGCGATGCCCGCCTCCTCCACGGTGAACGCCAGATCCGCGTCGCCGACTCGTGCCAGCTCCGCGCCCAGTGCAGGCGACAACACCGAGGCACCCAGTGCGCGGCGGCTGATCAGAATGAGCCGCATGCTCGGTGGGCCGTAGCGCACGACCGAGCTGATCACCTCCCACGCCGGCGGCGATCCGTGCAACCGCTCCAGATCATCAAGAACAAACACGACCTCGGCGTCGGCGGCCGCGTCGACGAGCAGGCCCGCTGCCTCGGCATGGGGGACGCCGGCGGCCAGCGCGCCGGTGGCTATGCCGCGCACCGAGGGCAGCTGCTGCGCGAGCGCCTCCTCCAGATAGGTCACCAGCCGTCCCGGGGCGGCATCGGTGGCATCGACGCTTAGCCAGGCCACCGGCCTCTTGAACCTGCGGCTGGCGTGGGCCACCGCCACCGACTTGCCGGCCCCGGCGGTGGCTGTGACCGCCACGACCCGGTGGGCATCCACGAGTTGGCAGAGCAACCCATCAAGGCGCTCACGCGACACCGCACCTACCGGAGTATCCGGAACGATGACCTTGCGCCGTATGACCCGGGGTCGCTCAACCGAGGGTGCCGACATTCCCACTCCTGTCAGACGGTCATGCTACCGCTGCGCGACTCTGACCGGCGGCCCATTGACCGGCCGCACAGCACTTTCAACGGGTCGCGGCATGGCGGCCTCGAATGCTCGACGGCTTAACGTCCTCGCAGCTCGTGCCACCTTTCACCTGTTGAACTTGCCACCGCGCGGTGGGACACGCGCCGACAACGTGTACGACATGATCTGTCGTCCCCTTGCGTATGTCAGTCGCGCTGTCCCGGTCCCGCTATTTCGCAGTCTCAATGTCGTAGTGCGATCTTGATGTGCAGCGTCGTCTCGCTGGCTTACGGACTGATGATCTGGACTGGACCCGAGAAATCGCGGCGGTCTTTGGACCAACGATTCCCGGCCATTTCGAGGAGATCGGCTGCGGCGTTACGCCGCTCGGGCCCGTGATGTCCTCGGTCCTCATTGAGTACAGCCCAACTTGGCTCATCAATCACATGTCGCGCTCAACATCGCAGGCGCGGGACTGTTGGCTGCGAGGACCGGCCGAGCGGCGATGGCCGCTCTTCGCGCCGCTGCCGACCGCTATTGCCGAAACCATCGCAATTCTTTGCAGCGCATACGGATTTAACCCATCGTGACATGACATGGGAGAACAGGCGATGGAAAATGCTGTGGGCTACCGCGCGATGGGTGTGAAGCGGTTGCCCATTATCGATGAAATATCGTGGTACCTCGTCACCTAACCGATGTGCATCGAGCCGAATCACGCACTGGCTGGCAGCCTTCCGTGGGGCCCAGGGTGCGCCGCGTCAGCGAGCAGTCTGCGTAGGAGTTGTCGTCCATGCTGAAGCCGCCAGCTCACGGTTCCGCGTGGGGTACCCATCATGTCGGCGATCTCCCGATATCGGAACCCTTCGACATCGGCGTAGTACACCACCGCACGGCATTGCTCGGGCAAGGACCGCATCGCCGCCATGATTTCGGTGTCGGGCAATGCTGCCAGAGCCTGATCCTCAGCCGAAACGTGTCCCGTCGATGTGCGTCGTGCTTGGGTCGCCAGCTCGTGGTCGGTGATCCCGTCCATCGCGTACTGGACCGGTCGCTATCGTCCTCGGCGGTAGGCATTGATGTAGATGTTCGTCTGGATCCGGTAGAGCCACGCCCTCAGGTTGCTATCTGACGCGAAGGAACGGAAATTGCAAAATGCCTTGACCATGGTGTCCTGTACCAGATCCTCTGCGTCGTCATGGTTCTGGCACATATGCAACGCGTGCCGGTAGAGCGACTCGCATAGCGGCACGACTTCGCGTTCGAACAGCGCGGCCTTTCGCGCCGGCGATTCAGCGACTTTATTGTGCGGCGATGCAGCGTTTTTAGAACAACACCGGAGCCCGCGGCTAGGGCTTTCGCCGGCCGTTCCTCCGGCTGCCTGAGCAGCGGCGACCCGCTGCGACGCGACGCTATCCATGGCTAAACGATCTCCTTCGGATTGTTTGGGTTGCTGGTCGGATCGTGACCGAACTGCTTGCGTCCAGCTCCAGCTCTTTGGCTAAAGGCTGCGGTGCAAGCGAATTCGGGCACCCGGCTGTGACGGGGCAATTTGCCCGTAGCAATCGTCAAATGCCTAGGCAACAAACCTCCATCCCCTCATCGCTGTTTGAACCTCGGCCAGTGATCCGTAGACGGTGCCCTAACGCTCAGGTTCGGCCGGTAGTAGGTGCCCACGTACCTACCCATTTCTACGTCTAGCCGCACGACCGAGCCGTCGGCTGCGCAGATGTGTCCCGGGCAGTTAAGGATTCTGGTCATGATGTGCTCCAGCTCGTCGAATCGCGGTCTGATACGTACAGCGACGGGCAGCGCCGAAAGCGATGTCCCGAGATACCTTGTGAGAGAGCTGACATTGGTCGTACAGTGCGCCTTTTCGGAATCGGCTTGGTCTACAGCAGAGGTCAGTTGTGTGACGACAGTCGCTGGGCTCTCTTCGCCGGCAACCGGATACGCTCCCGGGCTGTCATGTCGGCGCGACGGCAGCCAATGGGCTGTCGATTCGTCGCGACGCGGAGTCGGCGTACACCACCGCCCACCGACCATGGCGGGCATGGCCTCGGTGTCGACAATGTCGATTTCCTCGGCGCCAAAGTAGTCGTCGCTGACCACAGCGAGATCGGCGAAATGCTCGGTCCGCGCCCGGCAATCGAAGTTCGCCTTCGACACGTGGTCTTGTCGTTGTGTCTTCACCTGATCTCACCTCCTACGGTGTGCTAGAGATGCTGCCCAACCGGGCGTGAAACAGGCGATATCGCGTTCAGATCCTGCTCACGAGCAGGTCAAGCCGAACTTGCTTATCCGCGAGGGGAGCCGGTGACATAGCTAAGGTATTGCTGCCCACAACACGCCCGGCCCCCGCTATGTACGGCCCCGCTTTGTCGCCTGGATTATTACGAGTTGGCTGTGGGATCGCCCTGTGGCCGAGGCTCCAGAGCGATCACATGTCCAATGCGTTGACCATGTCGGCACGGGATGGGTGGGCATGATTGCGTTAGCCGGAATCCGCGGCCAAAGTGCTGCGGCGGCCGGTCTGCGGCCACCGGATCGCCAGCCTAATAATTGTCGACGCGCGGGCGTGAATCAGCCGAAATGGGCGTTCAGCGGCGCAGCTGGTGCAACCGGCCGGGACAATATGGGGGGCGGCCACGGTCGTCGGCGCGGTGGCGATCACTGCCGGCTGAGCCGAAGCGGGATCGCCGCGGCCGTCGGTGGGCTGGCGATCGCAATGAGGGGGTGTCCTGTGCCCGTGTTGTGAACGGATCTGTGAACGAAACACTCCATAACGCCGAATAAGGGGGCGGACAACATGTAACGCCCAAGACTGTCAACTATGGCTGAGCTGCACGAAAGGAACATGCCGATCACTACGCAACGCAGGGCCACTAGCTCATAACCCAGAGGTCGCAGGTTCGAATCCTGTCCCCGCTACTAGAGAAACGGCCCTCGGAGAGATTTCTCCGGGGGCCGTTTCCATGTCGTACGTCAGTAATCCCAGGCTGTCGGTACGCACCGGAAGACGTCGCCGGCGGCCGCGACCCGGCAGACGGACGGGAACGGCAGGTGAGTTGCCACCATCGACTCGCCGGTCGCCGCCAGCTCCCGCAGGAGACGGATCCGGACGCGCGCCGACTCCTCGGGGTCGTGTTCGAAGCCGTTGTGCCACTCGGGGTTGTCGAACCCCGGCGCGAACACGGCGTCGCCTGCGAACGTCAGCCGATCGCCGCCGGACGCCAGGCGGACGATGCTGTGTCCCGGGGTGTGCCCGCCGGTTCGGGAGATCAGCACTCCAGGCGCCACCTCGTACTCCGTCTCGAACGTCCGCATCTGGCCGCGGTACTCGTCCAGGAACCGCGAGGCGATCGACCGAAGCGCATCCGGCACCGGCGCCGGCATGTCGGTGTGGGAGAAATCGGGTGACTCCCAGAACTCTGCCTCGGCGGTCGCCACGTGGACCCGCAGGTCCGGACGCAGCCGTTCCTTCAGCCCCTCGGTGAGTAGCCCGCCCACGTGGTCCATGTGCAGATGCGTGAGGACCACGTCGGTCACGGCTGCGGGATCGATACCGGCGGCCTCCAGTCGGTGGACCGTCTGTCCGGCCCGCGGGAAGTCCGGGAACTCCACTCCCAGTCCGGCGTCGACGAGGATGGTCCGGCCGCCGCTGCGCACGACGACCACGTTCAGCGGCCAGTCGAGCACGTCGCGCGGCAGGAACCTGTCATCCAGCCACTGCCCGTACTCTCCTGCGTCGGCGTTGGTCGCCATCGTTCTGCTTGTTATCGGTAGCACGCCGTCGCTGATCACCAGCACGTCGATCTCGCCGACCTGCACCGCGTAGCGCGACGGAACCAACTCGTCGAGTCCATGCCTACCGAGGTCTGAAATGTTGTCCACGCTCATGATTTCTGCTCCTGACCGCCGTGCCCGACGAACTCGTTAGTTGACCCCTCCTTCCCGGTCGAACGCGAGCTGGCCCGAAGAGTCATCCCGATTAGCGCGACACTGCGAATTCTGCGGCGGCGTCGACCAGCCATTCGGCGAGGTACCGGGCGAATGATGACCGCACGAGGATCCGATAGTCGGTTCCGTTGTCGTTCAACGGGATCAGCACGACGTTCGCCTGCCCGAGCATGGTCTGGGCCGCTGTCCCAGGGCCGAACACCGACGGATGCAGATCCAGGGAGGATCCTTTGGCCAGCACGTCGCGGGCATGCGCACCGCGCAAGCGAAGTGTGGTGCGCTGCGCGGAGACGTCGACGGCGGCCCCACCGCTCTCGGCCACCGCAGCCCGCAAAGCGGCCTCGAGTTCCTCACCGGCCCGGGTGGTGGAGCAGATCAACCACTCCTGAGGCCCGAACCAGATCACGCTGGCGTCCGGGCTGTCGGTGACGGTCGACGGAGTCGTCGGCAGCGCTCCGACCCCGAGCACCCCGGCGGCTGCTGCGCCACCGGCAGCACCCGAGTCGACCCACAGGTCGACCATGGCGACGAAGGGCTCCTCGCTGATTCGCGCTGCTTCGGGCAGGTCACCGAAGCGCCTACCCCAGCCCTGCAATGGGCTTTGGCGGTTCAGAGTGTCAGCCATCGCGACGTGCTCCTTCGGGATCGACAAGGACGGACCCGGTGACCTCTACATCAACCAGTCCTCCGTCCACCGGGACGGTCAGGGTCTCTCCGATACGTGCGTGGCCGCCCCTGACGAGTGCCAGTGCGAACGGGCGACGCAGTTCGGCGCTGCGATAGCTCGAGGTGACGTGCCCCAGCATCGGAACGGGAGCCGGCGGCAATACGCGGTCGGCGGCGTGCTCGATGATCTGTGCGCCCTCCGGCAGCACCGTCTGCGAGTCGACGGGCAGGAGTCCGACGAACTGCTTGCGCAGCGGGTCGAGGTTCTCGCTGCGCGTGAACGATCGTTTGCCGATGAAATCGAGCTTCTTCTTCGACACCGCCCAGCTCAAACCGAGATCCTGCGGGGTGACGGTGCCATCGGTGTCCTGGCCGATGATGGGGTAGCCCTTCTCGGCGCGCAACACGTGCATCGTCTCGGTGCCGTACGGCGTGATTCCGTGGGGTTCACCGGCGGCGATCAGACGCTCCCAAACGGCGGTGGCGTACCAGCCCGGGACATTGACTTCGTAGGCCAGTTCGCCGGAGAAGCTGACCCGGCCGATGCGGATGTGTACGCCGTCGAGGGTGGTGTCACGCCAGGCCATGAACGGGAACGCCTCTTTGCTCACGTCGACCTCACTGAAGACGGCGCCGACGACGTCGCGCGACTTGGGGCCGACGACGGGGAAGGTGTGCCACTGTTCGGTGACCGAGGTCAACCTGACCCGCAGCGCAGGCCACTCGGTCTGCAGCCATTCCTCCATCCAGTTCAGGATGTGGGCAGCGCCGCCGGTGGTGGTGAACACCTGGTATCTGTCGTCGGCCAGCCGCATCACGGTGCCGTCGTCGATGACCATGCCGTCCACACCGCACATGACGCCGTAGCGGACCATGCCGACCTTCAGGGTGCTCATCATGTTCGTGTAGAGCATGTCGAGGAACTCGCCCGCGTCGGGACCCTGGACGTCGATCTTGCCCAGCGTGGAGCCGTCGAGGATGCCGACTCCGCCTCGTACAGCGGCACATTCGCGCAACACCGCCGAGTCCATATCCTTGCACCGGCGCAGCGGGTAGTAGCGCGGCCGCTTCCACTGTCCGACGTCTTCGAACACCGCGCCGCGGGCCACGTGCCAGTCGTGCACCGCGGTGACCCGTTCGGGGTCGAACAGCCGGCCTCGACTGCGGCCGGCAAGCGCGGCGAAGGCCACCGGTGTGTACGGCGCGCGGAAGGTGGTCACACCCAGATTCTGGATCGGGACACCGAGAAGTTCGGAGGTGATCCCCGAGGCCACCACCCCGGACGTCTTGCCCTGATCGTGGGCGGTGCCGATGGTGGTGTAGCGCTTCACGTGTTCCATGGATCGCATTCCGGCACCGACGGCGCGTTCCAGATCGGCCACCGTCGCGTCGCGCTGAACATCGACGAACTGGTTGGCCGCACCGGCGGGATCGGGCACTCGCCACATCACCAGCCCGGCGCCGTGGCCGCTGGTCGGCGAATCCTGCTCGCCGCCAACTGATTCGGACCCGGCATGGAAACCGAGGTCGCTCACCGCAGCGACGGCGGCCGCGCGTCCGTCGCGCAGGCAGCCCGGCAGGTCGAACACACCGCTGGCGGCGCCGGCGACGTGGACCCCGTCGAGCGGTGCGTCCGGCACGAACGCGCCGAGGGCGTCGTCATAACGCAGCGTGCCGCGTACCTGGCTGAACAGATGCACCGCCGGATTCCAGCCGCCGCTGACGAGCAGTACGTCGCAGCCCAGCGGGGTGGTCGACTCGGCGTCCGGACCGGAAACGAGTGCGTGGCTCACCCGCGTCTCCCCGCGGGTACCACTGATCACCGATCCCAGTCGAACGGTGATGCCGCGGGATGAGCAGCCGTCGAGCAGGTTCTGCGCGATTTCAGTGCGGGCGTCGACGATCCCGTTGATCGCGACCCCGGCGTCGTGTAGGTCGAAGGCAGCGAGATAGGCGCTGTCGTTGGTGGTGAACACGACCGCCTGTTCGCCCACTTTCACGCCGTAGCGATGCAGGAAGGTTCTGGCACCGTGCGCAAGCATGATGCCCGGCCGGTCGTTGTCGGTGAATACCACGGGGCGTTCGTGGGCGCCGGCCGCGATGACGACGCGCCGGGCGCGGATCCGCCATATCCGCTGGCGGCTGATCGCCGCGGGTGCCTCCGCGCCGAGGTGGTCGGTGCGCCGTTGCACCGCGAGGATGAACCCGTCGTCGTAATGGCCGAAAGCCGTGGTGCGTTGGAGATGCAGCACATCGGGGTAGGAGGCCAGTTCGGCTACCGCGGCGGCGACCCAGTCCAGCGCAGGCCGGCCGTCGATGGTGTCGTTACTGCCCAGCAGCGCGCCGCCCGCCTCGCTCTGTTCGTCGAGGAGTACGACCCGGGCTCCGGCACGCGCTGCGGTGAGCGCGGCGGCCAGACCGGCGGGCCCGGCGCCCGCGACCAGCACGTCGGTGTGCACATGGGTCGCGTCGTAGATGGAGCTGTCAGCGATCTCGGCGAGGCGGCCCTGCCCGGGGATGCCGCGGGCCACGAGTTTGTCGAACAGTTCGACGGTCGTGGCAAGCAGCATGGGCTCGGGGAAGGGGTGTTCGATCTGAACAAGGCCGCCGGTGTCCTCTGCCCATGCCGAGGTGAACCCGCGGGGCCGACCCAATTTGATGCTGGTGGTGACCTGGTGCACGCCGTGAGCCAGCAGGGCCGAGGCCAACGTGTCGCCGGGGTGCCCGGTGAACTCGCGGTCGTTGAAGGTGAAGGTGTGCACCACGTTTCGGTCGATGCGGCCGCCTTGTGTGGTGCGGAAGAGTGCAGTCATCGGACCGTCGGCTTCTGTTCGCCCGTGCGGTATACGCCGTGGAAGCGGTAGGTCGCGGTGTCCCGAAGGGCGTTGAACCAGCGGCGGCAGCCAGCGTTGTGGCTCCATCGTTCGGCGAAGATCCCCTTGGGGTTGTTGCGGAAGAACACGTAGTGCGCCCACTCCTCGTCGGAGAGCGCCTGCGGATCGGCCGGATACGCAATGTGGGCCTCGCCGCCGTAGTGGAACTCGGTTTCCTCACGCGGTCCGCACCACGGGCAGTCGATGAGTTGCATGGTGTCGCTCCTGTATTCGAGAAGTGCGGGCTGGGCTCAGTGCGCGACGCCGGCGGCGCCGTGCTCGTCGACCAAGGCGCCGGTGACGAACCGGTCGAGGCTGAAGGGGGCGATGTATTCGTGCTCCGCGCCGTTGGCGATCGTGTCGGCGAGGCACCACCCGATGCCAGGGGTGGCTTTGAAGCCGCCGGTGCCCCATCCGGCGTTGAGATACAGGTTCTCGTAGCCGGCGCGGCCGACGATGGGGGAGGCGTCGGGGCACACGTCGACGATTCCCGCCCACGTGCGCAGAAGATGCGCGCGGGCGAAGACGGGGAAAAGTTCGACGGCAGCGGCCATCTGGCGTTCGATGATGTGGAACGCCCCGCGTTGGCCATACCCGTTGTAGGAGTCCACCCCGGCGCCCATCACAAGCTCGCCCTTGTGCGCCTGCGAGACGTAGACGTGCACCGCGTTGGACATCACGATGGTCGGGTGGACCGGTTCGAGCAGCTCGGACACCAGCGCCTGAAGGGGGTGGCTCTGCAATGGTGTGCGGATGCCGAGCATCTCGGTCAGTGTCGAGGTGTGTCCGGCCGCGCACAGGGCGACCCTGCCTGCCGCGATATCGCCGCGCGTGGTGCGCACACCTGTGACCCGATCGCCGTCGGTGCTGAATCCGGTCACCTCACAGTTCTGGATGATGTCGATCCCGGCTTCGTCAGCCCGGCGGGCGAAGCCCCATGCGACCCAGTCGTGCTTGGCGATGCCCGCGCGCGGTTGATACGTGGCGCCCAACACGGGATAGCGAATTTCGTTGGACACGTTGACGATCGGACACAGCTCTTTGACCTCTTTGGGTTCGACCCACTGAGCGTCGATACCGTTGAGCTTGTTGGCTTCAACGCGCCGCACGCTGTCGCGGACGTCCTGCAGGCTGTGCGCGAGGTTGAGCACACCGCACTGTCGAAACAGAATCGGATAGTCGAGGTCCTCTTCGAGGCCCTCCCATAGTTTGAGGGCGTGCTCGTAGATCCGGGCGCTCTCGTCCCAGAGGTAGTTGGAACGGATCAATGTGGTGTTGCGCGCCATGTTGCCCCCGGCCAACCATCCGCGCTCCAGTACCGCGACGTTGGTGATGCCGTGGTTCTTCGCGAGATAGTGTGCGGTGGCCAGTCCGTGCCCGCCGCCGCCGACGATGACGACGTCATAGGACTTCTTCGGTTCCGGTGTGCGCCAGAGGAAGTCGGGATGCTCGGGCATGTGCGAGCCAGGGGGAGTGGTCATATTTCGCCTCCGATCTCGATGACACGACGGGTCAGATGACTTGGCGCACGCCGTGTTCGAAGCCGTTGATGTGTTTGAGGGTCAGCTCGGCGGCGGTGTCGCCGTCGCCGTCGATGATCGCCGTCAGGATCGCGGAGTGCTCGTGGATGTGCTCGGCTACGTTGGGCAGCCGTTCCAGGAACAGACAGAAGATCCGGGTGACGAGATTGTGGTACCGGACGAGCACGTCCTCCAGATGCGGGTTACCGGCGGCACGGTAAAAGGTGCGGTGCACTGTCATGTCCAACCGCATCAGGTCGGTCGGGTCGGCCGGGAGATCATCGATGGCGCCGAACCGGGTGAGCAGGTCCCTGATGGCAGAGCGCTCACCCGCGGTGGCCCGCTCGGCCGCGCGGCGGGCGGCCAGGGGCTCCAGCTGGACCCGAATCTCGTTGATGTAGGCCAGATCGGTGATCTCCACGCCGGTCGCGAACGTCCCCCTGCGCGGGTACGAGATGACGAGGCGGTCGTCCTCGAGGCGCTTGAGCGCTTCGCGGACCGGGGTGCGCCCTACCTCCAACTCGCTGGCCACGAGGCCGTCGTCGATCGGCTCGCCGGGCCTGATCTGCAGAGTGGTCAGCCGGTCCCGCAAGGCCAGGTAGGCGCGATTGGCCAGGGACGCCGGCGGGCTTTCCAAGCCTGTGCTGTCGATCACCACGGGCCGACCTTACCACCTGATATCGGACAGATATCCGATTACCAAAGAAATTGATATATCAGTAGATTCCACCGGGTGACGCCGGTCACAGCAAACAGCGCTGATTCGTCGGTGTGTTGCCAAGATCACCTCGTGAAAGTTGATCCATCCAGAATAAACAAGGACGATCAAGGCGTTCCATTTGTGGGTGATCCACCCAAGTGGATCGCTACAGCAAACGCACCCCGCATTCCGGGGTGGTAATGAGGAGTTGAGGAAATGTCTTTCGCGCAGTTCCGCGCAGACGCGAAGCGCGCCCGTAGTCGGCGGCGCATCTACGCACGGATCAACGCACTGCCGGATTCGACCGTTCGTGACGAACTGCTGGCCATCGCCCAGCGGCACGAGTTCAGCGAGCGCTGACACGCCGGCCAACGGCAGCCGGTCCACGTGGCCCTCGGAGATTCCTCCGGGGGCCCTTTTCATGGCCAGTCACGGAATCCTTCGTGACATTCCGACGATCGTCAGTTGTCGTGTTACTCGCCCCAGGCCACGGCGTGACGGCACTTGGCGACGTGATCCAGTCTGGCCAGTGCCGCTTCGAGGTCCGCGATCAGCGGTAACTCACCGTCGGGGTCACAGATGCGCAGGATCCTGCGCACTGTCCGGCTGCCGGCGATCATCCAGTCCACGTCCCGTCGGGCGCACTGCACGCTGACGTAGTACAGGGCGGTGAAGCCCTGGCTTCCGAAGAAGTCGACACCCGTGAGATCGAGGATGAGTTGCTTGGAGACGCGGGTGTGGCGCGCAACGAACCGACCGAGCGCCTGGCGGTTGGTGGCATCGACGTCGCCTCGAACGCCGATGAGCATGCGCCCGTCGGCCAGTTCCTCGGCTGTGAAGACCGCTCTGCCGGTCTGCTGCACCTCCTCGACGGATGGCACAAGCGCGTGGTGCAGCTGAACAGGACTGGCGGTGGTCAACGTGAACTCCTTCCCCAGGGCGCAATGGCGCTCGAGTTCGACTCGAAGGCCCTGCAGTCTGAAGACCGGATCGGCGGGCGCTATTGCGCGCCGCAACCGGCTGTAAAGCTCAACCGAAATTAGAGAATACTACGAATTCCGCGACGCGACGGAAAACTCAGCAATCTCTCAAGAATGTATGTGGTACTTCGCTTTTCGGATTCATTGTCGTTCGCAAAGAAAACCTTCGGGCGCCGACATTGATGTTGCCGCGACGGATTCCGTGGCGCGGTAAGCTGCCACCATGGAGCTACTACGCAACGTAGTTGTTTTGCTGCATATCGTCGGCTTCGCCGTCACATTCGGCGCGTGGACAGCCGAAGCCGCCGCGCGCCGGTTCCGCACGACCCGACTGATGGACTACGGCCTTCTCCTGTCATTACTCAGCGGTCTCGCGCTCGCAGCGCCGTGGCCCGCCGGAATCGATCTCAACTACCCGAAGATCGGGGTCAAGCTCGCCATCCTCATCGTGCTCGGCGGCCTGCTCGGCATGGGCAACGCGCGGCAGCGGCGCACAGGGGAGGTAGTACCGCGTGCCGTGTTTGCCCTGATCGGCATTCTGTCGCTGACCGCAGCGGGGATCGCGGTCCTGTGGTGAGCCGCCGCACCCTACGATCTTCAGGATGACCACAGCGCCTGAGCCGTTCGTGACCGAGGCGCCCGGCGGCATTCGCATCGTCTCCGACCGGCTCGGAGATCCGCGGGCCCGCGCCGTGGTGTTCCTGCACGGCGGCGGCCAGACCCGGCGCTCCTGGGCCCGCGCCGCTGCCGCCGTGGCCGACCGCGGCTGGCAGGCCGTCACCGTCGACTTCCGCGGTCACGGTGAATCCGACTGGTCGAGCGAGGGCGATTACCGCGTCCTCACGTTCGCCGAGGACGTGCGCGAGGTGCTTGCGCAGCTGCCGCCGAATCCTGTCCTGGTGGGCGCGTCCCTCGGCGGCTTCACGTCGATGCTGCTTGCGGGTGAGCTGTCGCCGGGCATCGCGAGCGCCGTCGTGCTGGTCGACATCGTGCCGAGCATGAATCCGTCCGGGGCGGCGCGTATCCACGACTTCATGGCCGACCGGATGGTGGAGGGCTTCGCATCGCTCGACGAGGTGGCCGACATGATCGCCGAGTACAACCCGCACCGGCCCCGGCCCAGCGACCTGAATGGCTTGCGCGCCAACCTTCGTCGCCGCGGCGACCGCTGGTATTGGCACTGGGATCCGCAGTTCATCGACGGCACCGCCGCCAACCCGCCGATCGAGGTGACCGACCCGGACCGCATGCACAAGGCGATCGAGGCGATCCTCGCCGACGACGTCCCGATGCTCCTGGTGCGCGGCCAGGTCAGCGACCTCGTCAGTGAGGACCGTGCCGAGGAGTTCCTCGCCCGCTTTCCCCAGGTCGAGTTCGTCGACGTACAGGGTGCGGGACACATGGTGGCCGGCGATCGCAACGATCTCTTCGCCGAGGCCGTCGTCGACTTCCTCAACCGGCACGCCGGTTAGCGCGTTCCGTTCTTGGCGTAGGTGGCGATGGCTTCGACGTTGGAATCGTCGACGAACGCAGGCCCGGTCAGTACCGGTTGGCCGCCGCCGATCGTGTTGCGGTTGTTGAGGAACAGCCAGAGCGAGTCGATCGCTAAGTAACCCTGAAGGAAGGGCTGCTGGTCGACCGCCCACTGGACCTTGCCCGCCTGGATCGCATCGACGAGTTCGGCGTTGGTATCGAAGGTGCCGATCTTGGCCGTGCTGCCGGCACTCTCGGCAGACTGCACGGCGGCCATCGCGATCGGTGCACCCAGGGTGACGATGTAGTCGATGGCCGGGTCTTGCTGCAGTTTCGCGGTGATGGTCGATTGCACCGACGGCATATCGGTGCCGTTGACGTTGAGGTTCTCCACGGCACCGCCGAAGCCGCTTCTCACGCCGGCGCAACGGGATTCGAGTGCGACGTTGCCCTGGTCCTGGATGACGCAGACGACCTTGCGCGCGCCTTCGGTGGCCAGCCTCTTGCCCGCGGCCTCGCCGGAGATCTGCTCGTCCTGGCCGAAGTATGCCTTTGCGCCCGCGGCCTTCCAGGCGTCGATGCCTGCGTTGAAGGCGACCACCGGTATGCCCGCGGCGGTCGCACGCTGTACGGCGGGTTGCATGGCTTCTGGCTTGGCCATCGTGACGGCGATCGCGGCGACCTTGCTGTCCACCGCGTTCTGCACGAGGTTGGCCTGGTCCGGTGCCGCAAGCTCCGCCGAGTACTTCAGGTCGATGTTGTCCTTCTGGGCCGCTGTCTCGGCGCCCTTGCGGATGAGATCCCAGAAGGTGTCGCCCGGGGGTCCGTGCGTGACCATCGCAATGGTGAAACGCGGGGTGTCGGCCTGGCCTGCGCCCATACCTGAATCGGTGGAGCGCGGCTTGCCGCCGGTGCTCGAGCATGCGGTCAGGGCAACGAGGACGGCCAGACAGCCGATCGCGACGCGTAATACGTTGGGAAGGTTCTTCATTGGACTCTTCTTCCGGTGTGGATTCTTAGTGGACGGCGGCTGAGTTGGCCGCCTTGAGGGTCTCGGCGGCGACCTGCAGGCCCTCGAGTTGGCCGAGCTCGACGTCTTCGTGTTCGATGTTGACCGCCATGTCGGGGTCGACACGCTCCAGCGCCTGCAGGAAGCGTGCCCAGAAATCGACGTCGTGGCCGCGGCCGACCGCGACGAAGTCCCATGCCGAATCTTCCGGCCACTTGTTGACGACGTGGCGGCCACCGAGACCGGTCGGGTTCTCGCTCAACGGGATCCGGGTGAATCGCTCATCCAGCACACCGTAGATCTTGCAGTTGTCGTTGATCCGGGTGTCCTTGGCGGCGGCGTGGTAGACCAGCGGGCCCAGCCATTCGATCGCGGCGATCGGATCGATACCCTGCCAGAACAAGTGCGACGGGTCCATCTCGGCGCCGACGTTGGTCGCGCCGATCCGGTCGGCGAGGCGACGCAGCGTTGGCGGGTTGAACACCAGATTCTGTGGGTGCATCTCGATGGCCACCTTGACGTCGTTCTGGCGCGCCAGCGCGTCGATCTCGCTCCAGAACGGTAATGCGACCTCATCCCACTGGTAGTCCAGTGAGTCGAGATAGCCGGAGTCCCAGGTGTTCACGTGCCACGCGGGCCACTGCCCGCCGGGGTGCGCGTGAGGTAGACCGGACATGGTGACGACGCGATCGACCCCGAGAATGCCGGCGACGCGGATGGCCTTACGGAGATCATCGGCATCCTCCGGGCCGACCTCCGGATCGGGATGCAGCGGGTTGCCGTTGCAGTTCAGCCCGGCGAGCGACACTCCGGTGCCTTCGAACGTGGCGAGATACTCGCCCGGCGTGACGGCGCCCGACAGCAGATCGTCGACGGGGAGATGCGGGGTGGGCAGGAATCCGCCCGCGTTGATCTCGGCACCGGACAATCCGAGCGATGCGATCACTTTCAAAGCCTCGCCGAGCGGCTTGTCGTGCAGGATGGCGGTATAGACACCAAGTTTCATGGCGAAGAACTCCGTTCTCGTTAAACGACTTTGACGGCAGTGCCGCCGGACTGGGCTGACTCCGTTACGGCCGCGACAACGCGGAGGCCATGCAGACCGGCCTCGAAGCCGGGCAGGGGTCCGAGTTCACCGATGCCGGCGATCTGGTCCAGGAATGCGCGGGTCTGGTAGGCGAACAGATCCGCGACGCCGTGACCGACACCCCCGGCGTCCATCGGCAGCCCGCCGCGGATGTAGGGGTGTTCTGGCCCGATGAGGACCCGCCGGGGGCCGGCGACGTCGCTGCGTACGTCGTCGGTTGAGATCTCGAACTCGCCGGGCCGGTGCAGGTTCCACGACGCCGAACCCCTCGAGGCGAAGAGTTCGAAGCCGAGGCCGTCCGGCAGATTGTGTGCGACCCGCGACGCGGAGAACGTGCCAACCGCTCCGCTGTCGAATTTCGCCGTGAACGTGGCCACATCCTCGTTCTCCACCGGCGCGACCTCGTCGCTGACTGCAGCCTTGGCATGGCCGTAGGTGACGCCGACGGGAACCGGGCGCTGCGTGATGACCGTCGCGAACGCTGCGCCGCTCACCTCGGTGATCGGTCCGCAGACGAACTCCGACAGGTCGATCAGATGGCTGCCGACATCGGCCAGCGCGCCGGTCCCGGGCCCGCCCCGGTAGCGCCAGGTGATGGGCGAGGTGGGGTCCATCGCGTAGTCACACCAGTAGTGGCCGTTGAAGTGCACCAGCTCGCCCACCGTGCCCGCAGCGAGCTCACGGCGGATCTGTTCGACGGCAGGCGACCGGCGGTAGGTGTAGCCGACGGCGGTGACGCGGTCCGACCGGTCGGCCGCATCGACCATCGCCTCGGCATCGGCCAGCGAACCGGCCAGCGGCTTCTCGCAGAGCACATGCTTGCCTGCGGCCAGCAGGCCCTCGACGATCTCGCGGTGCAGATGGTTGGCCACCACGACGCTGACCGCGTCGATGTCGGGCGCATCGGCGATAGCGTGCCAGTCGTACTCGGCCCGCTCGTAGCCGTAGCGCTTGGCGGTGTCGTCGGCGACGGCGGTGTTGGTGTCGGCGACCGCGACCAGCCGGACGTCCGGCCTGTCAGTGCCGAAGAGCGTGGTTGCGGTGCGATAGCCGGCCGCGTGCGCGCGGCCCGCCATCCCGCCGCCGATCACGGCCACACCGATTGAGTTGGCGCCAGTCATCTCGAAACTTCCCCTGAGTGTTGTATTTAAACCGATCTATTAGACCGGTCTAGTTCAGCTAGTATGGGCCCCGTCACAGACACCGTCAAGGGGGTGATTTTCAGTGGAGCCGCGACAGCGGGCCGTCACGATGCAGGACGTCGCCGACAACGTCGGGGTATCCAAGGCGCTGGTGTCGATGGTTTTTCGGCGGGTGCCAGGCCCGAGCAGCGAGACGCGCCAGCGCGTGCTCGAGGCGGCGGACAAGCTGGGCTATCGGCCCAATCGCTCTGCCGCACTGCTGTCGTTGCGGCGGTCCCACCTCATCGGCGTTATGGCCAATATTCGCAATACCTTTCACGCTGAACTGGTCGAAGACATCGTCGCCGAAGCCGACGCCTATGGGTACGAGGTGGTACTCGGCGCGGTGACGCCGACCCACGGTGAGTCGGCCGTCGTCGACACCCTGCTGGACTTCCGCTGCGAGGCGCTCATCCTGCTCGGCCCGGAGCTCGCGGATGCGGCGCTGGCCGAACTCGGTGACAAGGCGCCGGTCGTCGTCGTCGGGCGACGTGTCTCGTGCCCGTCGATCGACGTGGTGCGGACAGCAGACGGTCGAGGTGTCGGAAGGGTCGTCGACCACCTGGTCGAGCTCGGGCATCGGCGGATCAGCCACCTCAGTGGGGGAAGCGGCACCATTCCCAGCGACCGCAAGGCGGGCTACGTGCGCGCCATGAAACGGCACGGGTTGGCCGACGCGATCGACATCATCGATGGCGACTTCACCGAGCAGGCGGGGATATTCGCCGCCCGCCAACTCCTGGAGCGGCGGGACCGCCCGACCGCAGTATGTGCGGCCAACGACCGCAGCGCGATCGGGCTTCTCGACGAGCTCCGCCGTTCCGGAATCGAGGTTCCCGGCGGTATCGCCGTCGCAGGATACGACGACAGCGTGCTCGCCAGGCTCGCTCACATCGATCTGACCACCGTCAGCCAAGAACCCCGCCAACAAGCTGAGAGAGCGGTGAAGGCGGTCGTCGAACGACTGGATGAGGGCCGCCGAGACCGGCTTGACGTGCTGCTCGAGCCGCGGCTTGTCACCCGAAACACCACGACGCCGGAATTCCGCCGGCCGGCCTGAGACCATTCCCTACGATCAGCGCATGCGCGGATCCAAGATCCTGATCACCGGACCGAGCGGCCAGGTCGCCGCACCCATCGCGAAGGCCCTCGCGGCCGACAACGAAGTGTGGGGCATCGCCCGCTTCAGCGACCCGGCGGCACGCGAAAGCCTGGAGAAGGCGGGCGTTCGGTGCGAGACCGTCAACCTGGCGTCGGGTGACTTCAGCGGACTCCCGACCGAGTTCGACTACGTGCTCAACCTGGCGGTGGCCAAGAGCGGCCGATGGGACAAGGACCTCGGCGCCAACGCCGAATCGGCCGGCCTGCTGATGGCGCACTGCCGCACCGCGAAGGCATTTCTGCACTGCTCGTCGGCTGCGGTCTACGACCCGCCCGACGACGAACCCCGGACCGAGCGCGCTGCCCTCGGCGACAACCACAAGCCTATGTTCCCAACGTATTCCATCTCCAAGATCGCCGGAGAGGTCGTCGTCCGGACGATGTCGCGCGCCCTCGACGTGCCCGCCATCATCGCGCGCCTCAACGTGCCGTACGGCAACAACGGGGGCTGGCCGTTCTTTCACATGGAGATGATGCTGGGCGGCGTTCCGATCCCGGTCCCGCCGGGCGCCCCCGCCGTGTACAACCCGATCCACGAGGACGACATCATCGCAATGATCCCGAAGCTGCTCGAAAAGGCTGCGGTTCCGGCGCCGACCGTCAACTGGTGCGGTGAACAAGCCGTCAGCATCCAGGACTGGTGCACCTACATCGGCACGTTGGTCGGTAAGGAACCGATCTTCGAGGAGAGCTTGCAGGCGCTGCGCGGCAACCCGACCGACGCGACGTTGATGCGCGAGCTTGTCGGTGGAACCACGGTCGACTGGCGGGACGGCTTCCGGCGGATGGTCGCGACATTCCACCCAGAACTGGTCGGTTAGTCGGTGGCCGAGCGCGTCAAGTTCCCGAGCACCACCGGGCCCGTCCTGGCGGGCCTGGTGGACGTCCCCGAGGACGAAGTGCGGGGGTGGGGCGTCTTCGCGCACGGCTTCACGCTCGGCAAGGACAGCCCGGCCGCCAGTCGGATCTGCAAGCAGCTCGCCGGCGAGGGCATCGGCATGCTGCGATTCGACAACCTGGGTCTTGGTGACTCCGAAGGGGATTGGGGTGACGGATCGTTCTCCCACAAGGTCGCCGACACCGTGCGCGCTGTGGAGTTCATGAACGACTCCGGGCGTGAGATCCACCTGCTCGTCGGTCATTCGTTCGGTGGATCGGCTGTGCTCGCAGCCGCGCACGACTGTCCGACGGTCGTGGCGGTGGCCAGCATCGGGGCGCCGTACGACCCTGGTCACGTCGAGCACAACTACGACGCGCTGGTGTCGCGGATCGAGGCTGAGGGAGAGGCACCGTTTCCGGCCGGCGGCAAGGCGCTCACTCTCAAGCGTCATTTCATCGAAGACGTACGTAACGCCGACCTCCGCGAGCAGATCCGAACCCTGCGCCGCGCGCTACTGGTGATGCATTCGCCCACCGACAACACCGTCGGCATCGCGAACGCGAGCGAGATCTTTCGGACTGCTCGCCACCCCCGCAGCTTCGTGTCGCTCGAAGGCGCTGACCATCTGCTGACCGGCAAGAACCAGGCCGCACGGGCGGCCAGGATCATCAGTGCCTGGTCGGACCCGTATTTGTGACGTCCACCGGCCGCGGTGTTTCGGCGTGGCCTGCTCGGGTAACTCCGCTTACAACGACAGCGACGAGTTGCGGGGAAAGGCCCATGAGTGGAAGACATCGCGCGAAGGCATCGAGGTCCAACCTCGTAATCGGCTCGATCGCCGCATCGGTGGGCGTCTCCAGCGTGCTCGCCGCAGCGATCGTCGAACTCGTTTCGCCTGAAGCGTCGACCGCCGCCACTTCCACGCCGGCTGCCGCCCAACCGCAGCAGCCGCTGACCGAGCAGGGTCGGTTGATCGCGGTCACGCCTGAATCGCTGACCACGCAGAGCGCCGACGGCTCGATCAACACCTACGCCGTCACCCCCAGCACCACGGCGATCACCGGGACCGGCCAGAGCGCCAGCCCTGCAGCATCGTTCACAGTCAATGATGAGGTGATGGTGGTCGGTACCCGCCAGGGTGGCACCGTCGTCGCCACCGCCGTCGCCGACAAGTCGGCGGTCGGTCCGCAGGGCCGGCCTATGGATTACGGCTTGTGAGTCGGCACTGCACGCCGAAGTGATCGGACGGAAACACCCTCGGCAGATCAGCGGCAATGGGTGCTGTACCCAGTAATTCGATCTCAGTCGCCGTCCATTGACCGCCCTTGAGGAGCACTCGGTCGAACCGGACGTGCCGGTGTTTGTCCTTCATGTCGTAGCGCATCAGGTTGATCGAGGTGTCTTCGGTGAAGCCGTCGTCGTCGGGCCGCAGGGTCGGCCATACGTCGCAATAGGGCGCGGCAATGCGCCCATCTTCGGCATCGCGCATGTTGAAATCCCCAAGCACCACAGCGTCTTCCGCAGTCCTCAGCGCGCCGAATATTCTGCGCAGCTGCCAGCCGCGCAGCCGCGACGACGACTTCCCGCTGTCGAGGTGGATGCAGCAGGCAACCGTCCGCGGCCCGCTCAACTCGAGGTCGGCCTGCAGGAAACCGCGCGATTGGCGAGAGGGCAGCCGCGTGTACGTGACGCGCGAGATGGGCACACGGGACAGCAGAAGCATCCCGTAGTCGCCCGCGTCGCCACCGACCACCGCCGCGCACCAATAACTGTCGCGGATCCACTGCTGGGCCAGTAACACGTCGAGCGCTCCCGGCGTGACCTCTTGAAACACCATCACGTCGGGTGCGCGTCGGGAGAGCAGTTGCGCGATTGCGAGATACCGCTCTTCGGCGTGCTTGGGGTCGTTCCAGATGTTGTACGTCGTCATCGTCAACCCGTCGCGGTCGACGGCGGTCGCGGCGTCGGCAGCCGTCCACTGGCCCGTTGCCGGATCGCACGTTTCGACGGTGACGCTGCGGCGTCGCGGAAAAAGCCTCACCGAAGCTTGACGACGACTTTGCCCTTGGCGGTCCGGTTCTCCAGTGACGCGATGGCCTCGCCCGCGCGCTCGAGCGGGTATATCTCCGGCTGGGGCGCCGACACCTTGCCCGACGCCAGCAGCGGTTCGAGTTCGGTCCACTGCTCGGCCAGGTAGCCGGGATGTGTGCCCGCCCACGCACCCCAGCCGACGCCGACCGCGTCGACGTTGTTGAGCAGCAGCCGGTTCACCTTCACCGTGGGGATCTCGCCGCCGGTGAACCCGATCACCAGCAGCCGGCCGCCCGGCGCCAGGGAGCGCAGCGAGTCGGTGAACCGGTCACCGCCAACGGGGTCGACGACGATGTCCACGCCGCGCCCGTCGGTCAGCTCCTTGACCGCGTCCTTGAATCCGTCGGCCAGCACCACGTCGGACGCGCCTGCGGCTTTGGCGATCTCGATCTTTTCTTCGGTGCCGACGACCGCGATGGTCCGTGCCGCACCCCATGCCGGGGCCAACCGCAGCGTCGAAGTTCCGATGCCGCCCGCAGCGCCGTGCACCAGCACGGTCTCGCCGTCGGCCAGCCTGCCGCGGGTGCGCAGCGCGTGATGCATGGTGAGGTCGTTGAACAGCAGGCCCGCGCCGGCCTCGTACGACACACTGTCGGGCAGCTTGAACACTCTGTCTGGTTGCAGCACAACGACTTCGGCCATGCCGCCGTTCAGCATCGTCAGCCCGGCGACCCGATCGCCAGCCTGGAACCCGCTGTCGGACGGGGCACTGCGCACCACGCCTGCGATCTCGGCGCCCGGCACGAACGGCAACTCCGCCTTGTACTGATAGAGCCCGCGGGATTGCAGGGCGTCGGGGAACGCCACCCCGGCCGCGTGGACCTCGACGACGACCGCGCCCTCGTCGGTCGGCTCATCGATCTCGACAAGCTTCGCCGCTTCCGGACCGTCGAGACTGGCTATCTGAATTGCGCGCATCGCCCCATTTAACAACCTCGGCGCAACGGGGCCCGTGGCGCCTGACGGTAGTATTTCCCAGCTATGCCGAGAGGTCAGCAGCTCAAGCGCAGGTTCGCGGCGGCCGACGCACTGCCGCCGTCACGTCCGATGACCGTCCGTGCCGGCGACGGCACCGCCCTGCACGTCGAGGTCTTCGGTCCCGAGGACGGATATCCGATCGTGCTGGCCCACGGCATCACCTGCGCCATCCGGGTCTGGGCCTACCAGATCAAAGACCTGGCCCGCGACTACCGGGTGATCGCCTACGACCACCGCGGTCACGGCCGCAGCGGCCTGCCGACACGGCGCGCGAACTACGGCCTCAACTTCCTGGCCGCCGACCTCGACGCCGTCCTTGAGGCGACGCTGGAGGCCGGGGAGAAGGCGGTCATCGCCGGCCATTCCATGGGTGGCATCGCGATCTGCTCGTGGTCCGAACGCTATCCCCGCCGGGTGACCGAGCGCGCCGATGCCGTCGCCCTGATCAACACCACCACCGGGGACCTGCTGCGACACGTCAAGTTGGTGCCCGTGCCGCCGACCCTCACCGACGCCAGGGTGCGCACCGCGGAGGTTCTATTGAAGAACTTCGGAGCCGCACCCCTGCTGCGTGGCGTAGACCGGCCCAGCAAGCGTTTCGTGCAGATGATGGCCGTGGGCCGGGACGCGGATCCGGCGATCGCAGAGTTCGTCTACGAACTGTTCACCGAGACACCGCCCGCGGGTCGTGGCGGCTGGGCCCGCAAGCTGGTCGATTCGCTGGGCACGAACAAGCACATCGGGCTGCAGAACCTCGCGGTGCCGACGCTGGTGATCGGCAGCGAGAAGGACCGGCTGCTGCCGATGGTCTCGTCGCGGCACATCGCGAAGATGGCGCCCAACCTGGCGCAGTTCGTCGAGCTGTCCGGCGGCCACTGCGCGATCCTCGAGCGCCCCGATGAGGTGAACGCGCATCTGCGCTGGCTCGTCGAGTCGGTCAGCGAACCGCAGCGCGCGTTGTCGTAGCCGGGCCAGACAAGCTAGCCGGATAACTCCGCGTGCACTTCGGCGGCCGCGCGACGCCCCGACCGGACGGCCCCGTCGAGGAAGCCGGTCCATTGGTCGGCGGTTTCGGTGCCGGCCCAGAAGATTCCCTCCACGGGTTTGCGTAGCCACGGCCCGTAGGTCGTCCAGGAACCCGGCGGTACCGCGGCGGTCGGTCCGCCGGGCGCGAAATCCTCAGTCCCCCAACAGTGGTCGACGTAGTCGATCGGCTGCAACGCCTCGTCGCCGAACAGGTCGGCGAACCCCGAAAGCGCGCGCTCTCGGCGCTCGGCTGGCGACAGCGAATCGAATGTGCGCGGGTCGGTGAAGCCCAACAGGATGCCGGGTCCGTCGTCGTCGGGGCTGACGTCGAAGGTGATGAAAACCGGCCCCTCGTCGGACAGTGCCTCACCGCTGCACCCGTTCGCGCGCCAGAACGGCGTCTCGTACGCCGCGTAGGCCTTGCTGAGGTTTCCCTGCGGCCAGTGCTGCGCGAGTTTCTCGTACTCGGGCGGAAGGTCGGGGGAGAAGTCGATCGCCGCACGGTGAGCGGGCGGGATGGCCACGATGACCGCCTTGGCGGTGACGTCGCCACCGTCGGCGCCGACGGTGAGGGTGCCGTCGGTGTGCCGCTCGATGCGCCGGACGATCGCGTTCAGCCGGACGCGCTCACCCAGCTCGTCGGCCAGCCGCAGCGCGATCTGCTGGGTTCCGCCGGGGAAGCGGTCCTGCTGCGCGCCGCCTTCGACGTCGAGCATTCGTCCGATCCCACCAGCCGCCTTGACGTAGCGCACGGCGTGCAGCATCGACACCTGATCCGGTTCGCAACCCCAGGTGACCCTCGACATGATCGCCATCAGGTCGCGCGTCGACGCGCCGGCGTGCAGCGATCGCAACCACCGGTCCAGGGTCTTGTCGTCGAGGCTGTGCGCATGGGCGGCCTTCCATGGCTCCGCAACCGATACCCGCCTGCTGATCCTCTCGAATCTCCACTGGATCCGGGACACGTCGAACAGCTCGAGCATCGACAGTCGGGGAATGGTGCTGCGGTATGCGCGGACCCGGCCGCGCCATTTGATCAGGTTCTTGCCGCTGCCGTGGGTGGGCACCGTATCGCAGCCCAGCTCGCGCGCGAGTTCGAGGACGGCCTGCTGCGTCGGGCCGACGAAGGTGCCGCCGAGGTCGACCGGCGTGCCTGCGATCGTGGTGGTCGACGACCGCCCGCCGACCCGGTCACGGCCCTCCAGCACGACGACGTCGTAGCCGAGCCGGACCAGGTCGCGCGCCGCGGTCAGGCCTGCGAACCCGGCCCCGACGACGACGACGTCGACTGTCTGCTCCTCGCGCGAGCGCTCGTCGGCGGCGTTGTGTGTCACGCGACTAGGCTCTCACGCCGTGAGGGTGATGACAGCGCTGTTCGGGCCCATCAATGCGATCGAGCAGGCGCGGGCCTTCCGCGACGCGGGTGCCAGCGGGGTGTTCACCTTCGAGGGGACCAACGACGTTTTCACGCCGCTCACCCTGGCGTCGACCGTCGGCGGTCTGGACTTGATGACCAACGTCGCAATTGCGTTTCCGCGCAATCCGATTCATCTCGCTCATCAGGCGATCGATCACCAACTGCTCAGCGAAGGCCGGTTTGCGCTCGGCCTGGGTACACAGATCCGCACGCAGATCGAGAAGCGGTTCGGCTCCGACTTCGACAAGCCGGTGGCGAGGATGACCGAGCTGGTCGCGGCCCTGCGGGCGATATTCCATGCCTGGGAGACCGGCGAGCGGCTCAGCTTCCGCGGCGAGTACTACCGCCACACGCTGATGACGCCGACGTTCAGCCCGGGTGAGAACCCATACGGGCCGCCGCCGATCTATGTCGGTGCGCTGGGCCCGCGGCTCACCCGTGCCACCGCCGAGCACGCCGACGGCCTGCTGGTGATGCCCTTCGGGAACAAGCGGTTCCTGCACGAGGTGACGATGCCCGCGGTGCGGGAGGGTCTGGCGGCTGCGGGCAGGTCGGTTGAGGACTTCGCCGTCATCCCCGAGATCATCGTGTCGGTCGGCGACGACCACACCGCCGCCCGCCGCCTGCTCGGCTTCTACGGCTCGACGCCCGCCTACCGCCCGGTGCTCGAGATTCACGGCTGGGGCGACCTGCAGCCCGAGCTCAACGCGCTCTCCAAGCAGGGCAGGTGGCAGGAGATGGGCACGCTCATCGACGACGACGTGTTGCACACCATCGCGGCGTGCGGCACACCGGCCGAGGTCGCGGCCCATATTCGTGACCGGGTTGACGGCATATCCGACCGGATCTGTCTCTATCAGCCAGGTCCCATGGCGCCGGAGACGTTGGCCGAGATCGTTGACGCGCTCGGCGACTGACCGCATATCGTGGTACCCAGGCGGACCAAGGGAGGTCTAGATGGGCGATGAGCGCTTGCGCGAAGAGCAGACCGACTCCGAGGCCGAATATTCCGACGTTCTGATCATCGGTGCGGGGATATCCGGGATCGGCGCGGCCTATCGCATCCACGAGAAGAACCCGAAGCTCTCCTACCGGGTACTCGAACGGCGAGCGCGGATCGGCGGTACCTGGGACCTCAACCGTTATCCGGGCATCCGGTCGGACAGCGACATCTTCACGCTGAGCTATCCCTTCGAGCCGTGGACACGACCGGAGAACGTCGCCGACGGGCATGACATCCGTGATTACCTGACCCAGACCGCGCGCAAGCACGGCATCGACGAGCACATCCGCTTCAACACCCGCGTGTTGTCGGCAGATTGGGATTCGACCACCGACACCTGGACCGTGCAGGCCGAAGTCGACGGCGAGGCGAAGACCTACCGCGGCCGCTTCCTGTTCTTCGGCACCGGCTACTACAACTACGACGAGCCCTACCGGCCGGATTTCCCGGGGCTCGAAGAATTCGCGGGCGAGGTGGTGCATCCGCAGCACTGGCCCGAAACGCTGGACTACACCGGCAAGCGCTTGGTGGTGATCGGCAGCGGCGCAACGGCTATCAGCATGATCCCGACGCTGACCGAGAAGGCCGGACACGTCACGATGCTGCAGCGCTCGCCGACATACATGTTGTCGACACCCCGGATACATCCGGTCGTGCAGGCGATCCGAAAGGTGTTACCCGCAGCGAGCCGGTAACAACGCGGTTCGGCTGTACAACACGATCTTCACGGTCTTCATTTACGCGTTCGCACGGGTGGCGCCCCGACTCTCCAGGGCGTACATCCGCGGCAACGCGAAACGCAATCTGCCCAGAGGGTTATCCCGTCGACGTCCACTTCAAGCCGCGATATGACCCGTGGGATCAGCGGCTATGTCGTCATGCTCGACAACGATCTGTACGAAGCGATCGGTGACGGCCGCCTCGATGTGGTGACCGACCACATCGACCACGTCGACGCGACCGGCGTGGCGCTGCGCTCCGGCGAGCGGATCGATGCCGACGTACTCGTCACAGCCACCGGAATTCAGTTGCAGGCGCTCGGCGGTGTCGCGTTGAGTATCGATGGGGCGGAGGTCAAGCCGCAGGATCGCTTCGTCTACAAGGAGCACCTGCTCGAGGACGTTCCGAACGCGGCATGGTGTGTCGGCTACATCAACGCGTCATGGACGCTTCGGGCCGATCTGACGGCACGCGCGGTGGCTAAGCTGTTGGCGTACATGGACTCTCACGGTTATACGCATGCCTACCCGCATCTGGGCGATGTCCCGATGCCGGAGAAGCCGGCGTGGAACATCAACGCGGGCTATGTGCAGCGGGCCGCGCACGCCTTGCCGAAGTCCGGAACGCACCGGCCGTGGAATGTGCGGCACAACTACGTGCTGGACGCGATCGACCACCGCTTCGACCGCATCGAGGAGTCGATGGTGTTCGGTCGCGTCGACGCCAAGTCGGCGCAGACGGCCTAGCCGATGGCGGTCGGTTTCGCGGTCACCATCGCGATCGCGGTGTTCTTCCTCGGCATGGGCGTCTACGCGCTGGCCGCACCTGCCGCGTTGATCCGGCCGTTCGGCGTCACGCTGGAGTCGCCGGTGTCCCGGTCCGAGGTGCGGGCGGTCTACGGCGGGTTCGGGCTGGCGATCGCCGCGGTGCTGGGCTACGCGGCCTTCCGCGAAGGTGACGTGCAGAAGGGGATCCTGATCACCGTCGGCGTCGCACTGGCCGGAATGGCGTTGGGCCGCATCGTGTCCGCGCTGGTCGATGCGCGGACGCCGTTCTACCCGAACTGGTTCTACTTCATCGTCGAGGCCGTCGCCGCCGCCGCGCTGTTCGCGGTGAGCTAGCGCCTACGGGCGCCGCTACCGACCCCGAGAACCGACACGCAGGCAGTGAAATCGAGCGGAATATCCCCGCAACGAGGCCGAACGGTGCTTAATTGACATATTCGTCAGTACTTGACCACCTGAAGGGCGGCGACGCATGACCACCAGGGATAAGTACACGGAGGTTCCCGAGCCGTACTCCCGGAACTTCCCGAGCGCCGGCGACGCGCGCTTTACGTGGGAGTACGACGACGGGCGCGCCCGGCTCCTTTCCCTGTATCAAAAGGGAAAGGACAAGCAATGGGACGCCCAGTCGCGCATCGACTGGGCCCAAGACGTCGACCCGATGAACCCCATTGGGCTGCCCGACGAGTTCCACCCGCTGTTCGGCAGCCCGATGTGGGAGGCCGCTGACGAATCACGTCGCGCCGAGATGCGTCAACATTTCCAGGCTTGGCAGTTCTCGCAGTTCCTGCATGGCGAGCAGGGGGCAATGGTGTGCGCGGCCAAGATAGTCGAGGTTGTCCCGGACTTGGACGCGAAGTTCTACGCGGCCACCCAGACCATGGACGAAGCCCGGCACGTCGAGGCGTTCGGACGGTTCCTGCAGGAGAAGGTCGGCCTGGTCTACCCGATTAACACGCATCTGACCTCGCTGCTGGACGACACCCTGCGCGACTCGCGATGGGACATGCCCTACCTCGGCATGCAGGTGCTCATCGAAGGGCTCGCGCTCGCCGCCTTCGGGGTGCTACGTGACATGGCGCCGCCGGACTCGCTGGCCAAGTCAGTGCTGGCCTATGTCATGCAGGACGAGGCGCGGCACGTCGCATTCGGCCGAATCTCGCTGAAGGACTACTACTCCGAATTGACCGAAGCCGAGCGGGACGAGCGGGAAGAGTTCGTCGTTGACGCGTGCTACCTGATGCGCGACCGGTTCCGCGGCGAGGAGGTTTTCGAGACTCTCGGCCTGGATGTCAAAGCATGTGCCGAGTGGGTCGATACGTCACCGCTGATGATCCAGTTCCGCTCCCACCTGTTCAGCCGTATCGTGCCGATCGTCAAGGACATCGGGTTGTGGGGCGACAAGGTGCAGAGGGCTTTCACGGACATGGGCGTCCACGACATGGCCGGTTTCGATATCGAGGCGCTGATGAAGGCCGATGAAGATCAGGCCGACGCCCTGGACAAGGCACATGCCGAGATGGCCAGCCGCGCTCTCGAGGTGGACGAGGTGATCGCGGCGGGCGCGAGCTGACCCGTGTCGCGGACCGAGTGGGACTCGGTGCGGCCGAACTAGTCAGCGACGGTGAGCCAGTCGGCGAACCCCGACGGGTCGTGGCGGCCGAGCGCGCCGTGCTCGAACAGACCCCAACCCTCCGTGGGTGTGCCGTTGCCCTCGGTGCACACCGCGCGGCCGACGTGGTCGATGACGCCGAAGCCGGCCCGCCCGATGATCGCGGGATCGGTCATGTCGTAGGTCAGCCGCTCGGTGAACTTGTCGCCCTTCCACACGCCGTGGATCCAGTCCGAGTCGCCGCCGTATCCGCCGCCGACGTGAATCGGTACGGGCAGTTTGGATTCCACGTCAAAGCGCACCGGGGTGCCGTCGGCCGCGGTGGCGTCGATCGTCGCGCCCGTCGGTATCCGGGTGCCCGACGTGTAGTGGATCTTCACCCGCGGCCAGCCCAGCTGCTCGACGCGACCGTCCTTCCAGACCCGGGTGCAGTCGTTCAGCGACCGGAACCCGCTCGGCTCCTCCTGGATGATGAGCACGATCGAGAAGTCGTCGAACGCCATCGGCACGTAGAGCCACCACATGCCCTCGAACGGCGGATCCGCAGGCCGCCCGGCCGGTTCGGCCTCGCCGATGGGCCGGATGCCCCATGACCGGTCGCGCGTGCCGATCCACGCCGACGGGTCCACGGTGATCTCGTCGCCGTCGATGACGATCTGCCCGCTCCACGAACCCACCTGGGCGAACCGCTGCGCGTCCAACGTGATTCGAGTGCCCGCTCGCAGAATGTGTCGCTGCTCCTGCACGACGTCGAACAACCCGTTCCACGTGAGGTCGGCTGCGATGCCTTCGGTTTCGTCCAGCACGATGCGCAGCCGGTGCAACGGTTCGGTGACCTCGACGCGATAGCCCAACACGTTCTGGTTGAGCCGGTCTTGGTCGACGGCATCCGAAAGATGCACTGCCGTCTGCTCGTCCCCGCGCCTGACGAGCATGAACGCATCCTTGACGCCGAGGTTCGGGTAGTACCCGATGCCGGTGATCAGGAAGATGTCGCCGGTGCGGTCGTGAGCGTTGAAGTAGGACCGGTCGTAGAAGTTGCGGTCCGAGCTGCCCGGCCACGCGATCGGCTGCGGGATCTGGTGGACCGGGAATTCGTCCATGGGGCCGAGCATCAGGCTTCACCTCCGATGAGGCGCCGCAGCAGGGCGCCGTGATAGAACAGCGACTCGACGTCGTCGGGTTTCTCGATCTCGCCGAACCGGACGCGACGGGCGCTGGTGCGCATGAACACGCAGCACCAGATCACCCCGGAATAGATGTAGAACCAGTTCAGGTCGCCAAGCTCGACACCGGTCTTCTCGGCATAGGTGGCCTTGACGTCGTCCTCCCGCATGAAGTCGGGCAGGCCGGGCATTCCTGCCAGGCCCGCAAGTTCCTGGAAAACCATGTGCGCGAAGACCATCCACGCGGCATCCATCTCGCGAGGCCCCAGCGTCGCCATCTCCCAGTCCAGCACGGCGACGGGTTTGAAGTCTTCGTAGAGCACGTTGCCCACCCGGGAGTCTCCCCAGATCAGCACCGGCTCGGTGGCCGCGATGTCCTCGGGCCAGTTCGCCTCCAGCCACTCGAGCGCCTGCTCGACGAGCGCGGACCTGCCGATGTCGGGAACCGCGAACTGGTACCACGACTGCAGCCAGTCCAGATTGCGCCGCAACGCGTTTGGCTCGTCGCCGTCGGCCAGGAACCCGAAGGTGGTCTCGGCGTGGGGGATCGCGTGCAGCTTCGCCAGCACGTCGACGGTGTTGTCCTGCAGTGCGCGCTGCGACTCGGCCGGAGAGTCGGCGAACCAGTTGCCGCCGAACGTGTAGGGCATCACATCGGGCGGAACTACACCGGACACGTAGTCCATCAAGAAGAACTGCGTGCCCAGCACGGTGCCGGTCGGCTCCAGCCACCGCACCTGCGGCACCGGGACGTCGGTCATTTCCCCGACCAAACGGATCACGTCGAACTGGTGGTCCATCCGGTAGGACGAGAACACTGGTACGTCCTGTTCGGCGGGCGCGACGCGCGCCACCCACTTCTCCTCGTGCTGTTGACCATCGTCGTCCCACTGCCCGGTGAGAATGATGGTCTCCGAGGACATCCCGTTGGAGTCGACGCCGCTCTCCACGGTCACCTGCGGCTTGGCGCCGCCGGGCATCACTGTGGACAGCCACTGCGACATCACGCCGGGCAGCGTGCTGACGTCTCGCGCGGAGCGCTGGAGTCGGCCGACGTCTTCGACAGCCGGTTCTGTAGCCAAGGTTCTTCCTCCGGCCTAATTACGATACGGTGGGTAGCGTTATGAAAGCAGACCCGACCTCGATTGACAAGGCCCCGACGGCCGGGCGCCCCCGGGACCCGCGTATCGACGCTGCCATACTGCGCGCGACCACGGATCTGCTTGTGGAAATCGGCTATTCGAACCTGACCATGGCAGCCGTTGCCGAGCGGGCAGGCACCACCAAGACCGCGTTGTATCGCCGGTGGTCCAGCAAGGCCGAGCTCGTCCACGAGGCCGCGTTTCCCGCCGCGCCGACGGCGATCGAGACGCCGCCGGGGGACTTCCGCGCGGACGTCCGCGCGATGATCGCCGCGGCCCGAGACGTATTCACCAGCCCGGTGGTGCGCGCCGCGCTGCCCGGTCTGATCGCCGACATGGCCGCCGACGCCGAGCTGAACACCCGGGTGATGGACCGCTTCACCGACGTCTTCGCCGCCGTGCGGGCCCGCTTGACCGACGCGCTGCGCCGCGGCGACGCGAATCCCGACATCGACCCGGAACGGCTGATCGAGGTGATCGGCGGCGCGACCATGCTGCGGCTGCTTCTGTGGCCCGACAACGAACTCGACGACGAGATGGGTTGACCAGACGACTGCCATCGTCGCTCACGGTGTGATTGCCTAACGGGGTGGTTCATCAGCCTTTCCCCACCGACTGGCGCACCGCGCTGGTGCTGGTGCCGCATCCCGATGACACCGAGTACGGCTGTGCGGCCGCCGTCGCCAAGTGGACGTCGCAGGGCAAGCACGTGCATTACGCGCTGGCGTGCCGGGGCGAGGTCGGTATTCCCGGTATCCCGCCGGAGGAATGCGGCCCGCTGCGCGAGCGTGAACAACGCACGTCGTCAGCCATCGTGGGCGTAGAAGACGTGGAGTTCTGGGACTTTCCCGACAGCCAGATCTTCAACACACCGGAACTACGGGCGAAGATCGCCGAGACGATCACCGGATTGGCGCCCGACGTGGTGATCACCCTATACAGCGGCCCGGAGTGGGCGCCCGGCGCGCCGAACCAGCGCGACCACATCGAGTTCTCCAATGCCGTTGCCGCCGCCTATGATTCGCTGCCGAAAAAGCCGCGGTGGTTCTTCGAGCACGGCCCGCACGGCACGCACGGCGAAACGGTAGACGATTTCATCGAGGCCGCGGTCGCGTCGCTGGCCGCCCACGACGTCTACCTGTCGGTGTACAACCCCGACGTGCCGGTTGATCGAAGCAGGCCCGCAATCAGGTCGACACGACGACGCTGCCGCCGCTGCCCGGATTCGAGGGCCACCGCTCGGTGGAGTTCATCCTGAAGAGGAAGAGCTGAGCCTCATTGCACCACCGGGCGGCCCAGCCAGAGGCCGCCGTTGACGTCGAGTGTCTGCCCGGTCACCCATCGGCTGTCGTCGGCGGCGAAAAACGCGACGGCGTCGGCGATCTCGGCCGCCTGCCCGATGCGGTTGAGCGCGACGATCTGCTTGATCGCCTCCGATGCCTCCGCGCTGTCGTGCAGCCACGAGTTCATGTCGGTGTCGGTGACGCCGGGGGATACGTTGTTGACGGTGATTCCCCGTTCGCCGACAGCGAGCGCCAGCGCGCGGCCCATCACGTTGAGGGCCCCTTTGGTCATCGAGTAGACGATCTGCGGAGTCGCGAACCATGTGACACCGGAAGAGATGTTGATGATGTGCCCGCCGTCGCGGATCAGCGGTAGCGCACGTTGAGTGATGAAGAACGGCGCCCGGACGTTGATCGCGAACTCTCGGTCGAACTGTTCGCGCGTCGCCGCCTCGATGGTGGCCTCGGAGGTGGAGATGGCCGCGTTGTTGACCAGAATGTCCAGTGGCCGGCCCGCGAGGCCCTTCTCCAGCCCGTTGAACAGCTCGTCGACGTCACCGTCGACGCCGAGCTGGGCGCGAACGGGAAATGCCTCCCCACCCGCGGCTTCGATCTCGGCGACGGTGGCGGCCGCGGCCGACTCGTTGCTTCCGTAGTGAACCGCGACGGCCGCGCCGTCGCCGGCCAATCGCAGTGCGATCGCTCGCCCGATTCCACGTGAAGCCCCGGTTACCAGCGCCGTCTTACCCGTCAACGATGTCATGGGTCCAACAACCGCGACCGGTGGTGGGCTATTCCGTCGACTCGATCTGCCGTTTGTTGCGTTCGGAAACGGCGCGGAACTGGTCGCCGAGTCCCTCGAAATCGCGGTGCTGCGCGTATGCGATCTTCTCCTCGGCGGCCAGCGCGGGATCGATCACCGGGGCTACGCCGGTGGTGTAGATCTCCTTGAGCCCCAACATCGTTGGGCCGGGCACCTCGGCGATCTGGCCGGCCAGCTCCAGCGCGCGGTCCAGCAGTCGCTCGTGTGCGACCACCTCGGTGACCAGGCCGATCTTCTCGGCGCGGGTGGCGTCGACGACCTCGCCGGTCATCGACAGTCGACGGGCCATGCCGAGGCCGACGAGCTGGGGGAGGCGTGCGGTCATCCCGCCGCCGGGCAGGATCCCGACGCGGGCGTGGGTGTCGGCGAATACGGCTCGCTCCGAGGCGATGAGAAAGTCGCAGCCGAGCGCCATCTCGAGTCCGCCGGTGAACGTTGCACCGTTGATCGCCCCGACGATCGGCGTGCGCATCTTCGCCACCGCGGCGATGCAGCTCTGCGACCGGAACTCCTGGAAGTAGTTGAGGCCGTCACGCTGCGCCTCCTTGAGGTCCACGCCGGCACAGAACGCGGGATCCGCACCGGTGAGCACGACCGCATGTACCGACTCCTCGGCGTCGGCCTCCGTCAACGCCGTGTACGCGGCCTTGATGAGATCGCGGCTCAGTGCGTTTCTCGCGGCGGGCCGATTCAGCGTCAACACCCGAACCGCGCCGTGATCGGCGATCAGGACAAGCGGCTCCGAATTCAATGCTCGACTCACGCTCGCTCCGGTCCTCGCTCGTTCCTCGCTGCGATCCTCACTCGTGATCGTCTTCGGTGATCATGGGCACGTTAGCGCAGGAACTGGTCTGCCGCGTTGGCCAGGTCCAGCAGCGGCTGGGGCAGGGCACCGAGAGCGAACGTGACGGCGGCGGTGACCGTGACGACGGCCGTGGTCAGGAAGCTGGGCACCACCACGTCGGGCGCGTCGTCGGGTGGCTCGGTGAAGAACATCAGCACGATGACCCGCACGTAGAAGTACGCGGCCACTGCACTCGCGATCACACCGACAACGACGAGCGGGATCGCGCCACCCTCGCCCGCGGCCTTGAACACCGCGAACTTGCTGACGAAGCCGCTGGTCAGCGGGATCCCGGCGAACGCGAGTAGAAACAGCGAAAAGACCACGCTGACAACGGGATAGCGCCGCCCGAGTCCTGCCCATCGGGCCATCGCGCTGTCCTCCTCGCCCGCCGAGTCACGGACCAGGCCAACCACCGCGAAAGCACCCAAGGTGCTGAACCCGTAGGCGAACAGATAGAACAGGGTCGACGACAGCCCGGCCTCATTCTCGGCGATCACACCCGTCAGGATGAACCCGGTGTGGGCCACCGCCGAATACGCCAACATCCGCTTGACGTCGGTCTGCCTCACGGCGGTCACCGTGCCGACCACCATCGTCAGAATCGCGACCGCCCACAGCACCGGCCGCCAGTCGTCACGCAGTTCGGGGACCGCGACATAGAACACGCGCAGGATCGCACCGAATGCGGCGATCTTGGTGGCCGCGGCCATGAACGCGGTGATCGGTGTCGGGGCGCCCTGGTAGACGTCGGGAATCCAGGAGTGGAACGGCACCGCGCCGACCTTGAACAGCACGCCCACGAGTAACAGTCCGGTGCCGAGCAACGCCAGCGACGACCTACCGGATCCGGATGCCACCGCCACGGCGATGTCCTCGAGGTCCAGCGTGCCTGCGTAGCCGTACAACATGGCCATGCCGTAGAGGAAGAAGGCAGACGAAAACGCGCCAAGGAGAAAGTATTTCAGCGACGCTTCCTGCGAGAGCAGGCGTCGTCGGCGGGCGAGCCCGCACAGCAGGTACAGCGGAAGGGACAGCACCTCGAGCGCGATGAACATGGTCAGCAGATCGTCGGCCGCAGGAAACAGCAGCATCCCGCCGACAGCGAACATCGTCAGCGGGAACACCTCGGTCTGCATCACACCGGCCTTGGTGGCCACCTTCTCGGCAACGCTGCCGACTATCGCGGAGGCCTGCGGGGTGAACGCATCCAGTCCGCCGCCCTCGCTCTCGGATTCCGACTCGGCAGGAACCCGACGTTCGGCGATCAGCAGGATTCCGAGAATGCCGACGAGCAGGATCGTGCCCTGCAGGAACAGCGCAGGCGCATCGACGGCGACCGCGCCCAAAACCGCGGTGCGGCCGGATTCTCCGTGCAAGTCGCGGGCCAGCTGCACCACCGCGACCAACGCCGCCGCCAGGCCGACCAGGCTGAGCGCCACCTGCACCGCGTAGCGACGCTCGCGTGACACAAACGCCTCCACCAGCACGCCGACGATGGCGGCGCCGAACACAATCAACATCGGAGACAGCAGCCAGTACTCGATGCTGGGCGTTGGCAGGTTCATCGCGCCGGGCCTTCCGCCAGTTTGGGTGCGGGATCGGGCTGGTTGATCGTGGTCAGCGTGTGGTTGACCGCCGGATTGATCACGTCCAGTGCGGGTTTCGGATAGACACCGAGCACCAGCAGCAGTGCGATCAGCGGCGCCACCACAGCAAGCTCACGGGGCAGCAAATCACGCAGCCGGTCGTTGCCGTCGGTGACCGGCCCGCCCATCATCCGCTGATACATCCACAGGATGTAGATCGCCGAGAGCACCAGCGCGCTGGAGGCCAACACCGCGAATACCGGGTAGCGCGTGAATGTGCCGATCAATACCAGGAATTCGCTGACGAACGGCGCCAGACCCGGAAGTGACAGCGTCGCCAACCCGGCGACCAGGAAGGTTCCGGCCAGCACGGGCGCGACCTTCTGGACGCCGCCGTAGGCGTTGATCAGGCGGGTTCCCCTGCGCGACACCAGGAACCCGGCGATCAGGAACAGCGCCGCCGTGGAGATGCCGTGGTTGACCATATACAGCGTCGAGCCGGACTGCCCCTGGCTGGTCATCACGAAAATGCCGAGGATGATGAACCCGAAGTGCGATATCGACGTGTAGGCGATCAACCGCATCACGTCGGTCTGGCCGATCGCCACGATCGCGCCGTACACGATCCCGATCACCGCCAACGTGATGATCAGCGGACGGAAATACGTTGAAGCGTCGGGGAACAACTGCAGGCAGTACCGCAGCATGCCGAATGTGCCCACCTTGTCCATGATGGCCATCATCAGCACCGCGCTGGCCGGGGTGGCCTCGACGGCGGCGCCGGGCAGCCAGCGATGGAACGGCCACAGCGGCGCTTTGACCGCGAACGCGAACATGAATCCGCCGAACATCAGATTCATGACGGCCGGACTCATCACGAATTGACCGCTCGACACCGCTGCGACGATCTGGCGGAAGTCGAAGGTGCCCGCCGCGAACGCGTCGCTTTGCGCCGTCACCACATACAGGCCGATCACCGCCGCCAGCATGATGAGGCCGCCGAACAGGTTGTACAGCAGGAACTTCACTGCCGCCTTCGAACGGTTCTCGCCGCCGAAACCACCGATCAGGAAGTACATCGGGATGAGCATGGCTTCGAAGAAGACGTAGAACAGCAGTATGTCCAGCGAGACCAGTGAGATAAGCACCATGCCTTCGACGGCCAGCGTCAGCGCGAAGTAGGTGTGCGTCGCCCGGCCGCCCCAGCTGATCTGGTCTTTGGCGTCGTTCCAGCCCGCGACGATCAGCAGCGGCACCAACACCGCGGTGAGGACCACAAGGGCGAGCGCGATGCCGTCGACGCCGAGGATGTACCCGGTGCCGAATGACGGTATCCACGTATGGGATTCGACGAACTGGTACTGATCACCGCCGGGTTTGAAGCCGACCGCGATCACTGCGGTCACCGCAAGCACGGCGATCGAGATCGCCAGCGCCAACCACTTGGCCAAAGTGCGTTGCGCTGCAGGCAGCACCATCACCAGCCCCGCGCCGACCATCGGCACCGCCCACAGCACGCTCAACCACGGAACGGAGGTCACCACGTCCCCCTACGATTGAAGGCTGGTCGTTTACGACCAGCAGGAACGGATTCCTGTGGGGCCGGGCCGTAACTCCGGCGGCTGTCCGACGTTGTCCTCGTCGACCTACAGCGGAATATTGCCGCAGGAGCCGTTGCAATACGAGTCGGCGCGGATGCTGAGCCGGGATGTCGGTGGCTGGGGCTAGCGTCCGTGGCGTGAAGCAGGTGATAAAGCTGTGGGCGCTGCCGTCTGCCGGGGAGGCAACAGCGTTGGATGAGACCCTGCGAACTTGCAATGCGGCGGCGTCGTGGCTGTCGGCGCAGATGCATGCCGACCGGGTGTTCCGCAAGATTGATGCCCAGCGTCACTTCTGCAGAGAGTTGCGGGATCGGTTCGGGCTGGCAGCGCAGCCGTCGATCCGCGTGATTGGCAAGGTCGCCGATGCCTACGCTGCGCTGCGCGCCAACATTGCTGCTGGCAACTGTGGTCCTCCAGGATCCGACCGGCGCCGCAAGGTCGAAGATTCGCCGATTGTGTTTCGGGCCTCGGGAGCGCAGCCGTTCGATGCGCGATGTTTGTCCTGGCGGTTCCCCGACGATCTGGGCCGCGCAGCGACAATATCGATCTGGACTGTCGCTGGCCGGTTGAGGAACATTTCCATCGTCGCCAATCCAAAGCATCTGATGATGTTGCGCAGCCGTCCGATTGGGGAAACCGACCTGATCTACTGCGACGGCAAGTGGTTTCTGCATGCCACCATCGAGGCGCCCCAAGTCCCGCTGATCGAGCCGGTCAAGGGGTTCCTTGGTGTCGATATGGGCATCGTCAACATCGCCACCACCAGCACCGGTGAGAAAGCCTCCGGTGCTGGGTTGAACTCCTACCGCAGGCGACAGGCACGGCTCCGGAAACGGTTGCAGGCCAAAGGGACCAGCTCCGCACGGCGACTGCTGAAAAGGCGGCGCCGCAAAGAGGCCCGCTTCGCCGCGGACATCAACCACCAGATCTCCAAACGCATCGTGGCCGAGGCTGAACGCACCGGACGCGGCATCGCCGTCGAAAAGCTGACGGGGATCCGTGACCGGGTACGGCTTCGCAAGCCCCAACGGGTCACGCTGCACTCGTGGGCGTTCGCCCAACTTGGCTCGTTTCTGGCCTACAAGGCCAGCCAGGCCGGGGTGGCGTTCGTCGAAGTCGACCCCGCCTACACATCCCGGGCCTGTAGCGCGTGTGGCTGGGTCGACAAGCACAATCGCCGCACCCAAGCGGTTTTCGAGTGTGGCCGGTGTCACTTCGTTGGGCACGCCGACCACAACGCAGCGATCAACATCGCCTCCCGCGGTGTCAAACGCTGGGGCGAAGTCATGCGCCCACACGCAGCGCCCACCCTGACAGCCAGCCAGGGCGGCAGCAGCAAGCCTATCGGCGAATCCGAATCTCAAGGGACAAGCCATAGCTCGTTCCTTCAACGACGGGTTCATGACCATAGCCGCATCACCAGAATCCCGCCGATAACCAGGACGGCGCCTGCGAACATCGACAGCGCGTAGGAGCGGGCGAACCCGGTCTCGAGCCGGCGCGCGCGCTCGGAGGTGAGCCCGACCAGAGCGGCCAGCCCGTTTGTGGCGCCGTCCACCCCCTTGTTGTCGACCCAGACCAGATCCTTGGTCAGGACCTGGCCCGACTTCATCAGCAGAGCCTCGTTGATCGCATCCCCGTACAAATCTCTGCGGGCGGCCACGGTCAGCGCCGACACCTCCTCTGGTGCGGTGTCGGGCACCGTCTTCTGCGCGTACATCCAATAGGCGATGGCGATGCCGACCGCGACGACCGACAACACCACGACGGTGACGACCCAGGCGGGCACGACATGGTGTGCCTCATGCGCGCCGACCACCGGTTCCAGCCAGTGCTCCAGCGTGCCGCCGATCGCCAGCGCGCCGCCGGATACCACGGACCCGACCGCGAGCACGATCATCGGCCACGTCATCACCTTCGGTGACTCGTGCGGATGGGGCTCCGTCATTTCTCCCGTCGTCGCGCTCGCCGAGGCTTTCCATCGCCGCTCGCCGAAGAACGTCATCAGCATCACGCGGGTCATGTAGAACGCGGTGATGCCTGCGCCGAGGATCGCCGCCCCGCCAAGGATGATGCCCTTGGCGCCGCCCGCGCCCAGCGCCGCCTCGATGATTCCGTCCTTGGAGAAGAAGCCCGCCAGCGGCGGTACGCCGATGATCGCGAGGTAGCCGAGCCCGAAGGTGGCGAAGGTGATCGGCAGCAGCTTGCGCAGGCCGCCGTAGTGGCGCATGTTCACCTCGTCGTCCATCGCGTGCATGACCGAGCCCGCGCCGAGGAACAGCCCGGCCTTGAAGAAGCCGTGGGTGAGCAGGTGCATGATCGCGACCGCGTAGCCGGCCGGGCCGAGGCCCGCGGCGAGCACCATGTAGCCGATCTGGCTCATCGTCGACGCCGCGAGTGCCTTCTTGATGTCGTCCTTGGCGCAGCCGATGATCGCGCCGAACAACAGCGTGACCGCCCCGACGACGACGACGCCGAGCTGCGCGCCCGGCGCGAGATCGAACACCGGGCCGGACCGGACGATTAGGTAGACGCCCGCGGTCACCATCGTCGCGGCGTGGATGAGCGCGGAGACCGGGGTGGGACCCTCCATGGCGTCGCCGAGCCAGGACTGCAGCGGCACCTGCGCCGACTTACCGCACGCAGCGAGCAGCAGCAGGAGGCCGATGGCATTGAGTGTGCCCTCGCCCAACTCCGGTGCGGCCGCGAAGACACCTTCGAACGAGATCGAACCGATGTAGGCGAACATCACCATCAGCGCGATGGCAAGGCCGATGTCGCCGACGCGGTTGACCACGAACGCCTTCTTCGCCGCGGTGGCGGCCGATGGCTTGTGCTGCCAGAACCCGATCAGCAGATAGGACGCCAGGCCGACGCCTTCCCACCCCACGTACAGGCCCAGGTAGTTGTCGGCGAGCACCAACAGCAGCATCGCCGAGAGGAACAGGTTCATGTACGCGAAAAACCTACGGCGGTCCCGGTCTTCGGCCATGTAGCCGACCGAGTAGATGTGGATCAGCGAGCCGACGCCGGTAATCAGCAGGACGAAGCATATCGACAGCTGATCGAGCTGCAGGCCGAAGTCGACGTGCAGTTCGCCGACCGGCACCCAGGAGAACAGCTTCTCCTGAACGACCCGTTCCTCGCCTGCCCGACCGAGCATGTTGGTGAACAGCACCGCACCGACCGCGAACGACCCGAGCGACGTCGCACAGCCGAGCAGATGCCCCCACGGGTCGGACCATCTCCCGGACAGCAGCAGTATCGCCGCGCCTGCCAGGGGCAGGGCGATCAGGAGCCAAACCGGAATCGTCATCGCGGCCTTAGTTTTTCAGCAGGCTGGCGTCGTCGACCGAGGCCGAGCGGCGGGTGCGGAAGATGGTCATGATGATGGCAAGGCCGACGACCACCTCGCAGGCCGCGACCACCATGGTGAAGAACGCCACCACCTGACCGTCGAGATGCCCGTGCATGCGGGAGAACGCCACGAAGGCGAGGTTGGCCGCGTTCAGCATCAGCTCAACGCACATGAACATGATGATGGCGTTGCGGCGCAGCAGAACTCCTGACGCGCCGATCGTGAACAACAGCGCGGACAGGTACAGGTAGTTATCGGGATTCATCCACGCTCCGTCGTTGCAGGATCGCGGCGACCGACAGCTCGGAGCCCGAGCCGTCGGGGAGTCGCGCCTCGATGTCTACGGCGTTGTGCCTGGCGAACACACCCGGACCCGGCATCGGTGTCGCGTGTCCGCCGGGCTGGAACCGTTCCTCGGCAAGTTCGCGCTGGGTCTTGGCGCGCTCGAACCGCTCCCGGTGTGCCAGCACCATCGCGCCCAGTGCGGCGGTGATCAGCAGCGCGCCGGTCAACTCGAACGCCCACAGGTAGCGGGTGAAGATCAGCGCCGCGAGGCCTTCCACGTTGTAGCTGCTGTTCGCCTCGGGCAGGCCGGTGAAGCCGGCCACCGAAACATTGCCGATGCCCGCGATCAGCAGCACGCCGAAGCCGACGCCCGCGATGAGCGCCGCATAGCGTTGGCCGCGAATGGTTTCCACGAGAGATTCCGACAGGTCGACGCCGATGAGCATCATCACGAAGAGGAACAGCATCATCACCGCGCCGGTGTAGACGACGACCTGGACGATGCCGAGGAACAGTGCCTCCTGCGCGATGTAGAGCACCGCGAGCGAGATCATCGTCGACGCGAGAAAGATGGCGGAATACACGGCCTTGGGTGCGGCCACCACGCCGATTGCCCCGAAGAACGCGACCGCGCCGAGGATCCAGAACGTCACCGCCTCGGCGGTCGAGGTGGAGCCCATCGAATCGGCCGCCAGCGCGACGATTTCGACGTTCACGGCACATCCTCGGTCACGGGTTTGATGTTGCCCAGGTAGTAGTCCTCGTCCGTGCTGCCGGGCTGCATCGGATGCGGTGCCGCCACCATCCCCGGTTGCATCGGTGCGAGCAACTTGTCCTTGCCCCAGATCAGGTCTGCGCGGTTGTCGTCGGCCATCTCGTACTCGTTGGTCATGGTCAACGCGCGGGTCGGGCAGGCCTCGATGCACAGCCCACAGCCGATGCACCGCAGGTAGTTGATCTGGTACACCCGCCCGTAGCGCTCACCGGGCGAGAAGCGCTCGTCGGAGGTGTTGTCGTCGCCTTCGACGTAGATCGCGTCCGCGGGGCAGGCCCACGCGCACAGCTCACATCCGATGCACTTCTCCAGCCCGTCGGGGTACCGGTTCAGCTGATGGCGGCCGTGATAGCGCTTCGCGACGGGGCCGGGCTTCTCGGGGTACTCCTCGGTGATCGGCTTCTTGAACATGGTGCCGAACGTGACCCCGAAACCTGCCAGGGCGTCCAGGAATTTAGGCATCGGCTTTCTCCTTGCTCGCTGGTGGCAGCGGCGGTATCGGGAAGCCGCCCGCATCGGCGACTTGTACGGGGATCTTCCGATCGGTCTTGACCCGCATCGAGCGCCACAGCAATGCGGCAACGGCGAGCGCGAAAACGGTGCCGACGGCAATGAGGCCGTTGGCCCATAGGGCGTAGCCCTCGGCGCGCAGGCTGCGTGTGGCGCCCACGATGGCGATCCACACCAGCGAGACCGGGATGAGAACCTTCCAACCCAGCGCCATGAACTGGTCGTAGCGCAGTCGCGGCAAGGTGGCACGCAGCCAGAAGTAGAAGAACAGGAACGCCCACACCTTGGCGGTGAACCACAGCAGCGGCCACCAGCCGGAGTTGGCGCCGTCCCACATGTTGATCGGCCACGGTGCGTGCCAGCCGCCGAGGAACATCGTGGTGGCCAGCGCCGACACGGTCGTCATGTTGACGTATTCGGCGAGCATGAACATCGCGAACTTCAGCGACGAGTACTCGGTGTGGAAGCCGCCGACGAGTTCGCCCTCCGCCTCGGGCAGATCGAATGGGGCGCGGTTGGTTTCGCCGACCATCGATGTCAGGTACACCAGGAACGACGGCAACAGCAGGAACACGAACCATCTGCCGTCCTGGGCGGCCACGATGCCGGAGGTAGACATGGTGCCCGCGTAGAGGAACACCGCGGCGAACGACAGCGCCATGGCGATCTCGTAGGAGATCACCTGCGCAGACGACCGCAGGCCGCCGAGCAGCGGATAGGTGGAGCCTGACGCCCAGCCGGCCAGCACGATGCCGTACACCCCGATCGACGTGACGGCGAGGATGTAGAGCACTGCCACGGCGAGGTCGGTCAGCTGCAGCGGCGTCTGGTGGCCGAACACCGAAACGACCGGCCCCATCGGGATGACGGCGAAGGCCATGAACGCCGGCACCGTCGAGATGACCGGCGCCAGCAGGTAGATGGGCTTGTCGACACCCGAAGGAACGAGGCCTTCCTTCAGCCCGAGCTTCAGACCGTCGACGAGCGACTGAAGCAGTCCCTTTGGGCCGACTCGGTTGGGGCCGAACCGCATCTGCATGCGGCCGAGCAACTTACGTTCGATCAGGATGGCGGCCAACACCGTCAGCAGCAGGAACGCGAACACGCCGACCGACTTGATCAGGATCAGCCAGAAGGGGTCGTGCCCGAAGGCCGAGAGATCTGTCACTATTCAGCCCGCCCGATCGAGACCACGGCGCCCGCGGTCACACCCAGTTGTTGGTACACCGCAGATCCCGGCGAGTTCAGCGGCAGCCATACCACCCGGTCATCCATGTCGGTGACCTCCAGCGGCAAGGTGACTTCACCCCTGGTGGTGGCGACGGTGACCGAATCTCCTTCGGCTGCACCGATTTCGGCGGCGGTGACCGCCGAGAGTCGCGCAACGGGTACTCGGGCGGTTCCCGCGAGATACGGTTCGCCGTCCTGCAACCGGCCCGAATCCAGCAGCATCCGCCACCCCGTCAGCACCGCTTCGCCCTTTCCGGGTGCAGTGGCACTGCCCGCGGCGACGCTGGGTGCGCTCGGCCGGGTTCCGCCCCACCAGCCGAGCTTGGCCAGTTCTTCGCCGGCCGTTGCCGCGTCCGGCAGGCCGAGGTCGACGCCGATCTCGTCGGCGAGCGTGTACAGCACTCGCAGATCGGGTGTGGCATTGCTGACCAGCGACGGCCCGAACGGCCGAATCCGGCCCTCCCAGTTGACGAACGAGCCGGCCTTCTCGACGACGGGCGCGACCGGGAACACCACATCGGCGAGGTCGGTGACCGCGACTTTCCCGCAGCTCCAGGCTGACGACGAAGGACGCCGTGTCGATGGCGGCCAGGGCCGCGTCGGGGTCGGGTAGGTCGGCGGGCTCGACGCCGCCGATCAGCAGGGCACCCAGCTCACCGCTCGCTGCCGCGGCGAGAATGCCCGCGGTGTCACGTCCTACCTCCGCGGGCAGTTCGGAGATATTCCACGCGGTTGCGGTCTGCTCGCGCGCCGCCGGGTCGGTGACGGGCCGGCCGCCGGGTAGCAGGTTCGGCAGCGCGCCGGCCTCCAGCGCGCCGCGGTCGCCCGCGCGTCGTGGCACCCAGCCGAGGCGGGCGCCGGTCGCCGCCGCCAATCTGCTTGCGGCCGAAAGCGCTCCGGGCGACGTCGCCAGCCGTTCCCCGACGAGGATGATCGCGCCTGGCTGGTTGAGCAACGTCTCCTCGGCGAGTTCGTCGAGTGCAGCCGCTTCGCCGCCGGGCGCGGTGCGAATCAGCTTGCCGGACATCTTGGTCAGGCCGCGGGTTTCGAACGGCGCGATTGCGAGCACCTGCAGACCGTCTTTGCGGGCGGCCTTGCGCAGCCGCAGGAAGACGATGGGCGACTCCTCTTCGGGCTCGAACCCGGCAAGCAACACCGCCGGCGCCTTCTCCAGGTCCGTGTAGGTGACATTCATCGGCTGGCCCGCGACTTCGGCGGCCAAGAACTCCGCTTCCTCATCGCTGTGCGCGCGGCTTCGGAAGTCGATATCGTTGGTGCCCAACACGATCCGGGCGAACTTCGAATACGCGTAGGCGTCCTCGACGGTGCTCCGGCCGCCCACCAGCACGCCGGCCCTCCCCGTTGCGGCCGCGAGCCCGGTCGCGGCTACGCGCAGGGCTTCCGACCATGATGCGGACCGCAGCTTGCCGTCCTCGTCACGGATCTGCGGCGTGGTGATGCGGTCACCGACTCCTGCGTAGGTGAACGCCCACCGCCCCTTGTCGCAGTTCCACTCCTCGTTGACCTCCGGGTCGTCACCGGCCAACCGGCGCAACACCTTTCCCCGCCGATGATCGGTGCGCTGGGCGCATCCCGACGCGCAGTGCTCGCACGCACTGGGGCTGGACACCAAGTCGAACGGTCGCGCGCGGAAGCGGTAGGCCGTGTTCGTCAACGCACCGACGGGACAGATCTGCACGGTGTTGCCGGAGAAGTATGACGAGAACGGCTCACCCGGCGCGATGCCGACCTGCTGCAGCGCACCGCGCTCCAACAGTTCGATGAACGGGTCACCCGCGATCTGCTGGGAGAACCGGGTGCACCGTGCGCACAGCACACACCGTTCGCGGTCCAGCAGCACCTCTGAGGAGATCGGGATCGGTTTGGGGAAGGTGCGTTTGACGTCGTCGAAGCGCGTCTCCGCCCGGCCGTTCGACATGGCCTGGTTCTGCAGCGGGCACTCGCCGCCCTTGTCGCAGACCGGACAGTCCAGCGGGTGGTTGATCAGCAGCAGCTCCATCACTCCCTGCTGGGCCTTGTCGGCTGATTCGGAGGTGAGCTGTGTGCGCACCACCATGTCGGGCGTGCACGTGATGGTGCAGGAGGCCATCGGTTTGCGCTGGCCCTCGACCTCTACCAGGCACTGCCTGCATGCGCCGACGGGGTCAAGCAGCGGATGGTCGCAGAACCGCGGGATCTGCACACCGATCAGCTCCGCCGCGCGAATCACCAAGGTGCCCTTGGGCACACTGATCGGCACGTCGTCGATGGTCAGGTTCACCATCTCCACTGCCGGCGCATCCTGGCTCGGTTCGGTCATCGTCATCAGGCACCCACCCCCTCGGTCGCCATCAGTGTCGAGGCGTGCGGATCGAACGGGCAGCCGCCGTCCAGATGCGCGACATACTCGTCGCGGAAGAAGTTGATCGACGACAGGATCGGGCTTGCCGCACCATCGCCCAAGGCACAGAAGGACTTTCCGAAGATGGTGTCGGAGATGTCCAGCAGCTTCTGGATGTCCTCTTCGGTGCCACGCCCGGTTTCGAGCCGCTCGTAGATCTGGCTGAGCCAGTACGTGCCTTCGCGGCATGGCGTGCACTTGCCGCACGACTCGTGCGCGTAGAACTCTGTCCACCGCCGCACCGCGCGCACCACGCATGTGGTCTCGTCGAAGAGTTGAAGCGCCTTGGTGCCGAGCATCGACCCGACGCCGGCCATGCCCTCGTAATCCAGTGGCACATCGAGGTGTTCTGCGGTCAGCAGCGGGGTCGACGAACCGCCGGGCGTCCAGAACTTCAGTTCGTGGCCGGCACGGATCCCGCCCGCGTACTCGAGGAGCTCGCGCAGTGTGATGCCGAGCGGGGCCTCGTATTGACCGGGGTTGGTCACATGTCCCGACAGCGAGTACAGCGTGAAGCCGGGTGATTTCTCCGTCCCCATCGAACGGAACCAGTCGATCCCGTTGAGCATGATCGGAGGCACGCTCGCGATGGATTCGACGTTGTTCACCACCGTCGGGCAGGCGTACAGGCCGGCCACCGCGGGAAACGGCGGCCGCAGCCTGGGCTGGCCGCGCCTGCCCTCGAGCGAGTCGAGCAGCGCGGTCTCCTCGCCGCAGATGTAGGCGCCTGCTCCCGCGTGCACCACCAACTCGAGGTCGAAGCCCGAGCCATTGACGTCGGTGCCGAGGTAGCCGGCTTCGTAGGCCTCCGCGACGGCGGCCTGCAGCCGCCGCAGCACCGGTATCACCTCACCGCGTACGTAGATGAACGCGTGATGCGCACGGATCGCGTATGCGGCGATGATCGCGCCCTCGACCAGGAAGTGCGGCGTGGTCAAGATCAGCGGAATGTCTTTGCACGTACCGGGTTCCGACTCGTCGGCGTTGATGACCAGGTAGTGCGGCTTCGCGCCCGCGCCGGTGTCGTCCTGCGGGATGAACGACCATTTGGTTCCGGTCGGGAAGCCCGCGCCGCCGCGGCCGCGCAGACCGGAGTCCTTCACCATCGCGATGACCTCGTCGGGATCCATCGCCAGCGCCTTCTCCAGCGCGCGGTACCCGTCGTGACGACGGTAGGTGTCCAGCGACCAGGGTTCGGGGTCGTCCCAGTACCGGCTGAATACGGGTGTCAGGGGAGTAGCAGGTGCCATGTCAGTCGCGTGAATCCGTTTTGCTCGGGTCGGTTTCGGTGGTTGCCGATTCGGCGGGCACGGTGGCCGAGGGTCCCGGTGCCGGTTCGTCTTTCGTGGTTTCGACGGCCTCCGACTTTGTGCCGTCGGACTTCGGTGGCGGCGCGGCCGGCTCGGCCTCCGGTGGGGGCGCTTCCATATCGAGCTCGCGGGCGACCCGCAGCCCCGCCAGCGTGGCCGTCGGCACCTGTCCGTCCGCGGTGATCGGGCGATCGTCGGGCAGCCCCGCGAGGATCCGCGCGGTCTGCCGGAACGTGCACAGCGGCGCGCCGCGGCTCGGCAAAGGCGGCTCGCCTGCACGCAGCGAGTCGACCAGATCCCTTGCGGAGGAAGGCGTTTGGTTGTCGAAGAATTCCCAGTTGACCATGATGACGGGTGCGTAGTCGCATGCCGCGTTGCACTCGATGTGTTCGAGGGTGACGCGGCCGTCCTCGGTGGTCTCGCCGGCGTGGACGCCAAGGTGGTCCTGCAACGAGTCGAGGATCGCGTCGCCGCCCATGATCGCGCACAGCGTGTTCGTGCAGACGCCGACCAGATACTCGCCGGTGGGGGTGCGCCGGTACATCGAGTAGAACGTGGCGACCGCGGTCACTTCGGCTTCGGTCAAATCGAGCTGACGGGCACAGAACGCGAGCCCCGCCTTGGTGAGATAGCCGTCTTCGGACTGCACCAGGTGCAGCAGCGGCAGCAGCGCCGATCTCGACCGCGGGTACTTGGCGATGATGTCCGTGGCGCTGGCCGCCAGCCGCGCCGTCACGTCGGCCGGGTACGCCGCTTCGCCGCCGATCGGCGGTCCGGCCTCGTCAGGGCGCTGACCCAGCTCGATGAACAGCGGTGAGCCGTTGGTCGTCATCTGTCCACGCCCCCCATCACCGGATCGATGGAGGCGACAGCGGAGATCGCGTCGGCGACCATGCCGCCCTCGCAGGCGGCGGCGACGGCCTGCAGGTTGGTGAACGAGGGGTCGCGGTAATGCACGCGGTAGGGCCTGGTGCCGCCGTCGGAGACCATGTGCACGCCGAGCTCGCCCCGCGGCGACTCCACCGCGACGTAGACCTGTCCCGGCGGCACCCGGATGCCCTCGGTCACGAGCTTGAAGTGGTGGATCAGCCCCTCCATCGAATGGCCCATGATCTTGGCGATGTGCTCCGGCGAGTTGCCCAGCCCATCGGGCCCCAGTTTCAGGTCGGCCGGCCACGCCAGCTTCTTGTCGTCGATCATCACCCGGCCCGACGACTTCTCGAGTCGCTCGACGCACTGTTCGATGATCTTCAGCGCCTCGTGCATCTCCTTGACCCTGATCAGGTACCGCCCGTAGGCGTCGCAGCCGTCGTCGGTGATGACGTCGAAGTCATAGGTCTCGTACCCGCAGTACGGCTGCGTCTTGCGCAGGTCGTGCGGCAGCCCGGTGGAGCGCAGCACAGGGCCGGTGATGCCGAGTGCCATGCATCCGGTCAGGTCCAGATAGCCGATGCCCTGCGTGCGGGCCTTCCAGATGTAGTTCTCGGTGAGAAGGTCCTCGAGGTCCTTCAACCGCTTCGGCATCAACTTGAGCATGTCGCGGATCTGCGGGAGGGCTTCCTCAGGCAGATCGGCGGCCAGCCCGCCGGGTCGGATGTAGGAGTTGTTCATCCGCAGCCCGGTGATCGTCTCGAAGATCGACAGAATCTGCTCGCGCTCGCGGAACCCGTAGAACATCGCGCCCATGGAGCCCAGCTCCATCCCGCCGGTGGCCAGTGCGACCAGGTGCGACGAGATGCGGTTGAGCTCCATCATCATCACGCGGATGACGTTCGCGCGTTCGGGGATGTCGTCGGTGACCCCGAGCAGCTTCTCGACGCCGAGGCAGTACACGGTCTCGTTGAAAAGCGGTGAGAGATAATCCATTCGGGTGACGAACGTGACGCCCTGGGTCCAGGTGCGGTACTCCAGGTTCTTCTCGATCCCGGTGTGCAGGTAGCCGATGCCGCAGCGGGCCGAGACGATGGTCTCGCCTTCGATCTCGAGGATCAGCCGAAGCACGCCGTGCGTCGACGGGTGCTGCGGGCCCATGTTGACCACGATCCGTTCGCCGGCGTCGGCCTGCCTGGCCGCGGTGACCACCTGCTCCCAGTCCTCACCGCCGACCATGACGACGGTGTCTGATCCCCCGCTCTCCGGCGGGGTGTTCGGCGTGCTCATCAGCTGTAGGCCCTCCGCTCGTCGGGCGGCGGTATCTCGGCGCCGTGGTACTCAACAGGGATGCCGCCCAACGGGTAGTCCTTGCGCTGCGGGTGCCCGACCCAGTCGTCCGGCATCTCGATGCGGGTCAGCGAGGGATGTCCGTCGAAGATGATCCCGAAGAAGTCGTAGGTCTCGCGCTCGTGCCAGTCGGTGGTCGGGTAGACGCGGAACAGCGACGGTATATGCGGGTCGGCGTCGGGTGCGCATGCCTCCACCTGGATTCGCCTGTTGTGGGTGATCGACAGCAGCGGGTACATGGCGTGCAGCTCGCGGCCGCTGTCCTGCGGGTAATGGACGCCGCTGACGCCAAGGCACAGCTCGAAACGCAGGCCCGGATCGTCGCGCAGCGCCTGCATGACCGCGGGCAAATGCTCGCGGCGAACCTCGAGGGTCAGCTGGTCGCGCTGCACCACCACCCGCTCGACCGCGGCCTCGAAGGCCTGCTCGCCGAGTACCACGGTCAGGGTGTCGACGACCTCGTCGAAGTAGCCGCCGTATGGACGCGGCGAGCTGCCGGGCATCGACACCTCGCGGACCAGCCGGCCGTAGCCGGAGGTGTCGCCGGAGCCCTCTGGGCCGAACATGCCGCGGCGGACGCCGACGACTTCCTTCTCGCCCTCGCCCTTGCCGTCCGCGCTGCCGTTGCTGGGATCGGTCACCGCAGCAGGCCCTTCAGTTCGATGGTGGGCGTGACCGCCAGCGCCGCCTTCTCGGCTTCGCGGACGGCCTCCTCGCGGTTGACGCCCAGCGGCATCTCCTGGATCTTGTCGTGCAGTTTCAGGATCGCGTGCAGCAGCATCTCCGGCCGCGGCGGGCAGCCGGGCAGGTAGATGTCCACCGGAACGACGTGGTCAACGCCCTGCACGATGGCGTAGTTGTTGAACATCCCGCCCGACGACGCGCAGACGCCCATCGAAAGCACCCACTTGGGCTCGGCCATCTGGTCGTAGACCTGCCGCAGCACCGGGGCCATCTTCTGGCTGACCCGTCCGGCCACGATCATCAGGTCGGCCTGCCGTGGCGTCGCGGAGAAGCGCTCCATGCCGAACCGCGAGATGTCGAAGCGCGGGCCCGCCGTGGCCATCATCTCGATGGCGCAGCAGGCCAGGCCGAACGTCGCGGGCCACAGCGAGCCCTTGCGGACGTAGCCCGCCAGCTTCTCGACCGTCGTCAGCAGGATGCCGCTCGGCAGCTTTTCTTCTAGTCCCAATTCAGGCCTCCCCGGCGCCAGACGTAGGCGTACGCAACGAACACGGTGGCCATGAACAAGAGCATCTCGACCAGCGCGAATACCCCGAGACTGTCGAAGGCGACGGCCCAGGGGTAGAGAAACACGATCTCGATGTCGAAGACGATGAAGAGCATCGCGGTCACGTAGTACTTCATCGGGAACCGCTGGCCGGCGGCCGCGGGGTTGGCCAATTCAGGCAACGGCTCGATGCCGCACTCGTACGCCTCGAGCTTGGCCCGGTTGTAGCGCCGTGGTCCGCCGAGGAGCGCGGCGACGACCGAGAACACGGCAAACCCGGCGGCGATCGCGCCGAGTACCAGGATGGGCAGATACAGGTTCATGCAGGTGTGACTGCTCCCTCGTGGGCTTTCCGATGTGAGCTGACCCACAGCCTAGCGGGGTTTTAAATGCAGGCTGCAACTCGGGGTTACTATCGCTTCAGGTTGCGAACCGCTGGCTTTGGCGTGCCGCGAAGAGCCAACGGCGGCAGCAGATTTGGTCCAACAGCTATTGGACGGGCGCGCGCAGCAGAGACGTCACGGCCTCACCCAAACGAATGGGGTCGATCGGGTGCGGAACCGCGGCCTCGGCGCGAGACCAGTTCGCCAGCCAGGCGTCGTCCCGGCGCCCAGTGAGCACCAGGATCGGCGGGCAGTCGTCGATCTCGTCCTTGAGCTGCTTGGCTATTCCCATGCCGCCGACGGGGGTGGCCTCACCGTCGAGAATGGCGAGATCGAATCCGCCCTCGTCCATCTGCACGATCACCATCGGGCCGGTGGCCACGTCGAGGTAGGTCAGCTCGGGCAGGTCCGGATGCACGCGCTTGCCCAGCGCCGACCGGACCTGCTCGCGAGTCCTCGGATTGTCGCTGTAGACGAGGATTCGCAGCGGCCGAGATGATTCGGGCATGCGCCAGATGCTAAACCAACCCGCTATGTCGAGGTGCGGCGGAACACCACGTCGCCCGAGATCGTCGCGCTGTCGCCGATCATGCCAATCAGGTTGCCGTCCACACCGAAGTCATGGCGGTTGACGGTTGCCTGTGTGGTGAGGCGCATTCCGCCGTCGCCGACCGGCGTCACCTTGGTCTTCAGTGTCACCGGTTTCGTCGTGCTTTTGATGGTGAGATCGGCGTGCAAATCGACAGCGTCGCCCTTGATCGCTTCGGCGCCGGTTACGACAACGTTGATGTCCGGGAACCTCTCGGCCTCGAAAAAGTCGGCCGAGCGCAGGTGCCGGTCACGCTTGCCAATGCCGGTCCGCACCGATGCGGTCTTGATGTCGAGGTGCCCGGAAACTGTTTGGGGGGCGGCGATTTGGCCGTCGCCGCCGAACTCGGTGAAGCGCAGCTTGACGGGTGCCAGCCCCCACATCGATTTGGCCTTCACCACGATGGTGGATTGGTCGGCGACGACGGTCCAATTCCCGGCCGATGCCGGGTCACTGAGAAATTCGCTGATGCTCGCCATGTCACACTTCCTGTCAGTTCGTCGAATCGAGCAGCGGGGCGATCGCCGCCGGGTCGAAATACTCGTCGATGCGACTGATCAGCCCGTTGGCCCCCACCTTAATGACGATGCAGACCCGCATCGAGATCGATCCGCCGTTGCGGCCGGTCGCGTGCAGCACGTGCTGCTGGACGAATCCACCGTCGAAGAACTGGCGGTCCAGGATCTCGTAGCGACGTTCGGTGGTGGTGTCCATGAACCAGAAGATGACCCGCAGGGCGCGCTTCTTGATCTGGTCTTCGGGTTCAGCGGACTTCCACACCAGCACATCGTCGTCCCAGAGTGCCGCGACGGCGGCGGCGTCGCCCTTCTCGATCGCGGCGAAAAGTCGCTCGGCGACGTCCGCGACGGTTGACCTCAAGTCCGGTTGAGGTAGAACACTGTCATTCATGGATACGACACCCGCCATCTCTCGTTTCGATGAGTTCTACAAAACCACCACCCCGCCGTGGGTGATCGGTGAACCCCAACCCGCGATCGTCGAGCTGGAGAAGATCGGGCTGATCCGCGGAAAGGTGCTCGACGTCGGCTGCGGAACGGGTGAACACACGATCCTGCTCAGCAGGCTCGGCTACGACGTGCTCGGCATCGACTTCGCGCCCGAGGCCGTCGAGCAGGCCCGCGGCAATGCCGAAGCCAAGGGCGTGGGGGCGCGATTCGAGGTCGCCGACGCGATGAACCTGCCCGACGAGCCGGGCTACGACACCATCGTGGACAGCGCGCTTTTCCACATCTTCGACGACACCGACCGGCCGCAATACGTCGCCAGCCTGCGCAATGCGTGCCGGCCGGGCGGCATCGTGCATGTGCTGGCGCTCTCCGATCAGGGCCGCGGCTTCGGGCCGGAAGTCAGCGGCGAGACGATCCGGGACGCCTTCGGCGACGGATGGGAGTTGGAGGCGCTGGAGCCGGCCACCTATCGCGGTGTCGTCACCGAGGTGCACGCCGACGACATCGGGCTGCCGGTCGGCACCCGCGTCGATGAGCCCGCGTGGCTGGCTAGGGCTCGTCATATCCCGGGTGCGCGATCCTGAGCCGATGACGCACAAGGGCGCGTAGGCACGGCAGCACGTCGCCTGACCTGCCGTCCAGGTCGCCGGCCCGGATGGCGGCCGCCAACTGCGTCTCGTCGGCGAAGCCCAGGTCGTTCAGCGACGCCGTGACCTCGCCTGCGGTCTGGTCGAGCAGTTCGCGCTCGACGGTCCGCAGCACATTCGCGGCAACTCGGGCGTGGAACGACACCTGCCCATCGGTCGCCGCCCGCACGTCGCTGTCGAGGAAGTCGGCGACGGCCGCGACCAGTTCGGCGGCTGTCGGCCGTCCGTACAGCGACGTCATCTCGGACCGCCACCTTCCAGTAGATCCAGCACGTCCCATTCGGTTTCGCTGACCCGACGGCCGATCGCGGCCAGTTCGACCGACGGGGTCTGGCCCGACAGGTGGCGCTCGGCCTGGAAGCGGCAGATGACGCCCCAGCGCAGCGTGGCCACCGTCAGCCACCAGCGGAACGCATCGCGGTCGAGTTCGACGCCCGCGGCCTCCTCGTAGGCGGACAGGAAGCTCTCGACGCTGCCGAGGCCGCCCGCGCCGAGCGCCTCCGGAGCGCCGAACCGCCAGGCCCGGATGCAGAACCAGGCCAGGTCCTCGTAGACCTCGCCGATGTGCACGAGCTCCCAGTCCAGCACGGCGGCGAGGCCGGACTCGTCGACGATCAGGTTGCCCATCCGGAAATCGCCGTGCACCAGCCGCGGCGGTGTCGGCGGCGGCCGGTTGGCGGCCAGCCACCGAAACGCCCACTCGAACGTCGCCGTGGTGTCGCCCATCTCGTCGAGCCGGTCGCGCCACTCGGCCAGCTGCTCCGTCTTCGTCAGGCCGATCCCGTCCGGGTCGGCGCGGTGGACGGCCGCCAGCGCCTGCGCGCACTGCCGCAGCAGCCGGCCGCGTCCGGCATCCCCGTCAGCACTGTCGAGGGCTCGATATATCTTTCGCACGATCGTCTCGCCCGCGATCGCATTGCAGATGAGGTACGGATTGCCCAGCGCTGCAGGCGAATTGTCGGCCGCGAGGATGTGCGGGACGGGTGCTCCTGCGGCCGCGGCACGCTGCTGGACGCTTGCCTCCAGCTCCATGCCCGCATGCACGTCGTCGGGTGGTCCGGTGCGCAGGATCAGCGCCTGCCTACCGTCGTCACCGACCGCGTCGAACGCCCACGTGGTGCGGCTGGCCCCGCCGGTCAACGTGTTGAGGTTCTCGATGTGCACCTCACCGATGACCGGCCGAAGGACCTCTGCCAGTTGTTCTTTCACTTGCGGCCGAAACCGAAGAGCCGCTGCGCCACCCGTCGGATCTGGATCTCCTCTGCGCCCTCGGTGATCCGGTAGCGGCGATGATGCCGGTAGATGTGCTCGAACGGCTGGTGCCTGCTGTAGCCGACACCGCCGAACACCTGCATCGCCCGGTCGGCGGCCTCGCACACCAGCCGGTTGGCGCGATAGTTGGCCATCGACACCTTGTCCGACACCTCCATGTGGTGGTTGCCGTCGAGCTGAGTCGCCGCGTAGTAGACCAGCAGCCGAACCATCTGCGCCTCGGTCTGCAACTCCACCAGTGGCCACTGCACGGCCTGATTGACCGAGAGCGGCTTGCCGAACACATTGCGGTCGTTCGCGTATCCGACGGCGCGGTCGATGCAGTACTGTGCGGCACCGAGGCTACTCGCCGCCTGCCGAATCCTGTTCTCGTGCAGGAATGTCTGGCCGACCTCCAGGCCGCGGTCCACCTCCCCGAGCACGGCGTCTGCGGAGACCCGGACGTCATTGAGCTCGACCTCGCCGTGATCGGTCGGCATGTTGAACGTCCACCAGTAGTACGGCACGGTGAACCCCGGCGCGTCTGTCGGCACCAGGAAGGCGGTGATGCCCCGGGCCTGACCCGGCTCACCCGACGTGCGTGCGAACACGAGGTCGTGTGTCGCCCTGTGCACGCCGGTGTTGAACCGTTTGGCGCCGTTGATGACCCAACCGTCGCCGTCGGCCTCGGCGCGGGTCTCCAGCCAGGTGGCGTCGGAGCCGTGGTTCGGCTCGGTCAGCCCGAACGCCATCGACCGCTCACCGGTGATCAGGGCGTCGGTCCACTCCTGCTTCTGCGCGTCGGTGCCGAACCGGTCCATCATGATGACCTGGGGGAAGTTGCCGACGATCGACGACTCGTCCTGCAGGTCGTTGTGCAGCCCGAGACCCTTGTGCGCCAGGTGTTCCCGGATCACCGCCATGTCGATATTGGTGCCGTCGCGGCCACCGAACTGCGACGGCAGCCCGTAGCGCAGCCAGCCCGCCTTGTCGGCGCGCCTGCGCATCTCGCCGAGCAGGTCCTCCCACTCCCGTCGCGGTATGCCCCCGTTGTCCCAATCGGTGCGGGCATTCTCGCGGCGCTGGTCGAAATACTGGATGTTCTCGCGTTCCAGCGGTTTGATCTCCGCCTCGATGAATTCGTCCATCTCGGCCAGCAGGCCGGGAAGGTGTTCGGGGAGAGCAAAATCCACGGTGGTCTCCTTCGTCGTCAGAACCCGTACAGAGTCTTTTTCCAGATCGTCGAGAGCGTTGCGATGGCGTCCTTGTCGCTGATCTCGAGCCCCAGGCTCGACCGGCCGACAACCACGGTGGTGAAGTTCTCGAACAGCAGCGCGATGGCCGCCGCCGTGTGCTCGGGGTCGAGCTCGGTGCCGTGGCCCTGTTCCTGCGCGCGCCGCACGGACGCGGCGACGATGTCCATGCCGAAGCGCCGGAACTCGTTCTGCAGGCCGGCGAACCGCTGTTGTGTCGTGGCCAGCTGGGCGACCGCGATCATGATCCCGATGTTCTGCTTGAACATGTTCCAGTAGCCGGTGACCACAGACGTGAAGAACTCGCTGTCGTGAGGAGAGTCCGGCAGGTGCAGGCTCAGCCCGGACGGTGTCACGATGTCGCGCAGGAAGGAGTCGGCCAGCGCAGCCAGCAGGTCTTCCTTGTCGGTGTAGTAGCGGTAGAACACGGCGGGCGACTTACCCGCCGCCGAGGTGATGTCGGCCAGCGTGGTGCCGTGAAAGCCGCGTTCGGCGAAGAGCTTTCTGGCCGCCTGTTCGATGGCGGGGCGGGTTTGGCGACCTTTGGGGGTGAGGGTCTGGGCCGGCACGGGCTACGCGCCGAGCAGTCGGTCACCGGCCCGCAGCAACGAGCTGGGGAGTTCGTGGCCGACCACACGCTGCGCCACGCCTGCGGCGGCGATCGCGGCCTCTAGGTCGACATCGACGTGGATTCCGCTGTCCCGCAGCAGATATACCAGGTCCTCGGTAGCGATGTTGCCGCTCGCGCCCGGCGCGAACGGGCATCCGCCCAGCCCGCCCGCGGAGGCGTCGAGCCGCGTGACTCCCGCAGTCACGGCGGCGTAAGCACTGGCAAGACCGGCGCCGCGGGTGTTGTGGAAGTGTGCGCCGAGCGGGATGTCGGCGATCAGCGGCCGAACCTCGGCGACCAGGTCGGTCACGCGGCGCGGTGTCGTGGTGCCGATGGTGTCGGCGATCGCGAGCCGGTCGACGTCGTTGTCGAGCGCCACCTTCACGATGTCGAGCACCCGCTGCGGCGGCGTCGGGCCGTCGAACGGGCAGTCCCATGCGGTGGCGATGATGACCTCCACCGAGGCCCCGCTGTCGTGTGCGATGGCGATGATCTCACCGATCAGTGCCGTCGACTCGGCAGTGGAACGCCCGACATTCGACCGGCTGTGGCCGTCCGCCGCCGACACCACGTATTCGATGGAATGCAGGCCTGCCGCGATCGCCCGTTTGGCTCCGTTCGGACTTGCGACAAGTGCGGAGAACTCGATGCCGTCGAAGTTCGCAAGCTCGGCGGCGAGTTCGGCGGCGTCGGCGAGGGCGGGCACCTTCGACGGCGAGACGAAAGCCGTCGCCTCCATCTCCCGCACCCCGGTGGCTGCGACTGCGGCGAGTAGTTCGAGCTTGGCGGCCAACGGGATCGGATCTTCGATCTGCAAACCGTCGCGCAGCGAGACATCGCGGATGTCGACATGTGTCGGTAGCTCGCTCATATCACGCCTCCTTCCCTCAACGACTCCAGCTCGGCGTCGGTCCTGCCGAGCAGCCCCTGGTACACCTCGTCGTTGTGCTGACCCGGCCGGGCCGAACCCGCGAAGCGGATGGTTCCCGGGCTCTCCGTAAGCACCGGCACCACACCGGGTCCCAGCACGTTTCGGCCGATCCGTTCGTCGAAGTGGTCGGCGATCATCCCGCGGGCGCGCAGCTGCGGGTCCTCAACAACTTCGGCAACCGTGTTGATCGGGCCGCTGATCACCCCCGCCTCCGACAGCGTGGAGATGATGTCGTCGGGGCCGCGTTCGGACGCCCAGTCGCCGATGATCTTGTCCAGCTCGTCCTGATTACGGCCGCGCGCAACATGATTGGCGAACCGGTCGTCGGTGGCCAGCTCGGGCTGGCCCATCGCCGCGCACAGCCGCCGGAACACCGTGTCCTGGTTGGCGGCGATCACCACCCAGCTGCCGTCGGCGCTGCGGTAGATGTTCGACGGTGCGATGCCCTCGAGGCGGGTGCCGGACGGGCCGCGGACCACGCCGCCGACGTCGTAGTCGGGAATCGTCGACTCCTGCACGGCCAGACACGATTCGGTCAGTGCGGCGTCGACGATCTGGCCCTCGCCGGTGACGGTGCGCCGGTACAGCGCGGCCATCGCGCCCTGTGCGGCGAACATGCCCGCCAGGCTGTCGCCGAGCGAGAGCGCGAGCCGCGGTGGCGGCCCACCGGGAAAGCCGTTCATATGACGTAGTCCACTGGCCGCCTCGGCGACCGAGGCGTAACCGGCCTTGTGCGCCTCGGGGCCGGTCTGCCCGTAGCCGGAGACCCGGACCAGGATGATCCCCTTGTTACGGGCCCGCAGGGCGTCGTAGCCCAGGCCCCATTTCTCCAGCGTGCCGGGCCGGAAGTTCTCGACGATGATGTCGGAGCGTTCGACGAGATCGAGGAAGATGTCGCGGCCCGCGGTTTCGCGCAGGTTGAGCGTGACGGCTTTCTTGTTGCGCGCGTGCACCGTCCAGAAGAAGTGGTGGCCGTCGAGTTCGGCCTGACCCCACGTGCGCAGCGGGTCCGGCGCGCCCGGCGGTTCGATCTTGATGACCTCGGCACCCATGTCGCCGAGTAGTCGGCCCGCGAACGGCCCCGAGATCAGCGTGCCGACCTCGATCACCCGGATGCCGTCCAGCGGGCCGGTGGTCATTCGGAGAACCCGTGTCGGTGCAGCCAGTCCGTGCAGATACCGACGGCCTGACGTAGCGTCCCGCGTTGTTCGGGTCCGGAGTAGTAGTGATTGGCGCCGGGGATTTCGTGCATCTCCTTGTCAGGATGCCCGATCGCCTCGAACAGCCGGCGGGTGTGGCTGGGCGTGCATGCGTCGTCGGCCAGGTTGCCGATCACCAGGGTCGGCACGGCGATGTCGGGGCCGCACTCGACCGCGTCGCCGTTGGCGTCGTCGTAGCTCCACTGCGACAGCCAGCTCCGCAGGGTGCAGAACCGGGCCAGCCCGACGGGACTGTTGTTCACCACCTGAGGATCGCCCAGATAGCAGGTGCCGGGGGCGCGTTCGTTCGGATCGACGGCCGGGTCCAGCCAGCGCGGGTCGGCCATGGTGCCGTGCACGACGAACCCGAACTCGTCGTCCGGCCGTCCCGCGGCCTTGAGATCGGCGAGTTTCTCCTTGACCCACTTGGTGATTCGCCGGTTGCGTGCGATCTGCGCCTCGCGATAGCGCTCCAGGAACTCCGCCGTGTAGGGCGGCTGGTTGGGGTTGTCGGGGTTGTAGAGGTCCAGCTCGGGATCGCGCGCTGACGGGTCGGACTCGTCGAGGATCGACGCATCCATCCACTCGGTCATCGTGCCGTGGCGGCTGACGTGCGCGGCCAGCAGCATGATTCCGTCGGCGGGGAGGAGTCCGAGCTGGGTGAGGTCGGGCCCGTCGCCCGACGGGCTCGCGGTGACAGTCGGCTTCTGCGCCTGCTGTTGGTAGAACACCGACAGCGAACCGCCGCCGCTCCAGCCGGCCAGCACGACCTTCGAATACCCCAGCCGGTTCTTCGCATCCTTGATGGCTTCGCCGAGGTCCTCGACGACCTTTTCCATCAGCAGCGCCGAGTCGGTGCCACGGAACCGGCTGTTGCAGTAGATGACGTGGTGGCCTGCGCGGGCCAGCGCGTTGATCATCGGCAGGTAGGCGCCGCCGCCGATCGGGTGCATGAACACCAGCACGGTGTCGGATTGCTTCGTCTTCGGCTTGAGCAGGTAGCTCTCCAGCACGACGAGTTCGGCGACACCGCCGTAGACATCGCGAACCGCCGAAGTGTTCTGGTAGGCAACGAGATACGGGATACGGTCGTATTCGTACTTGACGGGTGCCTCAGTCGTCGTCATCAGTGCTGCCCCAAGTCGTTGGCCAGAACCTCGTCGGACGGGATGAGCCTGCGCCGGGTGTCGATGGCGATCACCGACCAGTCGACCCTGTCGTACTCGTCGAACTTGCGCCGTGCCCGCTCGCGTGCCTTCTCCGGTGCGCCGTGGTGAACGCCTTGCGGCGCATGCGAAATCAGGCCCGGCGGCATCGGGATGCCGTAGAGCGAACCGGCGTGAAAGAACGCGATCTCGTCGTAGTCGACGTTGCGGTGATACCAGGGCGTCCGCTCGGTGCCGGGCACGCCCTCGGCGGGCTTGGGCAGGAAATTCATCACGTAGACGCCTGCGGCCTGCATGAACAGGTGCACGGTCGGGGGCAGATGCACGCTGTCGGAGGTCACCACGTTGTAGTCGGCGATGTTGAACGTGAAGGGGAAGTTGTCGCCGCGCCAGCCCTCCACGTCGAGTGGATGATGTTCGTAGGTAAGGGTTGTCGGTCCACCGTCGTGGATGAGCCGCACCTCGTAGGCGTCGCCACCGGACGGGGGAGGGGTGTCCAAGGGCGCGGGGTCGGGGATGACGGCCTGCGCCGGGTCGAACGGGAAGTGCCTTCCCAGCGTGCCCGGCGGCGGCACCCGCAGTTCGTCGGTGGTCTGGATCATCAGCAGGACCGACTCGCCGTCGGGCACCTGGCGGAAGGTGCACGCCTTCGGGATGTACACCCAGTCGCCCTCGCGGTAGCGCAGGGGGCCGAACTCCGTCTCGAGCACGCCGGTGCCCTTGTGCACGAAGGACAGCAGGTCCCCGTCGACATAGCGGACGAAGAACGGCATCGGTTCGGTGCGTCGCGACAGCAGGACCAGGCAGTCGGCATTGGAGAACAGCAGCATCGGACCACCGGCCGCATCGGTGGCGTCGCTGGGCTTGAGCTCGCCTGCCAGCACGTCGACAGGTCGCAGCGGCCCCGAGCTGCGGTAGGCGGTGGGGTCGTTGCGGCGGTACATGTTGGCCGTGCGGCCGGTGAATCCGCCCCGGCCGAGTTCGTCGTCCTTCAGGCCGTCCAGGTCGGCGTGCAGTCGCCGCGGGGTGGTGCCTTTTCGCAGGTGAATGAACGATTCCATGGTGCTCCTACCGAGGGGTGCGGCGAAAAAGTAAATCTGACTTTAGTTTTTCGGGAGCGCCCGCGTCAACGTTTCAGTCGGTCAGGTCGACCCGAACGCTGAGCAGGTTCGTGCCGAAGGTGCGCACGCCGAAGCTGTTGAACTGCGGTAACGAGCGAAGGCGTTCGTGCGGGTCGTCGTCGGGCACCAAGTGGGCGGTGCCGTTGTGCCAACGGCCGCGCAGCCTGACCCGCACGTTGGGGTTGGCCTTGATGTTCTTCACGTACTGCGAGTTCTCGCCGAACTCGGAGACGAACCAGAACTCGTTGCCGACCTTGCTGCCGCCCAGCGGTGTGCGGCGCGGCTCACCCGACTTGCGGCCGGTCGTCTCGAGCAACGTGTGGGTGGGCAGTCGACGCATCAGCGGGTTGGCCACCCGCTTCTGCAACTGGTTGGTGATGCGGTTACGAAGGTCGTCGGCCATGGTGGCCCCTTTCTCACACCATTGAGGTTCGCGGGACGTCCATTCCCAGTATCAGCGCGCCCGCAAGTTCACGGCTGGTGTCGTAGTCGAACACCACATGGCCGGCGAGCACATCGACGTCGCGCTTGATCCGCTGCAGCGGGTTGTCCAGGAAGTGGGCGCTGGCGCCGGACGCCGCGAGCAGTCGGGTGATCACGGCTCGCGACTCGCGCACGATGTGGGCTGCCGCCAGCCGCGCCTCACCGCGCACTGGGCGCGGCACGGGATCGCCTGCCGCGACGAGGATTTCGAGCTGGCCGACGGTTTCGGCGAGCAGCCCGCGCAGCGCCCGCAGGCGCACCCGCGCCTCGCTGAGGTGAGCCTGCGCGATGGGTTTGTCCTTCTGCGTGACGCCCTCGTAGGCGAGCACGCGTTGTGACAGGCGCTCGGCGTAGATGTCGGCCGCGCGCTCGGCGCTGCCGAGGGCGGGCATCGCGGCCAACAGAGCCAGCGCAGGCACCATCGGCCAGCGGTAGGTGTCGGCGTCGTGCAGGGCCGCACCGGGCGCGGTGCCCTTGTAGATGTCGGTGACCCGGACCAGTCGGTGGGCGGGGACGAAGGCGTCGGCGACGACGACGTCGTTGGAGCCGGTGGCGCACATGCCGTCGGTGTGCCATACGTCCTCGACGGCGGCCTCGCTGATCGGCAGCAGCGCCAGTGCCGGGTAGATGCCGTCGTCCGGCCCGCAGAGCGCCCCGACGATGATCCAGTTGCCGTGCATCACGCCGGTGGCCCAGGACCACCGTCCCGACAGCCGGATGCCGCCGTCGACCGGTACGCCGCGACCGGTTGGCGCCAGGGGAGCGGGCGCCAGGAACGGCCGCGTCGCGAAGGCCTCTTCCTGGGCCTCTTCGCCGAACAGCGCCATCATCCAGTTGTGCAGGGTGTAGAAGCCCAGCGTCCATGCGCTGGACGCGCATCCGTGGGCCATCCGGCGGACCGGGTCGAGAATGGCCGACCACGGCGCCTGCAGGCCGCCGTAGCGGGCGGGCACGAGTAGTTCGGGCAGCCCCGATGCGATGAAGTCGTCGACGGTGGCGCCGGGCAGCCTGCGCAGTTGTTCGGCTTCCTGCGCGCGCTCGGCGAGGCCGGCCACGAACTCGGGGCTGATTTCCGGCGATGTGGCCGGAGCAGCGGTCATGCCCGCGAACCTACCATACTTTTAGGTATGGAAACGTCGGTCAGCGCGTCAGCATGAGATCGAGGAACCGCTCCCGACGGTCCACCCCGCGGGCGTTCGGTGTTTGCCCCGATAGGTGCAGAAATCCGATACCAGCGGCGAACGTGGCATTGGCCCGCAAGTCGGCGTCCTCGCTGTCGAACCCGTAATCGACAAACGCCTGCCGGACGGCGTCGAGCACACGTTGGTCGGCAGCACGGACGCCGGCGGCGACCGCATCGTCGGTTCTGGCCCACTCGCGCATGGCCCGCTCCATCGTCCAGTGCCGGGCGCTCAACAACGACGACATCATTTGCGAGAGGCGCTCCCGAGGCGGGACTGCGGCCATGTCGGCGAAATGGCGGCGGTCATCGTCGCGCAATTCACCCCAGGCCTCGATCAGCGTCGCGCGGTACCCGGCGATATCGGTGAAATGCCAGTAGAAGCTGCCTTTTGTGACGGCAAGACGGCTGCACAACTTATCGATCTTGAGTGCGGTGATGCCTTCTTCGGCAAGAATCGCAAAGCCGGCCTGGACCCAGTCGTCAACAGTTAACCGGCTGGTGGTCGCCCCCGCGCGATCAATGGCCATCACCGACTAGCCTACGGTGGATCCGATGTCCGCAGCAGGGCCGCCGGACAGTCCGTATTGACGATGACGTCACGGTAAATTTCGCTTACGAATAAGCCACAGCACGACGGTCGGACTTTCTCCTGTCCTGGTCACATGTTTTACTCGACAGCGCACAACTGAAATCACTTCGGTCCGCTCGGCTGATGCAGGGTGGGCAAGACAGCGCAGTGAAGACGAGGCTGCGGTGCGACAGCGATGTTCGCTCGGGGTGTAGGCGTTCGCGAAACCGAAAGATGGATGGACTTCAGTTATGACCTTCGTTGACAAGTTCCGAGGCCGTTGGGCACGCAGGTTCACAGTCGCCGCGCTGGCGGCGGTCCTGCTCCCCGGGATCATCGGCTTCGCGGGAGGATCGGCGACGGCGGGTGCGTTCTCCCGGCCGGGGCTGCCCGTCGAATACCTGATGGTTCCGTCCGCATCGATGGGCCGCGACATCAAGATCCAGTTCCAGAAGGGCACGGGTTCGCATTCAGTGCTTCTTCTCGACGGTCTTCGCGCCCGCGACGACTACAACGGCTGGGACCTGGAAACCCAGGCGTTCGAGTGGTTCTTCGAGAGCCCGCTGTCGGTCATCATGCCGGTGGGCGGCCAGTCCAGTTTCTACACCGACTGGTACGAGCCTGCATGCGGCAAGGCCGGCTGCCAGACCTACAAGTGGGAGACGTTCCTGACCGCCGAGCTGCCCCAGTGGCTGTCCGCCGAAAAGGGCGTGTCCACGACCGGCAACGCGGCCGTCGGCCTGTCGATGTCCGGCAACTCCGCGATGATCCTGTCGGTGTACCACCCGGACATGTTCATCTATGCCGGTTCGCTGTCGGCGTTCTTGAACCCGTCCGAGGGCCAGTGGCCGTTTCTGATCAACATGGCCATGGGCGACGCCGGTGGCTACAAGACCGGTCCGATGTGGGGTGCCGCGGAGACCGATCCTGCGTGGAAGCGCAATGACCCGATGGTCCAGATTCCGGCATTGGTGGCCAACAACACTCGCCTCTGGGTGTACTGCGGTAACGGCACACCCAACGAACTGGGTGGCGCCAACCTGCCCGCCACGTTCCTCGAAGGCCTCACCATCCGAACCAACCGGACCTTCCAGGACAACTACATCGCAGCCGGTGGCAAGAATGCCGTGTTCAATTTCCCGGAGTATGGCACGCACAGCTGGGAGTACTGGGGCGCGCAGTTGCGACAGATGAAGCCCGATATGGAGCAGTACCTCGGGTAGTCAGCGCCTGATCGTTGGACTGTGACCAATCCCCGTCGAGGGTTTTCTCGGCGGGGATTGGTTTTGTGCCATGGAGACACAGGTGCCGAGATGGCCCGCAACACAGGGCACCCCGTTCATCGTCGGGACAGGGCCGCCCGAGATGACCGTCGGCACGCCGTCGCCGTAGGGCTCGTAGCCTGAGTTGCCACCGGCGGGATCGGCCGCCGCAGTCGGTGTGGTGGCGATCGCGGCGGCGCATAAGCCGAGCAGAAGCAGCCGGCGCATCTAGAAACCTCCGGCCACCCGGACCACGGCCCGACCCGAGTAGCGGCCCTCGCGTATCTCGTCGAGGACGCCGACGACGTCCTTGATGTCGACCTCGTTGGTGATATCCGAAAGATGTTGCGGATGAAGCGAATCGCCCAACTTATCCCACAGTTCGCGACGCGGCCCGATCGGCATCTGCACCGAGTCCATGCCCAACAGCGAGACTCCCCGCAGAATGAACGGCATCACGGTGGTGCTCAGCCCGGGGCCGCCCGTCAGTCCGCTGGCCGCGACCGCTCCGCCGTATTGCAGGGTGCTGAGCACGTCGGCCAGGGTCTTGCCGCCGACGCAGTCGACGGCACCGGCCCACCGGGTCTTGCCCAGCGGGCGGGGCTTGGCGTCCGGGTCTTCGGGCAGTCGGCCGATGACGTCGGCGGCACCGAGTGCTTTGAGTCGGTCGGCCACCCCTTCCTCTTGGACTTTTCCGCTTGACGCCACCACTTCGTAGCCCGCCGCCGCCAGCAGGTCGACGCTGACGGACCCGACGCCGCCCGTCGCACCGGTCACGACGATCGGTCCGTCGTCGGGCTTGATGCCCCAGTCGATCAGCGCCTGCACGCTCATCGCCGCAGTGAAGCCGGCCGTGCCGATGGCGGCGCTGTCGCGGGGGCTCAGCGTGCCGAGCGAGACCACCCAGTCCGCGGGCAGCCGTGCGTACTCGGCGTAGCCGCCGTTACGGGCCGTGCCGATCTCGTAGCCGTGGGCCAGCACCGCGTCACCGACGGCGAAATCGGGCGACTGTGACTCGACCACCTCGCCGGCCAGGTCAATGCCGGGCACGATCGGATAGTCGCGCACCACACCGCCGTTGGGCGTGACGGCCAGCGCGTCCTTGAAGTTGACGCTGGAATACGCCACCCGGATCGTCACCTCACCGGGGGGAAGGTCGGACTCCGCCATGGTTTCGACCGCACAATCGATGCGATCGTCGTGCTTGCGGGCGACCAGGGCCTGAAAGTTGTCCATGCCCCGACATTACGTCGCGGCCACCTGCGCTACTTCAGTTCGGACGACGACAGACCGAGCAGCCTGCGCGCCACCACCAGCTGCTGAATCTGCTGCGTTCCCTCGAAGATGTCCAGGATCTTGGAGTCGCGCGCCCACTTCTCCAGCAGCGTCTCCTCGGAATACCCTGTGGTGCCTGCCATTTCGACGGCCTTCAGTGTGACGTCGGTGGCCACCCGAGCCGCCTTGGCCTTGCCCATCGACGCTTCCTTCGAGTTTGGAATGTCGTTGTCGGCCTGCCACGCCGAACGCACCGTCAGCAGATATGCGGCCTCCCAGTCGGCTTCCATGCGCAGGAACTCAGCGGCGGCGGCGCTCTGGACGTGGGCGGGCTTGTCGTAGGAGATCTCCACGCCCGCGTCTTCGAGGATCTTGCGCAGTTCCTCCAGTGCGGCGCGCGCGATACCGACCGCCATCCCGGCGACGATGGGCCGCGTGTTGTCGAAGGTCTCCATGACGCCGGCGAAGCCCTTCTCCACCTGGATCTCAGGGCTGCCGAGCAGGTTGTCCTTCGGAATCCGCACATTGTCGAAGCGGATGACGGCGGTGTCGGAGGCCTTGATGCCGAGCTTGTCCTCGAGCCGCTCGACGGTCACCCCGGGATGCTCCCGCGGCACGATGAACGACTTGATCGCCGCGCGGCCCAACGACTTGTCCAGCGTCGCCCACACCACGATGTGAGTGGCGCGCGATCCGGCGGTGACGAAGATCTTCTCGCCGTTGATCACGTACTCGTCGCCGTCGACCTTCGCGGTGGTGGACACCGCGGCCGAGTCGGAGCCGAAGCCGGGTTCGGTGATGGCCATCGCGGCCCACACATCCTTGCCGAGCCGTTCCAGTTGTTCGTTGGTGGCCACACCGCTGATCGCCGCGTTGCCGAGGCCCTGGCGGGGCACCGAGAGCATCAAAGCGACGTCGCCCCAACTGATCTCGATCACGTTGACGACGGCCGACATGTTGCCGCCGTTGTGGTTGGTCTCCTTGGCATCTTCGGCGTCGCGGAATGCCTCTGCACCCGCGAACGCGACGAACTTGGCTTCCGAGATGCCTTCGAAGAGGGTGGCCAGGGTATCCAGCTCGACCGGATACTCGTGCTCGCGGAGATCCCACTTGCGCGATATCGGCCGCAGCATCTCGGCCGCACCCTGGTGCGCCTTCTCGATCACCGCATTCAGCTTGCGCGGCAGTTCCAGATTGATTGCCATGAAAGTCTTTTCCGTTTCGCTAAGGTTTGACGACTCTGTTAGATGACTACGATGCCCTCGGCGACGCCGATCGCGCGGAGGTCGCGGTACCAGCGTTCGACGGGATGTTCCTTGGTATATCCGTGACCACCGAGCAGCTGCACGCCGTCCAGGCCGATCTGCATGCCCTTGTCTGTGCCGAGCCGCTTGGCGAGCGCCGCCTCGCGGGCGAACGACAGGCCCTGGTCGGCCCGTGCGGCGCCGCGCCATGTGATCAGCCGCAGGCCGTCGAGCTCGATCGCGATGTTGGCGCACATGAACGCGACCGACTGGCGGTGGGCGATCGGCTCACCGAACGCCTGCCGTTCCTTGACGTAGGGGACGACGTGATCGAGCACCGCGTGGGCGGTGCCGACGGCCAGCGAGGCCCAGCCGAGCCGTGACAGCGCAACGGCCTCTGAGTAGTCCTGGTCCGTCGCGGCGTCCTCACCGAGACGCGCGGACAGCGGCACAGTCACGTTGTCGAGCTCGACCCGACCGAGCGCAGCGGCGCGGATTCCCATGCTCGGATCGGCCTGGACGCTAAGGCCCTTCGACGACGACTCGACGATGAACAGTGCGGGCTTGCCGTTCAATTGGGCTGCGACAATGAGCAATTCGGCTTCCTTGGCGGCCACCACCAACGACTTCACACCGTCGAGGCGGTATCCGCTGGGCGTGCGAACCGCGGTCGTCTTCAGCGCGGTCGGGTCGAACAGCGGGCGCGGTTCGGCGATCGCCAGACATGCCTGCGGCACGTTTTCGCCGGCGAACTCCGTGAGATAGGTGGACTGCTGGTCGGCGCTGCCCCAGTGGGTGAGGGCCGATGCGACACCGGCGGGCGCCAGGATCGGCAGCGCCAATCCCATGTCCCCGTAGGCGAGCGCCTCGGCGACCAACGAGTTCGTCACGGCGGCACGATGTTCGGCGATCCCGTCGAAGTCCTCGGGGATGTTGATCGCGGTGATCCCCAGTTCGTTGGCCTTCGCGACCAGATCCGCCGGGTAGCTTGCGCTTTCGTCGAACTGCTTGGCGGCGGGCCGAAGGATTTCCTCGGCGAACTCGCTGACGGTCTCGACGATCATCTTCTGGTCGTCGTCCGGCGTCAGATCGAAGTAGTCGGCCCCGCTCGCCTTCAGGCGCGTCGGGTCGTTCTTGGCGCCGGACACCTTCTTGAATTGGCGGTTGGTGGCGCCGACGACAGAGAAGACCTGCTTCACGCCGTACTTCAGTCCGCGGTTGAGCGGATCGCGCAGGTTGTGCTTGTCCAGAAACTCCTGGCCGACGATCGGTGTGATCAACGCCAGGCCGATATCGGTAGGGGTTCGCTTGTGCTTGTGCGCCCCGACCGCGCTCTCCCGCCCGTTCTTCTTCGGTGCGCGCGCGGACTTGCGGTCGATTGTGTTGGTCATCTTGTGCAGCCTCGCTCAGTAGGGCCAGTGCCGATGACCCTATCTTACTCCGGAGTAAGATAGAAAAGGAATGTTAGTTCGTTCACATCCCGTTCAGCCTGGCTAGCACCGCATCGTGGAGCAGGCCGTTGGTCGCGACGGCGCTGCCGCCGTGGGGTCCCCGGCGGCCCTGGAAATTGGTGAAGGAGCCGCCCGCCTCGCGCACCAGGACGTCGAGCGGGGCGAGATCCCACGGCTTCGCCTCTGGCTCGGTGGCGATATCGACGGCGCCCTCGGCCACCAGGCAATAGGACCAGAAGTCGCCGTACGCGCGGACCCGCCATACCGCGTCGGTGAGCTCGATGAAACGTGGTCGCTTCCCATCCCAGCCGGTGGTGAGGTCGGAGAACGAGAGGCTCGCTGAGGCGAGGTCGTCGACACCGGAGACAGAGATGCGCCGTGCCGCGCCGCCGAACGAGGTGAACGCGCCCTCGCCCTCGCCGGCCCACCACCGGCGTGCAAGGGCAGGTGCGCTGACCACACCGACGACGGGGGTGCCGTCGACAAGTAGAGCGATCAACGTTGACCACACCGGTACACCGCGGACGAAATTCTTGGTGCCGTCGATCGGGTCGAGCACCCACTGCCTTCCCGTGAAAGCCGGTGTGCCGCCGAGCTCTTCGCCGAACACCGAATCGTCGGGGCGATGTGCCGTCAGCGACGACCGCAGCAGCTCCTCGGTCGATCGGTCGGCATCGGTAACCGGTGTCAGGTCGGGTTTGGTTTCGACACGCAGATCGAGCGCGCCGAATCGGTCCAGGGTCAGTGCGTCGGCGGCGTCGGCCAGCTCGAGTGCGAGCGCGAGGTCATTTGCGACCGAGGTCATGGCAGCAGTCCTACCATGGCCGTGTGTGGGAATTCGGCATGCTGCTTCTGCTCATCGGTGCGGTCGTGCTGATCGCAGGTCCGTGGATCATGCGTCGACGCGGCATGCGCGGTGAGCTGGCGCAGGGCAACCTGCTGGTCACCGGCGTCAGCCCACGGCCCGATGAGACCGGGCGGCAGTTCGTGACGATCACCGGAGTGATCAACGGCCCGACCGTCAACGAGCACGTCGTCTATCAGCGTCTCGAAGTCGACGTCGACCAATGGCCGACGATGGGGCAGTTGTTCCCTGTCGTCTACGCGCCGAACAACCCGGACAAGTGGGCCTTCGCGCCATCCGAGCCGCCGTCCTAGGGTTCCAGCTCAGTCGTCGATGTGCGTTGGTGGGTCGGCGAAGGCGAGATCCGCAGGGTTCTGGTCGGCGCCCATCGAATCGCAGTGCTTTTCGGGCACCAGGTGGGAACTGAAGCCGCTAGGAACCAAGCGGGCAACTGCCACGCAACGTTGCCAGGTGCCGTCGGGCTGGACGGGTCCATCGCACTTGCTGAGAACGGGTCCTCCGTAAAGGCAGCCGGCGCCGGCCGGCGGCGCTGAGGTGATCAGCCCCGCGGCCATCAGCAGGGAGGTCATTCCTCCTACGATGCAGCGCTTCATGGTTGCCTCCCGTCAGCCCAGCCGCCAACCAATGACGCTACCGCTCATGTGACTGGTTATTGCTGCCTTTGAGGGCCGCTCGATATGAAATTCTTCGGTGTCTAGAAGGGGGGCGGCTCGTCCTTGACGGCGGCCATCGCCAGCGCTTGTTCCCAACGTTGTCTGCCGAGTTCGACATCGCGGTCCTGGCGGTTGAGCCTGCGTTCGGCGGCGATGCGCAGTGCTTTGTTCTGAGCTCGGGTGCGTCTGCGTTTCGGCACTCTTATTGCGCGATCGGTGCATTGCAGGGTTGGGAGGGTATGCGCGCTTATCGCGCCGGTCGGTGCGCATAGGGAGGGAAACAGCAATGCACTTCCAGGTGTAGTGACGTAGGTGTCACCCGACGGAGATGTCCAAATCACCGTGCCATCTCGCAGTTGTCTGTCGTGCCAACCGCCAAAAGTCTTGAGCAGATGATGGATTCGGCACAAGCATTTCAGGTTCGACGCATGCGTGCGGCCGCCGTCGCCGAAGGGAATCGTGTGGTCCACGTCGCAACGGATTGCGGCACGGTCGCAGCCGGGGAATCGACACGTCAGGTCGCGGCAGCGCACGAAATCTGCCAACTGGCGTGATGCCGTGTAATTGCATTCGGCAGGAGCGTCGCCAGGGTGCACTACCGGCACCAGTTTCGCCGTCTTGGACAGCTCCGCGACGAGGTCCGGCGGGAAGAGGTCGTCCGGGTCGACTGTGCAGCCGGGAGTGTCACTGGTGCCCTCGACGGTGGCCTGATTGGCGACCACGTACATGACGACGGAGCTTGCCGGCTTGTGGGTGGCGGTGCAGTCGGCTCTGTCGCATTCGCACGCAAGGCAGTCGGCGCCGGCGTTCAACGCGTTGAACGCGTCCGCGCGCCGTTGCGCATGGGAGCGGAGGTCGTTGCGGCAGACGGTGGCGGCCAGGGCGTCGAGACGTGCATCCAGCACTCGACCGTCCATCACTCGAAGGAAGCCGCGGATCTCGCTCACTCCGTCCCCGCTGTCCCAGATATCGATCCAGCGGTCGTCACGCTTCTTCTTGCGTCGCCGCTTTGCGTCACGGTCATGGCGAGCCACGATGCAGTCCACCCGGGAGATGAGTTGGCTTCTGCTCAGCGAGGGCCAGCGCGCCACGGCCTGTGACAGCTCGCGGTCGACGGCGGCCAGACGGTCAGCGTCACTGATCAGGTCGGTGCGTGACACGAGCGCCTGAAATATCAGGTAGTCGATGTCGCCGGCGAGGAAGACCGCCCCAACATGCGGCAGCCGTGACCGCATTGCAATCGCATCGCCTACCCGGCTGGCCGCCAAGCCCTGGCTAATCCGCAGCGCGGCGGCGACCTCCGCGGTGACCTGTTCGATGGTGTCCATCGCCCAGTCGTCGCGGCCGCCATCCTCCCGCAACCGCAGCCGATACAGGTTATCGATCGACACCAGGCCCTTGGCCGCGGCGCGGTTCTCGGCACGCGCCGACGCGCAGATGCGGTCGATTAACGGCCGCGCCGCCGCATGCGATTCAGAACATACGTTCGAATATACGCGGCTCTACTGACTCAAACTACTTGCCAGGGTCGCTGGTTGTGGATAACTGCGGCCGTGCGCGGTCGCGTTGTCTCGACGACGACAGAGGGCGGCCGCCAGAGCATCGACGAGATCTCGCACAAGTACCTGGGGATCCCGTATCCGAACTTCACCGGCAAACCGGAAACCCGCGTACTGATCACCATCGCCGCCGACTCCGTGACGCCGCCTGCCCGCGAGTGATTCCGACCTCAGCCGTGGGCGATCCGCAATAGCTCGGCCACACTGGTCAACTTGACCCGCGGTCTGCCGCCCGTTCCGCCGGCGCCACGCTCGTGGTCGTCGATGAGCTTCCAGTGGTCGTCGGTGACGACCTTCGGTTGCCGCTCCACGAACCATTCCGCGAGAACCTCGGAATGGTTCTCGGCGAAATCGGCCAGGTCCGCGCCTCCCAAGTCCCCGACCAACGTGTCGACGGTCTCCTGCGAGTCGCTCTTGTTGCTTCCGATCACACCGGTCGGGCCGCGCTTGATCCAGCCGACCACGTATTCATTGCGGCTGCCCTCGACCCGCCCGCTGGAATGCGGGATGGTGCCCTTCTTGTCGTCGAACGGCAGCCCCGGCGTGGCGACCCCGCGGTAGCCGACCGCGCGGACCACCAGCTGGGCAGGCACCTCCTCGCGTTCGCCGGTGTCCTTGGCCGAGACCCGGCCGGTGTCGTCGGCGACGAGTTCGTTGCGGCCCAACACGATCGACTCGACCTTGCCGTCACCCTTGATCTCGATCGGCGACGTGCGGAACCGGAACACGATCCGCCGCCTGGCCCCTTTCGGTGCCACGTCGGCGTACCCGCGCAACACCTTGATGTTGTTGCGAACGGTCTTGCTCGCCGCCTCCAAGTCCTCGTCGGTGATGTCTGCGAAATCGGCGGGATCGACGACCACGTCGACGTCGCCGAGGCCCTCGAGATGGCCCAGCTCGCGAAGCTCCAGCGTGGTGAATGGCGCCTGCAGCGGCCCGCGCCTGCCGATGACGAGTACCTCCTCGACACCGCGGTCGTGCAGCACCTTCAACGCGTGATCGGCGATGTCGGTGGTGGCCAGCACGTCGGGATCGGTGACAAGGATGCGGGCCACATCGAGCGCGACGTTGCCGTTGCCGACCACCACGGCCCGGCCGGTGGACAGGTCGGGCGCCATCTCCTCGAAGTGCGGGTGGGCGTTGTACCAGCCGACGAAGTCGACGGCGGCCACGCTGCCGGGCAGGTCCTCGCCGGGGATGTTCAGCGGGCGGTCGGACTGCGCGCCGACGGCATAGATCACCGCGTCGTAGCGGTCGGCCAGCTCGGTGCTCTGAACGTGGTCGCCGACGACGATGTTTCCGAAGAACCGGAACCGGGGATCCAGCGCCGTCTTCTCGAACTGGGCGCTGATCGACTTGATCTTCGGGTGGTCCGGCGCCACGCCGGAGCGCACCAGGCCCCACGGCGTCGGCAGCATCTCGAGCATGTCGACCCGCACATCGGCGTCGTCGTCCTTGTCCGCGAACTTCAGTAGTGACGCCGCGGCGAAATACCCGGACGGGCCGGAGCCGACGATCGCTACGTGGTACGGGCGCATACCTGACCCTCACTGTCGCTGCTCGGCGACGCGCAAAGGGGCTGTCGCGTCGTCGCCAAGACTGGTTTCCCCCACCTGATGCTAGAACGCGCACCGGCGCCGCTGCCGCTGGTCAGGAAGAACTGCCTGGCCGGTACCCTGAACTCCCGTGGAACCCGACCGTCAAGCAGATATCGCCGCACTCGACTCCACCCTCACGACGGTGGAACGGGTGCTCGATGTCGACGGGCTCCGCAGCCGCATCGAAAAGTTGGAACACGAAGCATCCGACCCCAACCTCTGGGACGACCAGACGCGCGCCCAGAAGGTCACCAGTGAGCTCTCTCACACCCAGGGTGAGCTGCGGCGCGTCGAGGAACTGCGGCAGCGCCTCGACGACCTGCCGGTGCTCTACGAGATGGCAGCCGAGGAGGGTGGCTCAACCGGCGACGACGCGCTGGCCGAGGCCGATGCCGAGTACACGTCGCTGCACGAGGACATCGCGGCGATGGAGGTCCGCACGCTTCTCGGAGGCGAGTACGACGCGCGCGAGGCGCTGGTCAACATCCGCTCCGGCGCAGGCGGGGTGGACGCGGCGGACTGGGCCGAGATGCTGATGCGGATGTACATCCGCTGGGCGGAGCAACACAAGTATCCGGTCGAGGTGTTCGACACCTCCTACGCCGAGGAGGCGGGCATCAAGAGCGCGACGTTCGCCGTGCACGCCCCGTTTGCCTACGGCACGTTGTCGGTGGAGCAGGGCACGCACCGCCTGGTGCGCATCAGCCCGTTCGACAACCAGAGCCGACGCCAGACATCCTTCGCCGAGGTCGAAGTGCTGCCCGTGGTGGACACCACCGACCACATCGAGATCCCCGACGCCGACGTGCGAGTCGACGTCTATCGGTCCAGCGGTCCTGGCGGGCAGTCGGTGAACACCACCGACTCGGCGGTTCGACTCACGCACATCCCGACCGGTATCGTGGTGACTTGCCAGAACGAGAAGTCGCAATTGCAGAACAAGGTCTCGGCAATGCGAGTTCTTCAGGCAAAGCTGTTGGAACGCAAGCGTTTAGAAGAACGTGCTGAGCTGGATGCGTTGAAGGGTGACGGCGGCAGCTCGTGGGGCAACCAAATGCGCTCCTACGTTTTGCACCCGTACCAGATGGTCAAGGACCTGCGCACCGAATACGAAGTCGGAAATCCCGCTGCGGTACTGGACGGAGACATCGACGGATTCCTCGAGGCCGGAATCCGTTGGCGCAATACAAACGATGACGAATAGCACCGTACTTGCACTGAATTTGGCCGATAGCTGGAGCGGTTTCTGGCGTGGCGATATCGGCGTCTGGGTTCTCGACCGGGGCGTGCGGATCGCCCTACTGCTGATCGGCGGCCTGCTGACGGCCCGTTTCATCAACTGGTTCGCCAACAGGGTCGTCCGGCGCATCGACGCCCAATACCGGGAAAGCGACCAGTTGGTCCGCTCCGAGAGCACCAAACACCGCCAGGCCGTCGCATCGGTGATCTCGTGGGTGTCGGTGGCGATACTGTTCGTGATTGTCGCGGTCGAGATCACCGACATCGTCGCGATACCAGTGGGCTCGCTTGTCGCACCCGCTGCCGTGCTGGGCGCCGCACTCGGCTTCGGCGCACAGCGCATCGTGCAGGACCTGCTGGCCGGCTTCTTCATCATCACCGAGAAGCAGTACGGCTTCGGTGATCTGGTGTCACTGACCGTCGCGGGCATCGCAGCTCCGGCCGAGGGCACCGTCGAGGACGTCACGCTGCGGGTCACCAAGCTGCGCTCCGCGGAAGGTGAGATGTTCACCATCCCGAACGGCCAGATCGTCAAGACGCTGAACCTGTCCAAGGACTGGGCGCGCGCCGTCGTCGACATTCCCGTGCCGACATCGGCGGACCTCAATGCCGTCAACGACGTGCTCCACGACGTCGCGGAAAGGGCGGTTGACGATCCCGCGCTGAAGGATCTGCTGCTCGACGCCCCGCAGATGATGGGTGTGGAGAGCATCGAGCTGGACACCGTGAATCTGCGAATGGTGGCGCGCACGCTGCCGGGCAAGCAGTACGAGGTGGGCCGCCGGATCCGCGTTCTCGTCGTCCGGGCGCTGCGTCGGGCAGGCATCGTCGCGTCTGACGGCACCGCGCCGATGGTCGCCGCGATCCCGCATTCGTCGGAGGCTCCCGCCGACAAGGAAGCGGAGACGCAGGCCGCGCCGGAGCATAAACAATGACCTCCTGGTTCAAGGCGAGGCTCGGCGGCCGCTTTCGTGTGTCGACCTTGGTGCTCATCGCAGCGTTCATCGCGCTGTTCTGGGTGCAGCAGGCGTTCCAGCCGGAACCGACCCCCGAGGCGCCCGTGCCCGCGGTCGTCCCGCCCGGCTTCGTTCCTGACCCGAACTACACCTGGGTGCCACGCACGCAGGTGCGGCGGCCGAAGGAGCCGGACTACACCACCACGACCACGCCGCCGACGACGACGACCGAGACGACGACACCGGCGCCCGACGACACCACGACGAGCCCGACGTCGCCGAGCCCGACGACGACGGTGGTCGATCCGGACGGCCCCGGTGGCCCGCTAGGGCCGCAGACGCTCACGCAGACCCCGACCGTCGACGGCGCCGACGACGGCTGCGCCCGCACCGGGGACGGTGCCCGCCACGCCCGAGGCTGCCGAGATAGCTCGACGGAGCCTGCCGTGTCTCACCGCTACACTGGCGAGCCCGTGATGATCACGCTCGACAACGTCAGCAAGCTGTACAAGTCCTCGGCGCGTCCCGCGCTGGACAATGTCTCGTTAACGATCGACAAGGGTGAGTTCGTCTTTCTCATCGGTCCGTCCGGTTCGGGCAAGTCGACGTTCATGCGACTGCTGCTCGCTGAGGACTCGCCGACCAAGGGTGACGTGCGGGTGTCGAAGTTTCACGTGAACAAGCTGCCGGGCCGTCACGTCCCGAGCCTGCGGCAGGTCATCGGCTGTGTTTTCCAGGACTTCCGGCTGCTCCAGCAGAAATCGGTGTTCGAGAACGTGGCCTTCGCCCTCGAGGTGATCGGCAAGCGACGCGACGTGATCAACCGCGTAGTGCCCGACGTATTGGAGATGGTCGGGCTGTCGGGCAAGGCGAACCGGCTACCGGGCGAGCTTTCCGGCGGCGAGCAGCAGCGCGTCGCGATCGCCCGCGCCTTCGTGAACCGCCCGCTGGTGCTTCTGGCCGACGAGCCGACGGGAAACCTTGATCCCGAAACCAGCAAGGACATCATGGATCTGCTCGAGCGCATCAACCGCACCGGGACGACGGTGCTGATGGCCACCCACGACCATCACATCGTCGACTCGATGCGCCAGCGCGTGGTCGAGCTCAGCCTGGGCAGGCTCGTCCGCGACGAGCAGCGCGGCATCTACGGAATGGATCGCTAGTGCGCTTCGGCTTCCTGCTCAACGAGGTCTGGACCGGCCTTCGTCGCAACGTCACCATGACGATCGCGATGATCCTGACCACCGCGATCTCCATCGGCTTGTTCGGCGGCGGTCTGCTGGTGGTGCGGCTCGCCGACAACTCCCGCGCCATCTACCTGGACCGGGTCGAGAGCCAGGTGTTCTTGACCAACGACGTCTCGGCCAACGACCCGACCTGCGACGCCGATCCGTGCAAGGGGCTGCGGCAGAAGATCGAGGATCGTGACGACGTCCGCTCCGTGCGGTTCCTCAACCGCGACGACGCCTACAACGACGCGATCAAGAAGTTCCCGCAGTACAAGGATGTCGCGGGCAAGGATGCGTTTCCGGCATCGTTCGTCGTCAAACTGGACAATCCCGAGCAGCACAAAGACTTTGACGATTCGATAGCGGGCCAGCCGGGCGTACTGAATGTGCTCAACCAGAAGGACCTGATCGACCGGCTGTTCGCGGTGCTCGACGGGCTGTCGAATGCCGCCTTCGCGGTGGCGCTCGTGCAGGCGGTCGGTGCGGTGCTGTTGATAGCCAACATGGTTCAAGTCGCGGCATACACCCGTCGAACCGAGGTGGGCATCATGCGGTTGGTCGGCGCAAGCCGATGGTATACGCAGCTGCCGTTCTTGGTGGAAGCCTGTCTTGCCGCGTTCATCGGCGTGGCCATCTCGATCATCGGCTTGATCATCGTGCGTGCGCTGTTCCTGGAGAACGCGCTCAATCAATTCTATGAAGCCAATCTCATTGCGAGGGTGGATTATGCCGACATCCTCTATATTGCGCCGATCCTGCTAGTCGTCGGTGTCGCGATGGCCGGCGCCACGGCTTACGCGACCTTGCGCCTCTACGTCCGTAGATAGCCGTGGCCAAGAAAGCCGACCCGACGAGGTCCAGCAACAACCGGGTGGTCGCGACCAATCGCAAGGCGCGGCACAACTATTCGATCCTCGAGACGTTCGAGGCCGGGGTTGCGCTGATGGGCACGGAGGTGAAGAGCCTGCGGGACGGTCAGGCTTCGTTGGCCGATGCGTTCGCCACCGTCGACGACGGCGAGATCTGGTTGCGCAACCTGCACATCCCGGAATACCACCACGGCAGCTGGACCAACCACACACCGCGGCGCAACCGCAAATTGTTGTTGCACCGCAAGCAGATTGACATGTTGGTCGGTAAAATTCGGGACGGCAATCTGACGCTGGTGCCGCTGTCCCTTTACTTCTCCGACGGCAAGGTGAAGGTGGAGCTCGCACTGGCCCGCGGTAAACAGGCCCATGACAAGCGCCAGGACATGGCGCGCCGCGACGCGCAACGCGAGGTGACCCGCGAACTGGGTAGACGCGCCAAGGGCATGACCTGATCGGGATCGCTTTCGCGCTGGCTTCGGCGGTCGGCTACGGTATCAGCGATTTCGTCGGCGGGATCGCGTCGCGGCGTGTGGCGGCGTTGCGCGTGGTGCTGGTGTCCTACCCGGTCGCACTGGTGCTGCTGCTCGTACTGGCGCTGATCGTCGGCGGGGACATCTCGCACGGGGCGATGTTCTGGGGTGGACTGTGCGGCATCTCGCAGGCGTTCGGAATCTGGTGGTTCTACGCCGCGTTGGGCGCGGGCCCGATCTCGGTGGTCTCGCCGTTGACGGCGATCCTGGTCGCCGGGATCCCGGTCGGCGTGGGTCTCGCGCTGGGGGAGCGGCCAGGAGCGGTCGCGGGCGTCGGCGTCGTGCTCGCGCTGGCCGCCGTGGTCCTGGTCAGCCGGGAGGCGACCGACGAGGATGTCACCCCGCACCGGTTCACGAAGAAGGTGGCCTGGCTGACAGTGGGCGCCGGCGTGGCGTTCGGGCTGAACTTCGCGTTGATCGCGCAGGCGCCCCCCGAAGCCGAGCTCTGGCCGTTGGTGTTTGCGCGGCTGGCGGCCAGCCTGCTGGTGCTCGCCATCGCGGCCGTGACGGGGAATGTCCGGATACCGACCGGAACGCCGATGCGGCTGGCGTTGCTGGCAGCGGTCCTGGACGTCGCGGCCAACATCGCGATGCTGTTGGCACTGCATGCGTCCCTGCTGTCGCTGGCAGGCGTGCTGATGTCGCTTTATCCGGCCGCGACGGTGCTGCTCGCCATCGTGGTGCTGAGGGAACGGGTCACCCGCTGGCAGGCGATCGGCATGGTGCTGGCGCTGGCCGCTGTCGCGATGATCGCCGCGGGCTAGACCCTGGTCGCGGCGTGCGTCGAACGGTATCGCCGCGGTCAATTCACCCGATTGGACCGCTAGGAACGCGGCTCACAGGCTGCCTATGCCGTTGATCACCAGGATGATGGCCACGACGGCGATGATGACGGCGATGAGCTGCCGACGGCGGGGAGTACCCAGTCGTGCACGCGCAGCATGACCGTTTGGGTTTTCTCCGGTGCGACCAGCTGACTGACGAGCGGGATCTCGGCGAACGCCAGCGCCACCACGTGGTAGGCGACCACTGCGACGACCTGCGTGCCTGCAGAGGTTCCCGAGGCGAGTATCGCGGCGAGCGCGGCGACGTACTGCAGCGGCGTCGCGAGCCAGGCACCTGCGACGAACGCCACCCACAGCGATCCACCCTGCATCGCGTCGCCCGCGCGCGTAGACAGCCGCGAGAATGCGGTCGGGGTCCTCGGAGAACGCGAGCAACTGGAGCACAGCCCGTGGACGCGAAACGATGAGGGCGGTGATCCCGATTCGCAACGGGTCGCCATCGCCGCCAACGCCATCACCAGCACCGCGCCCCACACGACGGGGACGCTACCCGGCTGCGGCGGGTCGCGCCCCGCAGCGGCGACCGGGCATTCGTGGAGTTTGCTCGAAGATTTGCCCGGTATGCCGGCAGGTGGTTCGTCACGGCCTCCGGATAAGGCATCATGGCAGACAGCTGTTGCCAGGCAGCGCGAGAGAAAGAGGTCGGGTGAGGGTCACGGGCGGCCAATTTCGGGTTGGTCTGTTTGCCGCCGTCCTGGCGTTGCTGTGTTTGAATGCGCTGGCCCTTTGGGGCGAGCAGACGGCCCAGTGGGTATTCACGGCGCTCCAGGCGATCACCGGCCTGGGGGCCATCGTGTGCGCCCTGGTGGTCGTGCGCCGGACACAGGGTCCGGCGACGGCGTGGCGGCTCGTGGTCGTCGCGGCCTTCGTGAGTTCGCTGGTCGGTGACCTTCTCTGGTATGCGGGCCGCGTCGGCGCCCTCGGCACGGCACCACCCCTTGCCGTGGCCGCGTATTTCATCCCCCCGTTGCTTACCCTCGTCATCGCTGTCCTTGTGGTGCGCTCCAGCGGCGCCATGTCCGAAGGACGCGACGGTCCGAGCCGGGGCTCCCGCCTCATCACGGTCTTCGACGGACTGGTCGCGGCCATAACGTTCTTGCTGTTGGTGGAGATTTCCGGTTTCGGCGACAGGTCCGGCGCAGTCCTGCCCCGGTCGGCCAACACCGCCGTGCTCGTCTTCTATGCGCTGCTCGAACTCGTCGTTGTGGTGACGGCCGTGCTCACCGCGATCACCTATCGCCAGGACCGCGCGTATCGGACGAATTACCTGCTGGTGACCTGTGGTGTGGTCACCATCGCCTCGTCGGACCGGATCGTGACCTATCTACGAACGGTCGGCTTGGAGGGCGGCCAACTCTGGGGAAGCATCGGATTCGTTCTCGGCCAGCTGCTGATCGCGTACGCCGTGCTGGACCTGCCGCCGTACCCGGCTTCCAGACGCGCACGAGAAGCTGTCGATTGGGTGCAGCTCACGTTGCCCTACGTCGGGTTCCTCGGAATGGCGGTGCTGTATTCCTTCCATATCTATATCGAAAAGCGGCTGAATGCGTTCGAGCTGAGCGCCGCGGTTCTGCTGGTCTTTTTGGTTGCCCTTCGGCAGATGATCGCCACGCGCTCACATAGGCAGCTGACGCAACGCCTATACGACGCGCAGGGCCGCCTCGCGCATCAGGTACACCATGACTCGCTGACTGGACTGCCCAATCGGCTGTTGTTCGGGCAGCGTCTCGATGACGCGATCCGCTCCGGACCGTTTGTGTTGATCTTCGTCGACCTCGACGACTTCAAGGAGGTCAACGACCGCTTCGGCCATGCTGGGGGCGACGAACTGCTCTGTGCGGTGGGCGAGCGCCTGCAGCGGTGCATCGGCAAACCGGACACGCTGGCCCGCATCGGTGGCGATGAGTTCGCGATCTTGATCGACGGTGAACTCGAGGCGCCCGAGGTCGTCGCGGACCGGATCCGGGTGGCACTTCGCGACCCGTTCGCGATACACGGTTCCTCGATCCGCGTTCGTGCCAGCATGGGCCTGGTTCGTCCCGAAGTCGGCGAAACCACCCCCACATCCGACGACCTGCTCAGGCAGGCCGATGTCTCGATGTACGCGGGTAAGCGGGTGGGCAAGGACACCGCGGTGATCTATCGGCCGTCGCTCGGCGTCTCGACGGACTTTCCGACCGCGCTTCGAAAGGCCAAGGGCGGCATACCGGTCGGCTTCAGCCTGGCGTACCAGCCGGTGGTGCGCCTTCCCGACACCACGCCCGTCGCGGTTGAGGCACTGGCGCGGTGGACCGCGCCCAACGGAACCGACATCCAGCCCGACGCATTCGTCGCCGCGGCGGAAGCCGCTGGTCTTGGCGCCGCTCTCGACGCCATGGTGTTGGATCTCGCGTGCAGCGAGCTCCAGTCCGCCGGCGTCGACCTGGTCCTGCACGTCAACATCGGCGCGGCGCGGCTGGGCAGCCCGGAATTCGAGCGGCAGGTCCGCCGGACGATGGAGCGATGTGGCTTGACGCCGAGCCAACTCGTTTTGGAGATCACCGAGACGGTGCCGGTCGTCGATCTCGCCGACGCAGCCGCGCAGATCGCAAGGCTCAACGCGATGGGTGTCAAGGTGGCGCTGGACGACTTCGGCGCGGGCTACAGCTCGCTGACCTATCTGCACGCGTTGCCCGTGCAGATCATCAAGCTCGACCGCGGTCTGGCGGTCGGCCCCGAGCCGGATCGGATCGAAACGCTGTATCGCTCGGTCGTCCGACTGTGCGACTCGCTGGGCATCGACGTGATCGCCGAGGGCATCGAGTCGACGGCGCAGGCCGACACGGTGTTCACTGCCGGCTGCCGTCTGGCGCAGGGCCACCTCTTCGGCCGGGCGGTGCCGATCACCGACCTCCAATTCGGACGACCGACCGTGTGCTGCACGCCAACACACCGGGGATTAGCGGTAATTTGCGGTCGCTCGCGACGCCGCGAGCGGTACCGTCGGCCCGTGAGCAGCCCCTCGCGCCCGGTGACCCGGCTCGACAAATCCGACGTGCTGAGCGGACTCTTCGCCAGCTGGGACGCAATTGACCGGGTCATCGATGACCTGCCTGACGCCGAGTGGAACCAGTCGACGTCGCTGCCCGGCTGGACCGTGCACGACGTCGTCGCGCACGTGATCGGCACCGAGTCGATGCTGCAGGGTGCCGGCACTCCGGAAGCCGACATCGACGTATCGACGCTCAAGCATGTGCGCAACGACATCGGCGTGCTGAACGAGCGGTGGGTGCGCAAGCTGCGCGGCCTCTCACACGCGGATCTGCTGGAGCGCTTCCGCGCGACGACGGCCAAGCGCCGCGAGGCGCTGTCCGCGATGGGGGAGCGCCAGTGGCACGAGCTGACCGCCACCCCGGCGGGGCCGGACAGCTACGGCAGGTTCATGCGCGTGCGGATCTTCGACTGCTGGATGCACGAGAACGACATCCGTGACGCGGTCGGGCGGCCGTCGGGGGATGTCGGCTTCGACGGGGCCGATTCCCGAATGGCGCTCGACGAGATCGCGGCGAGCATGGGCTTCGTCGTGGGCAAGCTGGGCGGGGCGCCCGAAGGATCGCGGGTACGTCTCGAGCTGACGGGCCCGCTGTCGCGCACGATCAATGTGTCCGTCGATCAGCGGGCGAAGGTGGTCGAGGATTTCGAGGGCGCCGAACCGACAGCGACGATCACGCTCGACGGCCTGCTGTTCACCCGGCTGGCCGGCGGCCGGACGGCCGTCGACCACGACGCGATCAGCTACGACGGAGACGAGGCCGTCGGCAAGCGGATCGTCGAGCACCTCAATTACGTGATCTAGCTGGGACTTTTTAATCCCTGGTCATTGTTGTTCGCGACGGTAGAATGAAATGTCCTGCCGAAAGTCGGTAGGGATGCGAGGGGCTGAACGGTTTCGACTTCGCGCATCGAATCAAGGGAAGCGTGCCGGTGCAGGCAAGAGACCACCGTAAGCGTCGTTGCAACCAATTAAGCGCCGATTCCAATCAGCGCGACTACGCACTCGCTGCCTAAGCGACTGCGTGTCTGTCAGACCGGGAGCGCCCTCGGCCCGGACCCTGGCATCAGCTAGAGGGACAAACCCATACGTCCGGTCGCGGGATGTACGGGGACACCAAACAGCGACTGGGATCGTCATCCTGACTTGTTTGCGTGATCAGGAGATCCGAGTAGAGGCATAGCGGACTGCGCACGGAGAAGCCTCGAGGGAATGCCGTAGGACCCGGGTTCGATTCCCGGCAGCTCCACCAATAACTGCAGCTCACAGGATGCGAGAACCTCTCAGAACAGCTATCCAACAGGAATCCAACACCATGGACGTAAATTGAGGCTCCATGGCGAGTATGCGGCCGCGCACCCGCAAAGACGGTTCGGCGTTTTGGGAGGTGCTGTTCCGGCATGACGGACGCCAGCGGTCGCTGTCGTTCGAGACCGCCGAACACGGCCAGCGGTTCCGTGACCTCGTCGACCTGATCGGCCCGGCCAAGGCGCTGGAGGCCTACGACTTGACGCCCACTCCGCGGGCAGCCAACGGCAGCAGCATGACTGTCGAGGAGTGGATCAAGCACCATATCGAGCACCTGACCGGATGCGAGCGCAAGACCCTCGACGAATATCGCCGGTTCCTCAAGCGCGACATCGCGCCGGGCCTTGGCAAGATCCCGCTGACGGCGCTAACGCCTGACCATTGCCGGCCCCCGCCTGAACGCCGCAGCTGCCAGCGCCGGCAGCACGCTTGCCCAAATCCTCGCAGTGTTCGACGAGTGCGAGCGGCTCAACACGGACTACCCGCACGCGGCGGTGTTCGACCGCACCTTCCGAGCTGAATGCGCTCAACACCGCGACTACCCCGATTCAGTCCCCACACTGCTCGCGGCGCTACGCAACGTCATTACTGACATCGTGGAACAGGCCCACGGCGAGGGCACACTGGCGCATGGCATCGACACCGACAGCGCGACCACCGCCATCCTCACCGTCATCCGCGGCCTCAGCGAATACCCCACGATGGCCCCTCAGAGCGATTATCAAACCACTGTGCGCGCACTTAAAGCACTCCTCGCCGGAACTCTCGTCGAATACCGCAACACCGAATCCTGATCCCCGTCAGAGGCGCGATCTCACCACGCCCCGCCTTGGCTGTCTCGAAACAGACCACATCTGCGACTCGCGGAAGTTCGTCTCAATACACGTGTGTCCGGTGACCCCAACCCGCGATGCTTACGGGACCGCACCCGCGTCGCCGCATTAATCGGCACTGCCGCTGCTAGTACGCGGTCTGACGGTTACAGCAATAGACGAACTGTGAAGTCAGATCCTAGTGGTCGACTATCTGTAAAGATGCAAATCTGTGTGGTCCAGCGCACACAAAGGCATCAACTGGCCTAGGCCAGTTGATGCCAAACCCTCCGGTCTAAAGGAGAGATCATGTCGCATCCCAGTAGGCATCCAGTTCAGGCTGACGACGCCGAACTCGCCTGCGCGGCTCAGCAAGGCGCGGCATTAGTTCGTCACGCTGGCACTCAAGCCCGTACAACGTTTGCGGCACCCGGAGGTTCTCGAAGAAGGAAAGCAATGCAGAAATCAGGGAAGCTGCTGTCCTTCGGCCTGCTCGCCGTCGTTGCGATCGTGGCGGGTGATCTTGTGGCCGCTGGCCGGGCCACCGCTGCACCGCAAGAATTGATAGTGACGGAGCACGCCACCACCGATGCGGTCACTGACACCGGCGCTAGCGGAGACAGCGCCGGTGACATTCTTACCTTCGCAAACGAGGTGTTCGACGCGGAAGACAGAAATCGCGTCGGCAGCGACCAGGGTACGTGTGTTCGTACCGTTCCAGGCAAAGCGTGGGAGTGCTTCTGGACGCTTTCGTTGGCATCTGGGCAGATTACTGTCGAGGGTCCGTTCTACGACACAGGTGACTCGGTCCTTGCTATCACCGGCGGCACCGGAGCTTTCGGGAACGCTCAGGGCGACATGCTGCTGAGCCCGATCGGTACGGAGGGTCAGGCGTTCAGATTCACTTATAGACTGCTGTGAGCCTTCTCACCGCCGAAATGGTCGAGTGACGTTCGGCTGCCGCGCGGGTGGCCGGCCAGTTCGGCGAGACGACGTTCCACCATGCCGAGCGTGATGCGCTCACCGGACTTGTCGGCCCGCTCGAACACGTCGAGCGCGTCAGCACCACGTCAGTAGCGATCGAGCTCGATCAGCCGCTCGTCGCTGATCCCGAAGTGATGCGCGATCTCGTGGAGCACGACGTGTCTGACCTCGCGGCCTAGACGATCGGCGTCGCCCGCAGCGAGTCGCGTGATCGGCACGCGGAAGATGCTGATCTTGTCGGGAAGCACTCCGCTGTACGTGCTGCTCCTTCGCGGCAGCGGTACGCCGCGGTACAGGCCGAGCAGCGGCTGCCCGTCGGGAGGCTCGTCCTCGACGACGATCTCGACGTTGCTCATCGCCGCACGGAGATCGGCCGGCAAGGAACTCAGCGCGTCGTCAATCGCCGCTTCGAACGGGTCCTTGAGACCCGGCTCAGAACACGCATCCATGTCCGCAATGGTGCCAGCCCACAAATAGCCCACGAAGGGAAAGCATCGGGCGGGTCAGCGCACGCTGCTGCCATCGCCTTCTCGTCACCGTTGTTGAAGGCATCGATATATCGGCGCACTGCCGCCATTGGGTCATCCGATTCAGGCACGACCGCTCTCCGCTCTCTTAGAACGCACGAACATCGAACCTACCGTCGATGACCGCCTCGCGACTTCGGCTATTTCGTAGTCCTTGCGGCCACGTGGACAATGTCTGGTGTGGCGTACCGCTGCGACGCAGCGCGGACGCCTGTCAGGGCGAGCGTGACGTGTTGAAGTCGGTATAGCGCTGCTCGTACACGCCGTCGCGTTCGGCGAACCGGAGCGGTTTCGTGGCGTCCACGACAATCTCGGTCGCCTCGGGCTGCTCGGTCAGCAGCGCCATGGTCTCGGCGATGTATTCATCGAGGGGCATGGCGTCGGGTTCGTTGACTCGCTCGTCGCGCAGGCCAGTCTGGACCCCCGGCGGGATGATCTCGATCACCTGAACCGCCGTGTGCCGCAGTTGAAACCGCAGCGATTGGGTGTAGGAGTGCAGCGCGGCCTTGGTGGCGCAATAGGTTGGCACCTGCGCCTTGGGCAGGAAGGCCAACGCCGAGGTGACGTTCAGAACGGTCGAACGGGGCTGAGCGAGCAGGCGCGGCAGCAACGCAGCAGTGAGGCGTATGGGACCAAGTAGGTTCGTGATGATCATGGCCTCCGCTTCGGCGACACGGCCAGCGGTGAGGTCCTCGCTGTGTTGGATACCCGCGTTGTTGATTAGAACGTTGAGTTTCGGGTGGCGTTGTGTCGCCTCCGTGGCGAAACGCTCGATGTCTGCCGCATCGCTCTGATCCAAGGTCAGCAATTGCATTCCGGGATTGGCCGCTGCCACGCTCTCCAGTTGCTCGCGGCGGCGGCCAGCGATGATCACCTGGTTGCCCAGACGATGAAACGACTCAGCCAGGCCACGACCGATCCCCGACCCGCCACCCGTCACCAGAATCGTGTTCTGGGCTGTCTGCATGGCTTCTGCCCCCGCTGAGTCGGTGATGATCGAAAGTTATCACCCGACCGCTGGAGCGCACTGTAGGCTCCGGGGCCTCCATGCCACACACCGCCGTGCTGCGGACCGCGCGGCCAGCGTGGCGCTGGCCGACTGACCCCTACGCAAAGAAGTGACGAAAGGCGGCAACGATGGCGTTGACCGACCTGCTGATCCGGGGCTCGAGCGTGGCCGTCGTCGTCTTCGTGGTGTCGAGCACGCTGGGTGTTGGCCTGAGTCTGACCGTCGGCCAGATCCTGGCCCCGCTCAAGAATGCCCGGCTGGTCGTGCTGTCCCTCGCGGCGAACTTCGTCCTCGCGCCCCTGGTAGCGCTCGGGCTCTGGCGGGTGCTCGGTCTCGACGAGCCGCTGGGGATCGGCCTGCTGCTGTGCGGGCTGGCGGCGGGCGCGCCGTTTCTGATCAAGCTCGCGGAGTTCGCCAAGGCCGATCTGGCCTTCGCTGTGGGCCTGATGGTGCTGCTGATGGTCGTCACCGTGGGCTACCTGCCCCTGGCTCTGCCGTTCTTCCTCGAGGGAATCACGGTCAACCCGGTGAAGATCGCGCGGTCGCTCATCGTGTTGATGCTCATCCCGCTGGCCGTGGGTCTCCTGGTGCGGGCCCGCCGCCCAGGCGCGGCAGGCCGCATCCGACCCACGGTTGGGTGGATCTCCAACATCAGCATGATCCTCGTGGTGGTGTTGACCCTGGCTGGCCACCTCAAGAGTGTCCTGTCGGTATTCGGTACCTTCGGCGTCCTGGCCGCCGTCGTGTACACGGTGGTCTGCGCCGGCATCGGATGGCTGCTTGGAGGACCCGCAACGAGCACTCGGGGGGTGCTGGCATTGGGGACCGCACAGAGAAACGCCGCCGCTGCATTCGTGGTCGCCGGGCAGAACTTCGATGACGCGAAGGTCATCGTGATGATCACCGTCGTCTTGATTGTCGACTTCCTGATGCTGCTGCCGTTCGCTCGCATCCTCGCGAGGGGGCACTCGAAAACAACGGGTTGATGCCAGGGCTGCTACCCGTGAGCGGGCCAATCGCCGTGCGGGTCCTGCGAAAACGGGCAGTGGCATGAAGGCCCGTATGGCTACCTCCAGAAGCCTGCCGCGCAGCCACACGGCGGCTGGTGCGACGGCGACGGCTCCGTCGAAGCGATAGCACCGAATGGACGGTCGATGTTCTGCGTGACCGGTCCTGACGGCGCGGGCTCGTGGGAGTACGGGCCGTAAGCCCACAAGACGCCGAAAGCCCCACCTTGTCGCTAAACAGACGACATACCGAGGGTCGCAACACTTCGTATCGGATGCCGCACGGCGATATGACGGACATCGCTGACCAGCGGTGAAACGATACTGACGTGGACCCCAGCGGGGATGGTGGCGGTGGACTGACCGCGACGGGGCTGTTGTGTGGGTCGTGTGGCACCGAACTGCCACCGACCTCCAAGTTCTGTAACGAGTGCGGTGCACCGCTCACCCACGCCACTCGATCGGCGGAGTACAAGCAGGTGACGGTGCTGTTCGCCGATGTCGTCCATTCGATGGACATCGCTGCCGTTGTGGGCGCGGAGCGGCTGCGGGAGATCATGGCCGAGCTGGCCGATCGCTGCGCGGCGGTGGTGCAGCGTTACGGCGGAACGGTGGACAAGTTCACCGGCGACGGCATCATGGCGGTGTTCGGGGCACCGACCGCGCTGGAGGACCATGCTGTTCGCGCCTGCCTGGCGGCCCTGGGCGTTCGAGAGGAGGCCAAGCGGCTTGGTTCCGACGTCCGAGCGCGGGACGGTGTGGCGCTGCAGTTGCGGGTGGGCCTGAACTCCGGTCAGGTGATCGCCGGTGAGATCGGTTCGGGTCCATTCGGTTACACCGCAATCGGCGAACAGGTCGGGATGGCCCAACGGATGGAATCGGTCGCCCCGCGTCACCGCGCCGGTCGACGACGAAGGGCTGGTTGCACATCGAGGGCGACGACGTTTCTTTGGTGTGGTGGAATCACCGGCCGGAGCTGTTGCGTGATGCGCTGCACCGGTTCAGCGGCGTGACGGTTTCGAACCCGCGCGGGCACATCTCGGCGGTTCCGACGGAATCCTCTTTCGCCGGTGCGCGAACGCCCCTACGGATCGCTCCCCAGTTGCCGACGATGGCATCACTTTCGATGCACAGGAGGCATGAGGTAGTTCGTCGGCGTGATGACGGCGTGCTCGACATGATGGTGCGACCTGCAGCGCGGTAATGGTGGTGGAGTCCGTTGAGGGATCGGCTTGCGAACAGGATCCCGTCGGTCGCCGCGCGTAGCAGTATCCCGGCGATCTGGGTCTGCTTGTTGGTCGGGCGAACAGCCGTCGACTACTTCGGCATCGGCGATACCTCACTTGCGGGCTTTCCCGCCTTCCTCGACCAACCGTTGGCTGAAGACCGTCGTGGTGAGCGATGTGGAAAAGGCGCACGTGATGCGTCAGGTGGGGATTGGAAAGACGGTGCGCAGTCCCGGTGGATCGGGGGCCGCTGTTGAGGGTCGTAACTGGTGGTGCCAAGGGGCCGGGTCATCAGTGGTGGTGTTCGATCAATCAACCGGGAGCGTGGCCTTCGGGCGGAGTCGCATGGACGAGCTGAAGTCGTCAGGCAAGCCGTTTGTCATTTCGAAGTGGGAAGTATGGGAGGCCTATAGCCAATCGGGGCGCGCCGGGTGTGGACGCAGTGACCCTCGAGGCGTTCGAGAAGGATCCGCAGAAGAACCTGTACAGCCGCCGGATCCGCCAAACCTCTGGACGCGGTTCGGTGGTGGTCGACCCGACCCATGCTGTGGTCGCGCCGCAGCTGGAAATGACGCGTGGCGACCTCGGCACCGAGGTGATCAAACGTGCAGAATCCGCATGGTGGCGTGGACACGTGGACGGGGTCCGCCGTTCGTCGAACCAGAAACCGTGAGTCCCCGTACCCCCTGTGCGTGAACAACCTCGGCATCGGCGGCTTGCCCAAACATGCGCGCTGTGACGTTGCCTTCGTTAAGTTTGGCGCGGCGCGGTGTAGAAGATCGTTCGGGGTGATGGGAGGGCGAATGAACCTCGAGAAGGTCGTCTTCGGATTCTTTGTGCTGCTCGCCGCCACGCTGAACTTTGGCTTCTTCATCGGCGACATCGGCGACCCCGCGCTGCACAACAGCTACGAGCTCTACTCGGCGGTGGTCGTAAACCTCATCGCGACCGTGCTCAAGTTCGGTGACCGCACGCAGATCGGGGCCGTGCACCTGGCCACGAGCCTGGTCGCCGACCTCCAGCTGATTGCCGCAGCGCTCGTCTGGGGATTCGCCTCCTACGTCGCCGCCGAGGGGCTGACCCGGGAGGCGACCGCCAGCGTGGTCTCCCTGTCCGGCGGCGCGCTGATGGCGAACATCGTGTCGGTGGTGCTGTTGGTGGTCGAGACCGTATCGTTTCAGCGCCGTTAGGGGAATCAGCCGTGAGCAACCCGCTGCTGCTGTTCTGGTACCGGTTGTTCGCCACCGAGCCGGTGCGCCGCCCGCCGCGCTGGCGGGTGCCGATGTCCACCTCCAGGAAGGCCTCGGCCACAATCTTTTTGGTCATGCGCCGGATGCGGGTGCCGCTGATCGTCCTGATCGTGATCTTCGCAATCAGCACCCTGGGTCTCACGCTGATCCCCGGCCAGGATGCGGAGGGTCGCCCGTGGCGCATGGGCTTCTTCGACGCCTTCTATGTCATGAGCTTTACCGCCTCCACGATCGGCTTCGGCGAGATCCCGTACGCGTTCACCTACAACCAGCGGATGTGGTTGACGATCTCGATCTACCTCACGGTGGTGGGCTGGGCGTACGCCATCGGGTCGCTTCTGGCCCTGCTGCAGGAACGCGGCTTCCGGCAGGCGCTGGCTCTGCAGCACTTCACGCGCAAGGTCGAGCGGATGCGCGAACCGTTCCTGCTCATCGTCGGCTACGGGCGCACCGGCGAGCTCCTCGCCCGCTCACTGGACGCGCTGGGCCGGCGCTTCGTGGTGATCGACCGGGACGACGGGCGCATCGACGACCTCGACCTCGACTCCTACCACGCGGACGTGCCCGGCCTCGTCGCAGACGCTGGCGACCCCGGGCACCTCGCCGTCGCGGGCCTGGACCTCCCTTCCTGCGAGGGGGTGCTCGCGCTGACCGACGACGACGAGGCCAACCTCGCCGTCGTACAGGCGGCCGCGCTGCTGCGGCCGGAACTCCCCGTGATCACCCGGGCGGTCTCGCCGACCACGACCGAGCGGATGCGCGCCTTCGGCACGCCCACGGTCGTCAACCCGTTCGACCGGTTTGGCGACCACCTCCGCATCGCGCTGCGCGCCCCCGCGTCCTACCAGCTCATGACCTGGCTGGAGAGCGGGCCCGGCGCTCCGTTGCCACCCCGGGGATCCCCGCCGTCGCACGGGCACTGGGTGATCTGCGGATACGGCCGCTTCGGGTGCGAGGTTACTCAGGACCTGCGGGCGGAGGGTCTCGACGTTACCGTGGTGGAGCCCTCGGACGTGGCCGAGCACCACCCGGACGCCATCGTCGGGTACGGCTACGAACCGGGGGTGCTGGCCCGCGCCGGGATCGAACGCGCCGCCGGGTTCGTCGCCGGCACGGACAACGACACCACCAACCTCTCGCTGATCGCTGCGGCCCGGCGGGCCAACCCGACGCTGTTCGTCGCGGCCCGGCAGAACAAGGCGGCCAGTGCGCCGCTGTTCGCAGCTGTCGAGGTCGACTCGATGCTCGTCCCCGCGGACGTCGTCGCACATGAGGTGTACGTGCAACTGTCCACGCCCCTGATGTGGCGGTTCCTGCAGGAGGTGCCGCGGCGCGAAGACGCCTGGGCCGCCGCCGTCGTCGGCCGCCTGACGCAGCTGTGCGGCGAGCACCTGCAGGCGGTGTGGAAAGTGCGGCTGACGGCGACGGAGGCCCCCGCGCTGCAGGCGTGGCTCGCCGAGGGCGGGGCACGCCTGGGGGACCTGCTGCGCAACCCGGACGACCGCGACGAGCCTCTGCACGCGGTCCCGCTGCTGCTCGCCAGTGCCGCCGGGGGTGACAACGGCGCAGACGTCGAGGTCGCCCCGGACGACGACGTCGTGCTGGCCCCGGACGACGAGCTGCTGCTCGTCGGCTGGCCGTCCGCGCGTCGCCTGCTCGACGCCACGCTCCTGGTCGACGCCACCCGAGAGTACGTCGTGCACGGACGGCACGTGCCCTCGAGTTGGGTCTGGCGCAAGCTCACCCGCCGTCCCGCCTGAGTTTCCGCTGGTCGGGACATCGAACCCCGATCTGGGACGCGATTAGGCGGCAGGCGACCTGCCAAGGAAACGGCGAGGAAGGCCCGTGCTATGAAACTGCGTGCGACGTTGTGCTTCGTCCTCGTCACGCTGGTGGGCGTTATGCTCGGCCACGCCGAACTGACGATCGGATTGACTCGGTCTTTGCGTATCTGCTTGAGTACCAATTAATACGGTGACGCCGCCATCACGTCAAGACGGTGCAGTCCCAGCTAGGCCACAAGACGGCCACTATGACCCTCGATCAGTACGGGCACCTGTTCCCCGATGACCTTGACGACGTGGCCGACAAGATGGATGACCTTGTTTCAGGGTGTGCCCAAAATGTGCCCAAAAGGGAAGCAGGCCAGGGCGAAAATACACCCTGACCTGCTTGTTCTGTTGTGGAGCTGCCGGGAATCGAACCCAGCGCAGAAATCGCGCTGACCTGGAGAAATGCTGTCACCTACGACGCGAAACGACGCGAAAGCACGCGAAACGACCTGCGGATACGCGACAGGTGTTGATGGCATCAACAAGGTCACGACGACTAGGGGCGTTCGAATTCGGCTAGGGCTCGCCGCACGCCGGTATCGCGCGCGAGTCTGGCGTCGACGATCGGGCCCGCCACTCCTCGAAGCGCCGCGACGGGTCGCCAGCGGCCGGGGACGGTAACGGAAGGCCGCCTCCGTTCCAGCCCGTCGGCGATCGCGGCGGCTGCAGTCTGCGGCTGAATGCGCTTGAGTATGAATTTGGGCATCGCTGAGAGCAGGGCCAGTACGTGGGGATCCGCGTCCACACCCTGACGGATCATGTCGGTCTCGATGAGCGAGAAGTACGCCGTCATCGCCGACGCTCCATGACTCGCCAACTCGACGCCGAGGCCCCGGCCGAGCTGCTCCACTGCGGCCTTGCTCATCGCATACGGGATGGCGCCCGCCCCGTTGATATACGCAAACACCGAACTCACCACGACGATCTGTCCGCGGCTACCGATCACCGACTCCATCGTGGCCGACACGGTGTTGACGACTCCGTCCACGTTGACGGCCAGAACCTGAGCCACCTGATCGGGGTGTAGGGCGCGAATGGTGCCCCCACGACCAAGCACGCCCGCGTTGGCGATCACGACATCGATGCGCCCGAACCGCTCGAGCGTCAAACGAACGGATTTTTGGACCGACGCGAGGTCGGTGACGTCGCATTGCAGCGCCAGACAATGGCCCCTCGGGAGGGTCTCCGCAACCGACTGCGCTGTACACAAGTCAATATCAGCGATCACCACCCGTGCCCCGCGCCGAGTCAGTGCACTGGCGGTGGCCGCACCCAGCCCGCGACCCGCCCCGGTGATGAAGGCGACCTTGCCCGACAGTGAATACCGCTTCACCTCAAAGACCACGCTTGCGCGCGAATGACACGGTGCCGTTGCGGCGGAGCATCGCGAGCGTGGTGGCGATGCGACCGCGATTGAGGTCGGGTGATAGCCCCGCGCCGATGCGGTGCAATTGGTCCGTGTGCCAGGAGAGTTCGAGAATCCCGTCGAGTGATTTGAGGTCGACGAACTTGCCTAGGAAACCGCGCATTCCGGTCCGCACCTGGTGTGAGGCGAGAGTTTCGACGCGCCCCGCGAGTACCACATTTGCTGCGTCCGTGGTTGTTGCGGTGGGACGGCCAAGTCCGATCACGTCACATTCACCGGCATTCAACGCTTCGTGCATCGCGGCACGGGAACGGAAGCCACCCGTGACCGCCAGCGGGATGTCGCCGGCAAGGCTGCGCACCGTTCGGGCGTACTCCAAGAAGTAAGCCTCGCGCGCTCGGGTGCTATCGGCGGTCTTGCCCATCATGGCGGGCTGCTCGTAGCTGCCGCCGCTGACCTCGATCAGATCGATGCCCTCACTCGCCAATGCCGCCACCACGGAGCGGGATTCATCCTCGGTGAAGCCGCCGCGCTGGAAGTCGGCCGAGTTCAGTTTGATGCCCACCGCGAAGCCCGGCGAGACTCGCGCGCGGATGCGCCGCACGACTTCGAGCACAAAGCGCATCCGCCGTTCGGAGTCACCGCCCCACTCATCGTCGCGCTGGTTTGAGAGTGGCGAGAGGAACTGCGCGACCAGGTATCCGTGCGCACCGTGTATCTGCACACCGTCGAAACCCGCCGTCTCGCATACCACCGCGGCGGCCGCAAAACGCTCAATGATGTCTTCGATCTCAACGGATGTCAGCTCACGCGGCTTGGTTGCGCCGGGCAAATTGAGGGCCACCGGGCTGGGCGCTACCGGGATGTGACCGAGTGCCAGCGGGTTGGATTGGCGCCCTGGATGATTGAGTTGCACCCAGATGGGGACGCCGGCGTCCTTGGTGGCCTTTGCCCATAGCGACAATGCGTCCAGGTTGCGCTCGTCCTCGATGACGACGTTGCCCGGTTCGCCGAGCTGCGTGCGATCGACCATCACATTGCCGGTGACGATCAGACCGTACCCCCCTTGGCTCCAGCTCGTGTAAAGGCGTTCTAGACGCTCGTCGGGAGAGTTCTGCTTGTCGCCGAGCCCTTCGCTCAACGCAGCCTTCATGATCCGATTGGGCAGCACCTGGCCACAGGGCAGTGGCAGCGGGTCGCGCAGGGAAGTCATACGGATGTTCCTTTCGTGTGGGCCGCTCGCAGCCGACCCTGGTGGCCGGCCGGCTTCAGTTGGCGGGAGAGAAACTCGACCTGGTCGCGTACCAATGCCTCGAAAGGCTCTCCGAGGTAGAAGTCGAAATGGCCGGCGTCGTAGCGCTTGATCTCGCCCCGCGGTGCGGTGTGCGCATATCGCAGAGTATGTGCGGATGGTGTGACACTGTCGGTGTTGCTGACGCAGAAGAGGATTGGGAACGTGATCTTCTTGGCCGCACGCCCCGGCCGGTAGGTAGCGATGGCCGGAGCAACCCGCGCCGCTACCTCGTTGCGGAAGGTCGTTTCGGGTGGCAGCAGCGCCTCGTAGCCGGGCAGCGCATCTGGGGCGTTCATCAGGGCGAGCGAACCGGGAGGTCCCGCGAGCGGAATCATCGCTGGCGGCCTACGGAAGACCATGGATGCAAAATCTCGTGCGACCGTCGGCAATACCTTCATGGACTCCATCGGACCCAGCGCGAGTGCTGAGGCTAGGCCGTCTGTGAATGGGCATTGCGCCACCGCGGCTCTCAGTTCTGGATGACGTGAGGCGACCGTGATCGAGTGCCCGCCACCAAAGGAGCTTCCCCAGACAGCAATTCGGGTGCCGTCGAGGCTGGGGCGATTCTTCACCCATGCGATGGCGGCATCCCAGTCGGCGAGCTGTCGCCTGACCGACAGCAGCTGGCGGGGTTGGCCGCCGCTGTCACCGAAGTGCCGGTAGGTGAAGGCCAACGCGGCGATTCCGGCCTGTGCGAACCGCTGAGCGAAGGCGTCCAAGCGCATCTCACGTGTGGCACCGAGGCCGTGCCCGAGGATGACCACCGGTGGCGGGGTAACACCGTCGGGCAGGTAAAGCCATGCGGCACAGGTGTTCTTGCCGGAAGTGAACGATACGTCGTGTCGGGCGAATGGTTGTGCAGTGCTCATCACCGGCTCACCGCCCCGTTCGTCGAGCGCACCCCGGGCACCCGGCCCGATTCGAGGGCTTGCGCGTAGATCTCCGGCCGGTAGAGAGGCAACTCGTCGGTGGAGGCAGTATCCGTGAGGTATTGGAGCATTAGCTCCTGGCCAACCTCGGACTGATCGGTCTGGAGAAACTCGGTGCGCTCGACGTGTAGGCCCTCCGACAACGACATCGAGCCGCCGAAGTACACCGACCTTTTGATGGCTTCGACTGACCCTTTGGTCCGCTTGCCGAAGTAGTCGGCAAGTTCGGTCGCCCGCGTTACGACCTCGTCGGGTGCCACCACGTCGTCAACCGCTCCATTGGCCAGAGCCTGCGCGGGCGTGAACGGCTTACCGTCGAGGATCGCAACCAGTGACTTGTGGGTGCCGATGAGCCGCGTAAGCCGCTGACTTCCGCCGCCGCCCGGCATAATGCCGAGGAGGACTTCTGGCTGGCCGATGAAGAATTCGCCATCAGCCATGACGCGCAGATCGCAGGCCCAGGCGAATTCCGCGCCCAGGCCCAGCGCCGAACCGTTTAGGGCGGCAACGAAGATCACGCCGCTGGCATTCATGCGCAGGAACGTCGCGTGCAGGCGGTCGAGCTGGGCGGCTCCCCGCAGGGGCGTCCTGCGCAGGACGGGCTCGGGCACGCGGGCCCGGTCTACGCCTCTGGCCAGGCGTAGAGCGACAGACGCGCCGCGTCGGTTCAAATCCGGCACCGCGGCGCCCTCTGCCTGGAGCCACCGCACGTCGGCATGGCTGACGAAGCGGCCGGGACGCGCGCCGGTGAACACGACGGCGTGCACGCTGGGATCGTGGTTGACGCGGTCCACAAACTCGTCTAATTCGTTGGCGGTGTCGAGGCCGAATAAGCTGTGCGGCCCGCCGTCGACCCGCACGATCAGGGTGGCTCCACGGTCCTCGACCTCGAGGTGACCATTGTCTTTCTGTGTCATGTCGATCTACTTTCAATCGTTCCTGCATTGGTCGAAAACTCTGAGCGCGAGTGGTTTTCGGAGCTCGGCACGAGTTGGTCATGTCTTTCCAAAGCCGCCACCTCACGCTCGAGCGCCGGTGTCACTTCGGCCGCGAATCGCCTCATCCACGGCCACGCGGCTGGCGAGTTCAGCGCAGCCTTCGCCCAGTTGGCGACGACAACAGCGCGCGGCACGTATACGCGGCTGCGCCTACGCACGAGGCCGCGCACGATCGCAGCGGCCGCCCGGTCGACACTCGTCGTTACATTGCCTGGATACGGCAGCCGTCCACGTAGCTCCTGAAACGAAGGGAGATCCGCCTCGGCGCCTCGGACGAGGTCCGTGTCGATCCACGAGGGATGGACAAGTCCGACGGTGATGCCAAGGTGAGCCACCTCTTGCCGGTAGGCCAGGGCGAGCATTTCGACTCCGGCCTTGCTTGCGGCGTAGGAGGCGAGGCCAGCGACCGGTGTGAAGGATATCGCCGACGCCACCACCATCGCGTGGCCTCGACTGCGTTCCAGGTGAGGTGTCGCGTACTTGAGTGTGCGGAAGACGCCGTTCAGGTTGATGTCCAGGACTCGCTCGAACGAGGCCTCGTCGGCCTGCCGCACGGTGCCGTAGGCGGCAACGCCCGCGTTCGCGACGACAATGTCGATGCCACCCATTGCCTTCGCGCAATCATCAATCGCCGTACGCAACGCGATGCCGTCGCGCACATCGGCTTCCCTCCATGACGCGGTGGGCCCGAGATCGTCGGCGAGGACACGCAACCGATCGGGCTCGAGGCCGATGAGAGCCACATGAGCACCGCGGGCGGCGGCAAGACGGGCCACTGTCTCCCCGATTCCCCTTGCAGCTCCGGTGATTACCAGCTTTTGACCCGACAAGCTGCGACGCATCAGGCGATACTCGTGACGGATGAGCGGAACTCCGGCGGGACGCGGTAGCCGCCGAGAGCCTCGGTGAGCAACGCGGCGAATTCCACCGTCGTGCGGTCTCCCCCTGGCGGTCCCATCGCTTGGATGCCGATGGGAAGGCCCGCCGCGTTGGTGGTGATGGGCATCGTCGTGGCCGGCGCTCCGGCGATGTTGGCCAATGCGCTCCATTTGGTTTGGTCCCAATAGGAGCGGGTGACGCCGTCGACGTCGATGGTGCGACCGAAGCGGTCATGGTCCTTGTTGTGGTGAGGGGGTGCCGCGGTGGGTGTGACGGGCAGCAGCAGCACGTCGAATTCTTTGAAGAATCCGACCCAGCGCTGCGCGATCTCACGGCGAGCCGCGTCGCGGAACAACCACGCGCGGTGGCTCTGGATCGTTCCCCGCAGCGCGGCGGCAGCGTCGCCGCGGGGATGCCTGAGGGAGCGCAGGGCAAGGGCACCGCCGAATTGCGGACTCATCGTGGAACGGTCAACCGAGAACGCGGCCATCACCAAGCTCAGGAACAGGTCGTGTGAGGTAGTCAGATCCACCGGGATGCTCGCGGGTTGCTCTACTACCCGTGCGCCGGCGTCGCGTAACGCGGTGACGGCGTCGTCGATGGCTCGGTGCGTGTCTTTGTCGGTTGGGCAGGCGGGATCGTCAGCCCATACCGCGACACGGAAATCCTTGAGCGCTGTCGCGCGCGGCGGGGCAAGGGTGTACGAGAATCCGCCGTCGGGGTTCAGCGGGCCGACGGTGGCTTCCAGTGCGGGGATGATGTCGCGGGCACCACGCGCCTGCACGCCAGCACAGGCCATATCGGGTTCAGCCCATCGTCCAGGGTTTCCCGGCCCGCCCGGGATGTGGCCGGCCAGTGGCACGGACTGCCAGGTCGACTTGTGGCCGTAGAGGCCACAGAAGTGAGCCGGAATCCGGGTGGAGCCACCGATTTCGGACCCGAAGTCGAAACTCGTCAGCCCGGCAGCGGTAGCGGCGGCGCCGCCACCGGCGGAGCCGCCGGATGTGCGCGAGCGATCCCAAGGGTTGTTTGTCCGGCCGAACACCGGATTGCTGGCCTGCACGTCGGCGTTGCCGGTCGGCATGTTGGTCTTGCCGACGATGATGGCCCCCGAGCGACGCAGGCGGGCAACGGCCTCAGCGTCCTGCGTCGGTATGTGGTCGGCCAGGTCGGGTCGACCGCAGACTGTGCGCATACCGGCTGTCTCGTAGCTGTCCTTGACGGTGATGGGCAGGCCGTGCAGCGGGCCGAGATCATCTCCGCGTGAGCGTGCGGCATCGGCTTCTGTTGCCGCGCGCCGCGCAGCGTCAGGGTCGACGGTGACGATCGCGTTCAGCGATGGGTTATGCGTGCTGATGCGCGACAGGTACAGCTCGACCAATTCGGCGCTGGACACGTCCTTGGCGTCTAGCGCCGCAAGTTGTTCCGTCGCCGGTAGCCATGCGAAATCGTCTGGAGCCAAGGAGGACACAGTCATCTCTTTCTACTGGTGAAGTTGGCCAGTGAACACTGGGTATACCGATCAGTCTACTGGCTAGATGGCCACCGTAGTACACCGACTGGTATAGTGCAAGTCATGCGAGTACGGGAGCGGCTCACCGCAGCCACGGCGACGCTGATGCAAAGACAAGGTGTGGCCGGCACTGGCATTGCGGAGATCTTGTCCACCAGCGGCGTGACGCGACGATCGATCTATCTAAACTTTCCTGGCGGCAAGGCCGAACTGGTCGCCGCGGCGACGCGTGCTGCGGGAGACGAGCTGTCAACTACGTTGCGTGACTGTATCGAGCAGCGGGATCCGATCGCGGCGTTCACTCGTGTGTGGAGCGAGATGCTGATCAGCACGGACTACGAGGGTGGCTGCCCCATCGTGGCGGCCGCATTCAGTCGCGCTGAGGCCCCCGAGGCCGCCAGCACCGCCGCCGATGTTTTCGCCGAGTGGGGACAGCTGCTCGCGGACAGGCTCCGTGAAGACGGCATCAATCGCGCTGCAGCCCAATCGTTGTCGACGACAGTCGTCGCCGCACTCGAAGGGGCGGTCATACTTTCCCGCGCCGCGCGGTCGACCAAGCCGCTGACGCAGGTCACCCGTCACCTCAACGAACTCATCTCCCAGCACCGCCCCAGCTGATTAGCCCACCGCTTGGTCGATGAGCGTCGCCGCCGCCTTACGTGCGTGTGTCCAGGGAGCGGGGTCGTCGAGCGAGGTCGACAACGCGGCGGCACCTTCGTAGAGAAGGCCGAGTTGGTTGCCCAGCAGTGTGGGGTTGGCCGCTCCGGCCTGCCGGGCCAGCTTGATCAGACCCTTGATGTAGGCGCGCTTGTGCTCGTGGACGATGTCTTGAACTTCCGGCATGACCTCGGACGCCTCGACGGCCGCATTGTGGAAGGGACAGCCGCGCATCTGCCCGTCCGGTGAAGGGGTCTCGAACAGGGCGAGGATGCGCTCGCGAGGTGTGCGGTTGGCGGCGTCCGGGCCGGGCCGGATGGGGTCACCGACGCCTTGCTGGATGCAACGCAGGTACTCCTCGACGACGGCGGCTTTACTCGGAAAGTGTTGATAGAGGGTTCGTTTGGATACCGACGCTTCGCTGGCGAGTCGCTCGACACCGGTGGCGTTGATGCCCTCGCGATAGAACAGGTCGGTGGCCGTATTAAGGATGCGCTGTCGCGCGCCGCGGCCGCCACGTCCCTCGGTGGACCGTGCCTCACGCTGGGTGGTCATGGCCCAAGTATACCGATGGGTTTACATCGCGCGCAAAGGCGTGTAGCGTCGACCACAGAAGTACACCGATCGGTATACAAGGAGCGAACGTGAGTCAGCAAAGTAGCGGCAGCCGGCGAAGATTGCAATGGACGCTCGGGGTGCTCGCGGCGATACCCGTGGCGAGCGCAACGGGTGAGATTGTTCGAGGCCCGCAGGGGGTGCCGGGCGGCTCACCCGATGTGATTCCGACCGTGGACAGTTCTCTCCGCTATGCCAACGTGTTCAAATTCGCTGTCGGGCCCGTCATCTGGTCTCAACTCCGACATATCGAGCAGTCACCGGCCGTGTCTTTCGCGGCGGCAACCATCGCGTTTGGCGGCCTCGCGCGGCTGAGGTCATGGCAACAACGCGGGCGACCGCACCCCATCACCGTCGGTGCGACCGCCCTGGAGACCATCGGCGTGCCGATCCTGCTCGCCTGGCAGCGGCGCCTTTCTGCGAAGGCGGTTTGACATGCCTTCCGTACTGGTTACCGGCGCAGGCAGAGGAATCGGTCTGGCGATCACCGAGCACATGAGCCGGCGAGGCTGGAACGTCTACGCCACCGCTCGATCCGACGCCGCCCTCAACAGCCTCGACCGCTTGCCCAATGTTCACGCGATCGCGCTCGACATCACCGACCGGTCCGCGATTGCAGCACTTCCCGATCAGCTTCCCGCTGAGCTGAACGGCGTCGTCAACAACGCCGGCATCATCGTCAACGGGCCGGTCGAGGGTCTATCCCTCGATGATCTGACACAGCAACTCGACATCAACGTCATCTCGCAGATCGCAGTGACGCAGACGGTGCTGCCGAAGATCCGTAACGCCCGGGGGCGGGTGATATTCATGTCTTCGGTCAGTGGATTGTTCACCACACCGGGCACCGGCGCCTACAACGCATCGAAGTACGCGATCGAGTCCTTGGCCGATGCACTCCGGATGGAGTTGCGTCCGTGGCGCATTCCCGTGTCACTCATCGAGCCAGGACCGATCCGTACCGATATGTGGGCTGACGCGCTCGACGACTACGACCATATGACCAACAAACTCAGTGACGAGCATCGCCGACTGTACGCGTCACACCTCGCTGGGAGTCGGAAGTTGATGGGACGCCTGCAAAAACTCGCTGCCGATCCCAAGAGGGTCACGCAGGCCGTCGATCACGCACTGACATCGAGGCGTCCTAAGCGTCGCTACCTGCTAGATTTCGTCAGTCGGGCCCAGAAAACCGTCGTCGCAATCACGCCGACCGCGGTCAACGACGCGGTTCTGGCAGCGGCAACCACATCGAAATAAGGGCCTCGACGGTTGCCGTGAGCACCGGCCTGAGCGCCGCTCGGCCTACCGGTGAGCGACGTCATATTTCGAGGTATACCGATCGGTGTACAAACGGCCAAGCAAGCTGATACTGTCATATCAGGAAGTACACCAATCGGTTTACCTCAGGAAGGAAGTCATGGCAGGCATACGAACCACCCGGCACGATCCCGCAAGTCATCTGCGTGCAGCGAGCGCCCGCCGGGGCGGCACGTTGTACAAGAACGCGCCGACGAAATCCGTGTCCGTGGGGGGAACCCGGTTCGCCTACCGTGAGCTGGGGATCGATAGCGGCGTACCGGTGATCTTCCTCAATCACCTGGCCGCGAACCTCGACAACTGGGACCCCAGGGTCGTCGACGGCATCGCGGCAAAACACCGCGTGATCACCTTCGACAATCGCGGCGTCGGCGGTTCCGAGGGCAAGACGCCCGACACCGTCGAGGCAATGGCACACGACGCCGTGGCCTTCATCCGCGCGTTGGGATTCGACCGGGTTGACCTTCTCGGGTTTTCGCTCGGCGGAATGGTCTCGCAAGTGATCGCGCAACAAGAGCCGGCGCTGGTGCGCAAGATCATCCTCGCGGGGACGGGACCCGCCGGAGGCGAAGGCATCGTCGACGTGACGAAACTGACCTACCTCGACACGTTCCACGCGTACGCCACCTTCAAGGATCCCAAGGAACTTCTCTTCTTCACGAGAACGGCCCACGGCAAGTCGGAGGCGCGCGCATTCATCAAGCGGTTGAAGGAGCGCACGATCGATCGGGATAAGGCGATGGCGATCGGAGCATTCCGCACGCAGCTCAAGGCGATTCACGCCTTTGGCCTCGAGAAGCCGGCCGACCTGTCACGCATCCAACAGCCTGTCCTGGTGGCCAACGGCGATGCCGATCGTATGGTGCCGTCCAGTAACTCCTATGACCTGGCTCAGCGCCTCCCGAATGCGACGCTGCGGATCTACCCGGACGCTGGACACGGCGGCATCTTCCAGGCCCACGAACGGTTCGTACCGGAAGCGCTCGCCTTCCTGGGATCGACGACTTCATGACTTCGCTCGCCGATCAGACGGTGCTGGTCACGGGAGCCAACCGTGGCATGGGCCGCGAATACGTCGCGCAGCTTCTCGATCGGGAAGTGAGGAAAGTCTATGCGGCTGCTCGCGATCCGCGGACAATCGACGTCGAAGACCCGCGCGTCGTTCCGCTTCAGCTCGATGTCACTGACGCAACGTCCGTGGCTGAATCGGCTGCGGTTGCATCTGATGTCAGTGTTCTGATCAACAACGCCGGCATCTATCGCGCGACCTCGGTCCTCGATCCGGACATGTCCAGTCTTCGCGAAGAGTTGGAGACGAACCTGTTCGGCCCGCTCGCAATGGCGTCCACATTCGCTTATCGGATAGCCGAGAAGTCCGGCGCCATCGTCAATGTCGCGTCGGTCCTTGCGTGGATGCCGGGCGGGGCCAGTTACGGGGTGTCAAAGGCGGCGATGTGGAGCGCCACAGACTCGATGCGCACCGAACTCGGGCCCCGTGGCGTGCAGGTAATGGGCGTTTACATGGGGCTGGTCGAGACCGACATGGCGAAGTTCACCAACTATCCCAAGTCCGACCCAGCCGAGGTGGTCCGTCAGGTTCTCGATGGGATCGAGTCCGGTGCCGACGAGGTTCTGGCCGACGAGATGACTCGCGTCGTTCGTGCTCGACTGAACAAGCCGATCCGGGAGCGCTTGGTCATGAAAGCCTTCGCGATCGATCGCTACAAGAGCAAGGACCGCGGCCGCATCGTCGACCTGCCGCAGCCAGAAGTCGGAGACGACGACGTACTCGTCCAGATCCACGCCGCCGGCGTCAATCTCCTCGACGCAAAGATCGCGAACGGAGAATTCAAGATCTTCCTGCCCTACCGCTTCCCGCTTGTTCTCGGCAACGACGTCGCCGGCGTTGTGGTCGAGGTGGGAGCACGAGTGCGGCGCTTCAAGCCCGGTGACGAGGTTTATGCGCGACCGGACAAGGACCGGATCGGCACCTTCGCGGAATTCATCTCAATGAATGAAGGCGACGTGGCAATCAAGCCGACGCACCTCAGCATGGAAGAAGCGGCTTCCATTCCGCTGGTCGGCCTGACCGCTTGGCAGGCACTTGTCCAAATGGCCAACGTCAAGCCTGGGCAGAAGGTGTTCATTCAGGCGGGCACCGGCGGTGTCGGGACGTTCGCCATTCAGCTGGCGAAACATCTTGGGGCGACGGTGGCTACCACGGCAAGCGCCGCCAACTTCGAACTGGTCAAATCCCTCGGCGCGGACGTCATGATCGACTACAAGACAGAGGACTTCGAGTCCATCCTGCATGGCTACGACGTGGTTCTGCACAGTCAGGACTCGAAGACTCTGGACAAGTCCCTGCGGGTGCTGAAGCCAGGCGGGACGCTCATCTCCATATCGGGACCACCCGACCCGGCCTTCGCGGACGAAATCGGCGTGCCTTGGTACGTCAAGTCGATCATGCGCGTCTTAAGCTTCGGCGCAAGGAGAAAAGCCAAGCGGCTCAACGTGATCTTCTCGTTCTTGTTCATGAGGGCGAACGGCGATCAGTTAAGCCAGATCACTTCCCTCATCGATCAGGGCGTCATCCGCCCAGTTGTAGAGAGGGTGTTTCCGTTCGAATCGATCCATGACGCTTTGGATTTCGTCGAAAAGGGACGGGCCAAAGGCAAGGTCGTCGTCAATGTGAAGTAACGGTGCCGGCTGTCACCGCCGCCAGAACAGGTGATGCGTCACACCGCTTCGACTCGGCACGACCTCACGGCGAAACTTGTCGAGCAGCTCCTCAGGCGTCCACAGCCGCGATCCGACGCCGAGCCCACCTGCGGGGAGGCCACCACATGGTGGCGGACGCAGAAGGCCCAGGCTCGGGATCGCGTCCCTGAACCTGGGCCTTCCATCGGTGGAGCTGCCGGGAATCGAACCGGCGCTGAAATCGTTTGACCTGCGGAAACACTGAAATTGAGTACGCAAGAGTACGTGAAAGTACGCGAAATTACCTGCGGAGTCGCGAGAGGTGTTGACGGCATCAACACTTGCAGCAACCCTGTCACGGGCGGGACGACCGCGGCTCGTAGAGCCGCACGACCCACAGACGATGTAGCTGAAGTCAGTCGAGTGCGGCGATCATGTCGGCGACTGCATCGCTGACGGCCGCGCGAGCCGGGTTGAGGTATCGGCGGGGATCAGCTCGACCGGGCCGATGCGCGGTCAGACCGTCACCCTCAACGTGCGAGCGATTTGGTGGGGTCAGCGACGAGCGACCGGCACCGCGACCTCGTTGCGCCGCCGGAACGGGAGGGTCCAGGGCGGATCGTAGAACCACCCGACCGGCGTGCCGGTCGGCTCGAAGGCAGTGTCCTTCAGTGCATCCAGCAGCTCAGTGGTGCGCGCTGCGACGGCGGCCGACCCACGGTCGCCGGTGAAGCGGAGCACGGCCACCGTTTCTCCCGGAACGGTGACGAGGCCGACCTCGTCGTCGTTGGGCTCGGGCAGTGTGTCCATGGTCCAGCCGGCCGGCATGAAGAACCGGACCACTGATCCACCATCGGCGCCCGAGGTCTTCGACACCGGCGCCGTCATGGCGATCTTCTGGCCCGACTGCCGTGCGACCGGGGCTGTCATCGCGATCTTGGCGTTGCCGTGGTTGCCGCCGAAGATGTAGCCGGCGAGGCGCCGGAACCCGTCGCTGAGGGCCTTGTCCTCATCCCCGAAGACTGTCGTCTCGGCGGCGATACGGGGTCCGTAGTTGCGGATCTCAAGGCCGTGGGTCACTTTCTCGCTCGTGTAGCGCGGCTCCTCGGTGCCGAAGCGCAACCCCACTACCGAACCGGCCTCTTCGGCCACCCGCGCGACCAACGATCCAATTTTTCCCAACATGGCGCCAGGCGTACCCCGTCCGGCCGCCGTTTACGCCCGGCGGCGCGAAGGGGTCCCAGTGCTGGAGCCGCTCTCGGGAGCGGATACAGTCCGGCATCGCAACGGGCGGCCGGTGAACGGTTTCACCGTCGGCATCAATGGGACAGTCCAGTCGAACACACAGTTGTTCCGCGCCAAGGGTTCGAAGGACTTCGCGGCCGCTGAACATCGCATCGTAGAACGAGGCGTACCCGGTGCTGAACGTCGCCCGTTTGGACGAGGTGTTCGTGCTGGATCGCATAGGCTCCTCCCGTGTCCGCCAGCGATCTGGGGTGGCTTGACGCGGTTGCCCTGCGCGATCTGGTCGCCGACGGTGAGGTCACGCCGGCCGAGCTGGCCGAGAGCGCGATTACCCGCATCGACGCCGCCAACCCGGTGCTGAACGCCGTCGTGGTGCCGCTGCCCGACGTCGGGCGTGCCATCGCCGCCGATCCGGCGCTGCCGCGCGGGCCGTTCCACGGCGTGCCGTTCCTGCTCAAGGACGTCGGCGCCTGCCTGGCCGGCCTACCTCTGTACATGGGCAACGGGCTGTTGCGATCGCTCGACTGGCGGGCGCCCTCCGACACGATTCTCGGCGCCCGCTTCCGCGCCGCCGGCGTCGTCACCGTCGGCAAGACGGCGTTGCCCGAGTTCGGCTGCCAGCCGACCACCCAGTCGATCGCCTTTGGTGCGTGCCGTAACCCGTGGGACACCGTGCGCTCCACCGCGGGATCGAGCGGCGGTGCGGCCGCCGCCGTCGCGGCCGGGCTGGTGCCGGTGGCGCACGCCAGCGACATCGGCGGCTCGATCCGGCTGCCGGCCGCGTGGTGCGGGGTGGTCGGCCTGAAGCCGTCCCGCGGGCGGACGTCGAGCCTGCCGGTCACCGACCCGAACCTGGTCGAGCACGTGATCACCCGCAGCGTGCGCGATACCGCGGCGTTCCTGGACGCCGTCGGCGGTGCCGATCCGGCCGACACCTACCACCTGCCGCCGCCGGCCGTGCCCTACGCGACGTCGATGTCGGATGCACCGGACGGCCTGCGCATCGGCTACGTCGAGTCGGTGGAGTCGATCGGTGTGACGGTCGCCGCCGACTGCGTCGCAGCGGTCACCGAGACGGCTCGGCTGCTCGAGGCGCTCGGCCACCATGTCGAGCCGGGTGGACCGACGCGGCTGTTCGACGAGGAGTTCGCGCCGCACCACCTGCGATCCGCCGGCTGGGAGTTCCAGCACATGCTGGACGGGCTCGCTGCCGCGATCGGGCGGCCCCTGACAGCGGCCGATGTTGAGCCGTACCGTGGGCGCTCGCGAGCATCGGCGCGAGCCTGACCGACGCGACCTACTCCGCCAGCCAGACGTGGCAGCGCGCGTACACCGCTGAGGTGTCGGCCTGGTGGGCAAGCGACTTCGACCTGCTTCTGACGCCCGCCGCCGGCGAGCCACCCGCCCTTCTCGAGGAGCTCCTGCCGCCGCTGGCCGACCCGCTGTCGATCCTGCCGCGGTTCGAGCGCATCTGGTGCTTCGCGGCACCGTTCAGCGTCACCGGCCAGCCGGCGATCAGCCTGCCGATCGGGCAGACGGCGGGCGGGCTGCCGGTCGGCGTTCAGCTGGTCGCGGCGCTCGGGCGCGAGGATCTGCTGCTGCGCGTCGCGGCACAGCTCGAGACGGCTGCGCCGTGGAGCAATCGCCGTCCGCCGCTGTCCTGAAACGGTTTCGCGCGCGGTCGCGCCGGAGAGTGCGGGGCGTCACCGATGAAAGGCTCCGCATCGTGGCTACGCAGCCACGCGCCGGCGCAACCCACTTTCCACATCCGGGCATGCACGCCCAAGGACTCCGACAAGACAGCCAAGATCCTCCAAGCGCTGGCCCTACGACGAGCGGTTCCCGAGTACATCGCTGGCGCGATCGGCGCCTCGCCCTACCTCGGAGTACTCGACTCCAACCAGATACAAATCGGACTTGGACATCGCCACCCGTCACGCACTCTCCGGCGAGGTGTTTCCGAATACCATGAACGACGGGCAGCTACATAACATGACCTGATCCGCCGGGGCCGAACCGGAAAGCTAACAGGGCCGGTCGATTGCGGTTGACTACGCGGGCGCGTCCTTCGGGAGCCGGATCCGTTCGGTCCGCCGGGGCCGCGGACGTGCGGGGCCGCAGCATCCGGTCCGGCGCCGCCCGGCGGTAACCCTCCTGCAGCGGTATGCACCGCCTCGCACCAACAGCGGGTCATCTCTGAGAAGGCACTCAACGGCCGCCCTATCCCACGGCTCTCGTCAGGTGTTATTCGTCTCCAGGATGTGATCGGCTTCCTGCGTCTGGGCTCGATGCCTCCTGCATCGCGGTCAGATGATCGTCGACTGGCGTCGACGACTTCTTCTTCAGCGGCGGAATCGATTTCGTCGTGCTCCTGGGCTTTCGACCTGTTGCGCCTTGGCCTGGGCATCGAGCTCGGCATGCGTTCTCTTTCGGGCAGCATCCTGTTGTCTGCGACCTGCTCGGCTCGCGCGCTTTTGAGCCGCTTGCTGATTTCGGAATGCTACTCTCCACGGCCGCCGTCTGCGCGTTCACCGCGATTTCGCGTTGTGCGCTCTTCCACGCGAAGCTTCTGTCGCTTTGGCGTGGGCCTGCGCGGCTTCGGCATCGGCGACGGCTTCGACGCTGTTGGCCTCTTTTGCGCTCCTTGGCTTGGGTCTTGGCTCGAGTTGTCCCTCGACTGTCAGTGAATCGTTGCCGGTAACAGCGCCTGTGATTTCCTTCGCCTTGCCCTTGCGAGTCGATCAAACCCTTGCGGGGCCTCTGTCGCCTTCGCCGTGCTCAGTCATCTCGTCTCCTTGTTAGTGTCAATTGAGTACTCGAAAAGTGATTTATCCGATCGGCTTTTGGTTACAGCTGGCACCCCCGGGCGCTTGGGCAGCGACGCGTGGGCGGTAGCCGTTGATTGTCAGACGCTCGGAGCGCTGGGACCGCGTGCCGTCGTGGCCGCTGTCAGCTTCGCGGTCGCTCGCGGCGCTTCAGAAGACCGGAGACACCCGCGACGTCGCCCTCGAATTGCTCGACCGAATGAAGACGACGTCCTAGGTACTGCTATCCGAAGGCGTCGGGGTCAGCTTTTTCTGCGATCATCGCCAACCGCCACGTGCACTCGCGGTTACGCGGCGCCACCCCGGTCAGTTGCACCCTGTCCGGTACCCAGCGCAGCGGTGCGGACACCGCGACCTCGGTCATAGCGACCCGGCATCCGCCAGCAATGTCGGTGAGGCGCATCGTGATCCGCGCCTCGGCCGCTGGCCTGATCTTCGCCAGCAGCACGAGTTCCTCGCCGGTGATGCAGCTCTCCACGACGGTCTCATCGTCGATCACCGCTGGCCAAGTCCCGATGGAGTGCAGGATGCGCGCGCCGGGCGCAGGCCAGTTCGGCACTGACGGCGCGGATTCGGCTGTTGCCGACGACCCATCCTGAGTAGGTCCATCCGTCGGCCAATACGTCCCACACTCGCTGCCGCGTGGCAGCGACATCCCGAGTCACGGTCATTCCCTTGGTCCTAACTTTCGAAGTTGTCGCCCGCGAGTTGTTGGAAGGAAGATCAGGCGGCGGGCGGGACGGCGATGCCATGACTTTGGCGGCCGGTCCCAGGCCCGATGAAGACCCAGCGCCGCAGCCAGATTCGCGGTGAAGGCCTTATCGACTTCCTTGGCCACCTCCACGCCCGGATCCTTGCCGGAGATACGCGCAGACTTCAGGACGGAGCCGCCGTCGCCCCACGCGGCGATCGCCTTGCAGTGGCGGAACGCCTCTTGGAGCAGCACGACGAGTTTGATGTCGCCGGTCGGCGTGGTCCCGCCGGCCACGACGAGCGCGTCGAACTCGATCGAGCGCGCCGTGGCCAGCGTGCGGTCAACGGTGACCGAGCGGCGGCCCGCCTTCAGAACGCCCGCCGACCGGCGCGATCACCAATGCAGTGACACCCAGCGCAGCTGTGCGCTTTCACCAACTTGGAAATGCCGGCGAGGTCGGAGCCCGCATCGGCGATGATCGCCGATCTTGCGTCCGTCGATCGGACCCGGCTCGGCCAAGATCTGCACCAGCGCGGGCGAAACGGTGACGTCCTCGGCGGGTTTGCCCTTCGGGGCGGGCAGACCGAGACCGGCGGCCACCTGCGCGCACAGGTCGGTGTCGACGTTGGCCAGCACCTGCGAGTTCGCGTTCCTTGATCGCCTGCTCGTAGACCTTGCCCAGTTCGAAGGTGAACGCCTCCACGATGTGGGTCTGTTCGATCGGGCTCAGGCTGCGGTAGAACATGGTCGCCTGCGAGAAGTGGTCGTCGAACGAGGCGGGTTGCGCGCGCACCGCCGTGCCCTCGATCACCCGCGGCGTCTGCACGTATCCGCCGTGCTTCTCGTCGGCAAGCTTCGGCTCGTCGCCGTCGATGCTGTTGGGGTGATAGGGCGCTACGCCGGTGTGGATCGCGGTCTGATGCATGCCGTCGCGGAGCATGTCGTTGACCGGGCAGTGCGGGCCGATTGATGGGCAGCTGAGCGAAATTCGGGCCGCCGAGGCGGGTGAGCTGGGTGTCGAGGTAGGAGAACAGCCGCGCCTGCATCAGCGGGTCGTTGGTCGACCTCGATGCCGGGCACCAGGTTGCCGGTGTGGAAGGCGACCTGCTCGGTTTCGGCGAAGTAGTTGGTGGGGTTGCGGTTCAGCGTCAACTTCCCGACCAGTTGCACCGGAGCGAGTTCTTCAGGGACCAGTTTGGTCGGGTCGAGCAGGTCGATCCCCTCGAAGCTGTCGGTGCCGTCGTCGGGCATCACCTGAATGCCGAACTCGTACTCCAGGAACGCGCCCGCCTCGATCCCGTCGGCCATGTCGCGGCGGTGAAAGTCCGGATCGCAGCCCGCGGCGATCTGCGCTTCTTCCCACACCAGGGAGTGCACACCGGCCACGGGCTTCCAGTGGAACTTGACCAGGCTCGTCTCACCGGCGGCGTTGACGAGCCGGAAGGTATGCACGCCGAATCCCTCCATGGTCCGGAAGGAGCGGGGAATACCGCGGTCGCTCATGTTCCACATCACGTGATGCGTCGCTTCGGTGTGCAGTGATACGAAGTCCCAGAACGTGTCGTGGGCGGACTGCGCCTGCGGGATCTCGCGATCCGGGTGCGGCTTGGCGGCGTGGATGATGTCGGGGAACTTGATGCCGTCCTGAATGAAGAACACCGGCATGTTGTTGCCGACCAAGTCGAAGGTGCCCTCGTCGGTGTAGAACTTCACCGCGAATCCGCGGGTGTCGCGGACGGTGTCGGCGGATCCTCGGGAGCCGAGCACGGTCGAGAACCGGGTGAAGACGTCGGTTTTCGTGCCCTTCTTGCCGAGGAACCCGGCCTTGGTCACCGACGCTGCGTTGCCGTAGGACTCGAACACACCGTGCGCGGCGGCGCCGCGGGCGTGCACCACCCGCTCCGGGATGCGCTCGTGGTCGAAGTGGGTGATCTTCTCCCGCAGGTGAAAGTCCTCCAGCAGCGTCGGGCCCCGAGCGCCGGCCTTCAACGAGTGATCGGTGTCCGGCAGGCGCAGACCCTGGGCCGTGGTCAGAAACTCACCGGACTGGGCCCGTGGATCAGGGTCGTGGTTCTGGCCGTTCGTGACGCCGGTCGGGCTGGCTGATCTGGGAGCACGTTGGTCGGGCTTGCGCGGCGCGGGCATGTGAAATCTCCTGGGAATCGACGGGGTGCAGTCGGTGCGTGCACGATCGCGATCCCGCCGTCCTTCACTGCCTCGCTGACTAGTTACCCCATTCCGGGAAATGCAAGCGGAATCGCGCGAACGAAATGCTGTTGTGGCGCAATCAGATAGTTATCGCAGCGTTTGGGCGCGGGACAACGCTCACTACACGCCGCTTGAGGGGCCGGCGACCGTGCGAGATCTCCCACCGAACCCGCTGACGGACGTCGAGCAACACTCGGGTTTGCAGAAGGTACACATCGGGCACCACCACCCGAGCGGGCGTCGACGTTTGGTTGCGCTGTCGTCCCCGCCAGGCCAGCCCAGGGTGCAACTCTGACGTTGAGAAAGCAGCGCAGCCCTGGGCTATGCCGCACGGCGCGCTCCACCCTCGCCACGGCGCCGTTTAGCGATCGGCACCAGCGGCTAGCGTCGCTCTGCAACTCATCGGCGCCCGCCAAAGAGTGGAGGGCCGCATCTCTGCGGCCCTTCTCCGGTGGAGCTGCCGGGAATCGAACCCGTTTCGGGGTGCTGGTCTCTGAGCCGAACGGGCACTGAGCTGCGGAATGACATTCATTGTGATTCACCAGAATTGACCTCTGTGGACACTGAGTGTGCCCAAAATGTGCCCAGCCAGTCCCTCGATTGACCGCGCAATTGTTAAAGCGCTTCTGGAATCGACGGCACGTGCCGTCCGCTCGTCAATGCACGGCATGCACGCTTCCCGGACGGCTGTTCGGCGTTTATGTCGCGAACCTAACGGATGCCCCTGTCCCAGCTCGTCGTCTCGGCAAGCGACAATCGCTCGACCACGGGCAGCGGGTCGCTGTCGGCCAACGCTTGACCCAACCGGATCAGGGCTTGGGGATACCCGTCGCCGTCGAACACCTCGCACGCGAGCGCCAGACGGTCGCGGGTCTGCTTCAGTGGGTCGGTCAGCGGGCAACTGACCAGCCCCAACGCGGTGGCTGACAACAAAAGCCGGCTCATGGTCTCACCGGCCCGCAGCCGCATCAAGTCGTCATCGGTGTCGGTTCCGAGCACCAGCAGCACACCGTCGTCCCCGTGCGCGGCGTCTGCGCTGCCCGCCGCCCCGCCGTATCCCAGCGCCACACCGTCGTCGTCCCGGCGGGCCCATCTCATGGCGGGGACCACGCCCAGCGTGACCTGGCGCCGGGCGGCGCGGATATAGAGCAGTTCCAGCGTGCCGGACGGAATCGGACCCGCACCGTAACGGCGACGGTCGGCACGGCGGCGTGGGATGGCAACGGCCAGCTCCCTGCTGGGTTCGGGGGCCGGTGCTTCGATGATTTCGATTAACGCCAGATGGTCGTGGTCGGAGGCGTCGGGGAAGCGCCGGAGGCGGGTGTGCCAACCGTGTGCCGCCAACGCCACGACGCAATGGTCCAGCACGGCGCCGCAGCTGAGCAGGACGTCACGCCGATCGGAGTCGGCGTCGCCGAGTTGGCGACTGCGGTCAGCGTGGAGATGCACGCCCTCCCTGCTGACCCGCCAATGCCACGGCTGGGAGTTCTGGGCGGACGGCGCTCGCGCAGCCATGTCCAACGCCCTCTCAAGCGTGGCTGTATCGGGAAAAGCTGCCAGTCGTCTCACCTCCCGCGCAGCGCTGAGTTCGCTTCAGGTAATCATCACTAGTGTCACCGACGTCGCTTCCGACATCCAATACCGTCAGACGGATATCACGACTTCGATCCCGCTACACCACAACGACGTGTCGACGGCCGGCAATCAAGCCCATGACCCGTCACCGGCGGTGCCGTCCCGCCGTCGCTGGGGCTGGGCCGAGCGGCGGTTGCTGTGCGCGGTCGTCCGTACCGGACGGCCACCAAATAACTGGGCCGATCAACGCGAACAGCGCCGGGATGACCAGCGTGCGGACAACGAATGTGTCAAGCAGGATACCGAGGCCGACGATTAGTCCCACCTGCGTCAGCACGATCAGCGGCAGGACGCCGAGCACACAGAACACCGCGGCCAACACGATGCCGGCACTGGTGATCACACCGCCCGTCGCGGACACAGCCCGCACCATCCCTTCACCGGTGCTGTGTTCAGCAGTCTCTTCGCGGGCGCGTGTCACCAAGAAGATCGTGTAGTCGACGCCAAGAGCGATCAGGAACAGCAGTGCGAACAGCGGGGTGCTGTTATCCAAGCCGGGGAAACCGAACAGGTGGATACTCGCCCAGCCGCCCAGCCCGAGTGCTGCGAACGCGGACAGCACGGTCGCCGCGGTCAGCACGAGTGGCGCGACGAAGGCCCGCAGCAGGACGTAGAGAACCATGAGGACCACAGCAAGGATCGCCGGAATCACCACCATCCGATCTCGTGTCGCGGCGTCGCGAACGTCGAGCGCCTTGGCGTCCGATCCCCCTACCAACCCGAGCGGATCGGCAGTGTGGACTGAAACACGCAGTTCCGCAACGATTTCGAATGCCTGCGCTGATCCGGGCACGGCGTCGATTACGGCCGACCAGCTAGTCCTCCCCGTCACCGACTGGCCGGTCGGCATCACGGATGCCACCCCGGGAGTCGCTTCGATCGCCTGTTGCACGGCGCTCGCCCTGCTGGTGTCGGCGATGACCACGGTCGGGTCCGCCAACCCGCCTGGAAAATGCGTTGCGAGCTTCTCGAATCCGGCCACCGAGTCGGCTTTCACGCGAAACTGCTCGGTCTGCGACAGCCCGATGGTGGTGCCCAGTAGCCCCGTCGCCAGTATGGCAAGGACGAGAACAGAGATTCCGCCGATCAGCCCCGGCCGTCGTGCGACGCGTTCGGCGATTCGATGCCACGGTCCAGTCTCGACGGTGTCGGCGCTGCCGGGTCGCGGGACGAACGGCCAGAACAGCCGAGGCCCGAACAACGCCAGTAAAGGCGGAAGTATCAAGAGCACGAACAAGGCGGCAACCACCAGCCCGCATGCGGCCAGCACGCCAAGACCGCGGGTGCTGGGAACCACGGCGAGGATCAGCGTAAGCAAGGCCAGCACCACGGTCGCATTGCTCGCGAGAATTGCGGGTCCCGCCATACGAACTGCGCGGCGCAGAGCGTGTCGGTGATCGGCGTTGCGCCGCAACTCTTCGCGGTAGCGGGAGATCAGTAGCAGCGCATAGTTGGTGCCCGCGCCGAAGACCAGCACGCTTGTGATGCCGGACGTCGACCCGTCGAATGTCAACCCGGTAATGCCGGCGACGGCTGTTCCCACCGCGGCGGCCACCTGCTCGGCTAGACCGATCACGGCCAGCGGCACCAGCCACAGCACCGGTGAGCGGTACGTGACGATCAGCAGGACCGCGACAACCAGCGCCGTGACGACCAAGAGTTTGATGTTGGCCCCGCTGAACGAATTGGCGATGTCGGCACCGAATGCCGGGCCACCCGTGACATGGGCGATAAGCGAGGCCGGCAATCCGTCGGCCCCGGCGTTGCGCACCGCCGCCATTACGTCGTTGAGCACAAAGCCCGAGAGATCAGCTCTCAGCGGCACCGGCGCGACGGCGGCGCGGCCGTCGTCGGATGTCAGCATCGGCGCCGGTGTGTCCCGCGTTCCGGCGACTGTCAGCGTCCGGTTGCGAGCCTCTGCCACGACGGCGAGATCGGCAGGGGTGAGCACCCCGCCGTCGGATCTGGTGACGACGAGGATCGCCGCTGTCCGGTCGCCGCCGGGAAATTGCTTCGCAGCATCGTCGGTGCGCGCCGATTCGCTGCTGGGCGGCAGGAAATCCGGTGACCGGGTGCCGGCGTCGTTGGCGCCCGCCAGCCCGATGATGACGCCCCCGAGCAAGGCGACGGCGAGAGCGATCAACCATGACCGAGGCGCGGTCAACGCAAGGGCGATGCGGTCCCAAAACACCCCGTCGCGCCCCGACGATCGGTAAGTGTGGGCTTCGTACGGCGAGCATCGGCGACCCTGTCATCTATTCGCCGCCAGGCTCCTCGCCGAGGTACACCGACTCGAGCACCAGGTCGGGGATGACCGTTCCGTACTCGCCGTGAGTCTTGTGCTCGACGGTCTGCCAGGCGCGGCCCTGGTTGTGGCGCATGTAGGCACGGTATTCCGGCGATCCGGGGATTCTGACATTGTCGGCGACGACGATCGTCCCCTTGTGCAGCCACCCGCGCGACCGGATGCTTGCAGATCACTCAGGTAGGCGTTCTTGTCGTGGTCGAGGAAGACGAAGTCGACGCAACCGGCACCGAAACCGTGCTCGGCGGCCAGCGCGTCGAGTGTCTTCCCGCCGTCACCGATGGTGCCCACCACGCAGGTGATCCGGTCCGCCACGCCCGCATGCTCCCAGATTCGCCTGGCGTTGACGGCGTTCGCCGCGGCCATTTCGACCGAGTACACGTGGGCGGACGGCGCGGCCGCGGCGATGCGCAGTGCGCCGTAACCGCAGTAGGTTCCCAATTCCAGCGCCAGTTTCGGGTTCGCGCGCCGCACGGCGGCGTCGAGCAGCCCGCCCTTCTCGTCGCCGACGTTGATCAGAAACGACTCGGTGTACGCGAACCGGTCGATGGTGTCGAGCACGCTGCTGGATGTCGCCCTTCCGGGCGTTGTCCAGGACGTACTGGACCACGGCGGCTTCTCGACCGTCGCCGACCTGCCCGACGGTCGCGATGTTGCCTTGCGACGCGGCCATTCGCCAGAACGACCATCGGAGCAGTGGAACGCGCTGCTTCAGCTTCATGAGTTACCTCCTTGGAGTTTTCGGACGACTTCGAGCGTGATCGGCCGGCTGGGGACGGCGGCCACGCCCCGCGGGATCGACCTGGGCAACCTGCCTCGCCGCCGTCCCGTGGGAATCCGCAGCTCGACGTTGGTCAGGATGGTTCCGAGCGCAATCGCCAACTCGAGGGCCGCGAACGACGATCCGGGGCAGCGGCGGTGCCCGTATCCGAACGGCGAGTACTCGGTTGGTGACGGTCTGCGGCCCAGGAAGCGCTCGGGGTCAAAGGCGCTCGGGTCCGGCCAGACCTGCGGATCGGCGTGCAGTGCGGGCAGCGCCACGCCGATCACGTCTCCCTGCGCCCGCTCGGTCTGCCATGTGGTCACCGGGCACGTGAGCTGTCGCACGACGATCGACACCGTCGGATGCATCCGCAGTGTCTCGGCGATCACCGCAGCCGAGGTACGGCAGCTTCGGCAGCTGCTCTGCTCCGGGGTTGTCGGCGAGTTCGTCGAGCAGCTTTTGCCGGACCTTCTCGTCGGCGTGCACGTGGTACAGCGCCCATGCCAGCGTGGTCGCCGATGTCTCGTGACCGGAGACCAGCAGCGTCCGCAGCTGTTGGCGCACCTCGTCGTCGCTGCGCCCGGCGCCGTCGTCGTCGGACATCAAGACGCTCAGCACGTCATCGAAGCCGTCGGCGCCGGTGTGTCGGCGGTGCGAAATCTGCTCCGACAGCATGGCATCCAGCTCCACGCGACGCGCCGAGAAGCGTTGCCACGGCCCGAGCCCGAACGGCGCCGACGCAGCGCGGGGAAGAACATGAACGGAGCGACGTAATCGCGCATCATCGCCTTGACGACGGTGACGTAGCGGTCCCGCAGAATCCGGTCGTCGATGCCGAACACCGCCTGAACGATGATCTGCAGCGTGATCGACTGCGCCGCGTCGCGGGTGTCGATGGTCATGCCGGGTTGCCACTTCGCGATCTCGTCCATCGCCGCCTCGACCATCAATCCGGTGTAGCGCCGGATCCGGTCATGGTGCAGCGCGGGCAGGAAGCGCGCACGCTCCTGCTTGTGCCGGACGCCGTCGAGCAGAATGATGGAGCCGTCGCCGACGACCGGCTCGATCGGGTTGGGCATGGGTGGCGTGAACGCGGACACCGGAATCTTCAGAAACTCGCGGATGTGGGCGGGTTTCGCCGCGAACAACACATCGCCGAAACCCGGGATGGGCATCGTGAATGCCCTGCCGCTCTTGGCTCGTCGCCGAAAGTAGGCCTCGGCGTCGTACCACGCGCCGATCTTGTGCATGAGCCGGAATCGTGGACTCGATGGTCCGCTCAGCGTGGGTGTCATGCTGCATCCGTCGGCAGCGTCGCGGCGATCGTCGCCAGCACCGCTTGTGTGGACTGCCGGTTTCCGACGGTGATCCGCGCGCCGCCGTCTGAATAGAGGCGCACCCGCGGGCCGGTGCCGTCGAACGCCTCGGGCCAAAGTTGTCCCTTCGCAGGCAGATAGACGAAGTTGGCATGGGTGTCAGCGCTCCAGACACCCATCTCCCAGAGCCGCGAGCGAAGATGGTCGCGTTCTGCGGTGAGCCGTTCGATCCGGCGACGCAGCTGAGCTTCGGCCTCGAACGACGCCGCGACCGCGGCCAGGCTGGCGACGGTGGCCCCGAACGGCAACTGCATCGACCACAGTGCCCGACCCATGGCCGGCGAGCAGATGCCGTACCCGGTCCGTATGCCCGCCAACCCGTACGCCTTTGAGAAGGTGCGCACGACAACGACGTTCGGGAACCGTCGCAACAGGAACTCTGGGTGGATGCGGTGTGGTGGCGACACGAACTCGATGTACGCCTCGTCGAGCAGCACGGCGGTGCCGGAACCGATCCGCTGAAGGAAGCGCAGGAGGTCGTCGGCCGGCGCCACCGTGCCGGTGGGGTTGTGTGGCCGGCACACCACCACGACTTGTGCGTCGGTGGCGGCGTCGGCCATGGCGTCGAGGTCGTGGTGTCCCTGTTCGTCCAACGGCATTGTGACGGTCTGCAGCCGAGCCATCTGCGCAAAGATCGGATAGCCGTCAAATGTGGGTGCCGCCATGACGATCCGGTCGCCGGGGCGGGTCAGCGCCTGCAGCACCTGCATGACGACGCCGGTGGCGCCGGCGCCGACGATGATCTGTTCGTCCTCGAAACCGAGGTGCCTCGCGATGAGCCGACGGAACCGTTCCGGCAGGAACTCCGGATAGCGGTTGACCGAGTCGACGGCCCGGATCATCGCGGCGCGAACCGTGGGCAGCGGAGCGAACGGGCTCTCGTTGAGGGACAGGGCCAATGGATCTTCGGCGTCGGGGATCCGCAGCGGCAGACCGCAGGGTGAGTGCCCGGAGGACAACGCGGCGGTCATCGGCCACCCCATCGCACCGCGGCGGCACCGGCGAAGTCACCGGCGTGGGCGAAGGCCGCCATCAGCACCACGTCGCCCTTCTTGACCTGACCATCGGCGATGGCGCGGTCCAGGTTGACCGGAATGCCGGCGGCGAACAGGTTGCCGCATTCGTCGAAGGTGTCGCGATGCCTCTCCTTGGGCAGCTCCAGGGCGTCACGCCAGTTGCGCAGGAACACCCGGTTGGGCTGGTTGGTGACCAACAGGTCGATGTCCTTGGGCTTGAGCCCGATTCGGTCACACACCGCGTAGGCGACTTCGGGAACCTGACGGTTGCCGCGGGCCAGCACCTTGGTGATCTTGCTCTCGGTGAAGCCGATGTAGCCCTCGCCGGTCCCGGGCTGCCACCACTTGCGCGGCGGGTCCACCGCGATGGTCATCTCGCCCGCGTACTCGCCGTAGGTGCGGCACTCCACGTCCAGGATCGGCGATTCGTCCGACACCGTCACCAGGCCGACCGCGGCGCCGTCGCCCGGAACCGCCGCCTGGGCCTTGCGGCGTACGGTGGGCTGGTCGAAGATCTGCCCGGCGGCGTTCTGCGCCACCGCGATCAAGGCCGTGCGGCCCTGCCCACTCTCGAGCAGATTTGGCCGCCATCTTCAGGCCGAGTACGAATGCCGCGCAGCCACCGTTGTGCAGGTCGATCACCCAGCTGGGTTTCATTCCCAGCCGGTGGGCCATCGCGCCGCCGCCGCCGTAGAACGGCATGTCGGGCATCTGGGTGTGGGTGATCAGCACATCGACGTCGGCGAGGGCGTCGGGGCCGTGGCGGTCCAGCAGCCCGGCGGCGGCGCGCTCGACCATGTCGACGGCGGTCTCGTCCTCGGCGACGTGATGGCGGTATCTTCGGGGCCCGGAACATCAAGTTGTCTCGCAGCTCATCGGATTCGGCGTACTGCGCGTAATGCTCCGCCGGCACCGGCTCGCCGGGCAGGTAGCTGGAGACGTCGATCAGGCTGACAGTCATGGCGGTGCTCATCTCATCCAGTCGGGCTTGACGGGCAGCCCGTTGTGGTGGCGGTATTCGGCGATTGCCTTCAGGTTGTCATCTCCAGGCTGGTGGCCGGCGCAGAAGATGTCCCAGATGTCGCCCACCCACACCGGACGCTCGGGCGGTGCGGCTTCCGGGTACGGGTTGTGGTCGTAAAACGGGTGGCGGCAGTTGGTCCACAACACCACCGATCCGGGCTTGTTCGAGCACCACCTGCGCGGCGATCACGCGCATCAGGTAGATCATCCACAGGTGTTTGCCCTGGTCCCAGGCGCAGTGATAGTCGACGGTGCGTCGCCTCGGGTTGGGCCACTGTGCGGGTGTAGATTTCGGTCTCCGAGCCGAGCCGGTCGTAGGCCAACCACAGCCCGTCTCGCTCGGTGGGGGTGAACCCACGCAGGCTGTAGGTCCACTCCTCCAGGCTGCGGGTGTCGGCGAGGTACTCGTAGAGCCTCGTCGGGCGGGCAGTCGACGTACTCGTTGACGGTGCAGTACTGGCCGAACACCTCGTCGTGCGGATACACCGACCGCATCATCTCCATGATGATCGGCGTCGCCTTCTCCCGAGGTGAGGTTTCGATGCGGATCACGCCCTCGATCGGGCCGGTCATGTCGTCTCGGTCGAGCCGGTGGGCGGCGATATCCTCAAGTGCGGGCAACGACATCGGAGTCCTCCTGGTACTGGGTTGAAACAGGGCGATGGTCGAGAAACAGTGCGAACGGCGGGATTTCGTCGGCTGAGCACTCGATGCTGACGACCGACGGGCCGTCGGCGTCGAGCGCTGCGCGCAGCGCCGGCGCCAGCGCGTCGGGGTCTGTGACGTCGACTGCGGGCAGGCCGGGGAACATCGCGGCCAGCCCGGCGCCGAGGCTGCTGGGTGTGAACCGGTTGTAGCTGTAGATGCCGTCGTAGTAGAGCTTTTCGCGCGTCACGCACATGGCGTGGGCGTTGTTGTTGAACAACACCAGCGTGACGGGCAGCCGGTGTTGGATGGCGGTGTGCAGTTCGAGGCCGTGCATGAAAAACGACCCGTCGCCGGCCACGATGACGGTGCGGCGACCTCGGGCGAACGCCATGCCGATGCCGGCGCCGAAGCTGTAGCCCATGCCGCCCATCCCGAGCGCCACCACGAACCGGCCTGCGCGCCTTGCGGGTAGATGGTGGATCGCCGCCGCTCCGGTGTTGCCCGCGTCGACGACGATGTCCGCGTCGTCGGGCAGCAGCGCATCGAGCGCGGTGATCGCGTCGCGGTACCGGATGCCCGGTCCACGATGGGTGGGTGGGCTCAACTCCGTGGGGGACGTCGAGTCGCCGGCCGGCAGCGCCTGCGGCGGGCGGCTCTGTTTTTTTATCCTGCGTGTCAGCTCGGCCAACGACGCACGAAGATCATTGGTGTGCAAGTGAATAGACGGCAGATACGGCGGTGCGGACCCGATCGACAGCGTGCAGGTCTCGCGCAGCGCCGCATCCAGACCGGCGCGGGCGGTGACTGGCAAGCGGGTGCCCACCAGCAGGCACACCGCTGCGCTGCGGATGGCGTCGGCCACCCCGGGATGGCCCATCACCCCGGTCACGCCCAGCGACGCTGACGCCCCCGGTGCGCGGCTGACATCCTTGGCGTCGGGCACCGTCGCGATTCGGGCGTGCAGCGCCGCGCGAAGTCGCTCAATCTCGTCACGGGCATCGTCACGGGCCACCTGCTCGCCGGCGATGATGGTCACCGGTCCCGAAGCCTCGTGCAGCGCCCGCAGGATCGCTTGGGGATCTTCGGCACAGCGCCGGCGTCCGCTCACGGTCAACGCGCCGTCGGTGTGGACGGTGGCCTGCTGAACATCCTTGGGCAGCAACAACACCGCGGGGCCGCCAGCACGGGCCGCTGCCACCGCCTCGGGCAACGCGGTCAGGATCTCGTCCGGCTCGACGATCCGCCGGCAGTACACCGACACGGCCGAGAACAGGGCCTCGGCGTTGAGGGAGCCGTTGCGGCCGCTGGTGTCCTGAAAGGCGCCGCGCCCATCGAGCGTGGTCGGCGACTGGCCGACCAGGGCGAGCACCGGGACGCGACTAGCGTACGACTCACCCAGTCCGGCGACCAGGTTCAGTGCGCCGCCACCCGAAGTGGCGGCCACCACGCCCAGCTCCGCAGTGGCGCGACTGTACCCGTCGGCCATGGTCGCCGCGGAGAACTCGTGCTTGGCCAGCACCGCCGTGAGGTCCGGGCAGAAGAAGGCCGCATCGTAGAGGTCCTCGATGTTCGCCCCGTCCACACCGAAGACGTGGCTGACCCCCGCGGCCGCCAGATGGTCGACGATGTGGTCGACCACCCGGGAGCCCGCCGACCGCGGACCTGACTGGGCGTCGAATGCCGTCATCGACCCTGGCCCGATGAGACGATCGTCATGGTTCCTGCCCTTAACGTCGGTGCTGTGGACGCCACCCTTGCTCTTGCTTGAAGTCATTCGGAGGCACGCCCGGCTTGGATGGGTCGCATTTAGAGGCAATTCACCGAGACCGCGCGACGGCGGTGAAGAGCGCACGTCCGGGTTGCTGAGGAACCCGCTGTCGCGGCGGCGATTGCGCCGATGGTGCCGGGTCGCCGTCCCAGGGGAACGACGACCCGGCGAGGCTTACATGGCTGGCGGCGTAAGGACCGTGTCGATCAGATAGACGGTGGCATTGGCCGTCTGAACGCCGCCGCACACCACCGACGCGTTGTTCACCCTCAGGTTGTTGCCGAACCCCGTGACGGTCAGATCCGCGCCCTGCAACGTCTTGTGCACGCCGTCAACGTTCTGCGGGTTCACCCGACCTGGCACCACATGGTAAGTAAGGATGTTCGTAAGACCGACCGAATCGGTCTTCAACGAGTCGATCGTCGCCGACGGGAGCTTGGCGAACGCGTCATCGACCGGTGCGAACAGCGTGAACTGGCCACCGTTGAGCGTGTCCACCAGATTGACAGTCGAGTTCAACTTCCCGGACACCGCCGCGGTGAGCGTGGTCAGCAGTGGGTTGTTCGAAGCTGCGACGGCGACCGGCTCCTGCGCCATCCCGGGGATCGAGCCAGGCCCGGTGGGCACCTGCTGTGCATAACTGCCGCAGCCAGGACCCACAAGATTCGGCGTCTGATCCGCGCTGGCGATGCCGGCGGAGAACGCCAGCAGACCAGCGGCGACCGCGGCCGTGACGCCGGCGGCGGTGGCTAGACGAATCTTCATTGTTGATCTCCCTCTCACTACGGCCTGCGGCCGTGCCCGAACTTGTCTACGTGTTGTCATTCGGAGCAATCAGCGGCCTGGATGGGTCATCTGGGCATCAGTCCGGATCGAATACCGGGTGTGGGAAGCCTCCGCGCCGCAGCAGAGGTTATGTACGCCGATTCGACCGGCTTACCGGTGAGGGTCGCGCGGCCGCCGTTACGCTACGGCACCATGAGCGAAAAGCCGCCAGCGACCGGCGACTTGAACTCATTGCTGCGCCGGGTAGCCCAGCATGACGCTGACGCCTTCGCAGAGTTCTACGACCTAACGAGCTCCCGTGTCTTCGGGCTGGTGGCCCGTGTACTGCGCGACCCTGGCTACAGCGAGGAGACCACCCAGGAGGTGTACCTGCAGGTGTGGCGCAACGCCGGCAACTACGATCCCGCAGCAGGGTCTGCGCTGGCCTGGCTGCTGACGCTTGCGCATCGGCGCGCGGTGGACCGCGTGCGCGCAGAGCAGGCCGCAGCCCAGCGCGAATTCCGTTACGGAAGCGCCACCGCTGATCGGCCCGCCGACGTCGTTGCCGACTCGGCAATCCTTCGTGAAGAACGCCGCCAAGTCGCCAAGTGTCTCGATACGCTGACCGACGCGCAGCGGGAGTGTATAGAGCTGGCCTACTACGGCGCCCTTACCTATGCCCAAGTCTCCGAACGGTTGTCAACCAACTTGGCGACAATCAAGTCACGCATGCGCGACGCGCTGCGCGGGCTGAGAAACTGTTTAGGCGTGACATGACTGAATCGTCGGAATTCGAACTGCTCGAGCTGGCGAACACCCTACGCGCTCGATGCCGTCTCGGAAAATGAGCGCGCAGCAATCGAAACCCATATCGCGGCGGCCCCCGCCGCTGTTGCCGCATCCTTCGACGACGAGGTTCGCCTCGTCCGGGAAACAATGGCCGTCGTCTCGGCCTCGACACCGGTCGAACCGCCCGCGGCTCTACGAGGGCGGCTGCTGGCATCCGTCAAGTCCGGCTCGGCACACTGATTCGGTTGGCGCACAGTTCTCTTCGCGGCAGCAGCCGCGATTGCCATCGGGCTCGGCGCGCTGAGCGCCGGATTGGCGTTACGCTCCACAGCGCCACTATCGACCCCGGCGCAGGTGTTTGCCGCGGACGATGTGCGCACGGTATCCGGCGCGATGCCTGCGGGCGGCACCGCGACCGTCGTCTATTCACGCGAGAAGAACGCCGGTGTGTTGGTGATGAATAACGTGTCGCCGCAGTCGTCGGGCACCGTGTATCAAATATGGCTGATGGGCGACAACGGCGCGAAGTTGGCCGGCACGATGGACGCCAAGGCGGTTGCACCATCCACTACAGCGGTCATCCGGGAGATCGGGAAAAATCTAATGCGCTCGCGTTCTTGGTGTAGCTGTCACCCGGCTCCACGCGGCCGAACTGTCCGGTGATCGCGGACTGCCTCTGACATAACGCAAACGGTACGACGCCGTTGAAAACCCTGCCGATGGCACACCACTCATAAGGCGTCCTTGGGCGTGGCCGCATCTGTGTCGAACGGCGAGCATCGAAGGTGAATTCCCAAGACGATCATCGGCACCACCCAGACGCACGCCGCCCGCTCGGTGGTGGTGTGAGCAATGAGCTAATGCACGCGCGACCTCGCTGATGATTGCATGCGGTGCCAACGTCAAGACAGTGCAGTCGCAGCTTGGGCCACAAGACGGCGACGATGACGCTCGATCAGTACGGGCACCTGTTCCCCGATGACCTCGACGACGTGGCCGACAAAATGGACGACCTTGTTTCGGGATGTGCCCAAAATGTGCCCACAAAGGAAGCAGGCCAGGGCGAAAATATGCCCTGACCTGCTTCTTCTTCGGTGGAGCTGCCGGGAATCGAACCCGGGTCCTACGGCATTCCCTCGAGGCTTCTCCGTGCGCAGTTCGCTATGCCTCTACTCGGATCTCCTGATCACGCGAACAAGTCAGGATGACGATCCCAGTCGCTGTTTGGTGTCCCGATGAGTCCCGCGACCGAACTCACCGGTTTATCCCTCTAGATGACGCCAGGGTCCGGGTCGAGGGCTCTCCCGGTCTGACGGACTCACAGTCGCTTATGCAGCGAGTGCGAAGTCGCGCTGATTGGAATCGGCGCTTAATTGGTTGCAACGACGCTTACGGTGGTCTCTTGCCTGCACCGGCACGCTTCCCTTGATTCGATGCGCGAAGTCGAAACCGTTCAGCCCCTCGCACCCCCACCGACCTTCGGCAGGAACATTTCATTCTACCGCTCACCCCAACACACGCCAGCCATTAAATAGTCCCAGCTAGATCACGTAATCAGCGTGTTCAGTGGCCGAGCAGGTTGACGAGCCTGGCGAAGACGCCGGGCAGCGCCTGCGCCGCCGGAACGACGCTCGCGCGAAGTGGCGGGTGGGCGCTCGCCTGCACCAAAGCAGCCGTCAGCATCCGGTACCGACGCGTCAGCCTGCGCCACTGTCGGTCGTAGTCCTCGGGCCGGTCCCCCACCACACAGTTCACGACCAGTTCGGCGGCGCCGAACGCCAACCCCATCCCCTCGCCGGTGAGCGCGTCGATGTAGCCGGCCGCGTCGCCCACCAACAGCACCCTTCCCGCCGTCCGGCTACGGACCTTCTGGCGCAGCGGTCCCGCAGCCCGGTCCTGACCGTGCGCGTGGCCAGAGACCCGGTCGCTGAGTTCGCCGAACGACTCGAAGTGGCGGTCGAAGCCACCGCGGGTCGAGCTGAGAATCGCGACCCCGACGCAGTCGTCGGCCACCGGCGTCACGTATGCCTCGGCGCCCTTCGACCAGTGCACCTCGACCGAGTCCGTCCACGGGGCGATCTCGTAATGCCTGCGGATCCCCCACCGACGCGGCCCCGCCGCCGGAGCCGACAATCCTAAGGACTTGCGGATCGGCGAATGCAGTCCGTCGGCCGCCGCAAGGTACCTGGCCTGAAACCCCGCGGCGCACACCGATTCCGCGTCCTGGGTGATCTCGCCCAACTCGCCGTGCACCAGCTTCACCCCGGCCGCTTCGGCTGCCCGCCACAACGCGGCGTGCAGTACGGTCCTGCGCACACCTCGCCCCGCGCCGTTTCTGAACGCCGCGTTGACCCGGCGGCCGCCGTCGATATAGCTGATCCCCCGCAGCGGCCTGCCCTCCGCCGTCACGCCCAGCCGGTCGAGGTGCGCGACGGTGTGGGGCATCATGCCCTCGCCGCACGCCTTGTCCAGCACCCCGGATCGCCGTTCGACGACGGCGACGTCGAGCCCGGCCTGCGCGCCGTACAGCGCGGTGGCCAGGCCCGCGGGGCCGGCGCCCGCCACGAGTAGGTCGATCACGTCAGGCTCGCGAGCGCATTGTTCTCGACCTTGAGCCGCGTGCGCAGCAGCGCGGCGTTCAGCACCGTGAAGACCAGGGCGGTGATCCACGCCGAATGCACCAGCGGCAGAGCGATTCCCTCGACGACGACAGCGACGTAGTTGGGATGCGGTATCAACCGGTACGGCCCGCCGGTCACCCGCGGCGCGCCGGGGACGACGATGACGCGGGTGTTCCACTGATGCCCCAGTGTGGTGATGCACCACCAGCGCAGCACCTGTGCGGCGAGGACCACGACCAGCATCGGCCAGCCCAGCGAGGGCACGAACGGCCGGTGCAGCGCGATCACCTCGATGAGGCACCCGGCCAGCAGACCGACGTGCAGCACGACCATCACCGGGTAATGGCCGGCACCGAACTCAGTGCCGCCACGTTCCCGACTCCACGCCCAATTGCGTTTGGAGACAACCAGTTCGACCAGCCGCTCGATGCCGACGGCCGCGATCAGCAGGGCGTACCAGAACACGGTCACCGCCACCGCAAGAGCACGAGTTCGGAGCAGAAGCCCGGGCCCATCGCCATCAGCACACCGGGACTGCCTGCAGGTGGGCGCTTGGCCATTGTGTCGCGCAGGACGTGCAGCACCGACGCCGAGGACAGGTTGCCGACCTCGGCGAGCGACCGCCAGGTCAGCTCCAACGCATCGTCGGGCAGACCGAGAGTCTCGGTGATGGCCTCGATCACCTTCGGACCGCCGGGATGACTCACCCACGCACCGATGTCATCGACCGTGAGACCATGGGACGCAAGGAATCCCGTGACATCATCGCCCAGATACTGCTCGACGACCTTGGGCACATCGGGCGAGAGCACCAACCGGAAGCCGCTCGAGTCGACGTCCCAACCCATCGTGCGCTGCGAGTCGGGATACAGGTGGCTTCGTGAGTCGAGCACCTCGGGACCGCATGCCCCGATCGCCTCGGCGCGACGATCCCCCACGGCGACAACGGCTGCGGCCCCGTCACCGAACAGGCTGCTGCCCACGACGGTCGCCATCGAAGGATCGGTCTTGGGTACCAGCGAGCACAGTTCCACCGCGAGCAGCACCGCGACGCCGTCCGGGGCGCCGCGCAGGTAGTCGTGCAAGCGAGCAATGCCCGCCGCTCCGGCCACACAACCCAGTCCGAACATCGGCACCCGCCTTACATCGGGTCGCAGACCGATCAGACCGGCGATCCTGGCGTCCAGCGTGGGTACCGCCAACCCGGTGACCGTGGTCGTGTAGATGACGTCGACGTCGGCCGGCTCCAGGCCTGCATCCTCCAAGGCCCCTAAGACCGCGGCACAGCCGAGTTCCACCGCATGCTCGATGAACACGTCGTTGGCAGCACCGAAGTCTGTGAGTTCGCTGTAGGCCTCCAACGGAAGAACCATGTGCCGACTGTCGACCTTCGCACTCCGGTGCAGCTTTCGGATCGCGTCCGCGTGTTCCGAGAACCCGGGCAACGCCAGCAATGCTTCCGTCACCTCTGCCTGCGTATAACGGTGTTCTGGTAGTTCTCCACGAACAGCTGCAATCACACTCATGACGCATTCCTCCTCTTTTGGACACGGGTTTGAAGGCCCGCTGGTTCACTGCGGATGGGTGATCGAAGCGGGCTACGTCGTCTGCTTCGAGGTCAGACCGTCTTCGATGCCGAAGCGGTCGTGAATCTTGGACATCCACTTGGGCGCCCACCAGTTCCACTCGCCCATGACGTGCATGAACGCCGGCAGCAGCACCATCCGGACGAGGGTCGCGTCGACCAGGATCGCCAGCGTCAGGCCGAGGCCGAACATCCGCATGAACGACACCTGCGCGGCGATCAGCGCCGCAAACGAGATCGACATGACCACGGCGGCCGCCGTGACGACGCGGCCGGTCCGCGCGATTCCGAGCGCGACACTCTCGTCGCTGCGCGCGTGCGGAGCGATGGCGGTCCCATCGGCGCGCGTACGCGACGACGTCACCCAGAACTCGCGGATGCGTGAGACGAGGAAGACCTCGTAATCCATGGACAGGCCGAACGCGATGCAGAACAACAGCACCGGGATATTCGCGACGAGGACTCCGGTGGCCGTCGTCCCGAGCCCGCCGAGGTGTCCGTCCTGGAAGATCCACACCATCGCGCCGAAGGCCGCAGTCAGCGAAAGTACGTTGAGCACCAATGCCTTCAGCGGGATCATCACGCTGCCGGTGAGCAGGAACAGAACGGCGAACATGATCACGGCGATGAGTCCGAGCACCACGGGCAGCCGCGACGTGATGGCGTCGACGCTGTCGCGGTTGACCTGCGCGGTGCCGGCGAACTGGACGTCGCGACCGCCGGGACCCGCCACGGCATGCAGCGAGTCGAGTTGAGTTTCGGAGGCGTCGGAGAACAGCGCCGCGGTGCTGCGCACTGTCAGGTACGCGCTGCCGTCGGCCACGCGGACGGGCGAGACCCCCGCTACATCGGGGACCTTCGCCAGATCCATTGCGTACCGGTCGAACTCCACCTTGGACAGCCCGTTGGCGTCGGGCACCGCGATGGTGACGGCGGTTGCGGAGTCGTCGGGGAAGTCGGTGCGCAACTCATCGCCGACCTGGTGCGCCGACGCGGATTCCGGCAGCACCCGATCGTCGGGAAACCCCCACTTCACCCCTAGGAACGGAGCACCGAGCATGACGAGCAGGGCGACGACCGCCAGTGCCGGCGGGCAGGGCACGCCGCATCACCGCATTCGTCCAGCGGTAGAGGGGCTGCTGCTCGACGGAGCGAGCGGCCGGTTCCGGCCGGTTCAGAACCCGACGGACCAGTCTGCGAATGTCCAAGGACTGCAACCGATCGCCGATCAGCACGAGAGCCGCGGGCGTGACGAACAGCGCGGCGAGTGCCGCGAAGCCGACGGTGGCGACACCCGCGTAGGCGAACGACTTGAGGAATGCCATGGGGAAGATGGCCATCACGGCCATCGACAGGGCCACGATCGTGGCCGAGAACACGACGGTACGCCCCGCTGTCGCCATGGCGGTAACCAGTGCAGCGTCGCGCCCGGCGCCGTCCGACAGCTCGTCGCGGTATCGGCTGATGATCAGCAGCGTGTAGTCGATGGCAAGGGCCAAACCCATTGCTGCGCTGAGGTTCAGCGCGAAGATCGACACGTCCGCGAAGGAGGTGACACCACGAAGTACGGCAAGTGAACCCAGGATCGCCATGCCGCCGACGGCGAGCGGTACTGCCGCCGCGAGGACTCCGCCGAACACCCAGACGAGGACAACGAAGCTGATCGGAATCGCCAGAGACTCCATGAGCAGCAGGTCGCGTTGCGACTGCTCGGTGATCTCGACGTTCACCATGGCGTCGCCGCCCGCGCGTACCGTCACGCCGTCCCTGTCGTGGACGAGCTTGTCCGACAGTTCCTTCGTGTACTCCTGGGTCTTGCTCTCATCGCCGGCGATCCCTGCCACGATGAGGCCGGACTTCCCGTCCCTGCTGACCAACGCCCCTCGTTCGGGAGCGGGGGCGGTCCACAAGGACGTCGCCGACGCAACGTGTGGCGAGCGCAGCAGCTCGTCGACCACTTCGGTACCCACGGCGCGTGCTGCGTCCCCGTCGGCCCCGTCCGGTGCGGTCACGGTGATCACCATCTGGACATCGCCGACGCCGAACTTGTTGGTCAGCAATTCCTTCGCCTGGGCGGACTCCGATGAGGGGTCCTCGAACCCGCAGGCGCACAAGCTTTTTGCCACCGGCACGCCGAAGATTCCCGCTGCGACCGCCACGAGTGCCGCGATCGCGAGCATCCGCCGAGGAGCGGCGATGGCGAGTCTTGCGATGTGGTTCAGGACTCCGCCGTCCGGAACGGAGGCCACCGCGCCGATTGCAGGCAACGTCGCCTGCGCGCTGGACCGCTCGATGCTGATAACCACGGGACCACCCGCTCTCATCCGGTAAATCAACACCCGAAGACTTTTGTCATCCGTCGATGACTTAGCACAATATGACCGGTCAGCGACGAAGTCAACAGCTGCTGACATAAAGTTTGGGGATGGCCTACAGAACGCCCCCGCAATGCCGCCCAGACGCGTGCCGACATCCTCGAGGCGGCGCGTCGCCGCTTCGCGACGGACGGGTACGAACGCACCACCCTGCGCACCATCGCCGGGGACGTCGGTGTCGATGCGGCGCTGGTGAGCCGCTACTTCGGTAGCAAGCAGGACCTGTTCGCGACGGCCACCGAGTTCAGGATCGATCTGCCGGACCTGGCTCACGCGAACCCGGACGACATTCCGGGCATGTTGTTGCCGCGGTACTTCGCTGTGTGGGAGGACGACCACACGTTCCTGGCGCTGCTACGGGCCGCGGGATCGAGCGCGGTCGCAGCGGAGACGATCAATCAGACTCTCGCCACGCACGTGGCGCCGACGTTGCGCGCGATCACCCCGGACCATCACCGCGAGCGGATCGCGTTGACCGACGCATTCGTCATCGGCCTGGCCATGACGCGATCGATACTCGCCAACCCGCCGATCACCAACCTGAGTCGCGAAGAACTCAGCGCCTGGGCCGGGCCCGTCTTTCAGCAGCTCCTCCTCGGCCCGGCGCCGTTGTGATCCCCGGGTTCAGATCACGTAGTTGAGGTGCTCGACGACGCGTCGGCCGACGGCCTCGTCACCGCCGTAGGCGATTTCTTCGGCGTGCGCGGCCAGCGGTGTGCGCCCGCCCGCGAGCCGGGTGAACAGCACGCCGTCGAGCCGGATCGTCGCCGTGGGATCGTCGTCGCCGAAGTCGTCGACCACCTTCCCCCTGCCTTCGACGGCCACGTTGATGGTGCGGCCCAGCGGTCCCGTCAGCTCGAGTGAGACGCGTGACCCGTCGGGTGCGCCGCCCAGCTTGCCGACCACGAAACCCATGCTGGCCTCCATCTCATCCAGTGCCAGGTCGGCCGCGGGCCTGACGAGTTCGCCGGCGCTGGCGGGCTGTCCGATGGCGTCGCGGATGTCGTGCTCGTGCATCCAGCAGTCAAAGATGCGCACTCGCATGAACCGCCCGTAGCTGTCCGGGCCCGCAGGTGTCGCGGTCAATTCGTTCCACTGCGAATTGGACAGATCCGACAACGCCTTGCGCCGTTTGGCCGTTGTCGCGCGGAAATTGTCGAGAAGGTCCGCGGCGCTGGCCGCACGCAGCTTGCGCACCCAGCGCTCGTTGCTCACGCCGATGTCGTTGCGCACGTGCTCGAGCGTCGACACATCGATGTCGGCCCCCGGGGTGTCGACGCCCTGCAGCATCGACTCGACGCCGATCAGGTGGGAGATCACGTCGTGCACGGTCCAGCCGGGCAGCGACGTCGCGGTCTGCCACTGGGTGTCGTCGAACTCGCCGACGAGCCCGTCGAGATCCCTCCACACCCCGAAGAGTCCTGCGAGGACCGCGGGTTTGTCGAGCAATGTCACTGGGCGCGAGGGGCTGCTCACGGGGCGACGGTAACGCTCACGGCGCGTGAGCGTGCGCAAAATGCGGCGCACGGGCTGCGCGGCGCGCAGCAGACACGCACGCTCGCGGAGATTGGGGCTGGGGCCGCTGGCCGACTCAAACCTGTCGTTTCATCATTGTTATTCAGGTTTGTCTCAGCTGTCACACGGGTAACTCAGGTAACAAGGGAGTGCGTGGCTCGCCACACTCCGTGACGAAGAAAGAGTGGAATGGAATATTCGAATGCACACCGTTTTGTATTGCAGCCCAAATGGCGTCGTTTATGAAACCCACGCCTACAGCAAGGCCGATATCGACCAGCTCGTAGCGACTCAGGGTTTGCAGTGTTTGACCAGCGCAGACCGACAGTACGACTTCTGGTTCGCCGCGTCGACGCCGAGGTGTCAACGCCGAGCCAACACCATTGCCACCGAATTACTTTTGGCGACGACCAATTTCACAGCACGAACAGTGCCGCTTCTCCGCGGATGTGTCGTCATTGCTACTCACGACTCCGGCGGCGATCTCGACGGGCTCAGTTGGCAACAACTGGACGTCCTGGCTGCGAAGAACCGCTCGGTGACCAACCGACAGGCACGCGTTCTCGGACGCCGAGTCGCCCGGGATGCCCGTCGGCAGCGGTCTAGCGTCGACCGTGCCGGTGCCCACGTCGTTGCTTCCCAGCCACATCAGCTCACGGGTGCTGGACAGAAAGCCTCCACTGGATAGGTGTTGGTCGACTAGCCGGCACTGCCAGCGTTGACACGTTGCGGGGCGTCGGCGACACTCCCGTCGTGACCGAAGCGGGTTGGGCGAATCTGGTCGCCGGACTCGAGGCCGCGGGAAAGCACCTCGACGAGTCCACACGTGATCTCGATCCTGCCGAGCGCGCCGACGGTCAGCGCGCATTGCTGCGCGCCGTCAACAATCTGCTCGGCCGCTTTGAAATCAATGGCGACGTACCAGAACTCACGCCCTTCAACGGGTGGCGCCAGAAGTTCTTCATGGACAACCCCGACTATCGCTACTGGATAGCAGACATCGGCGACGCGACTGGCTATCGCATCACCGGCAATGTCGGATCGTCCGTATATCAGTCGATCACGGCATATGCCGGCCGCGGTGTCGCGGATGCTTCGGCAGTAGCCCGGATAGATTCCGACGATCTCGCGGTCGACGCCGACGGCGACTTCGTCGTCATGCTGACCCGAGAGCCCAACGAGACGCCTTCGCATGTGGTGATCCCGGCAGGGACGTCGTCGGTATGGGTGCGCTACGTCCACGACGAGCAGGCACCCGTCGACCCGGGAACGTGTCGGATCGAACGACTCGATACGCCTGGCCCCGCCACCGCGCAAGACGACGCCAAGTTCGAACGCGATCTGTCACGTCTCGGGGCGTTCATTTCGCAGGTTCCGCGCGCATTCGAGATGTCCGCGGCGGAAGACCTGGCGCATCGCAACGCGGTGCGGCACTGGTCGGCGATGACCGGTGGCGCGGCGTTCACCGAACCCGGTATCCACTACCTGCGGGGTTCGTGGTCACTGGCACCCGACGAATGCCTGGTGCTCGAGGGTCCGCTGGTGTCGTGCCGACACTGGAATATCGTGCTGTACAGCCGATTCCTGAATTCCCTCGACTATCGGACGCGCACGGTTTCGCGGACCGCCGCGAATGCCAACGTCGGCGACGGACGCTTTCGCTTCGTGCTCGCCGGTCGCGATCCGGGCGTCGAAGGCCACGACTGGCTGGACACCGAGGGGCGCACGTTCGGAATCTTCGTGATGCGGTTTCTGCAACCAGCTTCCGAACCCGCGCTTCCCGACGTACGCGTCCTGCGGTTGAACGACGACCAGCCTCGCCTATGACGTGGCAGCCATCCGCGCGCACCGCTGCAGCTGTCGCGATCTACGCGGCCGCGGAGCAAGATCGCGTGAGTCGACCGGACCGCTACCGCCTGGATCCAGCTGCGGTCCTCGATCGCATAGCTGCCCGCGACGAAATCTGCGAAGCGCAGTTCGCCAAAGGCTGGCGCGCCGGATTGGAAACCTTCCTACACTCGGCGCGCGAGGAGGGCCGTCTCAACGCGGTGGGCGCACGTATGGCGTTGCAGTCCGCGGTCGGCAGGTTGACTGCCGGCGCGAAGATCGCGAAGGGGCGAGAGGGCAATCTTGCCAGCGCCGATGCGCCGCTGGCACCACCGATCGTCATCGTCGGTGGATGGCGCACCGGCACCACGTTCCTGTTCCGTCTTCTCGGCAGCGATCCGCGCCTGCACGCCCAACTTCCCGCCGAACTTGCCGCGCCATGGTTGTTCGCGGAATCGGCACCGAATGCCGGACCCGAATTGACCGCAGCCGGAAGCGAACTGCTCCACACGCTCAACCCCGATATGGCGTTCGTCCACCCGTCCGGTCCCACGCTGCCTGAGGAATGCGTACTCGGAATGGGCACCGACATGCGCAACTGGGGTTTCACGTCGCTGATGCGACTTCCGGCGTATGCCACGTGGCTGGCCGGCGAAGACTTCGCCGATTCGTACGCGCGCTATCGCGAAGCGCTGCAACTACTGGCGCGGAATGACAACCGGCGGTTCGTTCTGAAGGCACCCGCCCACACGGCCGAACTTCGGCATATCGCGCGAGAGTTTCCCGGTGCCATCGTGATTCAGATTCACCGCGATATCGTCACAACCATCGCATCGGGTGCCAGCCTGTTCGCCGTGTACCAGTCGACGTACAGCGACGACGTGGATGTCGTCGATGTCGGCCGAAGGCAGGCCGATCAGAGCGAACTCTGGTTCCGGCGGGCAGCCGAATTCCGCTCCTCGCCCGAGCGCGGCGGCGTCACACTGATCGACGTCGATTACGGAGAGCTGATCGCCGATACACCAGGCATTCTCGAAGCGATCTATGCTGCCGTCGACATGCCCCCGCCACCCCATCTCGACGAGTTCGTCGCCAATTACCATGCGGCACACCCACGCAACGCCCACGGGACGCACAGCTACGAGCCGGAAGACTTCGGGCTCAACGCGGATGAACTACAAGAACGCTTCGCATTCCTGCAGCGACCCTGACACCGGCGGCGTCCTGCCGCCCCTATTGTGATGGCGGAAGAAATCCTGACTGCGCCACCGAGACGGAGATGCTGCTTCCAATCTCACCGTCCTCATCGAAGAGTGTCGCCGAACCGGTCGCGATTCCGTCCTGGGTGGAATGACTCTGCGAGGCCAGGCCGATCAGGGACCCCTTCGGCACGCGGCTCAGTGTGAGCGTGTAGTCAGCGTTGATGAACTTCAAGCCCTCTGAGCTCCAATTGACCAATGAGGCAGTCACATCGGCGGCCATCGCCGCACGAGTAAAGGGGGTCAGCGGCTCATCGTCGAAAAGCGGCTGCGTCAACCTCAACCATGTGTACTTCGCTCCGCCCTCGCCAGACCAGTTTTCGTCTGGATTCTGGATGGACATGCCCCAGCCATAAGTGCGGACGAACAACGAGTTACCACTCGGCTGCACATCCGTTGGGATCGGCGGCATTACGATGTCCGGTGACCAGATGCTGCCTGACGGCTGGTCGCCACGACGAAGGAAGAGACCACTGCCCTGCGCCACGATCTTGTCATTCTGGCGAATGACCGCTTCGACGAGGCGCAGACGCTTTCCGCTGCGGATCTCGCGGGTTTGTACTTCGATGGGCTCGATGGCGCATGGCCTCGGTAGGTCGACAGTCAGTCGTGCGGGAAGGAACTCCGAATCGTCAACGAGTCGTTCGACAGCCCGGCCCAAGAGGCCGCCGATGACGTGCCCGCTGATGAACGCACCCCAGCCGCCCCTGGCGATCGACCGTGGGTGGAAGCTGTCACCGCGACGCTCAAAATATGCGGTGCCGCTGTCGGCGCCGTGTGTTTCCGGCGAGATCGTCAACTCAGCCAACGGGAACGCTCCTACGATTCGACTACCTAACTAAATTGCACTCAGTATCACTCCCGCACGCCGCTGCCGTTGCTGCACCCCCAATCCAGGCAGGACGAGCGTGCGTGAAATGTGCACCAGCCTCGATGTGTCGCCCGCATACACGCACACTCGCGGGAGTAGTGAACAGTCAGCCGGCGGCGATCATCGCCACCGCGAACAGGGCCAGCACCATCCCGACGGCCTGCCAGCGCGTCACGCGTTCACGCAGCACAGCGATCGCCAGCAGCACTGTCGCCGCCGGGTACAGCGCGATCAGCACGCCCGCCAGTGACAGCATCCCGGACTGCAGTGCAAGCAGGGTCGCGACGTTGGCCACCGAGTCGAGCACCGCGGCGGTGAGCGCGAGTCGCAACGGCACACCCCGTTCCACCACCAGGTTGGCTGTGATCGCCGCCGCCAGCAGCACGATCGCGGTCGCCGCCAAGCGGCCGAACACCAGCGGCCACAGCTTCGCCTCGACCGGCACCTGGTCCAGCAGCACGAAGTTCGACCCGAACGCCACACCGGAGCCGACCGTCAACCACGCGACCTTCGCGGTGAACTTGTGCGGAGTGACGTCCTCATCGGTCGCTTCCCTGCTAACCAGCACCACCGCCACCAGCGCCAGCGCGACACCGACGAACGCCACCGCACCCGGCCGCTCCCCCAGCGCCAGGCCCACGCCGACAGGGATACCCGCGACGAGGATCGCCGTCAGCGGCGATACGACCGAGATCGGTCCTGAGCCCAACGCTGCGTAGAACCACCACACGCCGAATGCCTGCGAGACGCCCGAGAGCAGCCCCCACACCACCGCCGGCGTCGAGATCTCTCCCCCGACGGGCACCGCGATCACCGTCAGCAGGATCAGTGCCACCGGATAGGAGACGACCACCACCCGCAGCGCGGCGACCCGGCGCGAGGCGATACCGCCCACGAAATCGCTTATCCCGTAACCAAGCGCTGCGATCAGCGCGGTGACGACGCCGATCAGGAGGTCATGCCCTTGGCGCGGCGGCCGAGCTCGCGGGTGATCTCACGGTCCGCGTCGCGACGGGCCATGTCCTGCCGCTTGTCTCGGGCTTCCTTACCGCGCGCCAGCGCCAACTCCACCTTCACCTTGCCGTCGGAGAAGTACAGCGACAGCGGCACCAGCGTGAGGTTGCCGTCACGGATCTTGCCGATCAACATGTCGATCTGACTGCGGTGCAACAACAATTTGCGATTGCGCCGCGGCGGGTGGTTCGTCCAGCTGCCGTGGTGGTACTCGGGGATGTGCAGGTTCCGCAGCCACACCTCGCCGTCATCGACCGTGGCGAACGCGTCGGCCAGCGACGCCTGCCCGTCACGCAGGCTCTTCACCTCGGTGCCCACCAGCTGCACACCGGCCTCGAAGGTCTCGAGAATCGAATAGTTGTGCCGTGCTTTGCGATTCGTCGCGACGACCTTGTTGTTGGGAGACCTCGTCGGGTCGGCTTTCTTGGCCACGACTATCTTCGGACGTAGATCCGCAAGGTGGCGTAGGCGGCGACGCCGGCCATCGCCAAGCCGAGGCCCATCATGGCCGGGGCGATGAAGAGGATGTCCGCGTAGTCGACCTTCGCGATGAGATTCGCTTGATAAAACTGGTTGAGCGCGTTTTCCAGGAACAATGCCCGCACCACGATCAGTCCGCCGATCGCGATGACCACGCCGAGGAGCGCCGCCACCATCGCCTCGACCAGGAACGGCAGCTGGGTGTACCACCGGCTTGCCCCGACCAGTCGCATGATGCCGATCTCGGTGCGGCGGGTATAGGCGGCCACCTGAACCATGTTGGCTATCAGCAGAATTGCACCGATCGCCTGTACGAAGGCGACCGCGAACGCGGCGTTTCTGACGCCGTCGAGCACCGCGAAGAGCCGATCGATCAAAACCTTCTGGTTCAGGACCTGCTGCACGCCCGGCTGGCCGGCCATCGCCTCGTCGAACTTCTGGTGCTGCTCGGGATCGTCGAGCTTGACGATGAACGACGACGGGAAGGCGTCCTGCCCCGCGAACTCCTTGAACTCGGGGAACTTCTTCACCGCGTCGTCGTAGGCCTCTTCGCGGTTCAGGAACCGCACCGAACGCACGTCGTCGCGGTCCTCGATCTCCTGCCGCAGCGCCTTGCACGGATCGGCGTCGCACGTCGGGTCGTTGGCGGAGACGTCGTTGGTCAGAAAGACCTGGCTCTCCACGCGATCCAGGTAGATGTCGCGCGACTGGTCGGCCAACCGCACGACCAGCAGGCCGCCGCCGAACAGGCCGATGGAGATCGCGGTGGTCAGGATCATCGCGATCGTCATCGTCACATTGCGACGGAACCCGGTGAGAACCTCATTGATGAGGAAGCCGAGGCGCACTAGCGGTCCATTCCGTAGACGCCGCGCTGCTCATCGCGAACGAGCCTGCCCAGTTCCAGTTCGACGACACGCTGGCGCATCGAGTCGACGATGTGATGGTCGTGGGTGGCCATCACCACCGTCGTCCCGGTGCGGTTGATGCGCTCGAGTAAGTCCATGATGTCCTTGCTGGTCTCAGGGTCCAGGTTGCCGGTGGGCTCGTCGGCCAGCAGCACCAGCGGCCGGTTGACGAACGCCCGCGCGATGGCCACGCGCTGCTGCTCACCGCCGGAGAGTTCGTTGGGCAGCCGGTTGGCCTTGCCCGACAGTCCGACCATCTCCAGCACGTCGGGCACCACCCGGTTGATCACCTCCGAGCGCTTCCCGATGACCTCCAGGGCGAACGCGACGTTCTCGAACACCGTCTTCTGCTGCAGCAGCCGGAAGTCCTGGAACACGCAGCCCAGCACCTGCCGCAGGCCCGGGATGTGGCGACCGGCCAACTTGTTCACATGGAACTTCGACACGCGGATGTCGCCGGCCGACGGCGTCTCCTCGGCGAGCAGCAGCCGCATGAACGTCGACTTGCCCGAACCCGACGGTCCGATGAGGAAGACGAACTCACCCTTGTCGATCTTGACCGACACGTTGTCGAGCGCGGGCCGGGCCGACGTCTTGTACTGCTTGGAGACATGGTCGAGGGTGATCATCACGGAGGGCCAGTGTAGCGGGGGAACTCACGCGCCCTAGCCGGGCGGAGTCGTGGTCGTCGGTGTCGGGCCGGGCAGGTCGGCGTGGTGGTCACCGGAGTCGGCGTGACAATCGTCTGCGTCGTCGGCGGCAGCGGCCCGAAACCGTCGGGATCCACCACCGTCGTCGTCGGGGTGGTCTCCGTCGGTGACGTGGGGCTCGTCGTGTGGTGTCCGTCGGGCTGGTCGTCGTGGTCGTCGTGGTGGGCTCCTTGGGCCGTCGCACGTTGGTGCGCGGCACCCAGGTGTAGTTCGGGTCCGGCACGAAGCCCGGCGGGACGACCGCAGGCGCGGGCGCCTCAGGGGCGGGCGGCTCGGGCTGGAAGGCCTCGTGCACCCAGAACAGGGCGACGAACGCGACGATGAGCACAATCGTCGAGACCCGCATGCGGCCGAACTTGGCCTTCAGCCAGTTGGTCATGTCTTCTGCTCCGCGGGCCCCTGGGTCTCTTCCTCGGCGCCGCCTGCGGTCGCGGGGTGCACGATCGCCTCCACCATCGGGGTCGAGCCATCGGTGGGCGCCACGATGCCGGCACGGCGCAGGGCGCGGACGACGAGGACACGGATCCGTCGGCCCACCTCGAACTGCTTGCCGGGCAGCGTGCGCGCCACCATCCGCAGATTGACGGTGTCGAGTTCGATGCTCTCCACACCCATCAGTTGCGGCTTGTCCAGCAGCAGCGCCTGCAGGCTCGGATCCTCCATCGCCTTCTCCGACATGTCGTGCAGCACGTCGTTGACCAGGTTGAGGTCCGCCGACGTGGGAACCGGGATGTCGATGACGGCGCGCGCCCAGTCCTTGGAGAGGTTCAGCGTCTTGACGATCTGGCCGTTGGGGATGGTGAACATCTCGCCCTCGGTGGACCGCAACTTGGTGATGCGCAGCGTGACGTCCTCCACCGTGCCCTCGGCCGGGGCGTTGATGCCGGCGACCGTCAGGGCCACCAAATCGCCGAACCCGTACTGCTTTTCGGTGATGATGAAGAAGCCCGACAACAGGTCCTGCACGATGCGCTGCGCGCCGAAGCCGAGGGCCGCACCCAGCACCGCTGCCGGCGCGACCAGCGACCCCACCGGAATGGCCAGGATGTCGGTGATCTGCACCGCCACGAGGACGAACAGCAGCGCGACCGACACCCAGGAGATGACCGACGCCACCGCCTGGCGATGCTTGGCGCTCTCGGTGCGCACCAACTGGTCGGTTTCCTGATATTCGGCGTCGATGCGGCGCACGATCCGGCGCGCACTCCAGTTGATGAACCGGGCCGCCAGCAGGCCGCCGATGAGCAGGAGACCGATGGCCACACCGCGCTCGAGGATCCAGGCGCCGATATTGCCCTGCCAGAAGCCGGACCAGCGGTCTGCCATGGATAGTGCGATCAGGTTGCTATTCGTCATCTCGTCTATTGCGCCAACGGATTCCGGCCTCGAGGAACCCGTCGATGTCTCCGTCCAGTACTGCGGTTGGATTTCCGACCTCGTATTCGGTGCGCAGGTCCTTCACCATTTGGTACGGGTGTAACACGTAGGAACGCATCTGGTTGCCCCAAGAGCTTCCGCCGTCGCCCTTCAAGGCGTCCATCTCGGCGCGCTCTTCTAAACGCTTGCGTTCCAACAACTTTGCCTGGAGAACCCGCATCGCCGAGACCTTGTTCTGCAGCTGCGACTTCTCGTTCTGGCAAGTGACGACGATACCGGTCGGGATGTGCGTGAGTCGAACCGCCGAGTCCGTCGTGTTCACCGACTGACCGCCGGGCCCACTGGATCGGTACACGTCAACGCGCACATCGGCCTCGGGAATGTCGATGTGGTCGGTGGTTTCTGTGACAGGCAACACTTCGACTTCGGCGAAGGACGTCTGGCGCCTGCCCTGATTGTCGAACGGGCTGATGCGGACCAGCCTGTGCGTGCCCTGCTCCACCGACAACGTGCCGTAGGCGAACGGCGCGTGCACCGCGAAGGTCGCGCTCTTGATGCCCGCCTCTTCGGCGTAGGACGTGTCGAACACCTCGACCGGATACTTGTGCTGCTCGGCCCAGCGGATGTACATCCGCATCAGCATCTCGGCCCAGTCCGCGGCATCCACGCCACCCGCGCCGGAACGGATGTTCAGAAGCGCCTCACGCGAGTCGTACTCGCCCGCGAGCAGCGTCCGGACCTCCATCGCCTCGAGGTCTTCACGCAGCTTCTTGAGCTCGGCGTCGGCCTCGGCCACCTCGTCCGCGCCGCCTTCCTCGGCCGCCAACTCGTACATCACCGGAAGGTCGTCGAGGCGCTGCCGAAGTTCCTCGACGCGGCGCAGCTCGCCCTGGGTGTGTGACAGCTCGCTGGTGACCTTCTGGGCCCTGGCCTGGTCGTCCCACAGGTTGGGATCGGAGGCCTCGTGTTCGAGTTTTTCGATCCGACCGCGCAGCCCGTCGACATCGAGCACCCGCTCCACCGTGGTCAGGGTGGAGTCGAGTGCGGCGATATCGGCTTGAAGGTCGGGATCCACGGGAGTTCAGGGTACCTGTGGCAGATCCGGACACAGTTCTCCCTGACTAGCGGCAACGGAGGGGGTGCCCGTTTAGCATCGGGGGTGGCAACCAGCCCTGCCACGACGCGACAGCCCCTTTGCGCGTGGCCGGGCAGCGACAGAAAGCTGTGTATGCGCCCCTACCACGTGGCGATCGTCGGCTCTGGCCCCTCGGGGTACTTCGCCGCGGCCTCGCTTCTGAAGTTCGCAAACGCCGACGACAACGACGCCGATGTGCGCGTAGACATGCTGGAGATGCTGCCCACACCGTGGGGGCTGGTGCGTTCCGGTGTCGCGCCCGACCATCCGAAAATCAAGTCGATCAGCGCCCAGTTCGAGAAGACGGCGCTGGACCCACGATTCCGGTTCTTCGGCAACATCGTGGTCGGCGACCATGTGCAGGCCGCTGAGCTGGCCGAGCGCTACGACGCCGTTATCTACGCCGTCGGCGCGCAGTCCGACCGGTCGCTGGGCATTCCCGGCGAGGATCTGGACGGCAGCGTGCCGGCCGTCGACTTCGTCGGCTGGTACAACGCCCACCCCCACTTCGAGGAGATGGCACCGGATCTGTCGACCGGGCGGGCCGTCGTCGTCGGCAACGGCAACGTCGCGCTGGACGTGGCGCGGATCCTGGTCACCGATCCCGACATACTGGCCACCACCGACATCGCCGACCACGCGCTGCAGTCGTTGCACGACCGCGGCGTGGAAGAGGTCCTCATCGTCGGGCGGCGCGGCCCGCTGCAGGCCCCGTTCACCACGCTGGAGCTGCGCGAGCTCGGCCACCTCGAGGGCCTCGGCGACGTCGACGTGATCGTCGACCCGGCCGACTTCGCCGACATCACCGACGAGGACCTCGACGCCGCGGGCAAGACCGTGAAGAACAACATCAAGGTGCTGCGCGGGTATTCAGAGACCACTCCGAAGGGCGCCAAACGCCGCATCGTGTTCCGGTTCCGCACCTCGCCCATCGAGATCAAGGGCGGCGACAAGGTCGAGTCCATCGTGCTCGGCCGAAACCAGCTCGTCGACGAGAACGGGCGTGTCGTCGCCAAGGACACCGGCGAGCGTGAAGAGGTACCGGCTCAACTAGTGGTGCGCGCCGTCGGCTACCGCGGCGTGGAGCTGGCTGGCCTGCCGTTCGACGACCGCAACGGCACGATTCCGCACACATCCGGCCGCATCGAAGGCCGCCGCAACGAATATGTCGTCGGCTGGATCAAGCGCGGGCCCACCGGTGTCATCGGCAGCAACAAGAGCGACTCGCAGGAAACCGTCGACACCCTGATCGCCGATCTGGCCGGGGCCTCACTGTCCGACTTCGAAGCCGAGCATGCCGATCGGCTGGCGGAGTGGTTCGTGGAGCGGCAGCCCGAGGTTGTCACCGACGATCACTGGAAGCTGATCGACGAACACGAGCGCACCTCCGGCGAGTCCCACGGCCGGCCGCGGGTGAAGCTGACCAGCGTCGCGGAATTGCTGCGCATCGGCCACGGCTGATGTTCGAGCGCTTCACCGTGTCGGCGCGCCGCGCGGTTGTCCTCTCGCAAGGTGAGGCCCGCGCTCTCAATCACGACCATGTCGGTCCCGGGCACCTCCTGCTCGGGGCGGCGGCTGACGAGGAGGCGACGGCAGGCGCCGTGCTCACGTCGCTCGGGATCGAACTGGAAGCCCTGCGGGATCAGGTCGTTGCGAAGTACGGACGTGACGACGATGAACCGTCGGGCCACATCCCGTTCTCCGCGGACGGCAAGACGGTCTTCGAGCACGCGTTCCGCGAGTCGTTGGACCTGGGCCACAACTACATCGGCACCGGACACATTCTCCTCGGGCTACTGCGGGACACCCCGGGCGATGCCGCTGAACTGCTCGCCGCCCTCGGTGTGCCGCACGAGACGGTGCGACAGGCGGTCAAGGACCGGCTAGATGCGGCCGGCGATGAGCCCACGGAACCCTAGTTTGCGATCGGCGTTAGATGCCGCTGCCCCATTGATCCGGCCGCATCGGCGGCTGTTGCTCGGCGAAGCGCCAGTTGTCGGGGTTCTTCGGCGAGTAGACAACCGGGAAGAGCTGAGACATCGTGGGCCACTGGTCGACGTCGACCGCCATGCGTTGATAGATCACATGCTCGTTTACCGTGGGGCCGTTGATGACACCGGTGATCGTGACGAACTGCTCACCGGTGAGGTCGTCTGGACGCGGACTGACGCCGGTGACCAGCAGTTGGCCCTGCATCCAGTCGCTGCCTGCGCCGCGCCGTCGCATGATCCAGGGGCGCCGCGATGACGGCGAGCACCCCGAGCATCACCACGACCAATGCGATTTCCCACACATCGACATGGTAGGACCACACCCATGAGCCCCCGAAGGCGAACACGAGTGAGGATCGCAGCGAGGCACGTGGGCCCACGCCCGAAGGGCAGGGGACGAGGACCGGTGGGCCCACGCCCGCAGGGCAGGGGACGAGTGGGAGTCGAGGCATGAGCACGGTCCGCGATGACATGGCCTTCGCGCTGCACTTGGCTGACGACGCCGACGCGCAGACGCTGGACCGCTTCGGCGCACTCGATCTGCGCGTCGAGACCAAACCAGACCTCACGCCCGTGACGGACGCCGACCGTTCGGTGGAGGAATTGATCCGCGCGGCGCTGTCGGCGCAGCGGCCCGACGACGTCGTCCTCGGTGAAGAGTTCGGTGGCACAGCGGTTTTCGCCGGCCGCCAGTGGGTCGTCGACCCGATCGACGGAACCAAGAACTTCGTCCGCGGTGTCCCGGTGTGGGCCACGTTGATCGCGCTGCTCGACGACGGTGTTCCCGTCGTCGGCGTGGTCAGCGCCCCCGCGTTGCACCGGCGGTGGTGGGCGGGGCGCGGCGAGGGCGCGTTCACGTCGTTCGGCGGCCAGACCCGGCGCATCTCGGTGTCAGGTGTCGACGATGTCGCGGCGGCGAGCCTGACGTACTCCGATCTCACCACCGGCTGGGATGACCTGCGGCAGCGGTTCCTGCAGCTGAACGACGAGGTGTGGCGGGTCCGCGGCTACGGCGACTTCTGGTCTTATTGCCTGGTCGCCGAGGGCGCGGTCGACATCGCCGTCGAGCCCGAGGTGAAACTGTGGGACCTGGCGCCGCTCGACATCCTGGTGCGCGAGGCAGGCGGTATGTTCACAGATCTCGCCGGGCGGGCAGGCCCGCACGGCGGCAGCGCGGTGGCGACCAACGGGCTGCTGCATGACGCCGTGCTGGCGCGACTCGGATAACTCACCGACGACGGCTTAGTGTCAAACGTCGCGATCCGCCGCCTACCGGCGTGCGACGCGCCTAGCCTGGCGACGGCGGGGTCTGCAGGGAGGGGAGGCTTCACGTGCAGCAGTTGAGCTGGACAGATGACATGATGCTGCGCGCCGAGCGGCCCGAGACCCCATTACAGATTCAGATGCTGCTGATCTACGACCCCTCGACGGCGCCCGGCGGCAAGGTCACGTTCAAGGGCATTCTCGAAGGGATCGAGAGCAGGTTGCATCTCGCGCCGACGTTCCGGCGCCGGCTGACCGAACTTCCCGGCGGCTTGCACATGCCCTATTGGGTGGACGACCCCGATTTCGATCTCGAGTACCACGTCCGCCACATCGCGCTCCCGCAGCCAGGCGATTGGCGTCAGCTGTGCATCCAAATCGCGCGCATCCACGCCCGGCAGATCGACTTGCGCCGCCCACCGTGGGAGATGACGGTCATCGAGGGACTGAATTCGGTGCCTGGAGTCCCGCCGGGCGCGTTCGCCGTTGGCGTCAAGCTGCACCACTGTGCGGCCGACGGAATGGAAAGCGTCGAACTGCTGGCCGCCCTGCACGATCTCGCGGCGGACAGTCCTCGTCCCGCACCACCCGAAACCCCTTGGGAGCCAGACGCACTGCCATCGACTGCGACTCTCGTGTCAAAGACCGCGGTCAACATTGCGCGCTATCCGTTGCGCGCGGGCAGTGTGATGGTTCCCAGCGCCTTGAACGTCGTGCGCCAAATGACTACGCTGCCAGCCAAACTCGCCGGTGGCGTTGCCTCGGCGCTGGCGCCGGGGTCCGGCTCATTGTTCGCCCCGAGTACCAGATTCAACGGATCCGCCTCCCCCCACCGGGTTTTCGAAGCCCGCTTCCACGACCCTCGCCGACTTCCAGCGCATCAAAGCGAGCGTGCCGGGCGCGACGATCAACGATGTCGCGGTGGCCTACGTCGGCGGGGCTCTTCGTCGCTACCTGATCGACCACGATGAGTTACCCGACGAGACACTCGTGGCCGCCTGCCCCGCGTCGATCCGAGATTCCAGTGAGAAGGGGGCCGGCGGTAACCGGTTGTTCGGCAGATTGCAGTCGCTGGAAACGGATTCGCCGGATCCGCACGAACGGCTACTGAGGATCGTCGCCGAAGCATCCGGATTCCGCGAGAACTCCGATACCTCGAACGACTCGCGACTGATGGAACTTGTGGGACTGGTGCCCACAGCGCTGCTGGGGCTGACAGTGAAGGCGGCATCCGCGATGCCCTTCAGCGGTCCGACGATCGCGAACACCACGGTAAGCAACGTGCCGGGTCCTACCGAACCGATCTACTTCACGGGCGCGCGCCTTCTCCGCGTCACCGGGCTTGGTCCGTTGATCGCGGGGATGAACCTGTTTCACGTCATCGCGAGCTACAACGGCACCGTCTCGATGGGGGTCACCGCAGACCGCGACGCGCTACCCGACCCGGCCCACTATGCCGACTGTATGCAGGACGCGTTCGACGAGTTGCTCGCCACCGCCGACTGACTTTCCTCATCCGACCGCGTCAACGACCTTCTGCGGCCGACTGTGATGAATGTGGTTGAGGAACAGTTCGATTGCGCGCACCGCGGCGCTCGTTCGGATGCCGTCGGTGAGATCGAAGCCATGACCCGCGCCCGGCAGCTCGACGTAGCCGACAGGGTTGGCCGACACGTCGCGCAGCCGCTCGACGAAGCGGCGTGTCTCGCCCACCGGGATGATCACGTCACTGTCACCGTGAATGACCAGGAATGGTGGTGCCCCCGCCTGCACACGGGCCACCGGGGACGCGTCCCGGAACACCGCGGGTTTACGGGATTGAAGACGCTTGACCACCACCCGCTCGAGGAAGTCCATGAACCGTGCCCGCTCGGGCGTCGATCGGTCCTCCCAGTCGTAACGGCCGTACAGGCTCACGACCGCGTCGACCGTGGTGTCCGCCGACGGTGCCTGCCACTGCTGTTCGCCCGGGGTGAGGCCGACGAGGCTGGCCATGTGCCCGCCCGCCGAACAACCGGCGACGGTCACGAAAGTTCGGTCACCGCCATATTTGTCGACGTTCGCGCGCGCCCATGCGATGGCGGCCTTCACATCGATGATCTGGCGCGGCCAGCGGTGTCGGGGGCTGGTCCGATACTGCACCGACAGACACACCCAGCCCTGTTCCGCGAGATGCGCCATCAACGCGTGCCCCTGCAGTTCCCGTCTACCGATGACCCATGCACCTCCCGGCACGAAGACGAGCACCGGGGCGGGACCCACGAGGTCGTCGCGCCGCCAGACATCGAGCACCTGACCGGGCTCGTCGCCGTACGGTACGGACGCGCGGTACACGAACCGGCGCTGTCGACCTGCGGTCCGCCAAGGCGCCACTGCGTCGGCGATGGGCGCTGGCGGGGCCAGCGCCTCGGCGGTCACGATGTCGCACAGCCCGGCCGTCACCAGTTCGGCCAGTGCAGGCGCGTAGGCGCGCCGAGCTGATGCGCCCGGACCCAGCCGGCCTTTGGCCGACGACATGAAGTCCGGCAGATAGCGCGCGCCCCACACGCTCAGGGCGGTCATCCCACCAACCGGTTCGAGGTAGCGACCGATGACCGGCAGGGACGACGAGGCGGCACCGGCTGCGATGAGATAGTCCTCGAGCCTTGCGCGCATCAGCCAGTTCGCATTGGCGCGAACTCTTCGCCCGACCCGCCTGGAGCCCCGCGGTAGCTGCATGGCGGAAGAATATGCCACACGCACAATTTGCAAGCCAAATTAACGCGACCGTCAGGCCGAAATTTGCCTGGTGGAACGGCGATAAGACGAGATTTTCAATCGCGGCACTGCACTCTCAGCAAATGACAAAAAGTTATCTGACAGCGGGTTCCGTGGCACGTGGATATGTGATGTCTGGCGGCGTCATAATTTTGTTGACGCCGCCAGGAATCATGCCGCCGCGGGAGAGATGGGTTGGGTAACAAGCCCGGCTACCTTACTCTGGAGTCAGTTCGGAGAGTACGAACGTCAATCCACAGAGCGAGGCAGTTGAAATGACCAACACCCTGCCGTCGAAAAACGGATCCACACCACGGCCCAAGCGGGCACGCAAGGAAAGCGCCGTCGGCCTGCGCAAGCACAAGCGCACCGCGATCGACTTGGGCCTGGCCATCGTCACGCCGCTTGTCGGCCAGGAGTTCCTCGACCGCTACAACCTGCGCGATCCGCTGAACCGCGGACTCAAGTACGGCGTCAAACAGGCGTTCTCCGTCGCGGGCGCGGCCACCCGGCAGTTCAAGCGGGTGTCCGGCGCGCAGAGTGGGCCGACGCGACTGAAGAAGAGCGGAGCCGACTACTTCGACCTCACCCCCGACGAAGAGCAGAAGATGATCGTCGAGACGGTCAGTGAGTTCGCCGAGGAAGTGATTCGCCCGGCCGCCCACGACGCCGACGCGTCGGCGACTTACCCCGAGGACCTCGTCGCCAAGGCGTCCGAACTCGGCATCACCGCCATCAACGTCCCCGAGGACTTCGAAGGCATCGCGGCGCAGCGTGCGGCGGTCACCAACGTGTTGGTGGCCGAGGCGCTGGCCTACGGCGACATGGGACTCGCGCTGCCGATTCTGGCGCCCGCAGGCGTCGCGTCGGCACTCACCCACTGGGGCAGCGCCGATCAGCAGTCGACGTACCTGAAGGAGTTCGCCGGCGAGAACGTGCCCCAGGCGTGCGTGGCGATCTCCGAGCCGCATCCGCTGTTCGATCCGACCGCGCTGAAGACGACGGCCGTGCGCACGCCCAGCGGCTACCGGCTCGACGGCGTCAAGTCATTGGTGCCCGCCGCCGCGAACGCCGAATTGTTCATCGTGGCAGCACAACTCAACGGCAAGCCCGCGACTATTCATCGTCGAGTCGTCGTCGCAGGGCGTCTCCGTCACCGCGGACCCGAGCATGGGCATCCGCGCCGCAGCGCTCGGGCAGGTCGAGCTCGACCGCGTGACGGTGCCGCTGTCCGCACGGCTCGGCGAGGACGGGGCCACCGACGCGCGATCTACTCGGAGGCCATCGCGCTCTCGCGCCTCGGCTGGGCGGCGCTGGCAGTCGGCACGTCGCACGCGGTGCTCGACTACGTGGTGCCATATGTGAAGGAGCGGCACGCATTCGGTGAGCCGATCGCCCACCGGCAGGCGGTGGCGTTCATGTGCGCGAACATCGCGATCGAATTCGACGGCCTGCGGCTGATCACCTGGCGCGGCGCGTCGCGCGCCGATCAGGGCCTGCCGTTCGCCCGCGAAGCGGCGCTGGCCAAGCGGCTCGGCACCGACAAGGGCATGCAGATCGGCCTGGACGGCGTGCAACTGCTCGGCGGCCACGGCTACACCAAGGAACATCCCGTCGAACGCTGGTACCGCGATCTGCGCGCGATCGGCGTCGCCGAGGGCGTCGTAGTCATTTAATCGCGCCATCCAAACCCAGCCGTCATTCCTGCGACCGAAAGTCGAACCATGGCAATCAATCTGGAACTGCCGAAGAAGCTCGAAGCGGTGATCGAGAAGGCCCATCAGGGCGCCGCCGAGATGCTGCGACCGATCTCGCGTAAGTGGGACCTGCGAGAGCACGAATACCCCGTCGAGCTCGACACGCTGTCGAGCCTGTTCGAGGGCATCTCACAGGCCAACGCCATCGCCTTCGCCGGCGCCGAGGCGTTCCGTGACGGCGCCGAGCCCAAGGGCGCGAACCACAACGGCGGCAACATGTCCGCCGTCCTCAACGTGATGGAGATCAGTTGGGGCGACGTGGCATTGTTCCTGTCGGTGCCGCGCCAGGGACTGGGTAACGCTGCGATCTCCGGTGTGGCCACCGACGAACAGCTGGAGCGGCTCGGCAAGGACGTGTGGGCCGCGATGGCGATCACCGAGCCGGGCTTCGGCTCCGACTCGGCTGCGGTCGCGACGACGGCCAAGGTCGACGGCGACGAGTACGTCATCAACGGCGAGAAGATCTTCGTCACCGCCGGATCCCGCGCCACCCACATCGTGGTCTGGGCGACGCTGGACAAGTCGCTCGGCCGCGCGGCGATCAAGTCGTTCATCGTGCCCCGCGAGCATCCCGGGGTCACCGTCGAGCGCCTCGAAGACAAGCTTGGCATCAAGGCTTCCGACACCGCGGTGATCCGGTTCGACAACGTCCGCATCCCTAAGGAGAACCTGCTGGGCAGCCCGGAGATCCACGTGGAGAAGGGTTTTGCCGGGGTCATGGAGACCTTCGACAACACCCGCCCTGTGGTGGCGGCGATGGCGGTGGGCATCGCCCGCGCCGCACTCGAGGAGCTGCGCAAGACCCTCACCGGGGCCGGCGTCGAGATCTCCTACGACAAGCCGTCGCATGCGCAGAGCGCGCCCGCCGCCGAGTTCCTGCGGATGGAATCCGACTGGGAGGCCGCCTATCTGCTGATGGTGCGCTCCGCCTGGCAGGCCGACAACAATATTCCCAACTCCAAGGAAGCGTCGATGGGTAAGGCCAAGGCCGCCCGCGTCGCTAGCGACATCACGCTCAAGTCCGTCGAATTGGCAGGCACCAGCGGCTATTCCGAGCAGACGCTGCTGGAGAAGTGGGCCCGCGACAGCAAGATTCTCGACATCTTCGAGGGCACGCAGCAGATTCAGCAGCTCGTGGTCGCGCGCCGCTTGCTGGGGCTGTCGTCGTCCGAACTGAAGTAACTCTTCTCGCGAGCAGACGGAAAAGCACCCCGACACGCGGCATTTCGGGTGTATTTGCGTTTCGCCAGCTTCGCGTGAGGCCCAGGCATTGTCGCACATCGCAAAAGTCCCCGCACTCGCGTGCGGGGACCCTTGCGACTCTGCTTGTCAGCCGAGGGTCGAGATCAGGTCAGGCTTCATCGCCTGCACCTGCGCACCCCAGTACTCCCAGCTGTGCGTGCCGTAGGCCGGGAAGTTGAACACGGCGTTGTTGCCGCCCGCGGCGATGTAGTTGTCGCGGAACGTCTCGTTGGTCCGGATCGTCAGACCCTCGAGGAACTGCGCGGGCATGTTCGCGCCGCCCAGCTCATTGGGCGTGCCGTTGCCGCAGTAGACCCACAGGCGGGTGTTGTTCGCGACAAGGGCAGGAATCTGCACCATCGGGTCGTTGCGCTTCCATGCCGGGTCGGTCTCGGCGGGACCCCACATCGGGCCCGTCCCGAAGCCGCCCGCATCACCCATCGCCATGTTGATCAGGAACGGCCATTGCCCCTCGGAGGGGTTGAGGAACGCCGACAAGGCCCCGGCGTAGACGAACTGGCCGGGGTGGTACACCGACAGGATCATCGCGGAGTTGCCCGACATCGACAGACCCACTGCGGCGTTGCCGGAGCTGGAGACGCCCCGTTCGGACGCCAGCCACTGCGGCAGCTCGCTGGTCAGGAAGGTCTCCCACTTGTAGGTCTGGCAGCCGGCCTTGCCGCATGCCGGCTGATACCAGTCCGTGTAGAAGCTGGACTGGCCGCCGACGGGCAGGACCAACGACAGCGGCGAGTCGAAGTACCACTCGAAGGCCTGAGTCTCCAGATCCCAGCCGTTGAAGTCCTCGCGGGCGCGCAGACCGTCCAGCAGGTACACCGCGTGCGAGCCGGTGCCCTTCTGGAACTGGATCTTGATGTCGCGGCCCATCGACGGCGACGGCACCATGAGGTACTCCACGGGCAGGCCAGGCCGAGAGAACGCCTCGGCGGTGGGTGACTGTCCGGTGAGACCGACCACGCCAGGTAGCAGAGCCGCCGCTACGGCAGCCATTGCCAATCGGCGTGCCCAGGGGCCACGAAACTTGTCAATGAGCCTCATACTGCAAAACCATCCATCTTCCGGTTGCCGTCTGGTTTTTCCCACGATCAAGAGATCGCCATCGTCAGCGCAGCATTGTCTCCACTGCGTTGTCGCGCCCGCTCGACTGAGCACGGTGGCCATCGAGCGGACCGAGAAAATTTCAGTTGTCGCGTGTGCAGTAAAACATGTGACCAGCACGGGAGAAAGCCGGACGGGCGTCGATGGCGCGTTTCCGATGAACGTCACAAATGACGTCCGCGTCAGTGTAGGGGGCCTGTCAGCGTCGTAGGCTGCCGCATATGGCAAAGGCCCGCGCCAACCGTCTGTCTGTGGACGACTGGATCCAGGCGGGCTACGCGATTCTTGCCGAGGAAGGCATCAAATCGCTCAAGGTCGACCGGCTGTGCAGTCGTCTCGGAGTGACCAAGGGCAGCTTCTACTGGCATTTCACCGACATCGCGAGCTATCGCATCGCGCTCGTTGACGCCTGGGGCGCATCGCGCGACGAGGAGAGGCGGCACTTCGCCGCGCCAACCGACACACCTCCCCGTGAACGACTCTCGCAAATGATGTCGACTCTGGTGGACGCACGCCATTGGACGCTGGAACGGGCCATGCGGGAGTGGGCGCGAACCGACGAGGAAGTCGCCGCCAGTGTGCGCGCGGCGGATCGACGGGTACTGGTCGCTGTCCGCCAGGCGTTTCTGGATTTCGGGTTCGAGGCGGATGAGGCCGACCTGCGCGCAAACGCAACGTTCGCGGCAGGTATCGGCTTCCTGCACCTGTCCGGGCCGCAGCCCAGCACTCGAGCAGCAGCGCAGCGAGAACGCTTCCTCGACATCATGCTGACGCGCTGACGCCGCACGTCCGTCGAAACTGTCCCCAGCTTCGCGTGGGCCCAGGGAGATCGTAGAAATGCGCCAGATCGCGATCTCTGCGCAGTCTCGGCGGATTGAGGGGTGCTTTCGACGCCTGAGTTCCGTACTAAAAAGTATGGTAACGTCGCCCGCATGACCGCGGTCTCCGCCAGCCCGGCCATTTCCGCCGAGTTCGTCGCCCGGCTCGCCGAACGTGCGCAGGAAGCCGAGCAGATGCGCCGGCTGCCTCCCGACACCGTCGCCGACCTCGTTGAGTCGGGTTTCACCGAACTGCTGGTGCCAGCCCGATTCGGCGGCCGACAAGCCGAATTCCCGGCGATCCTGGATCCCGTTCGGCGGATGGCGCACGGTTGCGCGTCCAGTGCGTGGACCATCGGCTTCTACGCGCTGCACAACTGGATGTTGGCGCTGTTCGACGAGCGTGCCCAGGAGGAGGCGTTCGCAACGCGGCCGTTCCTCGCGCCCGCGCCCCTCGCGCCGACGGGTCGAGGGGTCCCGTCCGGCGACGGCATCCGGCTGACCGGCCGATGGTCGTGGGCGACGGGCGTGATGGACGGCAACTGGATCATCGTCGGCGCGCTGTGCGGGCCGGACGACGCGATCTATCCCGCTTTGGCCTTGCTTCCCATCGAAGACGCCCGGATCGAGGACGTCTGGCACACCGACGGCATGCGCGCCACCGGATCCAACGACGTCGTCATCACCGATGCGTTCGTCCCCCACCACCGGCTCGTCCGCGTCGTCGACATCTACTCGGGCACCGCGCCTGGCGCCGGGCTGCACGACGCCGACACCTACCGCTGGCCGATGGTGCCCGCATTGGCGCTGTTGGCAGCGATGCCCGCGCTGGGCAGCGCCGAACGCGTCGCCGAGATCTACGCCGACCGGCTCGGCGAGCGCATCTTGGCCTACGAGGGCGTCGCACAGAAGGACAAGCCCATCGCCCAGGCGCGCCTCGGCGAAGCGCGGGTGCGGTTGCGTGCGCTGCGCGGGCTGCTCGCGGACACGGTCGCCGGCGTCGAAACCGTCGTCGCCTCAGGTGATCCCGTGCCACGGCCGGTGCGGGCAGAGGCACGGCTGGCGGCCGCACACATCGTGCACGAATCTCAGGCGGTGATCGCCGGCCTGCTCGAGGCATCGGGCGCCAGCGCTCACTTCGCCGCCAATCCCCTGCAGCGCATGAAGCGCGACGTCGATGTCCTCGCCGGTCACGTTGTCTTCGACTACGACACCAGTCGCGAGCTGGCGGGGGCGCTCACACTGGGTATGAAGGTCTCGCGCACCGCAATGGTGTGACCGACCTCAGAGCCAACCGAAGAGGAGTCACTGATGGCCAACGACCTCCGCGACCGCATCACCACCGTCTTTCAGAAGAACGTCGCCAACCCGCTGATGCGACTGATGCCCTTTCAGACGCTGCTCGAGACGACGGGACGCAAGTCGGGCGAGCCGCGTCGCACACCGCTGGGCGGGAGCCGGGAGGGCAACCAGTTCTGGTTCGTCTCCGAGTTCGGCGACAAATCGCAGTACGTCAAGAACATCAAGGCCAACCCGCGGGTCCGCGTCAGGCTCAACGGCAAGTGGCACACCGGCACGGCCCATCTGGTGCCCGACGACGATCCGCACGCGAGGCTGCGCTCGCTGCCGCAGCTCAACAGTTTCGGCGTGCGAACGTTCGGGACGAACCTGCTGACGATCCGGGTCGATTTCGAGGATTGACTCCACCCTCGAAGTAAAACTAAAGTCAGTTTTAGTTTGGATCCGCCATTGTCGATGGAGACAACCCATGGAATCCTTTGTTCACCTGCGAAAAGGCCGAACCCCCCGGCGCCTGCACGCCGACCTGGACGGGCTGAAGGACGACGAACTCGGGCGCGGCGGGTTCACCGGCCGCACCGCCAACATCTATCGCCGCAACGACCCGACGGCATACCGCTCGGTGGGCCCGTTGCGGCCGCTCGACCTTCTCTCCACCGAGCTCAAGCCAAGCGACGCGACCGACGCCGCCGGCGGGCCGCTGCTGATGTTCCACAACGCCGACTGCCAGGTGCTGCTGTCGCGGCGCAGCGAGCCGATGCCCTTCTTCGTCCGCTACGTCGACGGCGACCTGTTGTCCTTCGTCCACAAGGGCGCCGGACTTCTGGAGACGGAGTTCGGCCCGCTGCGCTACCGCGAGGGTGACTGGGTGTACATCCCGAAGGCGTGCACGTTCCGCCAGGTGCCCGACAGCGGCGAGGGCGGAGCGTCCACTCTTCTTCTCGATCCAGGCCACCGACGAGTTCCGGGTGCCCGCGCCCGGCTACATGGGACGCCACTTCCCGTTCGACCCATCGCAGGCGGTGATCCCGGAGCCGGCTCCGATCGACGACGACGGACGAGACGAGTACGAGGTCCGGCTCATCCATGAGGGCGGACCGACTTCGCTGTTCTACCAACATCATCCGCTCGATGTCGAAGGGTGGCGCGGGGACAACTTCGCGTTCACGTTCAACATCGCCGACTACAACGTCATCACCTCCGACAGCGTCCACCTGCCGCCTACGGTTCACCTGTTCATGGAGGCGACAGGCGTATACGTGATGAACTTCCTGCCCAAACCCGCCGAGAGCGTGGCGGGCACCGAGCGCACACCGTGGTACCACCGCAACGTCGACTACGACGAGATCGCCTTCTTCCACGGCGGATCGCTGTACGGCATCCCGATGCCGCCGGGGTTGGTTTCCCATGCGCCCCAAGGGGTTCACCACGGAGCACCGGAGAAGGCGCGGGAGCGGGCCAGGCGCAAGTTCAACGACTACGACAAGGTCGACTGGCAGGTCATCGCCATCGACACACGACGCAGGCTGACGCCGTCGGCCGAAGTTCTGGCCAACGATTTGGGGCAGCACTGAGATGACGACAACTGAAAAGCCCGTCAAGTACGAGTACGAACGGATCCCGTATCTGGTTGCCTACCAGAACACTTCGGGTGTGCGCGACGTGTACGGAGGGGTCGCCGAACTGGTGGTGCTCGAAAGCCACCTGCTGCGACCCAAAGCCCCGGAGTCGTCAGACACCGGAGCCGCCCCGGCGGCGACATCAGACACCGTGCTGGTGTTCATGCATCCCATCGGCGGCGGGGCGTACCTGCCGATGATGAACGCCCTGGCGCGCGCGGGACATCACGTCATCTACTGCAACAGCCGCTTCCGCGGCACCGACTCCGCGCTGCTGATGGAGAAGGTGGTCGAGGATCTCGGTGAGTGCATCAAGGACGCCAAGAGTCGGCTGGGCTACTCAAAGGTCGTGCTGGCGGGCTGGAGCGGCGGGGGGTCGCTGTCGGTGTTCTATCAGCAGCAGGCCCAGCACCCCACCGTCACGGCCAGCCCGTCCGGCGACGGTCCGGACCTGACCAAACTCGGTCTGATCCCCGCCGACGGGATCATGCTGCTGGCCGCGCACATCAGCCGCCACGGCACGATGACCGAGTGGCTCGACGCGTCGATCCTCGACGAGGCGGACCCGTCCAAGCGCGACCCGGAGTTGGATCTGTACAACCCGGACAACCCGAACCAGCCGCCGTACTCGGCGGAGTTCCTGGAGCGCTACCGGGAGGCTCAGATCGCCCGCAACCGGCGAATCACGAAGTGGGTCAAAGAAAAGTTGGCGAAGCTCTCCGAAGACGGCAGGCCCGAGGACGAGTTCGCGTTCGTCGTACACGGCACCATGGCAGACCCGCGCTGGCTGGATCCGGCGGTCGATCCGAACGAACGCAAGCCTGGCACCTGCTATCTGGGAGATCCTGAGGTGGTGAACAACAGCCCGGTCGGCCTGGCCCGGTTCTGCACGCTGCGCAGCTGGCTGTCGCAGTGGAGCTACGACGACGCCAACGGCGACGCGGTGCAGTGCGGGCCCGACATCGCCGTGCCCGCACTGGTCATCGGCAACCTGGCCGACGACGCGTGCACGCCCAGCCACACACAGCGGCTGTTCAGCGCGATCGGGCATCCTGACAAAGAGATGCACGAGATCCCCGGCGCCAATCACTACTACTCCGGACCGGACCAGCGCGGCACGCTGCGCCAGGCCGTCGGTGTGTGCACGGACTGGCTGCACAGGCACGGGTTCTCGCTGTGACTGTCACCGGCCCGCTGGACGGCATCCGGGTGATCGAGATCGGCACGCTGATCTCCGGACCGTTCGCCGGCCGGTTGCTGGGCGATATGGGCGCAGAGGTGATCAAGATCGAACCGCCTGGCGCCCCCGACCCGCTGCGAACCTGGGGGCAGGCCGAACTCGACGGCCACCACTTCTTCTGGACGGTGCACGCGCGCAACAAGAAGGCGGTCACGCTGAACCTGCGCGAGGCCGCGGGCCGCGACCTGTTCCTCGATCTCGTCGGGCGCTCCGACATCATCGTCGAGAACTTCCGGCCCGGAACCCTCGAGAAGTGGAACCTCGGCTACGACGTGCTGCACCACCGCAACAAGGGCATCATCCTGGTGCGGGTGTCCGGCTACGGGCAGACGGGTCCGGAAGCGCACAAGGCCGGCTACGCGTCCGTCGCCGAGGCGGCCAGTGGCCTGCGGCACATGAACGGTTTTCCCGGCGGCCCTCCCCCGCGACTCGCCCTCTCGCTCGGCGACAGCCTCGCCGGAATGTTCGCCGCCCAGGGCGCGCTGGCCGCGCTGTACCGCCGCTCCGTCACCGGCGAGGGACAGGTGGTCGACGCGGCGCTCACCGAATCCTGTTTGGCCGTGCAGGAATCCACCATTCCTGACTACGACGTCGGCGGTGTGGTCCGCGGCCCTTCCGGCACCCGACTCGAAGGCATCGCCCCGTCGAATATCTACCCGACCGCCGACGGCAGCTGGGTCGTCATCGCAGCCAATCAGGACACGGTGTTCCGCAGGCTATGCACGGCGATGGAACAGCCCGAGTTGGCCACCGATGACCGTTTCGTCAATCACGTTGCCCGCGGACGCAATCAGGACGAGCTCGACAAGATCATCGGCGACTGGGCGGCCGAGCGTCAGCCCGCCGACATTATCGCCACACTCTCGGCAGCCGGGGTGATCAGCGGCCCGATCAACACGGTCGCCGAGGTCGTCGAGGATCCGCAACTGCAGGCCCGCGGCATGATCGCCGACCACTGGGACGAACGCGTCGGGCGAAACGTCAAGGGCCCGGGCGTGGTACCGGTGCTGTCGGACACCCCGGGGACCATCCGCAACGCCGGGTCGGCCCGGCCGGGCCAACACAACGACGAAATCTACCGTGGCCTGCTCGGTCGCACCGATGCCGAGCTCGCCACCCTGCGAGAGGAAGGCGTGATATGACCGAACTACCGACACACGTCGACATTCGCGACGTCTCGTTGCGCGACGGCCTGCAGATCGAGGACCCGATTCCGTTGTCGGCCAAGCTCGAACTGCTCGCCGCCGTCGCGGCCACCGGTGTGCGGGAGATGGAGGCGACGGCGTTCGTCTCCCCGTCGAAAGTCCCCGCGCTGGCCGACGCCGCCGACCTCGCCGCCGAACTTCACAACTTTCCCGGCATCGAATTCTCCGCGCTGGTGGCCAGCCCCAACGGTGCCAAGCGCGCGATCGCGGCGGGCCTGCGGTCGATCGAGTACGTCGTCTCTGCCGCCGACGGGCACAGCCGTGCCAACGTGGGCCGCTCCAGCGCGGAAGCCACCGCGTTGATCCCCGAGATCGTCGCGATCGCCCACGACAGCGGCGTCACCGTCGAGGTCATCGTCGCCACCGCGTGGGACTGCCCGTTCGACGGGCCCACACCGCCGCAACGGGTGCTGGACATCGTGAAGACAGCCTGCGACAACGGCGTCGACCGGCTCGCGATCGCCGACACCATCGGCACCACCACGCCGCGGCGTGTCAGCGACCTGGTCGCCCTCGTTCGACCCCGCATCGGCGACATCCCGCTAGGAGCGCATTTCCACAACACCCGCGGCGCCGGATTGGCCAGCGCGTACGCCGCGGTCACCGCAGGCATCACCCGCCTCGACGCATCGGTCGGCGGGCTCGGCGGCTGCCCCTTCGCACCGGGCGCCAGCGGCAACATCGCCACGGAAGACCTCGTCTACTTGTTACGGGACAGCGGAATTCACGTCGACGTCGACCTGCAGGCCGCCATCGACGCCGCCCGCGTCGCGCAGACCGCTGTGGGGCACGGCCTACCGAGCTCGCTGCTGCGGGCCGGCGACCGGATTCTCGACACCTAGCCGTGCCTGTCGAGACGCTAAGTGCCAAGGGCCGTCAGACTCGGGAGGCCATCGAACTGGCGGCCCGGAAGCTGTTCGCCGAGCGTGGCTTTCACGGGACCACGCTGGGTGACATCACGTCGGCCGCGGGTAAGTCGCCTGCCGTGTTCTATCGCTACTTCACCGATAAGGAGGACCTGCTGGCGGCGCTGGCGCAGTCCTTCCTGCACGAGGTGGTCGCGCCGTCGGGGCTGAGCGTAGACCTGCCGGACTCGCCGGATGACGACACGTTCTTCCGCGCAGTGGTCACCGGCTACTGGAACATGTTCAAACAGAACATCGGCATCATGATCGCGGTCGCGCAGCTGGCTGCGACACAGCCGCGTTTCGCCGCCGTGCAGAACGAGTTTCGTCGCTTCGGCGTAAACATCGTCGCCGCATCGGTGCGCCGCGCCCAGGAACAGGGCTATGGTGCCGAACTGAATCCCGAACACACCGCCGCGGCGATCGCATTGCTGTTCGAGAATTTCACGACGGTGTTCGTCGGAACGTCCGGCCTCGGGATCGAGATCGGTGACGAGGACGCGATCGCCACGCTGTCGAGGATCTGGAAGAAGACGCTGTACGGGTTCTGAGCAAGTACATCTGAAGGAGTCAACGTGGATTTCGCCCTTCCGGAACATCTTCCGGGCCTGCTTGCCGAGATGGATGCGTTCATCGAGGCTGAGATCAAGCCGCTGGAACGCGAGCACATGCAGTACTTCGACCAGCGCCGCGAGCACGCCCGCACCGACTGGGACAACGACGGCATCCCCCGTCGGGAGTGGGAGGACCTGCTCGGTGAGATGCGCAAGCGCGCCGACAAGGCCGGCTGGCTGCGCTACGGCCTGCCGTCGCAGTTCGGAGGCCGCGACGGCAGCAATATCGACATGGCCGTCATCCGGGAACACCTGGCGCACAAAGGGCTCGGGCTGCACAACGATCTGCAGGACGAGTCGTCGATCGTCGGAAACTTTCCGCAGGTAATCATGATGGACCGGTTCGGCACCGACGCGCAGAAGCAGGAGTGGACCGATGCGCTCATCACCGGAGAGCGGTCAATGGCGTTCGGGTTGACCGAGCCGAACCACGGGTCCGACGCGACCTGGCTGGAGACCCGCGCCGTACAGGATGGCGACGAGTGGGTCATCAACGGCGCCAAGCGGTTCAACACCGGCGTGCACCGCGCCACCCATGACCTGGTGTTCGCCCGCACCTCCGGAGAGCCGGGTCAGGCCCGCGGTATCACCGCGTTCCTGGTGCCGACCGACACCCCCGGCTTCACCGTGCCGTACTACTGGTGGACGTTCAACATGCCGACCGATCATGGCGAGGTCGAGTTGAAGGACGTCCGCGTGTCCGGCGACGCGGTGCTCGGTGAACTGGACCGTGGCCTCGAGGTCGGCCAGACCTTCCTGCACGAGAACAGGATCCGGCAGGCCGCCAGCAGTCTCGGTGCCGCTCAGTACTGCATCGACCGCGCCGTCGCATACGCAAAAGACCGCTCGGTGTTCGGTAAGCCGCTGTCGGTGAACCAGGCCGTGCAGTGGCCGCTGGTGGAGTTGCAGACCGAGGCGCAGATGGTGCGACTGCTGGTGCGCTACGCGGCGTCGGAGTTGGACCGCAACCACCACATGGAGGTCTCCGACAAGGTGTCGATGGCCAACTACCGCGCCAACCGACTGGTCTGCGAGGCTGCCGACCGCGCCATGCAGGTGTTCGGCGGAGTCGGCTACAGCCGTCACGAACCGTTCGAGCACATCTACCGCCATCACCGTCGCTACCGGATCACCGAGGGCGCCGAGGAGATCCAGATCCGCCGGGTGGCGCAGCGGCTCTTCGGATTCGGGCGCAAGTGATTGAGGGGCTCGCTTCGGTTCTGCGCCCGGTGTGGGCGACGGAGTCACTGTCGAGAACCTGCGCGCCCTGACCGGTGGAGCCAGCCGAACCACCTGGGCCTTCGATGCGGTGACCGAGCAGCGCCGGGCGTTGATCCTGCGCACCGGCCCGCCCGACGACGTGCACGCGACCATGGAGGTCGAGGCCGGCGTCCAGCAGCGCGCGGCCGCCGCGGGAGCGCCGGTGCCGCACATTCTGACGGCCGACAATTCGCCTGCTGCACTGGGTAATCCATATCTGATCTGCGACGAGATCGGCGGCGAGACGATCGTCAGACGGATCCACCGGAGTCTGGATGACGATGGCCGTCGACGGCTGTTGCAGCAGTGCGCGCAGGCGCTCGCCGCGATCCACCGAGCGGACCCGGACGGGATCGGCCTGACCGACGCAGACCAACTCGAGGAATGGCGCGACCGGCTCGACGAGATGGGCGACACCACAGCGACCTTCGAATGGGCGTTCCGATGGCTGGCCGCGCACCGCCCGCCGCCGTCGCCGCGCGTGCTCGTGCACGGCGACTTCCGGATGGGCAACCTGATCGTCGACAACACGGGATTGGCGGCGGTGCTGGACTGGGAGCTGGTGCACACCGGCGAGGTTTACGAGGACCTGGCCTGGTTCTGCATCCGGGCATGGCGGTTCGGCGCGCCAGAGGATCTCGGCGCCGGCGGGCTGGGAAGTGTCGAGAGCTTCCTATCCGCCTACGAAGCGGCCGCGGGTATCGAACTGGACCGCGACGTGTTCCGCTGGTGGCTGACCGTGGCCACGCTGCGATGGGGTGTCATCTGCCGGTTCCAGGCCGAGCGGCACCTGTCGGGTCAGACCCCGTCGGTCGAGCTGGCCGCGATCGGTCGCCGCGTCGCCGAAACCGAATGGGACGTATTGGATCTGCTGGAGGGAGGTGGTCCCCGATGAGCGGGCTGTATGGGCGGCCCACCGCTGCCGAACTCGTCGCGGTGGTGGCGGACTTTCTCGACAACGATGTGCGCGCCTCTATTGAAGGCCCGGTGAACTTTCACGCCCGCGTCGCCGCGAACGTGCTGCGCATCGTCGAGCGTGAACTGCTCGACCAGTCGACCGGCGACGTCGCTGCCGCACTCGCTGGCCTGGGCTTCTCGGAGGAATCGGAGCTCGCCGCCGCCATCCGCGCCGGAAACGTCGACGACCGGCCCGACGAGGTGTTGGCGTGTCTGCGCACGGTCGTGCGCCGCCGACTCGATGTCGCTCACCCCGGCTACGCCGAGTGATTCTTGGCCGCGAACGTGAGCTTGTGTGCGAGGTTCTTGTGATTTTTCGAGCACAAGCTCACGTTCGACGCCGTGCGGCGTCAGATGCGGCGGGCGCGTGCGAGCCACGCCGGCTCGTCGACCACCGTCCCGACAGGTAGACCGATCGCTTCGACGTGCGGTTCCTGGACGACACCGCGGTACGTCGTCTCCTCCAGCGCCTCGAGCACCCAGCCGTCTCCGAACGCCGCGCGGATCACGCTCTCGCTTACCTCCGGACCGAACCCGCGGCCTTTGTCGGACAACGCCAGCACATGTACCAGCGCGCCCGGTCGGCACGCGGCGTGCAGGCTCGCGACATACCTGGGCCGGTCGGTGTCGTCGAAGATGTGAAACAGCGCGCTGTCGATGACGGCGTCGTAAGGCGGCCCATCCTGAAGACCAGAGCCGAGGTTCATCGCGTCGGCGACCTCGAAGCGGGCGTCGACCCCCTTCTCGGCCGCGTTCGCGCGGGCCTGCTCGACGGCTGTCGGCGCGGCGTCGACGCCGAGCACGTCGTAGCCCAGCCGGGTGAGCAGGATCGTGTGCTCGCCCGTTCCGCAGCCGACGTCGAGCACCTTGCCGTGAATGAGCCCGGAACGTTCGAGGTCGACGATCGCCGGCTGCGGCTCGCCGATCACCCACGGAGCGGTCTGGGTCTTGTAGGCATCATCAAATCGGGAGAAGGTTGGTGTTGAATCCATGCCATCCAGAGTTCTACCTCAACCTGACTTGAGGTCAAGGGAGACGTTATGTCGATCACCGAATCTGACGCGATCGTCGATGTCGCCGATCGGCTGTTCGCCGCGATCGCCAACAGCGACATAGCCCAGGTGACTGCGCTGTTCAACGACGACGTGCTGGTCTGGCACTCGGGCGACACAAAGGACAGTGCCAAGGCGCGGGCGTTGCGGATCATCGACTGGTTCATCGGTTCGACCACCGATCGCCGCTACGAGATCCTCGACCGCCAGTTCTTCGACGGCGGGTTCGTCCAGCAGCACATCCTGCACGCCCACGGCCGCAGCGGTGGATCGATCGCAATGCGGGTATGCATCGTCATACGAGTGGACGCGAACGGGCTGATTACCCGCATCGACGAGTACTTCGACCCGGCGGAAATGGCCCCACTGCTCGATTCGACGAACTGACAGGAGACGACATGGCAAGCCTCAGCGAGTTTTTCAGCGATCCGGCGTCGGCCGGGACGTGGACCGTCGTCCCCGATCAATCCACCGTCGCGGTGAAGAGCAAGTCGTTCTGGGGCGTGATGCCCGTCAAGGGCCGTTTCACCGAGTTCAGCGGCGACGGTCAAGTCACCGCCCCCCAAACGGTTTCCGGCCACATCGACATCAAGGCGGCGTCGCTGCGCACGGGATCGGTAAACGCGACGCGCACCTGCACTCCGCCGATTTCTTTGAGGCCGAGAAGTTCCCGGACATCAACGTGGTGGTCACTGCGGCGGATGTCATCGACAGCGACACCGTCGGCCTGCAGGCAGAACTGACCATCAAGGGCACGACGAAACCGCTGACGCTGAAGGCCAAGGTGACGCCGATCGGCGACGGCACCATGCGGCTTGCCACGGAGGCCACCGTCAACCGCCAGGACTTCGGTGTCGACGGCAACATCATGGGCATGATCGGCGACAACGCGACGATCTCGGGCGACGTCGTGTTCCGCAGGGCCGGCTAGCCGTACGATCGGCCCATGGTCGACTCATCGCGTCCGCTGCGGGTCCTCGTCTACTCCGACAACCCCAGGACCCGAGAGCAGGTGCAGCTCGCCCTCGGCAAGCGCGTGCACCCGGAGTTGCCAGAGCTGACGTACGTCGAGATCGCCACCGGCCCGATGGTCATTCGACAGATGGACGACGGCGGGTTCGATCTGGTCATCCTGGACGGCGAGGCCACGCCCGTCGGCGGCATGGGAATCGCCAAGCAGCTCAAGGACGAGATCGACGATTGCCCGCCGATCCTGGTGCTGACCGGCCGGCCGGACGACGCTTGGCTTGCGAGTTGGTCGCGCGCTGAAGCCGCTGTCCCCCATCCGATCGACCCGATCCGACTGGGCGACGCCGTGGTGTCACTGCTGCGCACACCGGTGCAATAGCAGCTTACGCGAATTGATTTGTCGCACTTGCCTATTCGAGGCATGACGACATAGCGACACGGTGCTAGTAGCGATACTAACCAAAATGTGTGGCATCATCGCAAAGCCCGCTAGGGTGTGGGTAAGCTCACATCGACAGCCCACGAGGGAGCGTTTGCTCGGTATGGATTTGTACACGCCAATTTTGGTGCTCGGCGCCATCGCGGCGGCGTTCGCGATCGGTTCGGTCGGCATTGCTCTGCTGATCGGGCCGCGCCGCTTCAACCGGTCCAAATTAGAGGCCTACGAGTGCGGCATCGAACCGGTGCCCGACATGGCCAGCGCACATTCGGCAGGCCAGCGGTTTCCGATCAAGTACTACCTGACCGCGATGTTGTTCATCATCTTCGACATCGAGATCGTGTTCCTCTATCCGTGGGCGGTGGCGTTCGACAGTCTGGGACTGTTTGCGCTGGTAGAGATGCTGCTTTTCATGGTCGTGGTGTTCGTCGCCTACGCATCGTCTGGCGGCGGGGAGGCCTGGCATGGGACTAGAGGAAAAGCTGCCCGGTGGAATTCTGCTGTCCACCGTCGAGAAGGTGGCCGGCTACATCCGGAAGGGCTCCCTGTGGCCCGCGACCTTCGGCCTGGCCTGCTGCGCGATCGAGATGATGGCGACGGCGGGGCCGCGCTTCGACATCTCGCGTTTCGGCATGGAACGGTTCTCGGCGACGCCCCGGCAGCAGACCTGATGATCGTCGCGGGCCGCGTCAGCCAGGGTATGGCGCCCGTCCTGCGTCAGATCTACGACCAGATGGCCGAGCCCAAGTGGGTGCTGGCGATGGGCGTGTGCGCCTCCTCGGGCGGGATGTTCAATAACTATGCGATCGTGCAGGGCGTCGACCACGTCGTGCCGGTAGACATCTACCTGCCGGGTTGCCCGCCGCGCCCCGAGATGCTTCTGCACGCAATCCTCAAGCTGCACAACAAGATTCAAGAATGCCGCTCGGCGTACACCGCGAGGAGGCGATCCGCGAAGCCGAGCAGGCAGCGCTGGCGGTCACCCCGACCATCGAGCTCAAAGGTTTGCTGCGGTGAATGAGCTCCCCAGGCGAAGAACAGACAACACCGACTGAGAACGGATCCGACGCCCAGCAGGACAACCCCGAGGTCATCTCTGTGCGCCGCGGCATGTTCGGCCCGGAGGGCACCGGCGATACGTCCGGCTACGGCCGTCTCGTCCGCCCGGTCGAACTCCCAGGCAGCGCGCCGGCGCCCGTACGGGGTCTATTTCGATGACGTCGTCGACAAATTGACGGCCGCGCTCGGTGAAGACGGCTACACGACCTCCATCGAGCGGGTGGTGGTCTTCCGCGACGAATTGACGCTGGAGGTCGCGCGCGAGCAGCTGCCCGCGGTGGCACAGGTGCTGCGCGACGACCCCGAACTGCGGTTCGAGCTGTGCCTAGGGGTCAGCGGGGTGCACTACCCCGACGACGCCGGGCGCGAACTGCACGCTGTCTACCCGCTGATGTCGATCACCCACAACCGCCGCATCCGGCTGGAAGTCGCCGCCCCAGACACCGACCCTCATATCCCGTCGCTGTACACGGTGTACCCGACCGTCGACTGGCACGAGCGGGAAACCTACGACTTCTTCGGCATCGTCTTCGACGGTCACCCCGCCCTGACCCGCATCGAAATGCCCGATGACTGGGTCGGACACCCGCAACGCAAGGACTACCCGTTGGGCGGCATTCCCGTGGAGTACCACGGCGCCGAGATCCCGCCGCCCGATCAGCGGAGGTCCTACAACTGATGAGCACATCCCTCAACCCGCCCGAGTCGGGCGGTTCCGAAAAGGTGGTCGTCGTCGGCGGCCAGGACTGGGACCAGGTGGTCGCGGCCGCGCGAGAGAACGCCGCATCGCACGTCGGCGAACGCATCGTCGTCAACATGGGCCCGCAGCACCCCTCCACGCACGGCGTGCTGCGCCTCATCCTCGAGATCGAGGGCGAGACGATCGTCGAGATCCGGTGCGGAATCGGGTACCTGCATACCGGCATCGAGAAGAATCTCGAGTTCCGCAACTGGACACAGGGCGTCACCTTCGTGACCCGAATGGATTACCTCTCACCGCTTTTCAACGAAACGGTGTACTGCCTCGGCGTCGAGAAGCTGCTCGGCGTCACCGACGACATCCCCGAACGCGCCAGCGTCATCCGGGTGATGATGATGGAGCTCAACCGCATCTCCTCACACCTGGTCGCGCTGGCGACCGGCGGTATGGAGCTGGGCTCCATGGGCGCGATGTTCTACGGGTTCCGCGAGCGCGAGCAGATCCTGTCGATCTTCGAGACCATCACCGGGCTGCGGATGAACAACGCCTACATCCGGCCCGGCGGGGTGGCGATGGACCTGCCCGACGAGGCCCTCCCACAGATCCGCGACATGCTCAAGCTGATGCCGAAGCGGTTGAAGGATCTCGAGGACCTGCTCAGCGAGAACTACATCTGGAAGGCGCGCACCCAGGGCATCGGCTACCTCGACCTGACCGGGTGCATGGCGCTGGGCATCACCGGCCCCTGCCTGCGCTCCACCGGCCTCCCCCACGATCTGCGCAAATCACAGCCGTACTGCGGCTACGAGACCTACGACTTCGACGTCATCACCGACGACGCGTGTGACTCGTACGGCCGCTACCTGATCCGGGTCAAGGAGATGCACGAGTCGCTCAAGATCATCGAGCAGTGCGTGGAACGGCTGGAGCGGACCCCCGGGACCGGTGATGATCCAGGACAAGAAGCTGGCGTGGCCGGCCGACCTGAAGCTCGGGCCCGACGGGCTCGGCAACTCGCCCGAACACATCGCCAAGATCATGGGCCACTCGATGGAGGGGCTGATCCACCACTTCAAGCTCGTCACCGAGGGCATCCGGGTGCCGGCCGGCCAGGTGTACGTCGCGGTCGAGTCGCCGCGCGGTGAACTCGGCGTGCACATGGTCTCCGACGGCGGCACCCGCCCCTACCGGGTGCACTACCGGGATCCGTCGTTCAACAACCTGCAGGCCGTGGCCGCCATGTGTGAGGGCGGCATGGTCGCCGACGCGATCACCGCGGTGGCGTCGATCGATCCGGTGATGGGCGGGGTGGATCGCTGATGAGCGCTTGCGCGAAGTGGGGACCCCGCCGCAAGGCAGGGGAGCGAGGGCAGCGATGAGCGTGTTCCTCGAGCTCGGCCAGCGGCCCGACGAGCCCGGTCCGCCGATCCACGGGGCCAAGACCTACCCGGCCGAGGTGACCGCGCGTCTGACGGCCGACGCCGCGACGATCATCGCCAAGTATCCGCAGGGTCGTTCGGCGCTGCTGCCGCTGTTGCACCTCGTCCAGGCCGAGGACGGATGCCTCACACCCGCGGGTATTGCGTTCTGCGCCAAGCAGTTGGGCCTGACCGAGGCCGAGGTCACCGCGGTGGCCACGTTCTACTCGATGTACCGCCGCACGCCCACCGGCGAATACCTGGTCGGGGTCTGCACCAACACCCTGTGCGCGATCATGGGCGGCGACGCGATTCTCGAAGCGCTGCAAGACCATCTGGGCGTTCATGCCGGCGAGACGACCGACTCCGTGAATGGGGGGCCGCGCGTCACTCTCGAGCACGTCGAGTGCAACGCCGCCTGCGACTACGCACCGGTGGTGATGGTCAACTGGGAGTTCTTCGACAACCAGACGCCGTCGTCGGCGCGCGACCTCGTCGACGGATTGCGCGGGGGCCAGCCGCCCACGCCGACGCGCGGCGCGCCACTGTGCACGTTCAAGGAGACGGCGAGAATCCTTGCGGGCCTGCCTGACCCGGAAGCCGCGGCGGCCCAGGGCCCCGCCGGTGACGCCACCCTCGCCGGCCTGCGGATCGCCAAGGAGCGGGGCATGGAGGCGCCGGACCCGCAGGCAGCGGTCGCGTCGTCCAACGGCGCGCCCGACGACACGAAGGCTGCGACCGAGGCCACCAAGGACGAGCCTGCACCGGCCCCGTCGGCGAACCGTACCCGCCGAACCAAATGAGCCCGAAACCGACCCGGATGCAACGGATTCCAAGACATGACCGCACTGACTCCGGTATTGAGCCGGTTCTGGGACGAACCCGAGCCCTGGTCGATGGAGACCTACCGTCGACATGACGGCTACGTCGCCCTCGAACGCGCGCTCGCCATGGACCCCGATGCGATCATCGCGACCATGAAGGACTCGGGGCTGCGCGGACGCGGCGGCGCGGGCTTCCCGACAGGCACCAAGTGGTCGTTCATCCCGCAGGACGACTACGGGCGCCGGCGCCAAACCCCACTACCTGGTGGTCAACGCCGACGAGTCCGAACCCGGTACGTGCAAAGACATTCCGCTGATGCTCACGACGCCG
>CAWGHF010000019.1:0-162209 GCA_963822305.1 uncultured Actinomycetota bacterium | reverse complement strand
CATCGCGACGTGGGAGGCGCGCCATGCGCACGCTGTGGCAACGACCGGAACCGTCCGCGGGTCCGCCGTCCAACCCGGCCGAGATCGCCGACCGGGCGCTGCATCGCCGTGCCATCGAGGCGGTCATCTGGGGCATGCCCGCGGTCAACTTCGAGTTGATGCGTCGTCAGATGGTCAAGCTCGGCGGGTCGGCGAACCAGGTCGTGTTCTGGTCGCGGCCGGTCAACTGGAAGAACCAGACGCTCACACCCAACCCCGACACGATCTACTTCATGCCGTTCTTCGACACCAGAGACGTCGGACCGGTGGTGCTGGAGATACCACCTGCCGACACCGGCACGATCGTCGGCTCGATCGACGACTGCTGGCAGACCGCGATCGAAGACGTCGGGCCCGCAGGGGCTGACAAGGGGAACTGGAGGCAGGTATCTCATTCTGCCGCCCGACCACGCGGGTGACGTTCCCGACGGCTATCTGCCGTGCCGTCCGGCCACATATCAGTCGTTTGCGCTGTTGCGTTCGAACTATCGCAGTGCCGCTGACGCCGATATCGCCGACGCGGTTGCGTACGGGAAACGCGTTCGGGTGTATCCGCTTTCGGCTGCGGCCGATCCGCCGCAGACCGCGTACATCGACGCGAACGACACGTTGTTCGACGCGACCATCCCCTACGATGCGCGGTTCTTCGATGCGCTGAACGCCATCGTGCAGACCGAGCCCTGGCTGGTCCGTGACAAGGCGATGATCGACAAGCTGAAATCCATCGGCATCGAAAAGGGACGACCGTTCGCGCCCAACGACAAGACGCGACGGATCTTCAATCTCGCGGCGCATGAGGCGCACTCATGGCTGGTGAACCGGCTGGATACGTCGTACTTCCCGCCGCCCTATTTCGACGGTGGCCAGTGGCATGTGCCCGCCTCCGGCGAGGTCATCGAGGGTATGACGACGAATTTCGCCGACCCGGACAGTTACCCCGTCGACAACCGCGCCGTCACCTATTCGATTGCTTTCTTCAGCGCCAAACACCTTGGCGCGGGCCAGTTCTACCTGATGACGCTCAGGGACGGCAAGGGAAACAAGCTCGACGGCGGGACCGTCTATCGCCTCCGCGTGCCCGCGGCCGCGCCGGTGCACCAGTATTGGTCGGCGACCGCATACGACGGTAAGACCCATGCCCTGATCCGGAACACTTCACGCTCCAGTCGGGCCTCCACTTCTGCGAACCTGGCGACGAACGCCGACGGCTCGGTCGACATCTTCTTCGGTCCCACCGCACCGGACGGTGCATCGTCGAACTGGGTACCGACCAAGGCGTGCAACACTTTCGAGGTGATCTTCCGGTTCTACGGGCCTGATCAAGCACTTCTCGACAAAACCTGGAAGCTTCCGGACATCGAGAAGGTTGCCGCGCACGCGAGGAACGAATCGGCCTCTTACTACTCGTAGATCCCTTCCAGATACCACCGCCGCTGTCGGTAGCACAGCAACAGCGCCTGCCCCGGGTCTCCGCTGAGCAGCACCTGAGCCCGTGCGGTACGTCCGGCCTTGCGGTCGGGATCCCACCACCGCTCGTCGACCGGCCATGGCCCGGCCCACCAGGACAATGTGCCCTCTCTGCCGGGGGCGGCAAGCCGCGCAGGCTCCGCGGAGAACAATCCCCTGTTGGTCACCCGCACCGGATTGCCTTCGCCGTCGAGCACCTCGACCGGGTCGTCGAGCAGCACGCTCGGCGAGGGCTCGGGCAGTTGTCCCGGCCACGGCTGCCCGGGGTCGGCCCGCGGCACCGGCTCGTCGCCCAACGGCGTCAACGTGATCCGCTCGGCGGGTCCACGGCCTCCGCTGAGCACCGGCACCTGCACGGCCTCCGGCCCGAGCAGACCTTGCACCCGGACCAGCGCACGACGGGCACGCAACCGGTCTTCCTCCCCGATGCCACCCCACAGCGGCAGTTGCAATGCCTCGGCCGACACCACTTCCACCGGTTGCAGCCGCAACACGGTGATCGGCGCGGTGGGCCTGTCGTTGGGATTGCGGCGATTCAGCCAGCCGTCCAGCTGCCAGCGCACCCGGTCGGCGGTGGCGTCCTCGGTCAGCGGTTCCGCACAACGCCAAACCCGGTTCAGCTCTTCACCGTTGGCGGTCACGGCATGGATGGCCAGCCGGGTGCAGCCGACACCCACCGACTCGAGGCTGCGATGCAGGTCGCCGGCCAGTGACCGGCCGGCGAACGCCGCGGCATCCACCCGGTCGATCGGCGGGTCGCAGTCCATCACGGCGTCGAGATCCGGCGGCGGTTCGCGACCCGACGGCCCACGGCCAGGTTCGGCGCGGGCGAAGCGATGTGCGGCGACCGCGTCGGCCCCGAACCGGGATGCCACGTCAGCGCGGGACAACGCGGCGAACTGCCCGATGTTCCGGATACCCATGCGCCACAACAGATCCGCCAGGTCTTCGCGGCCGGGCGCTGCCAGGCTCGGCTCGGTGGCCAGCTGCCGGATGGACAGCGCGGACAAGAACACCGCGTCCTTGCCCGGCTCGATGATTCGCCCGGCGCGTGCGGCGAAGACCGCGGTGGGCAGCCGGTCAGCGATTCCCACCTGGCATTCGGCTCCCGCCGCCGCCACCGCATCGACCAACCGCTCGGCCGCGGCCTGCTCGGAGCCGAAGTAGCGCGCCGCACCGCGAACCGGCAACACCAGCAGACCGGGCCGCAGCACCTCGGCACGCGGCACCAGGTCGTCCACCGCCGTCGTCACGTTTTCGAAGTGCCGGGCATCGCGTGCCGGGTCGGCGGTGACGACGTGCAGCTGCGGGCACCTGGCCTGGGCTTCCCGACGGCGCAGGCCGCGGCGTACCCCGGCTGCTCGGGCCGACGCCGAGCAGGCGATGACCCGGTTGGCCAGCGTGACCGCCACCGGAAACGTCGGGGACAGATCAGCCGCCACCGTCGCGGCCACCGCAGGCCAATCCATGCACCAGATGGCCAGCACCCGCGGCGCGCTCATTCGCCTACCGCATGCACCGACCCGAGGGTTCTCCCTCTCGCCCGCATGTCCAACCGCACCCGGCTGATCCGGCCGCACCCCGATGTTGGCCTACCGCCGCTGCCGCCCGTCACTTCGTAGCCGCTGACCCTGGCCTCCAGCCGGGCCGATGCGCCATGCCAGTCACCGCCGGTGACCAACAGCGTGCAACCTTTCTGGCGCGCGCGGGCGACCACCGCCCGCGCCCGTGTCGCGGGCACCGAACGCCCGGCAAGACCGAGCACAACCAGATCCATGCCGTCCATCAACACCGCTGCCACCTCAACGGGATCTGCTCCCGGTTCGGGAATGACGGCGAGCCTGCTCAGATCCGCCCCCATCTCAACGGCCGCAAGCAGACCGACGTCGGGCTGACCCACGATGGCCGCATGCCCGCCCGCTGCCGTCACCGCAGCCACCATGCTCAGCGACAGTGACCGCGCACCCGACAGCACCGCCACCGTTCCCCTCGGCAATGTGATCGGTAACACTTCGGTCAACGATTCGGGCAGCGGCAGCAAACTTTCCGACTCGGAAAGCACGTCGTTCGACGGCAGTTCACCGCGGCGGCCCCGACCCACCTTCCCGGATATCGCCGCCATCTTGCGACGCAGGTGTTCTACCTGCTCAGCATGGTCAACCCGATGCCGATCCAGGCTCATCGCCGCCGTCACAACAGCACCTTCCGCCTCATCCGAATCAACGTCCATTCGAAAATATGTTCGATAGGATGAGTAAACACCTGCCCACCGACACCGTCAAGCGTCAGCAGCGCAGCCTGGTTACCGTTACCGTTGTCGCTTCGCCTGCGGCTTAATCACCGCAGGAATTCTTCGCTTATCGGATAAGGTTTTGATCGACGACCGCATTGACAGCGGTTCTACAGCAAGTCGGGGGACAGATAGGAAAATGATGACGACACGTCGTTCGACTCGTCGCATTCCGGCCATCGCCGGAGCCGCGGCAATCATCGCCCTGGTGGGGCTTTCCGCCGCGTGCGCGAAGGAAGAGGAGAAGGCTCCCGAGACCTCGACCACGACGACCACCACGACGACGACGGCGCCGCCCGAGCCCACCGAGAAGGCACCACGCATCGATCCGGGCGGACCGAATCCGTTCTCGCCGCCGGTCATCGCACCTCCGGCGCCGACGGCGCCTCCAGGCGACAACTAGCGCACCGCGGTGCCCGGTTGGCGAACTGGCGCCGGGCACCGACTGCTGGCGTTGATCGCGGCAGCGGGGGTGCTTGTACTGGCGTCGGATCTGCGGATCACCCATGCGCACGACGCGCCCCGGCTGATCGGCGGACCGTTCGCGCTGTTGCTCGGCGCTTCAACCGATCTCGGACCCTCGCACCGCGACGACACCCAGCTGACCGTCGAACTGCGCGACTCGACCCAGCCGACTCAGTTGGTCGGCTGGGCGCGTGGCCAAGGCTTATCCGTGCGATGGCAGCCCGGCAAGAACTGGGCCGTCGTCGAGGGCGGGGCCGACAAGGTGGGCTCTGCCTTCGGTGTTGAAGTACACGACTATCGCGGCCAGCGCGGTCAGCTGTTCTATGCATCCCCCCAACAGCCGTCGGTGCCCGCCGAACTGCGTCCAGAGGTTGTCGAACTCGGCCGGATCCTGAGCTACATCCCGCATCACACGTCGAAACCACCGATGCTGCCGCGCGACGTACCGGATCAGGGGTTGCAGCCCAGCGCGCTGCGCAACACCTACAACGTGAGCAAGCTGGCCTCGGCCGGATTCACCGGCAAGGGTCAGACCATCGTGATCTTCGCGTTCGACGGCTTCGACCAGGCCGACCTCGACAGCTTCGCGGACCTGTACGAGTTGCCGAAGTTCACCCCCACCCTGGTCGGCGGCCAACCCTCCGAACCGCACGGCGAGACGACGATGGACCTCGAGGTCGCACATGCCGTCGCACCTGATGCGCAGAAGGTGGTCATCAACGCCCGGCCGACGGTCGAAGGCGACGGCGGCGTCTTCGAAAACATCGCGCAGATGCTGGCGTCGGCCGACAGACAGTTCCCCGGCGCGGTGTGGAGCTTCTCGATCGGCTGGGGCTGCGACAAGCTGATCACCGCCGCCGATCTGGCACCGGTTCGGTCGGCGCTCGCCGACGCACACGCCAATGGCACAACGGCTTTCAACGCCAGCGGTGACCTCGCGGGCCTGGAATGCAAGGGCGGCCAGGACTGGTCGTCGCCGCCGAGTGACGCCGATGTCGGGCTCGACTCGGTCGCATCCCTGCCGGAGATGACCGATGTGGGCGGCACCACCCTGAGCACCGACGCCGCAGGCGTCTGGCAATCCGAACAGGCCTGGTTCGACGTGCCGCTGTCGCTGGGCAGCGGCGGCGGGGTGTCCTCATTATTCGACCGCCCGCCGTGGCAGCGCGCGGTGTTGCCGGGCCAGAATCCCGATCGTCGGCTCACGCCGGACGTCGCCGCCGTGGCCGACCAGTTCACCGGCGTCAAGATCGTGTTCAACGGGAAGCAGTTGGTCGGCGGCGGCACTTCCCAGTCGGCGCCGATCTGGGCGGGCCTCGGCGCGGTGATGAACCAGTACCTCGTCGAGAACGGCGGGCGACTCCTCGGCGATCTCAATCCCATTCTGTACAAGGTCGCCGAGGGATCGAGGCTGCCCGGCTTCCGCGACGTCACCCTCGGCGGCAACGCGGTCGCCGACGCGCTTCCCGGCTACGACATGGTGACCGGCCTCGGCACGCCCGACATCGACAACCTCGTCCAAAACATCCTTGTCCTGCAGAAGCTGACGGCATGAGCACCCCAATCGAAGACTCCCCCACCACCATGGAGTGCCGGGTCTGCCAAACCGACGTTCCCGCAGGCGAATTCTGCGGGCTCTGCGGTGACTTTCTGACCGAGCGGCGTGGAAACGGGCCGTCCTGGTTACGACTTCGTGCATACGGCGCCGACCCCGGTGAGCACCTCTTGCGGCCGTCGTTGGCCAGTTCGCTGTTTCCTCAGCTGTCGCACCGGTCCCGAAGACCGTTCCAGTTGGCGCTTGTCATCGTGTTGCTCGCGCTGGTGACGTTCGCGACGTTGCGAATGCCCGCGGCATTGATCTCGGTGGCGGCGCTCGGCCTTCCGCTGTTGTTCCTGTTGTACATGCGGGAGACCAACGTCTTCCGCGATACGCCCGCGCGCACACTGCTTCTCACCACGGCGTTGGGTATCGGGCTCGGCGTCGGGTGGGTACTGCTGACCGGTGCGATCGTCGCACGCTCGTACGGCGTGCCGCTGGGCGCCGGGATCGCGGCGGGCCGGATAGCACGAGAGGGGCTCGGCATCCCGGTCGGGAGCATGCTCTTGATGTTCGTGCCCGCGGTGGTGGTGCGCCTGCTGCGGCCGCCGACGCGAGAGTCCATGGACGGCTTCATGATCGGCGCGCTCGGAGCGCTCGCGTTCACCGCGGCGGCGACACTGACCCGGCTGGCCCCGCAGTTCGCCGCCGGACTAGTAGCCCGCGCCCGTCCCGTCAGCTCGCTGATCGTCGAAGCAGGCATTCGCGGGGTGGCGGTCCCGTTAACGGCCGCGGCCCTGGGCGGCCTCATCGGCGCCGCGCTGTGGTTCACCCGCCCGCCCAACAAGATTCACCAGCACGCGAGTTTTGTCCGCGCCGCGCTGGCAGGCTTTGCAGCGGCGGTCCTGGCCGTCTACGCCGCGCTGGGAGTCATCGACGTCGCCCACATTCCACAGATACTGCAGCTGGCCGTCCATCTGACGGTCGCCGCGGTAGCGCTTCTTCTGCTGCGACTCGGCCTGCACCTCGCGCTCCTGCATGAAGCGCATGACGAGATCCAGTCCGATGAGCCGGTGCTGTGTCCGAACTGCAACCACGTCGTCCCCGACATGGCCTTCTGCCCGGCGTGCGGGGTGGCCACTCACGCGTCGTCCCGGTTCTCGCGTAAGGAGCGCCGCCAAACGCGGCCGACAAGGGTGGGCGCCGACGCATCGGGTGACACCACGCTTCCCGGCTATTCCACGACCCCAGGAAGCTACACCGCACCGCCGCTGCACCGGACGTCGTATGTCCGGCTATTGCGGACCTGGGGCGTCGCCATCGTCGTGGTGGCGTTCGCGCTCGTCGGGCTTTCGGTGGTCATCCACAAGCCGCCGGCGCGCTACGTCTGTCCACCGGACTGCGGCCACCCTCCGACCGGCGAACCTGTCGCGGTCAACCCACGCTTCACCGCCCCCGACGGCACCTTCTCCGTGTCCTACCCCGCGCCGAGTCCGGCGTACAAGATCACCACGAGCCCCAATGGCGTGCGGGCCGATTTCCTCGGCGGTGACGGCGGCACCATGCAGTTGATGAGTCGACCGGCCAACGGACGGACGCCGGAGCAGATAGCCAAAAGCCTTGTGAACGAGACCTTTCCGGACACGAAAACCGCGTACGAGATTCCCAACGCGATGGTGGGCTACGTGCCCGGATACGGCTTGGCCGCCGACTGCTGGCCGCAGGGCGCCAACAGCAACTACATGCGGATGCGGGTGATGGTCATGGTGGCGGTGAAGAACGACCTCGCCCTCATCGCCGCGGCAGTTGGCCCGTTCCGGCAGTTCGGCCCGGACTTCGGGCTGGGCAAGCCGTCGGGCGCGAACCTCCAACTCGCCCTTGACATGGGTAAGTACGTGAACAGCTTCAGCTGGCGGGGCGATCCACCTCGCTGACACCTTCGAATGTTGACATTGACAAATGTCATCATTTGCTGTTGTACTTCGGAACGTGGCGGACAACTTGCCCGTCCGCGGCTCAGTGAGGAGCCGTGGCGCGGCCGCGATCAGCACCGTGACCCTGCGACAGGTCAGCGCGGTGCTTCCGCCCGAGCGGGCCTGGGGCCTGTGGGCGTCGCGCCGGATCATCTCTGGAGTGATGGATACCTTCGGCCCGTCTCTTGCGGGAACGCAGGTCGAGCATGTGGATGTGCGGATGCCCGGTGGCGGCAGGCTCATCGGTGAATGGGTTCTCGCAGCGGGCGTGCGTCGAGGAAACCGCGCGATCTACTACGTACACGGCAGCGGATACGCCCTGTGCTCGCCCCGCACTCATCGCCGACTGACGACGTGGCTGTCCGCTCTGACCGGACTGCCCGTATTCGTCGTCGACTACCGGCTCGCGCCGCGTCATCGATTCCCCGCGGCCGCAACGGATGTGCGGACCGGATGGGACTGGCTGACAGATCAGCATGGCTTGGCCCCGCAGCGTTTGATCATCGCAGGCGACTCCGCGGGCGGCCATCTGGCCGTCGACATGTTGCTGCAGTCCGATGTTGCCCATCCGGCCGCGATGGTTCTGATGTCACCGCTCATCGACCTTTCCTTCGAGCTGTCGCGTACCCGTGAAGCACTGCGGCGTGACCCGGCGATCCGTGTCCGCGACGCCAAGCGGCTCGTCGGGTTGTACTGCACGAAAACCGATCTCGCCCATCCACGCTTGACGCTTGACGTTGCCGGTGGACGACCGATGCCGCGGACGCTCGTGCAGGCGGGCGGAGCCGAAATGCTCGTCGCCGATGCCAGGCGGTTGGCCGCCGACATCAGCGCCGCGGGCGGCGAGTGCGAACTGCAGGTCTGGCCCGACCAGGTGCACGTCTTCCAGGCACTGCCCCGCCTGACCCCGGAGGCCGCCCCTGCGATGGGGAACGTCGCGCAGTTCATCGCGGAGTCGCTCGGCGACTACGCCGTCGGCCAGGAAGCAGGTTGAGGCATTGGGCATCTTCGGTTCGTCCAAGAAGCGCAGCAACGAGGCCCTCGCGGTAATCACCGGCGCAGGCAGTGGCATCGGCGCGGCGTTCGCCACCGAGCTCGCCCGCCGAGGGGGCAGCGTCGTCTGCAGCGACATCGACGAAACAGCCGCGCGCACAACGGCCGACGACATCGTCGCAGCCGGCGGTAAGGCGCTGGCGACACGATGCGACGTCGCGCAACTCGAGGACGTCATCCAACTCGCGAAGGTGTCGCAAGACTGGCTCGGACGTCCGCCGACCGTGGTGGTCAACAACGCCGGCGTCGGCGCGGGCGGTTCGGCGATCGGCGAGACCGAGATCGATGACTGGAACTGGGTACTCGGCATCAATTTGTGGGGCCCGATTCACGGTTGCCATGTCTTCGCGCCGATCCTTCGTGAGGCCGGGTATGGCGGCATCATCAACGTCGCGTCCGCCGCGGCATTCGGTGCGGCGCCGGGGATGGCGGCCTACAACGTGAGCAAGGCCGGAGTGCTGTCACTGTCGGAGACTCTCTCCGCCGAACTGAGCGGCACCGGTGTCAATGTCACGGTGCTGTGCCCGACGTTCGTCAAGACCAACATCGTCGACTCCGGCCGCATCACCGACAAATCGACACAGATGGCCGACCGCCTGATGCGATGGACCGGTTTCTCCGCCGAGCGGGTGGCCCGCAGCTGCCTGGACACCCTCGATCGCGGCGGCCTGTACTGCATGCCGCAACCCGATGCCCGGATCGGTTGGGGCATCAAGCGTTTCACCCCGACGGTGTACACCCGCGCCGCCGGTCTCAGCACGCGTTTCGCGACTCAGTAGGAGGATCTCGTGGCGATCGACATGGATGTCATGCTGGCGAAGATCAAGGACCGGCAATGGGCGCTGGTCGACATCGACTGGGACGCGCCCGGCGCCGAGTTCATCACCGACGAGCAGCGGCCGCAGCTGAAGGCGTTCATGGCCGACCTGTGCTGGATCGAGAACATCGGCGCCAGAGGTTTCGCCGCGCTGGCGAAGAAGGCCCCGACGCCGACCATCGCCGAGATCTACCGCTACTTCCACGCCGAGGAGCAGCGCCACGCCAATGCCGAACTCGCGCTGATGAAACGGTGGGGGATGCTCGACGACGGCGAGATGCCAGAGCCGAACGTCAACATCCGGTTGGCGATGGACTGGTTGGACCGGTTCGCCGACGGTATGTCGCTCGCGGTGCTCGGTACCGTGATCCCGATGCTCGAGGTCGCGCTCGACGGGGCGTTGCTCAAGTTTCTCCTCGAAGAGGTCGACGACCCCGTGTGCCATCAGGTCTTCGAGAAGATCAACAACGACGAGTCACGCCACCTGGCAGTCGATTTCGAAGTGCTCGACATGATCGGTAACGCCAAGGCGCGCAAGCTCGCCATCGACTTCGTCGGCAGCGTCGCCTCGCCGGGCCTGATCATCGGAACCATCATGTACGTCCCGCTGCTCAACCGGGTGCGCAACGAGATCGTGGCGATGGGACTGCGGCCCGAACGGCTGTACAAAGCGGTGCAGCGATTCTCCACCCTCGGTGAACGCGGCCAGCACACCCGCCGAGTGCCGACCTACCGCGTGCTCAAGCGGCACGCCGGCTGGGTGACCAACCCGCGCCACCCCTACCACCTGCTGGCCAACTCCATGGTGTGGCTGTCGGACCGCTACCCCAAGCAGCTGCTGAGCCCGATCCCGTCGTGGTTCAACGAGCTCACCCACGAGCCGGCGGCCTGACATGGCCACCAAGGTGTACGACACGCTGATCGTCGGTGCAGGCTTCACGGGCATCGGCACCGCCATCAAGCTGACCCAGGCGGGTGTCGACGACTTCGTGATCGTCGAACGCGAGGACCGCGTCGGCGGCACGTGGCGGGACAACACGTATCCCGGTGCGGCGTGCGATGTCCCGTCCCTGCTGTATTCCTTCTCGTTCGTGAAGAACCCGAACTGGTCGCGGGCCTACTCCCCCGCCGGTGAGATCTGCGAGCACATCGAGGACATGGTCGACGCATTCGACCTGCGCAGGCGGATTCAGTTCGGCGTCGAGGTCAACAAGCTCGACTTCGACGAAGACGAGGGCGTGTGGACGCTCACCACGGTGCAGCGCAAGCGATTCCGGGCCCGCACCGTCGTGCTGTCCTCTGGTCCGCTGCCCGACCACAAGTGGCCGGACATCCGCGGTCTCGACACCTATCAGGGCCACAAGATCCACAGCGCGCACTGGGACCACGACTACGACTTCACCGGAAAACGGGTAGCGGTCATCGGTACCGGCGCCAGCGCCGTGCAGATCATCCCGGAACTGGTCAAGCAAGCCGACTTCGTCAAGGTCTTCCAGCGCACCCCCGGCTGGGTGCTGCCCCGGCTGGACGTCTCGATGCCTGCCGCGGCGCAGGAGCTCTTCGCGAAAGTGCCTGCCACCCAGGAGCTTGCCCGCCAGGCGCTGTACTGGGGTCACGAAGTCACCGCGACCGCCATGGTGTGGAACACCCCGCTCACCTCGCTGGTCGCCCGGCTGGGTAAGGCGCACATCCGGTCGCAGGTGAAGGATCCGTGGCTGCGACGGCAGCTCACCCCGGACTTCACCCCCGGCTGCAAACGAATGCTGATCTCCAGCGACTACTACCCCGCGCTGCAGCGCGACAACTGCAAGCTGATCGACTGGCCGATCGCCACGATGAGCCAGGACGGGATCCGCACCAGCGACGGTGTCGAGCACCATCTGGACTGCATCGTGTTCGCCACCGGATACGACGTGCACCTGACCGGACCGCCGTACCCGATCACCGGGCTCGGCGGACGGACACTCAACGCGGAGTGGGCCGACGGCGCGCAGGCGTACAAGAGCATCAACGCCAACGGCTACCCCAACCTGTTCTTCATGACGGGGCCCAACTCCGGGCCGGGCCACAACTCGCTGCTCGTCTACGTCGAGGGTCAGATTCAGTACGCGGTCAGCGGGATCACCACGATCCTGCGGGACAACCTGCGCTATCTCGATGTCCGCGAGGACGTGCAGCGGCGCTACAACCGGCGGATCCAGAAGCGGCTGACCAAGACGACCTGGATGTCGGGCTGCAGCAGCTGGTATCTGACGAAGGACGGCTTCAACGCGTCGATGTACCCGGGCTTCGCCACGCAGTATCTTCGTCAGATGCGGGACTTCCGATTCGGCGACTACACCGCGCACGCGAGGAGCGAAGCACCACAGCCGTGGCGCGCGACGCCACCGTGCCGGCGGTCACGTCAACGGCCTGAGATGTCTGCGGCCAGACAGCCACGACAACCCGCGGGGGCGATCTCGACGATCCTCGGCGGTCTGCGCCGCGCGCACCGGCAGATCCGTAGGAGCTCGCGCGACGTCATCGAGACCGCGGTGGCGCAACTGTTCGACGCGGCCGTCCAGCCCCACGGCGTCGCGGCCTCCGGCGAGTACCGCATCGAGGAACTGGCCCGGCTGGCAGGCACCACCACCCGCAACATCCGCGTCTACCGCGACCGCGGCCTGCTGCATCCGCCGCTGCGGGTGGGCCGGATCGTCTTGTTCAACGACACCCATCTCACCCGTCTGCGGCTGATCACCTCGCTGCTCGACCGCGGCTACAACATCTCGCACGTGCACGAGATGTTGTCCGCGTGGGAACAGGGCAAGGACGTGGGCGACATGCTCGGGCTGGAGAACGCGATCGCGGGCAGTTGGGCCACCGAGAAGCCGGAACGGATGAGCGTCGCCGACGCCAAGCGGTTGGTCGACGACGAGCCGGGCTTCGATCGGATGGTCGGACTCGGCGTCATCAAGCTCGAGGACGGTGAAGCTGTCATCGTGCGGCCCAAGCTGATCGAGGCATTCAACGACATCCGTCAGTACGGCGTCGCGACGGCCAAGCTCATCGACGTTCACGAACAGGTCGCGCCATTGATCGATCAGATCAGCGGCATTCTGGTGCAGGCGGGCATCGAACAGGTCGTCGACCGGATCAAGCCGGGAGCGGCGCTACCGCCGGATACCGAAGTCGCCGAACTGATCACCATGCTGGTGCGCTTACGCACGCAGGCGGTTTCGGCAGTGTCGGCGACGTTGGCATTCTCGATCGAGTCGACCATCGAGTCGGCGGTCGGTCAGATTCTCGGTGACCTCATCGAGAAGGAGGCCGAGAAGGAAGCGCCACCGGAAGGCTGATCACTCCCACTCGATGGTGCCCGGCGGCTTGCTGGTGACGTCCAGCGCCACCCGGTTGACCTCGGGAACCTCGTTGGTGATGCGGGTGGAAATGCGTTCGAGCACCTCGTAGGGCACCCGCGTCCAGTCCGCGGTCATGGCGTCCTCGCTGGACACCGGGCGCAGCACGATCGGGTGGCCGTAGGTGCGACCGTCGCCCTGCACACCGACCGACCGGATGTCGGCGAGCAGCACCACCGGGCACTGCCAGATCTGGTTGTCCAAGCCGGCCGCAGTCAGTTCCTCGCGCGCGATCGCGTCGGCGCGGCGCAGGGTGTCGAGCCGGCCTGCGGTCACCTCGCCGATGATGCGGATCGCCAGGCCGGGCCCCGGGAAGGGTTGCCGCGCAACGATTTCCTCGGGCAGACCGAGCTCGCGGCCGACGGCGCGGACCTCGTCCTTGAACAGCAGCCGTAACGGCTCGACGAGCTTGAACTTCAGGTCGTCGGGCAGGCCGCCGACATTGTGGTGGCTCTTGATGTTGGCCGTGCCCGAGCCGCCGCCGGACTCCACGACGTCGGGATAGAGTGTGCCCTGAACCAGGAAGTCGACGTCAGATCCAGTGTGGCCCACAATGTCTCGGACCGCGCCCTCGAACGCCCGGATGAACTCGCGGCCGATGATCTTGCGCTTACCCTCCGGGTTGGTCACCCCGGCCAGCGCCTCCAGGAACCGTTCCTCGGCGTCGACGGTGACCAGGTTGGCGCCGGTCGCGGCGACGAAGTCGCGGTGCACCTGCGCCCGCTCGCCTTGCCGCAACAGGCCGTGGTCGACGAATACACACGTCAACCGGTCGCCGATGGCGCGTTGCACCAGGGCGGCGGCGACGGCCGAGTCGACCCCACCGGACAGTCCGCAGATCGCCCTGCCCTCACCGATCTGCGCGCGCACCTGTTCGACCAGGCTGTCGGCGATGTTCGCGGGCGTCCATGTCGAGTCGATGCCCGCGAATTCGTGCAGGAACCGGCTGAGCACCTGCTGGCCGTGCGGGGTGTGCATCACCTCGGGGTGGTACTGGACGCCTGCCAGGCTTCGCGCCGGATTCTCGAACCCCGCGACGGGTGCACCCGCGCTGCTGGCCACCACCTCGAAGCCCTCCGGGGCGGCGGTGACGGCGTCGCCGTGGCTCATCCACACCGGCTGAGTCTCTGGCAAATCCGAATGCAGTTGTCCGCCAGAGACATTCAACTCGGTGCGGCCGTACTCGCTGGTGCCGGTGTGCGCGACGATGCCGCCGAGGGCCTGCGCCATCGCCTGGAATCCGTAGCAGATGCCGAATACCGGCACACCCAGGTCGAACACCGCAGGGTCGAGCTGCGGTGCGCCCTCTTCATACACACTCGACGGGCCGCCGGACAGCACGATGGCCTGCGGATCCTTGGCCTTGATCTCCTCGATGGACGCGGTATGCGGGATGACCTCGGAGTACACCCGCGCCTCACGGACGCGACGCGCGATCAGCTGCGCGTACTGCGCTCCGAAGTCGACCACCAGTACGGGGCGCGGGGATGCCGGTTGCACCTGCTCAGTCTACGGGCGGGGGCTGTCGCTGACGGCCCCGCAACCTCAGAGCAGGTCCGTGATCGTCTTCAGCCCCGCGTCGTACAGCACGCCGGGCAGCATGCCACCGTCGATCTCGATGGTGGTGCCGTTGATGAAGTCTGCCGCGCCGCTGCAGAGGAACACACAGGTCCTGCCGACCTCGGCGGGCTCACCCGCGCGGCGCAGTGGAACGTTGCGGAAGTACTCCTCACCCTTCGGGTCCTCCTTCGGTAGCACGAGCGACCGGAAGTTGTCGGTCATCGTCGGACCGAGCGCCAGCGCGTTCACCCGCGCATGCGGCCCCCACTCCTGCGCCAGCGACCGCGTGAGGTGGTTGAGCCCCGATTTCGCCGCGCCGTAGGACACGAGCGTGGGTGACCCGGCCGGGTGACCGGTGCCGCTGGAGATGTTGATGATCGACCCGACGCCGTCCTGACCGCGCATCTGCCGGTACACGCGCAGCGCGAACCACAACGGGCTGATCAGGTTCATCTGGACCGCGAAGGCATGAAAAAGCGCCGTCCGCTCGAAATCGTCGTCGGCGCGCGGAGCGCCCTGGATCTTTTGCACGAGTTCGGGAACGTCTTCGACATTGGGCGTCGGCACGGTGCCGCCGGCGTTGTTGACCAGGATGTCGATGCGCCCGTAGGTATCGGCCACTTCGGTGACCATCGCGTCGATGGCGCGGAAATCGCCTTGGTCGCAAACCATCTGGGCGCTGCGCTGCAGCCACGCTTCGTTTTGGTCCGCGCCGGGAATGCCGTCCAGCTTCGACCGGGAGCAGCCGATGACCGTGGCGCCTGCGCGGAGCAGCTCGTGTGCGATACCGACGCCGACCCCGCGGCTGGTGCCCGTGACGATGGCCACCCTGCCGTCGAGGATGCCCTCGCTCTTCACCCGCCACACCATAGACGAGGAACCGGGGTGTGATTGGGTATCCCGTGAGCAGGTTCGTTCACAGTCGATAAGGAGATTCATGCCCGAGTGGGTTGTCGTTCTGCTGGCCTTGGCCGCCGCGGTGACCTCAGCGCTCGGGATCGTGATCCGACAGCGCGCGACGCTGGAGATCCCTCAGGACGAGGGCGTCAGCACGGCGATGTTCAAGAAGCTGGTGCGCAACCGTCTGTGGTGGGCGGGGACGGCGGTGGCGGCGTCCGGTTACGGCTTCCAGGCGCTCGCGCTGACCTGGGGCTCGCTGATCCTTGTCGCGCCGCTGTTGGTGTCGGCGCTGTTGTTCGCGCTACCGATGAGCGCCCGGATGGCCCATCGCCGCGTCACGACGCACGACTGGGTGTGGGCGCTGGTGCTGACCTTGGGTTTGGCGATATTCCTGACGGTCGCGCGCGTGCAGCCAGGAAACTATCGGCCGCCGCCCGCGCTCTGGATATTTGCCACGGGGCTGTGCATGGCGGTGGTGCTGGGCTGTGTGGTCGGCGGCGCCCGCACCGAGGGCCGCAACCGCGCGCTGCTGATCGCCACCGCGGTCGGAGTGTTGTTCGGCGTGGTGTCGGTGCTCACCAAGGTCACCGTGCAGCGCCTCAACGAGGAAGGTCTGTGGGGCACGCTGATCGTGCCCGCGCCATATCTCGTCGTGATCCTCGGCGTAGCGGCAACCCTGTTGCAGCAGTCGGCGTTTCACGCGGGCGCGCTCCAAGCCTCGGTGCCCACCATGCTGGTGCTCGAGCCGTTGGTCGCGGTGTCGTTGGGTGTCATCGTGCTCGGCGAGGCGCTCGCAGTCTCCGATCCGTTGAAGGTTGGGCTGCTGGCGGTCGCTGTCGCGGCGATGGCGGCGGCGACCATCGCGCTCGGCCGCGACGAGGGCGCGTTCGAAGAGCTACTCGAGGCGGAGATGGCGCGACGAAGCGAGACGCAGACTTAAGCCAGTTTCTTGTGCATCGGCAGCCCGCCGGTCGCCTCGAACACCACCCGCCTGCCGATCTCGACGGCATGGTCGGCGAACCGCTCGTAGAACCGGCCCAGCAGCGCGACGTCGACCGCAGAGCAGACGCCGCTGCGCCACTCGCGGTCGATCAGCACCGCGAACAGTTGACGGTGCCGGGTGTCGACGACGTCGTCCTTCTCGCGCAATTGCGCCGCCTTGTCGGCGTCAGGTGACAACAGCAGCTCCCGCGCCGTCCTCGCGAGATGGACTGCCACATCGGCCATCTCGGTGAACGATCCACGGACTTCGTCGGGTAGCGCCTGCTCGGGATGTCGGAGCCGGGCGATGTTGGCGACATGCACGGCCAACGCGCCCATCCGCTCGATATCGGCGCCGACGTGCAGCGCGCCGACGATCCTCCTCAGATCGCTGGCCACCGGCTGTTGAAGCGCAAGCAGCTTGACCGCGCTGTCCTCCGTCGCTCGCCACTTGTCCGCGATGTGGCCGTGGTCGGTGATGACCTGTTCGGCAAGCTCCAGATCTGCCTGTAACAGGGCTTGCGACGCGTGGTCCATCGCGTCCGCGGCCAGTCCACACATGTCGGCCAACTGGGAGCGCAGTGCCGCCAGGTCGTCCTGGTACGCCGTACGCATGGCCTGTGAAATACCCCGTATCCGGGGCGTTTAACCCGCCGAGCTGACCTTTTCGCCCGGTTCGAACGGGATGCGCCGCAGCGCGCCGAAGGCATCGGCCGGTACGACAGGACGCTCGGGCTCGATCGGCGCGAGCCGCTTGTAGGCCTCACCCTGCGCCGGCCGCAGGTCCTGCTCGCCCTTGTTGGGCCAAAGCGATGCCGCCCGCTCGGCCTGCGCGGTGATGCTCAGCGACGGGTTGACGCCGAGGTTGGCCGAGACGGAGGCGCCGTCGACCACATACATCGTCGGGTAGTTGTACACACGCTGATAAGGGTCGATCACGCCATGCTCGGGGCTGTCACCGATCGCCGCACCGCCCAGGAAGTGCGCGGTCAGCGGGATGTTGAACAGCTCGCCCCAGGTTCCGCCCGCGACGCCGTCGATCTTCTTCGCCAGCCGGCGGGTGACCTCGTTGCCCACGGGAATCCACGTCGGGTTGGGCTCGCCGTGGCCCTGCTTGCTCACCATCCGGCGGAAGCCGAGCCTGGTGCGTTTGGTGTACGTCGTGATCGAGTTGTCCAGGTGCTGCATCACCAGCGCGATCATCGTCCGCTCGCTCCAGCGCGTGGGGTTGAGCATCCGCAGCATCTGCTTCGGATTTTCGCCTGCCTGGTCCAGCAGCTGCCGCCAACGGGGGGTGTCGGTGCCCGTGGGACCTGCGCCGTCCGTCATCAACGTCTGCAGCAGCCCCATCGCGTTGGAGCCCTTGCCGTAGCGGACGGGCTCGACGTGGGTGTCGGGGGTGGGGTGGATCGACGACGTGATCGCCACACCGTGGGTGAGGTCGAGGTCGTCCCGCACCTCGAGGCGGCCCGCGCCGACGATCGACTCCGAGTTGGTGCGCGTGAGCACCCCGAGTTTCTCCGACAACTTCGGCAGGTTGCCGCGGTCGCGCATCTTGAACAGCAGCTTCTGCGTGCCGAACGTGCCTGCGGCGAGAACGAGGTGGGTGGCAGTGAAGGTGCGGCGCTTGCGGCGCAGTAGCCTGCCCGTGTGGGCGGTCTTGACCTCCCACAGCCCGTCGGGCCGTTGTTTGAATCCTGTCACCGTCGTCATTGGATGCACTTGTGCCCCAGCGGATTCCGCGAGACCGAGGTAGTTCTTGACGAGAGTGTTCTTGGCGCCGTACCGGCAGCCCGTCATGCAGGAGCCGCACTCGATGCAGCCGGTGCGATCGGGTCCGACCCCGCCGAAGTACGGGTCGGGCACGGTCTTGCCCGGCGTCTTGGTGCCGTCGGGCCCGAAGAAGACGCCGACTGGCGTCGCCACGAACGTGTCGCCGACGCCCATGTCGTCGGCGACCTCCTTCATCACCTTGTCGGCGTCGGTGAACGTCGGGTTCTGCACCACGCCGAGCATGCGTTGGGCCTGCTCGTAGTGCGGCAACAACTCTGCACGCCAGTCGGTGATGTGCTTCCACTGCGGGTCGTTGAAAAACGGGTCCGGAGGCACGTAGAGGGTGTTGGCGTAGTTCAGCGATCCGCCGCCGACGCCCGCGCCGGCCAGGATCATGACGTTGCGGAGCAGATGTATCCGCTGAATCCCGTACATGCCGAGTTTCGGCATCCAGAGGAACTTGCGCAAATTCCACGAGGTCTTGGCGAACTCCTCGTCGGCGTAGCGGGGGCCGGCCTCGAGGACACCGACGCGGTAGCCCTTCTCGGTGAGCCGCAACGCGGAAACACTGCCCCCGAACCCCGAACCAATGATCAGAACGTCATAGTCAGGCTGCATCGACTCAGTATGAACTTACCGACCAGTAACTAAAAGTCTGGGTCGCCTACTCTGCCTAGTTTCCGACGGCCAAGCCGACCTTCTGGAACTCTTTCAGGTCGCAGTAGCCGGCCTTGGCCATCGACCGGCGCAGGCCGCCGACCAGGTTCAGCGAGCCGAACGGGTCGTCGGACGGGCCGGTGAGCACCTGCGCAAGCGCCGGCCGCTCCCCGAGCGCGATCTGCAGCAGCGCCCCGCGGGGCAGCGACGGGTGGGCGGCGGCGGCGGGCCAGAACCAGCCATCGCCGAGCGCCTCGGCGGCCAGCGACAAGGGCGTGCCGAGCACCACGGCGTCGGCTCCGCAGGCAATGGCCTTGGCCAGGTCGCCGGACGTATGGATGTCGCCGTCCGCAAGCACGTGGACGTATCGGCCGCCGGTCTCGTCGAGGTACTCACGCCTGGCAGCGGCGGCGTCCGCGATCGCGCTCGCCATCGGCACACTGATGCCGAGCACCTCGTCACTGGTGGTGACGCCGCTGGTGGACCCGTAGCCGACGATCACCCCCGCAGCGCCGGTGCGCATCAGGTGCAGGGCGGTGCGGTGGTCCAGCACGCCGCCCGCAACCACAGGTATGTCCAGCTCGGAGATGAACGTCTTGAGGTTCAGCGGCTCACCGTCTTGTGCGACGCGTTCGGCCGACACGATGGTGCCTTGGATGACGAGCAGGTCGATCCCGGCGGCCACCAGCCCGGGCGTCAACGCCTGCGCGTTCTGTGGGCTCACCCGGACCGCGGTGGTCACCCCGGCTTCGCGAATGCGCGTGACGGCCGCACCGAGCAGCTCGGGGTCCAGCGGCGCCGAATGTAGTTGCTGCAGAAGGCGAATAGAGGCAGCCGGTTCGGGCTCCTTCTCAGCGGCCTCGATCACTTCGGCGATCTTGGCTTGCACGTCGGCATGCCTGCCGATCAGCCCCTCGCCGTTGAGCACGCCGAGACCGCCGAGGCGGCCCATCTCGATCGCGAACTCGACCGACACCAGCGCGTCGGTCGGATGGCTGACGACGGGTATCTCGAACCGGTACGCGTCGAGCTGCCAGGCCGTCGACACGTCCTGTGACGACCGGGTCCGACGAGAAGGGACGATGTTGATGTCGCCGAGTTCATAAGTGCGGCGGGCGGTTCGGCCCATCCCGATTTCGACCATGTCGCGCATGCGGACTCGCTATCGGGTGTAGTAGTTGGGCGCTTCGACGGTCATCGTGATGTCGTGCGGATGGCTTTCCTTCAGTCCCGCCGGGGTGATCCGCACGAACTGCGCCTGCTGCAACTGCTCGATCGTCGCCGCTCCTGTGTAGCCCATCGCGGCCTGCAGGCCGCCGGTCAGTTGGCGGATCACCGACGACAGCGGACCCCGGAACGGCACCCGGCCCTCGATGCCCTCCGGAACCAGCTTGTCCTCACTGAGCGCATCGTCTTGGAAGTAGCGGTCTTTCGAGTACGACTTGGCGCTTCCACGGCCCTGCATCGCGCCGAGCGACCCCATTCCCCGGTAGCTCTTGAATTGCTTGCCGTTGACGAAGATCAGGTCACCGGGGGCTTCGGCAGTGCCCGCGAGCAGCGAACCCAGCATCGTGGTGGATGCGCCGGCGGCCAGCGCCTTGGCGATGTCACCCGAATACTGCAGGCCACCGTCGGCGATGACGGGCACTCCCGACGGGGCGCACGCCGCGACCGCCTCGAGGATCGCGGTGATCTGCGGAGCGCCGACCCCGGCGACCACGCGGGTGGTGCAGATGGAGCCGGGGCCCACGCCCACCTTCACGGCGTCGGCGCCCGCCTCGACCAATGCGGCCGCCGCGGCACGGGTGGCGACATTTCCGCCGATCACGTCCACCCGATGACCGAGTTCGCGTTTGACCTTGTTGACCATGTCCAGCACCTGCCGGTTGTGGGCGTGCGCGGTGTCGACGATCAGCACGTCAGCCCCGGCGTCGGCCAGCGTCATCGCCCGCGTCCACGCGTCAGCGCCGATGCCGACCGCGGCTCCGACCAGAAGGCGGCCGTCACGGTCCTTGGTGGCGTATGGGTGCTGCTCTGTCTTGACGAAGTCCTTCACGGTGATCAACCCGGTCAACCGGCCGTGTCCGTCGACGATTGGCAGCTTCTCAATCTTGTTGCGGCGCAACAGACCCAGGGCGGCGTCGGCGGTGACGCCCTCGCGCGCGGTAATCAGCGGCGCCTTGGTCATCACCTCCGACACCGGCTTGTTCATATCGACTTCGAACCGCATGTCGCGGTTGGTGATGATGCCGACGAGTGAGCCGGTGTCGTCGACGACCGGCAGCCCCGAGATCCGGAACCTCGCGCACAGCGCGTCGACCTCGGCCAGCGTGTTGTCCGGAGAACAGGTGACTGGGTCGGTGACCATCCCGGCTTCCGACCGTTTGACCGTTTCGACCTGGCCGGCCTGCTCGGCGACCGGAAGATTGCGGTGAAGCACGCCCATGCCGCCTGCACGGGCCATCGCGATCGCCATCCGCGACTCGGTGACGGTGTCCATCGCCGAGCTGACCAGCGGCACCTTCAGCCGGATGCGGCGGGTGAGCTGACTGGAGGTGTCGGCCGTGGCGGGCACCACATCGGAGGCGGCAGGAAGCAACAGCACATCGTCGAACGTCAGTCCGAGCATGGCGATCTTGGTGGGATCGTCGCCGCCGGTCGGCACCGGTACGGCGATGGGGATGTCGCTTTCAGCGATCGACATGGGTTACAGCCTCCATCGGCGGGGAGCTAGATAACTATCTTATCGGCATCGGCCTGACGAACTGGGCCCCACACGGGGCGGCCGGGGTAACGGGCCTGCTGGGCAACCGCTGGCGGGAGCCAGTGCGGCTAGCTAGGGTGGAACCGTGCGAGACCACCTGCCGCCTGGTTTGCCGCCGGATCCGTTCGCCGACGACCCGTGCGACCCTTCGGGGGCGCTCGACGCCCTCGAACCCGGCCAGCCGCTGGACGCACAGGAACGCACTGCGGTGGAGGCCGATCTGGCCGACCTCGCTGTCTACGAAGCCCTTTTGGCGCACAAGGGAATTCGCGGCCTCGTGGTCTGCTGTGACGAATGCCAGCAGGACCACTATCACGACTGGGACATGCTGCGGGCCAATCTCTTGCAGCTTCTGGTCGACGGCACCGTGCGACCCCATGAGCCTGCCTACGATCCCGAGCCCGATGCGTACGTGACCTGGGATTATTGCCGCGGCTACGCCGATGCTTCGCTCAACGAGGCGACGTCGGAACCCGACGGCTATCGCTGAGGGCTGATCCCGTCTAGTCCCCTGGTTTCGGCTTTTGCCCCGGCATGGGCCAAATCGTCGTCGTGGGCTGCTCCACCGGCGGCTCTTCCTGCGCAGGCGCTAGGGCAGGCGGAGGCTTTGGCGCGGGCACAACTGGTATCACCGGCGCGGGCGGTGCTTCCTTGACAGGCGGCGGCTCGGGCGCTGGCGCGGGCTTCGGGATCGGGATGTCGCCCGGTATCAGCGGCTTCGGCTGTTCCACCGGCTTTGGCTGCTCAATCGGCTTCGGCAACTCGATCGGCTTGGGCTGCTCGATCGGCTTGGGCGGAGGCTTCGGCGACTCCGGCGCCGGCTCCGGATTCTGAGGCTCCGGCTTCGGACCAGGCTTCGGACTGTCCGGATCCGGCTTAGGCTGCTCGACCGGCTTGGGCTGCTCCACCGGCTTCGGCAACGGCAGCGGCAACTGCGGCAGGTCCGGCAAGGAAATGTCCGGCGGCACACCGGGTCCGGGCAGCGGCAGCTGCGGTATCGGAGGCATCTGCGGCAGCGAAATGTCCGGCAACGGGATACCGGGTACAGACGGCGGTAACTGCGGCAGCGGCGGCAATGTAATGGGCGCGGGATTCGGTACCGATGCGTTCGGCACGATCGAAGCGTCGGGCAGGGGCGGCGCCGTCGCATTCGGGTCACGCGTTTCCACCTTGGCCGTCAGGTCGTTCAGCTGCTCCTGCAGCTGAGATTGCCGCTGGGGATCCTCGACGGTCTGCACGGTCGACGTGACGGTCTGAAGTTTTTCCTGGGCGGCGTCCCAGTTGCCCTGATCGATGAGCTGTTGCACCTGTTGCATCTCGGTCTGGGCGGCCAGCGTGACCTGATCGTCGCGGGTGACCTGCTGCTCGCCGAACAGCGAGACGCGCAGCCCGTACAGCGCATCGCCGGGGGCCGCGCCGTAGACGATGGCGCCAAACCCTCCGAGGCACAACAGCGCGGCGGCGACCGAGCCCGAGACGGCCATCGACATCCGCGTGCGTCGCCGTGATGCGAGCGCGCGCTGCAGCACGATCTCAGCCTCGTGCTGCGGTGCAACCCTCGCCGGCGGCCTGCGCACTTCGTCGCGCCAGCCGGACATCAGACTGGCCAACTCGGCATCGGCCGGATCGGTCGCGTACACCGGCTGCTCGGAAGCGAGTGAGTCGAGGTAGCGGTCCGTGCGCGCGATGGCGTTGAGCGACGGATCGCCTCCGTTTGCGCCCCAGCGCCGGAAATCAGGCATAGTCGTGCCCCGTCGCGATGATCTCCGACTTCAGCCGCGCCAGCGCCCGGTGCTGTGCCACCCGGACGGCGCCCGCCGTGCTGCCGACCGCCTCGGCGGTCTCTTCCGCGCTCATGCCGACGACCACGCGCAGGATCAGGATCTCCCGCTGCTTCTCCGGCAGGATCGCCAGCAGCTTGTTCATCCGCTGCGCGGCTTCACCCTCGAGGGCGAGTTGTTCAGGACCGGCCTCCGCGGCGAATCGCTCCGGGACGACTTCCGTCGGCTCAGAGCGGTTCCGGGCGGCCGCGCGATGCGCGTCGGCAACCTTGTGGGCAGCGATGCCGTAGACAAAGGCCAGGAACGGTCGTCCCTGATCCTTGTAGCGCGGCAGCGCCGTGATGGCGGCCAAGCACACCTCCTGTGCCACATCGTCAGCTGAGAGACCGCTCCGCTCGGCCGCCCCGACCCTCGCCCGGCAGTAGCGGACAACGATGGGACGGATGGTCTCCAGCACCTCCCGGAGGGCGTCCCGGTTGCCCGCCACGGCTTCAGCAACGACAGCATCGAGACGTTCTCCCGAAATTGTCATCGGTAAAGCTCTCTCCAGCGTTACTAATGGGACAGGTGGCGTTTAAGTAACTGGGCTAAACACTAACTCTCAGGCCGGCGCGGCCTGGCTCAGCGATCTTGCAACACGCCGCCTCGGCGCCGCACCGTATCAGCGGACACGTCGCGAATTCCAACGACTTGATCAACGGAGTGGTTCCCGCTGCCGATTTCGCCGAGCAGGCACGCCAACGCCCAGCTCAACGGAACCAGTCCTGATCGCTGCGTGATGTCCAGCGCGGCGTCCGCCACCGCGCGCGAGCGGTCGAGCCTGCCGTCGCTGCAGAGCGCCGCAGCCAGCACGACGTCGGATTTGACTCGGTGGCGCGCCGAGCCGAGGGCGCCGGACAGCTCGACCGCCCGCTCGGCGTGACCCACTGCCGTGGCGCCGGCGCCGGTAGCCATCGCCAGTTCGGCCGAAACCCACGCCAGCCGGACGGCGAGCCGCGGCGGCCCCCCGCGGAGCAAACCCCGGGCCCGGCCCAGTGCCGCCGCCGATGCGCCGAATCTGCCAACGCCGAGCGCGTCGGCGGCCAGACCGATCAGTGCGTCGACTTGCCCTCGGCATCTCCGCTTGCGATCGCAAGTGCGCGGCCGTCCCAGCCGCGCGCCACGTCGTGCCAGCCGAGCTGGCGCAAGAAGGACGCTTGGGTGCTGTGGGCCAGCGAGGCCAGCCGCCCGACGCGGTGTGCCCGCCGAACGGAAGCGAGATCGGCGTAGGCGTTTGCGTAGCGGCCCTGCCCGCCGGCGATGACCGCGCGGAGCCACAGCTCCTCGACGGAGTGTGCTGCCGGCAGCGGCCAGCGCCCCGGGTCATCGCCGAAGGCGGCGTTGGCGATCATCAGCCGCCGACGTTATCAATAGGGCTATGCGAACCCGGTACCGATGGGCACGGGTAATTGTTTTGAAGCAGAATCTCTTTGGTTAACAGTTTGTGCGCCGCGTGTTACGACGATGTCAACGCCCGACGGGGCGCTCGACAAATTCACCGCGTCGGCGCTCGGAGCGAACAGCGGAAACACGAGTCATCGTGTATTACCGAGCCATTGGCTATCACCCTCATCGATGACCGCGGGTCGAACCGATGAACGTGATGTAAATTCTCGGCCTGCGGTTATGTCCTTGAGCACATGTTCGGGCTATTGACTGATTTTGCTAAGCGCCCCTACCTTGTGTGCACGAGTAGTCATCGGCGACTTGTGCTCGGTTCGGTTCCACAACTCACGCACCCGTGCGGTCTCCAAATCGGTGCGTAGAGAGGGGTTTTCCACATGCCACAGCCGCAGCAGCTACCGGGACCCAACGCAGACATCTGGGATTGGCAGATGCACGGTCTTTGCCGAGGCGTCGATTCGTCAGTGTTCTTTCATCCCGATGGGGAGCGTGGCCGGGCCCGCGCGCAACGCGAGATGCGTGCCAAGGAGATGTGCCGGAGTTGCCCGGTGATCGCCCAGTGCCGCTCCCATGCACTCGCCGTCGGCGAGCCCTACGGCATCTGGGGCGGGCTGTCGGAGTCGGAGCGCGAACTGCTACTCAAGCGCGGCATCCGCCGGGCGTCCTAACCGCGACAAGACGCAAAAGCCCCGAGCACTCGGTGTGTCGGGGCTTTTGTGTCCGTGGACTAAAACTCAGCGCGTGCTCTCGACAAGTCGCGCTGGGCGGATTCGGCGAAGCGGAACCCGGCGCCGACGAACCTTCCACGATCCCCATTCGCCCAATGTGACGCCGGCCGCGAGCGCGGTACCGATCGCCAGTGCACCCAACACCGAAGCAAACCCGACGGCGTGCTGGTCGTTGAGGACGGCGTAGATCCCGTGCAGCAGCGACAGCCCCGGCAGCAGCGGCACGATGCCAGTGATGGACACGACCAGCGGCGGCGCGAGATTGCGCCGTTCCATCAGCCGGCCGACGAGTCCGATCGGCACCGCTGCGACGAATGACGCCACCACGGCGCCCAAACCCGCGCCCTGGGCCAGAAGAAACACGATGGTGCCTGCGGCACCGCCGAACGCCGCGGCCATCGCGGCCGACCGTTCGGCATAGCAGGCCAGGGCGAAGGCCGCCGCGCTCGCCGCACCGAATGCGACACGTGCAGGCAGCTCCGCCAGTGCGGGCGGGGCGGCCGCGCTGATTCCGACGAACGGCGCGCCGAACCGGCTGGCGAGATGCAGCACCAACGCCACCCCGGCGATCGTCGCAGCCGTCAACATCACCAGCTCGAAAAAGCGGGCAGCAGCCGTGACCGGAGCGCCGGAAATGACGTCGCCGACCGACCCAACCAGCGAAAGGCCGGCAAGAAGTACGACCAGGCCTGCCGCGATGGCCACCGTGGGTTCGAAATGGAACCCCAGCTTGGGGCTCAGCGCATAGAGCAGGATCGGAGGCGCGGTCGCGATCGCACCGCCGACCGCGTACTGGAAGAAGAACGGCAACCCGTGCCTGTTCAGTCGCCGGTTGACGCGGTCGATCGCCATCGCGCTGAGTGCGCTGACCAGGCAGGCCAGCAGACTGGCACCGAGGGTTCCCGCCGTTGCGAACGCCAGCGCACCCCAGGCGAGGGTGGCTATCCAGCGCTTGTACGGGTGCGGTGCGGTGATGATTACTTCGAGCTCGTCGCGGGCTACCGACGGAGACACCTGACCCGCCTTGATACGCCCGATCAAGCGGTCGACGGCAGCAAGGCGGCTGAAGTCCATCGAGCGCGATTGCACGATGTGCAGCGTGGTCGCCGCGGGCATCGTCGGCCCGCGATATGCGGCGACGTGGATCGTCGTGTTGATGACGTCGACCTCGCAGCGCTCGATGCCGTACGCGGCGGCGATGGCCGAGACCTGGTCCATCGTGGCCGTCGCAGGCGTTCCGGACGCCATCAGGATGGCGCCGATGTTTCCGGCCAGATCGAGCACCTCACCGACGAGCGCGTAGTAAGCGTCGTCACGCTCACTGCGCTGCGAATCGGTTATCCGCGGCATGGCATCCGTCGGCGGCTCGGTCTCCCGGACGATTCGGCTCAAGATCTCGCGATGACGTGCCCGCCATGGCTGGCCCGCGCGATCACGGGTCAACTCCACAGCATTCCCCCTTCAGTTACATCGGTCGACTCGACTCAGCGCAACGAGCAGGCGCAAGCGGACGTTCCGTTTATTGCTTTATTTTCAAGTGTTTTCGCTCACACGTCAGCGCTTCTGCATAACGGGAGCTACAAAGACAATTCTACTGGGACCGTCAAATCCACTGCGCACTAGTCATCTTGGCTGCGTATCACCCATGCCGATGTCACAGCACAGAGCGATGAAGTCGGATGCCAACACCAGGTAGACGTATTCGTTCTTGTCGCGATCCGATGACACGTATATGCCGTCGAATAGGTCGTCGGTTTCGCCACAGCAGAACGCGAAGACGACGCTGTGCAGGATCTCGTGACATAGCTCCACAACGGAGAGCGTCCTTCGACGGCCGTCATCGAAGTCGTAGGAATCCGCGATGTCGTCGGCAGCAAGCGGGCGCCTCCCGCTCAGTTCGAAACGCCTGACCGGAATTCGACGTTGCCTGAGTTCGTCCGACACCTCGTCTGTCTCGATCAGCTTGCGCATTGCGTAGGCGCCCACGACGAACTCCCGCTCAATGAGGTAGTGGGTCCGCCCGGCCCACCGCTTCTGCTTCGTCTTCGCCTCAAGTCGGTCGGCGATCTTGACGAGCTGGTCTTGCCACGGGGCTGAGTCGTCGACCACACAGCGACAATAGGGTTGTCGAGTAACTATCCGAGTAGGCGCGGTCCACCGGTCCGGTTTATCCCAACTCGTACTCCTCACGCGAGACGCGGAAGAAGTGCCCGGTGGCAGTGTCGGTGCATGTCACGCCGGACAGCTCACTGTCGCAAGTCATCGCGCCGCGCGAGTACGTCTGGCCGTAGTCCAGCGTCTTCAAGCCGGGCGCATTGAACTTGCTCGCCCCTTCGTAGCACCCGAGGTTCGCCGGCTTGGCCTGACTCACGTAGAACTCCAGACCCCCGAAGTTGAAGTCGCACGCTCTGCCGAAGGGGCCGATTGTGGATGCCGGCGCCACCCAGGTATGTTCCCGGACTTCGCAATTCGCGCCTGTGTTGTCGGCGTAGATGCTGCAGACGATATTTCCCGACGGAGTCACAAATTCGTAGTCGTCGGGGAGGTCGCCACCTCCACCGCAGGCGTTCGCGATGGCGGCAAGGGGCAGCGTTGCGGCGGTCGCAATCGAGAGCGCCGCGATCAGTTTGAGCTTCATAACTAGTCCTCTCCGGGCTGGTCGGGCCGTGGCGACCCGTCACCCAAAGAGTGCGGTGGACGTCTTGGCGGATTCTTGGAGCGAATTTCGCAGGACCGACTATCGGCGAGCCTTTACCAGCCTGATCACGCCGTAACCGATAGCACCGGCGACGGCCAGCACGCCCAACCAGGGAAGCAGCAGGCCGAACAGCAGCACCAGGTTGCCGACGACGGAAACCAATGCGTCCCAACCTCGTTCGATCTGCCCGACAAAACCCTGGTACTCCTTGGGCGCCGGTCCGCCGATCGTTTCAGCCACGAAGGTGACGTCGACAGTGCTGTATTCGATGCGGTCGCCGAGTGCGTCGCGCTGTGCACGGAGGCTGTCCAGATCCGCTTGGCGCTGCGAGAGTGCGTTCTCTGCAGAGATGAGCGCCTCGGGGTCCTTGGCGTCGCGCATGATGGCCAGAAGGCGATCCACCGAGGTCTGCAGGGCCTTGATGCGGGCGTCCATATCGACCCGTTGCGCCGTCACATCCTCGGATCTGGTCTCGGCCGTCTGCACGGTTCCCAAAGTCTTGAGCTCTCGCACCACACCGTCGAGCTTCGCCACCGGAACGCGCAGCACGACCGAGGTGCGGGCCAAACCCCGATCAGATCCCGCGTCCTCGGTGCGACTATCGACACGACCGTCGGAGTTCTCCACCATGACGGCCGCCTTGTCCGCGGCCTCGGAGGTATCGGAAACCCTGATGGTCATCGACGCGGTCTTGACGACGTCGCGCTGTGCGTCCTCCAGCGGCAATGGCCCCTGCTCGGGTGGGGCAGGGGCTTCCGGGGCGCCGGCGACGCCATCCTTGAAGCCGGACGCGGGCGCGTTGTCGGGCAGGGACGGGCCCGCGCAGGCCGTCAAGACGCCCAACGTCGCGATGCTCGTGATCGCCAACGCCAACCAGTTGCAGTTCAATCTGCAGGAAACCCGCCTCATGCCAGCCACCTTGCCATTAGCTGTGAGCTTCGCCCATTTGCGCTGGCAGCACCGCCCGACGGGGATTGTCACGCGCGCACGGCGGGCCACAGAAGACTGAACAGCCGCTCCTTCCAGCCGTCGGCGATAGTTCCTGTGCGAGCGTGCTCGGCGATGTAGGCACCGACCACGGCATCGATCAGTGCCTCGGTGTCGATGTCGCTGCGCATCGAGCCGTCGGCCTTGGCCGTATCGATCGCTGCCGCCAATTTGGCCCGTTGTTCGATGAGGATCTTGCGAAAAAGCGTGGTGAATTCGGAGTCTTCCTCGGTAAGCATTGCCGCCAGGCCGCCGAGTCCGATGCCGTCTCCGATCGTGTCGATCGCGTGATCGATGAGCCACCTGAGCCGGTCGGGCGCTTTTGTCTGCGGATCAAGAGGTTTCGGCGACGCCACTCTCGATAACGCGCTCGACAGCATGTCGCGCCGATTGGGATGCCGACGGTAAATAGTCGTTTTCGCGATGCCTGAATGCGCCGAGACAGCTTCAACCGTCACCGCGCGCGGCCCTCCGGTCCGCAACAGATGCAGCGTCGAATCCGCGATGCCGTCCTCGACGCGCCGTTGCTGTGCCATCGAAATCTCCTGTCCGCTCGCTCGCCGAGGGAATAACGCCATCCAACCGAACGCTACGCTATACGTAGCGCAATACGCTACGCGTAGCGTAGCTGGAGGCTTCGATTTCGACGATTCGGAGGAGTACTCGACAATGTTGAAGGTTTTTCGGCGCATTTCTGCTGCGTATGTGGCATACCTAGTTCTGCTATTGGGGTTTGCCTCGCTCGGGCTGTTCGTCGCCGCCTTGGCTTCCGGGAGTGATTTGGCCGGAGTCGCAGGCGTCAGCCTGGTGGCTTGCCTTGGCGGGGCCGTCGCTGGGTTCCGCAAGGGTGCCCGCACGCTCGCGCAGTCCAGAGGATCCGGTGAGATGGCCAATAACGTCAGCATTTTCTCGGTGCCGTTGCGGCGGGATCAGATCGATCGGTACCACGAGAACTACCGCAGTGATAAGGGCAGCGTTCCGCAGTTGGGCCGGGTGATGGCCGCGACGGGAGTCACGCCACTGGGTCGAGACCGAACACTTGCAGGGCGGCTGACTTACCTTTCAGGGCGTGGGATCCACGGTCGATCAGCCCGGCCGGTCGAGACGGCATAGCGTCGACGCACTGTTGAGTGAGCAGGATCGTGTCGCCGGTGGTCTTGGTCAGCTGCTCGACGCGGGCGGCGACGTTGACGGTGTCGCCGATCAGCGTGAACTCCAGCTTGCTTCCACCCCCGATGGTGCCCGCGATCACCACGCCGGTGTTGATCCCGATCCCGATCCGCAGCTCGCCGCCGAACCGCTCGCCGACGAGACGGTCAATCACCACCGCGGCGCCCACGGCGGCGTCGGCATGATCCGCCAAGTCGTTCGGGGCGCCGAAGACCGCCAGCGCCCCATCGCCGAGGAACTTGTTCACATGCCCACCGGCGTCGACCACGGCAGGCACGACGATCTCGAACAGAGCGTTGAGGCGGGCCACGGTGTCCTCGGCGGTGTTGGCCTCGGCGAACGGGGTGAAGTCGCGGATGTCGACGAACATCACCGTCACCTCACGACGCTCACCGGTAAAGACATCGTCGCCCTGCTCCAACAGGCGCGCCGCGAGAACGGGGTCGACGTAGGTGCCGAACGCCACCTGAAGTCGTTGTCGCTCAGCCAAACCCGCCTGCATGCGGTTGAACGACGCCGCTAGCGCGCCGAGGTCGTCATCTTGAACCACCGGCAGCCGTTGGCTGTAATCACCTGCCGCAACACGTTTCGTTCCTGCTGCGAACCGGCCATCGGATCGGGGGTTTCGTAGCGCAGAGTTGGCAATCAGACGGCGAGAACCGCTCCGACCGCATGTCGAGCGGCGACGGTGGTTCGGGCGACCGTCGAAGCGCGCCGACCGTAAACGCAACGCAATGACCACAGCGCAACAACAAGAATGGCAGCAGAGGGGTCACGCCGACCGCGTGGCCACCGTCTGCACGGCTTCACCCTTATCTTTCGCGGACGACAAATTTCCGAATATGCCGAGCCCAACACCGCGAAACCGCACAAAGCAGAAGCAGCAACGATCCGTAGACTATTCCGAATATGGCGATAGCCCGAGCTTTGTAGCGACTGGAGGCGGTATGGGCTCGACAAACGCATCGAGGCTGAGTTCGTAATACATACTCTCGGAACGGTTTTCGGAACGCAACAGACGAGCGGCCACCAGGCGGCCCAGGGTCTCCCTGGAGAGCCTTGAATCTGTTGATAGATTTCGTGTTCCTCCAAACTGAGGCGCCGACCTTCGGTGCTAATCAGATGGTTCTTACACAGCCGACGCAGTCGCGCGGCGGACGCGCCAATCCGGCAGGCTGCCGATCGCTTCTTTGTAGAAGTCGCGCAACAGTCTTGTTGAGCCCGGCTTCGCCGCCGAGATCCGCCATGGTGATGGTCAAATCGGCGTCCCTCGCCATCTGTCGAGCTACTCCCAAACTGCTCCATGCGACGGCAGATCAGTTGCAGCTGAACCGGTTCGACGTAGCGCCGGTTCTGGCCAACGGCGGACGTACGGGCGTGAGAAAGATTGTCCAGGATCGCGTCGACGGCGGTGGGATCCTCCGCGAACGGCCTGGGCTCGACACCAGGTCGGGCACGAGCCGGCCAGACGATCGGCGCGTCGCGAGGCGGGAACACCGTGCGGCGCGAGCCGGAAGCGCGCATCCAGGATCTGCGGAATGTGTTCCGAGGCGTCCTCGAGCGGCCCAGACAACCATCATGCTGAGACAGCACGTTCCGCAACGGCGGAGGACTGCTCGCAGAAGTTTTTCGCCGACCGGCGCGTCCTCGTCAGTGCGCTCGCCGCGACCCCGCGCATGGGATAGTCATCTCGTTCAAGAAATGCGCCCGTACCTCTTCGCTCTGTAGCGTAAACAACTCCTCGAACTGATCGAGGATCAGCACCGGTGTGAGCAATCAGGTCGTCGCGCCAGAACTCAGCGGTCTTGAAGAAACTCCACAGCGACTCCGCATCGCCCGGCACATACTCGATGTTCTGTCTCGCCGCCTCGCCAGCGACGGTCTCGAGGAGCGCGTAGTAGGGCCCGATGCGAAGGTCGTTCACCCTTACGAACAGGGCAAATAGCCTTTGTCCCGCAGCAGCGGTGCACGCCGGGTTTCAGCATCGAGGTCTTTCCCGGCCCGACCGGCGAAGACGGTGACAAGCTGATCCGCCAGGACCTTGTCGGCGATCCCTCGCGATCTCACCCCCGAAGACGACCTTGCGCGAAAGTCGTCATCGGAGAACGGCTGGGCGCCGGGATAGCGGTTCCGGTACTCGATCATGGCAGTCAGCGTTGTCGGAGCTGTAGTTCACGGACCATAGTCTTGGTCACCTGCGCCATGTCCTCGTCGAAGTGTGTGGACCGCAAAGGCATATCCTGGAATTCGCTCAACTCGGCGATGCGGTCGGCGTCGGGGATCTCGGCAGTGCGGAGCGGAATCAGAAATGGGCCACGGATGCTAATCGCCCCGGTCGCTTGCGAGGTGGATCTCCTTGTTGACGTAGCTGTCCGTCTTGCGGAACAGCGCCTGTTCCGCACCACTGGTCGCCGGCCTTGTTCAGCGGAATACGCCGTTCCACGGTCGCCGCCCTCAGCGTTACCGAGTCCAACAGGGCGTCGAAGTCAGTTTCGGCAAGGCGATCATCGTCTTGCCGCGAGCTCGCATCTTCGCGGGCTAGCTGCGGATACCACGGCCGCCGAACGTGTCGATGGGTCTCGTCGCGATGACGTTCGTCGATCACTCATTACTTGTAAAACGCACGGTGTCCGCAACCTACGAGTCGATGGACTGCCCGCTGATAGCCCACGATGGTCTGCTCGCGGGCGACCTCAGACAGCCCGAGTAACGGCTCAGTGGCGATGTTGCTGCCGTTGCGATGCAAACTCAAGCGATCGCATCCGCACCTTCAACAAGACGCGCAGATACCACTGTGTGATTCCGAAACCAATGAAGAGAAAGTGCTGTCCACACCGCTTGAGCGTGCCGACGCAGGCTGCTGGGCAGCGGCGGCCGGTCGGACACCACGGCGATCAAGAAGTCGAGCAGGTCGTTCTCGCTAAGAACGAGCGAATTTGGCTCAGGCGCGCTGCCGAAGAGATGGTAGACCAGCGGCTCCTGCGGGGAGCTCTGAAGAGGGAACTCGGGATTGTCACGCTTGTTGCCGCGGAGGTTGTAGCGCCGAACGATCGGTTTCTTACCGGCGGTCTGCAACGCCTGCGCCATAAGGTCGTCCTGGCAAGTGGTCAGGATCAGGCTGAAGGGCAACTCCGCGAGGGCCGCATGGACCTCCCAGGGCACGAAGCCAGACGTTGTGTAGAACCTCTGCCGCAAGCGCCCGCAACGTACTGGCACCGAAGCCTTTCGCGTCTTCGCACTGCTGCGCGACCGCGGCAAAGGTCGTTCCGTTGCCGCCCTTCTCTCCGAGTTCTGTCGCGAGCGCGCCTGTCAACCTCGGCGTAGCTACTCGCGTGAGCTCCAAGAGAGGCGCCGACGGTGCCGACCGGGATCTCAGGGCCCAGGACGAGGATGCAGTCGCCATGGCGAACGCCAGTGACGAGAGTGTTCCAGTGTCGTTCCAACATCCGGCTGCCCTCCTCCCAACCGTCTGGTGGGACACCGCTCTCACAATGTTGACTCGGCCAGTGAGATCACGGGCAAGTAATGCACTACTCCTTTCGGAATTTGAGTTTTTGTTCCGATTGACCGCGGTCTGGGTGGTGCACAACGCTGCGGCGTGCACGAGCACGGCGATCGAAGACAGGTTCGAGGACTTTTATGCATCAGATCACCGCCGGGCACCACCGCCTCGTCGCCGACGGGCCAGGACCGATTGGCGACGGGCAGCCGCTGCGAAGCGGGACACCAGCTCAGGCTGGCGGTCACGGATCTTGTTCGCAGCTGCGGAAGGTGTCGTTCCACAGCGCAAACTTGCTTGCTTCTCGCCTAGACGCCCGGTTCGGGAACCCGAAGTGCCGCTAATGACGTGCACCCGCTGTCCGTGCAACAAAACACCCCCGGCTGCTTTAACCGGGGGTGTTTTGTACTGAGTCGACTCAGTGGTGGTGACCGTGCCCGTGTCCGTGGCCGTGGCGTCTTCCGACTCGGCGGGCTTCTCAACGATCGCCGTTTCGGTGGTGAGAATCATCCTGGCCACCGACGCGGCGTTGAGCACTGCAGAGCGGGTGACCTTGACCGGGTCGACCACACCGTCGGCGACCAGGTCGCCATACTCCAGTGTCGCGGCGTTGAACCCCTGCCCGGCAGGCAGCTCAGTGACCTTGTTGACGACGACAGAACCGTCCAGGCCCGCGTTGGTCGCGATCCAGTACAGCGGTGCGGACAGCGCCTGCGAGAACACCTCGACACCGAGTGCTTCGTCGCCGGACAGCGACTCCTTCAGCTTCGCCAGGGCAGACCGGGCCTGCACCAGGGCGGCGCCGCCGCCGGTGATGATGCCCTCCTCGACCGCGGCTTTCGCGGCTGAGACGGCGTCCTCGACGGCTTCCTTGCGCTTCTTCAGGTCCGTCTCGGTAGCCGCGCCGACCTTGATGACCGCGACTCCGCCGGACAGCTTCGCCAGCCGCTCTTCGAGCTTCTCGCGGTCCCAGTCGGAGTCGGTGGCCTCGATCTCCGCGCGCAACTGTGCCTTGCGCCCGTCGATGGCCTCCTGAGTGCCGCCACCGTCGACGATCACGGTGCTGTCCTTGCTGACGACGACGCGGCGGGCGGTGCCCAGTACGTCGATGCCGACCTCACGAAGCAGCAGACCGACATCGGGATTCACGACCTGACCGCCGGTGACGACGGCGAGGTCGTCGAGGAACGCCTTACGGCGGTCTCCGAAGAACGGGGCCTTGACCGCGACGGCCTTCAGTGTCTTGCGGATCGCATTGACGACGAGTGTCGAAAGCGCTTCGCCTTCAACGTCTTCGGCGATGATCAGCAGCGGCTTTCCGGCCTCGGCGACCTTCTCCAGCAGCGGCAGCACATCGGGAAGCGAGCCGATCTTCTCGCGGTGCAGCAGCACCAACGCGTCCTCGAGCACCGCTTCCTGGGAGTCGAAGTCGGTGATGAAGTACGCCGAGATGAAGCCCTTGTCGAAGCCGACACCGTCGGTGATCTCGAGCTCGGTGTTCAGCGTTGAGGACTCCTCGACCGTGACGACGCCGTCGGTACCGACCTTGGTCATGGCCTCGCCCACCAGCTCGCCGACCTCTTCGTCGCGCGAGGACACGGTCGCGACCTGGGCGATCGACTTCTTGTCGGTCACCGGAGTAGCCGCGGCCAGCAGTGCCTCGGAGACCGCATCGGCGGCCTTGCTGATGCCCGAGCCCAGCTCGATCGGGTTGGCACCGGCGGCGACGTTTCGCAGACCCGCCTTGACCAACGCCTGCGCCAGCACGGTCGCGGTCGTCGTGCCGTCACCGGCCACGTCGTTGGTCTTGGTAGCCACCGACTTCACCAGCTGGGCGCCCAGGTTCTCGAACGGGTCCTCCAGCTCGATCTCGCGGGCGATAGTGACGCCGTCGTTGGTGACCGTCGGCCCGCCGAACGCCTTGGCCAGCACGACGTGCCGACCACGAGGGCCGAGCGTAATGCGCACCGCGTCGGCGAGCTTGTCGACGCCCGCTTCCATTGCGCGGCGAGCGGTTTCGTCAAACTCAATCAGTTTTGACATAAGCGTTTCCGTCCTTGCTAAGCATGACGCCCCGGGAGTCCGCCGCTATTACGCGGGGATCGCCCGGGGCGGTCACGTTTGCGTTACTTGTTGACGATTGCCAGCACGTCGCGCGCGGACAGGATCAGGTACTCCTCGTTGTTGTACTTGATCTCGGTGCCGCCGTACTTGCTGTAGATGACGGTGTCGCCCTCGGACACGTCCAGGGGGATCCGCTTCTCGCCGTCGTCGTCCCACCGGCCGGGGCCGACTGCGACGACGGTGCCTTCTTGCGGCTTCTCCTTGGCGGTGTCGGGGATGACCAGACCGGATGCGGTCGTGGTCTCGGCCTCGTTGGCCTGTACGAGGATCTTGTCCTCGAGTGGCTTAATGTTCACGCTCGCCACGATGGAGCCCTCCACTAGTTCGGGGTCGACCCGGGGCATATCCCCGGATCTACTGACTTGACAGCATTAACAGGTGTTCGGCATGCGTCCGTGCTCTCGCGCCGTCGTCGCGGGTGCCGGTCGAGAGCGTGGCCGCCTGCCACCTAGCACTCTATACATGAGAGTGCTAGCACTCAAGGTCGGCCCATGCCTATCGCCCGTGGCGAACACGCAGATCGCCGAAATACGCGATGACCAGCGGGTTGAACAGGTCGGCACGCTCCCACTGAAGGAAATGCCCGGCGCCGGGCAGCACGACGGGGCCGGTGCGGTTGGTGAATGCCACCTCACAGGTGGGCAGAAAGTCGGGGCCGACGACATGATCGTCCATGCCGTAGAGGATCAACGTCGGGACGTCGACCTTCTTGTCGAGGATCGGGGGCTCGCTCACGGGCCGGCCGTGCGCGAGCTGGTAGGCCGCCCAACCGGCGCGCATCCGTTCCTCGGTGGAGAACGGCTCGGTCATGAAGTCGACGTCGGCCGCGGTGAATGTGCCCGGCGACGCCCACATCCGGTGGCCGTACATCCCGGCGATGTACCGCCTGCGCTTGGCGGGCGTGTCGAGTTCGGCAGCCAGTTCGTCGGGCGTCGCGCCCTGCAGATAGCGGTAGTCACTCGTCGGCCCGTCGCCGATGGCGCGGATCGATGCGACGTCGATACCCGCCGCGGCGAAGTCGTCGAACACGAACGGCGGCACGGAGTCGAAGAAGACGAGCTTGTCGACGAAGCCGGGATAGCGGTGCAGCAGGTCGACCGCGACGACGCCGCCGATGTCGCCACCGACCACGCCGCAATGCTCGATGGCCCAGCACGTCGTGGACGAGGAGATAGACGTCGCGGCTCCACGCGGCGGGGTCATAGACGTCTGCTGCCGACAGGTCCGAATCGCCGTAGCCGCGCAGATCGGGCGCGATCACCTCGTAGCCCGCGTCGGCCAGCGCCGCGATGTTGCGCCACCAGATGCGCTTGGTCTCGGGGTAGCCGTGCAGCAGTAGCAAGGGATAGCCGCCGAGGCCTTCGTGGACGAACGCCAGCGACAGCCCGTCACGGCCGTCGCTCGGTGGCACCTCCCGCCGGTGGATCGCGAACGCATCCGGTGCCGGGGTTGCCGGCTGCGCGGGGCGAAGGCGCAGGTCGTAGTGCACGTCGGCTACTTCTCGAACGCCGCAGGATCGACCATGAGGTGCGCGGACACGTCGCCGATCATCTGGATCTCGACCTTTCGCTCGGTGAAATACCATCCTGCGTCGTCGCGGGCGAACGCGTCGTAATAACGTCCGACGACGATCGGCTGGATCGGCACCGTCTCGGTGTCCTGCATGACGCAGAAGGTGGACCGCGTTGCGGCGGTGCCGTCGTCGTTGAGTTCGACGATGGGATTGAGCACCAAATGCCTTGTGCGCGGGGCGTTGTCATGATCGGGGTACCGTCGGGTGGTCATCGCGAACAGTTTCGCGATGTTCTCTGCGCCCGAGACCGATCCTGACGCCGGACCGCCGAATGTCGAGCGGGCCAGCAGCTGTCCGACCCCGTCGAAGTCGCCGGCGTCGATGAGCTCGGCGTAGCGATACAGCAGCTCGGTGATCTCGACTTTGTCTGTACTCATTCCTCGACTCCCACTCGCTCCGGTCCTCGCTCGTTCCTCGCTGCGATCCTCACTCGCGCTCGTCTTCGGGTCATAGCTGTCCTTTCACCACCGGCAGACCCGGATCGCTGGCGACGTCAAGAGGCGACGGCGGGGCACCCGCCGCTACCAGGTGCGCGGCGAACGACGCGATCATCGCGCCATTGTCCGTGCACAGTCGCGGCCGTGGAATGCGCAATGTCAAGCCGTTTGCGGCGCAACGCTCTTCGGCCAGCTCCCGCAGTCGTGAGTTCGCTGCGACGCCACCGGCGATCAGCAGCGTCGACACCCCGAGCCCGGCGGCGGCCCGCACCGCCTTCATCGTGAGCACGTCGGCCACCGCCTCCTGGAAGCCCGCGGCCACGTCGGCCTGCAGTGCGGTGGGGTTCTTCTCGACGTAGCGCGCCACGGCCGTCTTGAGCCCGGAGAAGCTGAATGCGTACGGGGCATCCCGCGGCCCGGTCATGCCGCGGGGGAACACGATCGCGTCACGGTCGCCCTCTCGGGCGAGGTCGTCGAGCACCTTGCCGCCGGGATAGCCGAGGCCGAGCAGCCGCGCGATCTTGTCGTAGGCCTCGCCCGCGGCGTCGTCGACGGTGCTGCCGAGCTCTTCGATCGGTTCGGCGAGCGACCGCACGTGCAGCAGGTTGGTGTGGCCGCCGGACACGAGCAGACCGACGCATTCCGGCAGCGGACCGTGGTCGAATACGTCGGCGGCGAGGTGCCCGCCGAGATGGTTGACCGCGTAGAACGGCACCTGCCAGGCGACCGCGTAGGCCTTGGCGGCGGCAACGCCCACCAGCAGTGCGCCCGCCAGTCCGGGACCGATGGTGGCCGCGACGACGTCCGGCTTGTCGATGCCCGCCGCGTCCAGGGCGCGCCGCATGGTGGGCCCCATGGCTTCCAGATGAGCGCGCGAAGCGATCTCGGGCACGACGCCGCCGAACCTCGCGTGTTCGTCGACGCTGGATGCCACCTCATCGGCCAGTAGCGTCACCGTGCCGTCGGCGGCCAGCTCTGCGATGCCGATTCCGGTTTCGTCGCAGGAACTTTCGATGGCCAGGACGGTCGTCATGTGGCACCTCCTTGTGCAGGACGTTGCATGGTGTAGGCGTCGGCACCGCTGACCCGGTAATAGCGCTTACGCAATCCGATGTTGACGAAGCCGGCGCTCTCGTACATCGCGATCGCGGCCACGTTGTCCGTGCGCACCTCGAGATACACCGTGTCATCGGCGGCGAAGTGCAGCAGGCGGTTCAGCATTTGTCTGCCGATACCCTGGCCCTGGTAGGCGGGATCGACACCGATGGTGTGAATCTCGTACTCGTAGGGCGGCTTTCGCCCGAGCCGCGCGATGCCTCCATAACCGACGAGCTTGTCGTCGGCGCGTGCGGCGACGTAGTGGATGTGCGGCGCGGCGAGCTCACGCAGGAAGGCCGCCGCGGGCCACGGGTCGTCGCCCTCGAAGAGCTGGGCCTCCAACTCCCCGCATCTCGCCGCGTCGCTGGCCGCCAGCTCGTCGTAGATGACCGTCATGACGGCGCCACCGGGGCGACGGCCTGCGGCTTGGCGTCCGGCCGGCGCAGGTACAGCGGGACGAGCGGCTGCGGCGGCACCGTCCAGTCGACGACGCGCACCAGCCCCGAGGCCGTCGGGTAGACCGCGGGCTGCCGCGGCAGGGCGAACAGCGCCGCGTGCTCGGGCGAACCGGCAACGGCACCAACGTCGGTCGGCACATCGGCGGGTGCGCTGACGGCAGGCTCGTCCATGCGCAAGCCGTCTCGATAGCGCGCCCAGTACACCTCGCGGCGGCGGGCGTCGGTGACGACGAGCACGTCCCCCGCAGTGTCGACCCCGATCGCGTCCAGGCTGCACACCCCGTACACGGGAATGCCGAGGGCCTGCCCGTAGGCGGCGGCGGTGGCCATACCCACCCGCAGTCCGGTGAACGGGCCTGGGCCGCAACCCACCACGACGGTGTTCAGGTCGGTCACCGCGATCCCTGCGTCAGCAAGTGCGGCCAGCACATTGGGGGTCAGCTGTTCGGCGTGCGCGCGGGCGTCGACGGTCACTCGTTCGGCGAGCACGTCGATGCTGTCGCCGTCTCGCCGCACGATTCCTGCGGTGACGGCGGGCGTCGCGGTGTCGATCGCGAGGACGACATTCGTCATGACCGGCTCCACCGCCAAATCGCCGTCCGCACGTCGGTCTCCGATGCGCGCTCGAGGCGGATATCGAGGTGGCGTTCCGAGAGCCGCTCGACGATGCCCTCGCCCCATTCGACGACGACGACGGCATCGGCGAGGTCGGTGTCGAGGTCGAGTGAGTCGAGCTCGCCGAGTAGGTCAGCCCCGGCGTGGTCGAGCAGCCGGTACATGTCGACGTGCACCATGGCGGGCGCCCCGGGCTGCCGCGCCCGATGCACCCGGGCCAGCACGAAGGTCGGCGACGTCACCGGCCCGTCGACATCCATCGCCTCGGCGATTCCCTTGGCCAGCACTGTCTTTCCGGCGCCCAACGGGCCGGACAGCACCACCACGTCACCGGCGCGCAGCAGCCCGCCGAGCTTGGCGCCGAGCACCTTGGTGTCCTCGGCGGTGGGCAGCTCCGCTGTCCCCGCCGACTGTTCAGCCATGGGGTCTGGCCCGATCCCGCAACCGCCGGGTCATCGCGACGAGCTTGGACGGTGTGGCGCGTTCGACCAGCCGGACGAGCGCATCGTCGATGATGTCGGGCTGTTCGAGCTGCACCAGATGGCCCGCGCCGTCGACGATCACCAGTTCAGACTTCGGCAGCTCGGCGGCCATCGCCTCCGAGTGCTCGGCGGGTGTGATCAGATCGCGGTCGCCGCAGGCGATCAGGGTCGGCACCTTGGCCAGCGTGCGCAGGCCCGCGTCCTCGTCGTGTACCTCCAGGGCGTGCAGGAATTCCACCAGCGTGGCGATCGGGGTGCCAAGCATCATCTTCTCGGAGAAGGCGACCACGCTCGGGCTGACCTTTTCGTCGCCGTAGGACGCCGCCCGCAGGATCGGGGCGATCACCGCCTTGGCCGCCCCCCTGGTCCGGTGCACGGTCTTGGGCGCGTAGCGGACGGCGAATCGAACCGCCTCAAGCGCAGGGTTTCTCAGGATCTCCCCCACCGGCGACCTGGCGACACCTTCGGCCGCCGACGAGATCAACGCCGCACCGACGATGCGGGTGGGATAACGCCGCGGGAACTGCCGGGCATGCGACAGCACGGTCATCCCACCCATCGAGTGCCCGACGAGCACCACCGGCCCCTTGGGCGCCGTCACGGCTAGCAGCGTTTCGAGGTCTTTGCCGAGTTGGTCGACGGTGTAGGTATCCGGGGATGCCTCCGCCGACTGGCCGTGCCCGCGCTGGTCGTAGAACACCATCCGGACCTGCGGGCCCCACTGCTGCTCCAGCCGTGCCCGCTGAAAGTAGAAGGCGCCCATCCGCAAACAGAATCCGTGGGAGAACACGACCGTCAGCGGGGCGTCCTCGGGACCGACCTCTCGCACCGCGAGATCCACGCCATCGGGTGTGGTCACCACCGAGCTGCGGCCGGCGTCGATCAGCTCGAAGTCCTCGCCCTGGTAAAGATCGTCGCGCGTGGTGCGCCGAGTCATCGAACGCGCGACGGACACGCCCGCGATGGTGCCGACCGCCGCCAGACCTGCGGCACCCGCCAACAGGCCGGCATTCGTTTTGCGCCGCAGCCGTTTCGGGTCGTTATCGCTCACCGGCTGCGCCCTCCGCCGAGGTGCCCAGGTACGTCCTGACGACCCGACCTCGCGGACTGGTGACAATCTCGTAGTGAATGGTGCCCGAGCGTTTCGGCCCAATCCTGTGCGGTGGGTTCACCGTCGGTGCCCGGCCCGAACAGGATCGCCTCGTCGCCCTCGCTGACATCGCCCGCGTCGGGGCCGAGGTCGACGACGAACTGGTCCATGCAGATGCGGCCGACGTTGGGCCGCAGCCTGCCGTTGATCAGCACGCTCATCCGTCCGCTCAGGGTGCGGAAGACACCATCGGCGTATCCGATCGGCAGCAGCGCCACCGTGGTGTCGCGGTCGGCGATCCAGGCGTGGCCGTAGGACACACCGTCGCCCGCCTGAATCGACCTGACAAGTGCCACTGGGCATTTCAGCGTCATCGCAGGCCGCAGCCCCATGTCGCCGAGTTCGGGGATCGGGCTCAGGCCGTAGACCGCGATGCCGGGGCGGACCAGGTCGTAGGCGAGGTCGGGGCGGGTCATCGCGGCGGGCGAGTTGGACAGGTGCGCGATCTCGAAGTGCACGCCCTGGTTGCGCGCCTGGTTTCGCATATCGGTCAGCCGGCGTGACTGGAGGTCGTTGACGGGGTTGTCGGGGTCGTCGCCGTGCGCCAGATGCGACATGATGCCGCGCAGCCGGACCGCCTCGTCGGCCACCGCGCGCCGCAGTGTCGTCAGCATCGCCGGGTATTCGGCGGCACTGACGCCGTTGCGGCTCAGCCCGGTGTCGACCTTGACCGTGATGTTGGCGGTGACGCCGGTGAGCTTGGCGGCGGCGAGCAGGTCGTTCAGCTGCCGCGGTGAGGACAGCGCCACCTGAACGTCAGACTGCAGCGCAGGGGCGAAGTCGGTGCCGGGCGGATGCAGCCACGCCAGCACGGGCGCGGTGATGCCGTCGCGGCGCAGCGCCAGCGCCTCCTCGACGGTGGCGACGCCGATCTCGGCCGCGCCCGCCGCCAGCGCCGCCCGTGCCACCTGGGGGGCGCCGTGGCCGTAGCCGTCGGCCTTGACGACGGCCATCACCTGCGCCGAGCCTGCGAGTTCGCGCAGGACCCGGACGTTGTGCGCGATCGCGGCGAGGTCCACCACCGCCTCGGCGTTTGCGCTGGGCGTCAGTGAAGTGGTCAGTTCGGTCGTCGGCATCGTCATATCACCACCGCCGATTGTCCCAGACGGGCGATAGCAGCCCCACCAGCGCGTGTGTGTCGTTTGGTCCCAGGCAGCTACTACGCGGGGCCGTTGTGCACCCAGTCGCGTGACCGCGCTCGCCATGTCGCTCGTGCATAGTCGAGTTCCGAATGAGGCCACTGCGTGACGATGCGACCGGATGGCGATCGGTAATAGCTGTCGCATCGCGTCCAGATGGTTTGTTCCAGTTCCGCATAGATCTGGTCGTTGAAACGGCGCTCGACGTCGGGATGCACATCGACGAAGCCACCGCGGCGAGCGAGCCGACTGACCGCACTGGCGATGAGGCGAGCACCCGCCTCCAGGATGTAGATGATCGAGTTGGCCCCTTGGTTGGTGTTGGGGCCGTACAGCATGAAGAAGTTCGGAAACCCGCTGACGGCTGTCCCGAGATAGGCCTGGGGGTCCGAACCCCAACGCTCGTGCAGGCTTTCGCCGCCCACGCCGATCACGTTCAGCCCCGACAGGTAGCTGCTGGTCTCGAATCCCGTCGCCAGCACGATGGCGTCGACCTCGACGGATGTGCCGTCGGCGGTGATGATTCGCGTATCGGTGACACGCGTGATGGCTTCGGTGACGAGGTCGACGTGATCGCGTTGCAGTGCGGTGTAGTACTTCTCGCCGAGCAGAACCCGCTTGCAGCGGAACGGGTAGCGGGGCGTCAGCGCATCGCGCAGCCGGTCGTCGGCGACGTGCTTGTGCAGAAATCCCCGGGACAGTTTCTCGACGACGGCCATTCGCGGATGGTCGGGCGTCAACGCGGTGTTGTCGTGCTGCAGCTTCCACAACCGCCATCGCTCGCGCCATGACGCCCAGGGCAGCCGACGGTATCGGGACAGCTCCTGCGCACTGTAGGGCCGATCCTCCTTCGGAACCATCCACGGCGGCGTGCGCTGGAAAACCGTCAACTCGCCTGCGACGTCGGCCAGTTCGGGCACGACCTGCACGCCGCTGGCCCCTGTTCCGATCACCGCCACCCGCTTGCCGGTCAGGTCGACGGTCGCATCCCACTGCGCGGTGTGCATGAGCGTGCCGGAGAAGTCGGCGAGGCCGTCGATGTCGGGGTACCGGGTGGAGCCGAACAGCCCGACGGCGCTCACCACGACATCGGCGACCACGGTGTCGCCGTCGGTCAGGTTGACGTCCCAGTGCGACGCCTGCGCGTTCCAGCGCATGCTGCGCACCCCCGTGTTCAGCATCAGGTGCCTGCGGAGGTCGAAGTCGTCGGCGACCGACTCCAGATAGTCGAGAATCTCCGGCTGATAGGCGTAGGTGCGGCTCCATAATCGGTTCGGCGCGAACGAGAAGGAGTACAGATGGCTCTGGATATCGCACGCCGCGCCCGGGTAGATGTTTCGCCGCCACGTTCCGCCGACGCCATCGGCGCGTTCGATGATCGTCAGGTCGTCGATGCCTCTGCGCCGCAACGCCACTGCCGCGGCAAGGCCGCCGAAGCCCGCCCCGATGATCACCACTCGCGGCGATGGGCGGCGACGCGTGAGCGCCATGATGCGCCCGGCCAGATAGCGACACCGCGCACGCGAGGAGCAGAACAGACTTCGTCTCGTCACGACGTCTCGTAGCCCTCCGGTGCGCCGTTGGCCCTGGACGCGGCGAGAATGTCGGCGTATTCGGTTGGGCTGCCAAAGAAGAAGCTGCCCTGACGGGTCTTCGCGTTCGCCTGGCCTTCCCGGTTGTAGTAGCCGGGCGTACACGCCTTGGCCCTCTCCGCGCTTGCGGCGGACCGCTCGACGATGGTGTCGACCCACGCTGTTTCGGCTTCGGCGGCTGCCTCGAGCCGCTCTGATCCCGCTGTCCAGAGCCCAGGCGATCACCCACGCCGTGTGGGTTGCCTGGACATCGAGGAGGTACGGGAAGTTCACGGTGAAGCCCGACTGGGCGATGCTCAGCACGAAGCTGTTCGGGAAGCCGCGAACGCTGACACCGTGCAGCGTGCGAACGCCACTGCCCCATTTCTCGGTCAGCGTCAGGCCGTCGCGCCCAACGAGATCGAACCCGGTGCGCCGCGAATAGTCTGTGCCGACCTCGAATCCGGTTGCGAAGATCAGGCAGTCGACGAGGTGTTCGGTGCCGTCGACGACGACGCCGCCTGCGGTGATCCGCTCGACGCCGAGGCCTTTGGTATCGACGAGCGTGACGTTGTCGCGGTTGAACGTCTGTAGGTAGTCGTCGTGGAAGCACGGCCGCTTGCAGAAGTAGCCGTACCACGGCTTGAGACCTTCGGCGGTGGCACGGTCTGCCACGATCGAGTCGACGCGGGCCCGGATCTCCTCCATCTTGGCGAAGTCGGCGAGTTCTACTGCGCGCAAGCGGTCTTCGTCCGACATTCCAGCGACGCTGCGCTGCCGCATCACGAACAGTTTCTTGACGATGCTCGTCCAGGCGTCGTTGACCAGATCCTCGTCGGCCTCGCCGCCCGTGGTGAGCAGTTGGAAGTTCTCGATGCGGTGGCGCTGCCAGCCGTTCTTGAGGTCTGCCGACCATTCCGGATCGGTCGGCCGATTGCCGCGCACGTCGACGGTCGACGGGGTGCGCTGGAACACGAACAGCCGGCCAACCGATCTGCCCAGATGCGGCACGCACTGGATCGCGGTCGCGCCGGTGCCGATGATCCCCACCCGCTTGTCCGCCAACTCGGCCAGGTCGGCTCCGGTGTAGTCGTAGTCCCACCGGCTGGTGTGGAAGGCGTGCCCGCGGAAGTCCATGATCCCGTCGATGCCGGGAAGTTTCGGCTTCTGCAGGTACCCGTTGGCCATCGACACGAACCTCGCCCGGATCGCATCGCCGTGGTTGGTGGAAATGACCCACCGGGAAAGCTCGTCGTCCCAGCGTATTTCCGTGACTTCGGTCTGCAGGCAGGCGTCGCGGTACAGGTCGTAGTGTTCGGCGATGCGACGGCAGTGCGCGAAGATCTCGTCGCCCTTGGCGTATTTCTCGGTCGGGATGTAACCGAGCTCCTCCAGCAGCGGCATGTACACGTACGACTCGACGTCGCACGCGATGCCGGGGTACCGGTTCCAGTACCAGGTGCCGCCCACGTCGGCGGCCTTGTCGATGAGCCGGATGTTCTGCACACCGAGCTCGCGCAGCCGGGCACCGGTCAGCAGTCCGCCGAATCCGGCGCCGACGATCGCGACATCGACGTCGTCGCGCAGTGGCGCCCTGGTGAAATGCGGTTCGCTCCAAGGATCTTCGGCGAACTCGGCAAAGGGCCCTGCGATCTCGACGTACTGTGCGATTCCGTCGGGCCGTAGCCGCCGGTCACGCTCACGGGCGTACTTCTCCCGTAGAGCTTCTACGTCGAACGCCGCGTCAGGGTCTGCCACGATGTCGCCCGTCAGTGCGCGAACGGCTGTAGCTCGTCGAAATGCCCGCCGGGCTTGAGCTCGTCGAGGTGGCTCAGCGCGGTGACGATGTCGTCGCGCAGCGCCCGCGCCAGGTTCATCGAGAAGCCTTCGCGCACGACGACGCGCAGCACGGCGATGTCGGTGGCGTTCTCCGGCATGGTGTAGGCGGGCACCTGCCAGCCGTAGGACCGCAGCGCATGCGAGACGTCGAACTCGGTGTAGCCCGGATCGCCTTTCAGCCGGAAGCTGACCACCGGGATCGCCGACCCGTCGGAGATCAGCTCGAAATGCTCGCTGTCGCGCAGTTGGTCGCCGAGCCACCGCGCGGTCTGCGACAGGCACCCCATCACCTGGCCGTAGCCCTCCCGCCCAGCCGCAGGAAGTTGTAGTACTGGCCGACCACCTGATTGCCGGGCCGGGAGAAGTTCAGCGTGAACGTCGGCATGTCCCCGCCGAGGTAGTTGACCCGGAAGACCAGGTCGTCCGGTAGGTGCTCGGCGCTGCGCCACACCACGAAGCCGATGCCGGGATAGGTCAGCCCGTACTTGTGGCCGCTGACGTTGATCGACACCACCCGCGGCAGCCGGAAATCCCAGATGAGGTCGGGATGAAGGAACGGGACGACGAAGCCGCCGCTGGCCGCGTCGACGTGCACGGGGATGTCGAGTCCGCCGTCGGCGGCCAGCTTGTCCAGCGCCTCGCAGATCTCGCCGATCGGTTCCAGCTCACCGGTGAACGTGCTGCCCAGGATCGCGACCACACCGATGGTGTCCTCGTCGATGTTCTCCAGCACCTGCTCGGGCGGTGATGACGTAGCGGCCCTCCTCCATCGGCAGGTATCTGGGCTCGACGTCGAAGTAGCGGCAGAACTTCTCCCACACCACCTGCACGTTGGAGCCCATCACCAGATTCGGCCTGCGCTGGCGCCAGGCATCTTCCTTTCCGCGCGACACGCGCTTACGCCACCGCCAGCTCAGCGCGAGACCGGCCAGCATGACTGCCTCGCTGGACCCGACCGTGGAAACCCCTGTCGCGCTTGACGGGTCGTCGTCGCGCAGCCCCTCGGCGTGGAACAGGTCGGCGACCATGCACACGCAGCGGGACTCGATCGCGGCGGTGGCCGGATACTCGTCCTTGTCGATCATGTTCTTGTCGAACGTCTCGGCCATCAGCTTCTCGGCCTGCGGGTCCATCCACGTGGTCACGAACGTCGCCAGGTTCAACCGGGAACTGCCGTCGAGCATCAGCTCGTCGTGGATGAAGCGGTAGGCGGCATCCGGATTCATCGCACTCGTCGGGCATCCGCAGTGACGGGATGGCCGCCATCGACATCCGGCCGGTGTATGCCGGTGCGATCACTGGGCCTTGGGTGTGCCTGGGGGCCATCAAGAGTCCTTTCGTGGCGATCAGAGACGAGCGACTGCGGTGCGGACGTGGGCCAGGATGCGCGACGCGGAGGTGGGGGCAGGCCGCGGTCCGGGGTCTGCGGCCGACAAGTTGGCGGCGCGGGCATGGACGAATGCCCCGGCGGCGGCCGCTTCACCGGCGGGCAGTCCTGCGGCGAGCAGCGCGCCGATGATGCCCGACAGCACGTCGCCCGATCCAGCGGTGGCCGCCCACGACTGCCCGGCGGGGTTGAGGTAGACGGGGCCGCCCGGCTCGGCGATGACGGTGATGTTGCCCTTCAGCAGCACGGTCGCCCCGAACTGGTCGGCCAGCCTGCGGGTGGCGGCGATCCGGTCGTCGCCGGGCGGCGATCCGGCGAGTCGCGCGAACTCGCCTGCGTGCGGGGTCAGCACCGTCGGTGCGGTGCGGTTGGTGAGCAGATCGGGGTGCGCGGCGAGGATCGTCAGCGCGTCGGCGTCGACGATCACGGGCAGATTGGTGTCGAGCGCGAACCACAGCGCCGAGGCGCCGACGTCGTCGGTGCCGAGGCCCGGACCGACTGCCCACGCCTGTACCCGGCCCGCCGCGGCCGGGCTCGGCGATGCGATGACTTCGGGCCAGTGCGAAAGCACTTGCTGTGCAGCACTTCCCGCGTAGCGGACCATCCCGGAAGTGGCGGCCACCGCGGCGCCGGTGCACAGCACGGCCGCACCCGGATAGGTCGCCGAGCCGGCCAGGACGCCGGTGACGCCCTGGGTGTACTTGTCGTCCTTCGGCCCCGGCATCGGCCAGCGTGCGGTGACGTCGGCCGCGTCGAAACTCATGATGTCGGGTTGCGGCAGGTCGAGGCCGATGTCGACCAGTTCGACGCGGCCGCAATCACCCAGAGCGTGAACGGGTTTGAGCCCACCGAATGTGACGGTCAGCGCGGCGCGCACGGCGGGGCCGCTGACCGCGCCGGTCTGCACGTCGACGCCGCTGGGAATGTCGACGGCCACCACCGGGATGCCCGCCTCGTCGACGGTGGCGAAAACCTCGGCGGCGGCGGGCCGCAGCGGGCCGGAGCCGGAGATGCCGACGACGCCGTCGACCACCAGATCGGTTGTCGTCGGCACGCTTTGCACCACGCGACCCGCCGCCTTCCGGAACGCAGCCAGCGCCTTCTTGTGAGTTCGTTCGGGATTGAGCAGGACCGCGGACGCTGCCACACCCCGCCGACGAAGGAACGTGACCGCCCACAGCGCGTCACCACCGTTGTCACCGGAGCCGACGACCGCGCAGACCGACCGGCCTGCGACACCGCCGGTGTTCACCAGGAGCTCGCGGGCGATCGCGGTGGCCAGGCCGCCCGCCGCCCGCCGCATCAGCACACCGTCGGGCAGCGACGCCAGCAGCGGTGCTTCGGCTTCGCGGATCTCATCAGCGGAGTAGTAGTACCGCATCGGTAACAGGATTCCACGCGCGCGCACACTTATATGTCGCCACCGCTGAATTCGCATGTGTTCGAACCGGTAGTGCGGAGCAAATACCGGCGTATGGTCGCGCCATGACCGCGCCGAGTGACATGGGCGGCCGAACCGAGTTCTTCGGCCCGGTCATCAAGGAGCCGGACGAGCCGGTGTTCCACGAACGTTGGGAGGGCCGGGTCTTCGGCATCTCCAACTTCCTGCTACCCCTGCTCGGTCGCAATACCGACATCATCCGGTTCGGGATGGAGCAATTGCCGCGCGAGGTATACCTGTCGAGCTACTACCGGCGTTGGCTCGGAAGCTTCGAGAAGCTGCTTGAGCAGGCTGGGTACCTCACGCCCGGCGAGGTCGACGCCCGAGTCGCAGGCCGGTCTGCGCCGGCCAGGCGGCGCATGTCGCGAGCGCGCCGCGCGGCCACGTCACGAGCGGTGGGTTCGCTGCTGCATCCGAGGCTTCCCCGCTGGGTCGCCGGTCAGCTGTTCCCCGGCTGCTGGGGACGTCGCGGCCCGCGCTGCGCCGCCGTCGCTTCGCGTTGGGCGACCACATCCGGGTGCGCGGTACCCGCGCGATGCCATACACACGACAGCCGGGGTACGTGACAGGGAAACCCGGCGTGATCGTCGCCCACCTCGGCGCGACCGTGTTCCCCGACGCCAAGACGGTGGGCAGGCATGCGTTGCCGCAGCATCAGTACACGGTCGCCTTCCAGGGCTGCGGACTTGTGGGGAGCTGCCGCCGAACCCGGCACCGAAGTACGGGTGGACCTTTTCGAGTCCTATCTGGAGGCGGCGTGAACGACACGACGGCAGCGCCGCGTCGAGGCGCTTGAATCCCTGTCTGGTGGAGAAGGGCATCGTCGATTCCAGCGTCGTCGACAAGGTGGTCGACCACTACGAGACGAACGTCGGACCGCTCAACGGCGCCAAGGTGATCGCCCGCGCGTGGGCCGACCCGGGATATCTGCAGCGGCTGCTCTCCGACGGAACGCGGGCCATCGCGGAGCTCGGCTTCGGCGGTCCCGAGGGCCACATGATCGTCGCGGTGCCGAACACGCCCGCGGTCCACAATGTGGTGGTTTGCACGCTGTGTTCTTGTTATCCCTGGCCGGTGCTCGGGCTGCCGCCGTCCTGGTACAAGTCATCGGCGTACCGCTCGCGGATGGTCGCGCAGCCGCGGACACTGCTCGCCGAGATGGGGCTCGAACTCCCCGCCGACATTCTCGTCAGGGTCTGGGACAGCTCGGCGGAGGCGCGCTATTTGGTCGTCCCCGAGCGGCCGGCCGGGACCGATGGCCTCGGCGAGGCGGACCTTGCGCGTCTCGTCACGCGCGACTCGATGATCGGCGTGGGGCGGCCACTGTCCCCCACCGATCTCGATGACGGCTGACCCGCGAGTCTCGACGCCGACCTTGTCGGGCCGGTCTCACCGCCCCGCGACAACGGGGAGATCGTCTTCGCCGCGCCGTGGGAACGGCGGGTTTTCGGGCTCGCCGTGGCCGCGTGCCGGTCGGGTGCGTGCGACTGGGAGACGTTTCGGAAGCGATTGATCGCCAACATCGCCGAAGACGATGCGCGACCGTACTGGCAGAGCTGGGCATCGGCGCTGGAGGATGTCCTCGAGCGCGGCGCCGTGTTGGCCCGTGGCGAACTCGATGATCGCCATCAAGAGTTACTGAGCCGACCAGCGGGCTTCGACCACCACGCATGACGCAAACGAAGGGAAACACCCGATACCTCGAACGCTCACCTGCGGCTGCCGCTGCATTGTTCGCCTACTCGACGGTGACGGACTTGGCCAGGTTGCGCGGCTTGTCCACGTCGTAGCCGCGGGCCTGCGCCACCCCGGCGGCGAATACCTGCAGCGGAATCGTCGACAGTAGTGGTTGGAGAAGCGTTGACACCGCGGGGATTTCGAATAAGTGGTCGGCGTATGGCCGCACCGTGTCGTCACCCTCCTCGGCGATCACGATGGTGATCGCACCGCGGGCCTGGATCTCGCGGATATTGCTCAACAGCTTGGAGTGCAGCACCGCCGCACTCTTCGGCGATGGCATGACGACGATGACCGGCAGGCCGTCCTCGATCAGCGCGATCGGGCCGTGCTTGAGTTCACCGGCCGCGAATCCTTCGGCGTGCATGTACGCGAGTTCCTTGAGCTTCAGCGCGCCCTCGAGGGCGACGGGATAGCCGACATGGCGGCCGAGGAACAGCACGGTCTGCGACTTGGCGAACCGGCGGGCGAGCGCGGAGACGGGTTCGACGGTCGCCAATACCTGCTGCACCAGCTCGGGCATCGCCTCGAGTTCGCGGTATTCGCGCTCGACCTCGTCGGGGTACTTGGTTCCGCGGGCCTGTGCGAGCGCGAGTCCGACGAGGTAGTTGGCGGCGATCTGCGCGAGGAACGTCTTGGTCGAGGCGACCCCGATCTCGGGGCCTGCGCGCGTGTAGAGCACCGCGTCGCATTCGCGCGGGATCTGGCTGCCGTTGGTGTTGCAGATCGCCAGCACCTTGGCCTTCTGCTCCTTGGCGTGCCGCACCGCTTCGAGCGTGTCGGCGGTCTCGCCGGACTGCGAGATGGCGATCACCAGCGTGCTGCGGTCCAGCACCGGGTCGCGATAGCGGAACTCGCTGGCCAGCTCGGCCTCGACGGGCAACCGGGTCCAGTGCTCGATCGCGTATTTGGCCAGCAGACCGGAGTGGTACGCGGTGCCGCAGGCGACGATGAAAACCTTGTCGATCTCGCGCAGTTCCTGGTCGGACAGGCGCTGCTCGTCGAGCACGATGCGGCCGTCCACGAAGTGACCCGAGGAGGGTGTCGGCGACGGCTGCGGGCTGCTCGGCGATCTCCTTGAGCATGAAGTACTCGTAGCCGCCCTTCTCGGCGGCCGAGAGATCCCAGTCGATGTGGAACTCGCGGTAGTCAGTGGAAGGATCGGCGTCGTTGCCTTCGAAGTCGGTGATTCGATAGCCGTCGGCGGTGACCACGACGGCCTGGTCCTGGCCCAGTTCGACGGCGTCGCGGGTGTGCTCGATGAATGCCGCCACGTCGGAGCCGACGAACATCTCACCGTCGCCGACACCGAGCACCAGCGGCGTCGAGCGGCGGGCGGCGACGATCGTGCCCGGCTCGTCGGCGTTGGCGAACACCAGCGTGAAGTGGCCCTCCAGCCGAGGCAGCACGGCGAACACGGAGCTGCGACGAAGTCCCCTGCGGTCGGGCCGTGGTGGTACTGCCAGGAGACCAGGTGGACGGCGACCTCGGTGTCGGTGTCGCTGGCGAACTCGACGCCGGTGGCCTCCAGCTCCTTGCGCAGCACGGCGTAGTTCTCGATGATCCCGTTGTGGACGACCGCGATCTTGCCCGCGGCGTCGCGGTGCGGGTGGGCGTTGCGATCGGTCGGCCTGCCGTGGGTGGCCCAGCGGGTGTGGCCGAGCCCGGTGCTGCCCGCGAGGCTTGCGGCGTCCGACTCGTCCAGCGCTGCTTCAAGGTTGGCCAGGCGTCCGGCACGCCGGCGCACGGTCAGGCCCGCCGACGCCGTCGAGCAGGGCGACGCCGGAGGAGTCGTAACCGCGGTACTCCATCCGGCGCAGCGCGTCGACGACGACTCCGCGAGCATCCCGCGTCCCGACGTAGCCGACGATTCCACACATAGGTACCCAGCCTAGACGACTATCCAGCTAACTGCATAGTCGCCGCGACTCTGCCGGTGTAGTGCGCTTTGTACCTACACAGCCCCTAAGCGCAAACCTGTATGAACCCCAGTGGGCCGCTCAGGCACGGCGGAGGCGGTGGTCCGTAGTTGTTCCAGCCTCCGTAGTCGTAGCCGCCGCCCCATGCCGGAGGTGGTGGTGGCGGTGGTCCTGGCCGCCAGGGACCGGGGCCGGGGCCCCAGCCGGGACCCCACTGCGCGAAACCGGCCTGTGCCGGCGGCGCCGCGTTGGCTGTGCCCGTACCGATACCGACGGACGCGAAGCCGAGTGCCCCGGCGATGCCGAGCCCGGCTGCGATACTCCTCAGATTCCTCACGTGAACTCCCGCATTACCTCGTTCACTGCACGACGAATGTCGTTCCAGGACACCGTGACCCGTCCCCTGATGTCTGACTTCGACGCTACGCCGCGCCAGATGTGTAGACGCTGTGCAGAGGTTATGTATCCCGACGCAGGCTGATCTCGGCGAGGAGCGCCACGACCACACCGAACGCGAAATACAGCGCGGGCAGCCACGGGGCCACCCCGAACAGCGCGTCGGAGTCCTCGGCGTAGCGGGCGAGCCCGGCCGCGGCGACAACGGCCTCGACGATGGGCCCGACGACCGCGGCGAGCACGCCGCAGAGTGCGCCCCAACGATCGCCAAGCGCGCACCAGGTGATCGCCGCCAGCGCGTAGATCAGCACGTTCGCAGGCACCGCAGGGGCGGTGTGCACCAGCGCGGTGGTGACGTAGATGCCGATGACAGCGGCGACGCCTGCGATCCCCTGCCGCACGGTGACCGACGTGCGCAGGTCGGGCAGGTGCAGCCGCAGCTCGGCGATCGAAACGGCCGCCAAGGCGACGAGGATCGGGAACCAGATCGGGCTGCTCCAGACGAACGGCACCGCGTTGGACAGGTATTCGGTGGTGCCGGTGGCGATATGGCTGTGGTCGCCGACGAGCGACGCGACCGCGCCCAGCGCGAGGAGGAACACCGCGACGGGCCAACGCAATTTCACAGGAAGGACCCTAGCGTCGCGGTTACGCCCGTGGGCTACGGTCGTCAGGTGGCCAGCACCAAGAAGCTTTTCGCCTCTCTGAAGCGGCGCGGGCCGCATCGTGTGCTGCGCGGCGACTTGGCTTTCGCCGGTCAGCCCGGCGTGGTGTACACCCCGGAATCGGGGTTCAACCTTCCCGGTGTCGCGTTCGCGCACGAATGGGTGTCCGGCGCGGAGCGCTACGAGGGCACCCTCGAGCATCTGGCGTCGTGGGGCATCGTCGCGGCCGCGCCGGACACAGAGAAGGGCATTGCCCCGTCGGTGTTGAACCTGGCGTTCGACCTCGGCACCACGCTGGACATCATCGCCGGTGTGCGTCTGGGCGACGGGAAGATCAGCGTGCATCCCACCAAACTCGGCATCGTCGGCCACGGCTTCGGCGCGTCGACCGCGGTGTTCGCCGCCGCCGGGATGTCGGCGAAGCCCAAGGCTGTAGTCGCGGCGTTTCCTACGGTGACCACGCCGCGCGCCGAGGAAGCCGCCGCGACGTTGAAGGTCCCCGGCCTGATCCTCACCGACCCCGGCGATCCGATGTCACTGCGGTCCAATGCAATTGAATTGGCACGCGTGTGGAAAACGGCGACGCTGCGCGCAATGCCGAAAGCCAAGGCGGGTGGCCTGGTCGAAGGGCGGCGGCTGGCGCGGGTGGTTGGCCTGCCCGGCGCCGACCGCGATACGCAGAAGATGGTGCGGGCGCTGATGACCGGCTTTCTGCTGCACATGCTGACCGACGACAAGACCTACCGCGAGTTCGCCGACCCCGCAGTGGATTTGCCCAAGGCCGCGACGATGGATCCGTTCGCCGACGACCCCGCTGACCTGGAGAACAGGGTCATCGCGCTGCTGAAGCCCTGATTCGGCCAACCAACCGGTTGGGTGTATAACTTGTCTGTGCCTACTAAGTCCTCGATGCGGACAGGAATCTTTCTCAACTACGCCGGCGGTTTCCTCGAGGCCGTCGACGAGGTCGTCGAACTGGAGAAAATCGGCGTCGACATCGCCCTCGTCGCCGAGGCGTACTCGTTCGACGCGATCAGCCAGCTGGGATTCCTCGCAGCGAGAACGTCGCGGATCGAGCTGGGTTCCGGCGTCGTCCCGATCTACACCCGCACCCCGTCGCTGCTGGCGATGACGGCCGCAGGGCTGGACTACGTCTCCGACGGCCGGTTCCGGTTGGGCATCGGAACGTCCGGGCCGCAGGTGATAGAGGGCTTTCACGGCGTTCCGTTCGACGCTCCGCTCGGCCGCACCCGCGAAGTCGTCGAGATCTGCAGGCAGGTGTGGCGCCGGGAAAACGTCGAATTCGACGGCAAGCACTACCAGCTACCGCTCCCCCACGACCGCGGCACGGGACTCGGTAAGTCGCTGCACCTGATCAATCACCCTGTCCGCGAACGTATTCCAATCACGATCGCAGCGCTGGGTCCGAAAAACGTGGAGCTGACTGCGGAGATCGCCGAGGGCTGGCAGCCGGTGTTCTTCTATCCGGAGAAGGCCGACGAGGCCTGGGGTGACTCGCTGCGGGCAGGCATGGCCAAGCGCGACCAGGAACTCGGACCGCTCGACATCATGGTCAGCGCCACCCTGGCCATCGGCGACGATGTCGAGGATCGCCTGGCATGGGCGAAACCGCAACTGGCGCTGTACATCGGCGGCATGGGCGCTCGCGGGAAGAACTTCTACCACAATCTGGCGACCCGCTACGGGTTCGGCGAGGTGGCAGACCACATCCAGGATCTGTATCTGTCGGGCAAGAAGGCCGAGGCGATCGACGCGGTGCCGGATGATTTGGTGCGGCACGTATCGCTCATCGGGCCAAAGGGTTTCGTCAAGGAACGTGTTGCCGCATATGCGGAGGCGGGGGTGACGACCTTGCTCGTGCATCCGCTGACGGGTGACCGGCGCGAGTCTGTGCGCTTCGTCGAGGAGCTCCAGGGCCTGCTTCCCTAGTCACTCCATTTCGGTGGGCAGTCCGCGCGGCGGAACCTGCGCGACGATCAGGCTCGGTCCGGCATTGGCCTTGGCGGTTGCGAGTTCGGCGTCGAGAGCCGCCGCTGTGTTGACGACTTTTGCGTAATTCACGCCGACGCTGTTGGCGAACTTGACGAAGTCCCATTGGCCGATGACCGCGTAGGGCCGGGCGGGCGTGTTGCTGTTCGTGTTGAAGTAGGTGCGGTCCAACAGAAACTGCTCGAACCCGTAGATGCCGTTGACGATCAGCACGACGATGGGGTTGCGTCCGTACCGCGCCATCGTCGACAGCGCCTGAGCGGTCATCTGGAACCCGCCGTCGCCGCAGATGACCAAGGGACGCCTGGCCGAACCGAACGATGCGCCCACCGCAGCGGCGACCGAATGGCCGATCGATGCCCACACCGCGTCGCACAGGAACGCGTCTCTGCCCTTCACGGGCAGGTTCGCCGCGGAGTACGTGCCGAGGAACGTATCGGGGATGGTGATCAGCGTCTCGTCCAACGCGTTACCGACGCGTTGGAAGACCTGCTTGTAGGTCAACGCGCCTGTGGCTGCGGGAGGAGCCGTGGGCACCGCACCAGCGGGAACATTCGCGGGAGGCAGCTCGGCGGCCTTGGTGCGCATCGCAGCCACCAGCGCCCGGATCTCGGCGCTCTGCTTCGGCTGATTCTTCACCCGCACCTTGCCGTCGTAAACGGCGACCATGCTGTTGAACTTCTGGGTGATCAGGTTCGCAAAGCTGTTGGGGTACACGCAGCCGAGAGTCACCAACAGATCGGTCGACTCGACCTGGGTTCGAATGGCCTGCGGCACGTACGGCGGGTCGTAGACACCGATCCACCCAGCACCCTTCTCGGCGAGCGTCGACTTCGAGAGCATGTCGCTTGCCCACCGCACACCGAGCTTGGCGATCAGATCTGCAACCGCTTCGGCCAGACCGTAGCGCGCAACCTCGGTGCCGATCAGAATGACGGGTTTCTGCGCGCCGCGGATCAGATCCACAATGGTTGCGGCAAGCTGTGTTTCGGTGCCGGCAGGCGGCACGTTCGACGTCAGCGGCGGACCAGGGTTGGTGCAAGTCTGGGACCACAGATCCATGGCGATTTCGAGATACACCGGGCGCTTGGACGTCAGCGCCGCAGTGATCGCGCCGTCGACGGCGGCGGGCACCGCATCCTTGGTGGCGGCGCGCACCGACTTGGCGGTGACGAGGGCGAAGGCGTCGAGTTCGGCGTTCGCGCGGCCAGTCGAGTGCGAGTAGAGGACGTCGCGCTGAGCCAGGTCGGCGAGATGGCCCGCGGTAGGTCCGCCGTTGATGACCACCACCGGACTGCGCTCGACATACGCCCCGCCGATGGCGTTGATGAGGCTCAACGTGCCGACGCCATTGGCGACCGACACCGCAGCCAGCCCCTTCGTCCGCGCGTATCCGTCTGCGGCGTAGCCGGCTTCGAGATCGCTCGCGGTCACCACCGGCATGATCCCGTGAGCGGGCGCGGCGTCGAACAGTGCCGCGCAATACAGCGCGGGCACCCCGAAGAGGTGGGTGACGCCTTGCTCCTTCAACCTCGTCAGCACGTAGTCGACGACCGAGATTGCCATGGCGCCCTCCCTCGCATTCACACGTTCAGGCTCGGCTGCGCCGGGTCGTTGGGGAGCACCGGATCGTAGATTGCAGCGTGGTCGGGATGGTTGATGTGGATCTGCGGCATCGGCACGGCAGGCACCACTCCGAAGTGCGACGCCATGTACTTCACGACGTCCTTGCAGACGCTTGCCGAGGGCGTCTCGTCGGAGAGGTCGGGCTCATAAGTGCCGCCGATGACCACGTGGTCGGACCGCGGAAACAGGTATCCGTCGCCGCTGTAGAGGTACTCAGGTTCAGTTGCGCGGGCAGCATGGCCAGCTGACCCTTGATCGGCTGCATCGCAGTGTCGTTGAACAACTCCTTGGCGCCCATCCCGGTGCAGTTGACGATGATGTTCTGGCTCAGTGACGTGAGCACGTCGGCGCGGTTGACGAAGTGTCGACTGACGAATGTCACCCCGCGGTTTCGCAGATCGCACTCGAGCCGTGCCAGGAAAACCGGCGGCTCGATCAACAATGTGTGGTATTCGAACCCAGGGATCGTATGACCCTCAAATGGCATGCGGGTCAATGGGATCGGCGCTGGAATCAGGCCAGGGCACAGCTGCAGCACGATGTCGAAGTTCTTGGTCCGCTCGTGGGTGTAGTTGGGGCGCTCGTAGACGCCGAAGGCCGGACCGAGCTCGGTCTTGAACCGCGTATAGGAGTCGGTGAGGATCTTCTTCAATTCCTGTGGGCGGTTGTATTCGACGACCGAGACCGCCCACTGCCCGCCCGCCTTGTGCGACGTGGTGTCGATCGGCTTGCGGTCGGCGTAGATCGTCACCGTGAGCCCGAGATCGCTCAGCAGAGTCGCAGCAGTCAGGCCCATCACGCCCGCGCCAAGCACCGCCGCGGTGGTGTCGTGAGATGTGGCGATGCGACCGGCGACGATGTCGTGAACCTGCTGCGCGCAGCCCCAGCTCAGCGTGATCCCCGCGCCGCCGTGGCCGTAGTTGTGTACCAGGAATTTTCCGCCGGCCGTCTCGTGGCCGAGCTTGTACGAGCCGGTGCGGTAGGGCCGCACGCCGGCGATACATGCACCCGGTGCGGCCGGATCGAATGTGAAGTCGGGAGTGGGAAGGTTGATCACCGGTGGCATGTGTCCTCCAGCGCTTCGCATCGGTAGGCGCGGGTTTGCGTCAGATCGGAGCCTAGGCACAGACACCGGTGCTGGACACGCGTACCGCATTACTCGAGTAGCGGCCTTGTTACGGCCCTGCCTGGGGCAGCTCGTCGGCGGCGATCTCGCACGGCGTTTCGGCTCCGATCGCCTCTGCGCTCGGCGGCGGTTCCACGATGGGCTGCGGCGGGGGCGGCATCGGTGCGGGCGGCGGCGTCGCAACCGGATCGGTCGGCGGCGTTTCGTCGACGGACTCCTCCGCGCACGCGTCGAGTGGCTCATCGACGGGCTCATCGACGGGCTCATCGGTTGCGGCGGGATCATCTGTCTCCGTGTCAGATTCGTCGTCGCCGTCGTCATCGGCTGCCGACTCTTCGTCATCGAGCCCCACCCCGTCGTCGATGCCCTCGTCTTCCAGCGGTGTCGGATCAGGAAGCGCATCGTCGGGACGGTTGACGAGACCGCCGACCGCGTCGGCGAGCTGAGAACCCAGACCCGCGAGCCCGCCGGCGGCGCCGGGCAGTCCGCCACCCAGCTCACCGAGTGGAGGCATTGAGGGCATCGCCGGTGTCGCAGGCGGGGGTGCGGTCGCAAGCGCAGGGGCTGCGGGCATCGGCGCCGCGAGCGGTTCCGGTGCGGCGGGTATCGCTGGTGCCGGAGCGGCCGTCGGCCCAAGGCCCGGGACTACCGCTGCCGGAGGCGGGCTCGTCCACGCCGCGGGCACGGTGCCCGCCACTTCGGCAACCGGGCCACTGCTGGGCGGCGATGGCATCGAGACCGGGCCGAAATCGCCCGGCACCTCGAATGGCGCGGCGGGTTCACCCGTCAATACGCTGGTCGCGTCGTCGAAGGCAGCGGAAACGGCGGCCATCGCCTTCTGCATCGCGGTCAGCCATTCCGACCGAATGTCGTTGTCCACGTACGGCTTCACCTGCTGATCGATGAGTTCGCTCGCCGCTGCCCGGTCGCCGGCTCCTGTGGTTACCGTCCGCGTCGCGGCCAGCCATTCGGCACGTTCGGTCTGGCGGCGCTCTTCGATCGCCATCGCGGCCCCGACCTTGCCGTCGATTGCGTGCCACAGCTCGTCGCGAAGTGCGGCGAGTGCGTGGGCTGCACTGCGCACCGCCGAGGCTGCGGCCGCGGATGCTTCACCGTGCCGGAGGAGAAACTCGCGTGAGGCATCGCCGCCGCGCCCCTGCCACGCCCCGGTCAGCGTGCCGAGCTGCTGCTCCTGCAGCCGTTGTGCACTGGCCGTCGCCGTCACCGCGGCGTCCAGCGCCGCTCGATCCGCCTCCAGCGCCCGCAGGTCCAACCCGTCTTCGCTGCCGTACCAATCGCGCACCTGTCCCGCGTGCAGCGTGAGATCCGGATTCTGGTAGCCGACCAGACGGCACGCCCACACGTACTCGCCGATGTTGTCGATGGCGGCACGCGCTTCGGCCAGCCGCGCGGAAACGTCGAGCGGTTCAGCCATCGCTCAGCCGATCCGTCGGGCGCCGAGCTCGTCGACGTCGACGTAGCGATCTGCACACGAACGCAATTCGGCGGCGATCTCGGTTGCGGCGCGCGCCCATTGGTGCAGTCGGTGCACCAGCTCGTTGAGCGCCAGGCGCAGCGCGTCGCCTTGGGCGGTGTGCATGCGTCCCGCGACCGCCCCGTCGAAGCGCAGTCCGGTCAGATGAGTTCGAATGGCCGCGTCGACGATGTCGGAGGCCGTGTCGTACTGACGTGCAGCGTCGAGCACCGCCGCAACATCGACACGCGCGGTCTCAGGTTCTCCCACACAGACTACGACGTCGGCGAAACCCTACGGGTTCCACTCGATTTCAGCGTTGTTCGCTCACCGACGCGGCGACGCGGATGGCCAATTGCCGGGCGGTGTCCTCGTCGGCCGCCTCCACCATCACCCGCACCATCTGCTCGGTCCCCGAGGGCCGCAACAGGATTCGACCGGTGTCACCCAGCTCGGCTTCGGCTTCGGCAACGGCCGAGCGAACCGAGGGGGCATCGGCGACAGTGGCCTTGTCGTGGACCTCGACGTTGATCAGCACCTGGGGTAGCTGCTGCATGGTCGACGCCAACTCGGCCAGCGGTGCGCGGGTCTGCGCCATTCTCGACATCAGCCGCAGCCCGGTGACGATGCCGTCGCCGGTGGTACCCAGCGCGGGCATGACGATGTGGCCGGACTGTTCGCCGCCAAGCGAGTACTCCCCCGCTCGCATTTCCTCGAGCACGTAGCGGTCGCCGACGCCGGTGGTGCGGACCTCGATGCCCGCCGAGCGCATTGCAAGGTGCAGGCCGAGGTTGCTCATCACGGTGGTGACGAGGGTGTTGGACGCCAGCTCGCCGGCCTCCCGCATCGCCAGCGCCAGGATCACCATGATCGCGTCGCCGTCGATGATCCCGCCCTTGGCGTCGACGGCCAGGCAGCGGTCGGCGTCGCCGTCGTGGGCCAGGCCGAGATCGGCGCCGCGGGACACCACCGCCTGCTGCAGCGTCTCCATGTGCGTCGAACCGCAGCCCTCGTTGATGTTCAGCCCGTCGGGCTCGGCGTTGATCGCGATGACGTTCGCGCCTGCGGCCCGGTATGCCCGCGGCGCGGCCATCGAAGCGGCGCCGTTGGCGCAGTCGACGACGACGGTCAGCTCGTCGAGGCGGGTGGTGAGGGCCTTGCCTGCGTGGCGCAGGTACCGGTCCAGCGCGTCGTCGGCGTCGACGACCCTGCCGATGGCCGCACCGACCGGCCGCTCTCCGGGCCCGGCCGCGAGGAGTTCTTCGATGCGGTCCTCGGTGGCGTCGTCGAGCTTGTGTCCGCCCGCGCCGAAGATCTTGATGCCGTTGTCGGGCATCGGGTTGTGCGATGCCGAGATCATCACACCGAACTCGGCGTCATAGGCGCTGGTCAGGTAGGCGACCGCGGGCGTCGGCAGCACACCGACGCGCAGCGCGTCCACGCCCTCGCTCGTCAGCCCGGCGATGACCGCGGCCTCCAGCATTTCGCCGCTGGCCCGCGGATCGCGGCCGACGACGGCGACGCGACGGCGCGCCTGCGAGGAGTTTCCGAGTCGACGCGCCGCCGCCGAGCCCAGCCCAAGGGCCAGCTCAGCGGTCAGATTGCGATTGGCGACTCCGCGGACTCCGTCGGTGCCGAACAGTCGACCCATCGGACAAATTTCTCATAGATGACCCCCAATGACACATTCGCCTCCCCGCGAGCGACCGTGTTTGTGCACGACTCGCCGCAAATTCGCGTACAAAACCGGTCGCTCGCGCCGAGTGAGATAGGGAAACACCCCGGCCAGGGCTTCGTCGTAGTGCAGACGTCGGAAGAGGTGCCCGGCTCGTTCGTGAGCGGTACCGGCGGCGGTCAACAGGCCGGCACCGCCGGGTCCGCCGCCGCCGGAATCCTCGGCAACTTCCTCGGCCGCTAACGCACACCGCCCGGCATGCAGTTCGCATACCGGGCGGTGAGGTAAAGCAGATCAGCGCTTGGAGTACTGAGGCGCCTTGCGGGCCTTCTTCAGTCCGTACTTCTTGCGCTCGATGGCCCGCGGGTCGCGGGTCAGGAAGCCGGCCTTCTTCAGCGCGGGCCGGTCCTCGGGCTGCACCAGGATCAGTGCGCGGGAGATCGCCAGGCGCAGCGCGCCCGCCTGCCCGGAGGGGCCGCCGCCGTCGAGGTGGGCGTAGATGTCGAAGGCGTCAACCCGGTCCACGGTCACCAGCGGAGCCTTGATGAGCTGCTGGTGCACCTTGTTCGGGAAGTAGGCCTCCAGCGTCCGGCCGTCCAGGTGGAACTGGCCGGTGCCGGGAACCAGACGCACCCGAACCACGGCCTCCTTGCGGCGACCGACGGTCTGGATGGGACGGTCGATGATGACCGGTTCGCGAGGCTCACGCGGCGGCTCGGGAGCCGCCGTTCGGCCTCGGTCACGGGCGCGGCGGCCTCGGGGGCTTCGGTCGCCTCTGGGGCGGCCTCGGTCACCTCTGGAGCCTCGGTGGCCTCGGCTTCCGGGGCTTCCGTGGTTTCAGTCGTATCGGTTGGCTCGGTCACTGGCTCACCTGCTTGATCTCGTACGGCACCGGCTTCTGCGCGGTGTGCGGATGCTCTGGGCCGGCGTAGACCTTCAGCTTCTTCTGGACCTGACGGCTGAGCTTGTTGTGGGGCAGCATGCCGACGATCGCCTTCTCGACGACGCGGTCGGGATGCTTCTGCATTTCGGTGCCGAGTGAACGCGCCCGCAAACCACCTGGGAAACCCGAGTGGCGGTAGGCGAACTTGTTCTGCAGTTTGTCGCCGCTGATGGCGACCTTGTCGGCGTTGATGATGACGACGAAATCGCCGCCGTCGACATTCGGCGTGAATGTCGGCTTGTGCTTGCCGCGCAGCAGCTTGGCTGCTTCAACGGCGAGCCGGCCGAGCACCACGTCGGTGGCGTCGATGACGTACCACGTGCGTGTGGTGTCACCCGCCTTCGGCGTGTAGGTAGACACAGCGCTTACCTTCTCTTCTCGGGTTGGATCCCGGTGTGACCCGGGCTGCCGGTCAGGCGTGGCGATTGGGTGGTTCTCGGCGACCGACGTTGACCCGAGACCCGTGCATACCGCACGCCAACCGAGCAGCATACCGGCGGGCGTCGTCGCAGGTCAAAACGCGCAAAGGCCCCGGCAGCCGAGGCGGTCCGGGGCCCTGCGCGTGCTCCGGATCAGAATTCTCGTTTCCCCCTAGTCCTTCGGACGGGGGGTACCCCCACGCGCGAGCGCTCGTCAGAAGAACCCTATGGGCCTTGTTGCTGTTAGGACACCAGCAGGTTCTTGGTCCGCTGGTAGTGGTCGAGCATCATTTTGTGGTTTTCGCGGCCGATGGCCGACTGCTTGTAGCCGCCGAACGCCGCGTGTCACCGCTGGTGACAGAACTGTGCGGTCCCGTGGGCTCCCCTCCCGACGGGACCGCACAGTGGTCTGTGCCGGCTAGCCTCCCCAAGCGCTCGCCGCGCTTCTATCCGTGGTCGCGACATCGTCCGCGCCGTCGCGCACCGCATTGCCGAGGCTGAACAGAATCTCGTTCAGTGCACCAGCCGCCTGGTCCCATTTCGCTTGCTCGAGCCGATACGCCTCTGCCGCCTCCCGGGTCCAGATCTCCTGCAGCGGAGCGATCTGAGCCCGCAGATCATCGAGCGCCGCGTTGAGCCGCGCCGAGGTGTTGTGGATCTCCTGCCGGACGGTGTACTCGATCTCGTCGAAGTTGTACGAGAGAACCGGTTCCATTTTCAGACTCCTCAGATGGCGGTGCCGACGGCGCCGATTTGATGCGAATGGCTCTCAGCCGCCTCGCGCAGGGCGCGCTCGTTGACGCGCATGGTTTCGGCGATGCCCTGCAACGCGACATGAAGCTTTGTCGACTCGGCGTTCCAGCGGTCAACGACATCTCTGAACCGCGTTGCCGCGACGCCTCCCCAAACCGAGGGCGGCACGTTGATCATCCGCCCGATGAAGGACTGCAACATGGCACGGATTTCATCGTTACGGGCGTCGATCTTGCCGGCGACGGCTGTCATGAGGTCGAAGTCGGTATTGAGCGATCCACCTGCGGGTGTCGTCATCAGGGCCTCTCCAAGTTTTTCCGTATCAGTTGTGTTTTCGACGGAGCGCGAGCGTGTTTGGTTCCCGGTGAGTCAGATCAATGCGTGCGCCGACCGGATCGCTTCCTCGCAGACGTCGCGGATGGCGTGTTCACTGCCGGGCGCACTCTGGCAGCCGACGCCGATTCGCACGGTGTCGTCGAGGATCACCGCCCAGTCGATCTGGCGACCATCCCGAAGTTCCCGATACGTGGCGGCGGGCCGATCCGCGCGTCGATCATCGGGCTTGAAGCCGCTGAATATCCCTGCCTGTTGATCGTCCATAGCGCGGCGCAGCGCTGCCGACGTCGCCGACAGCGTTTCGCCCGTGCGCACCTGCGACTGGGTGAGCAATAGGGCGGTGGAGTTATCCGGCGCCATCACCTGCACCCGGGCAGAGCCCGGTCCAGACGTGATGCGCTCCACCCCCCACATTGCCGGAACCTTCAACGCCACCCTGCCCTCGACCAGTAGTGTCATCGGCACGGCGGTCACGTCGGATTCATCTGTGCCGGAGGCGAATCCGATGCCCACGCAAAGCAGCGCCACCGAAGAGGCGACCGCGGTCAACGCGGCGATTCTGTGCCCTCTCGGCCAAGCCGGCTCTGGCTTGTGGCGGCGCGGCGTCTGATGATCTCTTGCCGCAGCCAGCAACCGGTCCGGTGCGACCACTGTCACCGCGACGCCGTCGGCACGGAGATACCCAGAGATGGCACGGGCGAGCTCGCCTGCACCCGCTACCCCGACCGGTGCGTCTACCAAAACCGTGGTCACCGAGCCGACGCTGTCAGCCACTGATCTGACGAGGTCTGCATCGTCGCCCAGCCGCGGCTCCGCTATGACCACGCCGCCTGATCGCCAGACCATTACGAATTCTGGTGCGATCTCAACAACCGCCGATATCCCGGGCAGGTCGGCGACGAGGACATCGGCACGCTGCAACACAACGACTTTCGTTGATCTGGTAGCCGCGGCTTCTCGCACGCGTTCGATGCGCGGCGACGGCCACCAGGTCGGGCAGACCAGCACAGCCGTTTCTACACGCTCGGGCAGCACCGCGCTGAACACCTGACGCCATATCGCGGTCACGGCGACGGGCTGCTCATCGAGCACCGCGATCTCATCGTCGATGCACTCCAGCGCCGTCGACTCCAGATTCGGTTCTGCACGGGACCGTCCGCGGACCGCAGCCGGCCCTACTTCGACGACGGTTTCGTTCACACCGGCTCGGTCCATGCGATCTGGATGAGCTGTTCCGGGTGAGCACGGGTGAGAAGCGTTCCCCGGCCGGGTGGCAGCTTCGATGGCCGCACGGAACCAAGCAGGACGCCCTCGTCCGGGCTGGCGCTCATCATCAAGCCCATGCACCCGAGGTCGCGCAGCCGGCTCAGGACGGGGTCGAACATCCCTCGTGCAGCACCGCCGGAGCGCCGCGCCACCACGGCATGCAAACCGAGATCCTTGGCGTGCGGCAGAAAGTCGAGCAGCGGAGCGAGTGGATTGGTGCCGTTCGGCGCGGCCACCAGGTCGTAGTCGTCGATCACGATGTATATCTCGGGACCCGACCACCATGAGCGTGTCCGCAATTGCTGCTGATTGACGTCCGCGCCCGGCATGCGCGCCTGTAGGCGTTGCATCAGCGCGGACAATTGAGGAGTCAGCGCGGCCGCCGACGGTGTGTACGCTGCGAGATGGTCGGACTCGACGACACCGAGCAGACCCCGCCGAAAATCGACGATGAACAGCTGAGCCGAATCCGCAGTGTTCGTCCGGACTATTTCTCGACAGAGGGTCCGCAGGGTCGCCGTCTTGCCGCACTCGCCCTGTCCAAGGATGACGAGATGCGCCTCCGCAGCGAAATCGATTGCAACCGCTTCCAATTCGGTCTCACCGATACCGACGAGAATCTGAGTTGCGGGGCGGGGTCCGCGTGATCGCGCGAGCACAACTTCGTAATCGACCCGCTCAGGTAGCACCTCGATCGGTGGCGCGACGCGTCCCCCGTATCGCGTCCGTAGCCTGTCGGCGGTCGCGGCGTCGAACCGGGGCACGGCGATGACGAATTCGCGACCGTCGCGGGTGATGCCGCGACCGGGCGGACTCTGGGCCAGCTGCCGGGCACGCTTACGGTCCATCTCGGATTCCGCTGGATCGCCAAGCCGCAATTCGATACGTGTGCCGACCTGGTCCTTCAGCGCAGGCCGTATCTCGGCCCATCGCGATGCTGACACGACGACATGGATCCCATACGAAAGGCCCTGGGCTGCAAGGGCAGTGATCGAAGCCTCGATCGCGTCGAACTCTTGGCGAAGAGCGGCCCAACCGTCGATGACGAGAAACACGTCGCCATACGGGTCGGTTGATGTGATCGAATCGGGCGAACTACGCCGCGCCTCTCGCGCTCGCAACAGCGACTCCAACTGCACGACAGTCCGCCGGATCAGGTCGACGTCGCATCGGCCCGCTACCGATCCGACATGCGGCAGCGGTCGCAGCGACGACAATGCGCCTCCGCCGAAGTCCAGACAATAGAACTGCACATCGCGGGGGTCGTGCGCTTCGGCCAACGACAGGATCAGTGTCCGCAGCGCAGTCGACTTGCCCGACCGGGGGCCACCCACAACGGCGACATTCCCCGCCGCGCCGGCGAGTTGAGCGACCAACAAGTCCCGGCGCTGTTCGAAGGGGCTGTCCACAAGGCCGATCGGCACGGCGAGTGGGATTCGAGCCCCGCCCCGTCCCTGCAGGAGATCGAGCTCCGGAGACTCCGTCAGCGGTGGCAACCACACAGGATGTGCAGGCGACCCGCGGCCCTCGACTCGATCGAGAACTGTGTCGAGCACGGTCCGGGACGAGGCGGGCGATCGTTTGGCGGGCTTCTCGTCTCCGTACCTAGTACAGCCCATCGGCGCCGCGGTGAACAGCATCGGTGCCGGTGCCGCGGCCAAGCCTCCGAATCGAGGCGTAGGGCCGTCACAGGGTCCGGAGACGAACGCCGTTTGAAAGCGCAGCGGATCACCCGAACCGGTCTTCAGATACGCCGAGCCGGGTGTGTTTGGCAGGTGGTAGGCATCGGGAACCCCAAGAACTGACCGGGATTCGCCTGCCGAGAAAGTCTTCAGGCACACGCGATACGACAAGTGCGACTCCAATCCACGCAGCCTGCCCTCGTCCACTCGCTGACTCGCAAGCAGAAGATGCATACCTAGCGACCGTCCGAGCCGCCCTATCGCGATGAACAAGTCGATGAAATCCGGATGATGACTCAGAAGCTCGGAGAATTCGTCGACCACGATTAACAGCGCGGGCAACGGGGTAAGTACGGCCCGTCCGGCGCGCGCCCGTTCGTACTCCGCGATGTTGGCGAAGTTGCCCGCTGCCCTCAATAGCTCCTGACGCCTGGTTATCTCACCGGCCAACGCATCCCTCATCCGTGCGACGAGGTGAGCCTCGTCGGCCAGATTCGTAATCACCGCGGCTACGTGGGGTGCGCGCTCGAACCCGAGGAAGCTGGCACCTCCCTTGAAGTCGACGAGGACCAGATTCAGGGTGTCGGGCGGATGTGCCGTGATCATGCCCAGCGTGAGCGTGCGAAGAAACTCCGACTTGCCGGATCCCGTTGCGCCGATGCATAAGCCGTGGGGCCCCATGCCATTTGCCGCGGCTTCCTTGATGTCGAGCTCGATTGGCTGGCCACGCTCGGACACGCCGATGGGAACACGCAATATCTGTTCGGGGCCACGAGTACTTCGCCAGATCACTGCGGGGTCGAGACCACCGACATCGGCGATGCCCATCAACTCCGACCAACCGAGAGACGGTGAAATGCGCATCGCGCCCTCGGTCGTCACTTCGGCCGGGTAATAAGGGGACATTCGACGGGCGCAGGCCAGTGCCTGTCCTAACGTCATCGTGTCGGGACGGGTGAGAGCCTCGTCGCCGACGTCACCTCGCACGGACAGCTCGTCATCACTCACCACAAGGTGCAGGGCCGCGACGTCGTCGCACGATGCAGTCAGGTCCACAACCGTCACGCCGGGGATACCGCGCGGAGCGAAAAGACGCTCAGCACCGGTGACCAGACCGCCGTCGATCAGCAGCATCGCATGAATTCCGTCGCAGTTCGCGAGTGCGCTCTCGGCAGACGAAAGACTGTTGTACGTCAAGCGTGCCGGACCGCCGTCGTCGGCGGCATACGAATGCTGATGGTGTGGCAGCCATTTCAGCCAATCCCAATCTGCTGCGGTGATTGGATCAACCGCAGCGGCGATACGCAGATCTCGGGGGCCGTGCATCACTGCCAACTGGCATATCAACGCACGAAGCAGACTACGGGTGGCCAACGGATCACCGCTGACCGCTGATCACGGCGATCTCCTTCAGCGCTATCGACACGGGCAGATCGGGCACCATCGAGCGGCGGCGTATGAGCCGTCGCAACTCCATCGATGTGACAGGGTCGCGCTGCACCACCGCCCCGAGGTCGGGCGTGATCAGAGGGGTCGATAGGCGCTGACCGCCCAGCCCGATCCGCACACGCCCGAAATCAGGGTCGTCGGGCCTGCGCTCCCACATCCGCCTGCCACCGACCATCGTCCAGAGCAAGTCGGGTTCTGGGTTATTCCACGCCAGTGAAAGTCGTTGGCGTTCGGCCGTATCCACGATCGCCGAATCCAAGGACGCAAGGTATCGAAGATAGTCGCGGCGGTCTTGATTGAGTTCCGCGACCCGGCTCCCCCCGCGCGTCCCTGAGACGACTGTCCCCAGCAGGGAGCCGAGCATCATCACCGGAAAGAACATGAACATCGGGTTCCGCATCGCGGAGGCACCCGATGTGAAGTAGAGGACCATCATGCCCACCGTGGCGACGACCATTGCCACGGGCAGCAACCGGGAGAGCGGATTGCCGGGGACGTCTCGCGGCACCTCTGGAGGCGCCTGCACGACGAGCTCACCCTCTGCCGTCGAAGGTGTCGGTAGACGCGGCTCGATCAGGAATTCCATCGGGTTATAGACGAGACGATGCCCATTCTCGTTCCCCTTCCACAGCACAAAAATTGCCGCCCTTGACCACGTGTTGGCGCGGTTACGGTGATCCGCGGGGGGTTACATGACAGCTCTAGACATGTGTCGGGTGACGGTGCGGGCGGGTCGGCCGGGCCCTTCGGCGTCGGTGGATCTCGTACTGCCGACTCAACTGGACCTCGGTGAGGTACTTCCGGATGTCGTCGATCTCGTCGGTGGGCGGCGCGAGGTGACCAATGACGATTTCACCGAGCGATTGCGGCTGTCGCGGCTCGATGGATCGGTACTCGATGAGTCGTTGACGCTGCACGAGAACGGTGTTCGGGACGGCGACGTACTGCTGCTCACCGCTGAACGAATACAGAAAACCGCCTGGCACTCCGACGACTTGAGCCAGCACGTCGTCGATATATCAGCTTCGGCTGATCGTGATATCGGTTGGCCGCGCGCGATGGGCGCAGTTGCGTTTTGGTGCTCGTCAGGCATCGGTGCGACAACGTGGGTCTGGCGCGGCCCCGCAGCACCGGGCACTCGCGCAGTCTTCGCGGCGATCGTGGCCGTTGCGGCGACCATCGCGGCCATCGCAGCGAGTCGTATCGATACCGATCCGGTGCCGACTATGACCCTCGGCGCGGCGGCTGCCGTATTCGGCGCGGTCGCCGGATTCCTGGTGGTGCCCGGCGGTCCGACGCCGCCGAACTTCTTTCTGGCGGCCGCGATCTGCTCAGCCGTGTCTGCAGTGCTGGTTCATGTCGCCCCTTCCGGAACGACTTTCTTCATGGCGATCACGGCGTTCTCAACGATGGCGGCGATTGTTGCGGCGGTTGTGGCGCTTTGGCCGGCGCCGACAGCGACGGTTGGCGCTGTTCTGGCCGCCACATCCCTGGCGATGATGAATATCGCGGCCAAGCTGTCGATTCTCGTGGCGGGTTTGTCGCCGCGGATACCATCTGCAGTTGACGCAATTGACGACGAGGAGAGCGTCGCCGCCACTGTTGGTGCCCTTCGAGCAGCACGCGGCCATCAGACAGTGACGGGGCTTCTGGCCGGATTCTCGCTATCGGCGGCTTTAGGCGTCGCATTGATCATCGCGGATCGACACACTGAGAACGTCGGCAGCGATCTTGCGTTTACCGGCGTCGTTTCCGCGGCGCTGATCCTTCGGGCCGGCCAGCAGCGCGGAGCGGTTCGATCCACAACGGTCCTTGCGGCTGGATTGATCAGCACCACCGCAGTTTTCACGCTCGCGTTCTTGTCGGCTCCAAGGCACGCCACCTGGGTTGGTCTGATCGCGATCGCTCTCGGCACGGGTGCGCTGTGTCTGACTCGCGCAGACTTCGGGTCACGGTTGAGTCCGTTCGCGCGGCGCGGCATCGAAGTCGTCGACTACCTCGCGCTTGCGGCGGTGGTACCGCTGGCGTGTTGGGTCGGCGGTCTGTTCGGCTTCGTTCGCGGCTTGAGCCTGGCATGACGACTCGACCGGCGCGAGTCGCCGGAGCCATCATGCTGACAACTTTTTCTGTTTGGTTCTCACCTATTGCCGTGGCGATCGCGCCACCCCTGGTCGACGATTCGCTACTCCCTGAACCACGACCTCCCGCACCACCAGAGACCACCGAACAGCGGCAGCAGTGCCTGGTCTCCACCCCAGCCGGGCTGAACGGTAGACGAGCGACCTCAGGTCAGCTCAAAAGCCTGGATCTTCCATCAGTTTGGCGACTCAGCAGAGGCGCCGGTCAGACCGTCGCCGTCATCGACACAGGCGTGGCACGCCATCGTCTGCTGCCTCATCTCATCCCCGGGGGCGACTACGTCTTCACCGGCGACGGCACCGACGACTGCGACGGGCACGGCACGATAGTGGCCGGCATTATCGGCGCCGAAGACTCCACGGATGGCGCAGGATTCGGCGGTGTCGCACCCGACGCCACGATCATCGGCATCCGGCAGTCGAGCGTCAAGTTCGCGCCCGCCGGTCGGTCGGCACCGGGGTTCGGCGATGTCGACACGTTGGCGATGGCGGTCAGGACCGCTGCAGACATGGGCGCTTCGGTGATCAACGTGTCGTCCATCGCCTGCGTGGCAGCCGCCGCAGCGCTCGACGATCGGGCTCTCGGGGCAGCGTTGGCGTACGCGGTGGACGTCAAAAACGTCGTCGTTGTGGCGGCGGCGGGAAACGTCGGGGGTCTCGGACAATGCCCGGATCAGAATCCGCCGTCAGACCCGGCTCGCCCAGGACAGCCAGACTGGGAATCGGTGAAAGTCATTGTGAGTCCGGCGTGGTACGACGACTACGTGCTGACGGTGGGTTCCGTCGATCAGCAGGGCGCACCATCGCAGTTCACACTCGCGGGGCCATGGGTGGACGTCGCGGCGCCGGGTGAGGACGTCCTTTCGCTGGATGCCGACGGAGAGGGTCTCGTCGATTCGCTGCCGGTCCTCGGGAATTCGATGCCGATTGTGGGGACAAGCTACGCGGCGCCCGTAGTGAGCGGAATCGCCGCACTCGTGCGGGCACGATCGCCACATCTGACCGCGCGACAGGTAATGCAGCGGATCAAGGACACCGCACATCAGCCGCCGTCGGGCTGGGATCCGTACGTCGGGCATGGTGTCGTCGACGCGCTTGCCGCCGTCAGCGGCAGCACCACCGGCACGAATGTTCTCATTCAGACCAACGAGTCGAACGAGGGCGGCGTCCGTCCGGTGTCACCGCCGGCGAGCGAAACCCAACCGGATCCAAGTGGGCGACGAATCGCATTCGGCGGTGCCGGGGTCTGCATCGCCGTGGTGGCCGCGGCGGTCGCGACGACGGCATCGTTGGGCCGGTTACGGCGGAAGGGCGATACTGTCGCGCGCGACTAGTGCGCCGTCGCGGCTCAGTTCGGGTCCGCGAGGTAGCAATGACAGCACCGGCCATGGCGCCGCAATGGGATCGCTCTGCAGTCCGAGAAGCTTCGCAGCGTCGTCGTCATGAAGGCCGAAAAGCACTCCGCTGTCCGTCACCAGATACAAGGGACCGGCGTCGCCGGAACCGCCGGTGAGAGCCGCCGCCCGCACATACGCGCTTCGTCCTGACGGCAGCACGACGCTGTCAATTTTGGGTCCTTCGCCATCGGCCTGCGCCAACTCGATCGGATGCGAGTCTGCCGGCAGTGAGCCGCCCAACCACAGGACGGTTTTCGGTCCGCCCGGCGTCCACTGTGCGCAGAGCACAGCATTGCCGCCCGCACCTGAGGTCATCCCCGCGCGGCGGGGAAACGTCGCGGTTGGGAGCGAGTCGACGACCGGTACATCGCCGACGGCATCGGGCGAGACCGAAACGATCTCACGACTGCTTTGCGAGTTGATGGTGCGAATCAGATTCGCCGCGACTTCGCCGATGCGCTGAACGCCGTCGGCCAGCACGACGAAGTAGTCGTCAGCATCGACGCGCGCCACCCGGACGACGGTCCCGACCCGCATGCCGTCAATTGCGCCCGGCATGCCGGCACCGGGGATATATGGCGCAGCGATAGGCGGCGCTTCGGGAATGGCATCGAGCAGCGCCCTCGAAACAGGACGTGGCTTTATACCGTCAAGTCGCAACGCCCACACGACGCCGGGGTTGCGGAGATCAACTTCCGCGCGCCAACCGTCGTACAGCAGGTAGGTCGTCGCCGCGCTCTCCGACCGGGGTGTGACCAGTACGTTCGGTTGGTTGTCGCGTCGGTCGAGATGATTTGTATGGCCCGCGATCACCGTGGTGGTCACGTCGTCACATACCGTCCAGGCGGATTCGTCCTGGGACAACGGCTTGGCGATGACGGCAGGCGCGCCGGGGATGCCCAGGAGTGGGCCGCGCTTGGCCTTGTCGATATCGGCGGGGCTGACGACTTCTGGTCTCGCGGCGCTGCCGGTGGCCAAGCGCGCCGACGCCAGATTCAAGACGGGGTGCAACGTGTCGCCGATGCGGACATACAGCGCACCGGAGTCACGGGACATGACGATTGCGGCGTCGCCCAATCCGGCATTCGGTCGTAGGAATGCCAGGATTGCGCACGCCGCGACCACGACGATCGCCAGCACGCAGCCCGCGATGAGCGATAGCGACTGTGCCCGCATCGGATCGTGCAGCATGCCAACGTCGCCACGCAGCAGCGCGTGTTCCATCCGGCGCACCAGAAATCGATACCCGCTGACTTGCAGCCGGGTCGTCGGTTGACGAGCCATATTCCCCCAGCGCCCAGCCTAATGGCGGTCGGGGGCATGACCTTTCACCGATTTGGCGCTCTTCGATCGCGAAACTGAATTTCGGCAGGTGTCCTCTCGAACTTTCCCTGCCGGAATGCAGTTTCGGCGCTAAGTCCTAGTCGGCGCCGGCTGCGGAGTCGTCGTCGTTGCCGAGGGCCTTCTTTGCCGTCTCCGAGACGGCCTTGACGACATCGCGCACCGGGTGGAAGTCCTTCAGCGCATTCTGCAGTGGACGATTAGCGCTCGATCCATTCGCACCCGTCGCCGTGACGCCCTCACCGGGCTTGGCGAACAGGCCGAGGCGGATGTCTGGCGTGCTCAGCTTGGGCGTCGTGGTGTTGGAGACGATCGTGTTCGTGGTGTTCGTATCCGACAGAGTGGTCGCCGTCGTCACCGGCGGTGGACCCGGGCAACGGCGTGCGGCCCGGCGTCAGCGCCATGTTGATGCCCTCGGGTACGTCGTTGACCAGATCCACCGCCGTTTGGATCGGGTTGAAGGTCGCCGGGGGAAGCAGCGTGCCCTGCTGCGGCTTGCTGTAATCCGTCCTGTCGTAACCGGTTTCGATAATCGTCTGGGTGAAGGGCGACAAGAAATCGGTGATCGGCACGATCAGCGCCGAGGTGCCGGTCGCATCGCCGAGGTCGATGAACGGCTGATACAGCGGCAGATACCTGGCTGGCAGCGTGATGTAGATGGTGTCGCTGCCGTCGACGTGCTGGCAGTAATTCTCCGCGGTGCATCCGTCGGTCTTCTGCGCCTCAGTGACGTAGTGCTGCACCTCTTCGGGCGTGTAGCCGTAGGGCGTCTCGGTGGCCGCGTCGTCGCCGTCGGGCGCCAAGTAAGTGCCGTGGATGTACTCGAAGCCGGCGATCGCGTTCCCGACGGCAACAGGGTTGGCCAGCCACTGCGGGAAGTCGGCGACGCCGTCGTACTGAAGCGCGAAGTCGGTGGCGCAGATCCGATTACCTTCATCGCAGGTATCGGTCGAGGCCGGTTGGCCGAACTGTGCGTCGAGGATCGGCACATTGCCCAGGAATCCGAACCGTTCGAAGAGTCCGCCGCTGGGACGCTGCGGATCCCCGATGAAGAAGTAGTTCGTCAAGGGCTCGTCGGGATGATCGGTGCTGTCCTGAGGGTGCGCAGTCTTGAATATGTTGGCTACCGTTGCGCCCTGTGAGTATCCGAAGATCGTGACGGTGTCGCCCTCAGGAACCGCGTCATACGCGTCGCCCAGATGCTCGACGCCCTGCCCCACCGACACGTTCCACTTCTGGCCTTCGAGTCCTCCCCATCCGGGCAGAGGGATCGGCCAGAACGTGGCGTAGTACTTGACGCCAGTGAAGGGCGGGCAGTCGGTCGCTGGTCCAGGCTGAGCGCCGCAATCACCACCCGGGTTCACGTAATAGTTCATCGCGTTGTTGAGGTAATTATTTGGCACATAGGGGTCGGGCGTACCAGTGCCCGGCACGATGATCGCCCGAACTGCGGTCAACCCGATGGACGCCGTGACTGCGGTCGTGAGCGACTGCATCACGCCGATGACGAGCGCGGCCAGCGCCGTCAGGATCGCGATAACCGTCGTCTTCACCATCGATCGAGCCGACATCCGCATGCTCACTACTCCTTGCCGTCCTGCCCCCGGGGGCATCCTCGCACCGGATTCATGATTTGCGCGGGAATATCGAGCAAACTTTTGTAAGAGGACTTATCGGGGCGTCAGTTAACGCTGATAGGCCCCACAGACAGCGTCTTCACAGACTCGCCGATAGGCCGGACATCGTCGGCTCTTGCTCGAAGCGCGTCCAAGCGCCGCCTGTCTGCGTCGATGCGTCGCCGTTCGAGACGTATCCGAGAGAAAAATACTCGCGTATTAGAGCAATTGCTTGATCGTTCGCGCCGGAGGGTATGTAGATCCGAGCAATGGCTGGAACCGACCAGCGGAAGACAGGACACCAACGCACGAGATGCCAACGAGCAAATTATTGCGTGCGACAATAGCTTTGACTCGATACCGTCTCCTGCGAGGGGAGGGTGTACACGATGAAGGCCTCAACGGGGAGTCCACGACAGCGCGAGTCGTTCGGCGCAGTCACTGAATTACCTCAGGATTTTCGCTGTGCTGACGTGCCGCCCGATGTGACTAACGTTCCTGTGCTACAGACAATGGAGGAGCAGCCGGGATCCTGGCGTCAACGGGGACGCGAGATATTGCAGATTCAGCAACCCGAACACGAACAGAGCGCATAGTGAGGACGACGTCGTAGGTCAGATGCTGCAGCTAAACGATGGGAACCGGATCGAGAACCGCGCCGTTGGGCGGACGGCGCGAGTCGTGGCGCGCGGCGAGCGATGACAGCCGCGCTACTTGATCTCGACGGTCGCATGGTCGACCGCGAGGATGAGCAGAACGAACTCCGGGACGCCGTGGACGCGGCGGGACGCGCCGGCGGAGGCTGCGTTCTGCTGAGCGGCTCTCCAGGTGTCGGCAAGTCGGCGTTGATGCAGGCCTTCGGCTTCGAGGTCACCGGTCGCAACTGCATCTTCGCCTACGGCAGGTGCAGGGAGGGCGCACCGGCGCCATATACGGCATTGGGCGAAGCGCTCAGGTCAATCGTGCGCGGGATGGAGTCCACCGGCCCAGCCGAGCGCGACCGTTGGCGCTCAGATCTCCTGAGCGGAACGACCGCGCTGGCGGGCCTTCTCGGAGATCTCGTGCCCGAGCTCGCGGAGGTGTTCGGTGAGGCGTCGCAGGTGGCAGACCTCGATGCGGCCGACGCGCGACACCGGCTCCACCGCGGTGTCATCCGGCTGATATCCGACACCGCGACCTATCGGCCGGTGGTCTTGGCGATCGACGATCTGCAGTGGGCCGATCGAGACACCCTGCTGCTGCTGTCGGAACTGTTGACGGTGTCGCCCCGCAACGTGCTGGTCCTCGGCGCGCATCGCGCCGGCGAATTCGACCCGGACGCTGCGGCTCTCAGTTCGCCGACCCTCGTCACCATGGAGCTCGCCCCGCTGGCCCACGAGCATGTCGAGGAACTGCTCGGTGCGATATGCGGCCGAACGGTCGAACTCGGCGACGTCACCACCGAGTTCCAGAATCGGACCGGCGGTAATCCCCTGCAGATTCGGCAGCTGCTGTATCGCGCGCAACGCGAGGGTGCGCTGATCCCTCCCGAGACGGGCGGCCAGTCCAGCTGGGATCTACGCGTCCTTTCTTCGATCGAGGTGAGCGCAACCTCCGCGGAGTTCCTCGGCCGATACCTCGACCAATTGCGCCTTGTCGACCGCGAGGTATTGAGTTCGTTGGCCTGCATCGGCGGGGAATTCGACCTCGACGACGCAACCGCGGCGGCCGCGGAGCCGACGGACGTGGTCGCGATGGCGCTCTGGGCGGGCCTCGAGTTTCGTCTTATCGAGGCCGTCGACAGCAGTGGCCGTCGCATCGCCAACGCGATCAGCCGCGACGCCCGCTACCGGTTCAGCCACGACCGGGTGGCCGAGGCGGCACGGGTCGACCTGTCCGAAGGCGAGCAGCGCGAGGTTCACCTGCGCATCGCCCGACGCCTGGTCGGGCTAGGAGACGACCGGCTGTTCGAGGCCGCCCGCCACATCAGCGCCGGCGGCAAGGCCCTCGCCGATGATGATGAGCGCATCCGTTTCGTCCAGGTACTCCACCGAGCGGCACTGAAGGCCCGGGCGCAGGCGTCATTCCCACTGGCCCTGGAGTACTCCCGAAACGGCTTGGGTCTACTGGGCGGAAGGCGTTGGGACGCAGACTTTCCGCTGACACGGGAACTGCAGCTCAGTGCATCAGAGGCGGCGCTGCTCGTCGGTGACATAGAAACACTGCATGTGCTGCTCGACGAGGCCGACGAGTTTCTGCCCGAGCCGGCAGACCGATTCCGCCTCGCCTACCTCCGAGTGAAAGAGCGGGTTTCGCAGAACCGCATCCAGGATGCGATCGAGACGGGCCTGCACGCGCTCGACGAATTCGGCGAGCCGCTGCCGCACAACCCGGGCACACCCCGGCTCGGCGCCACGCTTGTGCAGATGAAGCTCAAGATGAGTCGCTGGAGCAACGAGCGGCTGTTGGCACTACCTGACTGCGAGGATCGGCGGGTAATCGAGCTCCAGCGAATTCTCGCCGAACTGCTCAGCCTCTCCTATATCGGCCGGACCAACCTGGTCCCCCTGATCGTGCGGAAGCAGCTCGACCTGGCGTTGGTGCATGGCCACACACCCAGTTTCCCGCTGGTGCTCGCCAGCTATGGGGTGGTGCTGGTGATCGCCGGTGACCGCGACGGCGCGCAGCGCTTCGGCGAGGTAGCGATGCAGCTCGTCGAACGCCCGGAATTCAGCGAAGCCCGACCCCAGACATTGTTCTTGCACTTCGACTTCATCGATCACTGGCGCCACCCGATCCGCGAAAGCCTGGGCCCGTTGCGTGAGGCCATCAACGAGGCGCTCGACAAAGGCGACCAGGAATACGCCGGGTGGCTCGCCGCGACACTGCTCGGCCAGTCCTTCTGGGCGGGCCGCCCACTGGGGGAGATCGACGCCCTCGCCAGATCCCTTGTCCCCGAGATCCGTTCACAGCCCGGGCCCAGAACGATCTGTCAGGCCATTCAGCAGTTCAGCCTCAACATGCAGGGCCGCAGCGACGATCCCTTCCTTGTCGCCGGCGAAAGCGGCTACGACGAACGAGAGACTCTGCCTGTGGCCCGTGCCGAGGGCGACGAGGTGACACTCAGTTCCATCGCGACACAGAAACTCGGGCTGCATTACTGGTCGGGTGATTACGCAGGCGCGCTCGACGGTGTGGCCGACGAAGCCCTGGAGCACATCGACGGCATGGCCGGCACCGCGTTCATGCAGATCATCTACTTGACCGAATCGCTGAGCCGGATCAACGCCGCGCCGAAGGATCGCGCAACCAGGAGGTCGGTGAAACGCGCACTGGGACTCCATCGCAAGTGGGCGGCGGAATCACCGGCCAACTACGCGGCCGCCTACTCCCTGATCCAGGGAGCGTGGGCGAGCGCGCGGGGACATCACGGCAAGGCGGAACGGCACCTCCACCGGGCAATCGAACTCGCCGAGGAGCACCAGCTGCCCCTGATCGCCGCAGTGGCGCACGAGGAGGCAGCCACCCTGTACTCCAAGACCGGACGACCCAGGCTCCGCGAGCACATGCTCCGTTCGGCGTACAACCGATTCCAAAGGCAGGGAATGACACTGCGCACGGATCGGCTGGCCAGGGAGCATCCGTGGCTCATCAGTCGCGATCTGGTGCCGGCGGGTACCGGGCTCGACCCTGCCGGCGCCCATCAGGTGTTTCGCGCACTGTCAGCGGCGCGGACCCCGGAGAGCCTGGCCAATATCGTGCTCGGGTCGGTTGCGGAAACCACTGGCGCAAGTCGTGTCATCGGACTGGTCGGCGAAGACGAACGGTTGTCCGTCCGAGCGGTTTACGAGAACGGCAAGACGACGACCGTTGATGGACCGTGGAACGAAGTGCAGTATGACCGCGAGATCGTCCGCCGCGTGGTCGAAAGCGGATCCGCGCTCATCGTCGCGGCCGATCTCGCGGGCATCGGGAGCGCACTGAGCAGGAAATCCTCCCGGAATGCATCGATCCAGTCCACGCTGGTCGTGCCAGTGCGGTTGCAGGAAAAGACAATCGGTGTGATCTACGCCGAAAATCATGAGCCGGGCAAGCGCTTCACTGCTGCCCAAGAGGAGGCTGTTGCGTTCCTGTGCGCTCAGGCGGCCGCTCCCCTGTGGAACCTCCAACTCGAGGCACAACTACGGGCCGCCGACGAATACCGCCGATCCCTCATCGATGTTCAATCGAGGTTCGTGCCCAATGAATTTCTCCGCATCCTGGATGTCGACGATATTCGCCGTGTCCGTAGCGGCTATCGCGTCGAGCGCCGAATGACCGTGCTCATCAGTGACATTCGCGGCTACACCACGATGCTCGAGGACATGAACGTCTCGGAAGCGAGCGATATCGCGATGGGCTTCCTCACGGCCGTTGAAGTTCCGATCGTCAGCTGTAACGGCGTGATCCAGGATGTGCGCGGGGACGAGATCGTCGCCGTGTTCGAGTCGGAAGCAGACGCCGTCCGGGCGGGACTCGGAATGCTGCGTTCACTGCGCGAACACAATCTCGAAAGGGTGGCGCACGGCTCCGAGGAGTTGCACGCGGGAATCGGCCTGAACTCGGGGATGTTGGGAATCGGTCTCGTCGGTGGAGTGAACCGCATGGTGCTCACCATCATCGGTGACGCGGTGAACCTGGCTGCCCGCATCGAGAGCACGAACAAGCGCTACGGCTCGGGTCTGCTCATCTCCGACAAGACCTACAAGGGGCTGCCGAACCCCGGAGACTTCGACATCCGCCGCATGGAGCGGGTCATGGTCGTCAATCGACGCAAGCCGGTGACCATCTACGAGGTCTACGACGACGATCCGGAGTCGTTACGTGCCGCTAAGCGATCCGCTCAGCCTTATTTCGACGAGGCGTTCGCCCTCTTCGACGCCGGTGACGTCGACGGTGCACGCGCCGCTTTCGAGCGATGCGAGCAGCTCCTACCCGACGATCCGGTAGCCCCATTGCATCTGGCGCACTGCGACGCGATGGCGCGCGGGGAGATGTCGCCTGGTCAAGACGTCGCGCTATCACAGAAATAGAAACCGGTAGTGACCTACTCCAGTTGCACGAAGTGTTGCTAACTGCTGGGCACGGGTCGATTTTGTCTGCCATGATTTGAGACACATTCGACGAGGGGGTCTCACCTATGTACCTGAGCGCCGAGCGGCTAGCCCTTGCCAATCAGACAATTCAAGAGACGTTCGAGCAGACCTGCGTTGCCTGGCAAGCCATCCCACACTGGGACACCGGCGACCCCGGCCAGACGCAGAGTCCGCAGTGACATTACGTCGTGGACTGTGTCCCGCGGCAACCCGCCGAATACGCTGCCGCTCGGCGGCGATCCTGTCGATATCGAGCCTACAGCGTTCCGTTCTATGTGACGCTGGCTCAGCGACGCCGCCAACCCAGACGCGCTCTCGCCGCGGTGATCGCGCGGACCGTGTTCTCGCCAGGCTGGTGGACGACGAGCTGTCGTCAAGCTTCTTGCCGACCCGCAGCCAACCCCCGGGACATCCCAAAGCCACAGACAGCCAATGACTTCTAATGTGTTGATCGATGCTCGGTGCCCGGAGCAGCCTGGGTACCGTGCGCCGTCCTGTGTACTCACCGACGCGGCTGGACTCAAGCACTCGGCCAGTTCGAAGGCGGATATTCCGTCCTCGCCGGACTGCTAGACGCGGCGAATATCAACTCCCTGTATCGGGTCGAAAACTCGAACTCGCTGGCGGCGGCGCCCCCGCCGCGGACATTGGGAGGATCCTCCTTCTCGGTCGACGCCAACTAATCCCGCCGGTGGCGCCCCATCGGCGTCCCCCGGCGAGGAGCCGGTCGACCTCGCGGTCAGCGTCCCCCCGAGTCTCGAGATAGTCGGCGAGACCAGCACGGGCCTCATCGAACTCGCAGTGCGCACCCGCCTGGCGATAAGGGTCAAAGACAAGTTCGGCGTCTCGGTGTCGAGACCCCTTGAAGGGCGCGTAGCCCCCACCGGCGCAGACGTGCTCGAGGACTATCTCGCCACGTGCAAAGAAGCATGCGACAGCGAGATCGGGCGGCTCTATGGTTCCGCCGAACGCGGGTCGAACGGGCTTTACGACCTCATCCTCGACTACCCCCTACGCGGCGGGAAAGCGCTTCGCCCCGCACTGAGCATCGCGACGTGTCTCGGGCTCGGCGGCCACCTCGAAGCCGTCCTGCCGACCGCGGCGACGCTCGAGCTCTACCACAACGCGTTTCTCATCCACGATGACATCGAGGACGAATCGTGGACGCGCCGCGGAAAGCCGACGCTGCACATCGACCATGGCATCCCGATCGCGGTCAACGTCGGCGATGCCATGCTCTCGCTCTCACTGCAACCGCTTCTCGACAACGTCGAACGCGTCGGCCTCGGACCGGCCCTACGCATCCTTCGGGCCGTCTCCCACATGACTCGGCGGACCGTCGAAGGGCAGGCGCTCGAGCTTGATTGGGTCCGCAACAACACCTGGCAACTCGATGACGCCGACTACCTCAAAATGGTCGAGCTGAAGACGAGCTGGTACTCGTTCATCACTCCTCTGCAAGTCGGCGCGGTAGCCGCGGGCGGGGGGCCCGAGCAGTTGGAGCCGCTGGAGGCCCTCGGCAGACACCTCGGCGCGGCCTTCCAGATCACCGACGATCTGCTGAACCTGCGGGCGGATCCCGAGGATTACGGCAAGGAGATCGGCGGTGACCTCTGGGAGGGCAAGCGCACCCTGATGTTGTTGCACGCCATGCGAAATGCGACACCCGATGATCAAACCCGCGGCGTGCAGATTCTGGCCAAGCGCCGACCGAGCGCCGACGACGAGCTCAAATTGGACGACCTGTTGGATCGGCTCTTCGACCGCGGAGATTTGTCCCAGGCCGGACGGAACGAGATCGCGGCTCACGTTCAGGGACAACGGAATTTGGACTCGAAGAACCTCGACGACATTCGCTGGCTCTACGGGCTGATGCAGCAGCCTCGGGTCGTTCAAGCACGCAAAGCAGGTGGCCGCCGGCCACACTCGCGACGCGGCCGCCATCCTGGCCGGCCTCGACTGGTTGCCGGCGAGCAGGCATCGAGACGTGCTGGCCGCTCTCGTCGAATATGTACATGGGCGCACACGATGACCCCCGAAGTCCTGATGGGCATGCTCGCGGAGCTGGAACGGATCCGCGAGCTCACCCTCGACCTCATCGAGCGGGACGCCCCACGGCTGCTTCCGCCCCCGCCAGACGAGTCCGCGGGACCGGAGCGATCGGTGTTCGACCTACTCATCGGCGCTCGGCGCGCGGTACTCGGCAACCCCGCCGCGGCCGGGGGCTGCACGACCTGTTCGTCGCCGAGGGCCGCCGCTACGCGGATACACCCGACGGCGCGGAACTGCGCGACGCGCTGATCACGTCCGAAGCCGTCGAAAACCTCCGCCGCGTATGGGAGACGGTGAGCCTCAACGTCCTTGACGGTCCCGCAGCACCCAATGCGGCGCCGAGCGCATGGGCCGACCTGCTGGCCGACGCGGTGATCGGGCACGGCCTCGACGACTCCGTCTTCGCCCGCCTCCGGCCGGAGGGCTTCGCATGACGCTCACTGATCCGCGCGAGGCGCTCGCCGAGCAGAGCACCTTCATCGGTATCTGGTCGGGCTGGCCAGTCTCGGCCGGGTCGTGCATGCGATGGCCGCCGACAGGGACCGTCGAGCCGACACGCCCTGCGATGCCGACGACTTCGTCCACGTGCTGCTCGGCGTCGCCAGCCTCGGCAGCGCTATCGAGCGATTGGCTGAAACCGCGCAGCCCGACAGCGCATCCGGAGGCCCCGACATCGGCGTCCGACCCGGCGATCACGAGGTGGCTGCGATGACCGCGGTGCTCGCCGGCAGCGACTTCCTCCGCACCCCTTTCTCGCCACGCCCAGCCGGAGGGATTCAAGGAGTGGCACCACTTCGTGATCCACGGCGCGGGTCGGCGGCTCCTGATCAACTTCAACCTCACCAGCGAGCCGTCTGGCACGGCCATTTCGACTGGCGCCGCGCGTCATCGTGATCGACCACGACGAGCAATGGACTGGAGCGATCGAGCGGTTCGACGAGTCCGAGATGGAGATTTCCGCCGACCTCGGCACCCTCACCATCGGCGGTAACCGGATGGTCGTGCATCCCGACGGCTATCAGGTGGTGATCGACCTTCCCGGACAGGGCATCACAGGCGATCTCTACTTTTCCTCCGTCAGCAGGCCTTTCGTCGTCAACAACCAGCCGCTCGGCGACGGACGGATGTGCTGGCTGTTCGTGCCGAAGTTGCGCGCCGACGGGTGGCTGCGTATCGGAGGTCAGGAGCATCGCGTCGACGGCGAGGTGGCGTATCACGACCACAACTGGGGTCGGTTCCGGTGGGGCGACGATTTCGGCTGGACATGGGGCACGATTCTGTCCCAACAAGCCCGAGAACCCCTGGTCCCTGGTCTTTTTGCGCATGACCGACCGTCGCCGGTTGTTGTGCCTGTCGCAGGCACTGTACGTCTGGCATCACGACGAGCCTGCCGCAATTTTCCGGCACGCTGCGGTGAAGACGCGCTCGCACGGCCTCCTCGGTCGGCCTGCGGACTGCACCCTGCCCGCCCCGATGCGACTCCTGTTGGACGGTGACTACTCAGACGTGCCGGCGCTCGTGGAGATCGACGCGACACGCGCTGGCGACACGCTCCACACCGAGTTCCGCTCACAGTCCTATGCGCGGCTGGCTCAGCCCAGCGAGGTGAGCCTGAATCGGTCGACGGTGCTCTGCGAGACCAGCGGCACCGCCAACGTCACTGGGTCAATCAACGGCGAGCCGATCGACTTCGCCGGCACTGGTGTATTCGAGTTCCTCTATGGCTGAGCGAGTTTCGTCGCTCATGCGACGGTCGGTAGAGCATCTGGCAACCGAGGTGCCAGACAGCTACAAGCTGCTGCTCGATGAGCTCGGGCCTCTGGTCGTCGAGCTTGACGTCGACGGCGAGGTCTTCTCCTTGCGCGGAGGACACCGCCTCGAGATATCGGACGGACCGGAGGATAGGGCCGGTGCCCGGATCGCGACCTCGCGAGCCGCGATGCTCGATGTGCTCGACGCCAAGGTCGGCCTGGGTAACGCCGTGGAGACCGGCACGGTTGCAGTTCGCGGCTCGCTTGACGACATTCAACGTGCCCACGACACACTGCTCGCTTACGTCCACGCCGCGGTCCGGGCTCCATCGCAGCCCGGACTGCTGGCCGAACTACGGATGACGCAATCATGACCGAAGCCATCGCAACCCCCGGGTCGTGCAAGCGACGCCGCACTGTCGCGGTCCTCGGCGGCGGCATCGCCGGGCTCTCCGCCGCTCAGGAACTGGCTGAGCGCGGCTTCGACGTCACGGTGTACGAACTGCGCGCCGACGAGCGCTGCGGACTCGATGACGAGCCGGAAGGCGCATGTCCCCCAATCAAGCTCGGCGGCCTCGCCGCCTCCCAGTACTCGACGGTCGGCCCATTTACGGGAAGCCTCGCCCAACTGCGGCCCTTCCCTGACCGCCGTGGACACCCGCGTGATCCAGAGCGGGCGGTTGCGGGCGAACACGGTTTCCGGTTCTTCCCCGCCTACTACATACACATCTGGGATCTTTTCCAACGCATCCCGGTCTACGAGCGTTTAGATATGGGTCACGGCGAGCTCCGTTGGATTCCAACCTCGCGCACGATCCTGGACAACGTCAGGCGAGTGGTCACCCAGGGCACCACGGTTGAAGGCAAGCCGTCGCTCGTCTTTCCCCGCGAAGCCCCACGCACACTAGGCGAATTCCTCAGCACCACAAGCCAACTCACACAATTGGGCTTTACCCCGTTGGATATCCAGACCTTTGTGAGCAGGCTGCTGGAATACCTGGTGACCAGTCCCGAACGCCGCGCATCAGAGCTGCAGAACCTGTCGGCGTACGACTACTTCCTTGGGCGCGCCGCCCCGGGAGATCCCGCCCGCTACAACTATTCGGATCAGTTCAACACGGTTCTGTTGGAAATGCCGCGTGTACTTGCGGCGTTCGATACGCGCTGGGGCGACGCCCGCACGAACGTGTCGACTTACCTTCAGCTTCAGCTGCAAATGGATCGACGCGACAATAAGGCCGACGGTGTGCTCAACGGTCCCACCACCGAATCATGGTTCGACCACTGGTACCGCCACCTGACCGCGTTGGGAGTCCAATTCGTCCACGGCGAGGCCGCATGTCTCGAGCCCCCTGCGGTCGACCCGAACCAGCCGTCTCACCTCAGACCCCGTGTGCAGGTGACGCTCGCCGACGGCACGCGGCTGGCGCCTGACTACACGGTGGTGGCCGTCGACGCCCCAGCGGCCGAACGCATCACCGCATCGCTACGCACGGCCGGCACCGGCGGAACCGTGGCGCGACTGGACGGTTTCACCACCTTCGTCCCCCCGCCCGTCAACCCGCTTCAGCCGGAGGCGACCCGCCCGCTCGACCGCCGGGATCCGTACGCCATGGACGCTATGGGGATAAAGCCCTGGGACCGGTTCCAGACGCTCGGCGGCATCCAGTACTACTTCGACACAGAATTCCAGCTGCTTCGGGGGCACATGTACTACTCCGGAACGGAGTGGGCGCTGTCATCGATCAACCAACACGGCCTCTGGGAGAAGAGACCGATCCTCAACCGCGACGGCCACGTCTCGGTTCTCTCGGTCGACATCGGCGATTTCAACACTCCATCCGATTACTTGAAGGACGAGAACGGAAACGGCAAGGCCGCCCGTGACTGCACGGCCGACGAAATCGCGGCGGAGGTGTGGCGTCAGATCGTCAAGGCGCTCACGAGCAGCGCGCCCAACGTCGCCGAGGCACTGTTGCCGTGGCCGGCGTGGTACGCGATCGACCGCGGCATCATCATGGACGGTGGTCCCGGTCAAGGTGACGGCCGCCCGATAAGAAACGAGACGCCGTATCTGATCCCGATCGTCGGGGATTGGGATAACCGGCCGTGCACCGACCCGTGGAACCCCACCGGCAACTCGTTCGGCACCGTGCCGACCGACGAAGAATGGCTCGCCGATCTGGAACAGCGCAATGTCTGGCAGGCGCGTCACGGCGGATACCAGGTCCACAACAACTCCGTGGTGTTCGCGGGCACCTGGACCAAGACGTTCACGCGCATGACATCGATGGAGGCGGCGTGCGAATCGGGACGCCACGCTGTCAACGCGATCCTCGATCACTACATCTGGGTCGAATCCGGTGGTGTCGATCGTCGCGGCGCGACTGCGCTTGACTGGCGGACTCCGTACGGTTTCCTCGACCAGGGCTTGACGACTCCCGTTCGAATGCCGTCGCCGGCAGGCGACTACTGCTATGTCATGGATCTGGAGAACCGTGAGCCGATCGACACCCGCACCCTGCGCAATATCGACGCCGATTACAACTCTGCAACCCCATCTGCCGGAGGTTCACCAATGAATAGCCCGATGGACTACAACCAGCACCTGCTCGCGTACATGCAGGCTTGGCGACAGTTGTTGGAGGCGTCGGCGGCCATGACGTCGGGATGGCCTTTCCCGCCGGGCACATCGGGCATGCCTCCCATGCCCCCCATGCCACCGATGCCACCGATGCACGCCCATGCCGCCGATGCCACCTGGCTCAGGTGGCGGTGCGGTAATCCCGCCGACCGACTATGCGCAGCAGCTGTTCAGCTACCTGGGGGCGTGGCGCCAACACCTCGAGCAGGCGCTCGGCGCGGCACCGGGCACAACGACGCCGCCGACGGGCGCGACCCAGTCGACATCGACGCATCCGACTGGTTCCCAGCCGACAGATTCACCGCCCTCTGATTCACAACCCACTGGTTCCCCGACGGATTCGGGTTCGTCCGGCTCACAATCCACCGACTCGTCGTCGGGCTCTCAGTCGTCGTTTGCGAACAAGAATGAGAACAGAGTTGTCCTACGTCCTCGAGATCCGTACGGGACCATCACCGACTTCAACGCATTGGGTGGCCTCGCCGACATGCTCAGCAAGCGTGAAGTCACGGGCCCAACGGGACCTGATCCCCGTTCCGGTTCCGGCGGTTCGGCATTCGCCGCCAAAATAGCGCCGGCCGCATCCCCCACATCGACACCGGGCGCGACGCGGTCACTCTTCTCGGGTCGCAGTGCGAACCCACCAACGCCGTCGCCGGGTGCGACGCGGTCACTCTTCTCCGGTCGCAGGGCGAACACACCAACGCCGGCGCCGACGGTTTCGCAGGCCGGTCAAGACCCCCGTCGCGCCGCCCCGCCGGCGACATCGCGATGGTGGGAGTCCGGGCAAGGGCAGCGACCCGGATTCGCCGCAGCCAAGCCCGAAGCGAAGAACCTCCTGAGCCTGCGGCCGACGGACTTGGGCGGAAAAGAGCAGTAGCCGGTCACTTCTCCTTGGCACGCCGTTCGCGGTAGGCCGCGACGTGTTGACGGTTGCCGCAGTTGCCGGTATCGCAGAACTTGCCGGATCGGTTGCGGGACAGGTCAACTAGCGCCGCCTCGCAGTCGGGGGCCGCGCAGATTTTGAGGCGGCGCAGCTCGCCGCCGCGGATCAAGTCGGCCAGTGCCATCGCCAACTCGGCGCCCATCCGCTGCCATAGCGGATCGTGCACCGACGCCAGGTGCAGATGCCACTCCGGCATCTCCGGGTGCCGGGTCAGCCACGGCTGCGCTTTCGTGTCGCTCAGCAGCGCGTTGACCTGCGCGACGGCGGCTTCCTCGTCGTCGGCGGCCGCCCAGATGCCGCCCAGCCTTTCCCGCAAACGAAGCACGGATTTCAGCTCGGCGCTGTCGTGGTCGCGCCTGCCGGTCCAGCCGAAGCTGTCCAGATAGGCGTCAAGCGCGCCGAGGTCGCCGAGCTGCTCACCGTCCACCCGCTCGGTGTTGATCAACACACACCCGGCCCTCAAGGTGAGCTCCGTGTCATGACTGAAAATCATTTGACTCATGACCTCCCCTCCGGCTAGTGTCATGACCAACATCTATTTTACTCATTACATGCCGGAGGTGAAAGATGACCGCGACGCAGCCCACAAAGGGCGTAGACCACTTCCGGCTCGGCCTGCTGTTCGCTGTCGGCTCTGCTATTGCCTTCGGCGTCTCCGGCCCGTTCGCCAAGGCACTGATGGAGGCCGGCTGGTCTCCCACCGCGGCGGTCACCGCACGAATGGCGGGCGGCGCGGTCGCGATGGCGATCGTCGCCACGCTTCATCAGGCCGGCCTGGATCCGCGAGGCCGTGCAGCACGCCAAGACGGTGGTCGCTTACGGCATCGTTCCGGTAGCCGGTGCTCAGCTGTTCTATTTCAACGCCGTCGAACATCTGTCGGTCGGCGTCGCGCTGCTGCTCGAGTACACCGCTCCCATCCTGGTGGTCGGCTACGTGTGGGTCACGACGCGGCGCAGTCCCACGAAGCTGACGCTGGCCGGTGTCGCGCTCGCGATCGCAGGAATCATGCTCGTGCTCAACGTCTTTGCGGGCGCTCACATCAACGGAATCGGCGTGGCGTGGGGACTCGCAGCGGCGGTATGCGCGGCGTGCTACTTCGTGATGTCCGATGAAGTCAGCGCCGACGGCGCGGAGGGAAGCCTGAACTCGATCACGCTCGCCACCGGCGGGCTGGTCGTCGGCGCGGCGGCGACCGCACTGGTCGGCGTCACCGGTGTGATGCCGTTCCGCTTCACCGTCAACGACACCGTCGTCGCGGGGTTCACGGTGTCGTGGGTGGTACCCGTCATCGCCCTGGCCGTCATCCCGACGGCGATCGCCTACAGCCTCGGCATCATGGGCATCGCGCGCCTGCGTCCCCGGTTCGCATCGCTGGTCGGCCTGTCCGAGGTGATGTTCGCCGTGCTGGCGGCGTGGCTGCTGCTCGGCCAGGCGATCACGTTGACGCAGGCCGTCGGCGGTGCCGTCGTCCTGGTCGGCCTCGCGCTGGCCCGGCAGGGTGACCGCAGTGAGAAGGTCGACGCTGCGACCTGGCCCGACGCCGGGGCCGTGCAGGACCTGACGCCCTGCAACAGGGCAAACGGTTAGGCTCCCGTTACCTGCGTGTGGAAATATGGCCGCGTGACTTTGCCACGTAGCTTGGCCCGGGTGGCCGCCATCTTGTCCGCCGTCGGCGCCGCGGCCACCGCCGTGATCGTCGCCCCAACTGCGACGGCCGTGCCGTGCCCGGACATCGAGGTTGTGTTCGCGCGCGGCACCGCCGAAGCGGGCGGCGTCGGCCGGGTCGGCCAGGCCTTCACCGATGCGTTGAGTGCACAGGTCGGCGGTCGCACCGTCAGTTCGTACGCGGTGAACTATCCGGCAAGCTACGACTTCCTCACCACCGCCGACGGGGCGACGGACGCGACAAGCCACATCTCGCAGATGGCCCTGTCGTGTCCGTCGACCAAGATCGTCCTCGGCGGCTACTCGCAGGGCGCGGCGGTGATGGACATGCTGGCTGGAGTTCCGCCGCTGGGCAACAAGATCGGCGAGATCGGTTCGGCGCCACCGCTGTCGCCAACCGCTGCGGTGACCGTGGCTGCGGTTGCGGCGTTCGGAAACCCCGCTACCAAGTTCGGCAACCCGCTATCGTCGGTAGGCATGTTCGCCGGCCGTGCCATTGATCTCTGCAAGGACGGCGATCCGATTTGTTCCGACGGGCGAAATCCCCTCGCCCACAGAGGTTATGAGGACGCAATGGCCCAACAGGCGGCCAGTTTTGCAGCCGGAAGGGTATAGAGATATGCGCGTAGTTGAGACAACAGCTGCCTTACTTGTCGGCGCCGCGACGGCCATCACTCCGTCGATCGTCTTCGCGCCGACAGCTTCTGCGGACTGTCCCGACATCGAGGTGGTGTTCGCGCGCGGCACGGATGACACGGGCGGCCTCGGAGCAGTCGGTGGCGCATTCGTCGATGCATTGCGCAGCAAGGTCGGTGGCCGCTCCGTCGGCTCCTACGCGGTGAACTACCCAGCGTCGTACAATTTTCTCCTCGCCGGCGATGGCGCGAACGATGCCAGCGCCCACGTCCAATACATGATGGGGTCCTGTCCCAACACGCGGCTGGTGCTCGGTGGCTACTCGCAGGGCGCGGCCGTCATGGACGTCATCACCTCGGTACCCGTGCCGATCCTGGGATTCAACAACCCTCTACCTCCCAACGCGCCCGACTTCGTCGCGGCGGTCGTCGCCTTCGGCAATCCGAGCGCAAAGCTCGGCGCCCCGCTGACGATCGCGCCCGTCTGGGGTCCGAGGTCGATCGACCTTTGCAATGGCGGTGATCCCATCTGCCAAACCGACGGTGAAACACTCATCGCACACAGGTCCCCCAACTACGCAGGCGCTTTTGCTACTCAGGCGGCCGACTTCGCCGCGGGCCGTGTGTAGTCGACACCTCACTGTGGTCGAGCGCGTCAATTGTTCGGCTAACATCGGCGAGGTGATGATCCGCGTTGAGCACAACACCATGAGTCATCGGATCCGCCGTGCCCTGTTGGCCGCGACCGCAGCCGTGCTGGTGGCGGGCGGCCTGCTCGTCGGCCCCTCGACCCTTCCCGGCGGCATTGCCATCCCGTCGGCATCGGCCGCCTGCCCGCAGGTCGAGGTGATCTTCGCCCGCGGCCGGCTGGAGTCACCCGGCGTCGGGGTACTCGGCAACGCCTTCGTCAACGCGCTGCGGTCCAAGGTGAAGAACAAGAACATCGGTGTGTATGCGGTTCGCTACCCGGCCGACAACGAAATCGACGTCGGCGGGAACGACATGAGCGCGCACATCCAGAACATGGCCAACACCTGCCCCGATACCCGCATCGTGCTGGGTGGTTATTCGCTGGGCGCAGCGGTCACCGATGTGGTGCTCGCCCTTCCGTTCGGCTTCTTCGGCTTCGATAACCCGCTGCCCGCGGGCATGGACCAGAAGATCGCCGCGGTGGCGCTGTTCGGTAACGGCGCGGCATGGATGGGTCCGATTACGAACCTCAGCCCGCTGTACTCCGATCGGACCATCGAGTTGTGCCACGGCGCAGATCCGATCTGTAACCCCGCGGACCCGAATACGTGGGAGCAGAACTGGGTCGATCACGCCGCCAGGGCATACATCGACGCGGGGATGGTGAATCAGGCCGCCGACTTCGTCGCGGGCAAGCTGAACGTCTAGTCGATGCGGCGCAGGTCGCGGGTGACCGTGACCCGTGCCTCGAGCTGATCGTCGGGCGGGTAGTCGACGCCGACGAGCGTCAGCCCTTGCGGCGGCGCCGCCGCGAAGTCGCTTGAGCGACGCGATTCGGTCAACAGGCCCGCGCACCAGGCCGGTTCGCGGCGGCCCTCCCCCACCGCCAGCAGCGCACCGACGAGCGAGCGCACCATCGACCAGCAGAACGCATCGGCGGTGACATAGGCCGTGACGAGATCCCCCGTTTTCGACCAGTCCATCCGTTGCAGGTCCCGGATGGTGGTGGCGCCCTCGCGGTGCCGACAGAACGCGGCGAAGTCGTGCAGCCCGACGAGTTCTCGCGACGCGGCCGCCATCGCGTCGACATCCAGCGGACGCGGCCACGGCGTCACGTACCGCGCCGCTTGCGGTTCGACGCCGTACGGTGCTGTCGACAGCCGATACTCGTAGTGGCGGCGCAGCGCAGAGAACCGTGCGTCGAAACCCGCTGGCGCCCGGACGATGTCGCTGACCCTGATTTCGGATGGCAACAGCCGCGACAGCCGCCGCACCAACGGCAGGAACTCGCCGTCCTCGGGACGCCGGGTGCGCGGATAGGCGTGCGGGATCGCGTCGGCAGGCACATCGACGTGAGCCACCTGGCCGGTGGCGTGTACACCGGTGTCGGTGCGTCCAGCCGCCCGAAGCTGCATCGGCGTGCGGAACACCGTCGCCAGCGCCTCGTCGAGAACGCCTGCGACGGTGCGCTGCCCGGCCTGCGTCGCCCAGCCCGCGAACTCCGTCCCGTCGTAGGCGATGTCGAGGCGGAGACGAACGAGCCCGCCACCGGATTCGATGGCGGGCCCGACGGCGTTAATGCGCGATCCGCCTTCGGCTTCTCGCTCGCCCATGTCGCTAGGACTTGTCGGCATCCTCGTCGGAGTCAGCTTCGTCGGCCTTCTCAACCTCGGCCTCCTCGACCTCGGCTTCGGCTTTCGTCTCCTCGGCCAAGGCCTCGTCGGAAGCCTCAGCGGTCTGGGCGTCGGCGATCGCCTCGTCCTCAGCCTTGACCTCCTCGACCGAGGTCTCGTCGGAAGCCTCGGCCCCCTCGACCGAGGTCTCCTCGGCATCCGGACCCTCAGCGGCTTCCGGCTCGACCGCAGCCTGCGGTGCGGCCGCAGCCGCCACCGGAGCAGCCTTCTTCGCCGCACCCGCGCCGGACCCAGTGTCGCCGCCAGCGCGGCTCCGACGCGCACGGTTGGCCTCAGACGTCACCGTCTTCTCCCGCACCAGCTCGATGACGGCCATCGGGGCGTTGTCGCCCTGACGCGCCTCCACCTTGATGATGCGGGTGTAGCCGCCGGCGCGGTCGGCGTAGAACGGCCCGATCTCGGCGAACAAGGTGTGCACGACATCCTTGTCCCGGATCTTCTTGAGCACCTCACGCCGATTGTGCAGCGTGCCCTTCTTGGCGTGGGTGATCAGCTTCTCCGCGTAGGGCCGCAACGCCCGCGCCTTGGGCTCGGTGGTCTTGATCCGGCCATGCTCGAAGAGCGAGGTGGCCAGGTTGGCCAGCAGCGCCTTCTGGTGCGAGGACGATCCGCCGAGGCGACGGCCCTTGGTGGGCTTGGGCATTGCGACTATCTCCTAAATGGGGCCGGCCCCCGTATCAGGTAGGACCGGGACGGATTGGATTAGAGCTGTTCGGTTTCGGCGAAGTCCTGGTCGTTGTCCAGCTCGTAGCTCGCATCGCTGTTCCACGTGCCGGTGGCGACGTCGTAGCCTGCGACCTCCGAAGGATCAAACGTGGCCGGGCTGTCCTTCAGCGAGAGACCGAGCTGATGCAGCTTGATCTTCACCTCGTCGATGGACTTCTGGCCGAAGTTGCGGATGTCCAGCAGATCGGACTCCGTGCGGGCGACGAGCTCGCCCACCGTGTGCACACCCTCGCGCTTGAGGCAGTTGTACGACCGCACCGTGAGATCCAGATCGTCGATCGGCAATGCGAACGACGCGATGTGGTCCGCCTCGGCGGGCGACGGGCCGATCTCGATGCCCTCGGCCTCGACGTTGAGTTCGCGTGCCAGACCGAACAATTCGACCAGCGTCTTGCCCGCCGACGCCAACGCGTCACGAGCGGTGATCGAGCTCTTGGTCTCCACGTCCAGGATCAGCTTGTCGAAGTCGGTGCGCTGCTCGACGCGGGTGGCCTCCACCTTGTAGGTGACCTTCAGCACCGGCGAGTAGATGGAATCGACCGGGATACGGCCGATTTCGGCGCCCGACGCCTTGTTCTGCACGGCGGGGACATAGCCGCGGCCACGCTCGACGACGAGCTCGACCTCCAGCTTGCCCTTGTCGTTCAGGGTGGCGATGTGCATTTCGGGGTTGTGCACCGTCACACCGGCAGGCGGAACGATGTCGCCCGCGGTAACCGCGCCGGGGCCCTGCTTGCGCAGGTACATGGTGACCGGCTCGTCCTCCTCAGAGGACACGACCAGACCCTTGAGGTTCAGGATGATGTCGGTGACGTCTTCCTTCACACCGGGAACGGTGGTGAATTCGTGCAGCACGCCGTCGATGCGAATGCTGGTGACCGCTGCACCGGGGATCGACGACAGCAGCGTGCGCCGAAGCGAATTGCCAAGGGTGTAACCGAATCCGGGCTCCAACGGTTCGATGACGAACTGAGAGCGATCCTCGGCTAGGACCTCTTCGGACAATGTGGGTCGCTGAGAAATCAGCATGGTGTTTCTTTCCTCCTTCGCGACAACCGCTATTTGATGTCGCGTATCCCAACCGCCATCCGGGCGGTTGGAAAGTCTTACTTCGAGTAGAGCTCGACGATGAGCTGCTCGGTGAGCGGCACGTCGATCTGCGCCCGTTCCGGCAGTTGGTGCACCAGGATGCGCTGGCGTTCGCCGACCACCTGGAGCCATCCCGGGATCGGCCGCTCACCCGCGGTCTGACGAGAAATCTCGAACGGCAGCGTGTTGATCGACTTATCTTTGATATCGATGATGTCGTACTGCGACACGCGGTAGCTCGGAATGTCGACCTTGACACCGTTGACGGTGAAGTGGCCGTGGCTGACCAGCTGGCGGGCCATCCGGCGAGTGCGCGCCAGGCCGGCGCGGTACACGACGTTGTCCAGCCGGCTCTCCAGGATGCGCAGCAGGTTGTCGCCGGTCTTGCCCGGGAGGCGGTTGGCCTCCTCGTAGTACCGGCGGAACTGCTTCTCCATCACGCCGTAGGAGAAGCGGGCCTTCTGCTTCTCCTGCAGCTGCTGGCGGTATTCGCTTTCCTTGATCCGCGCGCGGCCGTGCTGGCCGGGCGGGTAGGGCCGCTTCTCGAATGCTTGGTCGCCGCCGACGAGGTCAACGCCAAGGCGACGCGACTTGCGGGTTGCGGGTCCGGTGTAACGAGCCATGAGTTTCTTATTCCTCCCTAGACCCGGCGCCGCTTGGGCGGACGGCAGCCGTTGTGCGGCTGCGGGGTGACATCGGAAATCGCGCCGACCTCGAGGCCGGCCGCCTGCAGCGACCGGATGGCGGTCTCGCGGCCCGAACCCGGGCCCTTCACGAACACGTCGACCTTCTTCACGCCGTGCTCCTGCGCCTTGCGGGCGGCGTTCTCGGCGGCCAGCTGCGCGGCGAACGGCGTCGACTTACGCGACCCCTTGAAGCCGACATGGCCCGACGACGCCCAGGCGATGACGTTGCCCTGCGGATCGGTGATCGACACGATGGTGTTGTTGAACGTGCTCTTGATGTGCGCGGCGCCGTGCGGGACGTTCTTCTTTTCCCTGCGGCGGGTCTTCTGACCCTTCTTGGGGGCGGCTGCGCCCTTCTTTGCGGGTGGCATCGGTTACCTGGCCTTCTTCTTGCCGGCGATGGTGCGCTTGGGGCCCTTGCGGGTGCGCGCATTGGTCTTGGTCCGCTGGCCGCGCACCGGCAGGCCGCGGCGGTGCCGAATGCCCTGGTAGCAGCCGATCTCGATCTTGCGGCGGATATCGGCCTGCACCTCGCGGCGCAGATCGCCCTCCACCTTGAGGTTGCCCTCGATGTAGTCGCGCAGCTGGGTCACCTGATCGTCGGACAGGTCCTTGGTGCGCAGGTCCCGGCTGATGCCGGTGGCTTCCAGGATCTCCTGGGAGCGGGTACGGCCGATGCCGTAGATATAGGTCAGCGCGATCTCCATGCGCTTATCGCGCGGGAGATCGACGCCCACTAGGCGTGCCATCAGGCAGTGTTCCTTCTCTATGCGGAGGTCTGATCCCAGCCCGTTCCCTCGTCTTGTGGGGTCCGGCCTCCGTGCCGGACGTCGATGAGCGGCGTTCCGCTCAGTGGTGCTGGGATTTCGTCATTCAGTTGTGGGTGGCGGGCTTGTCTATCTGCTCCTCGCGCAAAGCGCTCGTCGGGAGTCAGCCCTGCCGCTGCTTGTGACGCGGATCGGAGCAGATCACCATGACCCGCCCATGCCGACGGATCACCCTGCACTTATCGCAAATGGGCTTGACGCTCGGGTTCACCTTCACGGCTTGTCGATCCTGTTCTTTTCTCGTGGTCTTACTTGTACCGATAAACGATGCGGCCCCGGGACAGGTCGTAGGGAGACAACTCCACCACCACGCGGTCCTCGGGCAGAATGCGGATGTAGTGCTGCCGCATCTTGCCGCTGATGTGGGCGAGCACCTTGTGTCCGTTCTCCAGCTCAATGCGGAACATCGCATTGGGCAGGGGTTCGACCACGCGGCCCTCGACCTCGATGGCACCGTCTTTCTTGGCCATTGTTGTTCGGAGATCCTCCGTGTCCGTCTGGATAGTTGGCGCCGGGCGGCGCAGTATTCACTCCGACTTCAAAACGTGAGCCGGTAGCTAGAAATTCCAGAACTGGGGCACGCAAGAGCCGGCGCGGAAACCGCACCGTTGGTCCATACTACCCGCTCGGCCGCGTGCCCCAAAATCGCTGAACGGCCACCTCAGCGTCAACTTCTCGACCGCATATCCGCTGGACAACGAGCGCATAATTGATCGCGATGACTGAACCCGGAAATCAGGCCAGACGACCCGCAATCCTCACAGTCGACGATGACCCTGCCGTGTCACGCGCGGTCGCCCGCGATCTTCGTAGACACTACGGCGAGCGGTACCGCATCGTGCGGGCCGAGTCCGGCGCAGACGCTCTCGCAACGCTCAAGGAACTCAAGCTGCGCGGCGACACCGTGGCGGTGTTCGTCGCCGACTACCGGATGCCGCAGATGAGCGGCATCGAGTTCCTCGAGAAGGCGATGGACTTCTTCCCGCTGGCGCGACGAGTGCTGCTGACGGCGTACGCCGACACCCACGCGGCCATCGATGCCATCAACGTCGTCGACCTCGACCACTACCTGCTCAAGCCATGGGATCCGCCCGAGGAGAAGCTCTACCCGGTCATCGACGGGCTGCTCGAGGAATGGCAGGCGGTGGGCGACCGCGCGATGCCGTACACCAAGGTCATCGTGCACCGCTACAGCGAGCGGTCCTGGGAGGTGCGGCAGTTCCTGGCGCGCAATCAGTACTCGTTCCGCGCCGTCAACGCCGACGAGCCGAAGGGTCAGCAGCTACTCGAAGCCGCCGGCCTCGACGGCACCCGACTGCCCGTCGTCATCACCGAGAAGGGCGAGACGCTGGTCGAGCCGACCGACGTCGAACTGGCCACTCTGCTCGGCCTGTCGACCAGTCCGCAGTTGGAGATGTACGACCTCGCGGTGATCGGCGGCGGTCCCGCGGGCCTGGCCGCCGCGGTGTACGGCGCCTCGGAGGGTCTCAAGACGGTGCTGATCGAGAGGACCTCCACCGGTGGGCAGGCGGGCCGCAGTTCGAAGATCGAGAACTACCTCGGCTTTCCGCTGGGCGTTTCCGGTGCCGAGCTCACCACGTCGGCCCGCCGTCAGGCCGAAAAGTTCGGCGCCGAGGTCATCACGACCCAGGAGGCATTCAAGCTTGGCGTCAACGGCGTTGGCGCCGCCCATTCCATCCAGCTCAGCGACGACAACACCATCGGCGCGCGGGCCGTCATCCTCGCGACGGGCGTCGCCTACCGTGAACTCGAGATCACGGGGTGCCGGGCCACTCCCATCGATCCCGACGAGGTGAACTTCGTCGGCCGCGGCGTGTTCTACGGCGCGTCGGTGTCAGACAACACTGAGTGCGCGGGCGAGGACGTCTACATCGTCGGTGGTGCCAACTCGGCCGGGCAGGCCGCGATGTACATGTCGCAGACGGCCAAGTCGGTCACCATGTTGATCCGCGGGCCCTCGCTGGAGGCCGGCATGTCGCAGTATCTCGTCGACCGGATCCTCAAGACGCCGAACATCACGGTCCGGACCTGCACCGAGGTCGTCAACACCGTTGCGACGGACGGCCACCTGTCCGGCCTGGAGCTCCTCGACAAGCGGACCGACCAGACCGAGACCGTGACCTGCGACCGGATGTGCTGCTTCATCGGCGCGACACCGCGTACCGACTGGCTGGAGGAAGCGGGAATAGCCCGTGACGATTACGGCTTTGTGCTGTCCGGTCCGGATGTGATGAAGGTCAGCGGCTGGACGCTCGACCGTCCGCCACATCACCTGGAAACAAGTGTGCCCGGTGTCTTTGTTGCAGGAGATGTGCGTTCGGAGTCCGCGAAGCGGGTTGCGGCCGCCGTCGGCGAAGGGTCGATGGCCGTGATGTTGGTGCACAGGTATTTGGCGGAAGCCTAGAGAGGACCATCGATGGGCGAGGAATGCCTGCGTGACGAGCTTCGCACCCTGTTCTTGTTCGAACATCTGACCGACGTCCAGCTCGACATGCTGTGCGCGGACGGCAGCATCGAGACGTTCCCGGCCGGTCCACTGTGCGTCGAAGGTGAACCCGCCAGCTGCTTTTACGTGATGCTCGAGGGCGAACTGATCATGTCGAAACGCTCAGGCGGCGTCGACATTCAGACCGGACAAACATCGCAAAGGGGCGTCTATTTCGGTGCCTGGTCGGCCTACGTGCCAGGCGAGGAACACATCTATGAGGCCTCTGTACGGCTGACCAAGCCGTCGCGTTGCTTCGTCCTCGACTCCGACGCGTTCGCGCGGTTCATGCAGACACAGTTCCCGATGGCCGTGCACCTGCTGGAAGGGCACAAGGTCGGCGGCAGGCGGCAGAGCCAGATCATCGGTCAGCGCGAGAAACTGCTGGCGCTGGGCACCATCACCGCCGGGCTCACCCATCAGCTCAACAACCCGGCGGCGGCGACGGCCCGCGCGGTTGCCGATCTGCGCGAGGGTGTCGGCCACATGCGGCACAAGCTCGCGATGGTGGCCGAAGCCAAGTTCACGCCCGAGGCGTTGCGCGTCCTGGTCAACATCCAGGACCAGGTCGCCGAGCAGGTGGCCAAGAACAAGGATGTGGAACTCTCCGCCCTCGAGGCGTCCGACCGCGAGGACCAGCTCGGCGACTGGCTGGAGGACCACGACATCGTCGGCGCCTGGGACTACGCACCGACATTCGTAGAGGCCGGGCTGGACACCGACTGGCTGGAGCGGGTGTCGTCGTTGATCGACGACGTCGATGCCTCGGCGTCGCTGCAGAGCGCAATCGGGTGGCTGAAGTACACCATCGACAACGAACTGCGGATGAACGAGATCGCCGAGGCCAGCAAGCGCATCTCGGCATTGCTCGCCGGGGCCAAGCAGTACTCGCAGATGGACCGCGGCTCCTATCAGAGCGCCAACGTCCACGAGCTGCTACGCAGCACGATCATGATGTTCGGCGACAAGATCGGGCACCAGGGCAAGGGCAGGCCGGTCACCATCATTAAGGACATGGACAAGACACTGCCCGAATTGCAGTGCTACCCAGGCGATCTCAACCAGGTGTGGACGAATCTCATCGACAACGCGATCCAGGCGATGGACGGCGACGGCACCCTGACCATTCGCACGGCGCGGGAGAACGAGCAGATGATCCGCGTGGAGATCTGCGACGACGGCCCCGGCATCCCCGAGGACATCATCGGCCGGATCTTCACACCGTTCTTCACCACCAAGCCGTTCGGCGAAGGCACCGGCCTCGGGCTCGACCTCGCCTGGCGCATCGTCGTCGAGAAGCACGGCGGAAACATGTCGGTGCAGTCCAAGCCGGGCGACACCCGTTTCATCGTGTGCCTGCCGCTGGTCGCGCCGCCCCCACTGACTCCGACGCCCGGTGAGCTTTCCGCGGCCGGAACCGAATAGTTCAGATCATTGCGCGCCGATCGGAATAGCCACCCACGGAGCCAAGGTTGACCCGACCATGACGAAACCTCAGCTCGGCAAGTTCGGCGTATTCGGCCACTACTCGCAGTGGCAGCAGTGTGTCCCCGCAGCAGCTCAAGGACATCGAGGCCCTCGGCTACGGAGCCATCTGGGCAGGCGGCTCGCCGCCCGCCGAACTCGAGTGGATCGACCCCATCCTGGCTGCCACCGACAACCTTGAGCTGGCCACCGGCATCGTCAACATCTGGACCGCGGCGGCCGGCCCCGTCGCCGATTCGTTTCACCGCATCGAGAAGGCCTACCCCGGTCGCTTCCTGCTCGGCATCGGCGTCGGGCACCCCGAGGCGCACACCGAGTACAAGAAGCCGCTACGACGCGCTGAGCGACTACCTCGATGAACTCGACCAGCACGGCGTACCGAAGGACCGCATCGTGGTCGCCGCGCTCGGCCCGCAGGTGCTCAAGCTGTCTGCGCGGCGCAGCGCCGGTGCCCACCCGTATCTGACAACGCCCGAACACACCGCACAGGCGCGCGAGCTCATCGGCCCCGACGCGTTCATCGCGCCCGAGCACAAGGTGGTGCTGACCACCGACGCCGAGAAGGCCCGCGCCACCGGCCGCAAGGCGCTCGAGATCTACCTGAACCTCGCCAACTACTTGAACAGCTGGAAGCGACTGGGCTTCACCGACGAGGACGTGGCCAAGCCGGGAAGCGACCGCCTGGTCGACGCCGTCGTCGCCTACGGCACGCCCGATGAGATCGCGGCGCGGTTGAAGGAGCACATCAGCGCCGGAGCCGACCACGTGCCTGTGCAGGTGCTTACCGGACCTGACAAGCTGGTGTCTGCGCTCGCCGAACTCGCCGGACCGCTCGGCCTGCAGTGAATCTTCGGACAACAGGGGGACCCGCATGACTGACGCTGTCCAACTCAAGCCAGACCTCGGTCGCTACGGCGTGTGGACATTCGGGACGCCCAAGCCCGAGCAAGCCGTCGAGATCGAGAAGCTGGGGTACGGCGCGATCTGGGTCGGCGGGTCACCGGCGGGAGACCTCAATTACGTCGAGCCGATCCTCGAAAAGACCGAGTCGCTGCAGGTGGCCACGGGCATCGTCAATGTGTGGACCGCCCCTGCCAAGGAGGTCGCCGAGGCCTACCACCGCGTCGAGAACGCCTACCCGGGCCGGTTCCTGCTCGGCATCGGCATCGGTCATCCGGAGCACACCGACGAGTACCGAAAGCCCTACGACGTGCTGGTCGAGTACCTTGACGTGCTGGACGCCGCCAAGGTGCCCACCAGCCGCCGGGTGGTCGCGGCGCTGGGGCCGAGGGTGCTCAAGCTCGCCGCCCAACGCAGCGCGGGCGCGCATCCGTACCTGACGACACCGGAGCACACCGGCTCGGCACGCGAATTGATCGGTCCCTCTGTGTATTTGGCGCCCGAGCACAAGGTGGTGCTGACCACCGATGCGGACGAAGCGCGCGAGATCGGTAGGAACACCGTCGACTTCTACCTGAACCTGAGCAACTACCTGAACAGCTGGAAGCGGCTCGGGTTCACCGACAAGGACGTCGCCAAGCCCGGTAGCGACCGGCTGATCGACGCGGTGGTCGCCTACGGCTCGCCCGACGACATCGCGGCCCGGCTCAACCAGCACCTGCAGGCCGGTGCGGACCACGTCACCATCCAGGTGCTCGGCGGCTGGGACAAACTGCTGCCGACGCTCACCGAGCTGGCAGGGCCGTTGGGGCTGAAGGGCTAGAAAGCCTTCGACCGCTACGGTAGATCCATGCGATTGCTGGTCACGGGCGGCGCGGGGTTCATCGGCGCCAACTTCGTGCACGGCGCGGTGGGTGAGCATGCGGTGACGGTGCTCGACGCACTCACCTATGCCGGCAGCCGTGAATCGCTGGCGCCGGTCGAGGACGACATCCGCCTGGTGCAGGGCGACATCGCCGACGCCGAGCTGGTGACGAAGCTCGTCGCCGAATGCGACGCAGTCGTGCACTTCGCCGCGGAGACGCACGTCGACAACGCGCTGGCCGACCCCGAACCGTTCCTGCACTCCAACGTCGTCGGGACCTACACGGTGTTGGAGGCGGTGCGCCGGCACGGGGTGCGGCTGCACCACATCTCGACCGACGAGGTGTACGGCGATTTGCCGCTTGACCAACCGGGCCGGTTCACCGAAGGCACACCGTACAACCCGTCGAGCCCGTACTCAGCCACCAAGGCGGCGGCCGACATGTTGGTGCGGGCGTGGGTGCGGTCCTACGGCGTGCGTGCGACGATTTCCAACTGCTCCAACAACTATGGGCCATACCAGCACGTGGAGAAGTTCATCCCGCGCCAGATCACCAACGTGCTGACCGGCAGACGGCCAAAGCTCTACGGCAGCGGCGCCAACGTGCGGGATTGGATTCACGTCGACGACCACAACGATGCGGTGTGGCGGATCCTGCAGGACGGCGAGGTCGGACGCACGTACCTGATCGGCGCGGAAGGCGAGCGCGACAACCTGTCGGTGATGAGGTCGATTCTCGCGTTGATGGACCGCGACCCCGACGACTTCGACCACGTCGTCGACCGCGTCGGCCACGACCTGCGGTACGCGATCGACCCGACTGCCCTGCGCGACGAGCTCGGCTGGGAGCCCAAGCACACCGACTTCGACGACGGCCTACGTGCGACGATCGACTGGTATCGCGACAACGAATCATGGTGGGGTTCAATCAAAGACGACATCGAGGATGCCTACCAGAAGCGCGGTCAGTGACATGCAGGTACGCGAACTCGCTGTCCCCGGAGCTTGGGAGCTCACACCGCAGCTGCACGCCGACGACCGCGGCGTGTTCTATGAGTGGTTCACCGATGCCGAGTTCCAAGAGTTCACCGGGCATCGGCTGGACCTGCGTCAGGCGAACTGCTCGGTGTCGGCGGCGGGCGTGCTTCGGGGGCTGCACTTCGCGCAGCTGCCGCCGAGTCAGGCGAAGTACGTAACGTGTCCTCGCGGCGCCGTCTTCGACGTCGTGGTCGACATCCGTGTCGGCTCACCGACATTCGGGCAATGGGACTCGGTTCTGCTCGACGACCGCAGCCGTCGCTCGGTGTACATCAGCGAAGGCTTGGCGCACGGCTTCCAAGCGCTGTACGAAGATTCGACGGTGATGTACCTCTGCTCGGCGGGTTACGAGCCGGCCCGCGAGCACACCATCCGGGCCACCGATCCTGCGCTGGACATCCAGTGGCCTGGCACTGATCACGTGCTCTCCGTTCGCGACGCCGAAGCACCGACACTCGACGAGGTCAAGGCCGCAGGCCTGTTGCCGACGTGGGAGGACACCGAGGCGTTCGTCGACGACCTTCGCCGCCGCAGCTCCTAGCTCGTCTCCCGAGCCTGCGGGGAGATCGCAATTTCCGGCGAATTCACGATCTGCCCGCAGTCTCGATGAGTAGCGTGCAGCAGCATGCTGACGGCAGAGATTCATCCCGACGGCATCGCGACGCTGCGGCTCGATCAGCCAGAGCGACGGAACGCGCTGTCCATCGCGATGCGCGACGCGATCAGCGACACCCTCGAGGCGTGGACGACCGACGATCGCGTGCGCGTCGTCGTCCTGACGGCGGCGGGCAGCACCTTCTGCGCGGGCTTCGACCTCAAGGAGTTCGCGAAGCCCGAGACTGGCCAAGACGATTCGCGACAGTTCGCACCGCTATCACCTCGCTGTGTGGCAATTCCCCAAGCCGGTGATAGCCGCCGTCAACGGCCCCGCATTCGGTGGCGGGTTCGACCTCTGCCTGTTGTGCGACATACGCATCGCGACGCCGGAGGCCGTCTTCGCCCATCCGGAGATCAAGTTCGGTGCTCCCCCGCTCTTCACCCCGTTGCAGTGGATCGTCGGCGCAGGCATCGCACGCGAACTGTGCCTGACCGGCCGAAAGGTCGACGCGGCCGAGGCGCACCGGATCGGCCTGGTGAACGCGATCGTGGACGCCGAGCGCCTCGAGACCGAAGCGAAGGCGACGGCTCGGGTAATGGCCGAGGCACCGCAGCCCGCGCTCGAAGCCACAAAGCGCTATCTGGTCTCGAATGCGGGCGTCACGTTCGACGAAGCGTTCGCGATCGAACACGATCGGGTCTTCGACCAATTCCTGCTGGGAGATTTCAGCTAGCCCTCCCACCGCTCATCACCCAGGGACCAATACCGCCCGTCTACCCGCAGCCCTTCGTACCGCCGAACTGACGTGGCGTCGGCGTCAGTCCTTCGACGCCGGCTTGGCGTGCCGCGGCTTCGAATTCAGCGCCTTGTTGACGGCGGTCTTGACGTCGGCAACTGCATTGTTCACCGCATCCCCGGCTGCGTGACGACCGGTTGAGCCGGTTTCGTTGTCGGAGCCCGACTTTCGCGGGACGGCCATAAGCGAATTCCGCACCGTTTCCGTCTGACGCTCATTGCTCAGCGATGTCACCGCGGAATTGTTCGGGAAGTGGAAATCGATCGGAATCGGTCGTCCGATATCCAGCGACCCGATCGAGAAAGTGCCGCCGACCGCGCCCGTGACGGAGAACTGACCCGGTCGTAGTTCGATGGCGACCTCGTTCGTCTCAAAGTCTGCCGAGAAGATCTCTCGGCTGCCGATCTGTCACGTCGCCACTCACGGGAGCGCCCACAGTCAAGTACGAGATCCTGCCGTCGCAACTCGCCTGGGCCGAGCCTAAACAGAGGCCGCCGTCGCCACTGATGCCGCCGTGGCCACCCGCAGAGCCAGTCAAAGAGCCCAGGTTGAAGGTTGCAGCGGGCGTCGTGTCGATCAGGGTCCCGCCGCCAACAGCCTTGAACCCGTCGAAGGGCATCAGCGCCAGTTCACCGTCGAAGTCGGCGAGAGTCCGACTACCGGCAAGGTCGAGATTGCTGCCGAAAAAGGACACATTTCGGTCGTAGTTGGCTTCCGACAGCGTGCCGTCAAGGGCCGCACCGATACCCCTAGAGCCGCCAAGAAGCGGCGTGAAGGAAAGGTCCCTGTGGTTATCGACCACGTATCCGCCACCCGCGACTCCGAGAACGTTCCAACCGCCTGACTCACCCTGGTCCGAGTCCCAGCTGAACTCGATGGACTCGCCGGGAATGCGGTTCGCCTCCACGTGTTGGGTGGAGGTCGAGTCATACAGGGTGTTCAAACCCGGCAGGTTATACGTGTTCCCACCCTCCTGGGTCAGGGTTGCCTCAAGAGGGTTGAGACCCCCCGTGATAGCGAGCTCCCGGATGATCCTCAAGGGGCCTATTGTCCAGTCGATATCGAAGATCGTGACTGCCAACTCCACGTCGGCGGGGTCAGCCTTCTCGGGCACTGCCACGACTCCGGCCGCCGCGACCCCCGCCGTCATCGCGCCCGCTACGACCGCCGTCATATATGCCCTTGGTGTGCCCATCAGAGGACCGTAATTGACGACGGCGGCGGAGGGGGCGGAATGCAAACGGATGTGTGAACCGTCACGCTCGCCGAACTCGGCTGATCGGCCACTTCAGGGGCCCTTGCCAACGCCAGCCGCCCGTTACTAGGATGTCCTAGTATTCCGAAATTCTGTCGAGGGACCCGCTCATGAGCACACAGATTCAACATTTCATCGACGGCCGCCGCAGCAACCTGGCGTCGACCCGAACCGCCGACGTGATGAACCCAAGCACCGGCGAAGTACAGGCCCAGGTCCTGATGGCCTCCGCCGCCGACGTCGACACCGCGGTGGCTTCGGCCGTCGAAGCGCAGAAGGAATGGGGCGCGTGGAACCCGCAGCGTCGGGCCCGCGTGATGATGAAGTTCGTCGACCTGGTCAACGCAGAACATCGACGAACTGGCCGAGCTGCTCTCACTCGAACACGGCAAGACCGTCGCGGACTCCAAGGGTGACATTCAGCGCGGTATCGAGGTCATCGAGTTCGCGGTCGGCATCCCCCACCTGCTCAAGGGTGAATTCACCGAGGGCGCAGGCACCGGCATCGACGTCTACTCGCTGCGTCAGCCGCTCGGCGTGGTCGCAGGCATCACCCCGTTCAACTTCCCGGCGATGATCCCGCTGTGGAAGGCGGGTCCCGCGCTGGCGTGCGGCAACGCGTTCATTCTCAAGCCCAGCGAACGTGACCCGTCGGTGCCGGTACGGCTGGCCGAGTTGTTCGTCGAGGCGGGCCTGCCCCCCGGCGTGTTCCAGGTCGTACACGGTGACAAGGAAGCCGTCGACGCCATTCTCGAGCATCCGGAGATCCAGGCCGTCGGTTTCGTCGGCAGCTCCGACATCGCACAATACATCTACTCGAACGCCGCGGCGCACGGCAAGCGCGCACAGTGCTTCGGGGGCGCAAAGAACCACATGATCGTGATGCCTGACGCCGACCTCGACAACGCCGTCGATGCGCTGATCGGCGCGGGCTACGGAAGCGCGGGCGAGCGGTGCATGGCCATCAGTGTCGCGGTGCCCGTCGGCGAAGAGACCGCAAACCGATTGCGCGCCAGGCTCGTCGAGCGCGTCAACCAGTTGCGCGTCGGCCACAGCCTTGACCCCAAGGCCGACTACGGCCCATTGGTTACCGAGGCGGCCCTGCAGCGGGTGCGCGACTACATCGCCCAAGGTGTCGAGGCAGGCGCGGAAGCTGTCGTCGACGGACGCGAACGCGCCACTGACGAACTGACTTTCGATGAGGCTGACCTGTCAAAGGGCTACTTCATTGGCCCCACCCTGTTCGACCACGTCACCAGCGACATGTCGATCTACACCGACGAGATCTTCGGCCCGGTGTTGTGCATCGTGCGCGCCGACGACTACGAAGAGGCATTGCGGCTGCCCACCGAACATGAGTACGGCAACGGCGTCGCAATTTTCACCCGCGACGGCGACACCGCACGCGACTTCGTGTCCCGGGTTCAGGTCGGCATGGTCGGCGTGAACGTGCCGATTCCGGTTCCGGTGGCCTACCACACCTTCGGCGGCTGGAAGCGCTCCGGCTTCGGTGACCTCAACCAACACGGACCGTCGTCGATCATCTTCTACACGAAGGTCAAGACGGTTACCCAACGTTGGCCCGCAGGCAGTCACGGCGCCGAGTTCGTCATCCCGACGATGAAGTAAATGAACACCTTCGGCCTGGACGACGACGAACGCGTGATCGCCGAAACGGCGGCGGCGTTCGCCGAAAAGCGCCTTGCCCCAAATGCGTTGGAGTGGGACAAGTCGCATCACTTTCCGGTCGACGAGCTGCGTGAGGCTGCCGAGTTGGGTATGGCGGCGATCTACTGCGGTGAAGACGCCGGCGGCAGCGGCCTGCGCCGCATCGACGCCGTCCGCATCTTCGAGCAGTTGGCCGCCGCCGATCCGACGGTCGCGGCGTTCCTGTCCATCCACAACATGTGCTCGTGGATGGTCGACACCTACGGCACGCACGAACAACGCAAGTCGTGGGTGCCCAAGCTTGCGTCGATGGAGGCCATCGCCAGTTACTGCTTGACCGAGCCGGGCGCGGGATCGGATGCCGGCGCATTGCGCACGAAGGCTGTCCGGGACGGCGACCACTATGTGCTCGACGGGGTCAAGCAGTTCATCTCCGGCGCAGGCGAGTCCGACGTCTACGTCGTGATGGCCCGAACCGGCGGTGACGGACCCCGCGGGATTTCGGCGTTCATTGTCGAAAAGGGCACTCCGGGGCTCAGTTTCGGCGCGAACGAGGAGAAGATGGGCTGGCACGCCCAGCCCACCGCACAGGTCATCTTCGAGGGCGTCCGGGTTCCGGTCGATGCGATGCTCGGCGGCGCCGAGGGCGAGGGCACCGGCTTCTCCATCGCGATGAACGGCCTCAACGGCGGCCGGATCAACATCGCGGCGTGCTCGCTGGGCGGCGCCCAGGCGGCCTACGACAAGGCGGCGGGCTATCTGGCCGACCGGCAGGCGTTCGGCGGCGCGCTTCTCGACGAGCCGACGATCCGGTTCTCACTCGCCGACATGGCCACGGCGCTGGAGACGTCGCGAACGCTGTTGTGGAGAGCGGCAACTGCGCTGGACGATAACCACCCCGACAAGGTGGAGCTGTGCGCGATGGCGAAGCGCTACGTCACCGACGCCTGCTTCGACGTCGCCGATCAGGCGCTACAGCTGCACGGCGGCTACGGCTATCTCAACGAGTACGGGCTGGAGAAGATCGTCCGCGATCTGCGGGTGCACCGAATCCTCGAGGGAACCAACGAAATCATGCGCGTGGTCATCGGTCGGGCCGAAGCCGCCCGGGCCCGCGCCTCTGCATAGAAAGGTCCGTGCATGAACACTCGAAGGCGAGCACGAGTGAGGATCGCAGCGAGGAACGAGCGAGGACCGGAGCGAGTGGGAGCCGAGGCATGAACATCGCGTTCCTGGGACTGGGCAACATGGGCGGACCGATGGCTGCGAACCTGGTCGCCGCCGGGCACACCGTGCACGGCTTCGACCCGGTGCCCGCCCTCAAGGAAGCGGCGAAAGCCAAGGGCGTCACGGCCTTCGACTCCGGCGCCGCGGCGGTGGCCGATGCCGACGTCGTGATCAGCTCGCTGCCCAACGGCGCGGTCGTCAAGGCTTGTTACGACGAGGTGCTGCCCGCGGCGAAGGCCGGTGCGCTGTTCATCGACACGTCGACCATCTCGGTGGCCGACGCCCGCGACATCCACAAGCAGGCCATCGAGCAAGGGTTCGCGCAACTCGACGCCCCGGTGTCGGGCGGCGTCAAGGGCGCTACCGCTGGCACGCTCGCGTTCATGGTCGGCGGCGAGGACGAGGCCGTCGAACGCGCGCGTCCGGTGCTGGAACCGTTGGCGGGCAAGATCATCCACTGCGGCGGCTCCGGCAATGGCCAGAGCGCCAAGCTGTGCAACAACATGGTGCTCGCAGTGCAGCAGATCGCCGTCGGGGAAGCCTTCGTGCTGGCCGAGAAGCTCGGCCTGTCGGCGCAGTCGCTCTTCGATGTGATCACTGGTGCCACGGGCAACTGCTGGTCGGTGCACACCAACTGCCCGGTGCCCGGTCCGGTCCCGACCTCGCCTGCCAACAACGACTTCAAGCCGGGCTTCGCGACCGCGCTGATGAACAAGGATCTCGGCCTGGCGATGGACGCGGTGAGCTCGACGGGGTCAACCGCTCCCCTGGGTAGCCACGCAGCAGAGATCTACGCGAAGTACGCCGCCGACCACGCCGACAAGGACTTCAGCGCGGTGATCGAACTGCTGCGCGGCAGCTGAACCTATCGCTGAAAACGCGACGGCCCGGTTTACGTCGAAAATCTAAGCGGCGTCGGCCGGCTTGTGCGCCGCATACCAACGGCCATGCAGCCGTCGACAATCCGCGATCCGCATCGGCTCGCTGCCTGCGTAGTCCGGCCGGACCGCCACAGCGGCGGGGATGTCAGGCGCGCCGTCGCCGGTGATGACCGCGGTGGCCAGACCCGTGGAGGTCGCCGCGCGCAGCCCCGAAGCGGAACCCGTGACGGCGAGCGCGTTCTCCGCGGGTATCCCGAGCTCCCACAGTGCGGTACGGAAAGCCTCGGGATCCGGCATGGGCTTCTTGACATCGTCGGCGGTCACCACCGTTTCGACGACACCGTCGCCGACCAGTTGTCGCACCAACGGCTCCACCCAGCTTCGCTGGCCACCTGCAACGACGCTCACCACCACGCCGGCGGTGAAAGCTTCCATGACGAGATCGACCAGACCGGGCCGCGGCGTCAGGTCCGCGTCGAGGATCATCTCGTCGAGCATCATCGTCTTGGTCGTGTAGATGTCATCGGCGAGCAACTTGGTCAGCACGTCTGACTCGGTGGAGACGCCGCGCTTGCGCAATTCGGCCGTGATCCGCTGACGTTCGTCGGTCAGCGCCAGCAGCTTGCGGTACCGCGCGACGGACCACTCGAAGTTCAAGCCGTGCGCGGCGAACGCGGCGTTATAGGCCAGGCGGTGCCCCTCGCATTCGACATCGGCGAGGGCGTCGAGGTCGAAGACCAGTGCACGGAGCGGATTCACGTCGGCGCCGACCGGTGAATTGCAATCCCACCAGAATCGACCGGCACGCCAAGTCTTGGGCTGTGTCATAGGCACGTTGATAAGGGTGACCCAGAGCACAGGTGCCCAGCCTCCCCCATTCGGGGGATTGGCCAGGCCAAGTTGGGTAACCCCGATGAGCGCCGGTCCTAAGGTGTTGCCATGGCGTCCGACAGTCCGCTCGCCTCCGGACCAGTGCGAATCGTCCTGGTAGACGATCACGAAATGGTCATCGAGGGTCTCAAGGCGATGCTCGCTGCCTTCTCCGACCGGGTGACCGTGGTCGGGCAGGCCGTGGGTGCTGAGCGGGCGCTCAGCGTGGTCGACGAACTCGATCCCGACGTCGTGCTCTCCGATGTGCGCATGCAGGGTTCCAGCGGCTTGGACCTGTGCCAGACGCTTCGCCAGCGGCGGTCGGACCGCAAGGTCGTCATGCTGTCGGTCTACGACGATGAGCAGTACCTGTTTCAGGCGCTGCGGGTCGGCGCGTCGGGCTATCTGTTGAAAAGCATCAGCAGTGACGAGCTGGTGCGCCAGCTGGAGTTCGTGCACGGCGGCGCAACCGCGATCGATCCGAGCATGGCGGCCAGGGCGGCCGATACCGCGGCAAGGATGCAACGCGACGAGTTCTGGCCCGGAGCACGTCAGGGCCTCACCCAGCGAGAGAGCGAAATCCTCTCCTATGTCGTCAACGGCCTGTCCAACCGCGGCATCGCCAGCAAGCTGGTGATCGGCGACGAAACCGTGAAGACGCACCTGCGGTCGATCTACCGCAAGCTCGGCGTCAGCGACCGAACCGGCGCTGTGGCGACCGCATTGCGGGAAGGTATCTACCAATGAGTCCAGTTGGAGGAGGCCCTCTGCGCCCCAACGCCGTTCGCGACGTCGTCGATGCGGATCGTGAGCTCGCGCTGCTGCGGGAGTTGATCCAGGCGGCGTCCAGTGGTCCTGGCGTCGAACCGCTCGCCGCCGCGGCCGCCAGGATGATCACCGCGGCCACCGCCACCGACGTCTGCTTTGTGCATGTGCTCGACGACAGCGACCGCTCGCTGACGCTGGCCGGGGCGACGCCCCCGTTCGACTCCGAGGTCGGCAAGATCCGACTGCCGCTGGGTACCGGCGTCACGGGTTGGGTGGCCAGTCACCGCGAGGCCGTCGTCATCACCCACGACAAGGAGTCCGATCCGCGGTACATGCCGTTCCAGTCCCTCCGCGGGTCCGACTTCACGTCGATGGTGTCGGTGCCGATGGAGACCGATCCCGGCGGTCTCGTCGGGGTGCTCAACGTGCACACCGTCGAACGGCGCGAGTTCACCGCCGGTGACGTGGAACTACTTCTGGTGATCGGTCGGCTCATCGCCGGTGCCCTGCACCAGGCGCGGCTGCACCGCCAGTTGGTGGTCCGCGAACGCGCACACGAGAACTTCGTCGAGCAGGTCATCGAGGCGCAGGAGCTCGAGCGCCGCCGGCTGGCCGGCGACATCCACGACGGCATCTCCCAGCGATTGATCACGTTGTCCTACCGGCTCGACGCGGCGACGCGCGCTGCGGAAACCGATCCGGCCGCCATGGCCGAGCAGCTCGGCATGGCAAGGGAACTGGTCGACCTGACGCTGCAGGAAGCCCGCGCCGCGATCGGCGGACTGCGGCCGCCGGTGCTCGATGACCTCGGCCTGGCGGGTGGGCTGACCAGCCTGGCCCGTTCGATCCCGCAGATCGAAGTCCACGTCGAAGTCACCGAAACGCGACTGCCAGACCACATCGAAATAGCGTTGTACCGCATCGCCCAGGAGTGCCTGCAGAACGTCGTCAAGCACGCGGGCGCGTCGACGGCGCGGCTGACGTTCGCGGCGGACGATGAGACGGCACGACTCGAAATCGTCGACGACGGAGTGGGTTTCGACACCTTCGAGCATCCGTTGGGCAGTGACGAGATGGGTGGCTATGGCCTGCTGTCGATGGCCGAACGGGCCGAGATCGTCGGAGGACGGCTGAACATCCGCTCGCGACCGGGCGCGGGGACGGCTGTCACGGCGACGATCCCGCTGCCGAACGTCGCGGATTAGCGGCTATGCCGCCTCCGGCTCGGGTCTGGGTCGCTTCGGTCGGCGGTGTAGCCAGTTTGCTTTCGGTTGTCGACTCGGGTCGACGGATTTGGGTGGATACCAGAGCGTTTGACCAAGTGATTCTTTGTCGTAGCGGCGGCGTGCCTGCCATTGCGCGTCGGACGGGCCCGCCGACAGATTTCCGTCCTGACACGTGAGCGTGAGCCGGTCGATGTCGGTGGTTCCATTAAGCGACCATTCGATGAGGTGGTGCACTTCGCAGTTGTATGCCGGTTGGTCGCAACCTGGCACCGTGCAGCCACTGTCGACGGCGTGCAACACGATTCGTTGATCGGACGACGCAAGCCGTTGGCTGCGGCCGAGAAACAGTGGCCGGCCGCATTTCTCGTCATAGATGTAGAGGTAGTGGTGTGCGTGGGCGGCCATCCGCAGCGCGACCTCCATCGGGACTGTCGATCCGCCGCCGGTCATTGCTACGCCGGAAGCCGATTGCAACTGTTCGAGGGTCATCGTCACTATCGCGGTGACCGGAAGTCCGCGGTGCTTTCCCAGATCACCTGAGGCCAGCAGCGCACGCATAGCCGCCTTCACCGCGTCATGGTTGCGCTGACCTGTGGTTCTCAGATCTCCTGCGGCGGCGAACGGGTCGGGTTCACCGTCGACGGCAGGTATCGGGTCAGCGGCATTGCACATTCCGGGCCGCGCCAGCTTTGCCAACACGATCTCCATATAGGCGCGCGCCTCGGGATCCAGACAGAACCGCCCGCGGCTCATGCCGTCGGCGTCCTGCGGCCCGAGGATGACTTCGCGTCTTGCAGCGCGGCTACGCTCACGGGTCACCGGATCGTCTCGGGTAGCGTCGTATTCGGCCAGCAACAGCGCCGCTTCGCGGCGCAGCACCTCGGGCCGTTCGGCAATGGCAATGGCGGCAAGCTCTAAATCGAAACGGGCACGCTCGGTTTTGCTCGCGGTGTCGGGCAGCTTGTCGATGGTGTCGCGGATGATGCGAACATGCTCTGATCCGATCAACCCGTGCCGCGCCGCCCCCGCAGTGTCGGGCAAGACCGGCTCTTCGCCGGCAAGGTCGGCGGCGGCCGCGATGCGAGCGGCTGCCTCGGTCGCCGAGATGTGCAGCCCATTGGCGAGATGGTCACGCAACCGCCGTCCACGGCCTGGCGGCTGATCCCTGCGCAACCGATCCAGTGCGGCGTAGCCGACCATCGACAACGTCCGTTGCGCCGACTCGACCCCGACGACGACCGCGTCGGCACCGTCGATCGGCACGTCGCCCCACGGTAGGTCCACCAGGTCAGCCACGGCCGATTGAAGCGCAGCCAGCCGCGACTCGACCTCGTCAACCGTGACCATCGAACGCATGTTCGAATAGTACCGCGTAGGTCTGACAGTATTAGAAGTCGCCGGCGTTGCGCCGCAACGTTTCGATTGCGGCGGCCAGCGCGCGTGATTCGTCGTCGGAGACGCCGACGTCGGCGAAGACATCCTTGTTGAGCGTCACGGTGGCGTCCTCGACCGTGGAACGGCCGAGATCGGTGATCTGTACCAGCGTGGTGCGGCCGTCGGTCGGATGGGGCAGCCGCGTCACAAGACCGTGTGCCTCCAGTCGACGGATAGCGTGCGTCACGCTGGTGACGTGCACCTGCAACCGGTCTGACGCCTTGGTGATCGGCAGCGCGCCGTTACGGCTGAACGCCAGCAGCCGCAGCAGTTCGTAGCGCGCGAAGCTGAGGTCATACGGTCGCAACGCGTTCTCCACGCGGGCCAGCAGAATCTGGTGTGCCCGCATCACCGACGTGACCGCGACCATCCCGTTCGCGACGTCACCCCACCCAGCACGTTCCCAGTTGGCACGCGCAAGGTCGATGGGGTCTCGCTTATGCGGGTCCGCAGACGGTTCTGAGGCCACGCCTCTTCATACCGCAGCCCGCGGACGGAACGACGGACTTTCAGCGTGACGCGAATGGCTCCAGAGCTCTGAGCACCGCTCTGGTGGACTGCCGGTTACCCACAGTGATCCGCACGCTGCCATCGGCGTAGTCACGGACCTGCAGACCGGTGTTCTCGAAGAACTGTCGCCACGGCCGACTGTTAGCGGGCAGATACACGAAGTTGGCGTGTCCGTCTGTGCTGTACACCCCCATCGAATGCAGCCGCATCCGCAGGTAGCGTCGCTCCGAAGCGATCATCCGGATCCGTTGCTGCAGCTGACTTTCCGCATCATAGGAGGCGGCGACCGCCACCAGGCCGGTGATGCCCATACCGAACGGCAGCTGCATCGTCCACAGGCTTCTGGCTAGATCAGGTGCGCAGAAGCCGTATCCGATCCGCAGTCCGGCCAGCCCGTACGCCTTCGAAAAGGTGCGCAGCACCACCACATTGGGGAACCGCTCGATCAACGAGAGGGCATCGATCCGATGCTCGGGGGCAAGGAACTCGACATAGGCCTCGTCAAGCAGCACGACAGTGTCCGACGGCACCCGTTGCAGGAACAGCTCGATGTCGGCGGCAGGCTCGATGGTGCCGGTCGGATTGTGCGGACGGCACACCACCACGACCCGCGCCTGGCTTGCCGCCTCGGCCATGGCGTCGAGGTCGTGGTGGCCGTGCTCGTCCAGCGGCACAGTGACCGAAATCAGCCGGGCCATCTGGGCGAAGATCGGATAGCCGTCGAATGTCGGCGACGTCATCACAATGCGGTCGCCCGGGCTCGTCACCGCGCTCAACACCTGCATGATCACCCCGGTGGCGCCTGCGCCGATCACCACCTGTTCCTCGCGCACCCCCACGTGGCCTGCGATCAACGCGCGCAGCCGTTCGGGCAGGAACTCCGGGTACCGGTTCGCCACGTCGACGGATTCGGTCAGCGCCGACCGCACTCCCGGCAGCGGCGGAAACGGATTCTCGTTGAGCGACAACGCGAACGGGTTCACCGCGCTCGGCAGCGCCGAGACCGCCTCGGTGAGGTCCCCTCTTGGCGAGCTCATCAGTCCCGACCGCCCCACTTGATCGCGGCCGCGCCTGCGAAGTCTCCCGCGTGCGCGAAGGCGGCCATCATTGCGACGTCACCCTTCTTGAGTTGGCCATCGGATATGGCCCGCTCGAGATTGACCGGAATGCCTGCGGCGAACAGGTTGCCGCACTGCTCGAAGGTGTCGCGATGTCGCTCTTTGGGCAGTTCCAGCGCGTCACGCCAGTTGCGCAGGAAGGCCCTGTTCGGCTGGTTGGTGACCAGAAGGTCGAGATCCTTGGGCTTGATGCCGATTCGGTCGCAGACCGCGTATGCCACCTCGGGCACCTGACGGTTGCCACGGGCCAGCACCTTGGTGATCTTGCTTTCGGTGAAACCGATGGAGCCTTCGCCGGGACCGGCCTGCCACCACTTGCGGGCCGGTTCCATGGAGATCGCCATGTCGCCCGCGAATTCGCCGAAGGTACGGCATTCGATGTCGAGGATCGGCGACTTGTCCGACAGCGCGACCAGACCCACGGCGGCACCGTCGCCGGGCACCGAGGCCTGCGCCTTCGGGCGGATGGTCTCCTGGTCGAAGATGGTGCCTGCTGCGTTCTGCGCGACGGCGACGAGTGCCGTCTCCCCCTGCCCCGCCTCGATCAGAGTGCGGGCCACCTTCATTCCCAGCACGAACGCCGCACAGCCGCCGTTGTGCAAGTCGAGCACCCAATTCGGTTTCATGCCAAGGCGATTCGCCATCCCGCCACCGCCACCGTAGAACGGCACGTCCGGCAGCTGGACGTGGGTGATCAGGATGTCCACGTTCGCAATGGTGTCTTGGCCGTGGCGCTCGATGAGGCCCGCGGCGGCCCGTTCCACCATGTCGATGGCCGTTTCGTCCTTGCCGACGTGGTGGCGGAACTTCGGCGCCTTGAACATCACGTTCTCGCGCAGGTCGTCGGATTCGGCGAACCCGGCGTAGTAGTCGGCGGGCACCGGTTCCCCGGGCAGGTATGTCGAGATATCGAGCAGGCTGACGGTCATTGTCGTGTCCTCACTTCATCCATGCCGGTGTCACCGGCAAGCCGTTGTGGTGCCGGTATTCGGCGATTGCCTTGAGGTTCTTCATTTCCAGCAGATGGCCGGGTCCGAACATGTCCCAGAAATCGCCGACCCATACCGGACGTTGCGGCGGCGCGGTCTCCGGATAGGGGTTCTTGTCATAGAACGGGTGGTGACAGTTGGTCCACAGCACGACCGAACCCGGCTTGTCGAATACCACCTGCGCGTCGACGATGCGCATCAGGTAGATCATCCACAGATGCTTGCCCTGGTCCCATGCGCAGTGGTAGTCGACCGTGCGGGCCTCCTTGTTGGCGACCGTGCGGGTGAAGATCGGGCTGCCCTTCGGCCCGCCGAGTTTGTCGTAGGCCACCCACAGGCCCGGCTCCTCGGTCGGAGCGAAGCCCCGCAGGCTGTACGTCCACTCCTCCAGGCAGCGGGTGTCGGCCATGTAGTCGAACAGCTCGTCGGGCGGACAGTCGATGTAATCATTGACCGTGCAATACGTTCCGAATACTTCGTCATGCGGGTAGACCGACCGCATCATCTCCATGATGATCGGTGTGGCCTTCTCCCTCGGCGACGTCTCGACGCGGATAACCCCATCGATCGGTTCGACTGTGCCTCGGTGGGCAGTGATGTCATCAAGCGCGGGCAACGACATGGGAACTGATCTCCTCTGCGATAACGGGATTCTTCACGGCTGCTTTGCCGAGAAAGTTTGCGAATGGCGGGATTTCGTCTGCCGAACACTCGACCGCGATGACCGACGGTCCGTCGATGTCGAGCGCGGCCTGCAACGCCGTCGGCAGATCGTCGATCGCGTCGACGTCGACCGACGACAGCCCGGGGAACATGGCCGCCAGGCCCGCTCCGAGCCGGCTCGGGCCGAAGCGGTTGTAGCTGTAGAGGTCGTTGTATAACAGCTGCTCTCGAGTCACGCACATCGCATGCGCGTGGTTGTCGAACAGCAGAAACGTGACAGGCAGGCCGTACTGCACAGCGGTGTGAATCTCCATGCCGTGCATGAAGAATGAGCCGTCACCCGCGATGACCACGGTCCGGCGTCTGCGACCGAACGCCACACCCAGCGCGGCGCCGAAGCTGTATCCCATGCCACCCATGCCGAGCGCGACGATGAATCGTCCGTCCCGACGGGCAGGTAGGTAATGGATGGCCGACGCGCCGATGTTCCCGGCGTCGACGACGATGTCGACGCCATCCGGCAGCGCGGCATCGAGGACGGCCATCGCCTCGCGGTACCGCACGCCATCGCCGTCGTGTGGCGGCGGTTGCAGCTCGGCCCTTTCCACCACGTCCGGCACGCGCACACCCGTCGGCCGGCCATCGCCGTTCAATGCCTGTGTGAGCAGTCTCAGCGACCCGCGCAGGTCCCCGGTTTGGACGTGCGTGCACGGCACGAACGGCGCCGCCGACCCGATCGAGTACGTCGGCACCGATGCCAGCACGTCGTCCAGTCCGGCGCGTGCGGTCACGCTCAACTGCGTGCCGACCAGTAGGCAGAGCGCGCTGTCGGCAATCGCCTTGGCGACCCCGGGATGTCCCATCACCCCGGTCACTCCCAGCGCTGACGACGATCCGAGCCCCGGCGTGCCTGCGACATCCTTGGCATCGGGGACGGTGGCGACGCGGGCACGCAGCATCGAGCGCAGCTGTGCAAGTTCGGCGCGCGCGTCGTCGCGGGCCACCTGCTCGCCGGCGATGATCGTGATCGGGCCGTCTGCGTGCTTCAGCGCCCGCGCGATGGCCTGTGGGTCGCCGAGCGCAGCCCCGATCGCCAACCCGTGGGTGCGGCCGTTCACCGAACCATCGATGTCCAGGCTGGACTGTTGGATGTCCTTCGGAAGCAGCAGCACCGCGGGACCGCCTCGGTTGGCCGCCGCGATGGCTTCGGGCAACGCGGTTGCGATCTCTTCGGGCGCCAGAATCCGTCGGCAGAACACCGACACCGCGGAGAACAGCGCCTCGCCGTTCAACGCACCGTTTCGCCCGCTGGTGTCCTGGAAGGCGCCGCGGCCGTCAAGCGTCGTCGGGGGCTGACCGATCAGGGCCAGCACGGGCACCCGGCTGGCCAGCGCCTCACCAAGTCCGGCAACGGTATTCAGGCAGCCGCCGCCCGAGGTGGCGGCCACGACGCCGAGTCCGGCACCGCTTCGGCTGAGTCCGTCGGCCATCGTCGCCGCGGAGAACTCATGCTTGGCCAGCACGGCGGTGATGTCGTCGTTGAAGTGCGCGGCATCGTAGAGATCCTCGATGTTCGCGCCGTCGACGCCGAAGATGTACTCGACCCCGGTCGCCGCCAGATAGCCGACGATGTGGTCGACCACCCGATGGGTTCTGGCCATTCAGTCACCTGCTTTCACACCTGCAAGTGACACGACTCGTGAGTAACCACGGTTCAATCCGTGACCCGACTCACAGGTCTGATTGCAACAGCACCGCTCTCGTATCGGTATCGACCAGTTGCACGGACTTGATCTGATCCTTCTGCATCGTCGTGTTGCCGCTCGGCAACGCGGTCGCACCGTTCACACCGACCCAGGTCGCGATCTCGCTCGGAGTTCCGTTGTGGTCCACCAGCACCATCGACAGGTTCTCCGTCGTCGCCTGGCCGCGACTCGCATAGTCGCCGTATGTACAGACCATGTCGATCCTTGTGCCCCAACCGAAACCGGTCAGGGTGATGGCGGCGTTGATCGGAGTCTCGGCGACCTTGCTCATCGTCACCGAAGAAGCCATCGGCTGATCGCCGCCCTGCCCGCGGATGCCGGGCAGGATTCCGATTACCAGGGCGACGGCAAGCACCGCCGCCGCGGCGGCCAGCGTGATCATGCTGCGCCTGCGCGTCCGGCGCCGTCGCCACTCGACCTTCTGCAGCAGCGTGTCGAGCACCTCGGGTCGCATCGGCGGCGCTTCCGCCGTTGGTTCGTCGAGAGCTTCGCACTTCGTCGGCGGTCAGCTGCGCCAACAACGCAGGGATGCCGCTCAGTTCGGCGACTGCTGCGCTGCATCGCGGGCAGGTGGCGAGATGCGCTTCGAACTCGCGCCGTTCATTTCCCGACAGGGAGCCAAGGACGTAGGCGGCGTCCCAGGTTGCATACGGGTCGTCACCGCGCAGATCGTCGTCGCGGTTCGCGGGTTGCGTCATCGGGTCACCCCCATTTCCTGCAGTGTCAGCCGCAACGCCCGTACGGCGTAATGCAGCCTCGATTTCACAGTGCCTTCTGCAATATCAAGATCGGCAGCGATCTGCGCGGTCGTCCAGCCCTGGTAGTACGACCGCCTGATCACCGCGCGGTGTTCAGGTGATAGCTGTGCCAGGGCGCCGCTTAACAACATTCGGTCCAAGGCGGAATCCACCTCATCCGGGCCAGCGCGATCGTAGGTCTTCTCGGGGTCCGGGGTTCCGGTCTCGCTGCGAAACCTGGCGCTGCGCCGCTCATCGATGATCATATTTCTGGCCACGGTGAACAGCCAGGCTCGTGCCGGCCTGTCACCTTCGGTTACCTCTGGGTGCTGCCAAGCGCGCAGCAACGTTTCTTGCACCACATCCTCTGCTCGTGCCGGGTCACCGGTGAGCCGCACGGCATAGCGCCATAAGGCGGGGCCGTGCTCGTCGTAGAGAACACGCATCAAGGCGGCCTCCGGATCGTCCATTCATACCTCCCTCGTTAATACGAGGACGGGGTCAGTCCGGTTCACCGATTCTGCCCGACCAACTGGGCGGTTGTGTGGCTTTAGCAGGTCAGGATGCGAGGCCCGTCCTCGGTCACAGCAACGGTGTGCTCCCAGTGGGCGGCGCGGGATCCGTCGGCGGTGACCACGGTCCACTCGTCGGCCAGCACCACCGTTTTCGACGTTCCGAGCGTCAGCATCGGTTCGATGGCCAGCACCGAACCGGCGACCAGGTACGGCCCGCGTCCCGGCTGACCCTCGTTGGGCAGGAACGGATCCATATGCATATGTCTGCCGATGCCATGGCCGCCGTAACCCGCGACGATGCCGAGTTTGCGGCCATGACGCTTTTCGGCCGCCCTGGTGCCGGTCTCGATGGCGTGGGAGACGTCGGTGAGCCGGTTGCCGGGCACCATCGCGGCGATGCCCGCCTCCATCGACTCCTTGGTCGCTTCGGAAAGGGCGTGGTCGATCGGGATCAGGTCCCCGACGCCGAACGTGATCGCCGAGTCGCCGTGCCAACCGTCGACGATCGCGCCGCAGTCGATCGACACCAGGTCGCCGGCGGCGAGCGTTTCGGTGGCCGACGGAATGCCATGCACAACGCGGTCGTTCACCGACGAGCAGATGCTGGCCGGGAAGCCGTGATAACCCAGGAACGACGGGGTCCCGCCGGCGTCGCGAATCACCGATTCGGCGATCTCGTCGAGGTCGAGCGTGGACACACCGGGCACCGAGGCCTTGTGGACGGCCTGCAGGGCGGCGGCGACGAGCGAACCGGCGACCGCCATCGCGTCGAGTTCACCGGGAGTGCGCGGCTCGACCACCTTGCGGGTGCGCAGCCCCGGCAGGGTGATCATCGGCTACCTGCCAAGTGCGCGGAGCGCGCGGGCGAAGACCTCGTCGAGTCCGCCGACGGCGTCGACGGTCTGCAGGTTGTTGTGGCTGTAGTACTCGAGCAACGGCCTGGTCTCGTCGGCGTACACCTTCATCCGGTTGTGGATGACCTCTTCGGTGTCGTCAGCGCGGCCGCGGGCTTTGAGGCGCTTGAACAGCTCACCCTCGGAGACCGAGAACTCGAGCACGGCGTCGAGCTTGGTGTCGTGGTTCTTGAGCATCTCGTCGAGCGCCTGAGCCTGCGCCACTGAGCGGGGGTAGCCGTCGAGGATGAACCCGTCGGCGGCGTCCGGCTGCTCGATGCGGTCCTCGACCAGTTTGTTCGTCAGCTCTGACGGCACCAGGTCGCCTGCATCCAGGTAGCGCTTGGCCTCAAGGCCCAGTGGTGTGCCGGAGCTGATGTTCTCGCGGAATAGGTCGCCTGTGGAGATCTGCGGAATGCCGAGCTTCTCGGACAGCTTCTGAGCCTGCGTTCCCTTGCCCGCCCCCGGCGGTCCGAGCAGTACGACCCTCACTTCAGGAACCCTTCGTAGTTGCGCTGCATCAGCTGGCTCTCGATCTGTTTGACCGTATCCAGACCGACGCCAACCATGATCAGAACAGCTGTACCGCCGAACGGTATGTTCTGCACGCCGCCGGTGTTGCCGATCTCGAGGAACAGGTTCGGCAGGACGGCGATCACGCCCAGGTAGATCGAGCCGGGCAGGGTAATCCGGTTGAGCACGAAGCGTAGGTAGTCGGCGGTCGGCTTACCGGGACGGATACCGGGGATGAAGCCGCCGTACTTCTTCATCTCATCGGCACGCTCGTCGACGTTGAACTGAACCGACACGTAGAAGTACGTGAAGAAGACGATCAGGCCGAAGTAGACCGCGATGTAGGACGGGCTGGCCGGGTTGGTGAGGTAGTTCGCGACGAACTTGTCCCACCAGCCGTTGCCAGGGCTGGTCTGCCCGCTCTGGATCAGCTGGGTGATCAGGTGCGGGATATAGATCAGCGACGACGCGAAGATCACCGGGATGACACCGGCCTGGTTGACCTTCAGCGGCAGATACGTCGACGTGCCGCCATACATTCGGCGGCCGACCATTCGCTTGGCGTACTGCACCGGGATACGGCGCTGGCCCTGCTCGACGAACACCACGCCGACGATGATCACCAGGGCGGCGAAGCAGACCGCGGTGAAGACGACCGGGCCGCGGCTGTCGAGGATGTTCTTGCCCTCAGAGGGGATGCGGGCGGCGATGCTGGCGAAGATCATCAGCGACATGCCGTTGCCGATGCCGCGCTCCTGGATCAGCTCGCCCATCCACATCACCAGCGTCGCGCCGGCGGTCATCACGATGACGATGACGGCCAGGGAGAAGATCGACGTGCTCTGGATGATGTCGAGGGTGCAGCCCTGCAGCAGCCCGCCGTTGGCGGCCAGCGCCACGATGCTGGTGGCCTGCAGAAGCGCCAGAGCGACCGACAGGTAGCGGGTGTACTGGGTGAGTTTGGCCTGACCCGCCTGCCCTTCCTTGCGTAGCTCTTCGAAGCGCGGAATGACCACCCCGAGCAGCTGCACGATGATGCTCGCGGTGATGTAGGGCATGATGCCGATCGCGAACACCGCCAGCTGCAGGAGCGCGCCGCCGGAGAACAGGTTGATCAGCGAATAGATCTGCGCCGAGTCGCCGCCGCTGAGCTGCGTGATGCACTTCTGGACGTTGGGGTAGTTGACCCCGGGTGACGGGATCGACGCGCCGATCCGGTACAGGATCAGGATCGCGAGGGTAAAGAGGATCTTGCGTCGCAGGTCAGCTGTCCGCAGCGATGAGATGAAAGCCGAGAGCACTCTTCCTCCTGCGCAGCCGGGCTCATATCGCGGCGTGCCAATGGGGCTGGTCTCTACCAGCGTCGGTTACGTCGTGTGCGCACGCCCCGAGCAGCCTGGGTGCTAGTCAGCCCAGGCTATAAACCTGTGCCCAGCCTGCGGAGTCACGCAGTCTCCGAGAGTAACAGTTGCCGAAGGTCTATCCCGCATCCGCTGGGCAAGGCACTGAGGTCAGGCGACTTTTCAGATTCAGGGCGTACAGTCTGATTCAGCTCGTTACATCAGCTAAGTAAATTGACGGATAGCGATCGACAGGGGTTCTTCATGGCTCGGACGGACGACGACAGCTGGGATCTGGCCTCCAGCGTGGGGGCGACCGCGACGATGGTGGCGGCGGCTCGGGCGATGGTGACCAGGATCGATGGCGCGTTGATCACCGACCCGTACGCCGAGCCACTGGTGCGGGCGGTCGGTGTCGACGTATTCACCAAGCTTGCCAGCGGCGAATTGGACCCGTCCGCGTTCGACGTCGATGACGATCAGAACGCCGGGATGGACCGGATGGTCGACAACATGGCGGTCCGGACGAAGTTCTTCGACGACTTCTTCACCGACGCGACGACCGCGGGGATCCGGCAGGTGGTGATCCTGGCATCGGGCCTGGATTCGCGCGCTTACCGGCTGCAGTGGCCCGCGGGCACCGTCGTGTACGAGGTGGACCAGCCGCAGGTGATCGAGTTCAAGACGCGGGCGCTCGCCGAGATCGGCGCAGAGCCCACCTCCGACCGCCGCACGGTGGCGATCGATCTGCGTTTCGACTGGCCGGCCGCATTGAAGGAGGCGGGCTTCGACGCCGACCAGCCGACGGCGTGGAGTGCCGAAGGCCTGCTCGGCTATCTGCCGCCCGACGCCCAGGACCGGCTGCTGGATACCGATCACGGCGCTGAGCGCCCCCGGCAGCTGGCTGGCCACCGAGAGCGCACCTCCCATCGACCAGAAGGACGTCGACGAGGCGATGCAGAAGATGCAGTCGGCCGCCGACCGGTGGCGCGAACACGGCTACGACCTCGACTGGGCCAACCTCGTCTACCTCGGCGACCGCAACGAGCCCGCCGACTACCTGACCGGACACGGCTGGGACGTGAACGGCACCAATGTCAATGAACTGCTGACCGCCAACGGGTACCCGCCGTTCGACGGCGACACGCCCTTCACCAACCTGCGCTACATCAGCGGCACCCTGCGAGGGATGAAACACCCGAAGGCGAGCGCGAGTGAGGATCGCAGCGAAGCGAGGACCGGAGCGAGCGGGAGCCGAGGCATAAAACCATGACCAGGGCCGACGCAGACAGCTGGGACATCGCGTCCAGCGTCGGTGCCACCGCCACGATGGTCGCCGCGGCCAGGGCGATCGCCAGCCGAGAGCCGGACGCGCTGATCGACGACCCTTTCGCCGAGCCGCTCGTGCGCGCCGTCGGACTGGACTTCTTCAACCGTCTGATCGACGGCGAAATCGGGCTGACCGACGACGACGGCGGAGCCGCCACCCGGTTGCTCACCAACGTGATGGCGGTGCGCACCCGGTTCTTCGACGACTTCTTCATCGAAGCGACGGCGGCGGGGATCAGACAGGCGGTGATCCTGGCCTCCGGCCTCGATGCCCGCGCCTACCGGTTGCAGTGGCCCACGGACACCGTCGTCTACGAAATCGACCAGCCGAAGGTGATCGAGTTCAAGAACGCGACGATGGCGTCAATCGGTGCGGAGCCGACGGCGGTGCGCCGCGCGGTGAGCATCGACCTCCGTGAGGATTGGCCGGCCGAATTGCGCCGCAACGGTTTTGACGACACCAAGCCGACGGCGTGGTCGGCCGAAGGGCTGTTGGTGTATCTGCCGCCCGAGGCCCAGGACCGACTCTTCGACGACATCGCGAGGCTGTCGGCACCGGGCAGCAGGCTGGCCACCGAGTATCACCCCGATGCGGGCGCGAGCATGGGCCAGCGCGCAGAAGCCTTTCGTCAAAGATGGCAGAAACACGGGTTCGACATGAACCTGGCAGACCTGTTCTATCCGGGTGAACGCAACCCCGTCGTGGAGTACCTCGGTGAGCACGGATGGCAGGTGACGGCCCGCAACAGGCCAGAGATGTTCACCGAATACGGACGACACTTCCCCGACAGCGAAGAGCTCGCACCGATGCGGGACTCGCTCGCCGTCACCGCAATTCGACTATAGGAATTCTCTTGGCACGCACCGACAACGACAGCTGGGATCTGGCATCGAGCGTGGGAGCCACCGCGACCGCGGTCGCGGCGTCCCGCGCAGTCGCCTCTCAAGGCCCCGATGCGCTTCTCGACGACCCGTTCGCCGAACCACTGGTACGAGCCGTCGGCCTGGACGCCTTCGTGAAGATCGTTGACGGAGAGGCCTTCCTCGACGATGACCCGTTGATGAACCGCAAGACGATGAGCGAGCAGATCGCCGTCAGGACACGGTTTTTCGACGACTTCTTCACTACCGCTTCCGAAGCAGGGATACGGCAGGCCGTCATTCTGGCGGCGGGCCTGGACACCCGCGGATATCGCCTCCACTGGCCGCAAGGCACGGTCGTATTCGAGATCGATCAGCCCGACGTGATCGCATTCAAGACCACGACCCTCGACAGCCTCGGCGCCGCTCCGAAGGCGACCCGCAACACCGTTGCCATCGACCTGCGCGACGACTGGCCCGCCGCCCTACGCGCCGCCGGCTTCGACCAGGCCCAACCGACGGCCTGGATCGCCGAAGGATTGTTGGTTTACCTGCCCCCGGACGCCCAGGATCGCCTCCTGGACAACGTCACCGCGCTGTCCGCTCCCGGCAGTCGGTTGGCCACCGAGCACATGGACATGAAGTCCATGCCAGACGACTGGACAGAGAAGTTGGACGAACGGTCCCGTCGGGCGGGCTCGGATATCAAGCTGTCCGAGTTGTTCTACCCAGGCGACCGCAATACGGCCCGTGAATACCTGTCCTCGCACGGCTGGGAGGTGTCTACCCGCTCGACCGCGGAAGCGTTCGCCGCCAACGGTTTCGAGGTGCCCGACGACGAGCTCATCAGGCTCATCGGCGATTCCGGGTACCTAACGGCAATCCTTTAAGGAGCATGATGGCCCGGACCGACAACGACTCCTGGGACCTGGCGTCCAGCGTCGGCGCGACGGCGACCATGGTCGCCGCGCAGCGCGTGCTGGCCGACCGCGAGGGGCTGATCGACGATCCGTACGCCGAGCCGCTGGTGCGTGCCGTCGGACTCGACTTCTTCGTTCGTGCGCTCGACGGAGAGATCAACCTCGAGGACGTGGATCCCCGGTTCAGCCTTCAGCGCGCCGCCCAGGGCATGGCGGTGCGCACACGTCATTTCGACAGGCTGTTCACCGACGCCGCGGCCGACGGCGTCCGTCAGGCCGTGATTCTGGCGGCGGGACTGGACGCTCGGGCCTATCGATTGCCGTGGCCCGACGGAACGACCGTGTTCGAGGTCGACCAGCCCGAGGTGATCGACTTCAAGACCAAGACGTTGGCGGACTTGGGTGCCGCGCCGACGGCGGAGCGCCGCACGGTCGCCATCGATCTTCGTGAAGACTGGCCGAAAGCATTGCTGGACAATGGGTTCGATCCCAGGAAACCGACATCGTGGACGGCCGAGGGTCTGCTCATTTATCTGCCGCCGGAGGCTCAGGACCTGTTGTTCGACAGGATTGACGAGCTCAGTGCGCCGGGCAGCCGGGTCGCTACCGAGCACATCCCCGATGTCAGCATGTTCTCCGACGAGCGGTCACAGCTGATCTCGGATCGGCTCAAGCAGTATGGCCACGACTTCGAGATGGGCGACCTCATCTACCACGAGAAACGCAGTGACGTCATCGAGTACCTCGAAGGCCACGGCTGGGACGTCTCGGCGCGAAAGATGCCGGATGCATACGCCGACAACGGATTCGAATTCCCCGAGGACGGAGCGATCGGCTTCTTCACCGACATGAGCTACGTGAGCGCGACCAAGCTCTAGGCCTCGAACCGGCCAGTTCCAGGAACCGGCCGTAGCGGTCCTCCATCGGGCCCTTCCACGCGTGGTTCGGCTCGACGGTGCGCTCGACCGACGCCCACCGCGCGGCATCGGCCAGCGACGACTCCAGGCCCGCCGCCATTCGGCCGAGGAACGCGGCGCCAAGGGCGGCCCCCTCGGGTACCGCCGACACGTCGACGGGAAGCCCGGTCGCGTCGGAGATCGCCTGCATCCACTCCTCGACGCGGGTGCCACCGCCGGTCGCCACGATCCGGGATGCCGGCGCCGCGCCGAGCTCGATGAGCTGGCGCACAACGAATCCCGATGCCTCGTACGCGGCACGGCGCACCGACGCTGCGTTGTGCGCGAGGTTGAGCCCGTCGAGGACGGCCCGACGGTCGGGATCGTGGTACGGCGTGCGCTCACCCCGAACGTACGGCGACCACACCGGCACGCTGTTCGGATCCACGGTCGCCGGATCACCCTGCGCGACAAGGTGATCGACCCAGTTGAGAAACAGCCCGCCGGCGTTGCTGGCGCCACCGATCTGGCACTTCCCCGCCGCCGTGTGAGGAATCGTCCACAGCCCGGGCACCTCGCGGGCCGCCGGTATCGTCGCCCAGACGATCAGCGTGGTCCCGCACAGCACCAGCACGTCACCGTCCCGGTCGGCGCCTGCCACCATCTGTTCGCAGGTGGCGTCGATGGCGCCCGCTGCCAGCACGGCCTCGCTGTCTCGCACCGTGCCGATGGCCGCACCCGGTGCCTCCACCCGCGGCATGCGGTCGGCCGATGCGCCACAGTCCGCGCATTCCGCGGCGTTCCATCCCGTGCCGTCGAAGAGCGGCAGTGTGGTGAATGCGGTGGCGAAGTCGATCACCGCTTCGCCACCAAGCGCATAGTTGGCAACCGCGGGCGCCGGCCAGTAGCCCGCGGCGTCGGGCGCTTCCCGCGCCGTCCACCGCAGGAACTCGGCCGCCTCGCCGACCATGAAGCCCATGCCAGCGGTCGGTGAGGCCACCCTGCCGCGACTGTCCCCGTACAACAGGCCCGGCGTCAGCGGAACGCCGTTGCGGTCGACCGCCGTCAGGGACGGAACCATCGCCGAGACGGCCACCGAGCGGGCGTCGGGGCGGCCCAGCTGCTCGAGGGCCGCCAGCGGACCGTTGCGCCACGCCCGCTCCGCGTCGTGCTCGAGGTTGCCCGGTGCCGGTACCCGCAGCTGGTGCGGGATTCGGGCCCTCGCGACGACGTGGCCGTGCTCGTCGGCGGCCACCGCCTTGACCGCGGTCGTGCCGATGTCGATGCCGATTGTCACCTCTTCGCGTGACACGCGCGTCACCGTACGCCAGCATGGGCAGTCGTGAGCCCCAGACCGCGTGCCCTCGTGACGGCCCCGCTGCGCGGCCCGGGTTTCGACAAGCTGCGCGAGCTGGCCGACGTCATCTACGACCCGTGGATCGACAAGACCCCGCTGCGGATCTACACCGCCGAGCAGCTGGCCGAGCGTGCCAGCGCGGAAGGCGCCGATGTCCTTGTGGTGGAATCCGATTCGGTTGGCGGACCGGTCTTCGACCTCCCGCTTCGGGCGATCGCATCCACCCGCGGTGATCCCAACAACGTCGACATCGCGGGCGCAACGGCTGCGGGGATTCCGGTTCTGCACACACCGGGTCGCAATGCCGACGCGGTCGCCGAGATGGCCGTCGCGCTGCTGTTCGCGGCCACCCGTCACCTGCTGACCGCCGACGCCGATGTCCGCTCCGGCCAGGTGTTTCGCGACGGCACCATCCCCTATCAGCGGTTCCGCGGCGGCGAGATCGCCGGCCGGACCGCGGGCCTGGTGGGTCTAGGCGCCGTCGGCCGGGCGCTGCGCTGGCGGTTGACCGGGCTGGGGGTGTCGGTCATCGCCCACGACCCCTACAGCGACGAGGCCCGCCACAGCCTCGAGGAGCTGCTGGAGGCCGCCGACATCGTCTCGCTGCATGCGCCGGTCACCGACGACACCGTCGGGATGATCGGCGCCGGGCAGTTCGCGGCGATGCGCGACGGCGTGGTGTTCCTCAACACCGCGCGCGCTCAACTGCACGACACCGACGCGCTGGTCGCTGCGCTGCAGAGCGGAAAGGTTGCGGCGGCGGGGCTGGACCATTTCGTGGGCGAGTGGCTGCCCGTCGACCATCCGCTGACGGGCATGTCCAACGTGGTGCTGACACCGCATATCGGCGGGGCCACATGGAACACTGAGGTGCGGCAGGCGCAGATGGTCGCCGATGGACTCGAAGCGCTGCTGTCGGATGGCACGCCAACTCATATCGCGAACCCGGAGGTGCTGGCGCCGTGAGATTCGTGGACAACCCCGCAGGCGGCTGTACTCGCGGCGGCCAAGGACATGTTGCGACGCGGCCTCGTCGAGGGCACGGCGGGCAATATCTCGGCGCGCCGGGAGGACGGCAACCTCGTCATCACACCGTCTTCGGTCGACTACAGCGACATGGCACTCGACGATCTCGTGGTGGTGAACGCGGACGGCGCCGTCGTGCAGGCCGCAGACGGCAGGAATCCGTCGTCGGAGATGGCTCTGCACCTCGCCTGCTATCGGGCGTTCGACGACGTCGGCAGCGTCATCCACTCCCATCCGGTATGGGCCACCATGTTCGCCGTCGCGCACCAACCGATTCCGGCCTGCATCGACGAGTTCGCGGTCTACTGCGGCGGCGAGATTCGCTGTGCGGACTATGCCGCCTCTGGCACACCCGATGTCGGCCACAACGCGGTGAAGGCATTGGAGGGCCGGGCCGCGGCGTTGATCGCCAACCACGGTCTGGTGGCCATCGGTCCGCGACCGGACAAGGCGCTACACGTCACCGCACTGGTCGAGCGCACCGCCCAGATCGTCTGGGGTGCAAGGGCTCTCGGTGGGCCTGTCCCGATACCCGACGAAGTCAACAAGAACTTCGCGAGCGTCTACACCTACCTGCGCGAACACCCGCTGTAGCCCTAGCCAGCCGGGCGCGTGGCGCGATAGAACGTCAGCCGTCCGATGAAGCGATGCCGCTGCGTGGCCACTTCGCTGCAGTCGAAGCCTGCGTCACGTAGCAGTCTCGGTATCGCGTCGCCGAGGTTGCCGACGGCGTGGGTGCTGCGCAGCATGCGTCGTGCGGCGAAGCCATCGGCAGCCGTCATGTCTCCACCGATATCGAGGACGTGCAGCCTGCCGCCGGGGCGTAACACGCGAAAAACCTCGGCGGCCGTCGCCGCCTTTGCCGCGTCGTCCAAGTGGTGCAGCATCATGGAGGACAGCGCGCGGTCGAACTCGCCATCGGCGAAAGGCAGACTCTGGGCATAGCCGCGTTCGAAGCGGATTCCACTCAGTCCCTTTGCCTTTCGCTGCGCGCGGACAAGCGCCTTGGGGTCAGGATCGAGGCCGACCAATTCCGCTCCCGGATGCAGGCGTTTAGCGTGGACGGTGACGTTGCCTGTGCCGCAGCCTATTTCCAGCACGCGCAGACCGTCGACCAGCTCGGCCTGGGCGACGAGCTTGTCGTAGTGCTTTGGCATGCCGAGCAGGCGGGTCAGCAGGTCATAGCCTGGGAGCAGCACGTGGCGGCCCGCGGCGGGTAGGTAGTCGTGCTCGTTCGCCGTGACACGGGCGATGGCATCTGGATGATGTTCGGTCATGACTCCCATGGTGAATGCCTTTGCATCATGGCAATTGGTCGATAGTTGACGAAACTTGGACTATTTTCGGCTTATGAGCCAGCTGGCCCGTCTCGTTCGACTTCGGGGTGGCGTCCCGATGTACGGATATCCGACCGGCCTGGACGTACCTCCGGTCTCGCTGGTGCGCGGGGGCCGCGAAGACGTGCTCGAGCGCGGCCGACACATCCATGACTTCCCCGCGCTGTGGTATGCCGCGACGGATGGGCTCGTCTACGTGGCCGCCGCAGGCGAGGTGCTCGACCCCGCGCAGATGGCGGATCGTGAGGACGGCGTCGGGGTTTTCTTCGATCCCTCCGTGCTCGGCGGTAGCGGCACACCGCCATGGCCCGCATGGAACGGGCATCCGTTGTTGTTCCCGTTCCTGCACGGGCGGCCCGGCGGGCTCTTGGAGTTGCGGCTGACACCTGAGAGGCGTCCCGTGTGGGACACCGCGATCGGTTCGATCGAATCGGAGTTGGCCGACCGGCGGGAGGGTTACCGGCAGGCAGCCGTTTCGCATCTGACCTTGCTGCTCATTGATGTCGCGCGCCTTGCGGGAGATGTCGTCGAGGATCTGACGCGGGCAGGCGAACCTCTGTTGGCTGACGTCTTCGGGGTGATCGAACGTCGCCACGCCGAGCCGCTGTCACTGCGGGATGTGGCACACGAGATCGGCATGACACCCGGACATCTGACCACCGTGGTGCGCCGTCGCACCGGACGCACCGTTCAGGAATGGATCAGTGAACGCAGGATGGCCGAAGCGCGCAGCCTGCTCGCCGAGACGGAATTGCCCGTCGGCGAGATTGCGCGTCGCGTTGGTGTGGCGGATCCGGGCTATTTCAGCCGGATGTTTCGCCGGGCCCACGGCACTTCGCCCCGGTCATGGCGCGGTCGGACGATCTAGCGCGCCGAGGCCGAATCGAAATCGACGTTTTGCAGATCCCTTCTCGAACTTTCTCTGCTAGAACGTTGATTTCGGCGTGCCTAGCAGCGCGCGCAGAAACTTCAGTCGCGGCGCGAGAAGCTCAGCGTCTCGCCGCGCGCGCCGCCCATCCACAGGTCCTGGCAGGCCTCGGCCATCTCGTCCAGTCCCTCGATCACAGCGCCGAAGACATTGCCCGGGACCCAGCCCTGGTCCCCGTTGATCAGTAGGTTGTTCCGCCCGTAGAACAGCGCAAGGTCGACGATGGCACCGGTTGTCCCTGTGCCGGTGGTGTTTTCGTAGCCATACGCCGGATTGCCAAGGACGTCGGAGTCGAACGAGAACCAGCACAGGTCGCCAGGGATCGGCGTGATCGTGGTGTTCTCCTTCCCCGGGTCGGCGGGCGCGAACGCCGGAAGCAGCGTGTAGATCTCGTTTCGGGCGTACTTACCGTGAAACACCGGCGCCGACAACGGCAGCGCGCCCCACACTGCGGCACAGGTACGTGGCGCCTCATCGTCGAGCATGCGGGCGACGCAGCTCACGCCGCGCTTGTCCAGCGAAACCGTGATCAGCCTGCTCATCTCAAACCTCCTCGGCCAGTAGTCCCGGTGTGCGCTGGTGCCAGTCGGTCGCCGACTGGTACGCCTGGCCAACGCGCAACACCAGTGCGTCGGTGTGCCGGGCGCCGACGATCTGCAGACCGATCGGCAAGCCGGCACTGGTCAACCCGCACGGCACGCTGAGCGCGGGCTGCTGGGTCAGATTGAAGGGGTAGGTATACGGCGTCCAACTCGTCCAGTCCGGCGACGCCGAACCGTCCGGGACATCCTGCCCGACGGGGAACGCGGGCAGTGGCAGCGTCGGCGTCACGAGCACGTCGTAGCGCTGGTGGAACCGTCCCATCAGCCCGCCCAATGTCATCCGGACGGCCATCGCGTTCAGATAGTCGGAGGCCGAGTAGGTCGATCCGATCAGCGCGGTGCGGTGCAGTCCCGGATCGACGCGGTCGGCCAGGTCGGCGATGGCACCGTAGGACGACAACACCTTGGCTTCTCCGGAGAACCACAGCACATGGAAGGCCTCGACCGGGTCGCTGAATCCCGGGTCGACTTCGTCCACCTCGGCCCCCGCACTCGCCAGGACGTCGACCGCCGCGCGGACGGCGGCGTCGACCTCGGGATCGTTGCGGACGAAGCCGAGATCGGGCGAGTAGCCGACGCGCAGTCCGGCCATCCCGTCGTCCAGCCCGGACAGGAACGACGTCGCCGGCGTCGGCATGGCCGCCCAGTCGCGCGCGTCGAATCCGGTGATCACATCCATCAAGGCGGCGGCGTCCCGCACGGTCCGGGTCATCGGACCGGCGTGTGACAGCGTGCCGAACGGGCTCGGCGGATAAAACGGAATCAGGCCGTATGTCGGCTTCAGTGCGACCGTTCCGGTGAACCCCGCAGGGATGCGGACCGACCCGCCGCCGTCCGTGCCGACCGACCACGGGCCCATACCAAGGCCGACCGCCGTCGCGCTGCCGCCGCTGGATCCGCCCGACGTCACCGCCGGGTCCCACGGGTTGCCTGTGACGCCGTGCCGTCGGGAGTCCGTGACGCCCTTCCACGAATACTCCGGCGTCGTGGTCTTGCCGAGGATGACGGCGCCGGTCTCGCGCAGTCGCGCCACGCACGGCGCGTCCTCGTCCCACGGTCCTGCCGCATCGATCAGTTCACTCCCGCGCAGCGTCGGCCATCCGCGCGTCCACAGCGCGTCCTTGATCGACGTCGGCACACCGTCGCCGGGGCCGAGTGGCTCCCCGGACTGCCAGCGAGCCTCCGAATCCTTCGCGGCGGCCAGTGCACCGTCGCGATCGACCAAGACGAAGGCATTCACCCGGCCGTCGTAGGTGTCGATGGCATCCAGCGCGGCCTCCGTCGCCTCGACGGGCGAGATCGTCTTGTTCCGATAGCCCTCGACCAGTTCCGTCGCCGACGCGATCATGTCTTCGCACCCGTCGACACGTACCCGAGCTTCTTGTCCACCACATTGATCATCGGCTCGCCGGCCAGCCAATGCCGGACGTTCGTCGCGAACTGACTGGCGAGGGTCTCGCGCCAGCCGACGGCGTCGGCCGACATGTGCGCGGTGACCGTCACATTCGGCGCATCCCACAGTGGGTGGCCGGGCGGCAGCGGTTCGGTGTCGAACACGTCGAGGGTCGCCCCGCCGATGCGTCCCTGCGTCAGCGCCTCCAGCAGAGCGGCCTCGTCGACCATCGGCCCCCTGGCGATGTTGACCAGATGCGCGTCGCGTTTCATGGCGCCGAGAACCTGCGCGTCGACAAGGCCGCGCGTCGCGGGAGTGAGCGGCGCCGCGAGGATCAGGTGATCGCACCAACCGGCTTCGGCCGCCAGGTTGGCGCTGTCGACGATCTGGCCGAAGTCGGGGTCGTCGGCGACGGCGCGGCGTCCTGCGCCGCGAACCTCCATGCCTGCCGCCCGCAGCAGCTTCGCGATCTCGCGCCCGATGCCGCCGGTTCCCACCACCAGAGCAGTGGCGCCGGTGATGCTGCGGGTTTCGCGGTGGCGCCACTCATGACGGCGTTGCAGGTCGAAGCTCGTCAAGCTGTCCTTGGCGTGGGCGATCACGGCGCCGAGCACGTATTCGGCCAGCGGCCGGTCGAAAACTCCGCGTGCGTTGGTCACCACCACGTCGGAGTTCCGCAGCTCATCGAACAGAAGGGTGTCCACGCCCGCCGCGGTGATGTGAATCCACTCGAGCTGGTCGGCCTCCGCCCAGACGTCACTCACGGCTCTCGAGAAGAAGTCCCAAAGCAAGAGGGCTTGCGCCCCGCGGACAGCGTCTGCGAGGCCGTCGGCCGCGCAGTAGCGCAACTCCACCTCGAGGCCGTCGAGACCGGGTGGACGGTCGGTCGCCTTCTCGCACAGGACCGCGACAACCGGTCGTGTTCGAGGCACGCGTCCGAGGCTAGGAACGAAACCGTACGATTGTCAACAATCGGCTTGCGGTCGCAACACCGTCCCCCCAGACTGGGGCCATGGCTCATTCCCCGCCGCTGGAGCAGTCCGGGATCGGAGTCGTCGCACCATTCGACTTCGCGCTCGACCGGGAGCTCTGGCGGTGGATGCCCGACGACGTCAGCCTGCACATCACCCGCATGGCCTACGCCCCGATGCCGGCGACGCTCGAAATGGCTGTGCACATCTCCGACCCGGCCCTGGTCGCCAAGGGGTTCGACGACGTTCGCGCGGTCTCGCCGCTGGTGATGGCATATGCGTGCACGTCGGGCAGCTTCATCGGCGGCCTCGAGGGTCAGGCCGCATTGGTGGCTGCCATGACGGAGGCCGGCGCGCCCGCAGCCGTGACCACCAGCGGCGCACTACTGGAGGCGCTGCACCACCTGGACGTCGCCCACATCGCCACCGTGACGCCCTATGTCGCTGAGCTGACCGTCGGCCTGACCACCTACCTGGCCGAAGCCGGGGTCGAAGTGGTCGCCGCCGCGGGACTGGGTTTGACCTCCGACATCTGGACGGTGCCCTACGACGTCACCGCCCGGCTCGTGCGCGACACCGACAACGCCGATGCGCAGGCCGTCTTCATCAGCTGCACCAACCTGCCGACCTATGACGTGATCGCGACGTTGGAACGCGAGCTGGGCAAGCCGGTGCTGACCGCCAACCAGGTGACCATGTGGTCGGCGCTGCGCGTCCTCGGGCGCAAGGCGGTCGGCCCCGGCCAGCAGCTGCTGGAGCGGTGACGATGGCGGACCAGGCGATGATCGCGGAGTACACGGACCGGTTGCGGCGTGTGCGGGAAGTCATGGCACAGAAAGGGTTCGCCGCTCTCATCGTGTGTGATCCGGCGAATATGTTTTATCTCACCGGCTACAACGCGTGGTCGTTCTATACGCCGCAGTGCCTGATGGTCGGCGCAGACGGCCCGCCGCATCTGTTCGCGCGGGCGCAGGACGCTGGGGGCGCGGCCTACACCTGCAACCTCGACGACGACCACATCCACGGCTATCCGGAGGAGTTGGTACACCGGCCCGGAGTGCACCCTTTCGACTGGGTCGCCGCGTCGATAGCGCACGCTCGTGGCCGGCGATGAGCTCATCGGTGTCGAATGCGATGCCCACTTCTTCTCGCCACGTGCGTATTTCGCTTTGGAGCGCGGACTTCCGGCGAACCGGCTGGTCGACTCCGAGGAGCTGGTGAACTGGGTTCGGGTGGTCAAGTCGCCGCACGAGGTGGCACAGCTGCGAATCGCAGGCAGCATCGTCGAACGCGCGATGCGCACAGCGTGTGAAGCCGTGCGGCCCGGCCGCAGGCAGTGCGACGTCGTCGCCGAGATCATGGCCGCGCAGGCCACCGGAACGCCCGAGCACGGCGGCGACTACCCCGCCATCGTGCCGATGCTCCCGACCGGGAAGGCGGCAGGCGCACCGCATCTCACGTGGACCGACCGGCCCTTCGAGAAGGGCGCGGCCACCACCATCGAGCTTGCAGGCGCATTCGGCCGCTACCACGCGCCGCTGGCGCGGACGGTGATGCTGGGCGAACCACCGAGCCAGCTCACCGACACCGCGAAGGTGATCGCGGAGGCGATGGACGCGACGCTGGCCGCGATCCGCCCCGGGGTCGATGTGGACTCGGTGCATCAGGCGTTCGACCGCACCATCCGCGCGTACGGCATGGAGAAGGGGTCGCGGCTCGGTTATTCGATCGGCATCGGATATCCGCCGGACTGGGGTGAGCGCACGATCAGCGTGCGGTCCGGTGAGACGACGCCGCTCGCGAAAGGCATGGCGCTGCACATCATTCCCGGTATGTGGAAGGACGGCTTCGGCTACGAGATGTCCGAGCCGGTGGTGGTCACCGACAGCGGCGCGGAGCGGCTGACCGACCTGCCGCAGGAACTGACGGTCTGGAGGTAATCCGTGACAGCATCGACACTCCCCTTCGCCGCCCGCGCCGCCGGGCTGGTTGGATCGGTCATCGACTCGAGTACGTCGCTGCTGCAGAAGCAGTCGCACGACGTGGTCCGGCTCGCGATGGGCAGCCCGGCGGCCGAGGCCGTTCCGTCGGAGATCCTGGCCGGCATCGCAGCCGTCGAACTGAGTGCCCCCGACGCCTACGACTACGCCGCAACAGAAGGCGATCCGCCGCTGCACGCCGCGCTGCTGGAGATGCTGCGCGGCACCAGCGATGAGACCACCGCCGAGCGCCTGACGATCACCGCGGGCGGCATGCAGGGCCTCGATCTGTTCTGCAAGATCTTCGTCGACCCCGGCGATCTCGTCACCGTCGAATCGCCCACGTACACCAACGGCAGCGCGACCGCGCTGTCCTACGGCGCGACGCTGCTGGAGGTCCCGGTCGACGACGACGGAATGGACATCGACGAACTCGAGCGCCTGGTCGGCGAGGCCGGGCGCACCCCCAAGGCGATCTACACGATCCCGACCTTCCAGAACCCCTCCGGCGTCACGATGTCGTTGGAGCGCCGGCTGCGGCTCATCGAGCTCGCCAGGGAATGGGGGTCGATGGTCATCGACGACGACCCCTACGGTTTGTTGCGGTTCGCGGGCGAACCGCTGCCGACGCTGCGCGAGCTCGGCGGCGGTGACCCGCTGGTGTTCGCGGTCCGCACCTTCTCGAAAATCGTCGCGCCGGGGCTGCGGGTCGGCTGGGTCGACACCGTTCCCGAGCTGCAGCCGCTGCTGATCAACGCGAAGCAGGCGATGGACACGTGCACGAACCTGCCTGCGCAACGCCTGCTCGCAGGCTTTCTCACCGGCGGGCATCTCGACAACCATCTGGTCACCCAGCGCGCCGAGTACCGGCGGCGCAAGGAAGCCATGCACGCGGCGCTGCGCGAACACTTCGGCGACCGCGCCCGATGGACCGACCCCGAAGGCGGCTTCTTCTGCTGGGTCACTCTCGACAATGTCGACGCCACAGCGCTTTTCGAACCTGCCCTTGCCGAAGGTGTCGCGTTCATTCCCGGCTCGGCGTTCTCGCCGTCCGGCCGGTTCGGCAATGCGCTGCGGCTGTGTTTCGCCTCGACGCCACCCGACCGGATCCACGAGGGGGTCGCCCGGCTGCGCAGCGCCGTCGATCTGCTCGCGAAGGGCTGACCGGCGTGGCCGTGTCCGCCGCCGAGCGGTCGGTGCTGGACAAGATCGACGAACACCAGCTGGTCGAGCTGACCCGGTCGTTGTTGCGGGCCGACGGGCAGAACCCGCCCGGTGATGAAGCGGCGACGGTCGCCGTACTCGCCGCGGCCGCAGCCGAACTCGGGCTCGGCGTCCGTGAGGAGCCGGTGCAGCCGGGCCGGAACAATCTGCGCGTCACGCTGCCGGGCGGCGTAGGTCCTGGCCTTCTGCTGCTCGGCCACACCGACGTCGTTCCCGTCGGTGAGGGCTGGACGACGGACCCGTTCGGCGCCGCCGTCCAGGACGGCCGCATATACGGGCGCGGTGCCACCGATATGAAAGGCGGCCTGGCCGCGTGCCTTTCGGCGATGACGGCCCTCCGCGGCGCCGGGTTGAGCGGGCCCGTCGAACTCGCTGCGCTGGTGGACGAGGAGGAGAACGGCGCCGGCATTCGCGCGTATGTGTCCTCGGTGTCAGCGTCGTTTGTCGGCTGCATCACCGCCGAGCCCACCGACCTGCAGACCATCGTGGGCGCGCGCGGTGCCTCGTACCTACGGGTCGATGTACACGGAACCGCTTGTCACGCAGGCAGTCCCGGCGACGGCGCCAACGCGATCTACGGTGCGGCCGCCGTGGTGGCCGAGATCGAACGGATGCACGCCGAACTGGCCGACCATCCCCACCCCCTGCTGGGCCCCGCGACGTGGAGCGTCGGCCAGATCAAGGGTGGGACCGGCGGAAGCGTGGTCCCTGCCGAATGCACTGTGGTCGCCGATCGCCGGATACTGCCGGGCGAGTCGGCCGCGACCGTACTCGACGATGTGCGTGCGCGTATTGACGCACTGCGGCTGACCGACCGCGGCCTGACCGTCGAGGTCTCGATGCCGATGGAGATGCCGGCCTTCGAGACACCATCGGAGTCGCCGCTGGCGCGCACCGTCGGCGCTGCGATCGCCGATGCGGGAGGGCCCACCCTGCCGCCCGGCGGTTGGACAGCTGCGTGTGACGGCGGATTCGTCGCCAGCGACCTCGATGTGCCCGTGGTCGTGGTCGGACCGGGCTCGGTCGCAGAGCAGGCGCACCGCCCCGACGAGTCGGTGGCGGTCGAGGAGCTGATCGTTGCGGCCAGGATCTACGCGCTGACGGCGCTACGGCTGTTGGCCTGAGTCCAGGGCGTCAGCGAGCAGTTCGGCGAGGTGTACCGCCCGCCGCGGGGTGCCGTGCGCGATCTGGGTTCGGCAGCTGAATCCGTCGGCGACGACGGCGGTGGTCGGGGCCGCTTCGCGGACCGCGGGTAGCAGGACCCTCTCGCCGACGGCTCGCGACACCTCATAATGTCCGCGTTCGAAACCGAAATTGCCTGCGAGCCCGCAGCATCCGGAGTCCGGGATATCCGCGCGAATGCCCGCCTTGGCCATCAGCTCACGTTCGGCGTCGAAGCCGAGAACGGCGTGCTGGTGGCAATGCGTCTGCACCAAGGCCTCCGTCGACACCTGGGGTGGCTCCCACTCCGATCGGGTGAGGAACTCGGCGAAGGTGACGGTCGCCGACGCCAGCGCGGCGGTGCCGGGGTGGTCGGGCAGAAGTTCGGTTGCGTCCCGTCGCAACACCGCCGTGCAACTCGGCTCCAAACCCACGATCGGGATGCCCGCATCGAGCTGCGGCGCCAGCACCGCCAACGAGCGCCGGACGCGCTTCTTGGCGGCCCGCAGCTGGCCTGTGGAGATCAGGGTCAACCCGCAGCACACCGGCCCGTTTGGCAACAGCACCTGGTATCCGGCGGCTTCCAGCACCGAGACGGCGGCGCGGCCCACTTGCGGCGCAAGGTAATTGGTGAAGCTGTCGGGCCACAGCACCACCGCGCCGCGCGTCTGCGCCTGCGCCGCGCGACGACTCACGACGCGCGAACCACGACGTGAACGTCTGCTCGGCGAACGCGGGAACATCCCGCTCGGGCGCTATCCCGCCGAGGCGTTTCGCCAGCGCCGTGCCTGCCATCCTGTTCACCAACCGCGGGGCCTTCGAGGCGATCCGCGACAGCTGCGGCAGCCAGCCCATCGACCAGTGCGACAGTGGCCGGGCCCATGGTCTGCCCGCGTAGTGGTGATGGGTGAACTCGGCCTTGTACGTCGCCATGTCGACGTTGACCGGACAGTCCGACAGACAGCCCTTGCACGACAGGCACAAGTCGAGCGCGTCGCGCACCTCGGTCGAACGCCACCCGTCGGTCACCACATCGCCTTGCAGCATCTCCCAGAGCAGGTGGGCACGGCCGCGCGTCGAAGCCATCTCGTCGTGCGTCGCCTGGTAGCTCGGGCACATCACGCCGCCGCTGGACTGCCTGCACTTGCCGATCCCGACGCAGCGCCGCTGGGCCTGGGCGAAGTCGTCGTTGTCGTCGGGATAACTGAACAGCGTCAACAACTTTCGGTCCTTGGCAGGCCCGAGGTGGCGGATCGCCGCGTCGAGCGCGGGTGGTTCGACGATGACTCCCGGGTTCATCACTCCGCGCGGGTCCCAGAGGTGTTTCATCTCGGCGAGCAGCGCCAGCCCGTCGGAGCCGTACATGCGGCCAAGCAGTTCCGACCGCGCCCGTCCGTCGCCGTGCTCGCCGGACACCGAGCCGCCGAGGGAGACGACGAGATCGGTGGCCTCCTCGACGAACGACCGGTACGCGGCAACGCCTTCGCGCTGAGCAGGTCGAAATCGATCCGCATGTGCATGCAGCCCTCACCGAAGTGGCCGTACGATGCGCCGGACAGGCCGTATCTCCCCATCAGCCCGTCGAGGCCCCGCAGGTAGTCGGCGAGGCGTTCCGGCGGCACGGCCGCGTCCTCCCAGCCGCCCCACGCCTCTGCGCCGTCGGCGCGGCGGGTCGCGAGCCCGGCCGCGTCCGTCCGGCACCGCCACAGCACCGCCTGAGCGGCGGGGTCACTGACCAAGGATGCCGACGCTGGCGAACCCGAATCACGCAGTGCGGCAAGCATCTTCTCGGCGGACATCTCGGCGGCCACCCCGTCCTCACCGCCCATTTCAACCAGCAGCCAGGCACGTCCCGCGGGAAGACCGGCCTCGGTCGCCGCCCGGCGCACCTCGCCCGGCAGCCGGTCGACGAGGTCGATGTTGATGGACTCCATCGTCAGCGGGCTGTGGGCCAGCACCACCGGCACGCATTCGGCGGACGTGACGGAATCGGAGAAGCCGAGAACACACAGCACCCGCGCGCTCGGCAGCGGTGTCAGCGCCACCGTCGCCCGAAGGGTTGCCGCGAATCCACCTTCGCTGCCGCACAACAAACCCGCGACGTCGTAGCCGTGTTCGGGCAGCAACCGGTGCAGCGCGTAGCCCGAGATCTGCCGGGTGAAGCGCCCGAAGCGGCGCCGGATCGCCAGCTCGTTCGCATCGGCAAAGGCCTGCAGCGATCGGTGCAGCTCGCCTTCACGCCCCGGCCTGCCGGCGAGTTCGATTCTGGCTCCCCGTGATTCAACGGTGCATCGGGTGCCGTCGGCGAGAATCACGTCGAGTGACCTCACGTTGTCGGCCGTGGTGCCCCAGGCGACCGAATGCGCGCCACATGCGTTGTTGGCGATCATTCCGCCGATCGTCGCGCGGCTGGCCGAGGACGGATCGGCACCGAACGTCAGGCCGAGCGGACGCGCGGCGGCCAACAGGTCGGTGAGCACCACACCGGGCTCGACAACCGCAGTCCTCGCACCGACGTCGATGTCCAAAATCCGGTTCACGTGCCGCGAGGCGTCGATGACGACGCCCCCGATCGCATTACCCGCCATCGACGTCCCGCCCCCGCGCAGCGTCACCGGCGCGCCCGACTCGGCCGTAAGGGCCACCGCGGCGGCCAGGTCGTCCGCGTCGGCAGGCACCACCACGAGGTCTGGCACGACCCGGTAATTCGACGCGTCGACCGCATACATCCCCCGGCTGGCGGCATCCTCGCGCACGGTCCCGCGGATCGCCGATCGCAGCGCTCCGCCGAGCCTGCTCGCGTCGTAGGTCGCGCGGGTTAGCATTGTCGACAATCTACCTATTCCGGTCAGGGTGATCCAAGGGAGATGACATGCCAACGGTTGGCCTGCTCTACCCCGGCCACAGCGCCGAGGACGACTTTCCCGCGCTCGAGGCGCGCATCGACGGCGCAGTGCGTTTGCCCGTGGTGATCACCTCGGTCGGCGAGGACGCACACCGTGTCGACGCCCTGCTCGACCTCGGCAGCCAAGCACGGCTCGCCGACGGCGCGGCCCTGCTGGCCGACGAGAAGCCGGACGCCGTGATGTGGGCGTGCACCTCGGGCAGCTTCGTGTTCGGGCCGCAGGGCGCGTGGGAGCAGGTATCGGCCGTCGAGGCCGCGGCAGGAGTCCCCGCGTCGTCCACCTCGATAGCGTTCGTCGACGCGCTGCGGCACCTCGGCATCCGCCGGGTCGCGGTCGCGGCGTCCTACCCCGACGACGTCGCGCAGCATTTCGTCGCCTTCCTCGACGCAGGCGGCGTCGAGGTCGTCTCGATGGGTAGCCACGGCATCTACACCGCAGCCGAGGTCGGCACGCTCGGACCCGAGCAGGTGGTCGCGATGGTCGCTGCGGCCGATCATCGCGACGCCGAGGCGGTGCTCGTCCCGGATACCGCGATGCACACGCTGGCGATCGTCGACAAGCTGGAAGCGGCCGTCGGCAAGCCCGTGCTCACCGCGAACCAGGTGACGGTGTGGAAGGGACTCGAACTGCTCGGCGCGCCGCCGACGCTTCCCGGGCTCGGCACGCTGTTCGAGGCGCGCCGATGACCAGCTTCATCGGGCCGCTCGTCCAGGAGTCGACGCCCAGCATCATCGCCGAGAAGCTGCGCCAGGCCATCGCCCACGGCGAGCTGAAGCCCGGCGCGCAGCTGGGCGAAGCCGAGTTGGCTCGCAAGCTCGGGGTCAGCCGCGGCCCGTTGCGGGAGGGCATGCAGCGCCTCACCCAGGAGGGCCTCCTCGTGTCGATCCGCAACCGCGGGCTGTTCGTGATCGACATGACCCCCGACGATGTCCGCGACATGTACAGCGCGCGGGAAGCGATCGAACGAGCCGCCGCTCGCAGAATCCTCGACGGTGACCACCGCGCCGCAGGCAAGGAGCTCCTGCAGATCGTCGACCAGATGGCCGAAGCGGAGACTCCCGCCGACGTCAGCGAGCTCGACATCGCCTTCCATGAGCGGCTGCTGAAGCTCGCCAGGAGCCCGCGGCTTTCCCGGATGCACCAGACCTTCATCACCGAGACCCGGATGTGCATCCACGCCCTCGACGAGACCTACGCCAGATCCGAGGTTCGCGAAAAGGAGCACCGGGCGTTGGCGAATGCGATCCGCAAGGGCGACCGCGAACTCACCGACCGGTTGCTGTCCGCCCACATGGACGACGCCGTCAATCGGCTCACGCACGAGAAGACGGTCGATGGAGCCGAACACGTCGGCATCTAGCGGCGTCACCGCATCGCAATGCCGATGTATTTGGTCTCCAGGAACTCGTCGATTCCGACCGAACCGCCTTCGCGGCCCAGACCCGACTGCTTGATGCCGCCGAACGGCGCTGCCGGGTTGGACACGACGCCCTGGTTGAGTCCCGACCATGCCGCTCTCCAAAGCCTCCGCAACCCGCAATGCTCGCCTCAGATCGTTGGTGAAAACGTAAGAGACAAGGCCGTATTCGGTGTTGTTGGCGGCCGCGACCGCGTCGGCCTCCGTCTCGAACGGCGTCAGCGGCGCCACCGGACCGAAGATCTCCTGATCGGCACATCTCGGCGTCGGTTGGCACACCGGTGAGCACGGTGGGCGGATAGAAGAAGCCATCGCCGCCGGGTGCCGATCCTCCGGTGAGCACGGTCGCGCCGCGCTCCACGGCGTCGGCGACGAGTGACTCGACCTTGCTGAGCGCGGCCTTGTCGATGAGCGGGCCGACGGCGACGCCCTCGTCCGTGCCCCGACCCACCGACAGTGACGCCATCCGCGCGGCCAGGCGGCGTCCGAACTCATCGATGACCGAGGACTGCACGTACATCCTGTTGGCCGCGGTGCACGCCTCGCCCATGTTGCGCATCTTGGCCGCGATCGCACCCTCGACGGCCTCGTCGAGGTCGGCGTCGTCGAAGACGACGAACGGCGCGTTCCCGCCGAGTTCCATCGAGGTCCGCAGGACCTTCTCGGCGCACTGTTCGAGCAGCAGCCGACCCACCTGGGTGGAGCCGGTGAAGGACAGTTTGCGGGCCAGGCCCGACCGGATCAGCGGCTCCATCACCGGGCCGGCGTCCGTGACGGTGATGCAGTTGACGACGCCCGCGGGCAGGCCGGCCTCGGACAGGATGTCCATCAGCGCCAGCATCGACAGCGGTGTCTGAGGAGCGGGCTTGATCACGCTGGTGCACCCGGCGGCGATGGCCGGGCCCAGCTTGCGGGTGCCCATCGCCATCGGGAAGTTCCACGGCGTGATCAGCAGGCAGGGGCCGACGGGTTGGCGCGCGACCAGGAAGCGCGCTCCGCCGGCCGGCGCCGTCTGGTAGCCGCCGTCGATGCGCACGGCCTCCTCGGCGAAGTGGCGGAAGAATTCGGCGGCATAGGCGATCTCGCCTCGTGCTTCGGTGAGCGGTTTGCCCATCTCCAACGTCATCAGCAGCGCGAGGTCGTCGATCCGCTCGTGCAGAAGCTCGTAGGAGCGGGTCAGGATGTCGGCGCGGTCACGTGGTGAGGCCGCCGCGAAGTCCGGCTGGGCGGCGACGGCCGCATCGAGTGCGGCCCTGCCGTCTGCCGGGGATGCCTCGGCGACCGAACAGAGGGTCTTCCCGGTGGCGGGGTCGACGACGTCGAACGTCCGTCCGTCGGATGCGTCGAGCCATTTGCCGTCGATGAACAGTCGCTTCTCGACGGTCTGGACGACCCTTGCCTCGTCGTGTTCGCTCACCGTTACCCCTTTCGCCGCACGCCGTTCCGTCCGATACGCTGATTGTTGACAATCTATCAATCGACAGGCAAGGGGAAGAAGCGTGGCCGCGTCCGCACAGCTCTCACAGGTCCTCAAGCAAGCGACTGGCGTGGTGGCCGCCCGCGGAGAGGGTGTGCTGCTGTACGACGAAGACGACCGCAGATACCTCGATTTCACCGCGGGCATCGGCGTGACCAGTACCGGGCACTGCCACCCCCGCGTGGTCGAGGCCGCACAACGCCAGGTCGGCACGCTGATCCACGGCCAGTACACGACCGTCATGCACCGCCCGCTGCTGACGCTCGTCGACCGGATGGGCGAGGTGCTCCCGCCGGGCCTGGACCGGATGTTCTTCGCGAACTCGGGCAGTGAGGCCGTCGAAGCAGCGCTGCGACTGAGCCGCCAGGCGACCGGGCGGCCGAACGTCATCGTCTTCCACGGCGGCTTCCACGGCCGCACCGTGGCGGCGGCGTCACTGACGACGTCCGGAACCAAGTTCCGTTCCGGCTTCTCTCCGTTGATGGCAGGCGTGCACATCGCACCGTTCCCCGATCCCACCCACTTCGGCTGGCCGGTCGAGCAGGCCACCGATTTCGCGCTCGCCCAGCTCGACTACATCCTGCAGACGCTGACGTCGCCCGCCGACACCGCCGCGTTCCTCGTCGAGCCGGTGCTTGGCGAGGGCGGCTATGTGCCCGCCAATGACCGGTTCTTCGCCGGACTGCGGGAACGCGCCGACCAGCACGGCATCCTGCTGGTGGTCGACGAGGTGCAGACCGGGTTCGGGCGAACCGGAAAGTTCTGGGGCGGTGAACATTTCAACGCCGAACCCGACATCCTCATCACCGCCAAGGGCCTTGCTTCCGGATTCCCGCTTTCGGGAATCGCCGCGTCGTCGGAGCTGATGGCCAAGGCATGGCCGGGATCCCAGGGCGGCACCTACGGCGCCAACGCGGTCGCCTGTGCGGCCGCGTTGGCGACCCTCGACGTGATCCGCGACGAGGGCCTCGTCGACAACTCAGCGCAGCGTGGGGCGCAGCTGAAGGAGGCGCTGCAGCTGGTGGCCGACAAGCACGACCGGATCACCGACGTACGCGGCCTCGGGCTGATGATCGGCAACGAGTTCCGTGACGCCGACGGCAGGCCCGATCCGGTCACCGCCGCCGCGGCCCAGCAGGAGGCGGCCCGCCGCGGCCTGCTGCTGCTCACCTGCGGCGCATGGGGCCAGGTCGTGCGCTTCATCCCGGCGCTGGTGGTGAGCGATGATCAAGTCGACGAAGCCGCGGGCATCTGGGCCGACGCCGTCGGCGCCGTCGTCGGCTGATCCGGGGACCCCTCAATCAGTCGCGCGAACGTTCCGTACCGGTCGATAATTCGCCGAGATTTGAACCGGTACGGAACGTTCGCGGGAATCTTCAGACCGTGCTGGGCTGCTTCTGGTACTCGAGCTGCGGCGGCGCCTCCGGCGTACCGGGCATCTCCGTGCCGTTCATCGGGCAGCGCGTCGTCTCGGGCACCTTGATCAGTGCGATCGCGCCGATGACGCACGCGGCCATCATGTAGTACGCGGGCACCAGGTTGTCGCCGGTCCTGTTGACCAGCCAGTCGTTCACGGCAGGCGCGGTGCCGCCGAAGATCGACGTCGACACGTTGTAGGCGATCGCGAAGCCGGCGTAGCGCACGTGGGTGGGGAACATCGCCGGGAATGTCGCCGAAATCGTCGCGAGCTGCGGCACATACAGCAGGCCGAGGACCGCGAAGCCGATCACCGCGCCGACCGCATTGGTGCCCATCAACATGAACATCGGCACGCCTGCGATGAACAGCCCGACCAGTGAGAACCACCACATCGGTTTGCGCCCAATGCGATCCGATGCTCCCCCCGCGATGGGCAGGAACACCATCATCGCGAGCATGCCGATGATCGGCACCAGCAGGGACATCGTCGACGACAGGCCGATCGACTGCTCCAGGTAGGTCGGCATATAGGTGAGCAAGGTGTAATTCACGACGTTGAGCGCCACGACCACGCCGCCCAACCGCAGGATCGGCCCCCAGTATTGGCCGAGCAGATCCTTGAACTGGGTGGCGGTGCGGTCTTCCTTTTCACCGGTCTCCTCGAGCTCGCGGAAGATCGGCGTGTCCTCCAGCCGCGAACGCAGGTAGACACCGATCAGCCCGAGCGGGGCTGCGACGAGGAATGGCAGTCGCCAGCCCCAGGTACTCATCTGGTCGTCGCTGAGCACGAGCGAGAACCCGAGCATTAGGAGCGCACCCAGCGAGAAGCCCGCCAGCGTGCCGAACTCGAGGAAGCTGCCGAAGAAGCCGCGCCTGCGGCATGGCGCGTACTCGGCCATGAAGGTGGCGGCACCGCCGTATTCCCCGCCGGTGGAGAAGCCCTGAACCATCCGGAGCAACACCATCAGCACCGGTGCCCAGAACCCGATCGTCGCGTAGGACGGGACCAGGCCGACGCACAGGGTGGCGCCCGACATCAACAGGATCGTGATCGCCAGCACGGAACGACGTCCGATCCGGTCGCCCAGCGGTCCCCACACCAGCCCGCCGAGGGGTCTGACGAGGAACGACACCGCGAACGTCATCAACGCCAACAACGTCGCGCTCTCGGTGTCCCCGGGGAAGATCGCCGCCGATATGTAGGTCACGCCGTAGGCGTAGATGCCGTAGTCGAACCATTCCGTCGCGTTGCCGATCGCCGAGGCCGCTACGGCCTTCTTCAAGACATCGGGCGGTACGTCGTCGGTGCTGACGGTCGAGTGTGGAGGTTGATCAGGGTTGCCCATCGGGACCCTCCTCGTGTCGATGACACTTTCGGACGCTGTCCCCCGGTCGGGGCCCACACTCTCGACGGGCAGGCGTACACAAACCCGGGTCAGTCGTAGTTTTGTTGACAATCCGACATTAGCCAACCTTGACGATGAACTTCAAGAGTCGACCGTCAGGAGTTACCCAGCTCGGTGGGATGACAAGCGCCCGGCCAGGGGTTCTAGAAGCGGTATTCGTCCAGCCAGAGTGCGGAAACGCCGGTCAACGACCGCTCGGCCTGGCCGAGCATTTCGGCCACGGACCGGCCGAGCAGTGCGGAGACGGCCTCGGGCAGCGACGCCGCGGCGGGCTGTGACGACGGTTTGGGGTGCAGGAAGTCCAGCAGCGAGGAGCCGGGGTAGCTGACGATGCGGACGTCGTCGTCCCCGTCGTGCCCGGCCAGCACCTTGGCCCGGTTGATCGCGGCTCGCAGGCCGCCGAGCTCGTCGACCAGACCCCGTTCGAGCGCGTCGGCGCCGGTCCACACGCGGCCACGGGCAACCGCGTCGACGACCTCGACGGTGAGCTTGCGCCCCTGCGCGACACGTTCGACGAAGTCGGTGTAGCACAGGTCCGCCTCGGCCTCGACGCGCGCGCGCTGCTCGTCGGTGAACGGTTTGTTGATCGACCACGCGTCGGCGTTCTCGTTGGTGCGCACCGAATCCGAGCCGACGCCGAGCCGGTCCTTGAGTTCGCGGGCGATCAGCTTGCCCGTCACCACGCCGATGGACCCGGTGATCGTGCCCGCGTTGGCGACGATGGCGTCGGCGCCCATCGAGACGTAGTAGCCGCCGGATGCCGCCACCGCACCCATGGAAGCGACCACCGGCGTGCCGCCGTCGCAAATCCGGTTCACCTCTCGCCAAATGGTTTCCGAGGCGGTGACCGAGCCGCCCCGGCTGTCGACCCGTAGCACGATCGCCGACACTGAATCGTCGGCGGCCGCCTCGCGCAGCGCTGCTGCGATGGTGTCCCCTCCTGCGCTGGAGTTGCCGAACGGCAGCACTTGAGGGCCGCCGCGGCCGCTGACGATCAGGCCGTGCAGGGTGACAACGGCGATCGTGGGCTTGGACTTGCGGCCCGGAATGGACGGCATCGGCGGCCCCGGTCGGTGCGCGGTCGCCTTGGCGTAGCGCGACAGGTACAGCCGCGGCGGCGCGTCGGGGTCGCTGTCGGCGTCACCGGTTTGCGGTGAAATGCCCGGTGCGCCAACGAGTTCGCTGATACGCGCGTAGGCCTCATCACGGAAACCTATGCGGTCGACTAGGCGCCCGGTGACGGCGTCGTCGCGCAGGAGAGGCGCCTTGTTGGCCAGGTCGTCGACGGCGGCCGGATCGATGTGCCGCGACTCGGCGATCGCCCGCCACACCTGGCTGTGCAGGCTGTCGAGCAGCCGGCTGTCCGCCTCGCGGTGGGCGTCAGTGTAGCGATCCTGCGTGAAACGGTTTGCGGCCGACTTGTATTCGCCCCGAGCGACGAACTGCGCCTCGATTCCCGCCTTGTCGAGGGCGTCGCGCAGGAACAGCGCGTTTGTCGCGAAGCCGACCAGCCCGACCGTTCCGGACGGCTGCATCCAGACCTCGCGGAATGCCGAAGCCAGGTAGTAGGACAGCGTGCCCGGATAGGTTTCGGCCCATGCGAGCGAGGGCTTGATGTCGCTGAAGGCGGCGATCGCGTCGCGCAGTTCCTGCACGGGCCCGGCCGCCGCCGCCGGGATCTGCACGCGGGCGATCAGCCCGGCTACGCGGTCATCTTCGGCGGCCCGGTGAATCGCCGCGACGGCTTCGCGGAGCACCAGCGGCCTGCCGCCTCCGCCTATGATCGCCATCGGGTCGAACCCGCTTGTCTCGGGTGGCGCCGTCAGCAGATCCAGCTCCAGCACGCAGCCGTTGGGCACACCGTGGTGGCGGGCGGTGTCTACTTTGCGGGCCAGTAACCGCAGGTCATCGGCGCCGGGAATGCCGGGCAAGAAGCTGAACATGCCATGAGCCTACCGACGGGCCTGCACCCCCAGGCGACGTGCGGTTGTCGCCTTCGGACGGGTTCGCCGAGAAGCCCCAACAGAATTAACAGGGTCTCGCTGAGTCGGCGAACGCGAGCCCGTCGTCGACGTAGGTCACTCGATGCAGATCCATCGAGTAGCCCTTGAACTTCGGCATGGTGCTGGAGATATAGGCGAGGTACTCGTACCGGCCGTCGAAGCGATCGCCGTACGGACCGACGCGGACGATGTCGACGGCGGCGCACTCGCTCACGACGTCCAACTCGACGTTCGTGCCACCATCGGCGGCGGCCAAGATAATCCTGGCGCATAACGCAAGACCGGCCGCACTGGCGCGCCGTCGCGTCCGCCCTCCCAACTCCGCGCGTTCGGCATTGGTCAGCACAATCTCGGCAGCATGCGGGGAGGGCATCAACCACAATAATCAAGAGCGGGCGAATTAATGACTCACGACGCTAGCTGTCCGCGCGTGAGCGGAAGTGCCCGGTTATCAAGCTCTATCCGACTCCCAATCCAGCCGGCGTATTTTTCAAGCCCTCTTTTCCAGCCTCTCGCGCAGACTCTTCGGCCGTATATCGGGCCAGTTCTGTTCGATATAGTCCAGACACGCGGCGCGGTCCGCTTCGCCGTAAACCACCCGCCAGCCGGCTGGAACATCGGCAAAGACCGGCCACAGGCTGTGTTGCTCCTCGTCGTTGACCAAGACAAGAAAGCTGCCATTATCGTCGTCAAACGGATTGATGCTCACCGGTTCTCCAAGGCATCTAGTCGAAGTGGAAAACGTTGGAAACCATACTGGACGACAACAGGGTCGGTGCGGGGATTCGGCAAACTTTCGATGTGACTATTGAGGCAGTTCGGTAACCGTGCACGGCGCAGACTGTGGCGCTGGCGGCCACCCGTGCGGTGACAGCAGTGATGGAATTGGCGTTGTGGCACCGACCTCACCACCCGGTTCACTCCTCCACCTGGTGTTCCTGCTGTCTGGCCGCGCTGAGTCGGCGTGCGAAAAGGATCAGCTGGGGATCCACGTGGACAGGACGAAGACCAACAGAAGAAAGCCGAGCCACTGATCGCCCGCTAGTGCGGGTTCTCGTGACCACCGCGATGTGGGTGCCGCAGATGGTGACCAGTCAAGACCGGCTGCAGCCGACGCTGTTCGCCATGCAGTTCGCCCCGAAGCCAGCATGAGGGCATACGGGCACGCCGAGGCGCGCCCGCAAATCTCTTCACCACAACGCCGCTTAAGCTTTCAATGAGAGTTTGAGTTGTTGGCCATACAGGCTGATCGATTCGGCAGTCAGCATGTCTTCATGTCTGCAGTCGATCAAGTACTCCGTAATGTGGCCAGCAACATAAGGCCGCCAACTTTCCAGAGGAGACGAACTCGGAATTTTCTCATCCGGCAAAGCAGAAAATATGACGGTATCACCATCGAAAACACCGGGTTCGTGAGCTTGATGCAGCGCCACGCTACTATTAAGATTTTGAACAATCGAATCCAGAAGCTGCTTGTATTGAGTAAATTCTACGGCTCCTCGTTCGCGGACTAGTTCTTCTACCTGCTGGTAGGTAAGCGGACCATCCTGTTCTGGAATATCTATACGATAGAACTCCAAGACTTCTTTCAAGACTTCGTCCAGGATGAGCTTCTCGTGTAAAGCAGGGGTGACGCTGTCGATAGTGGGTCGAGCGTCGAGAAGAATTAGGCATGCGATTACGCATCCGCGTCGCTGGAGCTCGATGGCGAGTTCATGCGCGACGACGCCTCCAAAAGACCAGCCGAGAAGATTATAGGGCCCGGTAGGATAAACCCCCTGGATTCTGTCGGCATAGTTTTTCGCCATATCACGAATTGACCGAGGTTCAGCTTCTTCGCCCTGCAGGATTCGTTGAATTCCAATGATCGGGCAGTCCAAGTAATTACCAAGAGCCCGATACGGCCAACTCACCCCGCCCGCGGGATGAATGCAGAACAGCGGAACGCCGGTACCCTCCTTGAGGACCTCAACAGGGACTACTTCCACCTCGCTGGCATGTCTGCCCAACTGCTGTCTCAAGCTTCTAACGGACGGTGCGTGGAACAAGGTGCGGACCGCGAGGTCGGCATCCAGGCCGGTGTTGATCGCGGCGACCAGGCGCATCGCCGCCAGCGAATCCCCACCCAGATCGAAAAACGAGTCATCCACCCCGACCCGCTCCAGGCCCAGCACCTGGGCGTAGATGCCGGCCAGGATCTCCTCGACCGCGTCGGCCGGGGCGCGATACCCGCCCGCGGTGTATTCCGGTGCCGGCAGGGCGCGGGTGTCGAGTTTGCCGTTGGGCGTCAACGGCAGCGCGTCGATCACCACCACCGCCGCCGGGACCATGTAGGCCGGCAGCCGCTCACCCAGCGCGGCGCGGATCTCGGATCGGCTGTGCCGGCTGGTCGATCCGGTGACATAACCGACCAGCCGCTTATCGCCGGGGCGGTCCTCGCGGGCGATCACCACCGCCTGCCCCACCCCCGCCAGTTGGGCCAGGGCGGCCTGCACTTCACCCAGTTCGATGCGATACCCGCGGATCTTGACCTGCTCATCGGCGCGCCCCAGATACTGCAGCTGCCCATCAGCACCCCAGCGCACCAGATCCCCGGTGCGATACATCCGCGCCCCCGGCCCGCCGAACGGACACGCCACAAACCGCGACCCGGTCAACCCGGCCCGACCCATATAGCCCACCGCCACCCCGCGACCGGCCACATACAACTCCCCGACCACCCCCGCCGGCACCGGCCGCAACCAGCCATCGAGCACAAACAACGCCGACGACGCCACCGGCGCACCGATCGGCACCACCCCCGACCCCGCGGTCAGCGGCGCACTCATCGACGCATACACGGTGGCCTCGGTCGGGCCGTAGGCGTTGATCACCACCCGCCCCGGCGCCCACCGATCCACCACCTCGGCCGGACACGCCTCCCCACCGAGCAGCACCGCCGCCGACTCCAACCCCTGCGGGGAGAGCGCCGCCACCGCCGACGGGGTCTGGGTCAGCACATTGACCTGCTCGCTGACCAGCAACGCGTGGAAATCCTCCGGCGAACCGGCCACCGACTTCGGGCGCCACCACCAGCCGCCCCCCACCCAGCAGCGCAGCCCAGATCTCCCACACCGAAAAGTCGAAAGCATACGAGTGGCACTGCGTCCACACCTGCGCCGCCGGCAGGTGGGGGGGCATCGACTCCGCCACGTGGGCCAGGTTGTGGTGGCTGACGGCCACCCCCTTCGGGGTGCCGGTGGTGCCCGAGGTGTAGATCAGGTAGGCGATGTCCTCGGGGGCCGGCGCCGGCAACGCGGTGTCGGGTTGGGTGGCGATGGCCGGGTCGTCGACCTCGATGACCGCCACCTCATACCCGTCCAGCCGCTCGGCCAGCCCGGCGGTGGTGATCGACGGCGATCGGCGCGGCATCGGTGAGCATGAACCCGATCCGGGCGTCGGGCAGCCCCGGGTCGATCGCCAGATAGGCCGCCCCGGCCTTGAGCACCGCCAGCATCGCCACGACCGCCTCCGCGGAACGCTCCAGCAGCAGCGCCACACACTGCCCCGGGCCCACACCCTGAGCCGGCCAGCAGGTGCGCCAACCGGTTGGCGGCCTCCTCCAGCTCCCGATACGTCAGGGAGCGGCCCTCGCAGCTGATCGCCACCGCTGCGGGGGTGCGCGCCACCTGCGCGGCGACCAACACCGGAACCGACACCGGCGGTGCTCGCCGGCTCGGTCAGCACCGCCCGGTTACCGATCGCATCCAGGCGGGCGTGCTCGTCGGCATCGAGCAGATCGATCGACGACAGCGGCCGTGTCGGGTCGGCGGTGATCGCCTCCACCACCCGCCGGAATCGCTCGATCAGCGCCTCGATGCTGGCCGCGTCGAACACGTCGGTGCGAAACTCCACCGTCCCGCCGATCCCGGCCGGCGCACCGGCCTCACTCCAGCGTTCGGCCAGCGAAAACACCAAATCCATGCGGGCGGTGTGGGTGTCGGCCGGCAGCGGGGTGACCTCCAGATCACCCAACGCCAGCCCGGCGGCGGGATCGCTGTCCGGCCCGGGCAGGTTCTGCCAGGCCAGCATCACCTGCACCAGCGGGTGATGGGTCAGCGATCGGGTCGGGTTGAGCCGCTCCACCAGCACCTCGAAGGGCACGTCTTGATGCTCGTAGGCGGCCAGGGCGCGCCCGCGCACCTGGGCCAGCAGCTCGGCGACACTGGGATCACCGGCCACCTCGACCCGCAACACCAAGGTGTTGACGAAAAACCCCACCAGCTCATCGAGCGCCGGGTCGCGCCGCCCGGCGATCGGGAACCCCACCGCCACCTCCGCGCTGGCGCTGACCTTGGCCAGCAGCACCGCCAGGGCGGCCTGCACCACCATGAAACTGGTCGCGTTGTGCGCACCGAGCCACCCGGGCAATCTGCTGCTGCAACTCCGCCGGCCAGTCCACCGCCACCCTGGCGCCGCGGTAATCGGCCACCGGCGGATAGGGCCGATCGGTGGGCAGCACCAGCCGCTCGGGCATCCCGGCCAGGGCCTGCTCCCAGTAGGCCAGCTGCGCGGCGATCGGGCTGTCGCTGTCCTCCAGATCACCCAGCTGCGCCCGCTGCCACAGCGTGTAATCGACATACTGCACCGGCAACGGCGCCCAGCCGGGCGCCTGCCCGGCGCACCGGCTGGCATAGGCCACCCCCAGATCAGCCACCAGCGGGGTGATCGACCAGCCGTCGGCGGCGATATGGTGCACCACGGCCACCAACACGTGCTCGTCGTCGGCGACGCGGAACAGCCGCGCCCGCAACGGCATCTCAGCGGCCAGATCGAACGGGCGACGCGCCGCAGCGCCCACGGCCTCCGCCAGCCGGTCTGCCGGCCAACCGCCGGCATCCACGACCTGCCAGCCGAAGTCGGCCCGCTCAACCGGCACCACCCGCTGCTGCGGGATCCCCTCGGGCGCCGGGAACAGCGTGCGCAGACTCTCCTGGCGGCCCACCACATCGGCCAGCGCCGCCCCCAACGCGCCGGCATCCAGCCCACCACTCAGCCGCAACGCCACCGCCATGTTGTAAACCGGGGACGGCCCCTGCAACTGCTCGATAAACCACAACCGGGACTGGGCAAACGACAACGGCACCACCGCGGGCCGCTGCACCGCCACCAACCGCGGAAGCCCCCCGGCCTGCCCCCCGATCCGCGGCGCCAACTGGGCCACCGTGGGCGCCTCGAACACCGCACGCACCCCAACGCCGGCATCCAGACCGGTGTTGATCGCCGCGACCAGACGCATCGCCGACAGCGAATCCCCACCCAGATCGAAAAACGAGTCATCCACCCCGACCCGCTCCAGGCCCAGCACCTGGGCATAGATGCCGGCCAGGATCTCCTCGGTGGGGCTGGCCGGGGCGCGGTACCGATCGGCATCCTGATACTCCGGTGCCGGCAGGGCGCGTGTGTCGAGTTTGCCGTTGGGGGTCAACGGCAGCGCGTCGATCACCACCACCGCCGCCGGGACCATGTAGGCCGGCAGCCGCTCACCCAGCGCGGCGCGCGCGGTCGGCGGATCGACTGTGCCGGCGGTCGATTCGGTGACATAACCGACCAGCCGCTTATCGCCGGGGCGGTCCTCGCGGGCGACCACCACCGCCTGCCCCACCCCCGTCCAGTTGGGCCAGGGCGGCCTGCACTTCACCCAGCTCGATGCGATACCCGCGGATCTTGACCTGCTCATCGGCGCGCCCCAGATACTGCAGCTGCCCATCAGCACCCCAGCGCACCAGATCCCCGGTGCGATACATCCGCGCCCCCGGCCCCCCGAACGGACACGCCACAAACCGCGACCCGGTCAACCCGGCCCGACCCATATAGCCCACCGCCACCCCGCGACCGGCCACATACAACTCCCCGACCACCCCCGCCGGCACCGGCCGCAACCAGCCATCGAGCACAAACAACGCCGACGACGCCACCGGCGCACCGATCGGCGCCGCCCCCGACCCCGCGGTCAGCGGCGCACTCATCGACGCATACACCGTGGCCTCGGTGGGGCCGTAGGCGTTGATCACCACCCGCCCCGGCGCCCACCGATCCACCACCTCGGCCGGGCAGGCCTCACCGCCGAGCAGCACCGCCGCCGACTCCAACCCCTGCGGGGAGAGCGCCGCCACCGCCGACGGGGTCTGGGTCAGCACATTGACCTGCTCGCTGACCAGCAACGCGTGGAAATCCTCCGGCGAACCGGCCACCGCTTCGGGCACCACCACCAGCCGCCCGCCACCCAGCAGCGCAGCCCAGATCTCCCACACCGAAAAGTCGAAAGCATACGAGTGGCACTGCGTCCACACCTGCGCCGCGGGCAGGTGCGGGAGGCATTGACTCCGCCAAGTGGGCCAGGTTGTGGTGGCTGACGGCCACCCCCTTCGGGGTGCCGGTGGTGCCCGAGGTGTAGATCAGGTAGGCGATGTCCTCGGGGGCCGGCGCCGGCAACGCGGTGTCGGGTTGGGTGGCGATGGCAGGGTCGTCGACCTCGATGACCGCCACCTCATACCCGTCCAGCCGCGTCGGCCAGCCCGGCGGTGGTGATCGCGGCGATCGGCGCGGCATCGGTGAGCATGAACCCGATCCGGGCGTCGGGCAGTGCCGGGTCGATCGGCAGATAGGCCGCCCCGGTTTTGAGCACCGCCAGCATCGCCACGACCGCCTCCGCGGAACGCTCCAGCAGCAGCGCCACACACTGCCCCGGGCCCACACCCTGAGCGGCCAGCAGGTGCGCCAACCGGTTAGCGGCCTCCTCCAGCTCGCGATAGGTCAGGGAGCGGCCCTCGAAGGTCATCGCCACCGCCGCGGGGGTGCGGGCCACCTGGGCGGCGACACAACACCGGAACCGACACCGGCGTGCTCGCCGGCTGCGGTCAGCACCGCCCGGTTACCCGATCGCATCCAGGCGGGCGTGCTCGTCGGCATCGAGCAGATCGATCGACGACAGCCGCCGTGTCGGGTCGGCGGTGATCGCCTCCACCACCCGCCGGAACCGCTCGATCAGCGCCTCGATGCTGGCCGCGTCGAACACGTCGGTGCGAAACTCCACCGTCCCGCCGATCCCGGCCGGCGCACCGGCCTCACTCCAGCGTTCGGCCAGCGAAAACACCAAATCCATCGCGGGCGGTGTGGGTGTCGGCCGGCAGCGGGGTGACCTCCAGATCACCCAACGCCAGCCCGGCGGCGGGATCGCTGTCCGGCCCGGGCAGGTTCTGCCAGGCCAGCATCACCTGCACCAGCGGGTGATGGGTCAGCGATCGGGTCGGGTTGAGCCGCTCCACCAGCACCTCGAAGGGCACGTCTTGATGCTCGTAGGCGGCCAGGGCGCGCCCGCGCACCTGGGCCAGCAGCTCGGCGACACTGGGATCACCGGCCACCTCGACCCGCAACACCAAGGTGTTGACGAAAAACCCCACCAGCTCATCGAGCGCCGGGTCGCGCCGCCCGGCGATCGGGAACCCCACCGCCACCTCCGCGCTGGCGCTGACCTTGGCCAGCAGCACCGCCAGGGCGGCCTGCACCACCATGAAACTGGTCGCGTTGTGCTCACCAGCCACCCGGGCAACCTGCTGCTGCAACTCCGCCGGCCAGTCCACCGCCACCCTGGCGCCGCGGTAATCGGCCACCGGCGGATAGGGCCGATCGGTGGGCAGCACCAGCCGCTCGGGCATCCCGGCCAGGGCCTGCTCCCAGTAGGCCAGCTGCGCGGCGATCGGGCTGTCGCTGTCCTCCAGATCACCCAGCTGCGCCCGCTGCCACAGCGTGTAATCGACATACTGCACCGGCAACGGCGCCCAGCCGGGCGCCTGCCCGGCGCACCGGCTGGCATAGGCCACCCCCAGATCAGCCACCAGCGGGGTGATCGACCAGCCGTCGGCGGCGATATGGTGCACCACCGCCACCAACACGTGCTCGTCGTCGGCGACGCGGAACAGCCGCGCCCGCAACGGCATCTCAGCGGCCAGATCGAACGGGCGACGCGCCGCAGCGCCGACGGCCTCCGCCAGCCGGTCTGCCGGCCAGCCGCTGGCATCCACGACCTGCCAGCCGAAGTCGGCCCGCTCAACCGGCACCACCCGCTGCTGCGGGATCCCCTCGGGCGCCGGGAACAGCGTGCGCAGACTCTCCTGGCGGCCCACCACATCGGCCAGCGCCGCCCCCAACGCGCCGGCATCCAGCCCACCACTCAGCCGCAACGCCACCGCCATGTTGTAAACCGGGGACGGCCCCTGCAACTGCTCGATAAACCACAACCGGGACTGGGCAAACGACAACGGCACCCGCTCCGGGCGCGGCACCGCCCGCAACGGCTCCAGCCCCCCGGCCTGCCCCCCGATCCGCGGCGCCAACTGGGCCACCGTGGGCGCCTCGAACACCGCGCGCACCCCAACGCCGGCATCCAGACCGGTGTTGATCGCCGCGATCAGGCGCATCGCCGACAGCGAATCCCCACCCAGATCGAAAAACGAGTCATCCACCCCGACCCGCTCCAGGCCCAGCACCTGGGCGTAGATGCCGGCCAGGATCTCCTCGACCGCGTCGGCCGGGGCGCGATACCCGACCGGCGGTGTATTCCGGTGCCGGCAGGGCGCGGGTGTCGAGTTTGCCGTTGGCCGTCAACGGCAGCGCGTCGATCACCACCACCGCCGCCGGGACCATGTAGGCCGGCAGCCGCTCACCCAGCGCGGCGCGTGCGGCGGCGGGATCGACTGTGCCGGTGGTCGATTCGGTGACATAACCGACCAGCCGCTTATCACCGGGGCGGTCCTCGCGGGCGACCACCACCGCCTGCCCCACCCCCGTCCAGTTGGGCCAGGGCGGCCTGCACTTCACCCAGCTCGATGCGATACCCGCGGATCTTGACCTGCTCATCGGCGCGCCCCAGATACTGCAGCTGCCCATCAGCACCCCACCGCACCAGATCCCCGGTGCGATACATCCGCGCCCCCGGCCCCGCCGAACGGACACGCCACAAACCGCGACCCGGTCAACCCGGCCCGACCCATATAGCCCACCGCCACCCCGCGACCGGCCACATACAACTCCCCGACCACCCCCACCGGCACCGGCCGCAACCAGCCATCGAGCACAAACAACGCCGACGACGCCACCGGCGCACCGATCGGCACCACCCCCGGTCCCCGCGGTCAGCGGCGCGCTCATCGACGCATACACGGTGGCCTCGGTGGGGCCGTAGGCGTTGATCACCACCCGCCCCGGCGCCCACCGCTCCACCACCTCGGCCGGACACGCCTCCCCACCGAGCAGCACCGCCGCCGACTCCAACCCCTGCGGGGAGAGCGCCGCCACCGCCGACGGGGTCTGGGTGAGCACATTGACCTGCTCGCTGACCAGCAACGCGTGGAAATCCTCCGGCGAACCGGCCACCGCTTCGGGCGCCACCACCAGCCGCCCCCCACCCAGCAGCGCAGCCCAGATCTCCCACACCGAAAAGTCGAAAGCATACGAGTGGCACTGCGTCCACACCTGCGCCGCGCGGCAGCTCGGGAGGCATCGACTCCGCCAAGTGGGCCAGGTTGTGGTGGCTGACGGCCACCCCCTTCGGGGTGCCGGTGGTGCCCGAGGTGTAAATCAGGTAGGCGATGTCCTCGGGGGCCGGCGCCGGCAACGCGGTGTCGGGTTGGGTGGCGATGGCAGGGTCGTCGACCTCGATGACCGCCACCTCATACCCGTCCAGCCGCGTCGGCCAGCCCGGCGGTGGTGATCACGGCGATCGGCGCGGCATCGGTGAGCATGAACCCGATCCGGGCGTCGGGCAGCCCCGGGTCGATCGCCAGATAGGCCGCCCCGGTCTTGAGCACCGCCAGCATCGCCACGACCGCCTCGCGCGGAACGCTCCAACAGCAGCGCCACACACTGCCCCGGGCCCACACCCTGCGCCGGCCAGCAGGTGCGCCAACCGGTTAGCGGCCTCCTCCAGCTCGCGATACGTCAGGGAGCGGCCCTCGCAGCTGATCGCCACCGCTGCGGGGGTGCGCGCCACCTGCGCGGCGAACAACACCGGAACCGACACCGGCGTGCTCACCGGCTCGGTCAGCACCGCCCGGTTACCGATCGCATCCAGGCGGGCGTGCTCGTCGGCATCGAGCAGATCGATCGACGACAGCCGCCGGGTCGGGTCGGCGGTGAGCGCCTCCACCACCCGCCGGAACCGCTCGATCAGCGCCTCGATGCTGGCCGCGTCGAACACGTCGGTGCGAAACTCCACCGTCCCGCCGATCCCGGCCGGCGCACCGGCCTCACTCCAGCGTTCGGCCAGCGAAAACACCAAATCCATGCGGGCGGTGTGGGTGTCGGCCGGCAGCGGGGTGACCTGCAGCATCACCCAACGCCAGCCCGGCGGCGGGATCGCTGTCCTGCCCGGGCAGGTTCTGCCAGGCCAGCATCACCTGCACCAGCGGGTGATGGGTCAGCGATCGGGTCGGGTTGAGCCGATCCACCAGCACCTCGAAGGGCACGTCTTGATGCTCGTAGGCGGCCAGGGCGCGCCCGCGCACCTGGGCCAGCAGCTCGGCGACACTGGGATCACCGGCCACCTCGACCCGCAACACCAAGGTGTTGACGAAAAACCCCACCAGCTCATCGAGCGCCGGGTCGCGCCGCCCGGCGATCGGGAACCCCACCGCCACCTCCGCGCTGGCGCTGACCTTGGCCAGCAGCACCGCCAGGGCGGCCTGCACCACCATGAAACTGGTCGCGTTGTGCTCACCGAGCCACCCGGGCAACCCGCTGCTGCAACTCCGCCGGCCAGTCCACCGCCACCCTGGCGCCGCGGTAATCGGCCACCGGCGGATAGGGCCGATCGGTGGGCAGCACCAGCCGCTCGGGCATCCCGGCCAGGGCCTGCTCCCAGTAGGCCAGCTGCGCGGCGATCGGGCTGTCGCTGTCCTCCAGATCACCCAGCTGCGCCCGCTGCCACAGCGTGTAATCGACATACTGCACCGGCAACGGCGCCCAGCCGGGCGCCTGCCCGGCGCACCGGCTGGCATAGGCCACCCCCAGATCAGCCACCAGCGGGGTGATCGACCAGCCGTCGGCGGCGATATGGTGCACCACGGCCACCAACACGTGCTCGTCCTCGGCGACGCGGAACAGCCGCGCCCGCAACGGCATCTCAGCGGCCAGATCGAACGGGCGACGCGCCGCGGCGCCGACGGCCTCCGCCAGCCGGTCTGCCGGCCAGCCGCTGGCATCCACGACCTGCCAGCCGAAGTCGGCCCGCTCAACCGGCACCACCCGCTGCTGCGGGATCCCCTCGGGCGCCGGGAACAGCGTGCGCAGACTCTCCTGGCGGCCCACCACATCGGCCAGCGCCGCCCCCAACGCGCTCGGCATCCAGGCGCCCACCCAGCCGCAACGCCACCGCCATGTTGTAAACCGGGGACGGCCCCTGCAACTGCTCGATAAACCACAACCGGGACTGGGCAAACGACAACGGCACCACCGCGGGCCGCTGCACCGCCACCAACCGGGTCCAGCCCCCCGCGCCTGCCCCCCGATCCGCGGCGCCAACTGGGCCACCGTGGGCGCCTCGAACACCGCGCGCACCCCAACGCCGGCATCCAGGCCGGTGTTGATCGCCGCGATCAGGCGCATCGCCGACAGCGAATCCCCACCCAGATCGAAAAACGAGTCATCCACCCCGACCCGCTCCAGGCCCAGCACCTGGGCATAGATGCCGGCCAGGATCTCCTCGACCGCGTTGGCCGGGGCGCGGTACCGATCGGCATCCTGTACTCCGGTGCCGGCAGGGCGCGGGTGTCGAGTTTGCCGTTGGGCGTCAACGGCAGCGCGTCGATCACCACCACCGCCGCCGGCACCATGTAGGCCGGCAGCCGCTCACCCAGCGCGGCACGTGCGGCGGCGGGATCGACTGTGCCGGTGGTCGATTCGGTGATGTAACCGACCAGCCGCTTATCGCCGGGGCGGTCCTCGCGGGCGATCACCACCGCCTGCCCCACCCCCGTCCAGTTGGGCCAGGGCGGCCTGCACTTCACCCAGCTCGATGCGATACCCGCGGATCTTGACCTGCTCATCGGCGCGCCCCAGATACTGCAGCTGCCCATCAGCACCCCACCGCACCAGATCCCCGGTGCGATACATCCGCGCCCCCGGCCCCCCGAACGGACACGCCACAAACCGCGACCCGGTCAACCCGGCCCGACCCATATAGCCCACCGCCACCCCGCGACCGGCCACATACAACTCCCCGACCACCCCCGCCGGCACCGGCCGCAACCAGCCATCCAGCACAAACAACGCCGACGACGCCACCGGCGCACCGATCGGCACCACACCGGTCCCCGCGGTCAGCGGCGCACTCATCGACGCATACACCGTGGCCTCGGTGGGGCCGTAGGCGTTGATCACCACCCGCCCCGGCGCCCACCGCTCCACCACCTCGGCCGGACACGCCTCACCGCCGAGCAGCACCGCCGCCGACTCCAACCCCTGCGGGGAGAGCGCCGCCACCGCCGACGGGGTCTGGGTCAGCACATTGACCTGCTCGCTGACCAGCAACGCGTGGAAATCCTCCGGCGAACGCGGCCACCGCTTCGGGCACCACCACCAGCCGCCCACCGTGCAGCAGCGCAGCCCAGATCTCCCACACCGAAAAGTCGAAAGCCATAGGAATGGCACTGCGTCCACACCTGCGCCGGCGGCAGCTCCAGGCCGGCATCCACTGCCGTCCAACAGCTGGGTCAGGTTGTGGTGGCTGACGGCCACCCCCTTCGGGGTGCCGGTGGTGCCCGAGGTGTAGATCAGGTAGGCGATGTCCTCGGGGGCCGGCGCCGGCAACGCGGTGCCGGGTTGGCTGGCGATGGCAGGGTCGTCGACATCGATGACCGCCACCTCATACCCGTCCAGCCGCGTCGGCCAGCCCGGCGGTGGTGATCGCGGCGATCGGCGCGGCATCGGTCGAGCATGAACCCGATCCGGGCGTCGGGCAGCCCCGGGTCGATCGCCAGATAGGCCGCCCCGGTTTTGAGCACCGCCAGCATCGCCACGACCGCCTCCGCGGAACGCTCCAACAGCAGCGCCACACACTGCCCCGGGCCCACACCCTGAGCGGCCAGCAGGTGCGCCAACCGGTTAGCGGCCTCCTCCAGCTCCCGATACGTCAGGGAGCGGCCCTCGCAGCTGATCGCCACCGCCGCGGGGGTGCGCGCCACCTGCGCGGCGAACAACGCCGGAACCGACACCGGC
>CAWGHF010000018.1:0-42514 GCA_963822305.1 uncultured Actinomycetota bacterium | reverse complement strand
ATTTGCGCTCACCCGTCAGAGGTGGGATCGAATGAAGGCAAGGACCTCGTCCGCGGTGGCGAAGCCGCCGAGATGGCTCTCCTCGGTGCGCAAGATGAGTTCGGCGTCAGGCAGGAGATCGACGGCCGCTTGCGCTTCCCGCAGGGGCACGATGTTGTCGGCGTCGCCGTGCCACCACCGCACCGGCGCCTTAACGTCGGCCAGCCGGAAGCCCCAGTCGCGGCCGAAAAGCCGGGCGTCATCGATGATCGCCTGGAATCCACCCTTGGCGACCAGGACGATGTCGTCGATGAACATCCCCTCCATCTCGGGGTCGCGAAGTACCCTGCGGTCACCCGCCGGAGTGGTCATGGCATAGGCCTGACAGGCGTAGTGCGCGAACGGGATGAGAGGCGTCATCAGCACGGACACCGCTCCGGCGAGAGGACGGCGCAGACCACTCAAGAGTGGGGCGAAGCGGCGGGCCAGTTCGATGGCGCCGGTTGCCAGCGCATCCGGGCCGACGGAGGGGACGACGCCCCCGAGGACAGCCACGGCCGCGACGCGGCCTGCGAGAGCGGGCGCCGCGGCGCAGGCCAACGCGTACGGGCCGCCGCCGGAGAGGCCGACAACGCCGAGTTTCTCGGCGCCGAGGGCGTCGGCCACGTGCGCGACGTCCGTCGCCCACTCGGCCACCGACTCATAGGGATGCGGGTCGGACAAGCCGGTTCCCGGTCGACCCACCGTGACGACGCGCAGGCCGAGACGGTCGGCGGCGCGACGGCCGAGCAGCGGAAATTGGCGCCGCCCGCCGGGTGTGCCGTGGAACCACAGCACCGGCTCTCCCGACGGGTCGCCGAACTCGGCGAAGCCGAGACGCCGACCGGTGGGCAGGTAGAAGCGGCCCTCGGCGCGTGGCTTCTCGACGCGGGGAACCCGGAATGGGTGCCGCCGCCAGTGATCTATCGCGGCGCAGGTTGGTTCGCATCCTCTGCTTCTGCGTCGAGGTCTGCGGCTAGCACGTGGCAGTCTGGGGATGCCTGAGGGGCCGAGGTCTCCTGCCACGGCGCACTCATCGCCCGCCGGTTACCGCGCCGAAGCAGACCACGCTGCGTGCCCCATGGCCAGAAGCCATGTCGGTGAACGCCTTTTCAACGTCATCAATACCGATCCGCCGCGTAACCAGCGCCTCTAGATCGAGTCGTCCGCGGAGAGCCAGCTCGGCGAGAACCGCGATGTCGCGCGCGGGATCGCTTGCGCCATAGACGCTGCCGCGGATCGTCTTGCCGTCAGCCATCAATGAGAGTGCGTTGAACGTGACTGTTTCCTCGATAGCGGCAGCGCCAACAAGTGTGACCGTGCCGCCGCGGCGCGTGGCGTCGTACGCGGCGCGAATGGTCGCGGGCTTGCCGACGACCTCGATTCCGTGGTCCACCCCTTGGTTACCGGTGAGCTCGCGGACCGCGGTGACGAGATCGAGGTCGCTCGCATCGATGGTGTCGGTCGCGCCGTTGGCTACCGCGGTCGAAAGCTGACCAGCCACGGTGTCGGCGGCAATGATGCGCGCCGCCCCGGCGAGCCGGGCGCCCTGCATTGCAGCTAAACCCACACCACCGCAACCGATTACGAGGACACTCTCGCCGGGACGGACAATTGCGGTGCGCATCACCGCGCCGACGCCGGTCGTCACCGCGCAACCGAGTAGGGCGGCGATGTCGAGCGGCAGTGACGGATCCACGTTGACGACCGCCGCAGCGGGCACCAGCGTCTCTTCGGCTAACGTCCCCGCGCCCATCGACGGCCACACGCCTCCGCCGGCGCTGGAGGCGTACGGCTCGCCGAATGCGTGTTCGAGCCCGCTCGGGCACAGTTGCGAGTCGCCGCGCAGACAGTCGGGGCATGTTCGGCATGGGACATTCCACGTGATCACGACGTGGTCGCCGGGGTGGACGGTCGTCACGTCGGCGCCGACCTCGGTGACGATGCCTGCGCCTTCGTGACCGAGGGTGCACGGCAGCAGGGCCGGCATGCCGCCGTCGCGCACCGAAAGGTCGGTGTGGCAGACGCCGCTTGCCGCCAGCTGCACCTTGACCTCGTGGCTGCCGACTGGCCGGAGTGTCAGGTCTTCGACTGCGGCGGGCTTGCCGACCTCACGCAATACGGCCGCCCTCATACGGTCTTACGATGGCGAGACGAAACGATCAGGTCAAGGGGGACCTGCGATGACGACATCCACCCTGGCGACACTCACGATCGGCGGCGAGCCGCAACCCGGCGCCGCGAGCAGCTATCCCGTGCACAACCCCGCCAGACCCGCCGAGATCGTCGGCGAGGCCCCCGCTGCCGACCGTGTCCAACTCGACGCGGCGGTGCGTGCGGCACGTGAATCGGCGCCGGCCTGGCGTGCGTTGGATGTCGGGGAGCGGGTCGCCAAGATCGTGGCGGCGGCGACGACGGCCGGTGACCAGCTGAAGGAGCGCGACGGCGCTCGGCTGTACACGCGTGAACACGGCAAGGTGTTGTCGGAAGCGCACTTCGAGCTCGACATCGCGCCGATGCTCGCGGCGATTATCGGGTCGATGGCGGAGGCGGCGCTTTCGCCCGAGCAGATTGACCCGCAGGAGCCGTATCCGCAATTGCACCGGGAGCCGTATGGCGTCGCGGCTCTTGTTATTCCGTTCAACTGGCCGCTTGCGGTGATGATGACGAAACTGACGTCGGCGCTGGTGGCGGGCAATACAGCGGTGGTGAAGCTGCCGCCGACGGTTCCGCTGACCGCGCTGCAGTTCGGGGCGGCGTTCGCGGCGGCGCTGCCACCGGGTTTGGTGAATGTGCTGTCGGCGCCCGGTATCGAACTGGCGCAGGCGTTGGTGACGCATCCGGGCATCGACGTGATCTCGTTGACGGGTGGCCCGGCGACGGGCCGCGCGGTGATGGCGGCGGCGGCGCAGCGATTGACGCCGGTGTTGCTGGAGCTAGGCGGTAACGACGCGGCGCTCATTGCGCCGGACATGCCGATCAGCGACGGGCTTGTCGAGCAGCTGGTGGCGGCGACGTACACAACGGGCGGACAGGTGTGCATGGCGATCAAGCGGCTGTACGCGCCGCGCGATCGAGTCAACGAATTGTCGGAGGCGGTGCTGGCGCGCTGCGAGCGGGAAGTCGTCGGGGACGGATTGGCGGACGAAACAACGCTCGGACCGCTGCACACCGCGGCTGGGCGGGAGAAGGTTGAGGCGTTACTGGAAGATGCTGCCGCACAAGGCGCGACGGTGCGGACCGCGGGACGGATCCGCGCCGAGGATGCCGACGCGGGCGGTTACTTCGTGTTGCCGACCGTCGTAACCGATGTGGCGCAAGATTCGGCGTTGGCTAGCGAGGAGCAGTTCGGCCCGGTGTTGCCGATCTTCGGCTACGACGAGATTGACGACGCTGTGGCTGCGGCGAACGCAACTGAGTTCGGCTTGACCGCGTCGGTGTGGACGACTGACGAGGCACTGGCGGACAAGGTGACACGGCAGCTCGTTGCGGGCACGGTCAGCGTCAACTGTCACGGAATGGCGGCGCAGGACCCGCGTGTCCCGTTCGGCGGGGTTGGGCAGTCGGGCCTCGGACGCGAGTTGGGTGTCGACGGGATCAGGGCGTTCACCCAGGCAAGGGGTTATGTCCGGCAGCCGGCGCCACAATAGCCGGGGGCCGTCGGCGAATCTTGCTGTTTTTGCACAAATAGCATTGACAGTGGCCTGAAAGCGACGATAGTCGTCAGGTATGGCGCTGCTGCCCGACCCGATGCCCCGGGAGCGACAGCACATCCTGATCTCGGTGGACGACCACGTCATCGAGCCACCCGACATGTTCGAGGGGCGTCTCCCCAAAAAGCTAGCCGACCGGGCGCCGAAGATCGTCGAAACCGACGGCAGTCAGATGTGGCAGTACGAGGGCCGCGCGTACCCGAACATCGGGCTCAACGCGGTCATCGGGCGGCCCAAGGACGAATGGAGCATGGAGCCCGCGCGTTTCGACGAAATGCGCCGCGGCTGTTGGGACATCGATGCGCGGATCGCTGACATGGACCTCGCCGGCATCTGGGCGTCGCTGAACTTCCCTTCGCTGATCGCTGGGTTCTCCGGCACGGTGTTCTGGAAGAGCGACGACCCCGAACTGGGGCTCGCGGTGCTGCGGGCCTGGAACGACTGGCACCTCGAGGCTTGGGCCGGCGCCTACCCCGACCGGATCATCCCCCTGCAGCTGCCCTGGTTGGCCGAGCCGCAGCTGGCCGCCGAGGAGCTGCGCCGCAACGCCGAGCGCGGCTTCAAGGCCGTGAGCTTCCCCGAGCTGCCCGCCCACTGCGGCCTGCCCAGTCTGCACACCGGGGTCTGGGATCCGTTCCTGGCCGCGTGCGAAGAGACCGACACCGTTATCTGTCTGCACACCGGCTCCGCGCAGTGGGCGCCGATCCCCGCGCCGGACACCCCGTTCGAGACCATCACCACGCTGTTCCCCGTGAATGCCCTTGTCGCGACGGCGGATTGGCTGTGGTCGGGCATCCCCGTGCGCTTCCCGAAGCTCAACATCACGCTCGACGAGGGCGGCCTCGGCTGGGTGGCGATGCTCGCCGACCGGGCCGACTTCGTCCTCGCCCACTCCGCGTCGGGCGCCGAGGGCGGATCGTGGAAGGGTGACCTGCTGCCCAGCGAGGTGCTGCGGCGAAACTTCTGGTTCTGCTCGATCGACGACCCGACCGCGTTCGGCACGCTCGATGCGATCGGCGCCGAGCGCATTCTCATCGAAAGCGACTACCCGCACGCCGACTCGACGTGGCCCGACACCCAGCGCGTCGTCGCGCGCAACGTGGCGAACCTGTCGGCCGAGGACGCGGCCCGCATCACCCACCGCAACGCCGCAGAGCTGTTCCGCCACCCGTTGCCGAACAAGGGATGGCTGGCTCAGAACGGCGCAGCATAGGAGTCCGCTTTGTTAGATCTGCTGATCCGAGATGCCCAGATCGTCGACGGCACCGGCGCACCCGCCCGACATGGTGACGTCGGCGTGCGCGACGGGCGCATCGTCGCGGTCGGCGATGCCGACGAGCAGGCGACGAAAACGATCGACGCGGAGGGGCAGACGCTCGCACCCGGCTTCGTCGACCTGCATACCCACTACGACGCCCAGCTGTTCTGGGATCCGACCGCGAGCCCGTCGCTGCAGCACGGCGTCACGACGGTATTCGGCGGAAACTGCGGCTTCACGCTGGCACCGGCGGGACCCGGCCACCGGGATTACCTGACGCGAATGCTGGCGCGCGTCGAGGGCATGCCGCTCGAAGCGTTGCGTGCCGGCCTCGATTGGCAGTGGTCGTCCTTTGGCGACTGGCTGCAACGACTGGAAGGCCGCACCGCCGTCAACGCCGGCTTCCTGGTGGGCCACAGTGCTATTCGCTTGGCGGCGATGGGCGACGACGCAGTAGGTGGCGACGCGTCCCCGCAGCAGATCGAGAAGATGGCCACAATCCTCGGTGCTGCGTTGGCCGACGGGGCGCTGGGGTTGTCGACATCGCAGTCGAACACCCACAACGACGGCTCGGGGCAGCCGGTGCCGTCACGCAGCGCGTCACGCAAGGAGCTGCTGGCGTTGGCGGCAGCGGTGCGCGCACAGCCGGGCACCCAGCTCGAGGCGATCATCCCGGGTTGCTTGTCCGGCTTCACCGACGACGACATCGACCTGCTCACCGGAATGTCGAAGGCCGCCGACCGGCCGCTGAACTGGAACGTACTGGGTGTCTCGGCTGCCAATCCGGAAGGCCACGAAAAGCAGTTGCGCGCAGGGCAAGTCGCGGCGGAACGCGGAGGGCGCGTCGTGGCGCTCACGTTGCCGCACTCAACGAAGATCCGGCTGTCATTCCTGTCCGGCTTCGTGCTCGACGGGCTGCCGGGCTGGCGCGAGACGATGCACCTGCCGGTGTCCGACCGGCTGAAGGCTCTCGCCGATCCCCAAGTGCGGCGCCGCCTCAACGAGGGCGCCCACTCGGACGAGGCGGGCATCCTTCGCGGCCTCGCCAATTGGGAGCGACTGGTTATCGTCGAAACGTTCGCCGGTCAGAACGACGACGCGACGGGCCGCACGGTCGGCGAGGTCGCGGCCGCCCGTGGAAAAGATCCATTCGACGCGCTGCTGGACATCGTGATCGCCGACGAGCTGCGCACGGGGCTCTCGCCGCGGCCGTTCGGTGACGACGAAGCCGACTGGAAGGTGCGCGCCGAGGTGTGGCGAAACCGGGATGCGGTGATCGGCGGCTCGGACGCGGGCGCACATCTGGACATGATGTGCGGGGCGATTTACACGACATCGCTGCTCGGCCACGGCGTGCGCGAGCGTCAGGTGGTCACGCTGGAGGAGGCGGTGCGGCTGATCACCGACGTTCCCGCGCGGCTGTACGGGTTGAAGGAGCGCGGCAGGATCACGCCCGGCTGGCACGCCGACTTGGTGATGTTCGACCCCGCGACCGTTGACCACGGGCCGGAGCGCACCAGTTACGACTTGCCCGGCGGCGCACCGCGTTTGGTCGCAGATGCAAAAGGGATAACGTCCGTTTGGGTGGGTGGTGTCGAGGTGTGCCACGACGGCATGGCGACCGGTGCGATGCCGGGCACTGTTCTGCGATCAGGCCGCGACACCGAAACGGTAACCGCGTCATGACCAACCGGGCGCCGCTGGAGCAGTTCGATCCGGCCAAGTTGCAGGACGGTCTGCTGATGGCGGTCGAGGACGTGCACGAGAAGCTGCGCGTGGCACGGGAGAAGCATCGGGTAATGGTCGGCAATCCGATCGTCGAGACCTCGACACAGAATCTCGATGTGGCGGGCGTGACGGTGCTCGGCTACGACGAGTGCCAGACCGTGCTGACCGACTCGGACAGGTTCTCGTCGTCGATATACGAGCACATCATGGGCCCGGTGATGGGAAAGACGCTGCTCGAGCAGGAAGGAGATGAGCATCGGGCGAGTCGGGCGCTGGTGTCGCCGTTGTTTCGGGCGAAGCTGCTGGAGCGGTGGCGCACCGAGCTGGTCGAGGTGGTGGTGCATGAGCTGATCGATCGGTTCGCGTCGCGCGGTAAGGCAGATCTGGTGCGGGAGTTCACGTTTGCTTTTCCGGTGCAGGTGATCGCGCGGCTGATGGGACTGCCTCGCGAGGATTATGTGCGGTTCCAGCAGCTGTCGATCGAGTTGTTGAGCGTCGTCTACAACTGGGACATCGGGATGGCCGCGTCGGCCACACTGAAGGAGTACTTCGGCGAGATCCTGGCGGAGAGGCGGCGTGCCCCCCAGGACGACTTGATCAGCGTACTGGCCGAGTCGGAGATCGACGGCGAGCGACTGACTGACGACGAGATCTTTGCGTTCCTGTTGTTGATCCTGCCGGCGGGGGTGGAGACGACGTACCGGGCGTCGGGGAATCTGCTGGTGGCGATGCTCACCGATCCGTCACTGCTGGAGATTGTGCGGTCGGACCGGAACATCATGCGCGGGGCGATCGAGGAGGCGCTGCGGTGGGAGCCGCCGATCAGCACGGTCGTGCGGATAGCCAAGCGGGACTGTGAACTCGGCGGGATCGCGATTCCCAAGGGCACGAACGTGAGCGTGAGTGTGGCGGCGGCGAACCGGGACCCGGCGCATTACCAGGATCCGGACCGGTTCGACCCGACGCGAAAGATCTTCGCGCATCTGACGTTTGGTGCGGGCCCACATGTGTGCCTGGGGATGCCGCTGGCGCGGATGGAGACGTTGGTCGCGATCAATGCTCTGCTCGACCGGCTGCCGGACCTGCATTTGGACCCGACGGCGCCACAGCCGGTGATCAACGGCGTGGCGTTCCGCTCGCCGGCGGCGCTGCCGGTGGAGTTCACGCCGGCGTAGTTGTGCCGTCCGAGTAAACCCACTACTTGCGTCCGAATTAGCTCGGATACTAAGGGTTTCGACGTTCTTGATGGTCAACAGGCTGTGGTTCTTGCGGGTCCATTACGGAGGCTCCTCAAGTGTGTCGCGTGCCGACCGACCGCCCGAGTTCGATCCCTGCGGTGGCCGATCCTTGGCCACGTTTCGTAGCGAGCGCCAGTAGACCGCCGTCAATAAGGCCATAGGGATCCCGATGATGAGGAACGCGCCGGCCAGCGCATCGGCAATCGCGGCAACAGCCGCATCGCCTGTCGTGCGGGCCACGACAAACGCGACGCCCGCCATGACTCCCACCTGCAGCAGGTAGGTCACCAACGCCGGGAGGTGCGCATGGTTGCGCAGGCGCGGCACGACAACGGCCGGCTCATCGCGCGCCATCCACGTGAGCAAGCCGATCAGGATGCCGGACGTGAACAGAAAGCCGACTTGCGAACCAAGCGGTAGGCCGAACCAGAAGCCCGGCCCGTCATAGCGGAACAGCTCCCCTAATGCGAAATATCGGCCCAGCCGGCTGACGGGATCGATGATCCACAGCGCCCACGTCGCGAGCACCACCGCAAGCACATACTCGAGGACGGGCTGTCGAGAGCGGGACCAGTAGGGCCCCGCGACAATGAGTCGAGTGGCGGCGAAAGCGAAATACGCCATGAACGTATAGCTGAGCGGCACCATAAGCGGCACATCACCGACCCATAGCTCGTGGCCACGCAGGTCCGGATTGAAGGCGTACCGGGTGTACGGGATACCCAGATGTACAGACCCATTCTCCGCGAGCGCGCCGACCGCCACTGCGATCACGGCAAATATCACCGTGCACTTTAGGCCGAGGTGGCGCAGCGCGAGCACCACGAACACCATGCCGTACGCGGTGACGTACCACCTTCCGACGATGGTGCCGACGATCTCTTCCACTATCGGGGAGCCTCTCCGACTGCAGCCGTCGAGGCTCCATTGTCCGACCTGGCGCGGCCGAACACCATCGACTCATCGATGCGGTCGAAGCGGCGTCTGAGTGCATCGTTCAGGAAGTTGACGCCGACCTTCCATGGCCTGAGTGTGCCTGATTTCGGGAGAACATGTTGACCGCGCTTCACGTAACCCGATTGCAGGTGGAACGCCGGCTGCTCGGGCATCTTTGTGTCGCCGAGGTGCGGATACGCGTGCGTGTAACCGCGACAGTTCATGTAATCCAACAGTTTTGCGACAGTGCGCGCGGTCAGGTCGGCGCCCAGCGTCCACGATGCATTGATGTAGCCGAAGCTCCACGCCATGTTCGGGACATCCTCGAACATGTGTCGCCGATACAGGAAGTGCTCATGGGGGTCGATTGTTTCGCCGTCGATGCTGACGGTGATGCCGCCGAGCGCCTGCAGTCGCAGCCCGGTGGCCGTAATAACCACGTCGGCGTCGATGCGCCGTCCCGACTTCAATGCGATACCGGTGGCGTCCATGTGATCGATGCGGTCGGTCACCATCTCGACGGCGCCGTCACTGATCGCCTTGTACAGGTCGGCGTTCACGATGAAGCATAGGCGCTGATCCCACGGGTCGTAGGGCGGCGCGAAGTGGGTGTCAATCGGATAGTCATCCGGCAGATTGCGCTCGGCGATGCGACGCAGCACCCGTTTGCTGAACTCCGGTGCCTTCCGTGCGGTGACCCACATGAGCTGGGCGGCGAATGCGTTGCGCCACCGAACGATCCAGTGAGCAAGCCTCAGCGGCAAAGCTTTTCGAAGCGCATTGGCCGTCGGCTCCTCTTTCACCGCGGAGATCATGTAGGACGGCGTGCGCTGCAGCATCGTCAGGTGCGCGGCTTTCTCTGCCAACGACGGGACCAGACTGACCGCCGTCGCGCCACTGCCGATTACCACTATCCGCTTACCGCCGTAGTCGAAGGACTCGGGCCAATGTTGCGGGTGGATCACCTCCCCGGCGAAGTCCTCGATCCCGGGAAACGGCGGGTGGTAGGGCTTGTCGTAGTCGTAATAGCCGGTAGCGAAGAACAGGAACCTGCACCGGTAGGTCTGCTCTGCCCCGTCCTGTCGGGTGTGAACAGACCAGGTGTCGGTGTGGGAGTTCCAGTCGGCGGACCGCACGTAGGTGTTGAGCCTGATGTGCTCCTGGATGTGATGCTTGCGCGCCGTCTCGTCCAGGTATTCCCGGATATGGTCGCCGTCGGCGATCATCTCGGGCCGGGTCCACGGCTCCCACGGAAAGCACAGGGTGTAGATATCGCTGTCGGAACGCACGCCCGGATAGCGGAAAAGATCCCAGGTTCCGCCAATTCGCGCGCGCCGTTCCAGTACCACGTAGCTCAGCTGCGGGTTGCGTTCGTGTATGCGGTAAGCGGCACCGATGCCCGAAAATCCGGCGCCGACGATCAATACGTCGTACTGCTCGGCAAACTCCTGCTCGGCGACCACTGTCCCCTCTTCCGTGACCCTGGCCACCTCCCAGTGTGCCTCGTCATGCCTGTGGGCTGGTATCCGCTCATGCAGCCGCCAATCATTACTAATTTAGCTATATTGGAAGTTGCCGTGTACTGGAACAGGAGAATCTCGACGTGCCCCGCTCACCTCTGTGGTGCGTCGTCGGACGGTGGTGAACATGAAGCGGCTGTCGAGCGTTGATGCCGCCTTCTGGTATGCGGAGACACCCAGCTGGCACATGCACATTGGTGGCCTCGTCATCTGTGACCCGACGAATGCGCCGGATTTCTCCTTCGATGCGGTCCGTCAACTGCTGGCCGACCGGCTGCCCGAAGTGCCGCAGCTGCGTTATCGAGTTGCCGGGGCGCCGCTCGGGCTGGACCGTCCGTGGTTCGTGGAGGACGCCGATCTCGATCTCGACTTCCACATCCGCCGGATCGCGGTGCCACCGCCGGGAGGTCGCAAGGAGCTCGACGACCTCATCGGGCGGTTGATGTCGTACAAGCTGGATCGCGCGCGGCCCCTGTGGGAGCTGTGGTTCATCGACGGCGTCGAAAACGACCGCGTTGCCATACTGACCAAAATGCACCACGCGCTCATCGATGGCGTGTCGGGTGCCGGGCTCAGTGAGATCTTGCTCGACGCGACGCCCGAACCGCGGCCGCCCGCGGCGGAGCCCAAGGAGTCACTGGTCGGCGTCGGCCTCCCGCGATTCGAACTCCGCGCGATCGGTGGGATGTTCAACCTCGCAGTGATGACGCCCTATCGGATGATGCGCATGGTCGAGCAAGTAGTGCGCCAGCAATTGGCGGTGATCGGCTTGGCCAACAAGCCACCCCGCTACTTCGACGCGCCGACCACACGGTTCAACGCCCCGCTCTCGCCGCACCGGCGCATCAGTGGGAGCCGGGTCCCGCTGGATCGAGTCAAGGCTGTCAAGGACGCGTTCGGCGTGAAGGTCAACGATGTAGTGCTAGCCATGGTGTGCGGGGCGCTGCGCAGCTATCTGGAGGATCGCGGGGAGCTTCCAGACCGGCCGCTACTGGCTCAGATACCGGTATCCACCCGCGACAATGACAATGACGATGCCAATGAGGTCGGCAATCAGATCACATCGACGACGGTCAGCCTTCCCACGGACGTCTCGGATCCAACTCAACGGCTTGAAGCCATTCATGCCAGCGCTCAGGGCGCTAAAGCAGTGGCACGGGCGCTCACCGCGAACCAGGTCGTGGGCTTAACCGAGACCGCGCCGCCTGGCGTGCTCGCGCTCGCCGCCCGCGCCTACACTGCCGCCCGGCTCGGGGGGAACGTCGCCCCGATCAACCTCGTTGTCTCCAACGTGCCGGGTCCCGACTTCCCGATCTACATGGCCGGCGCGGTGCTGGAGACACTGATTCCGATCGGTCCGCTGGTGATGGATGTCGGGCTCAACGTCACCTGTTTCAGCTATCGGGATTCCGTTGACTTCGGCTTCGTCACCACCCCCGAGATCGCCAAGGACATCGACGAGCTGGCCGACGGCATCGAGCCCGCACTCCGCGAGCTCGAACAGGCCGCAGGTCTGAATTCCCGTCGGCAAACTCGACGGCGCGGCCGTCAATGACCGCCATGACTGAGGTAAGCGCTAATGGCCGGTGACACCGTCGGGCTGACCGACATCATCGCGCGGCTACCTGCCTTGGTCATGGACGCGCCCGTCGTTTTGCGGGGCACGCTCACGGCATTCCTGGCCCGTGGGTCGGCCAAGCGGTCGATCGGCCGGGTCTTTCAAGAGCGTGCGGCGCGCTACGGCGACCAGATTTTCATCCGCTTCGACGACGAAGCGCTGACCTACCGCGACGCCAACCAGACCGTCAACCGCTACGCGGCCACGCTGGCCGAACGCGGCGTCGGTCGCGGCGACGTGGTGGGCATCATGATGCGCAATTCGCCGAGCCCGGTGCTCCTGATGCTCGCGGCGGTCAAACTCGGCGCGATCGCCGGCATGCTCAACCACAAGCAAAGCGGCGACGTCCTCGCGCACAGCGTCGGGCTCCTGGGTGCCAAGGTCCTCATCGGCGAGGACGACCTGCTCTCGGCGGTGGCCGAGTCGGGCGCGGATGTCGCCGACACGTTGACCTTGAACGAATTTGAGCGCCTCGCCGCCGACGCGTCCGCCGATAACCCGGCGGTGACATCATCGGTATTGGCCAAGGACAGGGCGTTCTTGATCTTCACCTCCGGCACCACCGGAGCACCCAAGGCCAGCGTCATGACGCACTACCGGTGGCTGCGGGCGATGGGCGGGTCCGGCGCCCTCGGCATGCGGTTGAAGAGCAGCGACACGTTGTACTGCTGCCTGCCGCTGTACCACAACACCGCCCTGACCGTCGCGGTGTCGGGTGTGATCAGCGCCGGCGCCACACTCGCTATCGGCCGATCGTTTTCGGTTTCGCGGTTCTGGGATGAGGTGACTCGCTACGAGGCCACCGCCTTCGTATACATCGGTGAGGTCTGTCGCTATCTGCTCAACCAGCCCGAGAAGGACACCGATCGCACCAACAAGGTGCGCGTGATCGGCGGCAACGGACTGCGCCCGGATATCTGGGAGGAGTTCACCGCTCGCTTCGATATCCCGCGGGTGTTCGAGTTCTACGGGGCGAGCGAAGGCAACACCGGATTCGTCAACATCTTCCACATTCCCAAGACCGCCGGCATGTGCCCTACCGCGGTGGCGTTCGTCGAGTACGACCCGGAGACAGGCGAGCCGGTTCGTGATGACAACGGCCGCGTCCGCAAGGTGCGTCGTGGCCAGCCGGGTCTTCTGCTGAGCAAGATCACGAAAGCTCAGCCGTTCGACGGCTACACCGACCCGGAAGCCAGTGAGAAGAAGCTGGTGCGCAACGCTTTTCGTGACGGTGACGTGTGGCTCAACAGCGGCGACCTGCTGCGTCCACAGGGTTGGCGCCATGCCGTGTTCGTCGACCGGCTCGGCGACACCTTCCGGTGGAAGGGCGAGAACGTGGCGACGACGGACGTCGAGGCCGCCGTGGCGGCCGATCCGGCCGTCGAATCGGTGACGGTCTTCGGGGTGGAGGTGCCCGGCGCCGACGGGCGCGCCGGGATGGCGGCCGTGGTGCTGAACGGAGGCAGAGAGTTCGACGGCGCGTCGCTGGCCAAGACCGTGTACGAGCACCTGCCCGGCTACGCGGTGCCGCTGTTCGTGCGGGTCGTCGATTCCCTGGAGCACACCGCAACGGTGAAGGCCAAGAAGGTCGATCTGCGCGAGCAGGGCTATGGAGCCGACGTCGACGATCCGCTTTACGTGCTCAAGGGTCGCGACGAAGGCTACGTGCGGTACTACGACGAGTACCCCGACGAAGTCGCGGCCGGTGAGCGGCCTGCGGGCTGACACCGCCGCAAGATCTGCGTGACGGCGAAGTGGAGGACAGATGCAGGACAGCGAGCACACTGGTGCCATTGCGCCGGACGATGACAACCGCAGGGGCCGAAACATCCGGAGCCCTTTGGGTATTCGGGCTCTACCCCTTACCCAGGTGCTGAGGCCGTTCACCCGGACCGGCGGTTTCTACGCTCGGTCGTGGGCGACGTACCTCGATCGTCAGCCTGACGAACTTCCGGTAACGAGGCCTACCCTCGCGCTCGCGGCGCAGGCCTTGAGCGACGAAATCGTGCTGTTGGGATTCCACCTGCTGCGCTCGGCGCCCGACGCAACACGGCTCGATCGCATACATCGCGAGGTGATCGCGGCACTTGAGTTCTATGGCGGGCAGGGTTGGCTCGAGGAGCCTGAGAAGTTCTTCGTTGCGCCCCCGCCACTGACCGAGGTTTCCATCAGGAACGTCAGCAGTATGGGGCACACCTACGAGCGCATCTTCTTCGACAGCGAATACGAGCCTTCTGTGGGTGAACCAGGCCGCAACCGCTGGCTGAGCTACAGCGCGAACGCGCGCGAGTACGGCCTGATGTTGCGACACCGCGAGCCGCGACCCTGGCTGGTATGTGTGCATGGCGCGGAAATGGGCCGGGCGGCACTGGATCTCAGGCTGTTTCGGGCCTGGCATCTGCATCAGACTCTCGGCTTGAATGTCGTGCTACCCGTGCTGCCGATGCACGGACCCCGCGCACGGGGGCTACCCAAAGGTGCCGCGTTTCCCAGTGAGGATGTTCTCGACAACGTCCATGGTGTCGCTCAGGCGGTGTGGGACATCCGGCGGCTGTTGTCCTGGATCCGGTCACAGGACGCTGTCTCACCGATCGGGATGAACGGCATCTCGCTCGGGGGATACCTCACATCGATGATCGCCAGCCTGGAGGACGGCCTCACCTGTGCGATCGTCAGCATTCCGCTGGCCGATCTGGTGGAGCTGATCGCTCGCCATGCCGGTGTCAGCGACTACCTCGACCTACGTCAGATGCTGACGTCGGCCAAGCCCATCAGCCGCATGATCTCACCGCTTGGGCTGTCTCCCCGCGTGCCGATGCAGGGACGTTTCATATGCGCTGGCATCGCCGACAGGTTGGTGCACCCGCGGGACGAAGCGACCCGGCTCTGGGAGCACTGGGACAGACCCGAGATCTGCTGGTTCCCGGGAAGCCACACCGGATTCTTCCGCTCGCGAGCTGTACAGCGATTCATCGACGGTGCGCTGGAGAAGTCGGGGCTTGGCGACGCAAGGCGATACCCCGTAGGGCTGGTCTAGTGCCTCCCTGCGCTGAAGCCGCCTCCGCGCGAGGATGTCACGACTGGGTTTCACTTTCATATTGCCGGGCGCGGGACGGAACGTGTGTCCCTGATGCGCGACACGCTATGGGCCTGCAATCGCCATCTGAGGTAAGGCCATGAACGTGGATCAGTGCCGTGCCACGGTGTTCCTGCACGAGCCGCTCAGGCAGTCGCTCGCAACATGGTTGGGCGGCAAAGAGGTTGCGTCGATGCAACGCTGCGCGCTCAACGGCGGTCACCGCGGTGAGCACCTTGGATCTCCCGATGCGGAGGGCAAGGCGCTCGTTTCGCTGGGACGAATGTGGAGTCCACATCGGGTCGGCCCAGGCGCAACGGAGAGGGCTGTTCGCGTCATGGCCCGAATCAGCATCCACCGCACGAGCGGCGGCATCCACGGGAATGTCCACGACAACGCGGCCTCACTGGAGGCCGCCATGCCGCTGATGCCGACCCACCCGACGAATCGAATAGGCGATCACAAACCCAGGCGCTATGGGCGCTGACCGCCGCGGTCGAGCGACTCACCGACGTGGTTTCAGCTGCGGGCGACCGTGGGGTTCCGAATGGCCGAGGCGGGACCCACCCCGTCATGACCAACCCGGGTGCCGCTCGGAGGAGTTCGATCGGCCAAGTTGCCAGGACGGTCGCTGATGGCGGTCGGTCACATCACCCCCGGTTGCTGCGTCTCGTCGAACGGCTCCGCGAACAGCTCTGAGCGCGATTCCTCATCTGTTCAACGTGATCGTGTGTTGACCCACGGGGATCGCCACTGACGGACCGGCCGGCTGACCGTCGAGTTCCACCGTCGTGTCCGGTGGTAGAGCAGCGAGCGTGATCTGCGCGCGGGTGTCGGTGACGACGTTGATCCTCGACATGCGCAACGAAGCGAGCCCTGCCCTGGCGACATCCAGGGTGAGGCCCGCGACGTGGGTGAGATTCAGCGCCAGCGACGGCAACGGGTCGACGGCCGGCCCTATGCGCCAGAGCAGTTCGGTGTACAGCCCGGGTGTGAGGTCGAGATCGGGTTCGAATCCGCGACGACGCCGCGTGGTCCGCGTGGGGTCCGGCCTCGCGTGAGACCTCGCATCGACGGAGGCCCGTTCCCCTCGCCTGGTCGCGATGTCCGGGTCGGCCGTCAGATCCGACAGCCACCAGACCTGGTGCGGCCCGATGCCGAGGTCATGGCGCACCAGTTGCGGATACCACGTGAAGGTGATGTGTCCGGGGTCGCCCTGCCGCAGCCCGGTGCCCATGTGCGACACCGGATCGTCGAAGTCGTCTTTGAACACCCACCCGATATGGTCCTCGGTCGGATAGACGGTGAAGCGGTAGCGGTAGGCGAGCCGGTCGAGCTCGTGCACCTGGAACAAGACCGAGGAAAACGGCACCAACTGGTCGAGAACGCCGTGGGCGATGACGAACGGAAGCCACCGCGCATTGACGAGCAGCCGCAAGGTGTCGCCCTCGCGCGCGCAGTGCGAGGCCGGATCCAGGTTGCCCGGAATGGTCAGGTCGGGCAGCAACTTCACGCCGCAGGCAGGCGGGCCGGCCAGCACGACCGCCTGGGCGAACACTTCCGGATAGGCCAGCGCCAGCCTGTAGGTCCCGTAGCCGCCCATCGAGTAGCCCGCAATCACGGTGCGGTTGGGGTCGGTGCCCAGCTGCTCGGCCACCCGCGCCCACACCTCCCACAGGTCGAGTTCGCCCTCGTCGAGATACCAGCACGACGGACCGCGGGCCAGCGGCGTCACCACCACCGAGTCCCGGTCTTCGCAGATCTGGTGTAGCAGCCGCGGGCCGATGGCGGCGAACTGGTTCTGCCCCAGCGCGAGTGAGTGCAGCAGCAGCGTCAGCGGCAATTTGCGGCCGGGGGCGTACGTCGCGGGAAGGCACACCGAGTAGGGCTGCACCCGGCCGAGGAACACGGGGTCGGTGCTCAACAGCTGGGAGTCGGCGACGCCCTGTCCCAGCTCGATCGACGAGACGTACCACCGGGTCGAGGGACCCCTGACGACGGGCTCGTCGGTGGTGATGCGATCGGCGAGGTCGTCCCACGGGACGGCCAGCGAGAACTGGGACACGTCGCCGTCGGTCGAGGGCGTCGGCCTGCGCCTCGTCCGACCAGAAGTTCAGGTGCGCCTTCTCCTGCTCGTGGGTGCGGAAGGCGACGTTGTAGACGTTCGGCTGCCCGGGCTTGGCGCCGCGGCTCAGAGGAACGTCGGCGAACCCATCGCCCTCGTCGTTCGCCAGTCCCGCGGCCAACCGCACCGTCCAGGTGCCGGCGGGCTCCACCAACGAGCGCGGAACCCGGGCGAGGAAGGAGCGAGCCGACATGTCGACGGTGTGCTCGACGGGTGTCGACGCATGTGTCGTGAGGTCGATCAGCCGTGCGCCCGACGCCGAGACGAGCAGTGCCATGTCGATGCCTGCGGAGCGGACACCCGCCCCCGCCGGCCACTCGTCGGTGGTCGTCGTCGCGCGGTCGGTGTCGAACGTGAACAGCGCGATGGGCACGGACGGGTCGAGCAGCGTGTTCCAGTCGACCCGCCACCACGTGTCGGTGTCGGTGAGCCCGATGGCGGCGCGGAAGATGTCGGCGCCGTTGCGGGCGGCGGGCCCGTCGGGATAGGCGTACGTGCCGCGCGGCGGCGCCCCGCCGCTCGGCAGGCTCACCCGGACGCCGGTCGCGCCGTGGTCGTCGTAGAAGAAGTCGGTCCAGAACAGGGCGCCGCCGGCGAAGCGGCCGGTGCCGCAGGTGCGCGGGAACTCCTCGCCGAACGGCCATCCGGCCGGTGCGGGAAGTTCGGGCTCGGGCCGCAACGCCGCGGCCGGCACTCCTTCGGGCATGCCGTCGACGACGAACAGCTCCGACGGCGGCGCTGGCGACTCCGGTACGACCATTTGCAACAACGCGTCGGCGATGCCGCGCCCGACGCGAATGGGTAGGAGGGCAACGTCCACCAATGACATGACCTCAACCTATGGGCAATCGGCCCGCGCATGTAACCCTTCGGACCGCGGATTCTGCTCGATCGGCATGCAAACTGACGTCTGCGAAAATTCTTGCAGTTCGGTGCAATTGGGTTGACTGCGAGGTCATTGCGCCTAGCATCGGCATATGGAACGGCTCAGCGGACTCGACGCGAGTTTCCTCTACATCGAAAGTTCCACCCAGCCCCTGCATGTCTGTTCGATCCTCGAGTTGGACACGTCATCGATGCCGGACGGTTACACCTTCGATCGGCTTCGCGACGACCTGGCCACCAGGATCGCCGCCATCCCCGAGTTCCGGGCAAAGTTGGCCGACAGCCAGCTCAATCTGGACTATCCGGTGTGGGTCGACGACGACGGGTTCGACCTCGATCGTCATCTGCTCCGCATCGAACTGCCCGCGCCGGGAGGACGCCGGGAGCTGGCGGAGATCTGCGGGCACATCGCATCGACGCCACTCGATCGCGACAGGCCGCTGTGGGAGATGTGGGTGATCGACGGTATCGCCGACACCGACCCGCGCGCCGGCGGACTGTTGGCGGTGATGACCAAGGTTCATCACGCCGCGGTGGACGGGGTGAGCGGCGCCAACCTGTTGTCGCAGCTGTGCAGCGCCGAGCCCGACATGCCGCCGCCGGAACCGGTGGAGGGTGCCGGGTAGTGCCGGTCCGCTGCAGATCGCGGCGGGTGGGCTGATGAGGTTCGCCGCGCGGCCGTGGCAGTTGGCCAACCTTGTGCCGACGACGATCGCAACGGTCCTGAAAACGCTGGGGCGTGCGCGCAACGGCCTGACCATGGCGGCGCCGTTCGCGGCACCGGCGACCCGGTTCAACACGTCGGTCACCGCCGATCGCAACGTCGCGCTGGCCCAGCTGAACCTGGACGACGTGAAGAGGGTCAAGGACCGCTTCGACGTCACCATCAACGACGTGGTGATGGCGTTGTGCGCGTCGACGCTGCGGTGGTTCTTGAGCGATCACGGCGAGCTGCCCGAGCGGTCCCTGGTGGCGATGGTGCCGGTGTCGGTGCACGACAGGTCCGACCGGCCGGGGCACAACCAGTTGTCGGGGATGTTCTGCAGCCTCGAGACGAACATCGCTGACCCCGCGGATCGGTTGCGGGCGATCGCCCGGTCGGACGCCGCCGCCAAGAATCACAGCTCGGCGATCAGCCCCACGCTGTTGCAGGACTGGGCGCAACTGGCTGCGCGGGCGGTGTTCGGCGGCGTGTTCCGGCTTGTCGCCGACTCGCCGCTCATCGGGAACCCGGTGCATAACCTCATCGTGTCGAATGTGCCGGGGCCGCAGGCGACCCTGTACTTCTTGGGCTGCGAAGTCGAGGCGATGTATCCGCTGGGCCCGCTGTTCCACGGGTGCGGGCTGAACATCACGGTGATGTCGCTGGACGGCAAGTTGAATGTGGGCGTCATCTCGTGCCCGGACCTGGTGTCCGACTTGTGGCGGCTGGCCGACGACTTCGATGTTGCGCTCGAGGAGCTGCTTGAATGCAAGGTTCCGGCGCGCAGGTGAGGCGTTGGCTTCCCCGGACACGGCTTAGCCGCCCAGCGGGTTGAGCAGGGCGGGTCTGGGGAAGTCCCTCCTGGTGAGCCTGGCGGCGAAAGCCCTCGACAAAGTCGTGAACCCATCGCATGGGTCTCCGCCAGACCGCCTCCGCGACGCGGTGTCCGGGGCGACCGTTCTGGTCACCGGCGCGTCGTTCGGTATCGGTGAGGCCACCGCCCGCAAACTCGCGGCCGCCGGAGCGACCGTGCTGCTGGCGGCTCGGTCGGAGGACAAGCTCGACGAGTTGGTGCGGGTCGATCAACGCGGGCGGCGGGCACGCGGTCAGTTATCCAGCCGATCTGAGCGACGAGGCCGCCGCCACCGCGTTGGCGAAACGCATCACCGACGAGCACGGGCCGCCGGACATCGTGGTGAGCAACGCCGGTAAGTCCATCCGGCGGTCGCTGCATCACCAGTACGAGCGACCGCACGATTTTCACCGCACGATCGGCATCAACTACCTCGGTCCCATCTGGCTGCTGCTGGGGTTGCTGCCGGCGATGCGGGAGCGCGGGACGGGGCACATCGTGAATGTCTCGAGCGTCGGTGTCCGTGTCCCGCCGGGTCCGCGGTGGGGCGCTTATCAGGCGTCGAAGGGCGCGTTCGACATGTGGCTGCGCAGCGTGGCAGCAGAGTTGCACGCCGACGGCATCGACGTCACGTCGATCTATATGGCGCTGATCCATACCCGGATGATGGAGCCGACGGAGAGCCTGCGCAACGCTCCCGGCCTGTCTCCCGACGAAGCGGCGGACATCATCGCCAAGGCGATCATCGAGCGGCCTCGAACAATCGCGCCGTGGTGGTTATGGCCGGCCGAAGTGACCACGGTGCTCCTGCGGACGCCGGTGGAGCGCGTGACGCAAGTGTGGTGGCGGCGGCGCGCTCGGCATTCGGACGCGGTCCGAGCGGAGGACCGATGACTGAGAGGTTGGTGGCGACGGGATGTCGGGCGTTACTGCGCTCTCGACTGCTGATTCCGCCGGGGCCGCCGGCGCTGCTCCGCCTTGGTCGCGAGGTTGCCCGCGGGCGCACGAATCTGGCCACCTTGCTGGGGATGGGCGCCGCCCGCTGGCCGAATCGGGCAGCGTTGATCGACGACGAGGGTGCCATCAGCTATCGCGAATTGCTTTTGTGCACAGAGACTCTCGCCGATGAGCTGCAACGCCGGGGCAGCGGCCCGGGGCACGCGGTCGGAGTGTTGTGCCGCAATGGGCGGAGTTTTGTCGCGGCTGTTTTCGCGGCGGCCATGGTCGGGGCCGACGTAGTGCTGCTCAACACGGACTTTCGGGCCGAGTCGCTGGCCGCCGCGCTGAGCAGCCACCGGATCGGAATGGTCGTCTGTGACAGCGAGTTCGCTTCGCACGTGCGTGACGCGGACGACGGGGTCAGGGTGGTCGATGCGGCGGATGTCGACATGCGCGAAGGTTCGCGGCCTGCTGTGGCGCGGGCCGGCCGAATCGTTCTGCTGACCTCCGGTACGACCGGCGCACCGAAAGGTGTGCCCCGTCAGCCGAAAATCCGAATGGCATTGGGCATCGGCGCGTCGATCCTGGATCGCACGGGGCTTCGGATTGGATCACGAATCGCGGTGCCCGTGCCCATGTTTCACGGCCTGGGTTTCGGCATGCTGACCCTGACCCTTGGTCTTGGTGGCACTGTGCTCACCGGTCGGCGCTTCGACGCCGAAGCCACACTGGCTCAGGCCTCGGAACATCGCGCCGATGCGTTGACTGTTGTGCCGGTCATGCTTGCGCGCATCCTCGACCTGAACGAAGACGTACGGGCGCGATACCCGGTGCCGTCGTTACGAGTGGTGGTGTCGAGCGGCGCCCGGCTTGATCCGAGCCTGGCCAAGCGGTTCTCGGAGGCTTACGGCGACATCATCTACAACGGTTACGGCTCATCGGAAGTCGGGATCGGAGCTCTCGCAACGCCAATGGACCTTCGGGAAGCACCGGAGACGGTGGGCAGGCCCGTGGTCGGCTGCGCGGTGCGGATTCTCGACGAGCACGGCGGGGTTGTCGGCCCGGACGTGACCGGGCGGGTTTTCGTCGGCGGCGACCTGACTTTCGAGGGTTACACGGGCGGCGAAAGCAAAGACGTCGTCGACGACATGATGGACACCGGGGACATGGGCTACCTCGACCGGGCGGGACGGCTGTTCATCGTCGGCCGTGGAGACGACATGATCGTCTCCGGGGGCGAAAACGTCTACCCGCGTGCGGTCGAAAACGCCCTCGCCGAGCATCCGGACGTCGCCGACAACGCTGTGATCGGCGTGCCCGACGAGGACTACGGCCAACGGCTGGTGGCGTTCGTCGTGCCGCAACCGGACGCCGACGTCGACGAAGAGTCAGTCCGAAAGTTCCTGACAGACAGAGTGTCTCGCTTCGAGCAGCCGCGGGATATCAGGATCGTGGAGGAGATTCCCCGCAATCCTGCGGGCAAGGTCGTCCGGAACGAGCTGACGCCCTGACGGCATCGGTCGACTCGCCCCGGGCTCGCGGCTCGCGAGAAGGCGACTTGTCGTCACGGTATGTAGGTTCGAGATTTAATTCCCACGGAAAAGCCATTCGCCCCCCAAGGCAACGTCGCGTCGGCAATTAGCGGAAAACGCTACGCAATGTCTCGCGAGGTTGGGTAACTGTTCGATACAGGGTGAATTGCAATTGAGTCATGAAGTCCGGTGATCCGGCGTCTGGCATCCGGAGCCGGTGAAGTTGGCCGCCTCGTAGCGAAAAATTCGCTCGTAGGTGGGCACTCGTTGACTCGCTAATCCGACTCGTACGCCCCTGTGGCGCGGTGATCAGGTCGCCGAGCGGCTCGCCCGGTATTGCCGCGGCGTCTGGCCGAACCAGCGACGGCACGACCGGTTCAGCGCGCTCTGTTCGGAATAGCCGAGCAGACCGGCGATCTGCTGCAGATGCAGTCCCGGCACTGCGAGGTAACGCGCCGCATGCGCTCGGCGCTCACCGTCGATGATGTCGTGACAGCGCACGCCCTCGGCGGCAAGTTGTCGCTGCAGAGTCCGCGGATGCAGCGCGAGCTGGTCGGCGATGGCCTCGGCGCTGCATTGACCGGTGGGCAGCAGCCGCCTGGTCAGTTCGGCCACGCGTTCGGACAGCGCGGCAGTGCTGGGCAGGTAGGTGGATTCCAGGTACTTCGTCGCGATGCGTCGGGTCTCGGGATCGGCGGTGTCGATGGCCTTGTCGGCAACATGCGCGGACAGCTCGAATCCGCTCCAGGTCTGATTGAAGCGCACCGGGCAGCCCAGCTGCGCGCGGTAGGCGTCCTGCGATCCGTGCTGGCTGTGCATGAACGAGACCACCCGAGGCCGGGCCTGCGGTCCGCCGAGGAGCCGAAGAATTTGCGCACCGATACCCATGCTGAGCTCGTAGCTCTGCGTCGGGTACGGAACGCCGGGCTCGGTCACTTCATACGTGCACTGCACGTCGGACTCCGCAGATGCCCGGCCGACCGTCAGCGTCAACGCGGGGGAATGGACGTACAGGTAGCGCGCGATCGCCTCGAAACCGCCCAGCACCGTTTGGGCATTGCGGGCGATCACTGCAATGGGTCCGAGAATGTCCAGGCCCTGAAAACGGGAAAGGCGAAGCCCGAAATCCGGACACTTCAGGTCCTCGGCACTCGCCTCCAGCAAGCGGACGAACGCGTCGACGGCGACGAAGCCGTCCGCTTGCTGTTCGGCGCCGACGGGGATACCGAAGCGCGCCAGGAACGACTCCGGGTCGCCGCCCAGTTCGCGCACCAGATCGCCGTAACCCCGCAGGGCCGCGGTGCGGAGCAGACTGCCCATAAACATCACCTGTCGGGAAATGATAAAAACCTGTCGGGAAATGTCAAGACCCGCAGCGTCGCCGACAGCCATTCTTCTTGTCATGAACGCACAGCATTTCGACATCCTGATCATCGGCGCAGGTCTGTCGGGCATCGGGACGGCCGCTCAGTTGACCGCCGAGTTTCCGCACAAGACCCTCGCGGTGCTGGAGCGCCGCGAGCGCCTCGGCGGCACCTGGGACCTGTTCCGCTACCCGGGCATCCGCTCCGATTCGGACATGCTCACCTTCGGCTACAAGTTCCGGCCGTGGCAGGAGCTGAAGGTGCTGGCCGACGGGCCGTCGATCCGCCAGTACATCGCCGACACCGCCGTCGAGTACGGCGTCGACGAGAAGATCCAGTACGGGCTGAAGATCGTCGGCGCTGACTGGTCGACGGCCGAGAGTCGCTGGACGGTGACCGCGGTGCACGAGGCGACGGGCGAGACGCGCCATTACACGTGTGGCTACCTCATCAGCTGCACGGGCTATTACAACTACGACGCGGGCTATCTGCCGACCTTCCCCGGCGCCGAGCGGTTCACGGGCCGCTGCGTCCATCCGCAGCATTGGCCCGAAGACCTCGACTACACGGGCAAGAAGGTCGTCGTGATCGGCAGCGGCGCAACGGCAGTCACCCTGGTCCCCGCGATGGCGGGCGACGCGGCGCACGTGACCATGCTGCAGCGCTCGCCGTCGTACGTGTTCTCCCTGCCCGCGTTCGACAAGATCTCACAGGCGCTGGGCCGCTTCCTGTCCGAGGAGACGGTGTACGCGCTCGGGCGCAAGCGCAACATCGTGATCCAGCGTTCGCTGTACAAGGCGTGCCGGCGCTGGCCGAAGACGATGCGCCGATTCCTGCTGTCGCAGGTGCGCCGTCGCGTCGGCGCCGTCGTTCGACATGAGCCACTTCACCCCGAACTACATGCCGTGGGACGAGCGGCTGTGCGCGGTGCCCGACGGCGACCTGTTCGACGTACTGGCCTCCGGAGAGGCGTCGGTCGTCACCGATCAGATCGAAACCTTCACCGAGACAGGCATTCTGCTGAAGTCGGGCCGCGAGCTGGAGGCGGACATCATCGTCACCGCGACCGGTCTGAACCTGCAGATGCTCGGCGGCATGGCGCTGTCGGTCGACGGCGAGGCGCGTGAACTGCACGACGCGATGACCTACAAGGGCGTGCTGGTGCAGGACATGCCCAACCTGGCGTGGATGTTCGGCTACACCAACGCGCCGTGGACGCTGAAGTCCGACATGGCCGGTGAGTATCTCGTGCCGGCTGATGCGGCACATGGACGACAACGGTCATGCGGTGGCGACGCCGCGCGATATCGAGGGCTGCGCGACGGGCGACGGCATGCTGGACCAACTGCAATCCGGCTACGTGCAGCGCGGCAAGGACGTCATGCCGCGCCAGGGCTCCAAGCTGCCGTGGCAGGTGCTGATGCACTACGAGAAGGACTCTCGGATGCTGCTCGACGAGCCCGTCGAGGACGGCGTGCTGTCGTTCGACGCGACGCGGGTGGAGGCATTCGCATGAGCATCCATCCAGGCGTGGTCCGCGCCGCGCTGCGCGGCTGCCGACCACTGTTGGCCTCCCGCCGGGTTACGGTCGGCGGCAAGCGCAGAATGTACGACCTGTTCACGCGGGTAGCTCGGGTGCCGAGGGGTACGGGCTACGACGGCGTCACCATCGCGGGTGTGCCGGTGGAGGGGGTGCGACCGCCGGGGGTGGAGGACTCCGGCGCGACGCTGCTGTACCTGCACGGCGGCGCGTATGCACTGGGTAGTGCCAAGGGCTATCGCGGCGTGGTGACGCGGCTGGCCGATGCGGCCGGGATGACGGCGCTGGTGCCCGACTACTCGCGGTCGCCGGAGGCGCGCTATCCGGTTGCGCTCGAGGAGATGGTCGCGGTCTATCGATCTTTGATCGACTATGGGGTCGAGCCGGAAAGCCTTGTCATTGTGGGCGATTCGGCGGGCGGAGGACTGGCGTTGTCGCTGGCCATGGCTCTTCGGGATCGCGGGATCCCCGGCCCGGCAGCGATCGGCTTGATCTGCCCGTGGGCCGACCTCGCCGTCGACATCGACGGCGGGCGCCCAAAGACGTGTGATCCGCTGATCAATCCGTCGATGGCCGCCGAGTGGGCGCCGAGGTACGTGGGCGAGCATGACCCGCGGCTGCCCGGCATCTCGCCGGCGCGTGGCGACATGGCGGGGCTGCCGCCGATCGTGCTGCATTCGGCCGGCGACGATCCGCTGTGCATCGATGCGGACAAGATCGAGAAGGCCGCCGCAGAAGCGGGAACAGGGCTCGTCGAACACCGCAGGTTCGATGGCCTGTGGCACGACTTTCATCTGCAGGCCGGCGTTCTCGCCGAGGCCGACGAGGCGATCAACCACATGGGCGCGCGGCTGCGCACCCTCATGACCGAAAAGGAAGCAGCGATATGAGTTCGTTCGAGGGCAAGGTCGCGGTCATCACCGGCGCGGGTTCGGGTATCGGCAGGGCGCTGGCACTCGATCTCGCGGCGAGGGGCGCAAAGCTGGCGCTCTCCGACATCGACGCCGATGGTCTCGCGGAGACGGTGCGTGCGGTGGAGGTGTTTGGGGCGGAGGTGAAGGCCGACCGGCTGAACGTCGCCGAACGGCAAGAAGTGCTGGCCTACGCCGACGACGTCGTCGCGCACTTCGGCACGGTGCACCAGGTGTACAACAATGCCGGCATCGCCCACAACGGCAACGTCGAGGATTCCGATTTCAAGGACATGGAACGGATCATGGACGTCGACTTCTGGGGTGTGGTGAACGGCACCAAAGCGTTTCTGCCGCATGTGATCGCGTCGGGTGACGGACACATCGTGAACATATCGAGCCTGTTCGGTCTGATCGCGGTGCCGGGTCAAAGTGCTTACAACGCAGCGAAGTTCGCGGTCCGCGGATTCACCGAGGCATTGCGGCAGGAGATGCTGGTCGCCGGGCATCCGGTGAAGGTGACGTGTGTGCATCCCGGCGGCATCAAGACCGCGGTCGCGCGCAATGCGACCGTCTGCGACGGCGAGGATGCGCAGACGTTCGCGGAGTTCTTCGACAAGTACCTGGCGCTGCATTCGCCGGAGATGGCCGCGGCGACGATCGTCGACGGTGTCTGCGATGGCCGTGCGCGGGTGGTGATCGGCTGGGAGGCCAAAGCCCTCGACGTGCTGTCGCGGCTCACGGGGTCGGGGTATCAGCGGGTCATGGCCACCGCGGTTCGGCGGTTCTTCCCGTGGGCCAACAAGCGCTGACCGTCAGCCGAGGTCGTCGAGCACCTGGTATGCGGCGTTGTACAGATTGCGGGCTGGCGATCCCACGGGAGACCATGAGGAATGGCAGGCCACGTGGACGTGCGGGCGTACGCCGAGCTCAACGACTTCTTGGGACCCGAGTCGCGTGGTCTGACCGTCCGCCGGCCGTTCCGAACTCATCAGACAGTCAAAGACGTTCTCGAGGCGATGGGCATTCCGCACACCGAGGTGGACCTCATCGTGGTGAATGGGAACGCCGAGGACTTCACGCACCGCCCGGCTCCCGGCGACCGCATCGCCGCGTACCCGATGTTCGAAGCGATCGACATCGGATCGACCGCCCGGCTGCGTCCGGCCCCGCTGCGCGATCCGCGCTTCGTCGTCGACGTCAACCTGGGTCGACTGGCGTGGCTGCTGCGACTGCTCGGGTTTGACGTGGTGTGGTCGAGTGATGCCGACGACGAGACCCTGGTTGATATCAGCCTCGCTCAGCGGCGCATCTTGCTAACCCGAGACCGTGCCCTGTTGAAACGCCGCATCATTACGCACGGCGTGTTCGTCCACTCCGACGAACCCGAGGAGCAGACACTCGAGGTGATACGGCGTCTGGATCTAAGTGAACGGCTCGCGCCGTTTAGCCGCTGCCTGCGCTGCAACGGTGAGCTGGTCGGGGTTGCGAAGGAAGAGGTTGTCGATCGCCTCGAGCCGTTGACCCGCAGGTACTACACCAATTTCAGTCGGTGCGCCGACTGTGGCCGGATCTACTGGCGTGGGTCACACCATGCACGGATGGTCACACTCGTCGAACGGCTCCGCAGCCGGTTGAGCGACGCGACGTAAGGCCCGGTCAGGCCATCTCGGGCACACGCAGGTGAGCGAGTGCCAACTCGAAGTCGCACTGGTCGAGTACCTCTGCGTTTGCTTCCCGGCTGCCCGTGGCTTTGATCCTGTCCAGCTGGTCCTTGTTCTGCTCAATCGCTTCGGCGTTGTCGAAGGTCGCCGCGGCCACTCCGCGACCGGAGGCCCGGTCGACGAGCAGGCTGGCACTACAGAATCCCTCCAGTTCCTCGAGGGCGGGCAGGAGGGTCGCCTTGAAGAACTCGATGCCTCCGTCGAGTTGATCCGGATCGACCTTGACCCAGGTGGCTCGAACGCAGGCGCCCTCACCCGCGCGGTGCTCGCGGTGCATGGCAGCGATCTCCCATTCCTCGATTTGGGCGCCACCACCGAATAGCTCCGCGGCCCGGTCACGAAGCGGCCGGAGCGACTCCGCGCTCGCGCGCATTGCCTCCTCGGACTCCCAGGAGCTGGTGGCAATGCAGCGGCCAGACGTCCGGTCGACCAACAAGGACAGGCCGACGCACCCGTCGATGGCCTCGATCGCGGGCATCACCTTATCGCGCATGTGCGTAATACCGGCGTCGATGGATGTGGGCTGCGCCTGGATTGTGGTGCTTCGTGCATACATGATCTGCCTCCGTTGTATGTGGGGCAGCGTCTCGACGGCGCCGCCGGACTACTTCATCGTCCTCCCACGAGCAAGGCGTGGCAACGGGTGGCGGCTGTCAGCCTGATGGCAATTTCTGATTGGCTGAAACCCGCTGCGCACCCGAACAATACGTCCTTCGCAATCAAGCACAACTAATGATTACTGGGGTCAGGTGGTGGTGACGGCGATCGCCAAACCCGAGTTGAATTCACGCGCAAGTACCACTCTGTATCTGGGCATGCTGCTGGCGATGCAGTTAGTCGGGCGCCACGTCCGGGTCGGGGTGGGCGGCACTCCCAGACGCAGCACTGCTGGCGTGGCGCAGCCGGGCGATGATGCCGTCGAGGTCGAGGACGAACATGTTGGGTCGGAAGACGTGGCCGCCGGGCTCCTCGTGCGCTTCAAACGGGATACCGGCGTTGCTGAGGCGTTCGCGGAACTCCCGCTGGCCGGCGAGCACCTGTGTTTCGTTCACGCTGTCGAACCAGTTGAGCGGGTCCGGACTGGTGCCGGCGACCAGGAAGATCCGCTTGTTTCGGTAGCTTTCGATCCGCTCGACCGGGTTGTCGGCGCTGACCCTGGCCTGGTCCCAGTTCGGCGCGCCGTATACCGTGCCGCCGCCCAGGTCCAGGACCGCCGACGTGATGTTTGCCCAGTGCACGACCAGGCCGAAGTCGCGGCGCAGACTCGCCGGGCCGGAGTGGCTGCTCACCGAGGCGAAGTGGCCGTAGTACTTGGCTGCGTACTTGAGCGCACCGAAGCCACCCATGGAAAACCCGGAGACCGCACGGCCGTCGTACTCGGCGAACGTTCGGAAGTTCGCCTCGATCCACGGGAGCAGCTGGGCGATGTGGAAAGTCTCCCAGTTCCGCGGGCCGACGAACGAGCTGACCGGGTTGGAGTACCAGCCCGCGTGCCCGCCGTCGGGCATCACGACGATGATCGGCTTTCCGGCGGTCAGATTGCGGATACCCAGAAAGTCGAACTGGCGGAAATCATCGTTGCCGCCGTGGAACATGTACAGGACGGGATATCTGCGTCCGCTGGTGCGGTATCCATCGGGAAGCAGGACGTTGACGCCGGGGTTCCAGCCGATCGCGGAGGTCTGAAACCGGTAGTACCACAGGCGAGGGTCATTCTCATTGCGGTCCACGATCCGCAGGCCGAACCCGTCGCTACGCCCGACGAATATGACCAGGACCCGCCCGACGTTGATGGAGTTGGGATTGGGGATGCCGTTGACGGTGGCGATCAGCGGATACAACGAGGCGTCTCCATAGAAGCGCAGTGCCAATGCCGACAGCGTGTCCCCCGCGACAACCGTGTATCTCGTGATATCCGGGATGATCAGCCGTTGCCCCGCCGTGATGACGGCGGATTCGGCGATCCCGCTAGCGCCGGCGATCAGCCAATCCAGTTGCGCGTCACCGTAGAAGCGCTGTGCCAAACCGGACAGCGTGTCTCCCGCGACAACGGTGTATCTCGTGAAGTCGGGCATGATCAACCGTTGCCCTACATCGATGACGTTGGGATTAGCGATCCCGCTGGCGGTGGCGATCAGCCGATACAGCTCCGCGTCCCCATAGAAGCGCAGCGCCAATGCCGACAGCGTTTCCCCCGCGACAACAGTATGTGTTCTGACCATTCGACCACTCCTCTGTTGCAACTGGCGCTGGTACCACAACCGTAGACCAATGGTTGTCGGTGGTTGCGCTGGTAGAGGCGGTGACTGTGGCAACTTTCGTAGTTTGTGAGGACTGTCGAAAGTAATGATGCCGCAACCGCTGTAGCCGCGGACTGAGATTTACAGGTGGGAGCGGAGGAACACCAAAACATCGTCTGCGGCGGCGAATCCGCCGAGGTGGCTTTCGTCGGGCATCAGGATCAGCTCGACCTCGTTCAGGTAGCTGACGGCCTGCTTGGCGAGGGGTAAACGCGTGGGCGGGGACTTCGGCGCGACCTTGACGTGTCGGCGCCTGGTGCTATCCATATTGGCAGTACGCCGAGATGGAGGTAGTCATGACGGGCAGGGCGCCGGTAAAGATCGTCAGGGACCAGTTGGTGCTGGTCCGGTGACGGTGGATTTCCGCGACATCGCCAATCCGGCAGCCGCTCGGCGTCGATGTCGTGCAGCACCACCCGGTCGAGCCCAGCTCCGGGAACGACAGGATGTCGCCGAGCAGTTCGCGGGTGAACTCGACGCTGCCCGCGCCGATGATGACGACGGTGGGTTTCACTGCACCGTCCGGCGTTCCGTGGTTGTAGGAGCGTCCGCCACGACCGCTTGGGTGAGATCCTCGCCCCGCTTCTCGTCGCTGTAGACCATCAACGTGGAGCCGACGAGTGCAAGCACGATGCCGATCGCGCCGTAGGGAGTGGGCAAGGTCTGGTAGGCGATCAGCGAGATGACGACGGTCAGCGCAGGCGCCAGGGCGTTCGTCGTCGGTGCCACGATGGAGGCCTTCCCGCGGGCGAGGGCCATCACGAGGAACAGCGCGCCGACCGCGTTGAGCACCTGGGTGCCGGCCGTCAATGCGGGTGCCTGCCAGGGGAAGTCGGTGGGGATGCCGCCGAGGGAGATCAGGGCGACGGGGATCAGCAGCAGCCCGCTGATCGTCATCCATCCGAACGTGGTGGCTTCGTTGACGCCGATGGTCGCGGTCTTGCGCATGAAGTAGGCCTGCACACCCCACGCCACGCAGATCAGGATCGCCAGCAGCAGCCATGGGCCCGATGACTCTTCAGATTCACCGCCGGTGATGGTGAAGAGCACGATGGCCGCGAGCGCCATGATGAGGCCGACAACTGCCAGAGGCGAAAGCCGTTCGCGCAGAAGCACCATCGCCATCAGAACGGTGATCGCGGGGGAGATCGAGATGATCGGGAAGATGAGGTAGGCCGGACCCATCGTCAGCGCTTGGAAGAGGATGAGCTGGCCGCCTGCGCCCGTGAGCCCGATCAGCAGCCCGTAGATCGTTGCGGCGGGGCGGCGGTCCCAGCGTTGGCCGCGCAGTATGAAAGCGGCCGGGATGATCATCGTCAATGCCCAGATGCTGTAGATCATCTCGTCGGGATAGTCGTAGTTCGTCGCGGGCAGGGCGGAGAACGCGCCCCAGACGCCCCAGAAGATGATGAGCAGGGCGGCGTAGAAGATCCAGCTGCGGGTCTGAGTGGTGGCAGTGGTCGGTGTGTCGGTCATTGTGACTTCACCTCGTCGGATTGTTGTCGGAAAGGTGTTGCACGGCATCCGGACTCAGCGGATGTCCGCTGTGCTTGGCGGCGTACAGCGCGGCGCCCACCGCTGGGTCGAGCAGCGGACGTCGCAGGTCGTACTTGGCGGGTGCAGCGTCGCAGCGCGGTGACGAACAGGGTGCGGAAGCCGTCGTCGCTGAACATTCCGCCCGAATAGGACACCGGGACGGTTTCCTGGTCGGTGAACCCGATGAGGGTGCGGGTCGTTTCGATCAGCGTGACGAGTTCGTCGGCCGCCGCGGACAAGATGCGCGCCGACGCCTCGTCGCCGGTGCGCGCGGCTTCGCAGACCGTCGTGGCCAGGGCGGCGATCTTGCTGCGGTTCCCCTTCCACGTGTCGATCACCAGGCTGACGACGTCGAGGTCACCGGCCACCTGCAGGCGGTCCTTCAGCAGTGCGTGCAGCGGGCCGTGCGACAGCCTGCCGTCGCTCATCCGGGAGAACGCGTTGAGACCCTGGGCGGCAATCCAATACGCCGAGCCCTCGTCGCCGAAGAGTTCACCCCAGCCGCCGACCCGGTGGCCGACACCCTGCCGCTCGCCGTAGGTCATCGACCCGGTTCCGCTGATGACGTTGATGCCGTCCTCGCCGGCGAGCGAGCCGGCCCAGCCGCACACCATGTCGTTGTCGCAGCTGTACCGGTCATGGCCGAGCACACCGCCAGGGACGGCGTCGAGTTGCTCGATGTCGCCGCTGGCCTCGCCGTAGCCGGGAAGCCCGAAGAACGCCGCGTCGATATCGGAGGTCGCGATTCCGGCCTGGGCGCAGATGTCCGTAACACCCTGCGCGAGGGACTTTTCGACGACGTCGAAGCCGTCGTTGAAGTAATAGGACGTCGGCGCGGTAGCGCGGGCGATGACACTGCCCGCGTCGTCGATGAGCGCGAGAGCCGTCTTCGAGCCCCCGCCGTCGACCCCGAGATAACGGGCCATATCTACCCTCCGTTCTCCGTCATCGGATAGATGGTGACGCCTTGCACGACGCGGTTGACCTCACCGGACGGGAAGGGATTGTCGGGCGTCTTGCCGTGTTCCAGCGCGGTGAACAGCGCCAGATACTGGGCGAAGACCAGGTAGGGAAGGGCCACCCGAGCGTCGTCGAGACCGTCGAGGCCCGGCAGCACGAATGCGGGCCCGTGGGTGTCGGGAATGGGCTCGGTACTGATCACCACGACGGCGTCCTGGCCGAGCTGCGCACGGATCTCGGCGATGATGTCGAGGTCGTAGCGACGGGTGTAGGGATCGGTGGAGACGTAGACGACGGCGAGCGTGTCGCCGTCGAGCGCGGACTTCGGTCCGTGCCGGAAGCCCAGCGGCGAGTCGAAGTAGGTGACCACCTCACCGGCGGTCAGTTCCAGCATCTTCAGGGCCGATTCGTGTGCGAGTCCCTCGAGAGGTCCGCTGCCCAGGTAGACGAACCGTTGCTTCTTGGTCTCCGCGAGGGTCCGGATGTCGGGCTGCAGACCGGCGACGTGCTCGGCCGCGCGGGCGAGCGCTTCACCGTCGTCTGCTGGTGGCAGGCCCGAGCAGCCGCAGGCATGTCAACAGCATCGATGTCAGGCTCGACGTCATGGCGAAGCCGCTGTCGTTGGTGCGTTCGGGCATGTAGACCACGCGGGAGTTCGGGCGGTCGCTGTGCGCGCGGCCCAGTTGCCCGTCGGGGTCGCAGGTGAGGATGAGATGCCAGACGTCGTCGACGAGTTCGTCGGCCAGCGCCGTGGTGGCGAGGCTTTCCGGGCTGTTACCCGACCGGCCGAAGGAGATCATCAGGGTTGGGGTGTGAGGCTCGAGGAGGTCGAACGGGGTGGCGACGATGTCGGTCGTCGGCACGGCCTCGACACGGCGACCCAGATGGCGACGAAGCGCGGGCGCCGCGATCTCGCCGAGGAACGCCGAGCTGCCCGCCCCGGTCAGGACGATCCGGATATCGGGACGACCGGTCACCTCGCGCAGGAACCCGGCCACCGCCTCGTCGTCGCGACCCGCGACCTCGCGCCAGACGTCGGGCTGCTGTCCGATCTCGAGAATCGTTGCGCCGCCGTCTTCCTGGGCGGGCGGGGATATCGGTCATTCGGCTGCTCCAGTGAAGGCGAGGGCATTGGCTGAGGCGACACGGCAGGCGCGGGAATAGGGGCGCATCGCGTCGCGAATTCGATCGATGACCAGGGACTGCGCGACGGGCTCGAGCTCACCGGCGCGTATCCGGTCGTACTGGTAGGGCAGGAACTGGCTGATCAACGGCATCGGGATACCCTTGCCGTCGAGGTTCGACAGCAGATTCCGCCGCGCGGCGTCGACCTCGTCGTCGGCCCAGTAGTAGCGGAGCCGGTCGCTGTAGCTGTAGCGCCGGGCGGTGCGCTGGGCGAGCGGATCGCCTTGGCCGCTCGTAGTAGCCCTGCCAGTGTTCGGGCTTCGCCAGCATCCTGCGTTCGACGACTTCGATCAGGTTCGACCGGGAGGGCCGCGGTATGAGCTCGGCCTCGATCAGTGCCAGCGCGAACAGCGCTTCGCGCATCGCGAATGTCAATGCGGGCCCGACCTTCAGGACGGCCCAATGGTCTTCCACGAGTTCCCGCAGCTGCGCCGGCCGCTGGTAGTCGGTGGAGTGCGCTTCGAAGACCAGGTGGTCCTCGCCGTCGAGGACGCGCCGCAACTCGACGGTTGCGTCGCGCTCGTAGTCGATGACGTGCAGGTGGTCGAACTCGACGCCGGGCTGCACCACCAGGGCCATGACGCGCGGCCAGACATGTTGCAGCGCAAGCTCTGCGAAGGCGGAGCGATGCGCGGCGATCGTCCGCCGGGCCCGGTCGGCCGGCGTCGGGGTGAGGCGGTCGAGCGTCTCGTGCGCTCCGCCGGGCACCGGCACCTCCGTGCCGATGACGTACATCGGTCCCTCGGTGCCGCCGCGGTGTGCCGCGTCTTCGGCGACCTGCATCAGGCGGGCGGCCCGACTGGCGACGACCTCGTCGTCGAGAACGGCCGGGTCGTCAGCGCAGGACATGCTGCAGTCCAGATGAATCTTGGTGTAGCCCGCCTCGACGTACGCGGCGATGAGCACCTCGGCCTTGGCCAGTGCCGCACTCGCGGGTTCGCGTTGCCACCGGTTCGGGCCGAGGTGGTCGCCGCCGAGGACGACGCGGTCTCGCGGGAAACCCGACCTGGTCGGCGAGGCCGAGCACGAGATCGCGGAACTCCGCCGGACGCAGACCGGTGTAGCCGCCGTACTGGTCGACCTGGTTCGACGTTGCCTCGATCAGGACGTAGCTGCCGTCGGCGGCGGCCTGCGCGATGGCCGCCTCCACCACGGTGGGATGGGCCGAACAGACGGAGTAGACCCCGACGGGTTCACCGGCCTTGTGCCGGCTGATCGTGTCCGCCAGCATGTGCAACATTCATCGATCATGAGAAGCTCGCTCATAGTGCGCAACGGATAGCCGCTAAACGATCACCAAAACTGATCGTTTCGGCTCGATATCGAGGAGCCGCCCCACATGTCGGTCAGGCGTACCGATCGGATGCGTGAGGTGCTGTCACGTCTGCGTGACCGCGGCGAAGTCGATTCCCAGGTGCTCCGGGCCGAGCTGCGCGTCTCGGCCGCGACGCTGCGTCGCGATCTCAGCGAACTGGAGGAGCAGGGGCTTCTGGTGCGAACCCACGGCGGAGCCCGGGCGCTCGACCCGAGCGGCAGTGAGATTCCGGTGCGGCTTCGCGATCACCGGATGGTCGCCATCAAACGGCGGATCGCCCAGCACGCCGCCGCGCTGGTACCGGCAGGCCCGCAGGCGGTCGCTCTCACCGGCGGCGTCACCACAGGCGAAGTGGCCCAAGCACTGCGGGGCCGCCCGCAGATGACGATCGTGACGAACTCGCTGACGATCGCGGCCGACTGCGCCGTGGACGCTCACATGAAGGTGATTGCGACCGGCGGGCTGGTGAGAGCGAATTCCCTCGAGGCAGTGGGCCCGATGTCCGAGCACGCCTTCCAGGTGATCACCGTGGGCACGGCGGTTCTCGGTGCCGACGGGATGTCGGCGGAGGTCGGCGCCACCACGTTCGACGAGGCCGAAGCCCGCACCGCGATCGCCATGGCCGCCAACGCGCAACGAGTCGTCGTCGCCGTCGACGGGTCGAAGATCGGCAAAGTCACGCTTGCAAAGATGGTGTCGCTCAACGAGATCGACCACCTGGTGACCGATACGACGGCCGATCCCCGACAGCTGGAGCACATCGCCGCGGCAGGCGTACACGTTCACGTGGTCGACGTGGTCGACGACTGACGCCGGTTCGTCGGCAAAGCAGTTCTGGAATGAACAGTCAACCTCCCGCGTTGCATGGTGAAAACGCCGTGAGGGGTGCAGCGATGTCGAATCAGCAGACCCACACCGACGCTGTCGGTTTTCACAGCGGCGAACTCGCTGTGCAACGGCGGGCCGGAGTCGAGGCGGAAGCCGCCCGGTTGCGCCCGATGATGGCTCCGGGCGAGCTGCGCGGCGGTGCGCCTGCATTTTTGGCGCACGCATCGTTCGCCGCAATCACCGCGCGCGACCGTGACGGACGCTTGTGGACTTCCCCGCTGATCGGACCGCCGGGCTTCCTGGCGGCGACGACGTCGACGCGACTGTCACTGCGCAACACGCTGCCCATCGGCGACCCGCTGCACGGGCTTCCCGAGAATCAGCCGGTCGGGATCGTCGTGATGGACTTCGCCGCCAAGCGACGCGTCCGCATCAACGGCACGTTGGCCGCAACCGACGGCGGCATGCTTCAAGTGGACGTCACCCAGGCATACGGCAACTGCCCACAGTACATTCACCCTCGGCGGATCAGCGCGGAAAACGATGCTGCTGCAACCGATTCCCACTTCGAGCGCGGGGCCGTCCTTGGTGCCGACGACATCGAACTGATCCGTTCGGTGGACACCTTTTTCCTGGGCACCACTCATCCCGAGCGCGGCAACGACGCGTCGCATCGCGGAGGTCCGGCAGGATTCGTGCACGCCGACCACAACACCGTGAGTTGGCCGGACTACCCGGGCAACAACATGTTCAACAGTTTCGGCAATCTCGAGGTCGACCCGACGGCCGCGCTGCTGTTCATCGACTTCGATAGCGGGCGCACACTTCAGCTGTCGGGCCGGGCCGTTGTCGACTGGGAGAAATCAGCCGCGCGACGGGGACACGGGCCGCTGGGTTCGGTTCACCGCCGAATGCGTCGTCGGGAGTCGGCGGCCCGCGCTGCGATGAGTCAGGCGGCGTCCGGCGGTCATACTGTCGAACCCTGACGGAGGAGGACTTCTGGTGCGCAGCGTGACCTATTCGATGAACATCTCACTCGACGGCTACATCGTCGGGCCGGACGGCGGCTTCGACTGGGCGACGCCCGGCGAGGACGTCTTTCGCTTCGCCATCGACGAGATACAGGACGTTGGCGTTCACCTGATGGGACGACGGCTGTACGAAACGATGCTGTATTGGGAGGACCCCGAGCAGAGCGCATCGTTCGACGAGGCGGAGCTCGAGTGGGCCGCGCTCTGGAATCCGCTCCCGAAGGTGGTGTTCTCCTCCACGCTGTCGGAGGTGCAGGGCAACGCGCGCCTGGCTTCGGGCGGCCTGGCGGAGGAGATCGAGCGGTTGCGAGCCGAGCCGGGGGAGGGTGACATCGCGATCGGCGGCGCGACTATCGCCGCGGAGGCAGCCGCGTTGGGTCTGATCGACGAGTACCGCGCCAGGGTCCACCCGGTGCTGGTCGGCGGCGGCATTCCGTTCTTCCCCCAGCGCGAGGCCCAGGTGGATCTCGAACTCGTCGAGACCCGCATCTTCAAGTCGAAGGTCGTCTACCTCCGCTACCGGGTGGCGCGCTAGACGTCTGACCGGGCCCACAATGTGCGGTCGCGGCCGCGCGTATGAGACGATGTGCGCATTCACGCCGGCGTGACTATCCCGCCGCGTCCCCACGTAACCCAACTTGTGGAGTTCCGATGTCTGCCAAACGTTTCAGTGCTGTTGTGTCGTGGCCGCGTGCCCTGGCGTATGCGATTGCCGCGGTCGTCATGGGTGTCGTCGTCGGTGAGCTCGCGGCCATGCTGATCTTCGCGGGATCCACCGACCGCCGGCTCGACGAGCAGGCGGCGCGCAGCGCCGATGCGGCACCCGCCGTCGTCGCCGCGTCGGCCGACCTGGAGCGGACGCGGCAGTCCCGCACTGCCCTGGACGACGCCGTCGTGGACGCGAGTCGCCAACGCGACGAGGCGCTGGTCGTCGCGCGTTGTGAGTTCAACCCGTCGCCGGCCTGCCCGCAGACCCACATCACCGGCGTGCCCGGGCCGGACCCGAGCACCGCACCGCGGACGAGTTTCTGGCGGACACGCAGGGTCAGCTCGACAAGGCGGTCGCCGAGCGAGACCGTCTCGCTCCCTCACTCGATGCGACGGCCGCCAACGACGAGCAGAAGCTCGCGCAGGCACGCGACGCCGCGATCGCGAGCGCAGACCGTGGGTTCGGCGCGCGGTGGTTGGCGATGAACGCTCACACCCTCGCGAGCCCAGGCGCGACGGTGCTGCGTGCGCTGATGACCGGCTTGTTCATCGTGCTGTTCCTCTTCCCGTTGCTCCTGCGGCTGTCGCGGGCGAAGACGACCGAGGACCGCCGCACGGCCGCACGCGCGGTGCGCGAACGGGCGGATCTGGAGGCCGACACCGCGATCGCGGTGAAGAAGGCGGAGGTGCGCGCCGCGATCGAGACGATGCGGGCTGAGCAGGAGCTGGCCAGTGCACGCCTGGAGATCGAGGCGCAGACCGAGATCGATCGGGAGGAACAACGCCGTCGCGTCGCCGCAGCGATCGAGGCGCCGACGCAGGTGTCGTCGGAGCGGGTCACCGAAGTCGTCGCCGAGTTGGAGGCCGATCCGTCGGCTGAAGAGTCGGACAACCTGCCCGCGTTGACCGAGTCAGCTGCGGGCGAGAAGCGCTCGTTGATCCCGGCGTTGCCCGACGTCGCGGGGGCGGCGGTGCGCTGGATGCGTCCGTTCGTGCCGCCGATCGTCGCCAGCGCCATCGATACGACGACGAGGCCGTTGCGCGGTGCGCGTCAGGTGTTCGAGGAGACGGAGGAGATCCACTTCAGCCTGCGGCGCAGCCACCGGGTGAGTGTGACCTCCGAGGAAACGGCCGAGCCCGCCGAGCAGTGGATCGAAGCGACGCCCGCGGCTCGGTCAAGAAAACGACGACCACGCGAATCGATCGGCCGAAGCGGCAGGCGCGTACGGAGGTTCACACGAGCGGCGGCCGACGTCAACTCCCGTCAGCCGATGGATAACGCCATGTCCCAGAACGCCACCTCATGCGCCAGCACGTCGCCGACGAGCTCCTCGTGTTCGTCCGGCGCGGCCAGCTCGCCGAGCGCGGCGACGTAGTCCGCGAAGTCCGGTGTGGACCAGTGCTCGATGAACTCACTGAACGGGGTGGAGTCTGACGCGGCGGAGGTCCACGCGAGCAGATACACCCGTTCGATCACCCACAGCGCCGTCGCCGCGGCCTCGTACGGTGTGGAATCCAGCCGCTGCAAGAGTTCGCGGTAGGTGAGCGTCGCCGGTAAGGCGGACGTGTTCAGGTCGAGCCCGCGACGGGCGCCCTGGTTTTCAAACCAGTCGAGCTCCGCGACCAGTGCGCTGCATCCTCCGGCGAGCACTGCCTGAGCCGGCCGCGGCGCGCGAGCCAGCAGGCGTGCCTGAAAGGTCAGCAGGTCGGCGACGAACAGCGCGTCCTGCACCAGCCAGCGGTCGAAGGCGGAGTCGGTGATCGTGCCGTCGCGCACCGCATCGAGAAACGGATGCGCGGTGGCGGCGGCCCACAGTGAGTCATGCACAAACCGGAGGGTAGTCATGCTGGCGCGAGCGCGGCGTCGGAGAACTTTTGGGGTTGCCCGCCTCTCAGCGACTTTGTCGCTAACTGAATAGGCGGACAATGCTTTGAGCGACAAAGTCGCTCGGAGGCGGGCATCGCCCCACCACTCAGCCCGACGGTGGCGCCTGTTCGTCGGCATCGTCCGGCGGTGTGGGCAGCGCGATTGTAGGCTCGGATGCCCGTTCGCGACGCAGGATGCGAAGCGCGGCGGTCGGCGCGGCAATACCCTCCGTCGGTGGGGCCGCGAGCACCGTCGTCGAATCCTCCCTCAGCCGAACAATTCTCGGCATTTCGGCCGGCTGTGCGGGTTGTTCAGGCCGCGCGAGTGTCGGTGGCGCGGTGGCCGATGGCTCGGGCGGCGTCGTGGAGGGCGAGTGAGCGGGCTGTGCAGATCGAGTCTCGCGGCGGCGAACCAGGTAGCCCGCCAACGGCCCGGTGAACAGCATGGCGACCAGCACGGCGAAACTCAGCAAGCAGATGGTCACGTCGAACGTGCTGGTGATCTGCTGGGCCAGGTTGTTGCCGTAGACGGCGTTGGGAGACGGCTCGGCGTAACGCGGGGCGAGCGCGACGCCGATGGCTAGGTTCGCCACCGTGAAGACGAACAGCAGGCCGCTGAACGCCGCGATGACGGGCGGAAGGATCTCGCCCTTGACGAGTTGGCGGTGCAGCCACCGCGCGATCAACCCCGTGATCAGGTTGAACACCGTCATCGCGACGGTGTCGTACAGGGCGCGGGGGAGATCTAGTGACCAGGCGATCAGATAGTCGACGACGCGCAGCGCGGCCGCGGCGAACGCCCAGAACGCGACGAGCGTCAGGCATTTCTCCGCGGCCGAGCGGTAGGCACCGACCGTCGGCGGCTTGATCAAGAAGATGGCGTAAAGCGTCGTCGGCGCGACGATCGCGGCGGCCGCCGCCCAGAACAGGTAGCCCTCGTAACCGACGGCGGCCGTCGAGGTGTTCTGCGCGATGCCGTGGAAGGCGTCGACGTCGCGGCCGATGGGCAGGATCCACACCAGCGTCGCCGCCAGCGCTCCCGAGGCGCCCAGCGCGGTGGTCGCCAGCCTCGCGGCGGCGGTCCTCTCGGTGAGCCAGCGCGACGCGATGACCAACGCGATCATCGCCTCCGCGCCGTACAGCAGTGTGGTGATGATGACGGCGATGTCCTCGCCGTTGAACTCGCCGTTCGTGACGAACAAGTAGCGCAGCCGCCAGTACACGTTGAAGGCCACCGACAGCGTCGCGAGCGCAATCGACACTGCACCCAGCACCCGCGCGGCCGTGTACCAGCGCCGGAACCCGTTGTCCTGAATGGTGATACTGGTGATCGGCGGCTGCGATGCGAGCAACGCGCCCCCGACGCCCAGCAGCAAGCCGGGTCCGACCCCCGGCGGCACCAGGCCGGATCCACCGCCGCGCCATGTCTCGAGCAACTGATACACGACGAAGCCGATTGCGACGACCAGGTAGGGGATAGTGAGCAGCAGCCGGATCCGCCTTGCGCGGCGCACATCTTGGCCTGCGGCGGTGAGCCGGAACGGGCCGACGTGTGGCGCCAGCGCGGCGAGGATGGCGAGCAGCGTCACTGTGACGACGACGGCGATCAGCAGGCCGTTGCCGACGGGGATGCCGACACCGAAGTCGAGGTTCCACGGCAGAAGCAGCGCGACGGCGAGCAGCGCGACCGCGATTCCGTCGCGCACGGCGTTGGCGCGGGCAGGCACGTAGCCGACTCGAGGCGACCGGGCAACGACGGCCGCGGCGGCGGTCGCCACCATTGCGGTGTCGGGCGCGTCGTAACGCTGGTCGCTCACGTAACGATTTCCTCTCTGAGTGACGTCTCGAGTCGCTGCCACCCCAGCGTGCCATTTTTGCATCCGGGCACAAGCGGTTCGGGCGTCGACTCGACCGGCGAGGATGCGGAAACCTGTCCGGTAGCTTGGAGCGTTGATGAGGCAAGGAGTGGACCTGTGGACGTAGTCCTCGGGGTTGCGGTCACCGGACGGGTGGCGCGTCTGGCGCTGATCGGTTCGTCCGCCTCGAGCGGCCAGGTGTTCGACGAGTACGCGCTCGACCTGACCGAGGACGCGGCGACTGACCTCGCCGACACCATCGTCGGCACCTACCGTGCGGTGGCCGACTCGGGTAATCAGGTGGTCGCGACACGACTCTGCCTGCCCGATGTGTCCGAGGCCGACACCTTGCGTCAGACCGTGGCGAGCGCGGGCGTGCAGAACGTCGATGTGGTGGCGGAGACCGAGGCGGCCGCGGCGCTGGCCCGCAGTGTCGGCGCGGACGCCGCGTTACTGCTGGCGGCCGACGACACCGTGTCGCTGACGGTGATGGGCGAGGACGAGGAATCAACGTCGGTGTTGAGGTCGCTGCCCATCGGCTCGGCAGGTGTGGCCGTCGCGTGTGCCGCTGTGCTGCAGCAGGCTCCGGAGGCCACCACCCGGGTCATGTTGGTCGGGCAGCGCTTAGACCTCGATTCGGTTGCGGCCGAGCTTCGTTCGACCACGCCGGTGGAGGTGCCGCCGGATCCGGGCTTCGCGATCGCCCGAGGTGCTGCCCAGACGGCCACCGATTCCGGGTTCGCCCCGGCGGGCGCGGCGACGCAGATGGCGCCAGCCGTCGACGCAACGCAGATGGCTCCTGCTGCCCGTCGACGCACCCGTATGCTCCTGCTGCCGGCGACGCGACGCAGATGGCGCCGGCTTCGGATGGGGTAGTGGGCCCGCTGCTGGCGTACTCGCAGGAAGAGCCGGACTACTACGAGATGCCCGCGGATTCGCTCGAGGAGTTCGTCCCGGAGCAGGAGGACGAGGCGCCATACACCGCGGTGATAGCGCCGCCACCGCCGAGGACAGTGCTCATGGGCAGCGCGCTGTCGTTCGTGGTGATGGCCTTCACGTCGCTGGCCGTGGCGGTCGCGGTCAACATCCGGCCGGTCGCCGACGTCCAAGCGCAGCCGGTGCCGGCGATCCAGTCGGAGACGGTGCCGGGGCGTTATCTGCCGGTGGTGCCACACGAAGCGGATCCGGTGGCGTTGCCGATCGCGGTCGTATCGCCGCAGCCCGGCGCCCCCGCCCTGCCAAGGGTCC
>CAWGHF010000017.1:0-81058 GCA_963822305.1 uncultured Actinomycetota bacterium | reverse complement strand
CAGTCGTCGACAAGATCGGCCCAGCGCCGAGAGATGGTCTTCTCCATCTCGCTGCGCCTGCGCCGGGTGTTCACATCGTCGGGTTCGATTGCGCCGATCGTCAGCCGGGCGATCTCATCGACCTGATCGCGCTCCAAACCGAACGACACCAAGGTCTCGAGGTCGTGTTCGGTGTCGATCGCATCGGGTAGCGGTGAGCGAGCGAGCAGCACCGCCGCGTTCTCCTCACCGACCTCCAACAGTATGGCGACCAGGTTGGACTTCTCGACCTTCATCACGCAGCGGTCACACGGGTTGACGAATCGACAGCTCAAGACCGTTGTCGCGCATGACAGTCCGGCACTCATCGGGCGTGTAGTCGAAGTTCTCCAGATCCTTGATATAGGACGCGGGCTCGGCCAGACCCTCGACGTGGGGGAAGTCCGACCCCATGATGATGCGCCTCACTCCGAGCAGCTTGAGCAGGCTTGCCAATTCGTCCTCGTAGAACGGTGAAACCCAGACATGGCGCTTGAAGGTTTCCCGCGGATCCTCCTGGTAGATCTGCGGGATCTGACCGTAGGACTTGGACAGCTTCTCGAACAGATGAAACACCCAAGCCGAACCGCTTTCGATGGATGCCATCCGCAGGTTGGGGAACCGGAGAAACAGGCCGTTGTGGAGGTGGTTGGCGAACGTGTCCTGAAGTGCGTCGCCAGAGAACAATGATCGGAAGCCCAGCAGTGCCTGGAAGGACATCATGTAGTCCGATTCGCCCCATGCGGGCATGAACTTCGAGTAGTACGTCTCACCGGAGTGGTAGCAGACCGTGATGCCCGAATCGTTCGCCAGCCGCCAGAAGTCGTCGAACATCGGATCGCCGGGCGCGCGCATGCCGACGTCAGTCATGATCGGTCCGGGAACCATCACGATGAAGCGCGCGTCACGCTCCAACGCCCACTCGAGTTCGCGGATCGCGTTGTCCGGCTTGCACAACGTGATGTAGGGGGCGCCGAAAATCCGCTCCTTGTAGGCGAATCCCCAGTCTTCGTCCATCCAGCGGTTGAAGGCGCGGAACGTGGCGGCCGCAGCGTCCAGGTCGGGCAGAAGCGCCTGCTCCATGCCAACGCCGAGGGTGGGCAACAGGATGCAGCCCTGCATGCCTTGTTCATCCATGAGAGCAAGCCGCGCGTCACGGTCGCGGTATGCGGGACTGATCGGCTCCAGTTCACCGAACAACGCGTTCAAGTCCGCGCCTCTCGGGTTGCGGCCACGGAAGTACTCGTCGAGCGCGCCGGGCTTACCGACCGGGTCGAACGTCGGATTGGGGATGAACCGGTTGACCCTGCCGCCGACGAGCAGCCGCTGCCTGACCGTCGAGCTCAGCCCACTGGATGGCGCGTTTCCTGTACTGCGGCTCGATGTGCCGGGTGAACGCGTCGACGGCTTCGTAGTAGTGGTTGTCGCAGTCGAAGTACTTGAAGGAGAGCGGTGTCATCGTGGCGACATCCTTTCTGGGGCAGGCTTTCTCGGCCTACCTGCGCGGCAGGCCGAGGATCATCGATGCGATGACCGTTAGTTGGATCTCCGGGGTGCCACCGCCGATGAGTTCGGCAGGGGCATCGAAATAGGGCTGGAAGACGGCCGGATCGGACTCCTCCAGCATTGCGATGCGGCCCGTGAGACCGCAGGGTTGCCGTTGTGCGCGACGCAGCAGCGTAACCATCGCGTACTTCGCGATGCTGGAGGTTGGGCCAGCACCCTGTCCCTCGACGAGACGGAGCGTTTCCCGCAGCACCATCGCCTTGATGGCAGTGGTGTAAGCCTCGACGTCGCCGAGTGCGCGCAGCGCTGCATCCTGTTCCGGGCCGTCGATCTCCGCCATTCGCCGAAGGGCGTCGGCGCGATCGATGGTGACGTAGTTACCGATCGCCGTTCGTTCGACGGCCATCGTCGAGACGGCCAGGCCCCACCCGCCGTCGGCCTCACCGACGAGCATGTCGTCGGGCACGAACACGTCGGTGAAGAAGACCTCGTTGAACTCGGCGCGGCCGCTGGCCTGTTTGATCGGCGAGACCTCGATGCCTGGCGATGTCATGTCGATGAGGAAGTAGCCGATGCCACCGTGTTTCGGCGCGTCCGGATCGGTGCGCGCCAGCATCGCCCCGAAGTCGGCCCTGTTCGCCAGCGAGGTCCAGATCTTGTGCCCGTTGACGATCCATCCGCCGTCGACCTTGTTGGCGCGGGTGGCCAGCGACGCCAGATCCGAACCGGCTCCCGGTTCACTGAACAGTTGGCACCATCGTTGAACGCCACGCAGGATGGGTATCGCGAACCGCTCACGTTGCGCGTCGGTTCCACTGTCGAGAATCGTCGGCAGAATCCACTCGGCGATGCCGAGCGAGGGCCTGATCAAACCGGGTCGCTTGTCGAACTCCTCGGCGATGATCACCTGTTGTACCGCCGAGGCCTCGACACCCCACGGCGAAGACAGGTTCGGCGCGACCAGACCTTCGCTGGCCAGCAAGTCCCTCTGCGGCCCCGTGGCAAGACCGGGGTTTCTCACGTCCTCGGAGGGATGGTCATTGTCAAGCGTCAACGCCCGATCGAGCGTTGCCGAGACCCGAGCCCGGAAGTCGGATTCGACGTCACCGAGATTCACTGCGGTGGAGCGCTTCTGCGTGCGGGCCAACTCCCCCGCTTCACGGCTCCACTGCGTCATAGGTCCCAGCGACGCGGCCAGGCTGGTGGCACGGCGCCAGTAGAGGTGGGTGTCGTGTTCCCATGTGTAGCCAATCGCGCCGAACATCAACAGCGCGTCGAGCACCAGGTCGGGCGCGGTACCGATCGCCATCAGGGCGGCCGTCGCCGCAGCAATCCGGTGCTGTTCGACGGATTCATCGGCCGCGCGCACCGCGTCCCAGGCGGCCGCGGCCGCCAGTTCGGAGTTCACCAGCAGCATGGCCGCCTTGTGTTGCAATGCCTGGAACGCACCGACGGGTCTGCCGAATTGCTCACGGGTGCGGATGTATTCGGTCGCCGCATCGGCGCAGTGGCGCACGGTGCCGGCAGCCGCGCAGGCTGCCAAGGCCGCCACGATGCAGCGCACACGCTCGGTGGAGATGCCGGATAACGCCGCACTTGCCGGTACGGCGTGGTCGGCGAGGTGGAGCACCCCCACGTCGGTGCATAAGTCGGTGCCCTGTTGCCCTTCGACAGTGAACCCCGGTCCAGGGGAGCGCGCGTCGAGCGTGACCCACAGTTCGGCGTCGTCATCTGTTCGCGCAGTCAACAGAATGTGATGCGCCGCAAGGATTCCCAGCTGCGATCCGGACGAGCCGTTGAGCCGCCAGCTCGTCCCGTCGCGGACAGCCCGCACATCGGAGTGCTCGGGCAAGACGACAATTGCGGTCGCGCCTGCCGCCAGATCGGCGATCAACGATGTGGCCGACTCATCGGCCAGGCTCGCCACGGCGCTTGCGATCGCCGTGCTCAGCAGCGGGCCGGGCAGCAGCGCAGCGGCGGCGGCTTCAACAACGCAGGCCATATCGGCGAGGCTGCCGCCCTGCCCGCCGACGTTCTCGGGCAGGTGCACAGCGTGAAAGCCGCGGGCAACAAATTCCTCCCACCAGGGCGGTAATTCGCCAGCAGCGATCGAATCGAAGGAGGCACGGGTCTTGTCGATCGGCGCATGTCGGCTGGCGAACCGGCTGACGGCGTCGACGAGTTGCTCCTGCTCAGCCGTGATCGCGAGTGCCATCAGGCGGTCAGCCCTCCAGGCCGAGAATGCGAGCGGCGTTGCCGTACAGGAACTTCGGCCACACTTCGTCTTTCAACGGGACCTTGGGCAGTTCGCTGAAGATGCGTTCCAGCGACAGGCCCATCGGGAAGTATCCGGCGTAGAGGACTTTGTCCGCACCGCGGGAGTTGGCGTAGTCGATGATGGACTTCGGGTAGTACTTGGGCGCGAACGCCGACGTCGAGTAATACAGGTTGGGCCATTTCAGCATCAGCTTGACCGCGAGGTCCTCCCACGGTTCGCAGCCGTGGCGGGTGACGAACACCAGATCGGGGAAATCGAACATCACGATGTCGATGCGGGAAACTTCCTGCGGCGCCATCGGAATTCGCGGACCGGGAACGCCCGCGCAGACGAAGATCGGGATGCCGAGCTCGACGCAGGTGGCGTAGATCGGGTACATCTTCGGGTCGTCGATGGGAACCTGCGGAAAGGTGCCCGACGGGAAGACCGACGTGGCGCGGATGCCGTACTGCTCATATTCACGACGGATCGCGTTCACCGAGCCCATCACATCGTTCGGGTCCGAAATGGCGCCAGACGCGATGAACCGGTCGGGGAACATCTTGAGTGCCAGCTCTGCGGAGCCCTCGCTGACCCCGATCATCGCCTTCTCGATGCCGAACCGATCCATCTGTTGGAGCACCAGCGACACCGGGTCGTCAGTGGGCAGCCCGTTGGGCACGTCCTTGAACATGTACTCGACGGGGAATTCGAAGTCCTCCTTGGACTGGCGGTCCTTCGTCTGCTTGCGGATGAAGTCGTATTGAGCGGATCCCTCGTGCGGGAATCCGATCATCGTGTCTATCACCGGCAGACCGACAGGTCCGGCCATGGAATCCTCCGATCGCACAGACACGCGGGCCGTCGTGCCCTAACTATTATTGAAACACGGTTCTACTTGTGTCAAGCTAGCATGACGTAACTAGCTGCGGTAATACGGTGTCGTTAGTTCATCTGCATTGAAATCGTGTAGGCGGTCGAGAAGCGTGTTCTCGGATATCCAGGACGGAGGTCGCATCGTCAACACCCCAGTCGAGCGGTCCGAATCCGTCGTCTCGATGGCGGATATGACGAGCCGTCAGCTGATCCGGCGGGCCAAGGTCATCGAAGCGGTGATCGACCTGATCGCCGAGGTCGGCGCCGAGGCGCTACAGATGCGCGACGTTGCCCAACGTTCAGGAGTGGCGTTGGCGACCGTTTACCGTTACTTCAGCTCCAAGGACCACCTGCTCGCGGCCGCTCTCGAGGACTGGCAGAAGCGGCTTACCCGCCGCATCCTCGCTTCGCGCGACCGGACTGATCGCGAGCCGGATCCGCTGCGCGGTGTACTGGACTACCTGCAACGCGCCCAGCGCGCGTTTCACCGCAACCCGGCGATGACCACGCTGATGTTTCAGACGGCGACATCAGCCGATCCCGAAGCGAAGGCGACCATCGATCAGATGAACCGCACGAACACCGAGATGTTCAATCGGCTCCTTGAAGGCGTTGCGCCGGCCGATATTCCGAACATCACGTTCTGCCTCAATGCCGCATTGAACACGGCACTCAGTGGCGTGCTCACCGGCATGATGACATTGGAAGAATCGCTGAGCAGAGTCGACTGGGTCGCTCGAGTGCTTCTTGGCAGCGCCGCTACCGGATCAAGTTGACGAGACGGTCGCTGGATTGAGGGCGAAGACCTGCACAGCGGCTGATTTGCCCTTCAGCTCATGGGCTCCGCGGTCGGTGAGTCCATGCGGTCGAGCCGGTAGGGCGTCGACGCATTGCTGGGTGAGAAGGATCGTGTCGCCGGTGGTCTTGGTCAGCTGCTCGACGCGGGCAGCGACATTGACGGTGTCGCCGATCAAGGTGAACTCCAGCTTGCTGCCCCCGCCGATGGTGCCCGCGATCACCACACCGGTGTTGATCCCGATGCCGATCCGAAGCGCGCCGCCGAACCGTCCAGCGACCAGGCGGTCAATCACCACCGCCGCGCTCACCGCGGCATCGGCGTGATCCGCCAGCTCGTTGGGGGCGCCGAAGACCGCCAGCGCGCCGTCACCGAGAAACTTGTTGACATGCCCACCGGCGTCGACAACAGCAGGCACCACGATCTCGAACAAAGCGTTGAGGCGGGCCACGGTGTCCTCGGCGGTGTTCGCCTCGGCGAACGGGGTGAAGTCGCGGATGTCGACGAACATCACGGTCACCTGCCGGCGCTCACCGGTGAACACATCGTCGCCCTGCTCGAGCAGCCGCGCCGCCAGGGCTGGGTCGACGTAGGTACCGAACGCCGCCTGAAGTCGTTGCCGTTCAGCCAAACCCGTCTGCATCCGGTTGAACGTGCCTGCGAGTGCACCCAGATCATCGTCCTGAACCACCGGCAGCCGTTGACTGTAGTCCCCGGCAGCAACACGTTTGGTGCCTTCAGCAAGGTCGCGAATCGGTGAGAGTGAAGGCGAGAACCCGAGACCCACCGTGAAGGGCACCCCGAAGAAGAGCGCCATCGCAACCCCGATCACGATGAAGAGCACCGGTTCGTCAGGGGCATGACCGAAAGCGGCTGCCAGCATCGCGCCGTCGACGGCGAATATGAACACGATTGCAACCACGAACACGTTTGACCAAGCGGCGAAGCTCGGACGTGAACGGGGAAGGGAATCACCGATCCCAGCATCACCGGCAATCGCGATTCTGGCCGGCCGCGCGACTGCCTCGACCAAGTTGTGCACGGAGTTGAGCCCGAAGGCTATTCGGCTACTCGATTCGCATATATACCCGCTACGCTGCGGAAATGTCGACGAATGAGTCCCTCCTGCAAGAGATGCTCGATGAGTTTCAGCTGCGGAAGCTGGTGCACGCCTACTGCCGCGCCGTCGATCGCGGCGACTTCACGACGCTCCGCGAGCTGTACCACCACGACGCTGTGGACGCCCACGGTGCGTTCTCGACGGGGAGCGTCGACGACTTCCTCAACACGCTGGCCGCCTCGCGCCCGCACATCCGGTCGATGCAGCACAACATCACCACCGTGAACTTCGCCATCAACGGCGACATCGCCGAGGGCGAGGTCTACACAATCGCGACGCACACGCTCGGTGCGGGCGACCGAGATATCGACGTCATCGTCGGAGGGCGTTATCTCGACAGGTACGAGAAGCGCGATGACACATGGAAGATCGTCGAACGGACGATTGTGACCGATTGGGCCGAGGTAAACGATCCGTCCTCAGTCGACCTCAGCCACCCGATAACTCGGGGCACTCTGAAGGGAAGCCCCGGCGCCGATGATCCGTCACGGCAGTTTTTTTCGCTGTTGTCCCGGCACTGACTCCCGGAGACTGGTCGAATCGCTACACGACTCAACCTGCAGCGCTGAGCATCTCCTGAAACGCGCTCTGCATACAGTCGGCATAGTGGCCCGGGTCAGGTAACGCGCTGCGATCCGCTGTCACCCCGATCGAAACGGTTCCGTTGTAGCTCGCCACAATGTGGAAGAGATTCATCCCACCGATCAGTGGGCCCAGGCCGGTGACCCGAAGAAGGCGAGCGCCAGCGAAGAAGATCGGATCGGTCGGGCCTGGCACATTGCTCACTGTGGTGTTGGCGATCGCAGGGGCCGAAAAGGGCACCGCGCTAGCGGCTTTCACCGCAAAGCCCAATAACGTGGTGGGCACGGTCCCCACCAGCTCCATCAGTCGTGAGCTGCTCGAGGTGTCGGAAGTGTCGCGAAACGCGGAGGTCTCGTCGACGATCGCCGCCAACCGCTCGAGCGGGTCAGCGATCGTGGTGCTCAGCGCCTGCAATCTGCCGAACAGTCGGTTGCCGCCACTGCCGCTTTCGCTATCGGACCGTATGGACATCGGACAGGCAGCAACGAGGGTCTCCTCAGGCAGCTCGCCGTGGCCGTCCAGATATTGCCGAAGTGCGCCCCCGACATAGGCAAGTGCCACGTCGTTGATGGTCGCGTCCGGTACGCAGGCTTTGATCCGTTTGAAATCGGCTAGGTCGTGAAAGCGGGCTTCGAATGCTCTTTGCGGAGTGGGCGTGCCGTTGAAGCGCGTGCTCGGCGCAAACACCGAGCCCGATCCAGGGGCCAGCGCGGCCGATAGTCCGCCGGCGATCTTTACTGGAAACTCCGCAAGGTGGCGCAACGTGCCAAAAGCGCTGGGAATCAACACCTTACCCGCGCGAAGCGGGTGGAGTACACCGTTGATCGCTGTCCGCGCCACGAGGTCTGCAGTCGACGGCAGCGCGCCTGGATTCCACGGCTTTTCCGGTGCGGCGGGGCGTGCACTGTCGTGCGCGAGGTCATGCATGGCCGCCATCAGCTCGACGCTTTCCATCCCGTCGACGACACAGTGATGCAGCTTGAGCGAGATCGCGAACGATCCCTTCGGCACGCCAGGGATGGAGTTCAGCCCCTCGATCACCGTCATCTCCCACGGTGGCCGGCGGAGATCGAGCTGGCGGCCGTGAATGCGCGCAATTTGTATGCACAGCTGACGCCAGTCCCCCGGTTGAGGCAACGCGATGTGACGGACGTGGTATTCGAGATCGAAGTTGGGGTCATCGACCCAGTACGGCATGTGCAGGCCGCCGGGTAAGTCGGTGAGCCGCCGACGGAACGTCGGCGCGAGATGCAGCCGGGCGTCGATCTCGCCAAGGATGCGCTTGAAGGTGACTTTGCCGTCGGGCGCCGTCGACTGGTCATAGATCAGCAGCATCTGGATCTGCATGGGGGTCTCCGGCCTTTCGGCGCGCAACATCATGTCGTCGGTCCAGCTCAACTGCTCCATGTCCTAGTCCGTTCCCCTCGGTGCCCCAAGCCACACGATAGGCGCATTCGCGGCTGATCGGAGTGACCGTCACATCTTCAGAAAGCCCTGACCGGCACCGAAGCAGCAAATCTCATTACGGCGAGGCCAATACCGTAGTTCTAGGTCGCCCTCGCGCGTACGCTGCAGAGATGTATCGAGTCGACTCTGAACAGGCAGTTCGCACCGTGCGGTCCTGCCTACGATGGGTAACCCGAGCAAAGCCAGGCGACTACTTGATCGCGCTCAGCGCCGTATCCGCGTCGACTCCGGTGATCGGGCGTCACATCCAGCCGATCAGCGGCATGGCGGCCCTGGGCGTCTGCGGCAGGACGTATCTTCCAGGCATCGTGTGGGCGATGGCCAGTGCTCGGTTCGACCCGGGCGGCTACCAACTCCGACGCCAACAACTCGCGCTGACGCCGTCGGTATTGACGGAGGCGTTGCAGGGCATCGTGAGCGCCGACGACCTCGCACATCCGTGGCCATCACATCCGCAGCGGGCTCCGCTGTGGAAGGCGGCCGGCCAGCGCCGCTATGTGCATCGGTCATCGGTGCACTACGGCAATCACCCCAGCCAAGTACTCGATGTATGGCGAAGCCAGGAACACCCCGCCGCGCCCGCTCCGGTACTTGTCTACATTCCGGGCGGAGCGTGGGTATTCGGAAGCCGGACACTGCAGGGACATGCGCTGATGGCGCACCTGGTCAGACGAGGCTGGGTCTGCTTGTCTCTCGAATACCGCACCAGCCCGCAACATCGCTGGCCGCGTCAGATGACCGATGTGAAAGCTGCGATCGCGTGGGCGCGGGCCAACGTCGCCGAATTTGGTGGAGACCCCAAATTCATTGTCGCCGCGGGATGTTCGGCCGGCGGACACTTGGCAACGCTAGTAGGACTTACCGCCAACGACCCACAGTGGCAAACCGAACTACCCGCTGACGCCGACACATCCGTCGATGCCGTCGTCAGTCTGTACGGCCTCTACGACTGGCAGGACCGTTCCACCGTTCAGCGCGCACGATTCATGGAATTCCTCGAGCGTGTAGTCGTCAAGCGCTCGCAGGTTCGCCATCCCGAAGTGTTTGACGCCGCTTCGCCGGTGGGTCGGATCCACAAAGCCGCGCCACCATTTCTCGTGGTGCACGGAAGCCGTGACAGCCTCATTCCGGTTGACGAGGCGCGCGCGTTCGTCGAGAAGCTGCGATCCGTGTCGGCGGCGACCGTGGGCTATGTCGAGTTGCCAGGTGTGGGCCACGGTTTCGATCTGATCGACGGAGCACGTACCGGAGCGGTTGTCGCCGCTATCGGCCGATTCCTTCGTCAGATCCACCAGAACCGATCGGGCGCCGAAGCAAACGCGGCGATCTGAAATTGCAGTATCTTGACGCCGTACCGCATCACTTACTAACTTGTTAGTCAACAAGTTAGTAAGGAGTGGCGGCCGATGAGCGGAGCACGACACAGGAGCGCCACCGGCCCCCGAACTCAGGAGGTGCGCCGAACCGAGGCCGAACAGCGCCTGGTGGCCGCCGCGGCCGAAATGGTCGGAGAGGTCGGGCCGTCCCGTGTCACGCTGGCCAACGTCGGAGAACGCGCCGGCTACAGCCGCGGCCTTGCGACACACCACTTCGGCTCCAAGGGCGCCCTGATGCAGCGGCTCGTCGAGACCGTCACCTACCAGTTCCGTGAGGCGATGTTCGATCGAGGCGAATCCGAAGACGCCACAACCGAATTACGCACCCTCATTGGAATCTACTTCGACGTCGTCACCGACCTGCAACCCGTCAACCGGGCTCGACTGGCACTCTGGGCAGACGCTGTCGCCAACCCCGACGAGGAAACCAGAAGTCGGATGGTCGCTGCCGACCGCGAGTTCCGCGAAGAGATCGAGAAACGCATCAAGCTCGCAGCGACTGCCGGCGAAATTCCGCGCGCGATCGACCCGCACGGACTCGCCACCGTGGTCATCGCCATGCTGCGTGGCGTGGCGCTGCAATACCTGATCGACGACCGCATCGACCTCGCCGGCGCCCGCAGCGAAGTGGAAGCCCTCCTCGTTCACCGCCTCCGCCCCGACCACAAAGAAAGTCGACCATGAGCATCAGGTTCGGAAAAATCGCCCAGATCGGGTACGTCGTGCGCGATATCGACGCCTCGATGGACAACTGGGTCCGCCACGGCGTCGGCCCGTGGTTCTACGTTGACCGTGTCCAGACCGACTTCTTCCGCTATCGCGGAGTGGACTCGGACATGCAGATGAGCGTCGCTCTGGCCAACTCCGGTGACGTGCAACTCGAACTGATCCAGCCGCGCAACGATGCCCCGTCGATGTACAAGGACTTCCTCGACGCCGGACGCGAAGGAATGCAACAGATGGCCTACTGGTCCGACGACTACCAGAAGCTCCTCGACAGCGCTCTCGAAGGCGGGTACGTGATCGGGCAGGAAGGCAGTATCGGCGGTGAACAAGGCCGGTTCGCCTACCTCGACACCGAAGTCGAACAGGGCACCGTCATCGAACTCTCGGACATCAGCGGCCCCAAAGGTCAGTTCTTCCAATACATCCGCGACCTCGCCGCGAGCTGGGACGGCAGCGATCCGATCCGCGGGCGGGAGTGACCACCATGGACTACCCCGACGTCGACGCCCTGCCGCAGAACCTCCAGGACACGCTCGCGCAGCACGCTCCGGTCAACGTCTACCGAATGGTCATGCACTCCCCCGGCCTGGCGCCGGGCTTCTTCGTCATGGCCGACGCGATGTTCCAAGCCAATTCGCTTCCCGCAAACCTCCGCGAACTGGCGATCCTGCGGGTCGGATATCGCTATGCCGCACCGTATGAAACTCACCAACACGAGATGATCGCCGGCTACGCCGGACTGTCGGCCGCCGCCATCGCCGCTGCCGCGACCGGGTCCACCGACGGCCTGCCAGAAGACGAGGTGGGCATCCTCTCGTGGACCGACCGACTGCTCGACGACCACACCTTGAGCGGCTCCTACCGCGATGACGCTTTGAAGCTGCTGAAGGTGACGCAGCTCTCGGACCTGGTGATGACGGTCGGCTTCTACCAACTTGTGTGCAACTTTCTCAACACCTTCGAGGTGACCACCGAGGGCGAACCCACCTATAGCTGACGGCCGCCCAATGCAAAGCAGGCCATGACTTTTCAGTCATGGCCCGCTTCTCTCTGGGGGGAGCTGTCGCGACTCAGAAGTACGTCGTCGCCGTCGTGCTCGTGCCGTTGTCACATGTGATCGTGACGGTCCAGTTCCGGAACCGCGGAACGGCCGGGACGATCCTCAGGTCGTACTTGGAATTGGCCGGCAGTGCGAAGCTGCGGTTGTAGTCGTCGGTCGCATACGTGCACTGCGACGACACTCCGCTGCGGTCGGTGATGTGAGCCTCTAGCCCCCAAGACCGTGTTGAACGAGACCGTCGGCCCTAGCTTCGGCGCAGGCGGCGGCGGCGGATCGTTCGGCGGCGGCGGGGTGTTTCCATTCGAGCAGCCCGACACGATGACCTTCGCGCCCGTCTGGTTCTGCAGCTTGCTCTGGCCGCGGCCTCCGCTGCGGCAATCGTCGGGGCGGAGGCCCCGACCTCTTCGCCGTAGTTGTTCGAGGCGGCGGCTGCGCACTCGTTCGTGGCGATGACCACGGTCACGCACTGGCCTGCGCCATTGTTCGAACAGTTCGTCAGCGCCCCCTGTGCGGCCGCGTCTTGGTTGCCACTGATCGACGCGCCGCCGGCCATTGCCGCCTCCTACGGCGGCTAGTGGAGGACCTTCAACGCCGATTGGCACCGCCATCGAGTCGCTGATGACGGGCCCGCCCGGTGGTCTCCTGGTTAGGCTGGTTGTTCGGTTCGGCATGGGGAGCGGCTCGTGGTCACGCTAGACCGCCTGGTCAATGTGTTGGGGAGCTACGGCGTCCGCTTGAGTTTCTGCCCGATACCGCGGTCCACGGAGTTACGCAGCGTCGTCATGCACGAGGTGACCGGCGATCGCACGGTCGTCGGTGACGTATTGCTCGGTATCGATGCCCCCTCAGTCAAAGAAGCCGTGCGGTGGGCAGCTTCGGCGCACGCGGTCGTCGTGCTGATCCGCGGCGGCGATGACAACACCGCGTTCGGCGGCGAAGACGAGGGCGTCGCGGTGATGGAAGTTGACCCGGCCGTGTCGTGGAGTGAGTTGGCGGCAATCATCTACGGCCTGGTGCTGGAAGGCCGTGAAACCGAATCCGGCCGTGGTCCAACAGATTTGTTCGCTTTGGCCGACAGCTTGGCGGACGCGGCCGGCGGAGCGGTGACGATCGAAGACAGACTGTCGCGACTGTTGGCGTATTCGAAGCTGCAACAACATGCCGACCCGGCACGGGCAGCGACCATCGTCGGTCGCCAAGCACCAAAGGATTTGCGCGCATTATTCGATACCCGTGGGGTTTTCGCACATCTGGCGGCCTCCGATGATCCACTCTTCGTCGCCGAGGACACCGAACTGGGCCTGACCGGGCGCATGGTGGTCGCAGTGCGGTCGGGACGCGAGCTGATGGGATCGGTTTGGGTGGCGTGTTCGGAACCGTTACGCGGGCCCGCGCGCACAGCGTTGGCCGACGGCGGTCGCACGGTGGCTCTGCACCTGTTGCGGTCACGAGCCAGCGCGGATCTGGAACGCCAGGTCGAATCCGAATTGGTGATCAGGTTGCTCGAGGGCACCGCCGACGCCGCAACGGCCGCCAGCCGACTGGGCTTGCCGCACAGCCCGTTACGGGTTATCGCGGTTCAAGCGTTCATCGAGGACGAACGCGACGCCGCGCTGCTGCTGGCGTTCGAGCGCGCCACCACCGGATTCGGCTGGTCCCGGCCTGGGCGAAGTGCCCTGGCCGGCAACACCGTCTATACCCTGCTGCCCGGCGAGCAGGCGGACACCGCGAGGCGCTGGGTCAGCGGTCTACGGGCGGCCCTACCGGACGGCATGAAGCTTGATCGCAGGCATCAGCGGCGCAGGCATGGTGGCAGACCTCCCGACGGCACGCGATGAGGCCGATGAATCTTTGGCGCTGCACGAAGATTCGCATCCCGGCGCCGGGTCGGTGGCCTACGACGAGTCGTGGGACCACATTCTGCTGCAGCGGCTGCGCACCGCTGCGCGGTCGGGTCGTTCCCCGGACCGTGGACCGGTGGCGGAGCTGCGCCGTCACGACCGTGCCCACGCCACCGAATACGTGGCGACGCTGCAGGCGTGGCTGGAGGCCCAGGGCGACCCACTGAGGCCGGCGAGCGGCTGGGAGTGCACGAGAACACCGTGCGCTACCGGCTGCGCAAGATGGCCGAGATTGCCCACCTACAGCTGGACGACGCCAAGAAGCGGCTGGCCATGATGATCGAACTGGCTGCCACCGACACGGACTGATACCCGCATTCAGCGCTAGGCGCAAACCGCGTTGTCGGATCGCGACAACAAGCGATCGCCTGGTTGTCCGGCTCGAGCAAGCCGATACTCGACCATCCACACCACCATGGCAGTAAGAGCCAAAGTTCAAGTAGGAGGTACGTGATGGTGGACGTCGGGCGCATTGACGGCGGACCGCGATCGGCGATTGTGGTCGGTGCAGGCATCGTCGGGCTGTCGACCGCCTGGTTCCTGCAGGAGCGCGGAGTCGGTGTGACGGTCGTGGACCGCACCGGCGTGGCCGCGGGCGCATCGTGGGGCAACGCCGGATGGGTTGCGCCGGCACTGACCATTCCGTTGAACTCCCCCGGCGTGCTGCGCTATGGGCTGCGCTCCCTGCGCGACAGCTCGGCGCCGCTGCACATCCCGTTGACCGCCGACTCGTGGACTCGCCGGATTCCTGATGCAGTTCGCCGCCAACTGCCGACGATCGTCGTGGAAGCGAGCGGTTCAGGCCAACCTGCCCCTCAACGACGAATGCATCGAAGCCTTCGACGTACTCGTTGCCAACGGGGTCGACGCGCCGGTGACCGACGCTCCGATCACCGCGATATTTCGCACCGCCGAGGCCGCCGAAAGGATGGCGCGCGAACTTCGCCAGATCCAAGACGCCGGACAGGCGATATCCGTCACGGAACTGATCGGGCGAAGCTTTGCGCGAACACGTACCCCTGACATCGGCGGCGATCACCGCCGGACTGAGCATCAACGGCCAGCGCTTCATCGACCCCGGCCGATTCGTAAAAGCCCTCGGCAAGGCAGTCGAAAAGCCGCGGCGGGGCGATCCGGACGTCGGAAGTTCGCAGGGTGTCGAACTCAGGCAACGCCGTCGAGGTGGAATTGGACAACGACGCGCCGCTGACCGCCGACGTCGCGGTGATCTCCACCGGTGCATGGTTGTCACGGCTGGCGGGCGATCGCGTGCGCGTTCCGGTACGGGCCGGTCGCGGCTACTCGTTCACCGTGCCGGTGGACCGCCCCATTCCGGGTCCGATCTATCTGCCGGACGTGCGGGTGGCGTGCACGCCTTACCAGGGCGGACTGCGCGTGTCGGGCACCATGGAGTTCCGCGACCCCGCAGGAACCGATCGTGCCTGCGCGGGTGGGCGCGATCGTCGCCTCGGCGAGCCCGCTGCTGGACGGCGTGCGCTGGGACGAACGAAGCGACATCTGGGTTGGCCCCCGCCCGGTCACCCCCGACGGCCGCGCCCTCATCGGAGAGATGTCTCGAGGCGTTTACGTGGCAGGTGGCCACGGCATGTGGGGACTTGCGCACGGTCCGGTGACCGGCCGCTTGCTGGCCGAACAAATCACCACCGGCAAGCAACCCGAAGCCCTACGCGAGTTTGATCCCCTGCGCCGAACCGGCCGCTAGACAGTCGAACCCGCGGTCCACACCACCGACGAACTCTGCCCGCCAAGGGCGCCCGAGTCGTCAGGGGCGGCGCATCTTCTCAGCCCGCCCCTGACGACGAACCATTGCTTGAACGGAAGGACGACAACCCGAAATGACTACCACCGAACGACTTTGGATGACACGTCAGGCGCATGTCCGACTGCGCGAAGAACTCGCCGACCTGCGTTCACGTCCGCGCATCGAAGTCCCCGACGACTTCATGGACAACGGCGAGAGCATCGCGAAATACGCTGCGCGACAGATCGCGCATACGCCAGATCGAAGACCTGCTGCGCCAATGCCGTCGTCGATGAGAATCCACCCGACGATGGAGTCGCCGAACCCGGAATGGTCCTGACCGTCCGCTATGACGATACCGGTGAGACCGAAACGTTCCTGCTCGGCGTGCGCGGCGCCGAAGATCGCCGGGATCGATGTGTATTCGATGCAATCACCGCTCGGCCGCGCGATCACCGGAGCACGCCCCGGCGAACAGCGCACCTACTCCGTCCCCAGTGGAGCTGATCTTCCGTGACGCTGCTGAAAGCGGTGCCCTACGGAATGCACACTCACCGCCGCTTGATATGCTCGCGCAAGAAAGGAAATCGACATGCCCACTACGACACGTGTCTGGATCTCACCGCAGGCCCACGAGCGTCTGCACCGGGAACTGGCCACACTGCGCTTTCTGTTCTCCGCAGGCATTGCTGACGGGGAAACCGACGGAAACGCAGACGCTGTCCATCGCGCGTGGGAGATACGGATTCAACAGATTCATGACCTGCTGATCAACGCCGTCGTCGGCGAGGATCCACCGAACGACGGGATAGCCGAACCCGGCATGGTTGTCACCCTCCGCTACGACGACACCGGTGACACCGACACCTTCCTGCTGGGTGTACAAGGCGCCGAATACGCCGACATGGTCGTTTACTCCGTGGAATCTCCGTCTGGGCTCCGCAATCGCAGGCGCACGTCGCCGGCGAACGCCGTACGTACCGACTGGCCGACGGTCGCACCATGGCCGTCACGGTCCTCAAAGCGGTGCCATACGGCCTTCACGCCGCCGACCTGAGCCCCACCCCACAGAATTAAGACCGAAATCGTCAAAAGTTAAAACCCACAGCGGTTAAGAGGTAATCCCGTGTCTCCTACATCTCCCAGCTTCGTCACACTCAATGACCAACTAAACAAAGCACACCGACCGGATCCGCCAACTCGAAGCTCGCGAACTTGAGCTACTCGCCCGAATCGCGGGCGGCACAGATGCGCGCGTCCCAGGCCGCCACGTCGAGGGACGATGACATCGACGTTGGCCGGGGTCTCGGCCAGGTTGCCGTCCAGCAGATCGGCCGCGATCCATTCTCGGCCGATTTCGACGGTCCGGGGAACACGGCCGCAGTTCGCGATGACGGGGAGTCGCCCTTTCGGGGTGGTTCTGGTGTAAGCCCAGAACTGCGGATCTTCGGCCATCAGCGGCGCGAAGTCGCCGTCCACCACGATAGGTGATTCACTCGGTTGCGCTACCAACTGCTCGGCGAGTAGTCCTTCAGGAAACAGCCGTGCAGATCTTCGCCGGACTCCCCGCGGACGATTGGGTCATACACGCGGGCGGCACCGTCGACGAGGTCGAGCGGGGCATGGAAACCCTCATCGGCAAGCCGCAGCTTTGTCGGGTGTGGACGCTCGTCGGTGATCCAGCCCGTATCGACGGCCGTCATGAGAATGCCGTCCTGCTCGAGCATCTCGGCGGCGCTGGTGCGGGTGAGCATGTTCAGCGCAGCCTTCGCCATGTTGGTATGCGGGTGCCCAGGGCCCTTGTATGCGCGGCTGAACTGCCCCTCCATCGCCGACACGTTCACGACGTACGTCCGGCGGGAAGGTGAAGCGGCCATCGCCGGGCGCAGCCGGCTCACCAGAATGAACGGCGCGGTCTGGTTGCACAGCTGAACCTCGAGCAGTTCCATTGCGTCGATTTCGTGCACGCGTTGAGTCCAACTGTTGATTGACGCCGTATCGGGCAGCAGGCCGCCTGCGTCGATGGCGGTGCCCGCGGTGATCCGGTCCGGGGACGCGCTGCGGGCGGCGAGGGCCAGTTCGGTCACCGCGTGCGGAGTGTGGTGCTCGGCGAGGCTTCCGGCAAGCGCCGCGGGATGGGCGTCGCTGACGCGGTCGAACGTGACGACGTCGACGAGTTCCGGCGACGGAGTGCGCTCCGCCTCGACGAGCGCCGCGTAGGAGCCGGGTTCTCGGCGCACCGTCTGGGCGGCGTTGTTGATCAGGATGTCCAGCGGGCCCTGCGCGGCGACGGTGTCCGCGAGCGCGACGACCTGAGCGGGATCGCGCAGGTCGATGCCGACGATGCGTAGCCGGTGCAGCCAGTCGGCACTGTCGGACATCGCAGTGAAGCGGCGCACGGCGTCGTTCGGAAAGCGGGTGGTGATGGTCGTGTGGGCGCCATCGCGGAGCAGTCGCAGCGCGATGTACATGCCGATCTTGGCGCGGCCACCGGTGAGCAGGGCGCTCCTACCGGTGAGGTCGGTGCGGGCGTCGCGTTTGGCGCGGTTGAGCGCGGCGCACTCGGGACAGAGTTGGTGGTAGAAGGCGTCGACCACCGTGTAGCGCTCCTTGCACATGTAGCAGGCGCGCGACCGGAGCAATGTGCCTGCGGTGGCTCCGACCGCAGTGGACACGAGCGGCAGGCCCGCAGTTTCGTCGTCGATGCGGCCGGGCGCACCGGTGGCAGTAGCCGCGGTGACGGCGTGATCGGCGGCCGCCACCGCGTCGCGCTTGGCATCGCGGCGAGCCTTCTTGACCGACTTGAAGATGCTCGCGGTGGCCCGACGCACGGCGACGGCATCGGGATGCTCGGGCGGCAACGACTCGATGTCGGCCAGCACCTGCAGGCACATGTCGAGCTTGTCCGGGTCAATCGCGTTCACCGTGGAAGAGTACGGGGCTGCACAGCAAAAGACACAGACGAAGACTTTTGAGTGCTGGTCTGTGGCGCAACTCGTGCCCAACGCGCTACCCGTAGGCTTTCGGACATGCCGTTGAACAGCGGTGAGGTCTTCGCCGGCTACGTGATCCAGAGATTGCTCGGGACCGGTGGAATGGGCGAGGTCTACCTCGCCCAGCATCCTCGTCTGCCACGACAAGACGCCCTCAAAATCTTGTCCATGACCTCATCGGCCGACGGCGAGTTTCGGGCGAGGTTCACTCGCGAGGCTGAGTTGGCCGCTACGCTCCGCCATCCTCATATCGTCGGCGTTCTCGATCGTGGTGAATTCGACGGCCGACTCTGGATCTCGATGGACTACGTGGACGGCCTTGACGCAGGTCGATTGATTCGAGAGTCCTACCCGCGCGGCATGCCGGAACACGACGTCGCAGAAATCGTGACAGCGGTGGCCGATGCGCTCGAGTTCGGTCATGAGCACCGTCTGCTCCATCGTGACGTCAAGCCTGAGAACATCCTCGTCACCGCATCTGACGTCCGTCGGCGGAGGGTGCTCCTGACCGACTTCGGCATCGCTCGCCGAATCGACGACGTCAGCAACCTCACTGACGACAACGTCGCGGTAGGAACTGTCAGTTACATGGCACCCGAGCAACTAATGGGGAAGCCACTCGATGGTAGATCGGATCAATATGCGTTGGCTGCAACGGCCTTTCATCTACTGACCGGCGCACCACCTTTCCAGGATGCGAATCGCGCTGTCGTGATCAGCCATCATCTAGGTACGCGACCACCGCGAATATCGGACCGCCGACCAGATCTCGCGCACATGGACGTCGTGCTGGCGAGGGCGCTGGCCAAGGATGCCAACGAGCGATACCCGAATTGCCTGGCATTCGCCGAAGCCCTCACGCAGGCGAAGAGATCGGGCCGCGATGCCGCTCCGCCGAATCCACCGACGCAGCGTCTCGAGCGTCTGGTCGTCCACGGAACCGCACGCAGCGTTCAAAGCCAGCTCGGGACCTTGACATTCCAATTGGTGCCATATGACCCGGTCGACAACCTGCCTGCTTCCGTTCCGGTCGCGATACAAACTCAACCCGGAGCGGGTCACCTTGCAGAGGGCGACGAGGTCGAGGTCAGTGGCGTCTGGGACGGCAACACCCTCGACGCCGACCAAATCCTCACCTACTCAGACGCCGCTCCTGCGAAACGAGGATCGTCACCGTCCCCCGTCAAACCGCCGCAGGAGAAGGCGCCGAATCGCAGAAGGGGCCGAATGGCGGCACTCGCCGCACTCGTCGGTGTAATCGTGCTGACGGCGGCGGCGGTTGTGTGGTTCACGGACGGATTCGGCCTCTGGACGCGCTCCGGGCCGATCGTCAAACCAGTGAGCGCAACCGTCTTTTCACCGAGCGGTGCCCCGGACAATCCGCAGGAAGCCGGCTCGGCGATCGACGGCAACCCAGACACATCGTGGGCCACCGTCACCTATAAGGATCCGATCCCGTTCCCGAACTTCATCGAGGGAGAGGGTCTGTTACTGCATCTGTCCGATGCGACCGCGCTGAGCGCCGTCACCATCGACTTGTCCAGTACTGGAACCGAGGTGCAGATCCGGTCCTCGCCGACCGAAACCCCGGCCAAGTTAGCCGACACCACGGAGTTGACCCCAACCACGCCACTGCAGCCGGGACACAACCGCATAACAGTCCGCGACCCGACCAAGACGTCGAATGTGCTGGTGTGGATCACCAAATTGGGCACGACAGATGGCCGGAGTCGGACGGAAATCTCCGAGATCACGCTGCAGGCGGCTGCGTAGGGCGAGGCCGAAGACAGATGGCCCGAGACCCGATCTGATTCCCGCTAATCGGGTATCCCGCATGAATCCCCTCATTGAGGGCCAAGCGGGCCGCGTCCGCGGTGATCGTATCGGTCACAACTAGAGCTAAAGGAAGAACTAGCGATGTCAGCGAATTGGGAAATATCCAGAGTCGGGAAGCCCGAGATCGTCGTAGGCGAAATACTGGAGGAAGCCATTATTCGGATTCAAATATTGCCGCTACCTCCCGTCGCCTGGACGGATTGCTTCCTGCAGACGGTTCGGGGGCATGGAGTCACCGTTACCGGAACAGAAACTCATCCCGACAAGATCGAAGCCGTCGCACATCCTGCGGAAGTCGAAGATGTGCTCGAAAAATTTGATTCTGCGATTGAGAGCGCCAACAAGTACGTCGAAAAGGTGGTTCATTCCCGACGACAAGCCGACCGCGACACCAAGAACGCTGATGCCGAACAGAGGCAGAAACTACAGGCCGAGCTAGACCAACTCGCGGAAAAGCTCTCAAAACCCCAATACGTCGAAGGTGCCGGTGCCAGCTAAAAGCAGCAGAGAATAGGTCGCGGAAAGCCATCCCGTACCAACGCGACTGGAATCGACGGCGCTCTGAAGGAACTTGGAACCCAATCCTCTGGAGCAGTGCCGCTGATCGCCGCAGGCCGGGGCATCATCAGTTAAGGGCTGCTTACTTCGCCAAGATCCGATACACCAAAATGTAGGCCGATCCCTCGGACTCGACGATGTCCCGTGGCATCGACACGAAGTACGAATGTCAGACTCGAATCCCCTTCGCCACAACGACTTTGGTTTGCGAACATTGGCATGTCTTGACCTCGCGACCGCGTCGCCATGGGCCGGGGCAGGACCAGATAGACGCAGCTCAGCGGCATATCCGTGCTAGGATAAACACCTATAGAAGCAGGAAAGAAATGAATAGTCGTCTAGACAACATTTTGTACGCAATAGAGCATCCGCTGGGACCGTCACGAGAACTGGGCTCGTACGCAAATCATCAGACGAGCGTGGAGAACCTTATTCGCGAGATCGAGGCAAGGGTTCATCCAAATTAATTGCGGGAACTCGCCTGCGGGACAAACGATCCCGCCGACCGCTAGACATCTTTCCCTACTACATCTCAAGCCTTGGCCGCTATCTTCCAAGCGCGGACGGCATTGACATGCTCAGCGCCGCCGGAGGTTTCGGACGACGAGACGGGGTGTTAGGCGTTCCGGCGTGATCGCGGCGTTCGCCGCGAGGTCTTCAATCAGCACGTCGGCGTAGTCGGCCAAACCTGCGACATCGATGTCGTACGGCGCCGTCTCATCGAGGACAAATCTGCCCGCCGCCCGCCGAAGTACGGTGATCGCGCCCTTGACGTTGCCGCGCTGGACATGGGTGATGCCGACCGCGAGCTGGGCAAGCGCTTGCCACAATGTCTTCTCGTCGTCCGGACCGCGCTTCCACGCGGCCTCGAGCACTTCGTGCGCGTTGAACGCCAGGCCCCGGTCGAGTAGATCTTGGGCAAAGGCCAGGGTTTCGGCCGGCGGCAGCTCGAGGTCATCCGGAATGCGTGGAATACCTTCGCTGCCCTGCGGAAGTGGTCGACCGAGCGCGTCGCGGGGACGATCGCTTCGGGGCCGGCCGGATTCGTCGCGATCACGATCATGCCGATTCACTATGGAGTCACCAGACAATAGATGCGTGCGTCCCAGCCGGCCAGCTCGAGGGACGACGACATCGAGGTGGCCGGGATCTCGGACAGGTTGGCGAGCAGCAGATCGGCCTCGATCCATTCTCGGTCGATTTCGACGGTCCGAGGATCACGCCCGCAGTTGGCGATGACGAGGAGTCGCCCGCTAGGTGTGGTTCTGGTGTACGCCCAGATCTGCGGGTCTTCGGCCATCAGCGGCGTGAAGTCGCCGTCCACCAGGATGGGTAATTCGTGGCGGAGACGGATGAGAGCTTGGTAATGCGCGAACACCGAATCAATCATGTCGATCTGCGCTGCGGCGTTCAACCAGGTGTAGTTGGGGTTGACTGGCAGCCACGGATCACCGGTGGTGAAGCCGGCGTTCGGTCCCGCGTCCCATTGCATTGGAGTGCGGGCGTTGTCGCGGCTGATCTTGGCGAGACCGGCCAGCGCCGCAATCTCGTCTCCCCCGGCTTCGAGCACATTCCTGTAGTAGTTGACCGCCTCAAGGTCCTTGTGATCCTGCGGATTCCGGAACGGGTAGTTCGTCATTCCGAGCTCTTCACCTTGGTACACGAACGGGGTGCCGCGCATGCCGTGCAGAACGGTCGCGAGCGCCTTCGCCGAGGCAGCCCAGTAATCCGGGTGGTCGTCACCGAACCGGGAGACGACTCGCGGCTGGTCGTGGTTGTTCCAGTACAGGCTGTTCCAACCAGTTTCGGCCAACGCAGCCTGCCACCGATGGAGTGATCTCTTCAGGACGACCAGATCGAGACCGACGTAGTCGAATTTGCCCGCTGGGCCCTGGTCGACGGACACGTGCTCGAACTGAAAGACCATGTTCAGCTCACCTCGAGCCGGATCGGTATACAGCAGCGCGTGTTCGGGTGTGACGCCCGGCATTTCGCCGATTGTGATGAACTCGCCGTTACGGCCAGCGAAAACCTCGCGTGTCATCTCGGCGACGTACTCGTGCACGTGCGGCCCATCGACGAACTCGTCCATGGCACTGACGAACCGCTGCCCCGGGATGGCCGCCGCGTCGGGGAGTCCCGCAGTCTTGGAGATGAAATTGATGACATCCATGCGGAAGCCGTCGACACCGCGATCGAGCCACCAACGCATGACGTCGTGGACGGCCTTTCGAACCTGTGGGTTGTCCCAGTTGAGGTCCGGTTGCTTACGGTCGAACAGGTGCAGGTAGTACTGATCGGTGCGCTGATCCCATTCCCACGCCGATCCCCCGAACAGTGAACCCCAGTTGTTCGGCTCGGCACCGTCGCGGGCGTCCCGCCAGATGTACCAGTTTCGCTTCGGGTCGTCGCGGGACGAACGCGACTCGACGAACCACGGGTGCTCGTCCGAGGTGTGGTTGACGACAAGGTCCATCACCAACTTCATGCCGCGTTCGTGCACCTTGGCGACCAGCGAGTCGAACTCGGCCAGCGTGCCGAACAACGGATCGATGTCGCGGTAATCACTGATGTCGTATCCGTTGTCGGTCTGCGGCGAACGATAGATCGGTGACAACCAGATCACGTCGACCCCGAGCGCATGCAGATAGTCCAGCCTACCGATGATGCCGCCTAGATCACCGACGCCGTCGCCGTTTGAGTCGGCGAAGCTCCGCGGATAGATCTGGTAGACGACAGCAGACTTCCACCAAACAGCATCGCGTCGGCCACCCACATTCACTCCAGACTGCAAATCACGTCACGGTACACCTTGACGTACTTGTCGATCATGGCGGAAACCGTGAAGCGCTCGGCGGCGAGTTCGGCGATCGTGCGCCTGTCGAGCTGGCCCGCAGCGGCGACCGCGGCAACGGCAGAGTCGATGTCGTCGACGAGAAAGCCGGTGACGCCGTGCGAAATCAACTCGCCCATCGAGCCTCTCGAGTTGGCGATGACCGGCGTGCCGCAGGCCATCGCCTCGACGACGCTGTATCCGAACGGTTCGTCGAAGTCGATGAGGTGGAGTAGCGCATGCGCGGCTCCCAGTACCTCGGCGCGCGCAGAGGCGTCGACGGGCCCGATGTAGCGCACCCGGTCCCCGTCGACGTGCGGTGCGACCTCGTCGTCGAAAGTACTTCTCGTCCTGGATGATCCCGGCGATGTCGAGCCGACGGCCACATCGGCGGGCGACCTCGATCGCGTGGGCGGTGCCCTTATCGGGGTGGATTCGTCCGAAGAACAACAGATGCTCGCCGGGACTCGAATGGATTGCGAATCGGTCGATTTCGATGCCGTGGTGAATGGTGGCGGCATAGTGCAGATCCGGGTGTCGGTCGGCGTCGCTTATCGACACGTACGCGCCTGCGCTGTCGTAGCGCTTGTAGACAGGAATGATCCGATCGGATGAGAACCCGTGGATCGTGGTGACCACCGGTGTCGTGACGAGATCGCTGTACGTGAGCGGCAGAAAGTCGAACCCGTTGTGGATGATGTCGAACTCGCCGGCTCTTTCGAACACGGAGGCGATGTGCAGGCACTCTGCGACCTTGGCGTCGATCGTCGCGTCCTCGGACCAACCACACGGCGCGGTTGCGTGCAGGCTGGCCGCGGTGATCGAGTCCGCAGTGGCGAACAGCGTGACGTGATGGCCAGCGGCCACCAGACCCTCGGTGAGCAACGAGGCGAACTGCTCCCACGGCCCGTAGTGCCGAGGCGGCGTCCGCCACGCGATCGGCGAGAGCACGGCTACTCGGATCGGAGGCTGCGCCGCCACGAACTAGACCTTCGGGACGAAGCGGCCGTCGATGGCGGTCCATCCCCCGTCGACTAATTGCAGCGTGCCGGTCACGTATGTGGATGCGTCCGATGCCAGGAACAGGATCGCGCCGACGATCTCATCCGGCTTGGCCCAGCGCTTCAACGCGGTTTTGTCCGCGTAGGCGCCGTACCAGTCGGGATCGGACTTGATCTGCTCAGTCAGCGGTGTTTCGAAGGGGCCTGGCGCCACGGCGTTCACCCGCACACCCGACGGCCCGAGTTCGGCCGCGAGGACCTTAGTCAATTGCAGCACACCGCCTTTCGCGGCGGCGTACAGTCCCTGGCCCGGCTCGACGACCAGCGCGCGGAAGCTGGAGAAATTGATGATGCTGCCCTTGCCGCGGGCGACAAGCCCTGGGCCGAACGCCTTGGCGAGCCGGTACGTACCTTTGAGGCTGACGTCGATGACCCGGTCGAACTCGTCGTCAGTGGTGTTGAGCAACTGCTTGCGTACGTTGATCCCGGGTGTGGCCACCAAAACCTCGGTATCGGGATGCGCGGCCGCAAGCGCGACGACGGATTCGCTGTCGCTGACGTCGACTTCGACGGATTCGGCGCTGAAGCCCTGCGCTTCTATCTCGGCGACGGTGTCCTTCAGACCGTCCACGTTGACATCGGCCACCACGAGTTGGCGCCGTACTGCGACAACGCGACGCTGGCGGCCCGGCCAAGCCCGCTGCCCCCACCGACTACGACAACCTTGCGGCCATCGAGTCGGAACAGGGACGCGTAGTCGGTCGAATCGGACACTTCTTCTTCCTCTTCTAAGTCGCGTTGTCAGATCGATGCGGTGGCGGTGCCGCGCAGAATCTGGATGAGGGAGGAGTCGTCGGCGCGTCCTAGGCCGGCGCGGCGCCCGGCGAGGTAGAGCTGTTCAGCCGCGGACGCCAGCGGGGTGGGGTAGGCCTCGGCGCGGGCCGCTTGGGTGACCAGACCCATGTCTTTGACGAAAATGTCGACGGCTGAACGGATCTCGTTGTCCGGGTTGTCGATCATCCGGGCACCGCGGTCGTCGAGCATGAACGATGCGGCCGCGCCGTGCCGGAGCACTTCCCACGTCGCACCGGCGTCCAGGCCGAGCGCCTCGGCGTAGGCCAGGGCTTCCGCCGCAACCGCGACATGCACCCCACACAGCAACTGGTTCACGAGCTTGACCTTCTGCCCCTCCCCGGGCTCCGTACCGACGACGGGTGCGTTGCGGGCCATCACGTCCAGCAACGGTTGCACCAATGCGAGCGCAGTCTCCGAACCGCTGACCATGATCAGCAGATCCCCCTGGCCGGCCCGTGCGGCACCACCGGACACGGGCGCGTCGACGATCTGCACACCGGCCACCGCCAGGCGACGGGCCCAGTCTTCAACGGCTGCTGGTCCTACGGTGGCCATCAGCAATACAGCGCTGCCCGGTTTGAGTGCCGCGGCGGCCTTGCCGTCCCCGTAGAGCACCGACTCGGCCTGCTCGGCGGTGGCAACCATCAGCACCAACACATCGGCGTCGACCGCAGCGTCACTGATGGTGGCCGCAGGTTTGACGCCGACGCCTGCCAGGGCGGCGGCTTTCTGCGGGTCGATATCAAAAGCCGTCACCGCGTGCCCAGCCTTGGCGACAAACGCTGCCATGGGAGAGCCCATGGCTCCCAGTCCGATCCATCCGACGTTCGTCATTTCTGCTGTTTCCTTCTGCGAGTGGTGGATTGAGCGATTCTGCCGAAGACGGTCATCGGCGTCCGGCGAAGAGGTCGACGACGTCGGCAAGCGTTTCGTCGTCACCGACGTTGCCGGCGAACACCACGTAGGGGGTGCCGACAGCTTCGGGTGCCGCCTCGATCGGGCGGAAGACCGACACCATGCCGGGGAACAGTTGGCCGATGACCTCTGCACGGCGGATGCCGAGGCCGCGGACGGCCACGTCGTGGGAGGTGATTCCGCCCTTGGCGACAACCCACGCCGGGTGCGCGGCGAGTGCGGCCCGGACAACGTCGATGACCGCGGTGGACACGGTGCGGGAGATGGCCAGGCTGTCATCGGCGTCGCCGCCGCGCATCAGGGTGCGACTGGTGAACAGCAGCACATCGGAGGTGGCGAGCGCCTCGATGACCTGCTGCCCGATCTCGGCGACGTGGGCGTCGCGCCGTTCGGGGTCGATCAGAGTGGGCACGTGCAGTTCGGTTTCGGCCATGCCGCCGCGTTCCTGTGCCTTGACGACCTGCCTGCTGGTCAACCCAACATGCGAACCGACGACGACCAGGCCGTGGCCACCCGGATTACCGCTGGGCCAGATCTGTTCTGCGGCAAGCGGTTCCTGTGGCTCCAGGCCGGCCAACGCCCGGACGAACGACGGCCCCGAGCGGTAACCGAAGCTGCGTCCGTGTTCCTCCACCTCGAGGAGCCCGAGGACGACGATCTCCAGGTCCGCGTAGTCGGTCGCATTCACCACCACGAACGCGCCGCCGGTGACCCCGTCCAGGATCTCGGCGACCCTGCTGGGGCCGCCGACCCGGATGTCGTCCAGGGTGATGCTGTGTACATCGTCGGCGGTGATGGTGCCATCGCTCTTCTCAGCGATGAAGTCCCGCAAGTTGGAGGACGTGTAACCGAACGTCGCGTCCTGGGCGAACTCGGTGTCCCCTGCCGGGGTGAGCTTTCCGGACACGTTGGCCCAGTGGATGTCACCCGCGGTGAACCGGCCGGCTTCGAAGTAGGAGGGGATCAGCAGCACCCCGTCGAATCCGGCGCCGGTCACACGGCGGCGGGACGCGTCGATGGCCTGGATCTCGGCGATGATGTGGCCGCGCAGCGTGGAGTCGCCGCGGCTGATGACTTCCATTGGGCCGCCCAAACTCTGGCCGAGGGCGAAGAGACTGGTGGCCACGCTGGAGTTCAGCTCGACAGCGGTGTCCCGTGACAGGCTGCGGGTATTGGTCAGGATGAAGCAGGTTGATCCCGGTTCCGCCAGACCGGCGGCGTACTCGTCGGTTTCGAAAACGGTGACGACGCTGACGTGGTGCACGGTCTGAGAGCCGGTGGGGTCGTCATCGAGCACAGCGATCCGGCGTCCAGCGGCCGTGTTGGCGGCCCGGATACGTTCCCGCGCACCGGGTTCGTGCCGAACGGGCGGGGCCTCGGCGAGGATTTCCTCGGCCGTCGGGCTGTGGGTGTCGGTGCTCTTCGCGATCATCCGAACTCCTCGGGTCGGGTAAAAGCTGTCACGAGATTTGCAGTCCGCCGTTGACGTCGTAGGTCGCCGCGGTGATGTAGCCGGCATCCTCACTCATCAGGAAGGTCAGCAGAGCGGCTACGTCTTCGACGGTGCCGACCCTGCCAAGAGGGATGTCGGCGCTCATCTGCGCCTTGCGCTCGTCGGTCAGCGTGCCACCCATGATCTCGGTGTCGATCGGCCCGGGCGCCACGGAATTCACCGTGATGTTGTGCGGGCCCATCTCGCGGGCCAACGCCCGCGAGAACCCGATCACGGCAGCCTTGGACGCGCTGTAGGGCACCTTCGAGTACGTCCCGCCACCACGCTGCGCGGAGATGGAGGAGACGCTGACGATGCGGCCGATCTCGGCGGCGATCATCGCTGGCAGTACACGTTGGGTGACCAGAAATGTGCCACGCATGTTGACGTTGAACACCCGGTCCCACTCTGCCGGCGTGACGTCCATGAACTCGGTCGGTGAGCTGACCCCGGCGATGTTGGCCAGCCCGATGATCGGCGGCAGCGTTGACTCGACCTGCGCGATGGCCGCTTGCACCGAGTTCTCGTCCGAAATGTCGGCGCCGACACCGAGGGTGGACACCGAAAACTTGTCGGCCACCTCGTCGGCTGCGAGTTTGGCCGCGCCCTCGTCGATGTCCAGGATCGCCACGGACCACCCGTCGCGGGCCAGTCGGTCGGCGGTGGCCCGGCCGATACCCCGGGGTGATGCGCCGCCGGTGACGACGGCGGTGCGTTCGGTCGGGAGTTGAGAACTCATGAGTTGGTGGCCTTCCGTTGGGGGTTGGACGTTGTCATGTCAGGTCCTGGATTGCGGTGCGCAGGGTTTCGAGCTGCGCCGGAGTTGGCTGGTCGAGGGCTACCCGGGTCGGACCTGCCGGAAGGCCTTGCAGGGAGAGGCCAACCTTGATCAGCGCGATGTCGGCCCCGTTTAGGGCGTCGACGGCCTGTTTGACGCGCTTCTGCGCCGCGGTGGCTGCTTCGTCGTCACTGCGTTGCAGTGCATCCGCGAGATCCAGGAATGGGCGCGGGAAGACGCTGGAGACCCCGGACACGGCACCGGTGCCGCCCGCGCGAACGAAGTCGCCGAACTCGATGTCGTTGCCGGAGTACACCTCGAAGTCGTCAGGAACTACCCGGACGTATTGCAGGACTTGAGATGTCGGCTCACCGCTGATCTTCGCCCCGGCGACCGACGGAATCTTCGCCAGTTCGGCGAGTTGATCCGGGGTGACGGTGCTGCCGGTGCGGGCGGCGTACAGGTAGACGTAGATCCGGGCGTCACCGGCGACGGCGTCCAACCGGCGGTAGTAGTCGATCAAGGCCGCTTGACCGGCCGGCAGGTAGTACGGCGTTATCGCCGCGAGGTTCCGGGCGCCGAGCGCAACCGCCTGGGCGGTGAGTCTTTCGGCCTGCCGGGCCGCCGCGGCGCCGACGTGGGTATACACGGCATCCGCCCCGTACACCTCGAGCGCGACGTTGAGGACGGCGGCTCGTTCGTCGTCATCCAGCGCGGTGAATTCCCCGGTTGTGCCGGCGATGAACACGCCGCGGATGCCGGTGTCGCGCAGGTGCTGCAGCAGCGTTTTCTGGCCCTTGACGTCCAGGTCGCCGTTGGGGTCAAAGGGCACCGGAACGGCGGACAGAAGTGTGGTGGGCTGGTTCATGGTCAGTGCGAATCGCGGGTCACGGTGTTGCCGCTGGAGCCGACGAGGAAGTCCAGATCCACTCCCCGGTCGGCCTGCATGACATGGTCGACGTACAACTGCTGCCAGCCCCGCAGCGGCGCGCTATAGGAGGCCTCCGCCGCTTCCGAGGGTCGGCGGCGCTGCAACTCCTCGGCGGGGACATCCAGATCGAGCCGTCTACCGGGGACGTCAAGGCTGATCATGTCGCCGTCCCGGACGAGTGAGAGCGGCCCGCCCGCAGCCGATTCCGGCGCCACGTGCAGCACGACGGTGCCGTAGGCGGTGCCGCTCATCCGGCCGTCACAGATTCGGATCATGTCCCGCACACCGGCGGCGAGGAGCTTGGCAGGCAGCGGAGTGTTGGCGGCCTCCGGCATACCTGGATATCCCTTGGGTCCGCAACCGCGCAACACCATCACGCAGGTCTCGTCGATGTCCAGGTCGGGGTCGTCGATCCGGGCATGGAAGTCCTCGATGCTGTCGAACACCACCGCCCGGCCCCGGTGCACCAGCAGTTCCTTCGACGCGGCAGCCGGTTTGATCACTGCGCCGTTGGGCGCCAGGGTGCCCCGGAGCACGGCGATGCCGGCGTTGTCCATCAGCGGAGCATTCCGGCGGTGGATGACGTCCTCGTCCCAGATCCGGGCGTCCCCGAGGTAGTCCGTCAGCGGCCGGCCGGTGACGGTCACCGCGGTCGGGTCGAGGAGGTCCTTCACCTCGCGGAGGACAGCGAGAAGCCCACCGGCCCTGTACATGTCGTCCATCAGATACGTGCCGGCCGGTTGCACGTTCACCAGCAACGGCACCGCAGAACCGATCCGGTCGAAGTCCTCCAGCCGCAGCTCGATCCCCAGCCGCCCGGCGATCGCCAGCAGGTGCACGACCGCGTTGGTGGATCCGCCGGTGGCCGCCAACGCGACGATCGCGTTGTGGAACGACGCGAGCGTGATGACGTCGCTGAGCCGCCGCTCCGCCTGAACCATCTCCACCGCCAACCGGCCGGCGGCGTGGGCGTGCTCGAGAAGCCGGCTGTCAGGGGCGGGCGTGCCGGCGACCCCGGGGATCGTGGTACCAAGCGCCTCGGCCATGATCGCCATCGTCGAGGCGGTGCCCATCGTGTTGCAGTGCCCCTTGCTGCGGATCATCCCCGATTCGGACTTGCGGAAGTCCGCCTGGGACATCAGACCGGCGCGGACCTCCTCACCGAAGCGCCACACGTCCGTGCCGCAGCCCAGTGCCGCTCCCCGAAAGTGGCCGGTCAGCATCGGCCCGCCGGGAAGCACCAGGGCCGGCAGGTCGACCGAGGCCGCGGCCATCAGCAGCGCGGGGATGGTCTTGTCGCACCCACCCAGCAGGACCACCCCGTCGATGGGGTTGCCGCGCAACATCTCCTCGATCGACATCGCGGCCAGATTCCGCCACAGCATCGCGGTGGGCCGCATCTGCGTCTCCCCCGGCGACATCACCGGCAGGTTCAGCGGAATGCCACCGGCCTCGTACACGCCCTGCTTGACGCTGGTGGCGACCTCGTCGAAATGGGCGTTGCACGGCGTCAAGTCGGAGGCGGTGTTGGCGATGGCGATCTGCGGCCGGCCGTCGAACGCGTGGTCCGGTACCCCGCGGCGCATCCACGCCCGGTGCAGGTAATTGTTCCGCGGGTCCGGCCCGGCGTACCACTGTTGCGATCGGCGCTCCGGCATTACGGCGTCTTTTCCCGTGGAGTAACGGGAGGGATGTCCGGGTCGCCCCGGTGGTGCAGTTCTTCGGCGGCGAGGTCGAAGGCGGCCGCCTCCTTAGCGAGCAACTCCTCGTGCGAGAGGGGAGGCACCTTCCCTGCGTGAATCTTCCGGCCGTACAGGAAGGTAGCGATCGCGGTGATCAACAACACCGCTGCCAGCATCAGCAACCCGTACTTCGAATCACCGGTCTTGTCGACCAGTATCACCGACCGCATACGGCGAGGCGAACCCGCCCAGGTTGCCCAGCGAGTTGATCAGCGCAATACCGGACGCTGCTGCCGCCCCGGCCAAAGCCGCGGCCGGAAGCTCCCAGAACGGTGAGATCGCCGCAAAGATGCCCATCGCGGCGACGCAGATCGCGATCAACGCAAGGACGGGGCTGGACTGGATCAGGAACCCGGAGGCGACCATACCGATGGCGCCCAGCAACATCGCCCCCGAGGTATGACCGACGCGTTCATTTGTACGGTCCGAGTGCCGGCTCCAGAACCAGACGAATACCGCGGCACAGATGTATGGAATCGGGACGATGAAGCCGACCTGCGTGTTCGACAGATCACCCATCGCCTTGACGATCGACGGCAGCCACAGGCTCAGCCCGTAGATGCCCATCACCAGACCGAAGTACAGCGCCGCAAAGATCAAGGCGCGGGGATCCTTCAGACCGGCCATGAAGCTGTGCTTGTGCCCGGTCCCCTTGGCCGCGTCCTCGGCGTCCATCGTGTCCTGCAGCCATGTGCGCTCCTCCAGGGTCAGCCACATCGCGTCCCTGGGGTAGTCCGTCATCGCCTTCAGCGCCACAAAGGCCATCAGCATCGCGGGAACACCCTCGATGATGTACATCCACTGCCACCCGGTCAGACCCAAGATGCCGTCCATCTTCAACAGCAGGCCCGAGATCGGGGCGCCGATCGCGTTGGCGATCGGCTGGGCAAGGATGAATATCCCCAACACTGCGACCCGTTGGCGGGCGGGGAACCACATCGTCAGATACAGGATGATCGCCGGGAAGAACCCGGCCTCCGCGGCGCCCAACAGGAACCGGATGATGTAGAAAGAGGTCTCGCCCTGCACTGCCGCCATTGCCGTGGCGAAGAACCCCCAGGTCAGCAGGATCCGGGCGATCCACTTTTTGGCACCGAACCGCACCATGCCGGCATTGCTGGGGATCTCGAAGATGGCGTACCCGATGAAGAAGATCCCAGCGCCCAATCCGTAAGCGGACGCGCTGAGGCCGATGTCCTCGCTCATCGTCAGCTTCGCGAAGCCGACATTGTTCCGATCAAGGAACGCAATGAAATACAGAAAAACGATCAGCGGCAACACCCGCCGCTTGACCTTGCGGATGGTGCGATCGCCTAATTCACCCAGTGATTCGACGGGTGCTCGGGATCCGGGCATAGCAGCTTCCAATCATGAAAGGGACTAGAGGGGACAAAAACAGGCCGGAGGGGCGCATAGACGATGCGGCCGCAGGGCTGCGAATTTGTCTCTGGAGGTCTACGAATAAAGCATGGGCGGCATATGTTTTCGCGGTGCCGCTGCCAGTTCAGGGAACGACACCGGCCCAAGGCCGGCTGGTATTTCAACTACTTATCAGGCAACTCCTCGGCGTGCGCCATGTCAAGGGTCTATAGGCACCCACAAACGTGCCCCCAGCAGGGCTTTAGATGCTCGCGGCCGATGGACGACATGACGGCGAGCGGAGAGATTGCGGGTCGGCTTCACGGCATCGGGGCGGGCGCATTGTCATCGCCCGTGAAATCGATGCTGGCGAATTCGCGGAGTTTGTCGAGGCGGTGGTATGCCTCGATGACGCGGACGGTGCCCGACTTGGACCGCATCACGATTGACTGGGTGTGGGCGCCACCGCCGCTGTAGCGCACACCGCGCAACAGGTCACCGTCGGTGACGCCGGTGGCGGTGAAGAACACATTGTCCCCCGAGACCAGGTCCTCAGTGGACAGGATGCGGTCAAGGTCGTGGCCTGCGTCGATTGCCTTCTGGCGTTCGGCGTCATCGGTTGGCGCCAGACGCGCTTGCAGCGCTCCACCCATGCAGCGCATCGCGGCCGCGGCGATGATGCCTTCGGGCGTTCCACCGATTCCGATCAAAAGGTCGGTGCCCGACTCCGGGCGCGCCGCGGCGATCGCACCGGCTACGTCGCCGTCGGATATCAGCCTGATGCGGGCACCGGTCTCGCGGACCTGCGCGATCAGCTCTGCGTGCCGGGGGCGATCCAGGATGCACACCGTCAGATCGGACACCGAGGACTTCTTCGCCTTGGCGACCGCACGCACGTTCTCGGAGATGGGTGCGGTGATGTCGATGGCGTCGGCGGCGTCCGGGCCCACGGCAATCTTGTCCATGTAGAACACCGCCGACGGGTCGAACATCGCGCCGCGTTCGGCAACCGCGAGTACTGAGATCGCGTTCGGCATCCCTTTGGCCATCAACGTGGTCCCGTCGACGGGATCGACGGCGAAGTCGCAATCAGGGCCCAGCCCGTTGCCGACCTCTTCGCCGTTGTAGAGCATTGGCGCTTCGTCTTTTTCGCCCTCGCCGATGACCACCACGCCGCGCATCGACACCGAGGAGACGAGTTGGCGCATCGCGTCGACGGCGGCGCCGTCGCCGCCTTCCTTATCGCCGCGGCCCACCCAGCGGCCGGCCGCCATCGCGCCTGCCTCGGTGACTCGCACCAACTCCAGCGCCAGGTTGCGATCCGGGCGCATGTACAGAGTGGTGTTCAGTGCAGCAGTCACGGTCGCGCTCCTTCGGCCAACGAACTGATGACTCTCAACGCCGCGGCGGTGACAGCCGTGCGTGCCTCGTTCCAAACTGCGACGGCGTCGGCATTCGGCATCGCTTGCGGCAGTGCACGTTCAACGGCGGAGAGATAGGCGCGGCGGAGTTCAGCGTTAACGTTGACCTTGGCAACACCACAGCCAAGGGCGCCTCGCAGCTGTTCGAGTGGCAATCCGCTCGCCCCGTGCAAGACCAGTGGAACCGGACATTGCGCCGCAATCGCGTCCAGCCGTTCAAGATCGAGGGTGACCGGGTTGGCGGTGAAGCCGTGCACGTTTCCCACCGCCACCGCAAGAGCATCGATCCCGGTGCGCTCCACAAAGTCTCGGGCCTGAGACGGGTCGGTCATGGTCTGCGACGGAAGTGCATTCGTGGAGACGTCCTCATCTCCGGGCACCGCACCGAGTTCGGCCTCAATCCAGGCACCGGCGCTGTGGGCGAGTGCAGTGGCCTTCTGCGTGACGCGGATGTTGTCCTCGAAGTTCAGGTGCGAGCCGTCAATCATCACCGACGAGTAGCCGGCGTCGAGACAACGCTTCATTTCCGCCAGGTCCCGGCAGTGATCGAGATGCACGCCGATCGGTGCTGACGATGAGTGCGCTGCCGTCAGCGCCATGTTCATCAGCGCTGTCTGCCCGGCATGATGAAAGTGACTTGACCCCGCGAGGAGCAGCACGGGTCGGTCGGCCTCTTCGGCAGCGGCCACAATCGCCTGGACCATCTCCAGGTTGTAGACCGCGAAGGCGGCGAGAGCCCACCCCTGTTTCGCGGCGAGGTGCAGTGGTTCGGTGCCGGTGAGCAGCATCAGGTACGCCTGGAGGTGTCGTTTGCCGCGTCGATTACGTATCGGCGCAAGTCGTTTTCGGTTTGGTCCATGTGGGCCTCCATGGCGTCGCGACTCCGCCTCGGATCACCGGATGTGAGTGCCTCGAGAATCGCTTCGTGCATGGCGATTGCGTTCACCTGGATCTCCGGAATTGACGATGTCTCGGTGCGGGCCTCGACCAGAAGATTGCCGAAGGGTTCAAACATGAACGGGATGAACATGTTTCCGGTCGCGTGCATGATCACGTCATGAAAGGCGATATCCGCCTCGACAAATAGTTCGACCCGGTTCAACCTGTTGGCGAGTCGCATTTCTTCGATGCTGGCGGCCAGGGATTCGAGATCCTCCTTCGACCGGTTGACGGCAGCCAACTGTGCTGCCCCGATCTCGACCATCCGCCTCGCTTCGATCAGGCGTCCCGATACTCCCCCCGATGGCGACCGGTGTTCCTCGATGCGGACGACGGCAGCCAGCGACGTCCAAGCCTGCGGCGGGTTGATGAAGGTGCCCCGACCGCGATGGATGGTCAAGATGTTCTGCGACCGCAAGATTCGCACTGCTTCGCGGACAGTCAATCGGCTCATGCCGTACTTCAGGGCCAGCTCCCCCTCTGAGGGAAGGACCGACTCGACTGGGAACTGTCCATCCACGATCGACTCGAGAAGCATGTCCGCGAGTTCTTCGGGAAGTGCCACGGCCCCGCCTTCCTGCAGGCTTGACATCTGACGTCTGACGTCTGACATCGGATGTCCTAGTGTGACCTAGCACACATACCCTGTCAAGAGTGATCTGAGATACCTCGACTGTGAGGTGGCCAAACGCCGAGTACACGGCGGTTCCTGGGCGACCCAAGCGCCCTGCAGGCAATAGCGGGAACGTGTCCGGAATTACGATGCTCGCGTGAGGTCAGAGCTAGCGGCCGCGCACGCTGCGGTGGATGAAGCGGTCGCGATCCTGCGGGACAGGCGCGCTAAGCCGCACGAGCGGATCGACAAGGCGGCCAAGGATTTCGTCACCGACGTCGACCTGGCCAGCGAGTCGGCGCTGCAGCGCTCGCTCGCGGTATCCACTCCAGACATCGGCTTCTACGGCGAAGAAGGCGGCGGGGCACGCCTCGACACGGGCACGGTCTGGGTCGCGGATCCGCTCGACGGAACCATCAACTACGCGACCGGATCACCGCTGTGCGGAGTGATGCTCGGCCTGCTCGAGGACGGCGTGCCGACACTGGGCGTGATCGACCTGCCGTTCCTCGGTGTTCGCGTCGACTCGGGTGCGGTGGCCGACGTTGGCGCCTTCGAGGACGGGATCATCGGGATGGGCGACGCCTTCCACCGTGGCGGCGCGCGGCTGGACGCATATCTCGAATTGACCATGAGGGTGCACCGTAGAGCGATGCGCTTTCGCTGTGTCGGCGCAGCGTCGGTGCTCTGGACCTGGCTTGTCAGCGGCCAGATCCAGGGCATGGTGCTTGCCCATAACAACCCGTACGACGTCGTCGCCGGGCATGCAATCGCTCGCGCGGCAGGAGCGTTATGTACCGACTACGCCGGCGCGCCGCTCACTCTGGATTCGCCAGGGGCCATGGCGGCCGTGCCCGGCGTACAGACCGAGCTCGTCAGCCTCGCGGGCGACCTCGCGGCAGCGGCGCGGAACGACTGAGACATCCCTGACCGGAATGCCTAATTCGCAACCAGCACTTCGCCTTCGAGTCCGTCCGGGTCACGAAAGAAGACACTCCGTCTGACAGTCGGGCTCGGTGTTGCCCTCGATCGTGAACACGTTGAGCTCGGTGTGGGGGCCGACACGGATCATCGTCATGGTTTCTCCGCCCTCGTCGCCGTGCGGCTCGGTGGGCCCTACCTCTGCGTCGAAGACCTCGGTGTAGAAGACTCGCAACCGGTCGATGTCCCTGGATATCAACGCGATGTGATTGATCCCGTTCAGTAACACTGCGTCCCTCCTTTGACCGCTATTCCCGAACGGGTGCCTGCCACGGCTTTCAGCGGCTGACCGACGTTATCGCAAGCGCAGCGACGCACCCCACCACCACCACAGTCGTGGTCCAGTAGGCGATCGTGGCGCCCAGGCCGATGGTGAAGCGGCCCATCAGATCACGGTCTCGTCCGATATTGACCATCACAATCAGCAGTGGCACCAACAGCACCGCGTTGAGCACCTGAGTCGCCACGAGGATCGTCACCAGCGGCGCATTCGGGATGAGTACGGCGATTGCGCCGCCGAGCGTGACGAGCCCAAACGTCAGGTAGAAGAGCCGCGCTTCGCTGAAGCGGTCATCGACCGCTGCTTCGACGCCGGCATATTCGCAGACCGAGTACGCAGTCGAAAGGGGCAGCACTGAGGCCGCCAAGAACGCCGCGCCAATGAGGCCGGCCGCGAACAGTGTCGACGCGGCGCCTCCTGCCAGGGGTTCAAGGGCGACCGCGGCGTCGGCGGCGTCGCGAATGGAGCGTCCGTCGCGGTGCAGCGTTGCTGCACACGCCACGACCACAAAGAACCCGATGACGCCTGTCAACACGGCGCCAGTGATCACGTCGACCCGCTCGAGGGAGAGATCTTCGGTTCGAAGCTTCTTGTCGACCGCGTAGGACTGAATAAAGGAGAGCCCCCACGGCGCCAGCGTCGTACCGACGGTGGCGGTGACGATCGCAATGGCCGCGCCGTCGGTGGGCATGGTCGGCACCAGCATGCCGTGAAGCGCGGCGCCCCAGTCCGGATGAGCCAGCACGCCGGAAGCGATGTAGGCGAGGAACACCGTCGACAGGATCAACAGAAAGTGTTCGACGCGGTGGAAGCTGCCGCGCAGAACCAACGCAGACACGATCACTGCAGCCGCGGGCACGCTGACGTAGCGACTGATTCCGAATAGTTCGAAGCCGGCGGCGATTCCGGCGAACTCTGCGCAGGTCGTGCCGATGTTGGCGACTACCAGCGCGGTCAGCACAGCACCGCCCAGGCGCACGCCGTACCGCTGTCGCACCAGACCGATGAGACCCTGTCCGGTGACCACACCCATGCGTGCCGCTAACCCGTGGAACAGCACCAAGGCCACCGTGGACAGCACGAGAACCCACAACAGCTGGTAGCCGTGGTCGGCGCCGAGCACCGAATACGTCGTGATGCCCGCCGGATCGTCGTCGGATAGGCCGGCAAGCAACCCAGGACCTGCTACCGCCAGCAGAGCGCCAAGAGTAAACGCTTTGCGCCCTGGGCGATTCACGGCTTCTCTCCCCCTCCGGTACGCCTGCGGCCGACCGGGGCGTGACGTCGACGGGGCCACACTCGGGACCGAATGAATCGCCGCCCCCGCAGCACCGGCGTGTGCGCGATGCGGGCGCGCCAACGACTTGCGTGCTCGACGGGCATGGCGGCAACGATCTGTTCGGTCACTTCGCCGGGCATCGCCCGGAGAATGCGCTCACCGACGGCGGGATGTGCGGTACGGACTGCGTCGGCGGCAATGCGTGGTTCGCGAACGGCAAGAACCTCCGTCGCCGACTCGATGTCGAGCCTGCTGATCAGCGCGGCGAGTCCCGCCGCGTCGAGGTGGTGGACAGCGGATCGGGGGGTGGCCAACTGCACGGCATGGCCCCGCTCGGAAGTCAGGTGTAAATCGGTCCATGCGACGACGTCCTCGCCAGCGTGGGAGGCCAGTCGCCGCAAGCGAAGTCGCCGCAACACCGCACCGAAACCGACCTCGACCCCGACCAGTTCGAGGCGGCTGTCCGCGCACCGATTAAGGACCACATCGGCGACGCGTGCCATACGCTGGCCCGCTGTATCGATGATCTGCGTGTCGAGGACGTCACGGACGAGCAGGATCTCGTCCTCCGCAAGCGCATCAGTTGTGGAGGTGATTGCGAACATCCTGGGTTCGTCATTTCCGTGCATGCGGACACCGGTGGGCTCGAAGCTCTCTATTGCCGCCCAGGGCAGCAGCAGGTCTGTTCCACGATTGCACCGAACGAGGATTCGCTCGACCAACTCCGGGCCAGGCTCATTGTCGAGGCGAACGGTGAGGTCTGTGACCCGGCCGACCACCTGGCCATCGGGTCCCACGACTTCCTGGCCAGTCACCTGACTAAGGGAGAGCACTCCTACCTCCGAGGACCTTGACGCTTCTCAAACGCTTCGACCGCGGTGGGCAAGGTCATGAAGATCCGGTCCTCCCCGATCTTGGTCAGCAGTCCGGCCGCGGCGAGGGCATCTCGCAAATCCTGTTTGACTCTGGCCATCGCGAACGTGATTCCCTTACGCGACAAATCCTCTCGAAGCTGATCGAGGGCGTCCAACGCGGTCAGGTCGACTTCCACGTTCGCTTCGGCGTTGAGGACGAACCAGTCCACTGGGCCATCGTCCGATTCCACGGCGGCCATGGCGCGACGGCGAAAATCCTCGGCATTCGCGAAGCACAGCGGCGCGTCGTACCGGTAGACGACCAGACCCGGCACCGACGCCGCATCCGGATAGTCCTCGATGTCATGCATGCCGGCGAGCCCAGGAACGAAACCCAGCACGCTGTCATGCGCATGCGCGACGCGGCGCAGCAGATCAAGTATCGACAGGGCGACCGCTGCCAACACTCCATAGAGCACACCAAGGCCAAGCACAGCAGCGGCGGTGGCCAACGCCAAGATCAGTTCACTGCGGCGAAACCGCGCAAGTCGTCGGTACTCGGCGAGGTTGATCAATCTCATTGCCGCATAGACGACCAAGGCGCCCAGCGCCGCGATCGGGAAGTGCGCCAGCACATTACGCCCCCACAGCACGACCGCTAATACACAAGCCACCACCACCATTGAGTACAACTGAGTGCGACTACCGACGGCGTCCCCTAATGCGGTCCGAGATCCGCTGGAGCTGACCGGAAACCCGTGAGTGAGGCCGACGCCCACATTTGCGACGCTGAGTGCGCGCAGTTCTGCGTTCGCGTCGATCTCATCGCCATCGCCTGTCGCGAAAGCCCGCGCAGTCAACACGTTGTCGGAGAAGGCGACAATCGCGATTCCGACGGCAGGCAGGATCAGCGCCACCACATCGCTGGGCGCCACGCGCGGCAGACCCGTCGCGGGCCACTCGGCGGGGATGGTGCCAACGACCTCAATCCCTTTGGTCTGCAACGACAGCACGACCACACCCACGGTCGCCGCGAGCACCGCAATCAAAGGGCCCGGCACTCTTGGTGCCCAACGCCCAAACCCGAGCAGCAGTAGCAGAACCAATGCCGCCAAGGCCATCGTCGGCCAGTGGTATTGGTCGATACTGCGGGCGAACGATCGCATCAGACCGACAAATTCGTCACCCGACACCGGCGTGCCGGTGATCTTGCCGAGCTGGCTTGCAATCATGAGGATCGCGATCCCCGTCATGTAGCCCACCAGCACCGGTCGCGAAAGCATGTTGGCCAAGAACCCCAACCGTGCCAGCGCACCGATCAAACAGATTGCACCGACCAGTACGGCAAGAGTGGCCGCGAGCATGCCATAGCGCACACTGTCGCCGGCCGCCATCGGCGCGAGCACGGCAGCCGTCATCAACGCGGTCGTCGATTCCGGTCCGACCGACAGCTGCCGGGACGAGCCGAACAAGACGTACACAGTTAGTGCAACGATGGCCGCCCACAACCCGGTGACTGCGGGAAGCCCCGCCAAAGTCGAATAGGCCATCACCTGTGGCACAAGGTAAGCCGTCACCGTCAAGCCCGCGACGACGTCTCCTCGAAGCCACCCGCGTTGATACCTGCGGAGCTGTTCAACTCCCGGCACCCAGTCGCTCAAGCGCCTGGTGGCGATCATTGACGATCCTCCCCGGAATCGTTGCGCGCTGAAACGTCAGCTCTGCCTGCTCTTCTTCGGCAGGCCTGGTGATTGCACCATTCCTAAATGCGACGAACGACCTTATCGCTGCCCAGTACACAGGGCGCCAACTAGCATCGGAGCCAAGGTGTCACGGCAGCGGAGCGCACCATCTCAATTTCGTACCGCCGGCAGGAATCGCATCGACCGAGAAAGAGCCGCCCGCGTCTTCGGCCCTCTGGCGCAGATTTGTCAGCCCGCTTGGGGTGACGTCGTCGGCGATACCCTTACCGTCGTCGATCACCTCGATGCACAGGTCGTCACCGACGGCGACGTTGACGGTCAGCGTGGTGGCGTCAGCATGCCGCACGGCGTTGCTCACGGCTTCACGCACGACGGCCTCCGCGTGATCGGCGAGCGCAACGTCGATGACCGAGAGCGGACCGCTGTACTGCGCAGAGGTGCGTAGGTCGGGGGTCGAGAACTGGGCAATGGCTTCATCGAGGCGCTGCCGTAGCCGGGTCACTCCCGATGACCCACCATGCAGGTCGAAGATCGCCGTACGAATCTCCTGAATGACTCCCTGAAGATCGTCGACGGAGTCCATAAGCCGTTGCTGCACTTCGGGAGACCGCGCCCGTGGGATGGTGCCCTGAAGGGCGAGACCGACAGCGAACAGGCGCTGGATCACGTGGTCGTGCAGGTCGCGGGCGATGCGGTCCCGATCCGTGAGCACGTCGAGCTCGTGCATCCGGCGCTGCGTGCTTGCCAGCTGCCAAGCCAGGGCGGCCTGGTCGGCAAAGGCGGCCATCATGTCGAGCTGGTCGGCGCTGAACGGCTGCGCCCCGACGGGTCGAAGCGCGACCAAGACACCGGCGACAGTATCTGTTGCCCGCAGCGGCAGGACCAGCGCCGGACCGGTCGGGTCAATCTCGTCAGAGATCTCCAGGCTGTCGAAACGTCCCGGCACACGCCGGACGAACGACTCGCCGATGGGCGTGCCGCTGAGGGGAAAGTCTCTGCAACGCTGACGGCTGGGCCGTCTCCCGACGTCGCCGTGACCACGAGCTGCTCCGCTTCGGCCGCCGGCAGCTCGGGATCGTCCGGTACCGCCACCAGTGTCATTTCTGCACCGCTGAGGTGCCTGCACTGGTCGGCGATGTGCCGGAACACCCGCGCCGGATCGGTGCCGGACAGCAACTCGGTGGCGATGTCACGCGTGGCCTCGATCCAGGACTGCCGGAGTTTGCGACTGCTCGTAGAGCCGGGCGTTGTCGATCGCGATGCCGGCAGCGGCGGCGAGCGCCTGAACCAGCACCTCGTCGTCTTCGCTGAATGGTTGTCCACCCGCCTTCTCAGTCAGGTACAGGTTGCCGAATACCTCGTCGCGGATCCGTACGCGGCACTCCGAGGAATGTACGCATCGGTGGGTGGTGTGCCGGGAAGCCGACAGAAGCAGCGTGGTGCGAGATGTTATCGAGCCGGATGGGTTTTGGGTCGTCGATCAGCACGCCGAGAACGCCCAGCCCCTCGGGCAGGTGGCCGATCTGGGCGTGCATCTCTTCATTGATGCCTTCGTAGATGAACTCGACGAGTTCATGGTCGTGCCCGCGGACACCCAGCGCGCCGTACTGGGCTTCGACGAGCTCGATCGCGGTGTGCACGATCGTTCGCAGGGTTTCATCGAGCTCGAGCCCGGACGTGACCACCAGCATGGCCTCGACCAGGCCATCCAGCCGATCGCGGCCTTCGACTATCTGCTCGACACGGTCCTGGACCTCCATGAGCAGCTCGCGGAGGCGCAGTTGGGATAACGTATCGCGGAGCGGGCGCATGCTGGTCTCGACGCCTGGCTCGACCTCGTCGGCCACGGCCCCCATTGTCCACGCGGGCGGACTAGGTGGGCACGAAACTGATCAATTACTTGACGTGGCTGGTGGTTTGCACCGGCTTACCCAGTTGCTCATGCTGGATGCTCTGATACTCCTCGCGGATGAATGCCGTGGTCTGTTCTCGTCTGGCCTGCTCGGCGCGATCACGAATCCCCCGCATCATTTTCTGCTCCATGACGAAGTGAGGAATGTCGAACAAGCTATGGCCGACTGCCCCGCCGCTGCCACGAACGATCAGCCGTGTCCATCCGATCTGCCGGCGCAGGCAGAAGGTCCAGGCGCCGGAAGCCTTTTCGCCGCGCCGCACGCGTCGGAAGTCATCAGGTGACATCAGCACCAAGTGCGATTTCAGCTTGACCGCCGCGACCACCTGCCGAGCCCGTTCGCCATATCGACGCGCCAGCCATACCGTGTCGCCGACGCGGATGTTCTGCCACTCGGAGTGGATCGTGTTCGCGTTGTGAATGTGTGCACCCGCCGCCCTTTCCAGCCATGAGTAACTGTAGAAGCCGCCGCGATCCTCGCCGATCTGCGCTAACCAGGGCCACACCATCTCCACCGGCGCGTCGATGGTGAGCGCCCGGGTAGTCCTCGATAGGTCGGCCGCCACGAGTTCGTCACCGGGAAGGACGGCGGTGATCTCTTCGTCGTCTGCACCCCAGCGGGATATCCACTGCTCCAGCGGGCCACGAGAAAGCGCGATGGCGCCAACCGCTGCCATCAGGTCGGCCAGCCATGTCCTTTGTTTGCCCATATGCCGACGCTAGGAAAAGCGTTGAACATAACGAAGAGTCCAAGGTCCTCAGCGCCTGGGTCCAAAGCGCCCTCTCTCGCCTTAATGCAGCGATGTCACCGGTTCGTTGGTGACCGCTTCGATGTCGTGGATCGTGGCGGCCATCATCCGCCTGGCGAGGTCGGCTAAGGCACGTGCGGCGGCCAGTTCGTCGCCGATGTCGGCGACCTTGCGGTCGTCCAGATTGAGCCTTGCCATGCCGATGCCTACCGCGGTCTGGTCACGCCAGCCCAACCTCGCCTTGGCGCGGGTATGGCCATCGTGTTCGTCCATCTCGATCGCCACAGTCCAGCGCTTGCGGGCTCGGTCATGCTGATCGCTGCTCATGGGATGAATCAGACCACGGCGCGCCGACTGCGAATAGAGACCGAAGTCCCGGCCAGGGGGGCCATTTGGCGGTCGCGCCGGGGCGCATCCCGGCGGACGGTTAACGCATGACGACGAAGACGATGCGCGGCGCGGCAGCCGCGGCTTTCCTTTATGCCGCAAGGCGGTACTACCGCAACTGGGGCACGACCAAGGAAGAGTGCGCCAAGTACTTGCCCGGTGACGAGCTGCTCGATCGCCCTGTGGTCCGAACAACGGAGGCGGTGTGGATCAACGCGTCGGCGAATGCGGTGTGGCCGTGGTTGGTACAGATGGGCCAGGACCGTGGCGGCCTGTACAGCTACGAAACGCTGGAGAACTTCGTCGGCCTGGATTACCACAACGCCGATCGGATACATCCCGAATGGCAGCGGCTCGCTCCAGGCGATCGGGTCCGCCTGGCGCCAAGGGGCTGGATGGGTCTTCGAGACGGTTTTGCCCTCACCGTTGCCGAGGTCATCGAAAAGCAGGCCGTCATGCTGTGCGCGGGCCCACCGGCGCATCCCCTGGACGCCGTTTGGTCGTTCCACGTTATTCCGTACTGGGAAGATCGCTGCCGGCTTCTGGTGCGATCCCGGACACGGCGGCGCCACTGGGCCGACGCGGTGGCCATCGAATGCGCGGCCCCGGCGAAGGCGCTGGTGACTCGGGGAATGCTTCGTGGCATCAAGCGCCGCGCTGAAGGTCGCCTAAACGACGTTGAATTCCCGGTCGGGTTCGGAGCCGAAGGCGAATCGCCGACCGGTGACGCTCATGGGGCGAATGCGGACGAAATGTTGCTTCACGGTAGCCGTCCACGGAAGTAACTGCGCTCGCTCTGCCTCGTCGATCTCCTCGTCGGTGCGCAGGGTGCGTGCCATCCCCTTGACGATCACGCTCCAACCTTCCACCACATTGTGGTCATCGACTTCGAACAGAACGTTGTTGTTGATCGCCGCACTGACCAGTTTGGTGCCCTCCGCAGTACGAAACAGCACTGTTCGGTGCTGGACGACGAAGTTGACTGGGAAGATCTCGGGCTGGCCATCGACAGCCGTCACGAGGCGTCCCAACGCCCTGCTCGACATCAGATTCCAGCACTCGGTCTCGGACAGGATCGAGATCGGTTGAGACTCATTGGTCATGATCGCGACATTACCGACCGCAGGTGGCAGTCGGAGTGGTCCAAAGTCCTTCAAACGACGAACCAACGACCCCGATAAGGACCTTTGGCATCAGTTCTTGGGACCGAATAGTCCTCCATCGACGTGGAAAAGGGCGCACGATCATTTCCATGACTAGCGCGTGATCGGCGCCGCAGGCTTGGCGCATCTCGTTTCCGTGCTCATCGACCGCGGGTACCGGGTCGTCGGCCCGACGGTATCGGACAATGCGATCGTCCTGGCCGAGCTGACTTCGGCCGACGAGCTGCCCACCGGTTGGGGGGTTGACGTCGGTCCCGGGCACTATCGGCTGCGCCGACGCGACGACGACGCCTTGTTCGGCCATTCGGCCGGCCCGCAGTCGTGGAAACAATTCCTGCATCCGCCGCGTCAGCAGTTGTGGTCGTCCGACGGCACCGAGCCGGAGGAGTCGCCGCGATACGCGTTCATTGGTGTGCGAGCCTGCGATTTATCGGCTATCACCATTTTGAACGGCGTGCTGGGTGAGGGCTCACATCCCGACAAGGGATTCGTCGGTCGACTTGGCCGGATCTTCGTCGTCGCAGTCAACTGCACAGAACCGGGTGGCCTGTGCTTCTGCGCGTCGATGGGGACAGGTCCGGCCGTGGGTCCCGGTTATGACCTGGCACTGACCGAACGCATCGACGACGGTGGTCGGCGCTATGTCGTGGAGGTCGGAAGCGACGACGGCGCCGACGTGCTTGCCGCGCTTCCCCAGCGCGACGCCGAAGAAGCCGAAATCGATTCGGCACGAAGCGATGTCGCGGCAGCCGCGCACAAGATGGGCCGGCAGATGCCCGCCGGGGATCTACGGAACCTACTCATCGAGTCGCGCGAGTCACCGCGTTGGGACGAGGTCGCAAGCCGCTGCCTGACGTGTGGTAACTGCACCATGGTGTGCCCAACCTGCTTCTGCACGAGCGTCGAGGATGTCACCGACCTCACCGGACAACACGCCGAGCGCTGGATGGAGTGGGCGTCCTGCTTCGAATTCGACTTCACCTTCGTGCACGAGGGCAGCGTCCGGCAGAGCGTGCCTTCGCGATATCGGCATTGGCTCACGCACAAACTCGGGACCTGGCATGACCAGTTCGGCACTTCGGGTTGCGTGGGCTGCGGACGCTGTATCGCGTGGTGCCCCACCGGTATTGACATCACCGAGGAGATGAACGTTCTGGCCACTCTGGCGGAGGACGGCGATGACTGACACCGCGACGTGGCCGCAAACGCCGTCCGCGATGAGCCCGGTGCCGTACAGCGTTCACAGCCGAGTCGCCGAGAACCGCGATTCGGCGACACTACGCCTGCGACCGGTGGGCGAACCGCTGCCCGCACCCCGACCCGGCGAGTTCATGATGATGTACGCCTTCGGGATCGGCGAGATCGCCGTCTCGGTCAGCGGAGTGCCGACAACTGCCGACGACACCATCACCCACACGATCCGCTCGGTCGGCGCCGTCAGCCGTGCCCTGCATGACGCACAGCCGGGCACGGTGATCGGCATGCGCGGCCCGTTCGGAACCAGCTGGGGCATGACCGAGGCGGTCGGCCGTGATCTGGTCATCGTCGCCGGCGGCGTGGGCCTGGCTCCCCTGCGACCCGTCGTGATCGAAGCGCTTTCAAACCGTGACAGCTACCGCACGGTCACGCTGATCGCGGGCGCCCGGTCCCGCGACGACTTCCTTTTCGGGCAGGAACTCCATGGCTGGATATCCGATGGATCCATCGAGGTGCATCAAACCGTCGACATCCCCGTGCAGGGTTGGCCGGGCGAGGTCGGCTTCGTCACCGAGCCGCTGCGCAAGATGCCGCTTCAGCCGGAGCGTACGACGGCATTCCTGTGCGGACCCGAACCTATGATGCGCAATGGCGCCAACGAGTTGGTGCGAAAGGGCATGTCACAGCGGGATATTCGCGTATCACTCGAACGGAATATGCAGTGTGGGATCGGCTGGTGCGGACACTGTCAGCTCGGCCCGTTGCTGCTGTGCCGCGACGGACCGGTGGTCGGTTACGACATCGCCGAGCCGCTGTTGCAGGTCAAGGAGCTGTAGATGAGTCCCCCCACCCTGGCGGTATGGAAGTTCGCCTCGTGTGACGGCTGTCAGTTGACGCTGCTGGACTGCGAGGACGAACTGCTCACGATCGCCGAAGAGGTCCGGATCGCCACCTTCCTGGAGGCCTCCAGCGCGGTCGTCGCCGGACCGTACGACGTGTCGCTCGTGGAGGGCTCGATCACCACGGCCGCCGACGAACGGCGCATCAAGGAGATCCGCGCGCAGTCCACGACCCTGGTCACGATCGGCGCGTGCGCCACCGGCGGTGGGGTGCAGGCGCTACGCAATTTCGCCGACATCGAAGAGTTCACGTCCGTCGTGTACGCCAGGCCCGAATACATTGACACGCTCGCCACCTCGACTCCCGCGTCGGCACACGTCGAGATCGACTACCAGTTGCAGGGTTGTCCGATCGACCGCGGCCAGCTGCTCGAAACGCTTGCCTCTCTGCTGGTCGGGCGTAAGCCGAGACTGCCCGCCAAGACCGTGTGCACCGAATGCAAGAACCGTGGAGTGACCTGTGTGGTCGTGGCCGACGGAATCCCCTGCCTGGGACCGGTGACACACGCCGGCTGCGGCGCGCTCTGCCCGACGTTTCACCGCGGCTGCTACGGATGCTTCGGCCCTGCGGCAACGCCGAATACCGCGGCATTGATTCCCCTTTTGCGCCGCGATGGCATGTCCGGCGACGACGTCGAGCGGGTGTTCTCGACGTTCAACGTCACGCCGTTCAATGCCGAGCGGAATGACGAATGAGTCCCGAAATCCGCACCCTGTCCGTCGGAGCATTGACCCGCGTCGAAGGGGAAGGGGCACTGCACGTCACCATGCGCGACGGCGCGGTGGACACAGTCCAGCTGAAGATCTACGAGCCGCCGCGCTTTTTCGAGGCCTTCCTCCGCGGCCGGAAATATACGGAGCCCCCGGACATCACGGCTCGAGTGTGCGGCATCTGTCCCGTGGCCTACCAAGTGAGCGCCTGCAATGCGATCGAAGACGCCTGCGGGGTGACGGTCGACCCTCAACTTGTGGCGCTGCGCCGGCTGCTGTACTGCGGTGAATGGATCCACAGTCACGCCTTACATATCTATCTGCTGCACGTGCCCGACTTTCTGGGTTATCCGGACGCAATCACCCTCGCCAGGGACCGCCCGGAATTGATCGAGCGCGGACTCGCGCTGAAGAAGGCCGGGAACCGGCTGATGGAGCAGATCGGCGGACGCGCGATCCACCCCGTTAATGTGCGTCTGGGTGGCTTCTACTCGGTGCCGGCGCCTGCGGAGCTCCGGCCGCTCGCCGAGATGCTGCGCGGCGCGCTCGACCATGCGTTGTTCACCGCGCGGTCGGTCGCCGAATTCGACTTTCCAGACGTCGAATTCGACCACGAACTGCTGGCGCTCGCCGAGCCCGACCGGTACGCGATTGAAAACGGCACCATTTCGCGAAGCGCGGGACCTACGTTCGCCGTGTCGGAGTTCACCGACCACGGGGTCGAAGCACAGGTGCAACACTCCACCGCCGTGCAACCAACCCTGGATGGCGGCCGCTTTCTGACCGGCCCACTGGCGCGGTACTCGCTTAATTCGTCCCTGCTGTCACCCGTGGCCCGCCAAGCGGCCGCCGATGCTGGGCTCGGCGCGCAGTGCCGAAACCCATTTCGCAGCATCGTCGTTCGCGCCGTCGAGGTGGTGTATGCGATCGAGGAGGCGTTGCGCATCATCGCCGAATACGAGCGGCCTGCGCGCGCATTCGTCGACGTCCCGTTCCGCGCCGGCGTCGGGCACGGCGTCAGCGAGGCGCCACGCGGACTGCTGTATCACCGCTACGAGATCGGGGACGACGGCCTGGTGCGGGCGGCGACGATAGTGCCGCCGACCGCACAGAACCAGGCGGCCATCGAGCACGAGATGGCCGGCCTGGTCGCCGCGAACCTGAACTTGGACGACGAGACATTGACTGCGCTGTGCGAGAAGTCGATTCGCAATCACGACCCCTGCATCTCGTGCTCGGCGCACTTTCTGACGCTAACGGTCGACCGTCGATGAGCCTCACCGTCGTCATCGGAATCGGCAACGGTTTCCGCCGCGACGACGGGGTGGGCCTTGCGGTGGCCGAAGACATCGCCCAGCGCAACCTCCCCGGCGTACGGGTGGTGACCGATATCGGTGATCCGGCAACGATCCTCGAAGCCTGGGCCGGTGCCCGGCTCGCGGTCGTGGTCGACGCGGCGATGGGAGATGGCAGCGATCCAGGCCGGATCCGACGGTGGATGCCCGGCGACGAAGCCGACGCCGGGGTGGTGTCCTCGCACGCAATGGGGCTGCCTCAGGCGTACGCGCTTGGCGAAGCACTCGGCCAGATACCGGATCGGCTAGCCGGGGACCTACGCCGCCTGTCAGGGACTAAAGACTCCTCATATGCACTCGACGCATCCATAGCGTCAGTCATGCGACTCGCCATCTGCGACCGCGCACCGCCCGACTGGGAGTCAACGATGTCACAAAGCACAATCGCTAAACCCGCTGAATCGCGTCCCGTCGGTCCGAGGGCAGGTCTGGGCGTGGTCGCCCTGACGGCCCTCGTCGTCGGGTCAATGATCGGCAGCGGCATCTTTGCGTTGCCTTCCCAGATGGCCGGCAGCGCCGCGCCAGGTCCACTCATCATCGGTTGGGCGATCACCGGCGTCGGCATGCTGATGCTGGCCTTCGTATTCCAGACACTGGCCACTCGTAAACCCGACGTCGACGGCGGCGTGTACGGCTATGCGCGAGCCGGATTCGGCAACTACATCGGCTTCACATCGGCCTTCGGCTATTGGATGTCGGCCTGGGTGGGCAACGTGGCGTACCTGGTTCTGCTGTTCTCGACGCTGGGCTACTTCTTCCCCCAGTTCGAGGGCGGCACAACGGTACCCGCGATCATCGGCGCGTCCATCGTCTTGTGGATCGTCCATGCGATGACGCTGCGCGGTGTGCAGACGGCCGCGGTGGTGAACGTCGTGGTCACCATCGCCAAGGTGGTGCCGATTGTCGTGTTCATCGCCATCGCCGCGGTCGGATTCAAGGCGGGGCTGTTCACTGCCGACGTCTGGGGCAAGGCAACACAGATCGACGGGGCGACGCTCGGCGACACCATGTCTCAAGTCAAGAACATGATGCTGGTGACCGTCTGGGTGTTTATCGGCATCGAGGGTGCGGCCGTCTACTCGCAGCGCGCCGGGAAGCGCAAGGATGTCGGTCGCGCCACGGTCATGGGCTTCGCCGGGGTACTGGCCTTGCTGCTTCTGGTCAACCTGCTGTCCTACGGCTTGATGGCCCAGGCCGAACTCGCGGGTGTGCCCGATCCGTCGATGGCCGGCGTGCTGGAGAACGAGGTCGGCAGCTGGGGCGCGGCCTTCATCTCCATCGGCCTTGTTGTCTCGCTGCTCGGCGCATTGATCGCGTGGGTGCTGCTGTGCGTTGAGATCCTTCGGCTGCCGGCCATGGAAGGTGTAATGCCGAAGGCGCTGGCCAAGGAGAACGCGCACGGGGCTCCCGCGACCGCGTTGTGGGTGACCAATCTGTGCGTGCAGGCGTTGCTGCTGTGGACACTGGCCAACGAGAGCACTTACACAAACCTGGTCTACCTCGCCACATCCCTGATCCTGCTCCCCTATCTGTGGTCGGCGGCGTACCAGGTGCTGTTGGCCGTGCGCGGTGAGACCTACGAGTCCGGCCACGGCCGGACCCGCGACCTCGTCATCGGGGTGATCGGCCTGGCGTACGCCGTGTGGCTGGTCTACGCGGGCGGTCTGGAGTACCTGCTTATCGCCGCGGTGTTCTACCTTGTCGGCAGTGCGCTGTTCGTGTGGGCCCGCAGGGAAAGCCGCCTGCCCACCTTCACGGCGCCCGAGTGGGTTGTCGTCGGGGTGGTGGCACTGGCCTCGGTCGCGGCCGTCGTGATGATGGCCACCGGCAACCTCGCAGTCCTGTGAACGGCACCGATTCCCGGCTGGGCGTGTGGTCGGAGGCGGGGCGGCTGCGGCGGGTGATGGTCTGCGCGCCGGGCCTTGCCCATCAACGGCTCACCCCGGACAACTGCCACGAGCTGCTGTTCGACGACGTCATCTGGCTTCAGCAGGCCCGCCGCGACCACTTCGACTTCGTCGCCAAGATGGTCGACCGCGGCGTCGAGGTGCTCGAGCTCCAGGACCTGCTCGCCGACGTCGTGGCGAAGCCCGACGCGCGCGACTGGCTGCTGGACCGCAAGGTGACTGACGATCTGGTCGGTCCGGGACTCACCCGCGAGATCCGGGCCTGGCTGACCGAGTTGGCGCCAGACCGGTTGGCGGAGTTCCTCATTGGCGGCGTCGCCTATCAGGACGTCATCGGAGAGGTGGACAGCGCCTTCCTGTCGTTGTTCAACGACTTGGACCCTGCCGGGTTCGTCCTCCGACCGCTGCCCAACACGCAGTTCATGCGCGACAACTCGGCATGGATCTTCGGGGGCGTGACACTGAACCCGATGTACTGGCCGGCACGACGCCAGGAGACGCTGCTCACCACCGCGGTGTACAAGTTCCACCCCGCCTTCGCCGACGAGAAGTACGACGTGTGGCTGGGCGACCCCGACGGTGCGCCCACCGACCACGGGCTGGGCACGCTCGAGGGCGGCGACGTGATGCCGATCGGCAAGGGGCTCGTCGTGATCGGCATGGGCGAGCGGTCGTCGCATCAGGCCATCACGCAGGTCGCACGCAATCTCTTCGCCGCAGGGGCGGCCGAGCGGGTCATCATCGCCAGCCTGCCGAAGACCCGCTCCGCCATGCACCTCGACACCGTGTTCACGTTCTGTGACCGCGACCTGGTCACGGCTTTTGCGCCGGTCGTCGACGGCATCGTGCCGATCAGCCTGCGCCCCGACGAGACCGCGCCGTCCCGCCTGGACGTCCGGCGCGAACCGAAGGGGCTGATCGAGACGATCGGCGACGCGGTCGGCGTGGACTTCCGGGTGGTAGTCACCGCCGGCGACGTCTACGGCATCCAGCGTGAGCAGTGGGATGACGGCAACAACGTGGTCGCGCTCGAGCCGGGTGTCGTCATCGGCTACGACCGCAACACTCTGACCAACACCGCCCTGCGCAAGGCGGGTGTGGAGGTCGTCACCATCGACGCCAGCGAGCTGGGCCGGGGCCGCGGAGGCGGCCGGTGCATGACCTGCCCCATCCAGCGCGATCCGCTCTACACCTGATCGCATCCACCGAAGGAACAGCCCATGGCGTTCAACAATCGCAACCGCAGCCTGCTCAGCCTTGTCCATCACACGGACAGGGACCTGCTCTACCTACTGGACCTGTCGCGGGATCTCAAGCGGGCCAAGTACTCTGGCCTCGCTCATTCCACTCTGGCGGGTAAGAACATCGCCCTCATCTTCGAGAAGTCCTCGACGCGCACACGCTGTGCTTTCGAGGTGGCTGCGTACGACGAGGGCGCCCATGTCACGTATATCGATCCAAACTCCTCGCAGATCGGGCACAAGGAGTCGATGAAGGACACCGCGCGGGTGCTCGGCCGGATGTACGACGCGATCGAGTACCGCGGCGCCGGCCAGGAGATCGTCGAGGAGTTGGCCGAGTATGCCGGGGTGCCGGTGTTCAACGGTCTCACCGACGAGTTCCACCCCACCCAGATGCTTGCCGATGTTCTCACGATGACCGAGCACTGCCCTAAACCGTTGACCGACATCTCTTTCGCGTTCGTCGGGGACGGACGCAACAACGTGGCCAACTCGCTGCTCCTGGTGGGCGCCAAGCTCGGCATGGACGTCCGAATCGGCGCGCCGCACGATCTGTTTCCCAGCGACGAGCATGTGACGATGTGCCAGGACTTCGCGACCGCGTCCGGGGCCCGGGTCACCGTCACCGACGATCCGCTGAAGGCGGTGAGCGGCGTCGACTTCATCTACACCGACGTATGGGTGTCGATGGGTGAGCCCGTCGAGACGTGGGGCGACCGCATCGACATGCTTCTCCCGTTTCAGGTCAACTCCGAACTGATGCGTGCGGCAGGCAATCCGAGGGTGAAGTTCATGCATTGCCTGCCTGCATTCCACAACTGCGAGACGAAGGTCGGCGCACAGATCTCCGCTCAATACCCGTACCTCGCGAATGGTATCGAGGTCACCGAGGATGTCTTCGAGAGTCCGGCTAACATCGCCTTCGAGCAGGCCGAGAATCGGATGCACACGATCAAGGCGGTCCTGGTGGCCGCCCTCAGTTGAGGGACGTCATGCGCATAGTGATCGCGCTCGGCGGCAACGCGCTGCTGCAGCGCGGGCAACCCATGACCGCGGAGAACCAGCGGGCCAACATCCGGACGGCAGCCGAAGCCATCGCCGCGGTGGCACCCGGTAACGAGATCGTGGTCGCCCACGGCAACGGCCCGCAGGTGGGCCTGCTGGCATTGCAAGCCGCGGCCTACCACGACGTCGCGCCCTACCCGCTCGACGTACTCGGCGCTCAGACCGAGGCGATGATCGGCTACGTCATCGAGCAGGAACTCGGCAACCTGCTCCCCGCCGAGCAACAACTCGCGACGGTGCTGACGATGATCGAGGTGGATCGCGACGACCCCGCGTTCGACCACCCCACCAAGCCGATCGGTCCGGTCTACGACCGGGAGACCGCCGAACGCCTCAAGGCCGCCAGCGGCTGGACGATCGCGGCGGACGGAGACATGTTCCGCCGGGTGGTGGCCAGCCCAAAACCTAAGCGTATCTTCGAGATCGGACCGATTCGTAGCCTGGTCGAGCGGGGCACGATCGTGATCTGCGCCGGCGGTGGCGGTATTCCCACGATGTATGACGAGCACGGAAAGCTGCACGGCGTGGAAGCCGTCATCGACAAGGATCTCGCATCGGCCTTGCTGGCCCGGCAACTCGACGCCGACCTGCTCGTCATCGCCACCGACGTCGACGGCGTCTACACCGACTGGGGAACGCCGGACCAGACTCGCCTTGGTCTCGTCACTGCCGGGGACCTCGAGCGACTGGACTTGCCCGCAGGCTCAATGGGCCCCAAAGTCGAAGCCGCGTGCAGCTTTACGCGGACCACGGGCAATGAGGCAGTCATCGGATCGCTTGTCGACATCGCGAAGATCGTCGACGGCACAGCAGGCACGCGGGTTCGCCCTTGATGGACTGGACGATCGCAGTGGCCGGGGCTCTGCTCGTAGCAGTGGTGGTCCGCGACGTGTTCCACACGCTGTTCCACCCGATCGGCCACGGCAGCATTGCGCCACAAGTGATGAAGTTCGTCTGGTGGCTGCTGCGGCTATTCCGGTCAGATCGCCGAATCGCATCGTTGACCGGTCCGCTGGGAATCGCACTGGTCGTTCTTACCTGGGGGGCAATAGCGGTGCTCGGCTGGGCGATGGTGTACTTCGCACAGATGCCCAATGGCTTCGCCTACGGCTCCGAACTGAATCCCGCTCACCGCAACAACGTGCTCGATTCGCTGTATGTGTCATTGGTGACCATCGGAACGCTCGGGTTCGGCGATATCGTGCCCACGTCGCCGCTTCTTCGCGTGATCGTTCCGCTGGAGGCTCTGTTCGGCTTCATGCTGCTCACCGCCGCGGTGTCCTGGGTTCTCCAGATCTACCCCGCCCTGCACCGCAGACGTGTTCTGGCGCTGCAACTCTCGACGCTGCGGGAGGCGCGCCGAGCAAACCCGACCCTGGGGATCGACAGCGTCCCCACTGACGTTCTCACCGGACTTGCCGCCGCTATCGTCGAAGCCCGAAACGACTTCACTCAGTACGGTGCGACGTACTACTTTCGCGACCTCGAGGCCGACGCTTCGTTGGCGGCCTCGCTTGAATACGCCACCGCGCTTGCCGTTGAGGCCACTGACAGTGCGCATCCGCAGACACGGCTCGCAGGTGGGCTCATCACCGCTGCCGTCGACAGCCTCGCCGAACTGCTCAACCAAGAATTCTTGCGGTTCGACGGAGATACTGCGGCTGTCATCAGGGCCTACGCGGAGGACCACCGACATACCAGCTGAAGGCTGGTCAGCGAGCTATCGCATTCGCATTGAGGGGCCTCAGAATGAAGGTCTAGAAAGGTCTAAATACCCCATTGCTGCGGACCATTGCCCCACGAACGGACGGCCATAGGGCAACTACCGTGCTAGCTGAGCCAATGCGCGCGTGACAGCTCCGCCAGGGAGCGTCCAACCGGCAAAGTCCAAGCATAGGGAGATCGAGATGGCGGATTCCTCGGAAGCCAGTTCCGGAATCATCGTGGGCGTCGACGGTTCGGCTGCATCAGATGCTGCTGTGCGATGGGCTACCCAAGAAGCGGTGATGCGCAAGAGCGCACTTACCGTCGTGAATGCCTTGATACCGGTGATGACGTGGCCTCAGGTCCCGGTTCCGCCCGGCGTGGATGCGTGGCAGGAAGCCGAGAGCCGACGGGTCGTGACCGACGCAGTCAGCATCGCCCAATCGTGTTCCGGCGACGGGGAACCTATACACATCGGCTACAAGTTCTTTGTCTCAGCTCCCGTTCCGACGTTGGTGGATCTCTCCAGAGACGCCGAGATGGTGGTGGTGGGTTCTCGCGGGCGCGGGGCGTTGAAACGCGGTGCGCTCGGGTCGGTGAGCACCGAGGTCGCTCACCATGCTCATTGCCCTGTCGGCATCGTCCACGGCGATTCACCCTCGGAGCTGCAGTCTGCGCAAGCGCCGGTCGTTGTGGGGGTTGATGGCTCGCCAACATCGGACTTGGCAGTCGGGATGGCCTTCGAGGAAGCGTCCTGGCGGGCCGCCGATCTGGTGGCCGTGCACGCGTGGACCGATGGCGACGTCACAGAATTTCTCGGCGACCGTTGGCCAACGATTCAACCGTCGGTGGAAGAGGCGTTGGCTGAGCTTCTCGCCGGGTGGGTGGAACGGTATCCCGGCACTTCGGTTCGCCGCACCACGGTTCTGGACAATCCGGCACGCCACCTCGTCGAGTTGTCCAAATCCGCTCAGCTGGTGGTGGTCGGCAGCCACGGCCGCGGCGGTCTCGCCCGGAGGCTGCTGGGCTCAGTCAGTACCGCCGTGATCCACGCCTCGCATACACCGGTCATCGTGGCGCGTAAGAGGTAATCTAAACGGGCCATACGGTTTTCACGGGCGGATCGAGTCTGGCTATCCTCGCGCCGCGGCTTTCCGTGCGGCGATCTTGGCGCGGACTTCGGCGATGTCCAGCGCCTTCACGCGGGTGATCAGATCCTCGAGTGCAGCAGGCGGCAGGGCACCGCCTGGCTGTAGACGAGCACGCCGTCCCGGAAAGCCATCACGGTCGAGATGGAGCGGATCTCCAGCGTCGCGGCGAGGTCGCATTCGGCCTGCGTGTCGACCTTGGCGTGTACGACATCTGGGTGCGCTTCCGAAGACCGCTCGAAGACGGGCGCGAAAGCCCGGCATGGCCCGCACCACGACGCCCAGAAGTCGACGACAACGATCGGATTGTCGACGACGGTGGACTCGAAGTCGTCATAGGTCAGATTCTTGGTTGCCATTGCGGTGTCCTTTCCTTGTGTGACAGTCGAATTGCTAGGCAAGGCCTTTGAGCATCAGGTTCCAGTACATGAACGGCAGACCGTACTTCTTGAGATACCAGTAGGCACGGTGCGGTTTGGTCGAGTCGAAGAGCGGGAACGACGGCGCCAGGTTCAGGTCGTAGTCGAACTCGGCCAACAGCATTGCGTGCGACGACGTGACGATCGGACACGACCCGTACCCGTTGTACGGGCGACTCAGCGGTCGGCCTTTAAGAAAGGACTCGATGTTGTCGACCACGACCGGGGCCTGCTTACGGATCGCGGCACCGGTCTTGGAGTTCGGTGACGATCCGACGTCACCGAGGCTGAACACGTTGGGATGGCGCACGTGCTGCATCGTGTGTTTGTCGATGCCGACGTATCCGTTTGCGTCGCCGGTCGAGAGCGGGCTCGATTTGATCCAGTCAGGGGCGGATTGGCGCGGCACCGCATGAAGCATGTCGTAGGGAAGCATCGCGTTTGGTGTCCGCCCTGAGCGACGCTCGCCACGGTGACCTTGCGTGCCTGCAGCGTCGACAGAGGTCACCTCGGCGTCGGCGTGAACGGTGATGCCGTAGTCCGAGGCGACCGCGTCGAGGCTGTCGGCGATCGCCGGGATGCCGAATAGACGCGGAGTCGGCACCACCAGGTGGACATCGATGTCCTCGAGCACGCCTTGCGGATCGCCAGTAGTCGCTGGCCAGGTAGGCGATCTTCTGCGGGGCGCCTGCGCACTTGATCGGGCCCGGTCGGCATCGTGAACACCGCACTGCCCGAACGCATGTCACGGATGAATTCCCACGTACGCGGTGCGAGGTCGAACCGGTAGTTCGACGACACCCCAGCGTGGCCGAGCGCATCCTGCAACTCCCTCGGTGCGATCCCAGTCGAGTTGGATGCCCGGGACAGACCACGAGCACGTCGTACTCGTAAGCGCCCCGTCGACACAGGCGACCGTGTTGTTGTCCGCTTCAATGGCACGTCGCTGCGTTCTTGATCCACGTCGTTCCCTTGGGCACCACCGAGGCCTCGGACCGGGCGGTCGTCGACGCCTTCGCCCGGCCGCCGCCGACGAGGGTCCACAGCGGTTGGTAGTAATGCGTGTCGGACGGCTCGATGACGGCGACGTCGGAGAAGCCCTTGCGAAGAATGCCGCGCGGCGACCGAGATACCTGCCGTGCCGCCGCCGACGATGAGAACCTGGTGTTTCCTGGTGGTCATTTTGCATTTCTTTCTGTCGCTCAGGCGTTCTGGTGCGCATCGTCCCAGGCGCCGATAGCCGCCCAGGATGTCGCTCACATCGGTGAAGCCGTTCTGCCGCAGCAGGCTTGCCGCGACCGAGGACCGGTAGCCCCCGGCGCAATACACGACCGTCGGCTCGGTCGGATCCAGTTCGCCCAACCGGCTCGGCAGCTGGCCCACCGGAATGGCTATCGCGTTCGGGATGGTGCCCGCCGCGACCTCACCCGGGTTGCGGACGTCGACGATCTGCAGATCCGCCAGCTCCGAAGCGCGTTGGTCGAATGCCTTCGCGGTCAGCCGCGATGCGACCTCGAACGTCGTCGCGATGGGACAACATCACCTCGAACGGCCGGTCCAGGTAGCCGATCACCCGGTCGAAACCGATTCGGGCGAGCCGGTTCTTGCCTTCCAGTTCTTGACCCGGCTCAGTGAACAGCACGATGTCGACGTCCGCGGGCAGGACCGACCCGGCGAACTCGGCGTAGCGGCCCTCGAGCCCGATGTTGATGGCGTGCGCGCAGGTGACCTTGGGCGAATTCCTCGGGGCTGCGTCCGTCGACAAGACGAGCGCCACCGCTCGATCGCCTCGCGGACTTGTTCGATAGGTCATCGCCGTCGGCATCTTGGTCTCGTCCAGCAGTTCACGGTCCTTGCGGTTGAGGATCGCGTCGTAGACGAAGTAGCTCGGTGCGCGGTGGCTGCCCTTCGGTGACCAGTTCCATGAACGTCGGCCTTGTCGGCTGCGCGCAGGGCGTAGTTCGTCTCCTTCTGATCCCCGATCGTCGACCACCGGTCTGTTGACAAATTCTTGCCGCAGGCCGAACCCGCACCGTGCGCCGGGATACACCCGGGTGGCGTCGGGCAGGGTCATCAGCTTGTTGTGCGAGCGAGTTGTATAGCTTGTCGGCCAATTCCTCACGCGTGAACCCGATCGAGGCCAGCAGGTCGGGTCGGCCGACGTCTCCGATGAACAGCGCGTCGCCGGTCAGTACGCCGTAGGGAACCTCGTCATCGGGATGCTCGTAGACCACGATGCTCAGCGATTCGGGCGTGTGCCCTGGGGTGTGGCGGAACTCCAGCGTCACCTCGCCCAGCGAATAACCGTTCGCCGTCGGCGACGCCCATCGACTCGAACTCGGTCTCGGCGACCGAGGAGTAGACGATCTTCGCGCCGGTTGCTTTCGCCAGTTCCAGGTGGCCGGACAGGAAGTCGGCGTGGAAGTGCGTCTCGATGACGCAGTTCGATCGTATAGCCGAACTCCTTGGCATCGGACAGATACTCGGCGACATCACGCTGCGGATCGACAACGACTGCGCGACCGGTGGTTTCGTCAGCGATCGAGATACGACGCATGGGACAGACAGTCCAAGTAGTACTGGATGAATTTCATCTCGCCAGTCCTTTCGTTCGGCGGCGGGTAAGGCCATACGTGCCTATACCCCTACGGGTATGTCAAGTACCCTAGGGGGTATAATTATTCCCGGCTTGCATTTACCCCCGGGGGTATGTGTAGTATGAAGCGTACATATACCCCTGGTGGTATTAGAGGCTGTACCGCGCGCCTGAAAGGACACCGGTATGACCCGCACCCGCCACCATCGATTCGCAGAACCTCAGCGACCTACTCGGATTCGACCTGGCCGCCCCGGGTGCTCGACGTCCGAACCCCTGGTGAGTTCGAGACCGCCACATCGCCGGCGCCTACAACGTGCCGTTGGATCTGCTCCGGGAACACCGCGACGAGATCATCAAGCACCTCGACGAGGACGTCGTTCTGGTCTGCCGTTCCGGGCAGCGCGCCGCCCAAGGCCGAGCAGACTCTGCGCGAAGCCGGCTTGAGCCAACGTGCACATCCTCGACGGCGGCATCACTGCCTGGGAAGCCAAGGGCTTCGCGGTCAACCGCGGCGCGCAACGCTGGGACCTCGAGCGGCAGGTCCGGCTGGTCGCCGGTTTGGTCGTGCTCTTCAGCGTGCTGGCCAGCGTGGCCGTGCCCGAGTTCAAGTGGGTGGCCGCCGCGATCGGCGGCGGACTGACCTTCGCGTCGCTGACCAATACCTGCGCGATGGGCATGGTGCTGTCGCAAGCTGCCGTACAACCGAGGCGCACACTTGCGACGCCCAGACGCATCGTGTCCCAGCTCATCGGTTCCGGTCCGCAGACCAGAAAGCGAGCTTAGCCGATCATGATTGCGCTCACCATCGGCCTTGCGCGTGTTCGTCGGCATTGCGCTGGGTTTGCTCGGCGGCGGCGGTTCGATCTTGACCGTCCCACTTTTGGCCTATGTCGCAGGCATGGACGCCAAGCAGGCCATCGCGACCTCCCTGCTGGTCGTCGGTGTCACCAGCGCGATCGGCGCCATCTCACACGCGCGGGCCGGCCGGGTGCAATGGCGCACCGGGCTGATCTTCGGCGAGCGTCGGCATGGCCGGCGCCTATGTCGGCGGTCTGCTCGCACGCTTCATCCCGGGGACCAGTCCTGCTGATCGGTTTCGCCCTCGATGATGATCGCCACGGCCGTTCGCGATGCTTCACGGACGCAAGAACATTCGACGCTTCCGACTGGCGGACATCACCTGCCCGTTTGCCGAAGATCATCGCTGCAGGGCTTAGTCGTTGGCCTGGTCACCGGCCTGGTCGGCGCCGGCGGCGGTTCCTGGTCGTGCCCGCCCTGGCATTGCTCGGCGGGCTCCCGATGCCAATCGCGGTGGGCACCTCGCTGATCGTGATCGCGATGAAGTCGTTCGCGGGCCTGGGCGGGTACCTGTTCCAGCGTCCAGATCAACTGGACGGTGGCACTTGGCGGTAACGGCCGCGGCCGTGGCGGGTGCTCTCGTCGGCGCCCGTCTGACCGCGATGGTCGACCCCGATGCGCTGCGAAAGGATCTTCGGCTGGTTCGTGCTCGCGATGTCCTCGCTCATCCTGGCCCAGGAGATCCACCCGAGCGTCGGAATCGCGGCCGCGGCACTCACCGCGATCGCCGCGGCCATGACGTTCGCGTGTACGCGGTTTGCCCACTGCCCGCTGCGTCGCCTCCGCACTGGGGCTCCGACCGCTGGTCCGGCCCCCGCATGATGGACCGTCAGGAATACCCCCGCGGGTACTATGGCTTTACCGTCCGTAGAGAGGAGCAACACCCATGGTTGGAGACGAGGACGCGATCGCTGCGGTGCTCAACAGGCTGCGCCGTGCACAGGGACAGCTTTCGCGGAGTGATCTCAATGATCGAACAGGGCCGCGACTGCAAGGACGTCGTGACACAGCTTGCTGCGGTGTCGCGGGCCCTGGACAAGGCCGGGTTCAAAATCGTTGCGACCGGACTGCGGGAATGCCTGACCGGAGAGGCCGCCGACAGCCAGACAGCCGATGACCGAGGCCGAGCTGGAGAAGCTGTTCCTGGCCTTGGCCTGACCTACCCATCGAAACCTTGGAGGGATAATGAGTTACGCATTGTCAACGACACTGCACACGACGTTCGAGGATGCGGTCGATCGGACCCATAAAGCATTGGCGGATCAGGGTTTCGGTGTGCTGACCGTAGATCGACATGAAGGCGACCCTAAAGGCCAAGTTGGGCGAGGACATGGAGGACTACCTGATCCTAGGGGCCTGCAACCCGCCGCTGGCGCACCGCGCAGTGAACGCTGACCGCCAGATCGGTCTGCTTTTACCCTGCAACGTCGTCGTACGCGCCGACACTACAGCTGGTGATTACGCGGTGATCGTCGACGCGATGGATCCGCAGGTGATGGTCCAGCTTTCCGATCGACCGGGCCTGCGTGAGGTCGCCGACGAAGCAGCGATCAGGCTGCGGGCCGCAATCGACTCCATCGAGGCCGTCGACAACCGATAGGCCAAGCGCCGGTCCGGAGCTCGAGAAGGTGGAGCTCGTCAACTAGCGGTACGCTGAGAACAGGAGCACCACGACGATGGCCATCGAGAATCCAACCGTGGCGCCACCAATCAGGAGAACCTCCGCGCAAGGGGCGAGCATGACGACTCGGCCGGCGATGACCGGGCTGGCTTTGATCTGTTGCGATCGCCGGTAACCGAGCCCGAGGACGAGCAGCACGAGCAGCGCCGCGGTGATCGCCAGCGATATCCGTCCGGGTCCGAGAGGTCCGTGCTGGCGGAGCAACACCAGCGCACCGCCGACCAGGAATCCGAATGCGCTTCTCTCCCAAGACAACAGGGTGCGCTCTGCGGGCAGACCGGGTTGACGGGGGGTTTGACCGGCCATCTCACTGCCCACCCGGCGGCCAGACGACCAGCACCACAAGTACCAAGACGGTCACGGCGAAGATCGCACCGGCGAGCACCAACGGAACGTATGTCGGCGGCAGAACCTCATTGCGGCGCATCGCGGCCTGCACGCGTTGCCAGCGCCGGACCGCCAGCGCCGCCAACAGACCACCCCCGGCGGTCAGCACCAAACTGAGCCCATGCCGCACCCCGGGAATCCCGAAGGCAGGCACGAACTGCACGACGGCGATGCCACCGGCGACCAACGCCAGCGCCGTCCGGATCCACGCCAGGAAGGTTCGCTCATTCGCCAGCGTGAAGCGATAGTCCGGTTCCTCCTCGCCGGTAGGTTCGGCCGATCGATCGTCATCCGTAGAACTCATGAGACCGCACCCCTCGAGCGCACACCGTTCGTCATATTACGTCGCCCTTGTGCAGCATCAGCTGTCGCCGCAAGAAGGCAAGGTGGTCGGCCGCGACCTGCTCTTGCACTTCGCCGTGGTACATCTCGAATGGCTGAGAGGATATTCGCGGATTTCGTGACGAGGGACATCGGCTACTTTGCGCATGATGTAGTCACTCGACATGACCTCGTCGTCGCGAGCCAGTGTCACGTGCTGACTCCGTAGTGGGCGCGCCCGCATCAATCTTATCGCTGTCCAATCACAGGTAGCAGGTAGCTGTGGCAATCAAATGCCCTGTCGGACAAAGTCTTGCGTTAGTGCTGCCGCGCAACGATGACCGGTACGCGAGCCTCCTGCGCTACGGCGGTACTGACCGAACCGAGCATCATCCCGGCGAATCCGCCGCGGCCGTGGCTACCGACGACGACGAGCTGGGCCTTCTCAGCCTGTTCGAGAAGATGACGGACGGGCCGCTCAAACTCGACCACACGCTGGACCGTGACCTCCGGATAGCGTTCCTGCCAGCCGGCAAGGCTCTCGGCAAGCGACTTGTCCGCCGCGGATTGCACGGCCGAGGAGTCAATCCCGAATACGGTGGACATGTCGGTATCGCTCCATACGTGCAACGCCACCAAATCCACGCCCCGCCATGAGGCTTCGTCAAACGCGATCTCCATCGCCAACTCCGACGCCCGCGAGCCGTCTATCCCCACCACCACCGGCAGTCTCGGCGATTGAAGCGAGGACGATACCTCGTCGTGAATCACCGCGACGGGACAATGGGCGTGATGGATCAACCCTGTGCTGACCGACCCGAGCAAGCGATGCTGTCCGGTTCGGCCACGGCATCCGACCACCATCAGCTGGGCGTCTTTTGACAGATCGACAAGGGCCGGTACGTATCTCCCGAAGAGCATTTCACTGTCGATCTCCGGCCGATTACCGCCAGTGGCGCTGTCCTCGACGACCTTGATGGCGTCGGCGATGACCCTGCGGCCATCGTTCTCCTGGATTTCGAGAACCTCCTGAGGGACCCGGCCCGCAGGCCAGGCCAGCGCCGACGCCGCGACCGATAGTGACGGGACCACGTGAACGACGGTAAGGGGGACGTGGCGCATCGCTGCCGCCCGTGCTGCCCACTTCACCGCCAACTGTGACGACGGGGATCCGTCGGCGCCTACGACGACTCCGTGATGTGAGATGCGCTTGGACATTTCGCGTCCTCCTCAGTGATCGGCGGCTATCGATGACGTTAAGGATCCGGCGTAAATCGAGGCTGGAGGCATTGGTCCCGAACGATGGCGCCAAACGGCCTCAAGCCCGCAAACGCACCCGTTGTTCCTGACCGCGCGGTCGAGGGAAGAATTTCAAGGTGAAACGCGAGGACTACTGACATCACACCGAAGGACTAACGGCCCTGCTTCACAGATCCCCGCCCGGCATAACGTCATGCGTTACGAACGGTGGCGGCGCAACGCCGCGGGCCGCAACCCGAAAAAGTAAGCGGCGTAACGGCTGCGCTGAACCGGCTCGTGAGGAGTGCGAAATGTCGAAGCACCCAATCATGGTTGCCGTTGACGGGTCGGCGGAGTCCGACGCAGCGGTGCGGTGGGCGGCCCGCGAGGCCCTATTGCGTGAAGCGGATGTCACGATGGTGCATGTCGTCGCCCCGGTGGTCGTCACATGGCCTGTCGGATACCTCCGGTCGAGTTACGCCGAGTGGCAAGAGGCAAACGCTCAGGACGCCATTGAACAGGCGCAGAAGATCTTTCAGGCTGAGGTTGGCAATGCGAAGCTGCCTTCGGTCAAGGCCCAAGTGTTGCATGACAACGTCGCTCCGGGCCTCGTGAAGGCGTCCAGGGCGGCGGAAGTAATCGTCGTAGGTAGCCGAGGCCTCGGTGCGATAACCGGGCCATTGCTGGGTTCTGTCAGCCGGGCCTTGCTGCATTATGCGCATTGCCCTGTCGCGGTCGTTCACCCAAGCGAAGCCCCTACCGCGGATCACACCTCACCTGTGCTGGTCGGCATCGACGGCTCTCCTGCATCCGAGGCGGCCACCGCGTTGGCGTTCGACGAAGCATCGCGGCGACAAGTTGATTTGGTGGCATTACACGCCTGGAGCGACGTTGGTATCTTCCCCGTACTGGGCATGGATTGGCACGAGTACGAGGACCAGGGCAACGAGCTGCTCGCCGAACGCCTGGCCGGTTGGCAGGAGCAATATCCGGATGTCCACATTCAGCGGCGGATCGTGTGCGACCGGCCGGCACGCTGGCTCGTCGACGAGTCTGAGCACTCTCAGCTGGTAGTCCTCGGAAGCCGTGGCCGCGGGGGATTTGCCGGCATGCTGCTCGGCTCGGTGAGCATGGCCGTCGCGGAAGCGGCGAAGTGTCCGGTCCTCGTCGTTCGCAGTTAGCACGCGGGGTCGACGCCGACGACGACCGGATGAGTGTCCTCACACAGCCTGATTGCTTGGTCAACTAGATCGCGAGACAACATATCCGTTGTGCCTCCGCGACGGAGTCAGCCAGTGGCCGGCCGGTGTCGATGTGATATTCGCCCGACGACAACGATCGATTCGTTCCCAGCGCAGCTGCGATCTGCGGTGTTGCGTCAGAGGATGATTCGGCCCGATCTTCTATCCGCGCGGCCGCGACCTCAAGTGGCAATGAGCAAGTCAGTTCGACTAGGGGAACGGCGTTGTCGGTCGCCAGCTTCCTGGCTCGTTCGCGCTGACGCTGATCGCGCCAAGTTCCGTCCAGGATCACCGACGTGCCACATCGCAACAGCAGTCCAGCCTGCCGAAGCACTTCGTCGTAGACCTTCGCTACGTTCTCGCGGGAATACAGGCCTTTATCGAGTTCGCCGGCGGCACCCAAGAGTGAACCGGCCTCCTGCAACTGCCTGCGTGTGTCGTCAGTCGAAATCACCTGCGCATCAACTCGTTTGGACAAGCCCTTCGATAGGGTCGTCTTGCCGGTGCCGGGACCGCCACCGACGAGGATGAGGCGCGCGGTGGCCGTACGGAGACGCTTCAGCGCGATGTCGATGTGTCGGCGCGCATGCGCCCGGGCGTCCTGATGTCCCTGACTAACTCGGATGCAGTCAACCTTGGCGCGGACGACTGCGCGGTAGGCGACGTAGAAGTGTGTCAGCGAAGTCGGTGCGGGATCGTCGGCTCTGCGACGGTATTCATCGACGAAGGCGTCGCCGAGATCCGGGCGGCCGAGAAATTCCAGATCCATGGCGAGGAACGCTGCGTCGTCGATGCCGTCGACGTAGCGAAGTTGGTCGTCGAACTCCAGGCAGTCCAAGATCGCAGGTCCTTCTGGCACGCAGAAGATGTCGTCGGCGAGCAGATCGCCATGTCCGTCGATGATGCGCCCCTCGCGCAGGCGCTTTTCGAAGAGGGCGGCGCGACCGGCGATGAACTGATCGACCAGCCTCGTCACTTGGGCGACTGACTCTCGCTCGACGATGCCGTCTCCATGCTGCTCCAACTCAGCGAGGTTCTGGTGCCATCGCGCCGAAATCGCGTCAGGCCGTCCCTCGGCCTCGATAGCCGGCCCTCGCGCGGCTTCTCGATGGAACTGCGCGAGCATCTCAGCGATGACGCAGAGGTGCTGCAGCACCGGCTCACCGGCTTCAACCAGTGATGCCAGCCGGGTGGCATCGGGGTAGCGGTGCATCTCGATTACCGGTTCGGACAGTTCACCCGCCGGGCCGTTGTATTGGGCTACACCCAAGTAACTCTGCGGGGCGAGCCTCCGATTGAGCATTACTTCGCGCTCGCAGGCATGTTGGCGACTACCGAGGGTGCTGAAGTCGAGAAAGTCGGTGATCACTGGTTTCTTGACCTTGTAGGCCTTCTCACCCAGGAGAATGACCACTCCCGTGTGTGTCTCGTGCACCTGGGCGTCGAGGTCTCCTGCCATCGCGCAAGCTCTCTGGGCCGTGCGAGTGTTACCCGGCTTCACCGTCATGCGCCAACGATCGGCCGGGCGCCCCTCGTCACACCAGGGTCCTAAGGCCCCGACATCGGGACCATTGACCCTGCCACGACACGGGCGCGGGCCTGCAAGCTGGCCATATGCGAGACACCATGGTCGATTCCGAGGTAATCGAACAAGCGCTGAAGCTGGCCTGCCGCGCGCCATCGCTACACAACAGCCAGCCCTGGCGTTGGGTACTCGAGGGCAACGCCGTCCAGCTTTTCGAAGACAAGGACCGCGTCCTGTACGCGACCGACCACTCGGGCAGGGAGGCGCTGCTTGGTTGCGGCGCCGCGCTGGACCACTTCCGGGTCGCGATGGCGGCCGCGGGATGGATAGCCAACGTCGATCGATTCCCCAATCCCAACAATCCCCTGCTGCTCGCGTCGGTTGACTTCACTCCGATCGAGTTCGTCACCGATGGCCATCGTCGCCGTGCGCAAGCAATTCTTATTCGTCGCACCGACCGGCTGCCCTTCGCCGAGCCACCGGACTGGAAACAGGTGGAGGCGCGGTTGGAAAGTGCTGTTTCGATTGAAGGGGTACGACTGGACGTCATTCCCGACGAATTTCGTCCGGAGCTGGCAGAAGCGTCTCAATTCAGCGAACTCTCGCGCCTATACGACTCGTCATATCACTCCGAACTCTCCCGGTGGACAAATCCGTACGACACCACACAGGGCATCCCGCCAAGCGCGTTAGTGTCGGCCGAGGAAAGTGAACGAGTCGATGTCGGACGCAACTTCCCCGTCGCTGCGCCGTCCGACAGGCGCGTCGGCTTCGGTGAAGACCACTCCAAGGTCGTCGTGTTGTCGACCTTCAACAACGATCGACTCGGTGTGCTGCAGTGTGGCGAGATGTTGTCCGCGGTTCTGCTGGAAGCGACGATGGCCGGCTTGGCGACATGCACGCTCACGCACATCATCGAGCAGCACGCCGGCACAAACCTCGTCGCCTCCCTGATCGACCAGACCGCGACACCCCAGGTACTGGTCCGCGTAGGGCTGGCCCCGGAAGTCGAAAACCTGCCACCCCTCACTCCCCGGCGACCTCTCGACGAGGTATTCCACGTCCGGTCGAGCGACCATTAACAACCACGACTCGCAGGAGCCCCACATGCACGATCACTACGCCTCGTCCCCCGCAATAGTGGTCGGCATCGACGGGTCGCGATCCGCGGTTGGCGCGGCCCTATGGGCAGTCGATGAGGCCGTCAGTCGAGATATCCCGTTGAAGCTTGTGTGTGCCATCGATCCCAGCGACCACCCGAATGCGGATACTGAAGATGCTGCGCGCGAATTGGCTACCGCGGAAATCGCAGTCAGGCAGGCCTACACGGCGGTCGAGTCGACAGATAAGCCGGTCAAAATCGAGATCGAGATTCTGCAGAAGAACCCCACCCGCGCGTTGATCGAGTCGTCACGTTGCGCCGCGCTGCTGTGCGTCGGCTCCATCGGTCTGAAACACAGCAGGCAGGGCCGGATAGGGTCCACCGCAGCGGCATTGGCTACCGCAGCGCATTGCCCAGTTGCTGTCGTCCACGGGTTCGACTCGCACCGAGCACACCAGGGCTGGGTCGTCGCGGACCTGGATGAAGTCTCGACACTGGACGGAGTATTGCTGTGCGCGCTGGAAGAGGCGCGGCTTCGTGGGTTGCCGCTGCGCGTGCTGACCACTTGGCAGTCGCGGTACACAGACATTCACGCGAACAACGCGGTCGCGGATGGCAACCGGCTGGCGAGGGCCCGGCTTGACCGCCGCCTGGATCAATGGAGGAAACGCTTCCCCGACCTCGACGTGGAGGCGGTCGCCGTCCACGGCAGCACCTTGAACTACTTCGCGAAGGAGGCGGGCTCTATCAAACTGCTCGTGATAGGGCATGAGCGCGCTCAGGGGATCCGCGAGTTGGTCGGGCCCCCCGGCTATGCGACGCTGCACCAGGCTGGTTGTTCGGTGTTGGTCTGCGAACCGCGGAACGTATTGTGAGCTTTACGTCCGGCATGTTCCGGTAGCAACGGAGGGCCTCACATGGTGAAAGTCTTCCTCGTCGATGACCACGAGGTCGTCCGGCGTGGGCTGATCGACCTCCTCAGCGCCGACCCCGAACTCGAGGTTGTCGGCGAGGCGGGATCGGTTTCTCAGGCGCTGGCACGGATTCCGGCTCTTCAGCCCGACGTCGCAGTGCTCGATGTCCGGCTGCCGGACGGCAACGGCATAGAACTGTGCCGAGATTTGCTGTCCCGGCTGCCGGATCTGCGGTGCCTGATGCTCACGTCGTTCACGTCGGACGAAGCCATGCTGGACGCGATATTGGCCGGCGCCAGTGGATACGTGGTCAAAGACATCAAGGGAATGGAACTCGCGCAGGCGATTAAAGAGGTCGGTGCGGGCCGTTCGTTGCTGGACAACAGGGCAGCCGCGGCGCTGATGGCAAAGCTCCGCGGGTCTGTCGAAAAGTCTGATCCGCTGGCTGCTTTGAGTGATCAGGAAAGGACGCTACTCGATCTTCTCGGCGAAGGCCTGACCAACAAGCAGATCGCCGCCCGGATGTTTCTCGCAGAAAAGACCGTCAAGAATTACGTCTCCCGCCTGTTGGCCAAGCTCGGCATGGAGCGTCGCACCCAAGCGGCGGTGTTCGTGTCGAAGCTCGACCAGTCCCACCGCCGCCCGGAGGAGTGACGCCCGTCCGCCCAAAGGCCTCAGGATTGGCGGGCGACGATCACCGGCATGCGTGCTGACTGGGCGACGGTCGAACTGACCGAACCCAGCAGCATCCCGGCGAACCCACCACGGCCGTGGCTGCCGACAACCGTCAGTTGCGCAGACTCCGACTGCTCAAGCAGCTGATGTGCGGGCCTGTCGAGTACAACGACACGTCGCACCCTGACGTCCGGATAGCGCTTCTGCCACCCGGCGAGCCATTTACCCAGCGCCTCCTCGGCATTCTTCTCCAAATCCTCCCAACCGGCGGGAGGTATTTCAAAGGTCGCGAAGTCGCTCCAGGCGTGGACCGCGACAAGGTCAACGCCTCGGCGCGACGCCTCCTCGAAGGCGAGCGCCGTCGCCTGCTCGGAAGCCGGCGAACCATCGATACCGACCACCACGGGAGCCTTGGCCGGATACGGCATCATCGGATCCTCATCGTGGATGATCGCGACCGGACAGTGGGCATGGTGAACGAGCCCCGAACTGACAGAACCAAGCAGCCGCCGCCCGATAGCTCCGAGCCCGCGGCAGCCCACCACGATCATGTCGGCCTCCTTTGACCGGCCGATCAGCGTAGGTAATACCGCGGCGCTGACGATCTCGGTGTCAATTCGGATCGGGTCAGCTCCTTCAGCGGCCTCCTCGGCGGTGTTTCGCGCGTCACGCAGCACCGCATGTCCGTGCTTCTCCACCCGCTCGGCGAGACTCGCAGGCATGGGTACTCCACCCGGCGCCATGGCCGACGGAGCGACGTAGATGATGGTGAGCGGAAGGTTCCGCATTGATGCTTCTCGTGCCGCCCAGTCGACAGCGACCTTCGACGGCGGCGAACCGTCGACGCCGACAAGGATGCCGGTATGCGTTGTTGGGGTAGACATCTGCTAACTCTCTTTCTTGCTGATACGAGATACTTGTCGTCTTGTGCAACTTCCGGAGGGCACTCCGACTTGTCATTGAGAATTCTTCCGGTCACCGCCCTCCGCGACTCTGTTGACCTCCAGGTCCCATTGCGCGAACCGCCGAGAGTCGAGCCGCCACCGGATGGCATTAATGACAAGGCCTCGATGCGATCACTGCTGCGCACCAGTGGGTTGCCGCCCAGGACCCGGAACAACCAATTGCGCCGCGTACCGAACGTGAAGGTGTCCATGCCGTCCTCCAGTAATCCGCATGGTGGTGTTCGAGTCCATCGTGAACGTCGGAACACCGGTCCATTAGGGCCCAAAGGCCCTGAGCTGGTCGCCACATGTCACCGCGGTCCAGCACACGGTCGCCGCTGGGACTTTCGTCCCGCCCGGATGAAACCAACGCCTCTAAGCCGCGGCCGCCGTCGACAGTAGGTTCAGTTACCAGCGGGCGCGTACAGCGACCACACGGAGGATGCCATGACGATCGAAGTCACACCGTCGAACACCGTCAGTGCCGAGCAGGTCGCCGCGATGGTCGAATCAGCCTGTCGCGCACCATCGCTGCACAATCGCCAGCCGTGGAACTGGATGTCGGGCGCTGGGACTCCGCGGCCGTCCTTGACGGAGGGCTCGAAATCCACTGGGAGAATGGGATTCAGGATGACCCATACGGTGAACACCCAGCCTGTCGTTGTCGGCATCGATGGATCCAGGGCGGCGATTGGAGCCGCGATATGGGCGATCGATGAAGCCATCGACCGTGATGTGTCATTGCGTCTCGTACACGCAACCGGTATGCCCCGACCACCATCTGCACCAGGTACCGCAATGACGTCCGGCTCGCAGTGGTGAGCGCTGACGACGCCGACCAGCTCCCGCTGATCGTCGGACCGCACGAGCGACCACTTCTTCCGCACGGCGAGTGCTCAGTGATGGTTGTGCACTGATGCCCGCGCGAAGTGAGTTCCTCATCACCGCAACACTTCTCGACGGCGCTGAGGCTACCCTGCGAATCCTTCACCCCGAAGACTATGACGCCGTCGTCTCGCTGGCCGTCTACCTCAGCGCCGAGGAACGCTATCAGCGGTTCTTCACGGTCCACCCGACCTACATCGGAGAGTGGGCACTGTCACTGACCAAGCCTGCAGAGGGAATTGTGGCGCTCGGGGCCTTTGAATCAGGCGAGTTGATCGGCGTTGCCAACTATGCCGAGCTGACCCGACCGGGTGAATGCGAGATCGCCGTCGTTGTCGCACACGAACAACACGAGCGGGGAGTTGGCACCGCCTTGTTGCAGGCACTCGGCCACATCGCAAGAGATGCCGGCCAACATCGCTTTGTCGCCGATGTTCTCTTCGAGAACTATGCCATGCGACGAGTACTTCACGATGCCGGCTGGCCCACCACCCAGCACCGCGACGGGCCGGTCCTCAGCGTCGAAGTTGACATCGATGCCATCGAAGCCTCTGCGCTCCAACGGAAGTGACGTGCGAGAGTTCGCGCCTAGTCGAAACGCGAGCCGTCCAGCCAGGTCACGACGTCGCTCAGCGGCCGGCGCGGCGTGGCCGGCAACGGGTCGGCATTGACCGGCGCCCAGCCGATACGCAGCAACATCTGTGGATATCCGTCGGCGCCGAATACGTCCTCCGCAACCTGGGTCCGGGTTTCCGCAATCTCGAGCGGCTCGGTGATCGGACAACTGGCCAGCCCCGATGCCGTTGCAGTGAGCAGGACCATGCTGGTCGCCTCACCGGCACGCAACCACGAAAGCTCGTCGTCATCAGCGGTGCCGAGGGCAACCACGACCGCATTGTCATCGGCCGCGGCGCCGTCCGGCGTCTGCGCCAGTCCCGGCCCGGCGAATGACCGAGCGGGCAGCGCAGCGTTCGTATCGGGTTCGGGAGTGCTGCGGGCCGGGACACCCGCAGTGGAGGCATAGCGTCCACTCCAGGTGGATAGCTCGGTCAGATACTCGTAGTCGGTGTTGTGACGCCGCGCAGCTTCAACGATGAGGCGCCGCAGGCTGGTCAGCGCGTCGACGCGTCGAAGCATCACGCCGGCGCGTGCCGCTCGAGCGCCCATCATCGAGATGTCACCCTGCGGTACGGACCACGAACTGTAATGCCTGCGGTCGGTACGTCGTCGCGGGATCGCGGCGGCCAAAGAGATGTCTACTTCGGAAGCCGGATACCGGTGAAGTTCAATGACCGCCAGGTGATTCGGGTCAGCCGGGTTGGGCAACCGACGAACTTTGGACTGCCAACCCAGTGCGGCAAAAGCGACTTGGCAATGATGCAGTGTCGCACCGCAGCTGAGCATCAAGTCGCGGGCATCCGGGTCGGTCCGGGGCAGGTGTAAATCGCGGTTGGCATAGAGATGAAGAGTGTGGTCGCCCACCCGCCACAGCCATGGCTGCGAGTTATGGACCGACGGAGCTCGGACCGCCAGCATCAAGGCCGACCGGATCGTCTCGACATCGGGGAAATGAGCGCTCATTTGCCTTACCTCGCTGTGAAGGAATTGCTTGTTCTCCTCAGAATGCCTTTCCCGGATCAATCTGAAGAGGGCCTAAAGACCCGGACCTGAGGGACTTCAGCAGTCCGATCCGACACACGATCAAGACGCCGCGACGTCCTCCTTGGACAGTCTGGCCAAAGTCGGCACTTTGGGCCGAAAGTCCCTCACTACGGGGCCTTTGGCCTGCAACCGATGGCGCCTCGAACGGCTAGCGTCAAATCCAACGACCAACGAGGTGATGTATTTGACAGAGCCGACGCCGGATTTCGCCGCGATCATGGATGCGGTTGGGCTGGCCTGCCGCGCGCCGTCGCTTCACAACAGCCAGCCGTGGCGGTGGGTTTCAGAAGGCTCGACCCTTCGTCTCTATGCCGATCTCACGCGGGTGATGATCGCGGCGGACCCCGAAGGCCGTCAGATGTACCTGAGTTGCGGTGCAGCTCTGGATCACTTCGCGGTAGCGATGACCGCCGCGGGCTGGCACACCTCCGTGCAGCGGTTCCCCGACGCTCTCGAGCCATACCACGTCGCAACAATGGAATTCCGGCGCGCGACAGAGGTGAGCGAGGACGCCCGCGCACGCGCAGCGGCCATCGGCAGACGACGAACGGACCGGCGCCCCTTTGACGGCCCTACCGGCTGGCCGGACACCGAAACCCTGCTACGGGAGGCCGTCATCCCCTACCACGTGATGTTCGACATCGTGCTCGATACTGCGCGGCCATCCTTGGCCAAGGCGTCCAGGCTCACCGAAGCGATCCGAGCGAACGATCCCTCTTATACTGCCGAGTTGAATTGGTGGACCGCGTCCGCCGCTACTGGCGAGGGTGTGCCACAGACAGCGTTGACATCCGCTGCAGTATCTGACCGCGTTGATGTAAAGCGTCGCTTTCCCGCCGCACACGACTATCGCGGGAGCGACGACGTCCGAGTAGACCGATCCAAGATCGTGGTCCTGTCCACCCATCACGAAGACGCGCGGCTTGACGTGCTGCGTTGCGGCGAGGCTTTATCCGCACTCCTTCTCGATTGCACCGTGGCCGGCTTGGCGACGTGCACGCTCACCCACATGACCGAACTCGCACCGAGCCGAGAGATCATCCGCGGCCTGACCGGTCAGCGCGGCACTCCACAGCTCCTGATCAGGATCGGACAGACATCTGTAACAGATGAGGAGTTCGTCCCAACGCCACGGAAGCCTCTCGCCGACGTCTTCGAGGTTCGCCCGTCGACCACAAGGGGTGATTGAGCCGTGAGCCGATACCGCGACGTCTATCAAGCGAGGTCTTGACGACCGCTCTGGGGGGACGAAAGTCACTTGTGACGGTGTCGTTTGGCTCCCGCGCGACACCGTGCGCGCTTTCTACGGTGGTGTCATGACCTATGTGATCGGATCGGCATGCATTGACGTGATGGACAAAGCGTGTGTGCAGGAATGCCCGGCGGACTGCATCTACGAGGGCGCACGTTCGCTGTACATCAATCCCGACGAGTGTGTTGATTGTGGCGCGTGCAGGTTGGTGTGCCACGTTGAGGCGATCGAATGGGAGACCGATCTGCCCGACGACGAGCGTTGGCACATCGACGACAACGCCGCGTTCTTCCAGACCGTGCTGCCGGGCCGCGTCGAGCCGCTGGGTAATCCCGGTGGCGCGCAATCCGTTGGGCGGGTGGGTGTCGACACTCCGTTGGTGGCAGCGATGCCTGCGAAGCCGCCGTCAGATCACTGAGCCTGATGCGCTAGTCGGATCCAACGGCCATCAGCGTTGATTCCGTTGGTTCCGCCACGACTGTCTCCATCGGCGTACTGTCCAACAGTCGTCGGCTTCGGTTGAGAGTCAATGGAATCAAGTGCGCGGTCACCGTCGCGCTCGCGACCAGCCGGGCATAGACATCCGCCACAACACGCTCCACGTCGCTGCGGCTCCGGTCGGGGAACCTGGCGCACAGAGCCGACACAACAGCCCCAAGCTCATCGCGGACCATGGGTCCTTTGTCAGTGGTCATGGCTAGATTCTGCGTCGGGCTCGGACTCTGTCACTACTGCCCAAAGGCCCTGGATCAACGGCAATTGTCCCTACACCGCGTCGCATTTCGATTTGGTGCGAGACGGGGCTCAACTCGTCGTGGTCGGCAGTCACGGCCGCCGCGGGTGTCAGAAGGTCGACAACATCGGGACTTTCGCCCCTTCCCCCGTCTGCGTGCAGAGAGCACGGTGATCCCATGGAGAGTTTGTCAATGTTAGATGCCGGCTTTCTCGAAGCCGAGGATTCCGACCGGCACGTCAGCCTCGCGATCGGTTCCGTGTCGATCCTGGAAGGGCCGATTCCTGACGACGACGCCTTTATGTCGGGCCTCGCCGAGCGAGTGCTTGCCGTGCCACGGTTTCGGCAGGTGCTGCGCACACATGCGCTGGATCTCGAGGCGCCGGACTGGGTCGACGCTGAGAACTTCGACATCTCCCATCACGTGCATCGAGTGGCGCTTCCGCACCCGGGTGATGACGTGGCACTGTTCCGGCTGACCGCCGAATTGATGGAACACCGACTCGATCGGGAGCGTCCGTTGTGGCAGTGCTGGATCGTGGAGGGCCTGCCAGACAACCAGTGGGCCATGATCATGAAATTGCACCACTGCATCGCCGACGGAATCGCGACGATGCACATGCTCGCCGGGCTGAGTGACAGCGGGGATGGCGACACCTATGCAACGGAGATCCGGGCCGCAAAGGCACCGGCAGAAAGCGCCTTCCGGTTGCCACAGCTAAGTGCCGACCCGCGACATTGGCTCGGGGGCATGTGGCACACGTCAACGGCTCTGGTAGACGGCGCCAGGCGCGCCTTGGGGGGAACGGTCGAGATCCTCGGAGGCTTATTGCGTCCGGCATCGACGTCGTCGTTGGTGGGCCCTGTCACGGCGTTGCGCCGCTACGCGGCTGCCGAGGTGTCGCTAGACGAGGTGGCGCTGGTGTGCCGCGCGTTCGATGTGACACTCAACGATGTCGCGTTGGCCGCAATCACCGACGCCTTTCGCAACCTGTTGATCGGTCGTGGCGAGAAACCACAACGTGATTCGCTGCGCACGCTGGTTCCCGTGTCGGTGCGCGCCAACGGTGACATCGGCAAGGTTGACAACCGGGTGTCACTAATGCTGCCGTACCTCCCAGTCGAGAAGTCAGACCCCGAGGACCAACTGCGAACAGTGCACAGCCGACTGACACGGGCGAAAGGCAGCGGACAGCGACAGGCGGGGCAGATTTTGATCTCGGCGGCGAATATCATCCCGTTCCCGTTAACGGCGTGGGCCGTTCGCGCGGCGACCCGGTTGCCTCAACGCGGCGTCGTCACCGTGGCGACAAACGTACCGGGCCCACGCAAAAAGATGCACGTCATGGGACGAAAGGTGTTGCGCATGTTCCCGATTCCGCCGATCGCCCTCGGGCTTCGGACGGGAATCGCAATCGTGAGCTACGACGACAAGCTGGTATTCGGCATCACCGGCGACTACGACACCGCCCCCGACATCGACGACATCGCCCGCGGTATCGAACGAGCAGTGGCAAATCTCGCCGCGCTACCCACGCCCGCCTAAAGGCGCCTCTTCATGACCCGCGCGACTGCGAACACCGAGATCGTCGCCAAGGCGATCCGGTTGGCTTGCAGAGCGCCGTCGCTACACAACAGTCAGCCGTGGCGGTGGATCGTGGGCGACGCAGTGGTCGACCTATTCGTCGACCACGAACGAGTCCTACGCTCGGCCGACAGTTCAGGCCGCGAGGCGCTGATCAGTTGCGGTGCCGCCCTCGGTCACTTCCGAATCGCGATGGCCGCCGCGGGATGGAAAGCCAACGTAGACGCCTTTCCCAACCCGAGTGAACGCGACCATCTCGCTTCGCTCGACTTCAGCCCTGCTGAATATGTCACCGCCGCCGAGCGTGACCGCGCCGAGGCGATATTGAGGCGACGGACCGATCGGCTGCCCTTCCATGCACCCGGCCACTGGGAGTTATTCGAGCCCGCGCTACGCAACACGATTGACCACGGCAGGGTCACACTCGACGTACTGGCAGACGACGCGCGGCCGACACTGGCCGTGGCGTCCGGGCTTACGGAGTCCTCTAGACGGTATGACGAGTACTACCACGACGAAATGCACTGGTGGACGGAACCTTTTCGAGGCTATGAGGGCGTGCCGCCGAGTGCGCTGGTGTCTGAAGGAGAGCGCGAGAGAGTCGGTATCAACCGCAAATTCCCCGTCACACAATACGGGGATCGCCGCCCCGACGTCCGAACGGACGAAGCGAAGGTACTCGTCTTGTCGACGCCCGAATACACCCGAGCTGACGCGCTCAACTGCGGCGAGGCGCTTTCCACCGTCCTGATCGAGTGCACCATGGTTGGACTAGCCACCTGCACGCTGACGCATATCACCGAGTTGCCGAAAAGCCGCGCCGTCATCCAAGAGCTCACCGGTAGCCGCGCCTTCCCACAGCTCTTGGTTCGGGTGGGCAGCGCGCCGGTGCTCGAGGACATCCCTGCACCGACACCGCGCCGCCCTTTGAGCGAAGTAATGCAGATGAAGGTTCACGAAGGTAGGAGCGCCAGATGTCGCCAACTGTAACCAGATCCGGCATATTGGTCGGCGTCGACGGCTCAGCGGAGTCCGACGCCGCGATCCGCTGGGCAACTCATGAAGCGGTGATGCGTCGTGCGGCCATGACTTTGACGCATGTCGTCGCACCTGTGGCCGCGAGCTGGCCGACGGGGCCGGTGTACGCCGAGATCACCGAATGGCAACGTGACAACGCGCGGCATGTTCTCGAGCAAGCGCTCAAGACCCTACAGGCCACTGTCTCTGCGTCACTGCTCCCCGATGTACACACCGAGACGCTGAACTCGAGCGTGGTGCCGACATTGGTCCGCGCATCGGAGAACAAGCAGATGATCGTCGTCGGTAGCCGCGGATCCGGTGCGCTCGGCCGACTTTTGCTTGGCTCGGTGAGTACCGGCCTGGTGCACCATGCGAGCTGCCCGGTAGCGATCATTCGTCCCGAGCCCGAATCCTCGTACGGTGATGCCCCCATCCTGCTGGGCATCGACGGGTCACCAGCCTCCGAAGCGGCGACGGCGCTGGCCTTCGACGAGGCATCACGCCGCGGGGTAGATCTGGTGGCATTGCACGCATGGAGCGACGTGGCAGTCTTCCCGATTCTGGGCATGGACTGGCACGAGTACGAGAGCCAGGGACATGAGATCCTGAGCGAGCGGCTTGCCGGCTGGCAGGAACAGTACCCCGACGTCCATGTGCAGCGACGCCTCGTCTGCGATCAGCCGGCCCGCTGGCTCACTCGTGAGTCTCAGCACGCCCAATTGGTGGTGGTCGGTAGTCGGGGGCGTGGCGGATTCGCGAGCACATGGTTGGGTTCGGTCAGCAACGCCGTGGCGCAGTCCGCCAACGTACCCGTACTCGTGGTACGCGAACCGATCCCCGTATCGAAGTCAGTCACGGACTGATGAAATCGTCCAACGAACCCGCCTTACACGGGGCAACGATCGTCACACTGACTATGAACCCGGCCCTCGACATCACAACGAGCGCGGATCAGGTCCGCCCGACCGACAAGATACGTTGCCGCGGAGCCCGTTACGATGCGGGCGGCGGTGGCATCAATGTGGCCCGGGTCGCGTCTGTTCTCGGCGGGTCCGTGTCGGCGGTGTTCCCGGTAGGCGGAGCAACGGGCGACCTGCTGACCGAGCTCGTCGGCAACGCCGACGTTCCGTATCGCCGCGTGGCGATTTCCCTTCCGACCCGGGAGAGTTTCACCGTTGACGAAGAGAGCAGCGGCCAGCAATACCGGTTCGTCCTTCCTGGCCCGCGTCTGACGCCGGCCGAACAAGCGAAGTGCCTTGACGAACTGCAGTACGCGGCAAGGTCGGCCGAGATCGTGGTGGCAAGCGGTAGCCTTCCGCCCGGCGTTCCATCCGACTTCTACCAGCGAGTTGCCGACATCTGTCGAGAGCTTGGGGTGCTGCTGGTCTTGGACACCTCAGGCGGCGGCCTTCAGCACATCACGTCCGGGGTGTTCCTCCTGAAGCCCAGCGTCCGAGAGCTACGGGAATGCTTCGGGCGCGAACTTGCCACCGAATCGGAACAGTTGGCCGCCGCGCACGAGCTCATCGACGCTGGCATCAGTCAGGCGGTTGTCGTGTCCCTCGGCTCGAAGGGCGCGTTACTGGCTACCCGACATGGCAGCCAACGTTTCCCGGCGGCTGCGGTGCATTTGGTCAGCGGCGTGGGCGCGGGTGATGCCATGGTTGCGGCGATCACCGTCGGCGTGACACGGGGATGGTCGCTGAGTAAGTCGGTACGGTTTGGGATTGCTACCGGCGCGGCCATGCTCATGACCCCCGGCACCGCGCCATGCCGCCGCGAGGATGCGGAACGGATCTTCGAGCTTGCGCCAGAGCCAGAGGATGTCATCAGCTAGCGGAAACCTTCTGTGAGACAGGCGGTTCGCGATACAGCGCAGCGCCGGCCGTGATCCCCGCGCCGGCGGCAACAATCATTGCGCGAGCTCCTATCGGCAGGTGGTCAAGCGCTTGCCGCAGAGCGGCGGCGAGCGAGGCGGTATGCATCTTCTCGTCGTCGGCGACGATGATCCGCTCGGGAGCTATATCGAGGTGCGTCGCGAGTGCGGCACGATATCCGTGTCGTGCAGGCGCGGCGATGATCACATCGATGTCGGACAGCGTCAGCGCGGAGTCACGCAGGCAGTTGCGTGCCGCTTGCGCTGCGGTGGCGGCCAGCCGCTCGTCCAGCACCGGCGACTCCCGAAATCGCAACACATTTCGTGCCGTCGGATCCGACTGTCGCTTGGAAGTCTTCACCGTCATCGGGATCGTTGACCCAACTGACCCGCCCTAAGCCGTAGTCGTCATCGGTCCACCTGCACAGCAGCGCTGCTCCGACGGGCGAGAACGGGAAGTGTTCGCTCATCCCGCGGCCGGGATCGGCATCACTGGCGGTGATGAGCGCACAGCTGATCGTGTGCGACCTCAGAAATCCGTCGACGATCTGTAGTCCGGTCAGGATTCCGCAGGTTCCGTTGGAGATGTCGAACGAGAACGTGCCGTGCGCTATCACCATGCGGATCTTCGGGATTGGCCCCGATGTCTTCCTGGATGAGCGCCGCGAGTGCGGGCTCCGCCAGGTTCTTGTCACGGTAAATTCCGGCATTGACAAGCAGATCGACGGCATCGGCGTCTCGCCGCGCGTCGTGAAGACAGGATTTGGCGGCCGAGACCGCAAGGTGCAGGGCGCTGTGACGAGACCGCCAGCCGCCCTGCGGTGATCCCCAGTCGGTCAATGATTGTGCCCATAGCGGTTCACCAGATCCTCGTCCAGGGTCATGAGAACCACGCCGATCTCAAGACCTGATGCAAGTGCGATGAGCGCGATCGTTTCACCGGGCAGGATCCGGCCGGCTTCCAGTTCTTCGACCAGTGCCACGGTATGCGTCGTCGACGCCGTATTCCCGTAACGGTCAACTGTGATCACGGCGTCGTGGCGCGGACTATCGCCGAAGACCGACGTCATCTCGGCCATCCCCTTGCGGATGGCACGGGCCGACGTCTGATGCGTGATCACGTGGTCGATGTCGTGGATCGCGATGCCTGCCGCCTCAAGGACTTCATTCAGCAGAACCGGCGTATCCGAGATCGCGACCCGCTGAATCGCCCTGGAGTCCGTGAACATTCGGGCACCCGGGTCCCTGCCTTTCGGATACGCCAGGCACAGCCGGCTGTGGTCGGCGATGGTGGTGAAGCCGGCGAGGCTGATCGCGCCCGACCCGGCATCGGCGCGTTCCAGCATGAGGGCCGCTCCGGCGTCCCCGAGCGTCAGGCATGCGAGTTCTTTGCTCATGATGGTGCGGATGTGGCGTGCGGCGTTTTGGCCCAACGGGGAGATGTACTCGCCGCTGACGACCAGCCCGCGCTCGACGATGCCCTGCCGTATCCAGTTGTTCAGCACCGTGACGCCGGTCAGCATTCCAGCGCAAGCGTTCGAGACGTCGAACGTGATCGCGTTTGTGGCGCCGATCTCCCGGGCGATGGCGACGCTCATGGTGGGCTCGAGCCATTGGGTGAGGCCGCCGTGAAGTTTCGTGATGCTGCAGTTGATCACCACGTCGAGCGAGGAGCCGTCGCGTTGCGCCTTGTCCAGACAGTTTCGTGCCGCTTTCGTGGCGAGGCTATAGGAGTCTTCGTCGCCGATCGAGACCCGCCGTTCATGTATTCCCGTCAGCCGTTCCAGGTCTATGTGGGTGTTATGACGCGTGGTCGACATCAGCTCGTCCGTGGTGAGTCGGCGTGGCAGGTAGGTGTCGGCCCGCCCCGGCCAAGCGGGCACGGTACGGCT
>CAWGHF010000016.1:0-247808 GCA_963822305.1 uncultured Actinomycetota bacterium | reverse complement strand
GACCTGGCGCACCAACACCACGACTCCGGCGACGAGTGCAATGGCCAGCAGTACCGCAGTGACCACCGCGAGGCGCTTACGGGTTGCCATCATTGGGCAGATCTCCTGGTTGCGGGATGGCGTTGACCGGCAAGGGCAGTTCGGCGCGTGGCCCAGCGTTGTCCGGCGGCTGGCCTGCGCCGACACCCCGACGGAACCCGAAGACGTAATCCAGGAACGGCTGCAGGATCTGAGCCGGGGAAATGTTGGGTATCAACGCGTTGTAGTAGGCGCCGTTCGACACGATTTCGCCCTGTGTGAGCTCGTATTTGGCCAGGCCGGGGATGGCCTTGGCAATATTGTCCCGGTTCTTTATGAGCATCGCGTTGACGCGGTTCAGTCTTTCCAGCGTCGGTGCCAGCTCCTGCTCGTTGTCGGCGACCACGCCGGTCAGCTCCCGCGACACCGCCGAGGTGTTGGCGAGCAGGCTGACGATGGCCTGTCGACGCTCGTTGAGCACCGCGAGTAGATCGTTGGCATTGAGGATCAGCGTGTTGACCTGCTGGCTGCGTTCGGACAGGATGCCGGTCACGTCACCGGCGGTTTTCAGCAGCTCGGCCAGACTCTCGTTTCGATTGTTGAGTGATTTCGACAGTCGCGACAGACCGTCGAATGTGGGGCCCAACTGTGGCGCGACCTGGTCGAGCGTGGTCGCCAGCGTGTCCAGCGACTGGTTGAGCGTATCGGTATTGGTTGCAGCGGTATTCGCGGTGAGTTCACTGACAGCGTCGGTCAAGGAGTACGGCGAAGATGTGCGCGACACCGGAATAGGTTTCTTGTGGTCCAGCGTGCCGCTTCCCGAGGACTCCAGGGCCAACACACGCTCGCCGAGCAGGGTTCCGGTGCGGATGTGCGCGGTGGTTTCCGAGCCGAGCGCCGCCCTGCCCGCGATGGTGAAAGTGACCAGCGCGTCGCCGTTTTCGAGTTCGATCGACGACACTGCGCCGACCTTGGTACCCGACACGGTCACGTCGTTGCCTTCGATGAGGCCTCCCGCCTCGGTGAAGAGGGCCTGGTACTTGATGCCGGTGGCGTATTGCAGCAACCGTTCCGGCTGAAGGCCCGCGATGATTACGAGGATCATCAGGGTGACGCCAATGATGCCCGCCTGGATGAGCTGGGATCCGCGGTATCTATCCATTAGTGCCATTAGTTTTCCGCGCACCTCCCCGTCTCTTGTTTGATCCAGGGGAAGACCACGGTGCGGCCCTCGAGATCGCTGGCCCGGAAGGTGATCCCGCAGATGTAGTAGGGGAAGAACGCCCCGTAGGAACCGACCCGCGCGAGTTTGCGGTAGAGCTCGGGCAGCTGCTGCAGGGTGGCGTCGAAATAATCCTTATGCTTGCCGTCCAACAGTGGAGCCAGCCTGCTCAACTCGTCGATTGTGCCGGCCAACGGCGGGCGCGCCCGACCGAGCAAGTCGGCCAGCGAGGCGGTGCCGTTGTCGAGAGACGTGATCGCCTCACCGATGGGATCGCGGTCGGTCGACAAGCCACTGACCAGTCGCTCGAGCCGGTCGATCGCACCAGAGAATTGGTCGCCGTCCTTGGACAGCGTATCCAGCAGTGTTCGCAAGTCGTCGATCAACTGTTCGATGACCTGGCTGTTGTCCGCCAACGAGTTTGAGAATGACGATGTCTTCGAGAACAGCGATTCGAGGGTTCCCCCTTGGCCCTGCAGGATTTGAATCAGCGACGAGGTGAGCGCGTTCACGTCTTGCGGGTTAAGCCCCTGGATAACGGGTTTCAGTCCGCCGAGCAGCAGGTCGAGGTCCAGGGCGGGCGCCGTCCGGTCCACAGGTATCTGGGAGCCGACCGGTAGTATCTTCGTCGATCCAGGGCTGTCGGCGAGTTCGAGAAAGCGATCGCCGGTCAGATTGAGATAGCGAATCTGCGCCGTGGTTCCGGTGGTCAGCACGATGTCGCGACCCGCGTCGAACTTGACGAGCACCTTGCGGTCCGGCTGCAGCGACACCTCCTCGACGGTGCCCACCCGGATTCCCGCGACCCGCACGGTATCCCCCGTTTTGAGTCGTGAGGCGTCGGTGAAGACCGCCGCATATCCATTCGTCTTACCGGTCGTAGTCTGGCTGAAGATGAAGAACAGGAAGGCGGTCAGGATCGCCATCACGAGCGCGAAGGCGGTGAACTTGATGAGCGTGCCCGTCGCGCGTGTCATCCAGGCATTCCGATCTGTGCGGAGTTGCGCGGCGGTCCGGGAATCGGCCCGAACAACCAATTCTTGAGGCCGGCGGAGTTCAGCAGGATGCCCTGATTCCCGTATTGATGCGGGTTCGCGCCAACATCAGCGACGATGGCCGGCACTCGGAACTCGGGGGGAACGTTGGGCAGACCCAGTTCCTTGCAGTATGGCCGGCCCTTGGCGGCTACCTTCGGCAGGTCCTGCGGATAGCGATAGCGTTCGGTGCCGAGCGTCAGGCCGGCAGACACCACCACGGCGCTATTGTTACCTGGAAGTGGTGGCGAATTCGCCATCACGGCAAGTCCGCCAATTGAGCAATTCAGCGATTCGTGATACCGGTTGAGCAGTTCCGTGGTGGGCACGAGCAGGTGCACCACATCGGCCAGCGCTGGTTCAGGTTTCCGCCGATCACCTCGTTTCCGATATCCGCTAAACCGATTGAGGCGACCAAGAACTCGTCAAGCTCTTGTTGCTGGTCGACGATGGTATGGCTGACCTGTGTGGTGCTGCCAACGGTCCTGACGAGGTCGGGCGCCGCGTCCGCGTACGCGCCCAGTGTCGGAGCCGCGGCTTCGAGGTCACGGCTGAGATTCGGCAGGCTCGGTTCGATCTTGGCGAGGAACGCGTTGAAGTCGGTCAGCGTCTTGCCGAACTTCTCGCCGCGGCCGTCGAACGCCGTCGAGATCGCGCCCAGTGTCTGATTGAGCTTGGCGGGGTCGATCTTGTCCAGCACCTGTACCAATTGCTGGAAGACGGTGTTTATTTCGACCACGACGTGCTGGCTTTGAATCACCTGACCGGGGCGGAGCTTCTGCGGCGAAGGATCATCCGGCGGAACCATGTTGACGAACTTGGCGCCGAAGACCGTCGGCGATTCGATGTTGACATTCACGTTCGACGGAATCAGATGCAGTTGCGACGGATTCATAGCCAGGCGCAGCGCCGCCTTGCCGTCGGGCCGGCTCTCGATCGAATCGACTTTCCCGACCTCAACGCCACGCATCTTGACCTTGGCGTCGTTGTTCATCACCAGACCGGCGCGATCCGAAATGACCGTCACTGGTTCGGTTTTGGTGAAGCTGCCCTGGAACAAGCCGATGGCCAAGGCAATGATCAAGCCGACGGCGACAATCATCGCCAAGCCAGTCAGCGGACGTACCGCACTACTTTTCATCGGCGCGCCACCTATCCCGACAGGTTGAAGTTGCCGTTGGAACCATAGACGGACAGCGATACCAGAAGGGTGACCGAGACGACCACGATCAGGGAGGTGCGTACCGCGTTTCCCACGGCGACCCCGACACCGGAGGGCCCGCCGGAGGCGAAATACCCGAAATAAGTGTGAACCAACAAGATCGTGACCGCCATCAGTACCGCCTGCAGGAACGACCACAATAAATCGACCGGGTTGAGGAAAGTGTTGAAATAGTGGTCATACAGCCCACCCGACTGCCCGAACAACACCACCGTCGTGAACTGGGAAGCCAGAAACGACAGGACCACCGCGATCGAGTACAGCGGGGTGATCGCGATCATCCCCGCGATGATCCGGGTGGAGACCAGGTATTCGATGGGACGGATCGCCATGGCCGCGAGCGCGTCGATCTCCTCGTTGATGCGCATCGCGCCCAGCTGGGCCGTCACACCCGCGCCGAAGGTGGCCGCCAACCCGATGCCCGCCACCACTGGGGCAGAGATGCGCACGTTTATGAAGGCCGCCAAGAACCCGGTCAGGGCTTCGATGCCGATGTCGCCGAGGGAGCTGTACCCCTGAACCGCGAGCGTTCCACCGGCCGCCAGAGTCAGGAAGCCGACGATGACCACGGTGCCGCCGATCATCGCCAAGGTCCCTGCCCCCATGGAGATTTCGGCGATCAGCCGGACGATCTCGCGGCGGAAATGAACGGTCGCATGCGGCACCCCGGCCAGGGCCCGAAAGTAGAACAACATGTGATCGCCGAGGCGGCCCAACAGGTCGGTCGGCCACTGGAGCCCCCGGGCCAGCCGCGGAAAGCGACTGCGCAGTACCGTTTGTGTTCCCATCGGTTAGTCCTGGCTCATCTGGATGCCGATGGCCGTCACGACCACGTTGATCGCAAACAGCGCCATGAATGCGTACACCACGGTCTCGTTGACGGCGTTACCCACCGCCTTCGCGCCACCACCAGTAATGTTGAGTCCGCGGTAGCAGGCCACCAACCCGGCGATCAACCCGAACAGCAACGCCTTCACACATGAGATGATCACCTCTGGGACTCCGGTCAACAGGGTGATGCCCGCCGCGAACGCGCCCGGATTGACATCCTGGATGAAAATCGAAAACGTGTAGCCGCCCAGGATCCCGATGATCACCACCAGGCTGTTGAGCAGCAGGGCCACCAAACCCGAGGCCAGCATCCGAGGGGTCACCAGGCGTTGCACCGGATCTATGCCCAGCACTTCCATGGCGTCGATCTCTTCGCGAATCGTGCGCGAACCCAGATCCGCACACATAGCCGTGGCACCCGCGCCCGCCACGATCAACACCGTCACCAGCGGACCGACCTGGGTTACCGCGCCGAACGCCGCACCGGCACCGCTCAAGTCCGCCGCGCCCAATTCGCGCAGCAGGATGTTGAGCGTGAACGACACCAGCACGGTGAACGGGATCGCCACCAACACCGTGGGCGCCAGCGATACCTTCACGACAAACCAACACTGCTCCAGAAACTCACGCCACTGAAACGGCCGCCGGAAGACGTTCCGCACCGCGTCCTTCGACATCGCAAACAATCCGCCGACGGCCTCCATCGGCTTGGAACCGCGTCCGAGCGAGATGCCTGTCGACCACCGTTCGGGTCCATTACCCCGCGCCATTGGCCGGTCCTTCCAGAATGGTGACCGCCGATACTGCCGTCGGGCCGCCGATGTCTCGGGCCAATGCGACCCGCGCGCCGTCCACCTGGTTGACCGCCTCCCCTCGGAGTTGCGCGAATCGCTCCACGCACTGTGCGACGCCCGTTGCCCCCGGAGGACGGCCCTTGGGGTTCAGCCCTCCGCTGGGATTCACCGGCAGCGCACCACCGACACTTGTCACCTCAGCCTCGACAAGCTCGTAGCCCCCGAACCGCTCGGCAAAGCCAACACCTTCATAGCCGTTTTTGTTGATTCCCGTGAAGGAAACGTCAATTTCAGCCGCGTCGACGTCGGCGTATGCCGCGCGCCGGTTTCACCAGCAAGAGTGCTGGCGTCGTTGCCGGCCGCCCGGCGTTGAGGTGTTCCCCAACAACCCAGGTCAGTACCGATGGAAGCGTGGTAGGGCAATTGATCCTCCGCGATTAGGTGACGGCGCCTGCCGTCTTGAGCTCGATGATGCGGTCCCAATCCAACCCAAGCTCCAGCAGGATTTCGTCAGTCTGCTGCGCAAAAGCCGGCGCGGGGCCGGAATGGGGAGCACTGACATCAAACTGCACCGGATTCGCCACCAATTCGAGCTCGCCCGCCTGCACGAGGTACTCGTTGGCCCGGATCTGGCTGTCCTCGACGGCCTGCAGGGTGTCCTGCACCGGCGCCCACGGTCCGAGCAGTGTCGAGAACCGCTCGCTCCATTCGGCCAGCGGCCGCTTGGACATCGTCTCGGTAAGGATCTCCGCGGCCGCAGCGGTGTTCTCGGCGATCGACTCCACAGTCGCGAACCGCGGATCGTCGGCGAGGTCGTCGAGGTCCATATGCTTGCACACGTCGGGCCAGAACTTGGTGGGCTGCATCATGACGAAGGAAATGTAGCGGTCATCGGCGGTGGGGTACAGCCCCACGAGCGGATTGATCGGCGAGCCGTGCACCCCGGGCGGGAAGGCCTCCATGCGCTGGCCGAGATGCTTGGTCAGCGCGACGGTGTGCCCCAGCGACCAGAAGCCGCTGCCCAGCAGCGAGACGTCCACGATCGACGGCTCGCCGGTGCGTTCGCGCTTCAGCAGTGCGGCGGCGATGCCGCCCGCGAGGTTGGTGCCGCTGATCGTGTCGCCGTAGGCCGGACCGGGCGGACCGATCATCCCCGGCATGCCCGGCGGGGTGATGGTGGCCGCGGTGCCCGCACGACACCAGAAGGCGGTCATGTCGTAGCCGCCCTTGACCGACTCCTCGCCGCGCGGCCCCAGGGCACTGCCCCTGGCGTAGATGATCGTGGGGTTGACGGCGCGGATGTCGTCGACGTCGATGCCGAACTTCGTCGCGGTGGCCCGGGCAGGAAGCTGGTCAGGAAGACGTCGCTGCGCTTGCGCGAGCTCGTAGAGCACTTCCTTGCCCTCGGGCACCGACATGTCCAGCCCGATGCTGCGCTTGTTGCGGTTGGCGTGCTCGATGTTGGGGTTGGGGTCGCCCTCGACGCGCAGCAGCCCGGTCTGGCGCAGCCCGCGCTGCGGGTCACCGGTCATCGCGTGCTCGACCTTGATGACGTCGGCGCCCCATTCGGTCAGCACCGCACCCGCCGACGGGACGAAGCCGTACATGGCGACTTCGAGAACGCGGATCCCGTCCAGGGGCTGGGAACTCATGCCGACCACCGTCGCGATCGTCTTGCGCTCCAGGAACTCTTCGAGCCCCGCGGCGCCCATCTCCCTGCCGATCCCCGACTGCTTGTAACCGCCGAACGGGCTGTCGGGCGCAAAGAACATGCCGCCGTTGATCGAGAGGGTGCCGGTGCGGATGCGGCGCGCCACCGCGAGCGGCGCGGTCCTCGCTGCCGAACACGGCGCCGGACAAACCGTAGATGGAGTTGTTGGCGATGCGGACGGCGTCGTCGTCGTCCTCGTAGCGGATGACCACAAGCACCGGCCCGAACACCTCGTGCTGGGCGATCTCGCTGTCCGGGTCGACATCGGTGAGAAGTGTCGGCGAATAGAAGAAGCCCGGGCTCACCTTCTCGCCGCCGGTCACCAACGTCGCGCCTGCCTCGACGGCGCGCTTGACCATGCCGTCGACCTTGTCGCGCTGCTTCTCGCTGATCAACGGGCCCGTGTAGGTGCCCTCGTCGGTGGGGTTGCCGTAGCGCACCACCCCGAAGTTGTTCTTCAACTTCTCGACGATCTCGTCGTGGTGGGTGCTCGGCACCAGTATCCGTGTCGTGATCGCACAGCCCTGACCGGAGTGGCTGGCCGTGGCGAATGCGGTGAAAAGCGCCGCCATGTCGAAGTCGGCGTCGTCGAGCACGATCGCCGCCGACTTCCCGCCGAGTTCGAGAAATACTTTCTTGCACGTCTCGCTGGCCGCGGCCATGATCGCCCGGCCGGTCGGCGTCGAGCCGGTGAAGGTGATCATGTCGACGTCTGGGCTCGTCGTCAGGGCGACGCCGACTTCGGGGTCGGTACCTGACAACACGTTGACAACGCCGGCAGGGATATCGGTGTGGTTGGCGATCAGCTCACCGAGCGCCAGCGTGATCAACGGCGTATCCGGTGCGCCCTTCAGCACAACGGTGCATCCTGCGGCTAGCGCGGGAGCGAGCTTGGCCAGTGCGAGTTGCGTCGGATAGTTGTACGCGATGATCGCCGCCACCACCCCGGCAGCTTCCTTCTCCACCCAGCGGTGGTGCTGCATGCCGTGGCTCTCGCTGTTACCGAGATCCTCGGTCAACGGGTACGTCTTCAACAGGTCCGCGTAGTAGGCCACGATCGCGATCGGTGCGTCGAGTTGGGCGCCCGCGCACATCGCAGGCGTCGCACCGACCTCGGCGATGGTCAGCTCGGCGAGCTCGTCGCGATGGTCGACCAGAACCTGGTGCAACTGGTCGAGGCAGCGGATTCGCAACTCGGTGTTGGTGGACCAGTCGGTGGTGTCGAACGCCCGTCGCGCCGCTGCGACCGCGGCCTCGGCGTCGGCCACCGTCGCGTCCGGGGCGTGGCCGACCACCTCTTCCGTTGCGGGGTTGATGGAAGGAAACGTCCCAGGCGTCTCGACCAATGCGCCGTCGATCAGCATCCGCCGATCGGCGCTGTCGCTCAGGTGTATCTCGCGAGATCGTCGACGCTTCCGTCATCCACACTCCCTCTATGTGATGGAAACTTCATTCTCATCCTCGGCGAATCATACATTCGCGCCACGAGAACTCAAGAAAATGAAGATAGCCTAGTCATGTGGCCTGATAACGGCGTTGAGGGGAAAACGCATGCGACAATTCGGCTCGGTTTGTCTTGCGATACTGCACAGAGCGAGAGTACGGTTCTCATATTCGGAAGGAAGATTCTTGATGACAGAGACGGGCGCGGTCGCGTGAAGACGGCCGTCGTCACCGGAGGCGGTTCGGGCATCGGCCAGGCCGTCGCGGCCCGACTGCGTTCCGGCGGCTATCACGTCGCCACCCTCGACCTCGTCGGATCCGACGAGAAGTTCGCGCACACCGCCGACGTCACCGACCGCTCCGCGGTCGACGCCGCGCTGAACGCCGTCCGCGAGCAGCTCGGCCCGGTCACCATCCTGGTGAACGCGGCCGGGATTGAACGCTTCAAGCGGTTCACCGACCTCACCTTCGAAGACTTCAGTCACGTCGTGGACGTCAACCTGAACGGCGTCTTCCACTGCGTGCAGGCGGTGCTGCCGGACATGATCGATGCCGGCTGGGGGCGGATCGTCAACATCTCCTCGTCCAGCGCGCAGTCCGGGCAGCCGTACATGTCGGCGTATGTGGCGGCCAAGTCCGCGGTGAACGGGCTGACCAAATCGCTGGCCCTCGAGTACGGGCCGATGGGCATCACGGTCAACGCGGTGCCGCCCGGCTTCATCGACACCCCGATGCTGCGCAAGTCCGAGGAGCGTGGGCGTCTCGGAGGAACCATCGAAGAACACATCGCCAGGACCCCGGTGCGCCGGGTCGGCACGCCCGAAGACATCGCCGCCGCATGCGCCTTCCTGATCTCCGAGGAGGCCGGCTACATCACCGGCCAGATCCTCGGCGTCAACGGCGGCCGCAACACCTGACACAGAGAACGAAAGGACATCTTTTTCAATGGGACGCGTTCAAGGGAAAGTCGCCTTCGTCACCGGCGCCGCGCGCGGGCAGGGCCGCAGCCACGCGGTCCGGCTGGCTGAAGAGGGCGCCGACATCATCGCCGTCGACCGGTGTGAGGACTTCGCCACCGTCGGTTATCCCATGGCCACGCCGGAAGACCTCGAGGAGACCGCCCATTTCGTCGAGAAGACGGGGCAGCGCGTCGTCACGGCGAAGGTCGACGTGGCTGACGCCGGCCAGCTGAAGTCGGCCCTCACCGACGGCATCGCCGAACTGGGCAAGCTCGACATCGTCGTCACGGCGGCCGGAATCGCGGGCATGAAGGGGTCTGCCGATCTGGCGGCCTGGATCGACGTGATGAACACCAACCTGATCGGCACGATCAACGCCATCCATGTCGCGCTGCCACACCTCGGCGATGGCGCGTCGATCATCGCCACCGGCTCCACCGCGGCGCTGATGGACGTCGCCAAGAACGACAACCCGGGCGCCGACCCCGGCGGCGCCGCCTACCTGCATTCGAAGCGGCTGCTGTCGCAGTACGTCCACAACCTCGCGGCCGAGCTCGCACCACGGGGTATCCGGGCCAACGTCGTTCATCCGACGAACACCAACACGCCGATGCTGCAGAGCGCACCGATGTACAAGTCCTTCCGCCCGGACCTGGAGGATCCGACCCAGGCCGACGCCGAACCGGTGTTCTACGTGCAGCAGGCGATGAAGATTCCGTGGGTCGAGCCCGAGGACATCAGCAACATGGTGCTGTTCCTGGCATCGGATGAGGCCCGCTACATCACCGGCACGCAGCAGCGCGTCGACGCGGGCGGCTACCTGAAGTGGTACGACTACCACGTCTAACGGAGGTCTGAAGTGAAGGTTTTCGTCGACTCGGAGCGCTGCCAGGGGCACACCCTGTGCGCGATGATCGCGCCGGATTCGTTCGAGCTCAGCGACATCGACGGCACGTCGTCGCCGGTGAACGAGGTCGTCCCGGCCGACCAGGAGGACGCCGTGCGCGAAGCCGTGCACTCGTGCCCCGAACAGGCCATCTCGATCGAGGAATGAGGGAGACAGCGCCTTGAGCGTCGAGGACATCAGCGCCGCCGACAACGCCCGCAAACGCAACAAGTACCACTTCGATCGGCACACCCCGGAGTACCGCGAGCAGTTCGGCAAGATCACCGAAGAGATGCACGCCAAGTGTCCGATGGCCTGGACCGACGTCTACGACGGACACTGGGTCGCCGCGGACAGCAAGCACGTGTTCGAACTCGCGCGGTGCCCGGCCATCTCCAATGATCACGACCTCCACGGTGAACGGAAGGGCTACCAGGGCATCACGATTCCGAAGGCGCAGCGCGCCACCGTCGTGCGCGGCGGCATCCTGGAAATGGACGAGCCCGAGCACAGCCTGTACCGCGGAGCGCTGAACCCGTACCTGTCCCCCGCCGCCATCAAACGATGGCAGCCGTTCGTCGACGAGATCGTGCGCGCCGCCCTCGACGAGAAGATCGAGTCGGGCCGAATCGACTTCGTCGACGACCTCGCGAACATCGTGCCTGCGGTGCTGACGCTCGCGATGATGGGTATCGAGCTGCAGAAGTGGCCGGTCTACAGCGAGCCCGCGCACCTCTCGGTGTCCACGCCAGAGCACTCGCCCGACGCCGCCCGCGTCGCCGAGATGAACCGGAATATGGGCATCGACATGATCAACACGATGATGGAGATCCGGGAGAATCCGCGACCCGGCCTGGTCAACGCGCTGCTGCAACTGCGCATCGACGGTGAGCCTGCTCCCGATCTGGAGATCCTGGGCAACCTGGGGCTGATCATCGGTGGCGGGTTCGACACCACCACCGCGCTGACCGCGCACTCGTTGGAATGGCTGTCGGAACATCCGGATCAGCGCGAGCTGCTCAGCCGCGAACGGGACACCCTGCTGAACCCCGCCACCGAGGAGTTCCTGCGCTTCTACACCCCCGCGCCGGGCGACGGTCGCACCTTCTCCGAAGACGTCGAGGTCGAGGGCACCAAGTTCAAGGAGGGCGAGCGGCTCTGGATCTCGTGGGCGATGGCCAATCGTGACCCCGCGGTGTTCGACAAGCCCAACGAGCTGATCATGGACCGAAAAGGCAACCGGCACTTCAGCTTCGGTATCGGCGTGCACCGCTGCGTCGGTTCCAACGTGGCCCGCACGGTGTTCAAGTCGATGTTGACCGCCGTGCTCGACCGGATGCCCGACTACGTGTGCGACCCCGAGGGCACCGAGCACTACGAAACCATCGGCGTCATCCAGGGCATGAAGCACCTGCCCGCCACGCTTCACACCGGGACCCAAACTCGGCCCCGGCCTGGACGAGACGCTCGAGAAGCTGCAGCGGATCTGCACCGAGCAGGAGCTCGCCCGGCCGATCACCGAGCGCAAGGAAGCAGCCGTAATCGACTGATATCAACCAAGAATGTGTGGCGACGTGGTTTGATAGGCAGCCGTCGGGATGAGAGGGATGGAGGGACCATGAAGTCTGTCATGGTCATGAGTTTCGTCGCGGCCCTATCCGCGGTCGCGTCGCTGCTTGCCCCGCCTGCCCAGGCCATGATGCAGCCTGGGAACTACGATGTGCTGACGAACAGGTACACCCAAGCTTCGTGGGCATGGTTCGTGTCGAATTGCCAGCCCCCGGCCCCGGACTGCATGGACATCAGCGCGATACCGCGATTGAAGTTCTATGCCTACTACGACGGCGACGCGCGCCTTGTTGACGGCCGCTACACGTTGACCGTGGACGTCAACGATGGCTTGCGCTGCCTGCCTGGTTACAGCATGCCCACCCGTGACACGTACACCTGGGACGCCGTCACGCTGGCGGGAGAGATCAACTCGGTCTACGACGTCGGCTGCTTCGGCGGCCCGCCGGGAACGCAGTTCTGGACCTTCGCGCTACAGCGGCTGTGACGCGGGTCACATCCGCGGCGGCGGCAGTTTGATCACCGACACGTACATCTCCAAGATCGGCCGGTAAAGGTCCACATCATCGAGTTGGCTGACCAGCTCGACGGAGTCGGTGGTGGCGACGAGTACGTGGGCAAAGGTCAATGCAGGGATCAGCAGGGCTCCCCCGAGCTTGTCGATGCCCTCGACGATGAACTTGGCCAGCGCTTCGACAGCCTCTGATCTCTTCGCGGCCACTCGCTCCCGCACGTCGGGATTTCGAAGCAGATAAAGAATGAACTCGTGCCCCAGTGCAGAGTGCTCGGCGCCGCGGTCTCGGCTCAGCTGGCGCCAACGCGACGGCGATCTCGTCGAGCTCGCGCGCCCCGATCTGGGTCGCCGTCGACATCACCTCGGCGAAGTTGTCGAAATAGCGACGCCAGTACCGGTCGCTCACCGCCAGAAGAGGTCTTCCTTCGTCGCGAAGTGCTTGTAGATGGCCCCTCTCGTGTAGCCCGCCGTATGTGCGATGTCGTCGAGAGAAGCTGCCATGAATCCCTTTTCCGCGAACACTTCCTCGGCCGCGTCGACGAGAAGCGAACGCGTGTGCTCGAGCCGCCGCTCCGGGGTCCAACGCTCAACCATTCTCAGATTGTTTCATAGATTCTAAGATGTCTATTGGTCACCTAGATACCCCCTGGTATATTTCTTGGCAGGCGATCTGGCCGGCATTACGCTGGGAGGATCGCTCTCCCGGTTCAGTGCGCGAACGCTGTACTACGACGATGCAGAAGGAGACAGCGGCATGACCGAACTTTCGAACAAGAAGGCGCAGTCGGTGACCGAGGCCCTCAGCGGTGGCGTCGCTCGGTGCGCAGCCTCAAAAAAAGATCACGCCGGTGAAAGTCTGGGCCGTAGTCGGCGGTGCCATTCTCGCCTTCCAGCTGTACGTATGGATCCGTTGGATCACCGGGCCCAACTTCGAGCGGGTTCCTCCGGGTCCGACCGAGCCACCGACGTTCATGAAGGCGATCCTGTTCACCTGGACCAGCGTCATCGTCGTCGGCCTGCCAATTGCCATCTGGTGGTTCATCATTCGGCCGTGGCGCCGGGAGCGGCGAATCACCCTCGACGGGATGCTCCTGATCGCTTGCGGCCTGCTGTTCTTCCAGGATCCGCTGCTGAACTACTTCAACACGTGGAGCACGTACAACACCTGGATGTGGAACCGGGGCTCATGGGTCCAAGACATTCCGGGGTGGGTGTCGTTCGGGGAACCGGGCGCCATGATGGCCGAACCGTTCCTGATGAACGCACCCGGCTACTGCTTCGTCCTGCTGTGCACGATGCTCGGCTGTTGGGTCATGCGTAAAGCCAAGCAGCGCTGGCCCAACATCAACACCATCGGCCTGATCGGCGTCGTGATCGCCTGGACCTTCCTCTTCGATTTCGTCATCGAGGGCCTGTTTCTCATGCCGATGGGGCTGTTCACCTATCCGGGCGCCATTCAGGCTCTGTCGCTCAATGCCGGCACCTATTACCAGTGGCCGCTCTATGAGGGCCTCATGTGGGGCGGTGTGCAGGCCGGCCTCTGCTGCATGCGTTACTTCACCGACGACCGTGGCCGGACCTTCGTCGAGCGCGGACTCGACCAGGTCCGAGGCGGTTTCGCCGCTGCGCAGCTCACCCGCTTCCTGGCGATCTTCGCCGCCTGCAGCGCCTTCTTCTTCGTGTTCTACAACATTCCGGCACAGTTCTTCGCCATGCACCAAGATCCCTGGCCGGACGACATCCTGAAGCGCTCGTACTTCCTGATGGGCATCTGCGGTGAAGACACCGATCGGCCGTGCCCCCACCCTGCGCTACCGATGCCCCTGACGAATTCGGGCTACATCAACCACGACGGTGAGCTTGTCCTGCCCGACGGCGTCGAGCTCCCCGCGAACGTTCCCCTTGAGCGAGGAAAGTAAATGTTGAGCAGTACTTCTGCGGTGGTCACCCCCGTCTCGAACGCGCCGTTCTACCGTGCGCTGCGCGACGAGGTGGAGGTCTTCCGCGCGGCGGCCCGCCGAGGTGTGCCGGTACTGCTGAAAGGCCCCACGGGATGCGGGAAAACACGATTCGTGGAAGCGATGGCCCACGAGCTGGGCCGGGAGCTGATCACAGTCGCCGGCCACGAGGACATGACATCGGCGGATCTGGTTGGCCGATTCCTGTTGAAGGGCGGTGAGACGGTTTGGGTGGACGGGCCGTTGACCCGTGCGGTGCGCGAGGGCGCCATCTTTTATCTGGACGAGGTGGTGGAGGCGCGCCAAGACACCACCGTGGTCATCCATCCCCTCGCCGATCACCGCCGTGAATTGCCCGTCGACCGGCTCGGCACGACATTGCAGGCGGCGCCCGGATTCCAGCTGGTGATTTCCTACAACCCCGGCTACCAGAGCGTGCTGAAGAACCTCAAGGAGTCGACCCGTCAGCGCTTCGTCGCCATCGAGCTCGGCTACCCGTCCCCCGAGGTCGAGACCGAGGTGGTCGCCTACGAAGCCGGGATCGATACCGAGACCGCACGTTCGTTGGTCAAGCTCGCCTACGCCATCCGAAACCTGGATGGCTCACCGTTGCGCGAGGTGTCCTCCACTCGCATGTTGATTCTCGCCGGCGGCCTCGCGGCTGAAGGGCTGAGCCTGCGCAGTGCCGTCCACGCGGCCGTGGTGCAGGTGCTCTCCGACGATGCAGATGTCGTCCGCGCCCTCGGCGAACTCGTCGATGCGGTCCTGCCCGAGACGTGACCGACGCTTCCGATCCCAACACCCCTGACCGGTTCCGATTCCTCGCCACCTACATCGCCGGCAGGTCCGTCGACGTCACCGAGGCGCCGACCGGCCAGCCCGCGCACACGAACGGCCAGTTCATCTTCGTCACCGCCGGTGGTTCTGTCGACGAGCAGCGGCGCGAGGCGCTGGTTCAGGCCGCGCTTCTCGGCGCGGGCAGCCTCGATCCGCGATTGGTGAAGGGATTGCGGGCACGGGCCACGATGGCGCGCCGCTACCTGGCACTCGAAGGTCACCGGGTTCTCGCCGAACTCGCCCGAGAGATCCCACTCGATGCCGAGCTGCTCCCCGACGGACAACCCAGCACCGCGACCGCCGATGAGTCACTCGAGGTGGCGAAGAGCCGAGCCAAGGTTGCCGACCCCCCGGAGTGGTTCGGTGTCATCAAACCCTCCCGGTTGATGGCATTGGCCGCCGGACCGGGCGGGCAAGCAGGAAACAAAGACCTGCAATTGCAGTTCGACCCCATCGACCTGCCCGAATCTGAAGACGACGACGAAGACCAAGACGATGACGGCGGAAAGTCCGGGCAGAGCAAGATCCTCAAACTGTTTTCCAGTCCGCTCTTCAACAATCAGTCGATGTCGGACTACTTCCGCAAGATGTTCGGAGGTTCACGTTCCCCCGGAGAGGGTGCCGCTGGCGCCGAGATGATAATTCGCTCCACCCGGCGGGTGCAGGAGGCCGGGCCGAATGCCCGTCCCCTGCCCACCCCGCTCCAATTCACCGATGACGGCAAGCCCGGTGCTGCAGTAGGCGTTGGCGGCGCCCTGTATCCGGAATGGGACGTCTTCAACGACCGGTACAAGCCCGACTGGTGCCGGGTCATCGACTTTCCATTGACCGTCGCCGCCGACGTCTCCGATGCCGGTGTCGCGCACGACGACGTGCTGCGGCGCCGCCTGGCTCGCGTCGGGCTCGGCCCGAAGGTCCTGCGCGGCCGTGCCGACGGGGACGACCTCGATATCGAGGCGCTCATCGACCTGTTCGTCGATCTGCAATCCGGCTTCTCCGCGCCCGAGCATGTCTACCTGGAGCGCCGCAAACTTGCTCGCAATCTCGGCGTGCTCATTCTGATCGACGCCTCCGGGTCCGCCGTCGATGCCGATTCGGACGGCCTCGCGGTGCACGACCACCAGCGACGGACGGCCGCCACACTGGCCGTCACACTCGAAGAGCTTGGTGACCGCGTCGCCGTCTATGCATTTCGATCGCAGGGCCGGCACGCTGTGCATCTGCCGGCCATCAAGACGTTCGACCAAAGTTTCGGCGCCGTCGCACGGGCCCGGCTCAACCAGCTCGAACCGGCGAACTACACCCGCCTCGGTGCCGGAATCCGTGGTGCGGGCGAAGTTCTCAAGAACGAGGCCGGCACGCCCAATCGGCTGCTGCTCGTCCTATCGGACGGCTTCCCCTACGACGACGGCTACGAGGGTCGCTACGCGGAAGCCGACGCCGATAAAGCCCTCGAAGAGCTCCGCGCCGACGGCGTTGCCTGCCTGTGCCTGTCCATCGGTGCTTCCACTGGAACCGATGTGCTCGAACGCGTCTTCGGCTCCGCCAGCTTTGCCAGCGCCCCGACCCTGTCCGACTTGAGCCCGCAGATGGACGAGTTGTTCATGTCTGCCCTCGCAGAACTCGCTGCACCGACACCCTCGAAAGGATGAGGCATGAAAGTATTGGTGACAGGTGCACTGGGCAGCATCGGCCTTTCGACGATGACGTCGTTGCTCGCCGAAGGCCACGATGTCATCGCCTTCGACCTCGAATCTCGCCGGGCGCGCAAACTCGCATCCGGCTACAACGGACGGGTGCGCTTCGTCTGGGGCGACATCACTCGTCCGCAATCGCTCCGATACACGCTCGAGGACGTGGACGCAGTGATCCACCTGGCCGCCATCATTCCGCCATACTCCGAGAAGGCGCCCGATCTCGCTCGACGAGTGAACCTCGAAGGGACGCACTGCCTCATCGCTGAAATGGAGGCGTCGCCCACCGCCAAGCGGCTGATCTTTGCGTCATCGGTGGGCATCTTCGGCGATGTCCAAGATCGCGAGCCGCCACTACGCGTCGACACGCCTGTCTCTCCCACCGACGACTACGGTCGCCACAAAGTGGCATGCGAGCAAGCGATTCGGCAGTCGAGTCTGCACTGGAGCATCCTGCGGCTTGCGGCTGTGACCCCGATCCATCTGCAGGCGCAGGACCCCAGCATCATGTTCGAGTTCAGCCCCGACGCACGGTTCGAGTTTCTCCATCCCGCCGACGCTGGAACGGCATTCGCTCGCGCGGTGGCCCAACAGGAGTCGATCGGAAAAACGCTGTACATCGCCGGCGGGCCTAACTGCCGAATGACATACCACGACTTCACCAACGCACTGATGAATGCGATCGGGATCGGTCCCATACCGGTCGACGCCTTCGTGCGACGCAGGCCCGCTCGTTTCGCCGGCGACTGGGTGGACACCGAGGAAAGCCAACGCCTGCTTCAGTACCAAAAGCGGGGCCTTGACGAACAACTCAAAGATATGCAAGACGACTTCGGCATGCTTGTGCCTTTCATCCGTCTGATGCGCCCGCTCGCGACATGGTTCGTGACTCGCCGCTCTGCCTACCTCAAGGCGAATCGGAGCCTTGTTGTTGGGTAGCCGGCATAGGCTCGGGCGGTCGGCATCGCACGACATTCAGGAAGGCGGTGCGACGAACCCGCCGAGCAGCTCCTCGATCAGACGGGCGACGGCGAGTGTGGTGCGGTCCTCGAGATACGGCCCGACGATCTGGACGCCGACCGGCAGGCCCGACGCCGTGCGACCGACGGGAACGACGGTGGCGGGCAGGTGTGTCAGCGTCGCCAAGGCGATCCACGCCATCAAGTCGGTGTACGGCCGAACCGCTCCGTTCACCAGAATCTCCCTCTGCGGGAACGGTTCGCTGTGATCGTGCGGAATGGCGGGCACCATCGAGACAGGCATCAGGAGGGCGTCCACACCGGTGAAGAACTCCGCCATCAGCGCCCGCAATTGCTCGCGTTTCTCGTTGGCGAACACCCAGTCGCGGTAGCGCTGAGTGGCGAAGCGCGCTGTCCGCGCCAGTGGTCCGTCATCGTCGTCGGTCAACGACTCCGCCACGGTGACCAGGTTGTCGAACGAGCGCTTTCCCATGGTGGACAGCAGGATCGGATACAGGAACTGCTGATACAGGCGCACCACGTCCGACAGCATGACCTCGGGTCGTGCGTCGACGAACTGCGCGCCCGCCGCCCGCAGCGCGTCGGCCGCCGACGCCAGCACCGTCGCCACCTCCGCGTCGACCGGGTAGGCCGGATCGTCGAGCCAGAGCGCGATTCGGAGCGTCGCCGAGCGTCACGCCGCGCGCCGGCGGCAGCTCCAGCCGCCACCCGACCGCGGCGTGGCCGGCCGCCCCGGCAAGCACCCCGAGTGCAAGCTCGAGGTCGGTGACGTCACGCGCCAGCGGCCCCACGACGGACAGATCGGTGGCCGACAGCGTGCCCGGCGCAGGCGGCAGGTGGCCCGCCTGCGACACGACGCCCCAGGTCGTCTTGTGCCCACAGACGCCGCACCAATTCGCGGGGAAGCGGATCGAGCCGCCGATGTCGCTGCCCAGCTCCAGCGCGGTCATGCCGGTGGCGACGGCGGCCGCGGCGCCACCCGAGGAACCGCCGGTGGTGCGCGTGGTGTCCCACGGGTTGTTGCTCGTGCCGAAGATCGCGTTGTAGGTCTGCCAGTCCCCCGCCAGGGCCGGGGTGTTGGTCTTGCCGAAGATCACCGCGCCCGCGCCGCGCAGCCGCCGCACCGCCTCCGCGTCGTGCTCCGGCACGTGGTCCCAGGCGGGCAGCCCGCACGTGGTTCGCATGCCCGCGGTCTGGTAGGTGTCCTTGACCGTCATCGGCACGCCGTGCAACGGGCCGACGTCGTTGCCGCGGGCCAGCGCCGCGTCGGCGGCGTCCGCGGCAACGCGCGCACCGTCGGGGTCGAGCGTGACGACGGCGTTCAGCGGGCCGTTGAGCGCTTCGACGCGGGCCAGGTAGTGCTCCAGCAACTCGCGGCTCGACACGTCGCGACGCCGAATGGCCTCGGCCAGCGCATGTGCAGGCTGCAAAGCGATGTCAGACATGCGAAAAGCCCTTTCTTTTAAGCAAAGAGTACAAACAGCCCGAACGCGTTCCGGCGCTGAAAGACTGGCTGGGTGTCACTGAGCACCGGGAACGACGTGTATTACGACCCGTACGACGTCGACCTCAACGCCGACCCGTACCCGATGTTCCGCCGGATCCGCGATGAAGCGCCGCTCTACTTCAACGAACGACACGACTTCTACGCGCTGAGCCGATACGACGACGTCGACGCCGCCCTTCACGATCATGAGACGTTCAGCTCTGCCCGCGGCGCGGTGCTCGAGATCATCCAGTCGGGCATGGAGATCCCGTCGGGCACCCTCATCTTCGAGGACCCGCCGATCCACAACATCCACCGCAAATTGCTCTCCCGGATCTTCACCCCGCGCAAAGTCGCTGCGCTGGAACCGAAGATCCGCGAATTCACCGCAGGCTGCCTCGATCCGCTGGTCGGCACCGGGCGGTTCGACTTCGTCACCGACCTCGGTGCCCAGATGCCGATGAAGGTGATCGGGATGCTGCTCGGCATTCCCGAGGCGGACCAGCGCCACGTCGTCGAGCATGGCGACTCGACGATCCGCACCGAACGCGGCGGCAAGATGACCGAGAACCCGGACGGCGTCATCGCCACCGGCGAGGTGTTCGCGTCCTACATCGACTGGCGCGCCGAGCACCCGTCCGACGACATCATGACCGAGCTGCTGAACGCCGAGTTCGCCGACGAAACCGGTGCCACCAGGCGCCTGGGCCGCGACGAACTGCTGCTCTATCTGCAGGTGATCGCGACCGCGGGCAGCGAGACGACGACCCGGCTGCTGGGCTGGGCGGGCAAGGTGCTGGCCGAGCACCCGGATCAGCGCCGCGATCTGGTGGCCAACAGAACCCTGCTGCCCGCCGCGATCGAGGAGCTGCTGCGCTTCGAACCGCCCGCTCCGCACGCCTGCCGGTACGTGACGAGGGATCTCGAGTACCACGGCCGCAAGGTGCCAGCGGGCAGCGCCATGATGCTGCTGCTGGGCGCCGCCAACCGGGACCCGCGCCGGTTCGGCGACGACAGCGAGCAGTTCAACATCCACCGCGAAACCCACCAGCACCTCTCCTTCGGCGTCGGCACGCATTTCTGCCTGGGCAACGCGCTGGCCCGGCTGGAAGGACGCATCGCCCTCGACGAGATTCTCGACCGCTTCCCGGAGTGGGAGGTCGACCTGACGACCGCCGAGCTCAGCCCGACCTCGACGGTTCGCGGCTGGGAGTCGATGCCCGCAGTGATTCCTTGACGTATCCACACCTAACAGACCAGCGACGAGATACGAGGAGAAGTGCATGCCTGATTACGACTACGAAGAGATGAAGAAGGAAGCCGAGCAGTACATCAAGTTCGAGAAGGACAAGAAGAACCGCATCGCCTACATCACGTTCGACCGGCCGGATGCGCAGAACTCCACCACACTGGGCATGCGGCAGAACTATGCCGACCTGATCCACAAGTGCAACGTGGACGACGACGTCAAGGTGGTCGTGATCCGCGGCGAGGGTGAGGATTTCGGCAGCGGCGGCGACCTTCCCGAACAGCGCGGCATGCTGGAGAACCCCGGCATGCCGCTGCTGCACGAGCTGGCCATCAACGACGACGAGGTGAAATACCCGCCGGGTGGCTCGTACCGCTACCTGTCGACGGTCACCGACTTCTACGCCAAGGCCAAGGCCGGCAACCGGCCGCTGCAGGAGTTGCGGAAGATCAGCATCATCGAAGCGAAGGGCTACTGCTACGGCTGGCACTTCTACCAGGCAGGCGACGCAGACCTGGTCATCTCCTCCGACGACGCGCTGTTCGGCCATCCGGCGTTCCGCTACGTCGGGTGGGGGCCGCGGCTGTGGTGGTGGGCCGAGACGATGGGTCTGCGCAAGTTCTCCGAAATGCTGTTCACCGGAAGGCCGTTCAGCGCCAAGGAGATGTACGAATGCGGCTTCATCAACAGCGTGGTGCCGCGCGATCAGCTCGAGAAAGAGACCGAGAAGTACGCGCTCGCGTGCTCGAAGTCCCGTCCCACCGATACCGTCGCTGTGCAGAAAACTTTCCTGGAGCTGTACAAGCAGCACAAGGGCGAGTACTTCGGCAGCCTGCTCACCGGCATGGTCGAGGGCATGCTTCCGTTGATTCAGAACGACCAGCAGAACGACGTCGATCTCACCGAGGGCACCTTCGAGAAGGGCCTCAACAACGTGGTGAAGGACAACGACATGAACTTCCCGCCCGAATGGCGACTGAGCCGCTCGGGCCGCAAGAAGCCCTGAGCCCCAAGGCGATACCCATGTCGGCACTGAACGGCGTCCGCATCGTCGAACTGGCCGAGTCGGTGGCCGGGGAATACTGCGGGAAGCTGCTCGCCGACTTCGGCGCCGAGGTCGTCAAGGTCGAAAGGCCGCCAACGGGCAGCCCGACCAGAGCGATGACCCCGAGCAGCCTGTTCGCATACCTGAACACCAACAAGAAGTCCGTCGTCCTCGACGGCCGACCGCTCGATGACATCATCGCCACGGCACATGCGGTCGTCGACGATCACACGTCGTCGGTCGAGCTGGCGAACCGCCATCCCGACGTGGTGGTCTGCTCGATCAGCCCGTTCGGCAACGACGCGCCTGCCGGAATGCAAAACGCCAAGAGCATCAATGTGTTCCACGCCAGCGGCTGGGGGTACCACACACCCAGCCACGCCGATCCGGCGATGCCTCCACTCAAGGGTCCCGGCCGCTTCCTCGCCGACTACGAGGCCGGCCTCGACGCGGCGCTCGGCGTGGCAGCGTGTCTGTTCTCTCAACTGCAGCACGGCCACGGCGAATTCATCGACGTCTCCGCGCACGCGGTGCTGGTGTCACGCACGGACTGCATTCTGGGGCGGTTCATCACCGGTGAGATCGCGCCGGAAGGCACCCGCGATGACTTCGATCAGCAGGGCCCTGCATCGTTTTTCGCCTGCAGCGACGGGCACGTGTACCTCTACATGACCAACGGATACCACTGGGTTCAACTCAAGGAGTTGATGGGCCGTCCGCCGTGGCTGGACGAGTTCGACGACGACTGGCTGGAGTTCTCGGTGACGCCGGAGAAGGTCGCGACCTTCCACCGCGGCTTCGCGCCTTGGATACGGGGACAGGCCAAAGACGCCGTGGCCGAAAGGGCTCAGCTTCTGGGCGTTCCGCTGGTTCCGGTGAACTCCATCGGAGATCTGCCGTCATTGCCGCAATACCGCCACCGCGGTTTCTTCCGCGACGTGGCGCATCCGGTGCTCGGCACGGCGGCCTATCCTGGCGTGCCGTACCTGATGAGTGCGTCTCCTGCCGAGATCAGCAGTTGCGCACCGGCTTTGGGACAGCATTCGGCCGAAGTGCTCTCCGACCGGATACCGCGGACTCGGTTGACCGCCAAGTCCCCTCAACTCAAGCCGCCGAAGACGCCGCGAGGCGGGCCGCTGGAAGGGGTCCGGGTCGTCGAGCTCACCAAGGTCTGGGCAGGCCCGTACGCGGGGAAGCTGCTGGCATTCCTGGGCGCCGAGGTGATCAAGGTGGAGAACTCGAAGCGGCCCGAGGAGATGCGCGCCTACGGCGGAACCGACATCAACCACGCGCCGTTCTTCCTGAGCATCAATCCCGAGATCCTGAGCGTCGACCTGGATATCAAGACGCCGTCCGGCAACGACTCGCTGCGTGACCTGATCGGCCGCAGCGACATCGTGATCAACAACCTGCGCCCGGGGGCGATGGAGCGCCAGGGGCTGGGATACGAAGCCATGCAGGCCATCAAGTCGGACATCATCTCGGTGTCGATCAAGATGTGGGGCAACGACGGGCCGATGGGCTATCAGACAGGCTATGCGCCGTGCTTCGCCGCGCTGGCAGGCCTGGCGTCGCTGGTCGGATACGAGGGCGGCCCGCCGCTCGGCGCGAGCATGCGCTACGGGGACTCCACCGTCGGTGCCGCGGCCGCCTTCGCCGCCATCGCGGCGCTCATGCATCGCGAGCTCACCGGTCAGGGACAGTTCGTCGACGTGTCCGCCGTCGAGGTGCTGACATCGATGATCGGCGACAGCGTTCTGCAGCAGGCGATCACCGGAGAGCCGCTCGGACCGGACGGCAACCAGAATCCCGACATGTCGCCGCACGGCTGCTATCCCTGTGCGGGCGGTGACTGGATCAGCATCGCCGTCGCCGACGACTCCGAACGCAGGGCGCTGCGCGAGACGCTCGGCCCTGGCGACCTCGCCGACCTGACCCGGCCGCATGACGCCGCCGAACTCGCGCAACGGTTGCGTGGCGCCGGCGTGGCCGCGACCAAGAGCGCTACCTCGCTCGACGTCATCGGCGACGAATCGCTCTGGGCGCGCGGCGCATACCTCTTCGTGTCCGACCATGTCGAGGGTCAGCGCCCCGTCCTGGGACCGTCGTGGCGGATGTCGCAGAACCCGGCGTTGATCGAACGCGGCGCTCCCGACCTCGGCGAGCACAATGCCTATGTGTTCTCGGAACTGGCGATGGAGCCGAAGGCCGGCGACATCAGATCGGAGGACCCGATGAGCAAGACACTGGCGGGCACCGTGGCGCTGGTCACCGGCGCCAGCAGCGGTATCGGCGCCGCGACGGCACGCGCGCTGGCCGCCGAGGGCGCCGCGGTCGCGCTTCTCGCGCGCCGGGCCGACCGGCTCACCGAGTTGAAGGCCGAAATCGAAGCGGCGGGAGGCACCGCGGTGACGACGCCTGCCGATGTGACCGACGCCGATCAGGTGGCCGCCGCGGTGGCGGCCACGGTCGACGAGTTGGGCCGCCTCGACACGCTGGTGAACAACGCGGGGCTGCTGCGGATGGGGAACGCGGCGGAAGCGCCGCTGGCCGAATGGGACGACCTTGTCTCGGTGAACGTGAGCGGCGTCCTCTACGCCACACACGCGGCACTCCCCCACCTCATCGCGGCGGCGGCCGACTCTCCGCGCGGTGTCGCCGATGTCGTCACGATCAGTTCGACAGGGGGCCGGGTGGCCAGGCCGGGCACGGCCGTCTACTCACTGACCAAGTTCGGGGTGAATGCGTTCAGCGAGGGGATCCGGCAGGAACTGATCGGCAAGCGCGTGCGCGTCGGGCTGGTCGAGCCTGGCACCGTCCAAACCGAGATCACCGAATCCCTTCCCGCGCAGGCCAAGCAGGCCCAGGCCAAGCAGACAGCGGGCATGGTCAAACTGCGGCCGGAGGACATCGCCGATGCGGTGCTCTACATGGTGACCCGCGACCGCAGGGTGGCGGTCAACGAGATGCTGGTGCGCTCGGCCGAGCAGACCTGGTGACCAGTAGGTGGGTCACCGGCGACCATTCCGGCTTGTCGTTCCCGGCCGATCCGGCCGCTCTGCGCGACGGCGATGTCGCATTCCTCACCAAGGCATTTCAGACCCCGGTCAGGAAGATCACCCGGTGCGAGGAAGTCGCCGGCGGCAGCACTGGTCGCAAGATGCTGCTCGATGTCGCCTACCGGGACCCTACGCCCGAACTACACACTGAGCTGTTCGTGAAGTTCTCCCGCGACTTCGACGATCCGGTGCGTGACCGCGGCAGGACACAGATGGAGTCCGAGGTGAAGTTCGCCGCTCTGTCGCTTTCGCCTGGCTTCCCGATCGCGGTGCCGCGCGCCCAGTTCAGCGACTACCACCGTGACACCGGCACCGGAATCCTGATCAGCCAGCGAATCCAGTTCGGCGCCAACGGGATCGAACAGCAGCACCACAAGTGCCTCGACTACGAGATGCCCCGACCCGTCGATCACTACCGCGCGCTGCTGCGCGCCGTCGGCCGCCTCGCGGGAGCGCATCGATCCGGGCGGCTGCCGGAGCGGCTCACAAGCGAGTTCCCCGTCGACCTGCAGGCCGCCGCGGTGGGTGAGCCGCCGCCGCTGACACTCGACAAGCTGGGCCGCCGCCTCACCCGCCTTGCCGAATTCGCCGAGACACATCCTGGCCTGCTACCCGCGAACGTCCGATCGGCGGAGTTCCTGGCCCGCCTTGGCGACGAAGTCCCCGCAGGTGATGGAGCAGCAGCAGGCCATCTGGCACTACCTCGCCGAGGCGGGCGACTACATCGCCCTCTCGCATTGGAACGCCAACGTCGACAACGCGTGGTTCTGGACAGACGGTCAGGGAGAACTGCAGTGCGGCCTGATGGACTGGGGTTGCGTGAGCCAGCTGAACCTGGCGATGGCGATCTGGGGCGCGATGTCGGGAGCCGAAATCGATTTGTGGAACCATCATTTCGGTGAGCTTCTCCATCTGTTGTGCGCCGAGGTGCATGCGTCGGGTGGACCCGAGCTGGATCCAGCGGAACTGGAACGTCAAGTGCTGCTGTACGTCGCACTGATGGGTGTCACCTGGTTGTTGGATGTGCCCGCGCTGATTCGCGCGAAGGTCCCCGACAGCGGGTCGGCAACATTGCGGACGGACCCGGCCATCAAGGGCGACGAGAGTGTCCGCGCCCCGCTGCAGATGCTCACCAATGTGCTGAACCTCTGGGAATCGCGGGATGTGAGAAGCGCGCTCGCTGGACTCGCCTAGGCATCGGGGCTAGCCGATCAGTGCGCGCACCTGTTCCCGCGCGAAGAACTCCTGGTCCTCGCCGTAGCCCTGCACGCCGTCCCAGCGCCAGTCGGTGAGTGTCCAGAACGTCAGCCTGCCCGGCCAGCCCAGCCAGCGCAGCGCGGTGCGCACCTCGCCCTCGGCGTGCAGCGTGCGCCCGCGGTCGTCTTCGGCGTCGAGTTCGACGCGGGCAGGCGCCCCGCGATCGGCGTTGCAGCACTCGCCGCTTCCCTCTGACGATCTCGCCCAGTACGCCGTCGCGAACGAGATACCCACCCATCGACCGTGTCGACTCCGGGTTCCTGCCTGCGACGGTGATCGCATGCCAATGGGCATTGGGGTGAGGCGATCGCCCACAGGTAGTCCCCCGACCGGCGCGCTCCCGGCCGGTGCGGCCCCCAGGTGCGGTCGCGCATCGAATAGCAGTCCACGTCGAAGCGCTCACCGTTCAAGTGTCGCGGAGCCCTGCATCCGGCCGGGCTGATCGAAATGGCAGTGGGCGCCGGGCCGATCGCGTGGCCCAGTTCGTGCGGCGCCATGAACGCAGACCACTCAAGATCGAGGTCCAGGCCGAGTTGCGAGTACGACAGCCGATAGCGCTGCATCGGTTCGATGACCTCGTGCCGTAGCGAGTTGGGCAGGCGGAAGTCGCGGAAGTCGAGCTGTCCGGTCGGTGGCTGGTGCCAACGCCAGTCGTAGAACAGGCAGTCGTACACCTCGTGGCCGCTCGGGTCCCACAGTGCGGGGCCGCCACCGGAGACCCCGGTGCGGACGTCGTGGAAGTAGTAGACGAAGCCGTTGATGTCGCGGTCCGGGATGTTGAAGCCGAACCAGCCGCTCTCGTTCCAGTCGACGTCGTCACCTGCCGGGTGGAACACCTCGTCGGCTTCGCCGAGGATTTCAGACATGGCGTACCGGCGCCCGCCACAGGCCGGCGATCGCGTCGATGAGACCTTCCGCCTCGGCGGGCCAACTCGGCCTGGCTGTCGCGCCCGTGCTCGGCGAGTTCGCCTTCGTGTTCGGCGCAGGTGTGCATCAACAGGTTGCGCGCCATCACGAGCCGTTGCGAGCGAACGCGTTTGGGAAGATCGGGAAGGCACTGGTTGATCCCGGTGATCGCCGCGACGAGTTCCGGCGATGTGAGCGCATCCTTCGTGACGACCTGGCGGTAGGTGGGGTCCGCCATCGCCTGCGCGGCGAACCGCGCGTACCAGCTGGGATTGCCGAGTGCGGCAAGGTGGTCGGTCAGCGGCAGCACGAGCGTGCCCACCCAGTCGCGCAGCTCGGTCGACCCCGCGATCTCGGCGAGCATCCGGCCGCGCAACTCTTCGATCGGGCCGCGGTGCTTGCCCTCGATCGCCCGCAGCAAGTCCGTGCGGGTGCCGAAGTGATAACAGGCCGCGGCGTTGTTGCCCTGGTTGGCCGCCTCGCTGATCTGCCGGTTCGACACGGCGTACATGCCGCGCTCGGCGAACAACCGCTCCGCCGCCAGCAGCAGCGCCTCCCGCGTGCCCGACGAACGGTCGCTGCTCAGCACTCGGGCCGCGGTCACCGCCTCAGTACACACCCCGCCAAGAGTTAAATCAAGCCGTTTATTTAAGAGTCATTCACCCGGCGGCGCGCCCTCGGGGCCGGGCAGGTATTGCTCCAGTCCCCAGTCGGCGAACCGGTGGGCGAACTGCACCAACGTGATCCTCGATGTTGCGGCATGCAAACCACAGCAACCGACCGCAGTCACTCAGGCGGGCGACATCGCCGACAAGATCGAGGCGAGACTTCCGCGATGAAACCGGTTGCGCGGCGACCAATCAGGTCAACCAGCCGACCTCGCGTAGGAACGCCTGGGTGTGGGCGATGCGACCGGTCAGCGTCTTCGGGTCGCCGGTGCACAGCAGCAACGCGGTCTGGGTGATGAGCGAGATGTCTTCCGTGTCGGTCTTGGCCAGATCCAACGTGCCCGCCCCCGGGGTGGCGACCGGGTTCGTCGGCGCAGCGGCGTTGACGGCGATTCCGTCGTCGTACAGTTCGGCCGCGAGGCTCTTGGTCAGCCGGTTGAGAGCGGCCTTCACCGTGCCGTAGACACCGAAGCCGGCCGCACGATCGAACTCGGAGAACGGCGGCCCGCCCGGCAGATCGCCGCCGACCGACGTCACGTTGAGCACCCAGCCACGGCCGCGCTCGCGCATGGCCGGGATCGCCAGCTGCGTCAGGTGCAGCGGTGCCAGCACGTGCATCTCCATCATCAGCCGCACGCGGCGGTCCGGAAACTCGTCGAGCGGTCGCAGGAAGGTGACCGCGGCGTTGTTGACCAGGATGTCGGGCGCCCCGACGCGTTCGACGACCTCGCCGAACAGCCGCTCGCGATCCTCGGCGTTCGAGAGATCGGCCTGGATCGCTACCGCAGACCCGCCCGCGGCCTCTATCTCGTCGAGCGTCTGACGAAGGGAGCCTTGATATTTCGGGTCGGGTTCCATGGTGCGTGCGGTGAGCGCCACCGTCGCGCCCTCACCCGCGAGGCGCTGCGCGATCGCCTTGCCGAGGCCCCGGCTGGTGCCGGTGACCATGGCAACCTTGCCTTCACACCGCATCGAACCTCCCTTGGTCACGTGCGCGCAATCCCGGCCAGCTTGTCGGCGAACTTCGCCTCGGCGGCCGTCCCGCAGCCGCAGCAGGTGCTCGGACGGGAAGACGTCGGGCGCGGGCTTGTAGTCCTTGAGCAGCAGCCGGGCCAGCGTGACCTTGTGCACCTCGGTCGGCCCGTCGGCGAGCCCGAGCACGAAGGACTCCACCAGGTACTGCACGAACGGCATCTCATGGGTGGTGCCCAGCGAGCCGTGCAGCTGCAGAGCCCGCGCCGACACGTCGTGCAGCACCTTCTGCATCATCGCCTTGACCGCTGAGATGTCGGCGCGCACGGCCTTGTAGTTGTTGTGCTGGTCGATCTTCCACGCGGTCTGCAGGGTGAGCAGCCGGAACGCCTCGATCTCCATCCACGAGTCGGCGACCATCTCCTGGACGAGCTGCTTGTTGGACAGCATGTCGCCCTGGGTGTAGCGCGATACCGCGCGCTCGCAGATCATGTCGAAGATGCGGCGGACCAGCCCGACGGTGCGCATCGCGTGGTGAATGCGTCCGCCGCCCAGCCGCGTCTGCGCGACGACGAACGCCCCACCGCGGGGACCGAGCATGTGATCGTCTGGGACACGGACGTTCTCGTATCGGACATAGCCTTCGCGACCGCCGCCACCGAACGGCTGGTAGCCGAGGCCGACGTCGCGCAGCACGTTGATGCCGGGGGTGTCGCCGGGGACCACGAACATCGAATAGCGCTCGTAGGGCGGGGCATCCGGATCCGTCAACGCCATCACGATGATGAACGACGCCATCGAGGCGAACGAGGAGAACCACTTCTCGCCGTTGATCACCCAGTGATCCCCGTCCTTCACGGCGCTGGTGGTGAACACCTTCGGATCGGCGCCGCCCTGGGGCTCCGTCATCGAGAAACAGGACACGATGCGGTTGTCGAGCAGTGGCTCGAGGTAGCGCTTCTTCAGCTCAGGCGTTCCGTAATGCGCGAGGATCTCGCTGTTGCCGGAATCGGGTGCCTGCGAACCGAATACGATCGGTGCGCATTCGGACCGGCCGAGAATCTCGTTGAGCAGCGCCAGCTTCACCTGACCGTAGCCGGGCCCGCCGAGATGCGGCCCGAGGTGGGTGGCCCACAGCCCGCGCTCCTTGACGATCTGTTGCAGCGGCGGAATGAGCGCCTGGCGAACCGGGTCGTTGAGGTCGTGGGACTCCTTGACGATCAGGTCGATCGGCTCGCATTCCGAGCGCACGAACGCCTCGACCCAGGCCAGCTGTTCCGCCCATTCCGGGTCGGTCGTGAAGTCCCACGCCATCGGTCGTCCTTCCGTCGAAGTTCAGTCCCAGCGACCACTTCTGCCGTCGCGCGGCGGCGTCGTCGGTGGCATGGCTGAGCACCTGGTTGCGGTTCTCCAGTTCCACCGCCGCGTCGAGACCCGTGGCGTCGGTGTTCACCTGGAGCGCACGCTTGGTCAGCTGCACGCCGAGCGGCGCCAGTTCGGCGATCGCGGAGGCGATCTCGATGGCGCGGCCGGCCAGGCGGTCGGGCTCCACCAGCTCGCTGACCAGACCACGGCGGTCGGCTTCGTCGGCCGCCACGGTGCGCCCGGTCAGCATCCAGTCGGCGGCGACGCTGGTTCCGACGATCCTCGGCAGGTGGTAGCTCATCCCCATTTCGGCGCCGGACAGTCCCAGCAGGATGGCGGCATTTCCGAATGTGGCTGCGCTGGAGCAGATCCGGATATCGGCGGCCAGACACAGCGCGAGCCCGCCGCCGACGCAGGGGCCGTTGACCGCGGCGATGACGGGTTGCGGCAGGTCCCAGATCGCACGCGGCAGCGCCGCCATCGACTCCTGGAACCGCAGCCGGTCGATGGCGGGGTCGGCGGCGTCGGGCACCCCCGGCCCGAAATCGCGCATGTCGATGCCGGAACAGAAGCCCCGGCCCGAGCCGGTCAGAACGACGGCTTTGACCGATTCGTCGTCACGCCGCCGAGGCCAGCGTCTCGGTGAGTTCGCGCCGCATCACGTCGTTGATCGCGTTGAGGCGCTTCGGCCGGTTCAGCGTCACCACAAGGACGCCGGCGTGCGGCCGTTCGACGAGCAGCGTCTCGGTCACCGGATCAGCGCCGGGGCAAGCCGAGCACCTGCGTGGCGATGATGTTGCGCTGGATCTCCGAGGTGCCGCCTGCGATCGTGCCGCCGAAGCTGCGTGCGTAGCGCTCGAACCAGCTCGCGAAGTAGTGGTCGAGGTTCATGTGCTCATAAGGACCCGTCGTCGCCGGATGAATAAGTCCGTCGGGCCCCGCGGCAGTCAGCGCGTTCTCGAGCGCCTGCCGCTCGGCTTCGGACCCGAACAGCTTGAGCACCGATACCGACGCGGTGTCCATCTCGCCGCGGGCGGCTTTGGCCAGCGCCGCCGAACCCATCGCCCGCAGCGCCAGGTAGTCCATGATCGTGGTGGCGTACTGGTCGCGCTGCAGCTTCGCCCAGGGGCCGGAAGTCGGCGATCATGTTGTCGATCCGGTCGGCGAAGCCCAGCCACATCATCGTGCGCTCGTGGCCGAGTGACCCGTTGGCCACCCCCCAGCCACCGTTGAGCGGGCCCGACGAGGTTCTCGGCGGGAACGCGGGCGTCGGTGAAGAACACCTCGTTGAAGTCCAGGTTTTCCTCGCCGCACATGTCGGCGAACGGACGGCACACCACGCCCGGGCGTGTCGGTGGGGATGATCAGTGCGCTGATTCCCTTGTGCTTGGGGGCATCCGGGTCAGTGCGCACGAACGTCAGCAAGAAGTCGGCGTCGTGGGCACCGGAGGTCCACACCTTCTGGCCGTTGACGACGAAGTCGTCACCGTCGGCGACCGCACGGGTGCGCAGCGACGCCAGGTCGGAGCCGGCGCTGGGCTCGCTCATGCCCAGTGACGCCGTCATCTCGGCCTTCAGCACCGGCACCGCCCAACGGTGCTTCTGCTCGTCGGACCCGAACGAAATCAGCGACGCCGCAATGATGTTGACACCCTGCGGATTGAGGCTGTGATAGATGCGGCGCCTGCACAGTTCGTCGAGATGGACGAACGACTGCAGCACCGTCGCGTTGCGGCCACCGAACTCGGGCGGTTGGGCCGGTAGCAGCCAGCCGTTGTCGAACAGCAGCCGCTGCCAGTCGCGGGCCCACTGGGGCATGTGCGACACCGACTTCGGCCGTTCCAGCGTTTCCGCCTCCGAGCGGGAGATGCTCATCGAGGAACGCCGAGAACTCGGCGCGGAACTCCTCGACGTCGGAATCAAAAGTCAGCTGCATTGAATTCCTCCGCGATCATCGCGCGATGTTCGGCCGCGCCGCCGAGCAGCAGCTCGCCGGCCTTGGCCCGCTTCAGCGCGAACTGAAGATCGTTCTCCCAGGTGAATCCCATGGCGCCGAACAACTGCAGTCCGTGCCGGAACACGACGGCCTGGCACTCCCCCGCCGCCGCCTTCGCCATCGCCGACGCGAGACGGCGACGCGGATCGTCGGCCGAGATGGTCAGGGCCGCGAAGTACGACAGCGCACGGGCGCGTTCGGTGGCGACGTGCATGTCGACGGCCTTGTGCTGCACAGCCTGGAATGAACCGATGGCGACGCCGAACTGCTGGCGCTGCTTCACGTGCTCGAGTGCGAGGTCGATGATGCGCTGGCATGCGCCGACCGTGGTGATCGCGATTCCGGTGAGTGCCAGGTGACGCGCCTTCTCGGCATCGGTGTGCAGCCGTTCGGTGTCGGCAACCCGCACGCCGTCGAAGGACACGTCGGCGATGTGCAATACGGGGTCGAAGACCTTGCTGCGGCGGATGGTCACCTTGTCGGCATCGACGAGGAAGACACCGCCGTCGGTGACCACGGCGAGCCGGTCGGCCCGGTCGGCGTCGAGGACGTGGCGTGCGGTTCCGTCGAGCACCCAGCCGTCGGCGTCGCGGTAGGCGGTGATGCCGTCGTAGATCGCCGCACCGGCCTGCTGCGGGTCGAAGCGGTCACCGACCAGCGGCGCGAACTGCGTCAACGTCGCCAGAAAAGGTGTCGGGTCGGTGGCGCGGCCGAGTTCTTCGAGCACGATCGCGAGCTCGACCGCGTTCTCCGGATCGGTCAGCTCGGTCCAACCCGCGTCGATGTAGGCCTGCCACAGCGGTGCGGGGTCAACGCCGTTCTCGGCGACCTCACGCACCAGCGACGGCGGGCACTGCTTTCCGACCGCATCGCGCACGGTGTCCTGCCACAGCCGCTGATCCGCATCGAACTCCAGTAGCATTCCGGCGCCTCCTGTGCGATTGCCCGTCGAGCACGAGAATAACATTCTCCTTAGATGCCGTAACTGTTCTCGAAATGCGACTAGCGCGTTTCGCCGAGTGCCTGCCGTGCACGTGACCAGCGCACACCCTGACCTGCGGAGAAGTAAGCGTTGCGCTTGAGAACCCAATTCTTGCCAATGAAGAACTTGGCTTTACACTAGGTGTATGTCCGGTGCAGACCGGCAGACATCGGAGGCCTTCAGTGATCCAACATCCTGACGGAGCGACGACGCCCGTCATCGATGCGAGCGTGCACATTTTCGTCAAGTCGAACAAGGACCTCCGCAAGAACTTCATGGCCGAGCCGTACCGCAGCCGCGGCTTCCCCGACTACGAGATGGACTGGTACGGCGCACCGGGCGGCGAGTACACGAAGGGCAGCGAGGGCCCAGACCGCCAATACCCCGGATCGGACCCGGAGATCGTCGGAAGCCACCTGTTCGACGAGCGCGGTGTCGACGTCGCGATCCTGCACCCGATGACGCGCGGCATCATGCCCGATCGCCACCTCGGAACCGCTATCGCCGCAGGCCACAACGAGATGATGGTGACGCGCTGGCTCGACGACGGTGCCTATCGCGATCGGTTCCGCGGCACGATCCGGATCAATCCCGACGACGTCACCGGCTCGCTGCGCGAGATCGCGAAGTACAAGGATCATCCCAAGGTGGTGCAGATCGGTGTGCCCCTGCAGTCGCGCGAGGTCTACGGAAAGCCGCAGTACTGGCCGCTGTGGGAGGCGGCAGTCGACGCGAATCTGCCGGTCGCCGTGCACATCGAGGTCGGTGCCGGCCTCTCGTTCGCGCCGACACCTTCGGGGGTCACCAGAACCTACGAGCAGTACGTCAGCTTCATGGCGCTGAATTACCTGTACCACCTGATGAACATGATCGCCGAAGGGGTATTCGAACGAATGCCCGAGCTGAAGTTCGTCTGGGCCGACGGCGCGGCCGACATGCTGACCCCCTTCATCTGGCGGATGGACTGCTTCGGACGCCCACACCTCGAACAGACGCCGTGGGCACCGAAGATGCCGAGCGACTACCTGCCCGGACACGTCTTCTTCATCCAGGGTGCGATGGACGGTCCAGGGGACACCGAGTTTGCGGGCGAATGGTTCGGCTTCACCGGCAAGGAGGACATGGTGATGTTCGGCTCCAGCTATCCGCACTGGCAGGCCAACGAGCTGAAAGTGCCCAGCGCCTTCACGCCCGAACAGCGCGACAAGCTGTGCTGGCGCAACGCCGCGCAGCTCTACGGGATAGACGTCGAGGCCGGTGTCGGCGCACAGTAGTAGCAGAGGTTTCGATCAAGGGAGACCACGATGACGGTGACAACTGCGGAGCGCAAGCCCGCTGCCGAGCGAATCGCTGTGCGGTGCGTCGACTCCGACGTCCATCCGACGCCGCGCGGCGGTGAGCTGACGCAGTACATCCCGGAGCCATGGCGCAGCAAGTACTTCCTGGCCCGCAAGATCGGCGACCAGATCTACTACGACGCCCCCGACTACGCGCACGCGTACGCGATGCGAGCCGACACGTTCCCCGCCGACGGCCAGTTCCCCGGCAGCGATCCGGAGCTGGCGTTCAAGCAACTGATCATGGAGGCGGGCGCCGATATCGCGATCCTGGAGCCCGCCGCCTACCCGGCCCGCTTCCGCGAGGCCAACCACGCGATCAGCTGCGGCCTGAACGACTGGCAGGCCAATCACTGGCTGGACAGCCACAACAACTGGCACGAGCGCTGGCGAGGCTCGATCTGCGTCGCGATCGAGGAGCCCGAGGCGGGCGCCCGCGAGATCGAGAAGTGGGCAGGCCATCCCTACATGGGCCAGATCCTGATCAAGGCGGAGCCGCGGCCGTCATGGGGCGACCCCAAATACGACCCGATCTGGGCGGCGGCCACCAAGCACGACATCACGGTGAGTTGCCATCTGTCCCGCGGCCACCACGAGGAGCTGCCGATCCCGCCGGTCGGCTTCCCCAGCTATAACCACGACTTCATGGTCACCTACTCGCTGCTGGCGGCCAATCAGGTGATGAGCCTGATCTTCGACGGTGTCTTCGACCGGTTCCCCAACTTGCGAATCGTGTTGGTGGAGCACGCCTTCACGTGGATCCTGCCGCTGATGTGGCGGATGGACGCCATCTACGAGGCGCGCAAGTCGTGGGTGGACATCAAGCGCAAGCCGTCGGAGTACGTCAAGGACCACATCAAGTTCACCACCCAGCCGCTGGACTATCCCGAGGACAAGACCGAGCTCTCTCGGGCGTTCGAGTGGATGGAGTGCGAGAAGATCCTGCTGTTCTCGTCGGACTACCCGCACTGGACGTTCGACGACCCGCGCTGGCTCGTCAAGCACCTGCCGGAGCACGCCCGTGAGGCCGTGATGTTCCGCAACGGCATTGCGACCTACCACCTTCCCGAAACCGTCCCGGCCCTCGAGGGCCAAGTTCGGGTGTTCTGACTAGTGCCAGAGGAAACGAAACCGCCCCGGCTCGCGCAGGGGCGTGAGCACGTCGTAGCCACGGTCGACGAAATTCCGCCGGGGACACACAAGTTGGTGCCGATCGGACGCCACGGTGTGGGTGTCTACAACGTCAACGGAACGTTTCATGCGATCGCGAACTACTGCCCCCACGAAGGCGGCCCGCTGTGCTCCGGCAGAGCGCGGGGCCGAACCGTCGTCGACGAGAAGGTGCCAGGTGATGCCGTCATGGTCCGCGATCTCGAATTCATCTACTGCCCTTGGCATCAATGGGGATTCGAGCTCGCCACCGGCACCACCGCGGTCAAGCCCGAATGGAGCATCCGCACCTATCCGGTGCGGGTCGTCGGCAACGATGTGCTGGTGATGGCGTGACTACTACCGAATCGACCGGCCCAAAGCTGAAGCGCGGCGAGAAGGTCTTCGAGGTCAACGGCGGCAACGTGGTGTACGAAATCCTCGGCAAGGAAGGGGATTTCATCGCGCTGACGCCCGGCGGCCGGTACAGCAAGGACATCGAGGGTCTGCGGCCGCTGGCACAGGCGTTGGTCAAGGGCGGCTACCGGGTGCTGCTGTGGGACCGACCGAACTGCGGCAAGTCCGATGTCCAGTTCTACGGGCAGAGCGAATCCCATATGCGAGCGGAGACGCTGCACGCATTGATCACCGGGCTCGACATCGGACCGTGCATCATCGCAGGCGGGTCGGGCGGTGCCCGCGACTCGATGCTGACCACGATGCTCTATCCGGACATCGTGCGAAAGCTCGTGGTGTGGAACATCGTCGGCGGGGTGTACGGCGCCTTCGCGCTGGGCGCCTATTACGTCATGCCGACCATTCACGCCGCGAGGGCGCTGGGCATGCAGGGCCCGCTGCGGTTGCCCGAATGGAAAGAGCTCATCGAGGCCAACCCCCGCAACAAGGACCGAATACTGGCGCAGGACAGCGACGAGTTCCTCAAGGTGATGTTGCGCTGGCTGAACGCATACGTGTCCAAGCCCGGTCAGACGATCCCCGGCGTTCCCGACGAGATGTTCGACGAGATCAAGGTGCCCACGCTGATCATCCGGGGCGGGGAGAACGATTGGGACCACCCGAAGCGGACGTCACTGGAAGTCAGCTGCCTGATCAAGGGCTCCAAGCTGATCGACCCGCCGTGGCCCGAGGACGCCTGGGAGCGCGCCAGCGAGGCGCGCGCTCAGGGAAAGGTCAAGCGCTTCAACATGTTCGACACCTGGGTGCAGGCGGCGCCTGCGATCCTCAAGTTCCTGGACAAGTAATGCGACTACGTGGTTCGAATGCGCACTTCGCAGTTGAGGGAAGCCTCGAGCGCGGTGTGGATTCGGCTTTCGGGGACGCGGTCGAGATCCTGCCTTGCGCATGCGTCACATGGACGATGTCCAGACCATCGTCTCCCGGAGTTCGGGTGATCTCACCGGTGACGACCGAACCCCGCGAGCACGCCGTGCGCATCGTCGTCGGTGCCCCGGCTGATGTAGGTCAGCACGCCGGGGCGGGATCCGTACCGAACGCTTTCGCGCACAACGCAACCGCGTCCCGCTTCAGCTGCTCGGCGTCACCACCCACCATCAGCATCTGCACTTCCCGACGGCCCGCGGGCATCGCGGCGATGTTGCTGTCCAGCACCTCGATGTCCGCCGCATCGACGAGACCGCGGAGGGCCGCCATGCCGTCCGCTAACTGGTCCGGCGTGAGGCGGCCCGCGGGGTCCACCTGGACACGCACCACCGCGGTTCTCATGTCGGCAACCCTATCTGCGGGCGGGAGGATGCCATGACGGCCACAACCGACTTCGCCGTCACGGTGTGGCCCGGCATCGAGCCCCGGCTGCTGCGACAGGGCGCCGAGGACTACTCCGACTACCGCGACGCGGGCGGATACCTGCCGCTCGACGATGCGGACAGCCTGCTCAATCAGATCGACCTTTCCGGCATCCTCGGCCGCGGTGGCGCCGCCTTTCCGCTGGCGGTCAAGCTGAAGACCGTCCGCGACAACGGCCGTACGGCCGGCGGTGCGGTGGTGGTCGCCAACGGCGAAGAGGGTGAGCCCGCGTCGATCAAGGACCGGTGGCTGCTGCGGCACCGTCCGCACCTGGTGCTCGACGGGCTGCGACTGGCGGCTCGGATGGTGTCGGCCGACACGCGCGCATGTCTACGTCTCCGACCGCGGTGCGGCAGAAGCGGTGCAGACCGCGCTCGCCGAGATCGACGAGGCCGTCCTCGGCGGGCTGTCGATCACGGTGTTTACGGTCGACCCCGGATACGTCGCAGGCGAGGAGACGGCCGCGGTGCGCGCGCTCAACGGCGGCCCGGCCAAGCCGACCGACAAGCCGCCACGCCCGTTCGAAGAGGGCGTCGGCCGCCGTCCGACCATGGTGAGCAATGTCGAGACGCTTGCACTGATCCCGTTCATCCACCGGCACGGCGCCGAGGTGTTCCGCGCGCAGGGCACGTCGACGTCGCCGGGAACATTCCTCGCGACGATCACCGGCGCGGGCAGACCGCCGGCGCTGTACGAGCTTCCCCACGGCCTTGCGTTCGGCGAGCTGCTCGAATTCCACGGCGTGCCCGCCGATCAGGTGCATGGCGTGCTGATGGGCGGCTACTTCGCCGGCCTGCTGAACCGCGACGTTCTCGACATCACGCTCGACCACGAATCGGTGCGTCGCCTCGACAGCGGGCTGGGCTGCGGAGCGATCACGATCCTCACCGACGACTGCCCGGTGGCCGTTGCGGCATCGGTGATGGCGTACTTCGACCGCGAGAACGCGGGCCAGTGCGGCTCGTGCTTCAACGGCACCGCCGCTATGTCGGCGGTGACCGAGGCGCTCCGCGACGGCGTGGCCTCCAACGAGGACCTGGCGCGGCTGGAGCGATGGTCGGTGGTGCTTCGCGGCCGAGGCGCCTGCGCGACGCTGGACGCCGCGACGAACGTGGCGGCCAGCCTGCTGTCGGCGTTCCCGCAAGTCGTTGATCGACACCTGAACAACGACTGCGACTCGTGCCGCACGGGCGCGTTCAAGGCGGAGCGGCCCTACGAGATCGAGGCGGTGGCGACGGCATGAAGATTCGTCTCGACCGAACCATGTGCGACGGCTTCGGCGCATGCGCCAAACATGCGCCGGAATACTTCTCCCTGGACGACTGGGGATATGCGTCGCTGGAGGGCAACGGCGCGATCCCAGAGCAGGACCAGGCCGCGGTGATGCGGGCCCTGCTGGACTGCCCCGTACACGCCATCATCGAGATGGGGACACATCGACCGTCACGTGACGGGACCGCACATTCGGATGCTCGGGAAGCGCCAGAACCCGATCCGAAGACAGATGACAACGAAGCGATATCGGAATTCGTCCGGTGACCCGGCCGCTGCCAGAAGTCAACGCGCAGAACGAATTCTTCTGGACCGCGGGCGCCGACGGCGTGCTGCGGATCCAGGAGTGCACGGACTGCGAAGCGCTGATCCATCCGCCGCAGCCGGTGTGCCGGTACTGCCGCAGTCGCAACATGGGTGTGCGCGACGTGTCGGGCCAGGCCACGCTGTCTGCCTTCACCGTCAACCACCGCTTCGGCTTTCCCGATCTTCCGCCGCCCTACGTCGTGGCGCAGGTCGCGATCGTCGAGGACCCGCGGGTTCGGTTGACCACCAACATCGTTGACTGCGAACCCGATGAACTCGAGCTCGGCCAGGCCGTCGAGGTTCAATTCGACAAGGCCGAGGACAAGATCGGAACCGTCTGGCTGCCGGTGTTCAAGCCGACCGCGGAGAAGAAGAGCGGTCCACAGGCCGTCGACGAGATCGCGCCGCAAGACTTCGGCAAGCACGTCTCGCCGATGCTCACCAACGGAGAAGTTCGAGGACGCGGCGGCGATCACCGGGATCGGCATGTCGAAGATCGGCAGGCGACAGATGGTGCCGCCGCTGTCGTTGACCATCGACGCCTGCGAACAGGCGGTGGCCGACGCGGGCCTGACGTTCGACGACATCGACGGGCTCTCAACGTATCCGGGGCTCGACATCGCCGGCATGGGCGAGGGCGGGGTCACCGCGCTGGAGGGCGCGCTGGGTCTGCGGCCTACGTGGATCAACGGCGGGATGGACACCTTCGGCCCTGGCGGCTCGCTGATCGCGGCCGTGATGGCCGTCGCCACCGGCATGGCCCGCCACGTGTTGTGCTTCCGCACCCTGTGGGAGGCGACCTTCCAGCAGTTGATGAAGGAAGGCAAGATGTCGCCGCCAGGGGGCGCCCGCACCTCGAGCTGGCAGATGCCGTTCGGCGCGACGTCGGCCGCACACACGCTCGCGTTGAACGCGCAGCGCCACTTCGACCGGTACGGCACCACCAGGGAGACCCTCGGCTGGATCGCGTTGAACCAGAGGGCCAATGCCGCGTTGAACCCGACCGCGATCTACCGCGATCCGATGACGATGGACGACTACCTGAACGCCCGGCTGATCACCACCCCGTTCGGGCTCTACGACTGCGACGTGCCGTGCGACGGCGCGATTGCGGTGATCGTGTCGGCCGCCGACGTCGCGAAGGACATGCCGCGCACGCCCGTGCTGTTCGAGGCGGTCGGCACCCAGATCGTCGAACGCACCGACTGGGACCAGACCACGATGACCCACGAGCCACAGGTGCTTGGCCAGTCCGCCCACATGTGGACCCGAACATCGTTGCGGCCCAAGGACGTCGACGTGGCCGAGCTATACGACGGTTTCTCGTTCAACTGCCTGTCGTGGCTGGAGGGGCTCGGCTTCTGCGGAATCGGCGAGGCCAAGGACTTCATCGACGGCGGCACGGCCATCGCCCGTGACGGCGTGATACCGCTGAACACCCACGGCGGTCAGCTGTCGCACGGGCGGACGCACGGCATGGGGTTGATCCACGAGGCGGTGGTCCAGCTGCGGGGCGATGCAGGCGAGCGCCAGGTGAAGGGTGCCCGGGTCGGGGTGGTCAGCAGCGGTGGCCTGACGCCGAGCGGTGCCATTCTGCTGCGGACGGCCGAATAAGCGTGAGCGAGCAAGCGCGACCACGCGTCGTCCTCGTTGACGGCGTGCCGATGTCGGCGTTGGTCGCGTCGGCTCCGGAGCCGAAGGCCGTTATCGTCGCGGTGCACGGCGGCGCTACGTCGGCGGCGTATTTCGACTGCCCCGGACACCCGGAGCTGTCCTTGCTGCGTGCGGCCGCGGCCGACGGCTACACGGCCATCGCGCTGGACCGCCCCGGCTACGGTGCGTCGGCGTTCTACCACGACGACATGACCGAGGCGGACCGTCGTGTCGGCTTCGCGCTTGGCGCCGTGGACAAGATCCTCGGCGAGAGTTCCCGTGGGGCAGGGCTTTTCCTGCTCGCCCACTCTGCGGGATGTGAGCTCGGGTTGCGCATGGCGATCGACGAGAGAGCCGACGGCGTGCTTGGCGTCGAGCTGTCGGGCACCGGATTGCGGTACGGCGATGAGGCGAAGGCCGTCATCAGCACGGCCACCGCGACCTCGCGTCCCGCAGGTCTGCGGGATCTGCTGTGGCAGCCCACCGACCTCTATCCCCCCGAAGTGCTCGACCGGTGGCCTCTCGGCGCCGGGCGCACCGTACGAAGCCGATGTCACGGCGAACTGGCCGCGCCGCGACTTCGGTGAGATCGCAGGCCGGGTGACGGTGCCGGTCGAGTTCAGCGTGGCCGATCACGAGCGCGTCTGGGAGTCGACACCGGACAGGCTTCGAAGGCCGTCGCCGCGTTGTTCACGGCTTCGCGACGGGTCGTCGTCAACGAAATGCCCGACAGCGGACACAACCTCAGTGTCGGCTGGAGCGCAGGCGAATACCACCGGCGGGTGCTGTCGTTCGTCGACGAATGCGTCGCCGCTCGTGAACAACTGGAGGCGGGTTGATGCGCGTCGGCTTCATCGGACTGGGCAGCCAAGGCGGCCCGATGGCGCGGCGGATCGTCGAGGGCGGTTACGACCTGACGTTATGGGCACGCCGACCGGCCACCCTCGAACCCTTCGCCGACACCGCCGCCAAGACCGCACAGTCACCGGCCGAGCTGGCGGCCGCCAGCGACCTGGTCTGCCTGTGCGTCGTCGGAGACGACGACGTGAGGGAAGTGCTGGCCGGCGACAACGGCGTGCTCGCCGGTCTGGCGCCGGGTGGGATCGTGGCCATCCACAGCACCGTGCATCCCGATACGTGCCGTGAGCTCGCCGAATCCGCTGCTGCATCACGATGTTTCGGTGATCGATGCGCCGGTGAGCGGCGGTGGACTTGCCGCCGAGGAAGGGCAGCTGCTGGTGATGGTCGGCGGTGAGGCGGAGGTCGTCGAGCGCTGCCGTCCGGTGTTCGCGACATACGCCGACCCCATCGTGCACCTCGGCCCGCTTGGCAGCGGGCAGGTCGCCAAGATCCTGAACAACCTGTTGTTCACCGCCAACATGGGCAGCGCCGTCAGCGCGCTGGAACTGGGCGAAGCCCTTGGCATTCCGCGTGACAAGCTCGGCGAGGTCGTCACCCGCGGTTCCGCGAACAGCAAGGCGTTGTCGAGTATCGCCGCGTTCGGCGGCCGGACAGACCGACTCGCGTCGATCGCCGGTGCTCTGCTGCAGAAGGATGTCCGGCACGCCGCGAGCATCGCCGAAGCCGCGTCGGCACCCCAGGGCGCGGTGTTCGATGCCGCCGATGCCGCGCTGAGCGCGTTGGAACATCCGCGATGACGCGGGTCGGCTTCGTCGGCACCGGACGGATGGGCGCCCCGATGGTGCGTCGTCTGGTCGACGCCGGTCACGAGGTCCGCGCGCTGGGCCGCACGCCCGACAAATGCGAAGCGGTCCGCGATTTGGGCGCCTTCGCGGTGACCGAGCCGGCGGCCGTCGCCGAGGGCGCCGACGCCGTCATCGTCTGCGTGTTCACCGACGAACAGGTGCGCCAGGTCTGCCTGGAAGAGCGGTCTCGTCGCCGCCATGGCACCGGGCGCCGTGCTCGTCATTCACACCACGGGGAGCCCGCGCACCGCCGAGTCGATCGCCGCACACGGGGTCGCCGTGGTCGACGCTCCGGTCAGCGGAGGTCCACACGACATCGCCGCGGGCCGGGTGACGCTGTTCGTCGGGGGCGAAGACGACGCTGTGGCACGTGTGCATCCGCTGCTGAGCACCTACGGTGACCCGGTACTGCATGTCGGCCGCACCGGCGCGGGTCAGCTGGTGAAACTGATCAACAACGCGCTTTTCGCGGCGCAGATCGGGCTGGTGGCCGAGGGCGTGCGACTGGGCGGCGTGCTCGGCATCTCCGAACCCGCACTGCTGGAAGCGCTGACGCACGGCAGCGCAGGCAGTCGCGCGCTGGGCAATATCGCCAGGGCAGGCTCCGCCGCGGCCTTCATCGACGCCGTCGGCGACTTCATCGGCAAGGACGTCGCGGTGGTCCGCGAGACGGTCGCCGAGACTGGGTGGCGACCTCGGCGCGCTGAACGACGTGGTGGACGCCGGGCTGCGGCGATGAGACACATCCGGCGAATGTCTCATTCTCTTTTGTGAAAACGCCATTACCGCTAGGGTTACAAGCCAACAGCCATACGTAATGGATTCCATGCGTTTCGCACAGCTCAGGAGTATGTAGTGACCAAGGCGAAGCTCGTTTTCGACCCGTTCTCCCAGGACTTTTTCAACGGGGCTTACGAGACCTACCGCCGCATGCGCGACGAGGCGCCGGTCTATTACAACGAGGAGCACGATTTCTATGCGCTGACCCGCCACGAGGACGTCGCGCCGGCGTTCAAGGACTTCGACACGTATTCCTCGAGGTACGGCGTCGACCTCTCGTCGGTCCGAAGCGGTGTGCCGACAACCACGGGCATGAAGATGATCATCTTCATGGACCCTCCCGAGCACCGGAACATGCGCAGCCTTCTCAACAAGGTATTCACGCCGCGTGCCATTCAAGCGCAGTCGGCCATGGTCACTGCCAAAGTCGAAAAGTATCTGAGCCGCCTCGACCCGAACGGTTTCGACGCCGTGCAGGAGTTCACTGCGCCGTTCCCTGTCGAGGTCATTACCACGATGTTGGGTGTTCCAGAAGATCAGGCACAGCAGGTCCGACATTGGATCGATGAAGGGTTGCACCGCGAGATCGGCCAGGTCGAGGTCGGCGAGAAGGGAATGCAGGCGAACATCGATAATGCGATGTTCTACCTGGAACTGGTGCAGAAGCGCCGAGCACAGCCGCAAGACGACCTGTTCACCAAGCTCATCGAAGCCGATCTCGAGCGGGAGGATGGCGGCTTCGACAAGCTCGACGATCTGGAGATCGCCGCTTTTGCAAGCCTTCTCGGCGGTGCGGGCGCCGAGACGGTGACCAAGCTGGTCGGCAACGCCGTGTACTTGTTCGGTAAGAACCCGGACCAGTGGCGGAAGCTGCAGGAGGAACGCAGCAAAATCCCAGCCGCCGTCGAGGAACTGCTCCGCTACGAGGCGCCCTCCCAATACAATGTGCGTCGCAACATGCGCGACGTGCACCTGCACGGCACCACGATCCCCGAAGGCAGCCCGGTGTTCTTGATCGGTGGGTCGGCCAACCGCGATGAGCGGGCATGGACCGATCCTGACAGGTTCGACATCGACCGGGACCGGACAGAGGCCACGAACCTCGGTCTGGGTTACGGCATCCACAGCTGCCTTGGCGCTGCGCTGGCCCGCATGGAGAGTGTAATCGCCCTGGAGAAACTGCTCGAATTCATGCCTCGCTTCGAAGTCGACTTCGACAATTGCAAACGCGTACAGATGCAGAATGTCGTCGGCTGGAAGCACGTTCCCATGAAGGTTCTGAAATGACACGGAAAATCGAAGTCGACTTCGGCTTGTGTGAGAGCAACGGGATATGCATGGGAATCATCCCGGAAGTGTTCGATCTCGACGACGAGGACTACCTACATGTCCTGCAGGACGAGGTGACGCCGGAGAACGAGGACCAGATCAAGGAAGCCGTGCGTCAGTGCCCTCGGCAAGCGATCTTCATCAAAGACGAATGACCACAGTCCGAAGCTCGTCTTCGACCCGTTCTCCGAGGAGTTCTTCAACGGCCCCTGGGAGATCTACCGGCGTATGCGCGAGGAGGCACCGGTCTACTACAACGAAGAGCACGACTTCTACGCGCTGTCCCGGCACGACGACGTAGCCGCGGCCTATAAAGACTTTGAATCCTATTCGTCGGCATACGGTCTCGATCTGGCGACGGTGCGGTCGGATGAACCGATGATGGCGAAGATGATCATCATCATGGATCCGCCCGAACACCGGCAGATGCGAAGCCTGGTCAACAAGGTCTTTACACCGCGGGCCATCGAAGCATTGAGGCCCATGGTGACCGAGACCATCGACCGCTTCATCTCGCGAGCCAAGCCCGAACGGTTCGATGTCGTACAGGACTTCTCCGCCCTCTTCCCGGTTCAGGTGATCACGCAGATGCTCGGCGTGCCGGAGGAGTACCGCCAACAGGTTGGCGAATGGGTGGACACCTCCCTACGTCGCGAACCGGGTCAAATCGACATGTCCGAGGAGGGCATGCAAGCCGTCGCGGAATCTATGGGGCTCTACTACAACATCATTCAGCAGCGTCGGGCCGAACCTCGTGACGACATGTTCAGCAGGCTGATCGCTGCCGAGATCGAGCGGGAAGACGGTGAGAAGCAGTCTCTCGACGACTTCGAAATCGCAGGATTTGCAACTCTGTTGGGCGGTGCAGGCGCAGAGACCGTTACCAAGCTGATCGGTAACGCGGCGGTGACGTTCGCGCGCTTTCCCGACCAGTGGCAGAAACTACTCGAGGATCGCAGCAAGATTCCGGCCGCGGTCGAAGAGTTGCTGCGCTACGAGGCGCCGAACCAGTACAACGTGCGCCGGTCGATGAAAGAGATTGAGCTGCACGGCGTCACGATCCCCGAGGGTAAACCCGTTTTTCTGCTTGCAGGTTCGGCCAACCGGGATCCCGAAGCGTTCACCGACGCCGACACCTTCGACATCGACCGCGAGCGCGCCGAGGCGCAGAACCTCGGTTTCGGGTACGGGGTGCACAGCTGTCTGGGCGCGGCGCTGGCCCGGATGGAGAGCGCAATAGCGCTCGGGCGGTTGCTCGACTATATGCCGCGCTATGAGGTGTTCTGGGACGACTGCAAGCGGGTGGCCGCGCAGAACGTGGCGGGCTGGTCGCATGTCCCCGTCCGGGTGCTGAGCTAGGTCGATGCGATTCGTCTTCGTACACGGCGGTTTTCACGCCGCATGGTGCTGGGATCGCACGATCGCCGAGTTGCAGCGGCTCGGCCATGACGGTGTCGCCGTCGACCTGCCGGGACACGGCGCCCTGGTCGACGAGGAGTCGACGCTCGCCAACCGCAGGGCCGCGATCGTCGCCGCGATTGCGCCCGGAGACGTCCTCGTCGGCCACTCCGGCGGAGGGTTCGACGCCACCCTGGCCGCCGACGCGGTCCCAGAGCATCGTCAGCCACATCACCTACCTCGCCGCCGCGCTGCCGCGGGAGGGGCGCACCTATCCGGAGGCGATGGCGATGCGCGACCAAGGCGACGAGTCGATCGACGATTTCGATGCCGACGTCGGAGAGATGCTGGGCTACTTGAAGTTCGATGACGATGGCGCGATGACGTTCGCCGACTTCGACGGCGCGTGGAAGTACTTCTACCACGACTGCGACGAGGCGACGGCCCGCTGGGCATTCGACCGGCTCGGCCCGGAGCGGTTCGGCGACACCACGGTCACGCCGGTGTCGGTCCCTAACTTCTGGGCGGCCGACCTACCGCGCAGCTTCATCCGGTGCCTGCAAGATCGCTCGATGCCACGCTGGCTGGCAGATACGGTCACCCGAAGGCTCGGTGTCGAGCAGCTGACCATCGACACGTCGCACTCGCCGTTTCTCAGCAGGCCGCGGGAGCTCGCCGAGTTGCTGGTGCACGCGACGACCACCGAGCCGACGGGCCCGCTGATCCCGGACTGAGCTCAGCCGAGGCCGCTGAGAATGGCGCCGTTGCAGTCGGCGGCCGCCTGTCGCAACTTCGCCGCCTCCTGATAGGCATCGGAGTTGTACCACTCACGGGCGGCTTCCACCGACTCGAACTCCAGCAGCACCGTCTGGGTGCCGTGCCACTCACCCTCGATCTGCTCGGCTTTCGGGTCGAAGGCGAGGATCGTCGCCCCCGCCATGGCCTTGCTGGCGAGCTTGGCGTACTCGCCCATCCCGGCGGGATCCTTGACGTCTTCGGTGATGACCACGTAACCCTTTGGCACGACAATCTCCTCGGCTCTCAGTCGGTTTCGACGATGGCTTGTTCGGGGCAGTTCACGATGGCCTCTTTCGCGGCGTCCTCGAGGCCGTCAGGCACCTCTTCGGGATCGGCGATGGCATAGCCGTCGTCGGTCATGCTGAACACCTCGGGGCACAGCGTCAGGCACATGCCGTGGCCGCGGCACCTGTCCTCGTCGACGGTGACCTTCATGTGGCGCCTTCTACGAGATCGAACTCGAGATGCAGTTCGGTGAGGCCGCGCAAGATGTACGTCGGAATGTATTGGTAACGGCGGCTTCCGGCCGGGCCGTGGTGCGCCTCGCTGATCCGGATGTCGGTAGTCCGGTCCAGCAACCGTTCCAGTCCGACCCGGGTCTCCGCGCGGGCCAGCGGTGCGCCGGGGCAGCTGTGAATGCCGCGGCCGAACGCCAGGTGCTGGCGCGCGTTCTTGCGCTCGGGATCGAAGCTGTCGGGGTCCTCGAACCGGCGCGGGTCGCGGTTGGCGGCCCCGTTGACCACCATCACCGTGCAGCCGGCACCGAGGGCTTCGTCGCCGATGGTCGTCGGCACCCGCGACAGTCGGAAGTCGCCCTTCACCGGGCTCTCGATGCGCAGGCACTCCTCGATGAAGTTCGACAGCAGGCTGCGATCGCTACGCAGCCTCTGCTGGATGTCGGGTTGGTCGCCCATCACCTTCAACGCGGTGGACAGCAGCCGCACCGTGGTTTCCTGGCCCGCCGAGAAGACGTTGGTCGCCACCCGCACGACGTCCCCCACCTCAGGCATCGTCCCGTCAGGGAACGTCGCCGTGGCCAGCCCGGTCAGCACGTCGTCACGCGGCTCGCGGCGGCGGTCTTCGACGTACGTCGCGAAGACCTCGTAGAGGTACTCCAGCGGAGTCTTGTTCATGGTCTTGTCGGCGTTGCCGACGGCGCTGCCGTGGGTGCCGCGGGCGAGCCGCTCGAGGAGATCGGCGCGATCCTCCTCGGGCACGCCAAGGAGGTCGGCGATGACCCGCAGCGTGAACGGGCCCGCGAAACCCTTGATGAACTCACCCTCGCCGGGTGCCAGGAAATCGTCGAGGATGTCGTCGGCGAGCCCCCACATCGCGTCCTCGTTCTCCTTGAGGCGCTTGGGCGTGATCAGCCGCATGAGTAGTGCACGGTGGTTGGTGTGCGTCGGCGGGTCCAGCGTCGGCAGCTGGTCGCTGAACGGAATGTCGTCGCGGTGCTTCTCGATCAGCTCCGTGACGTCGTCGCCCTCGAGGGGTACCGGAAAACCAGGAAACGGGCCGGTCACCGAAACGCACGACGAGAATGTTTCCGCGTCGTTGTAGACGTCGACGGCCTCCTGCCAGCCCGTCACCATGGTGACGCCGTAGTGGTCCTCGCGGCTGACCGGGCATTTGTTGCGAAGTGCCTCGTAGAACGTGTACGGATCGTCCGTCAGACGGCCGTCCCGGAAGAAGTCGACCGAGGTGAGGTCCTCCGACATTGCTACTCCATGATCTCGGTTGAAGAGAACGTGATTCTCATCTATGGGTATTAGATTTCCATAGTGGCCCGCCGCCGTCAACGAGGGGGGCCACTACTGGATCGGCTCGTCACCCAGCACGGTTGTGCGCAGCATCTCCCGAGGGGAGTCGGGGTGGTACGGCGCCGCCCGATGCAGGACGCCGCGGTTGTCCCAGATGACGGTGTCCCCGACCGACCACGTGTGGCTGTACACCTTGTCGGGCACGGTGGCGCGGTCGAGCAGTTCAGCCAACAGCGCCATGCCTTCGTCGCGATCCATGCCGACGACGTAGTCGGCCGATGCACCGAGCACCAACGACTTGCGGCCGCTGCGGTGCGTCCACACCAGCGGGTGCTCGTGGGTGCGCCTGGACCGCCATTTCGCGAGCACCTCCGGTGACGGGTCGGGGGTGACCCGGCGCTGGGACGCCTCCAGTGAATGCACGACCCGCAACGATCCGTACCGCTCCTTCTCCGCGTCGGTCAACGCGTCATAGGCCGCATACGAGTTCGCGAACTCGGTCTCGCCGCCGGACTCGGCGACTTGCTTCGCCGACAGCACGGTGGCCATCTGGGGGAAGGTGTCCTCGACCGGGGTGCAGCCGTCGATGTGCCAGTCGAAGGTAGCCCGCAGGTAGTCCGCCGAGGAGTTCTTCGACTTGTCCAGCGTGACCGGGTAGATGCCCGCGACGGAATGATGACCGTCGGAGGAGTGATCGATCTCGCCGAGCCGGCGGCAGAATGCCACCTGCGCTTCGGGATTCAGTCCGAGACCCGGAAACACCAGCACGCCGTTGTCCTCGAGTGCGTCGAGCACCGCTGCACCGAGCGCGTCGTCGCCGGCCAGCCGGTCGGCGTCGACGCCGAGGACTTCTGCGCCGACGGAGTCGGTGAGCTTGTTGATCGTCAGCACACTCATGGCACCGGCTCTCCTATTCGGTCGATGACGGCGTCGGCGGAGTCGGCGGGCCTCTGCGTCCCGAAGACCTCGACGGCCATCGAGATCATGATCATCGAGTAGACGAGATGCAGAAGATTCAGTGCGTCGTCGGGCACGTCATCGAGCGGGAACTTGTCGCAGTAGGAGATCGCTTCCTCGAACCGTGGCGAGAACGCGTCGTAGAACGCGTGGATCTCCGGCATCGGTGTGGTCAGCCGTGCGTTCCACCGCTCCGGTTCGGTTGCCAGGCACCACTTCTCGGCGAACGGCTCGAGTTCTGCGAAGGCACTGGGCAGTCGCGTGTCAGGCATGTTCACACCCCCACCGGGCGGCGTTCGGTCTTGTACTCCTCGACCCAGTCGACGGCCACCTTGTGCAGGTGCCGGACCAGGATCTCCTGGTCGTTGAGTGGAAAGTCGTCGACGACGCCGTACTCCAGCGCCGCCTGCGTGCCACCGAGCATGCCGGCGTCCTGCAGTGCGAACTCCTTGAGCACCACCGAGGCGACCTCGTGCTCGATGCGCTCCCGCACGGTGCGCGCGGGGTGGAATGCGTTGTACGCCTCGAACTTGTGGGTGTTGTGCGACGTCGGCCAGTAGCGGTAGAGCAGGTACCAGCCGTGGTAGATGAGGATCTCCAGGTTCGGGAAGATCTGGAAGTTGGTGATACCCCACGGCTCTATGCCGCCGGGGTTCAGCCCGGCCGACTGGTGCGTCTCCGGTGTCCGCCACGGCCCCACCAGGCCACTACGCGTCGCCCGTTCGACCGGGTACATGTACTCGGGAGCGAGCAGCCACCGCCGGGTTCCTGCGGTGGACACCAACCGGTGTGGGCCGTCGATCTGGAAGTGCCCGCACTCGAACGTGGCGTTGGGTTGACGTACCTCGGTCGGCACCTGCTGGGAGTGCAGGGACGGCACGTGGTAATACTCCTGGAAGGCGTCGGCGAAAATCTTCCAGTTGCTGTTGTTGTGAGCGACGAAATCGTAACGCTCGGTCATCTTTTCGAATGGGTAGTCGTCGAGGGCGGTGATCATCGGACCGAGGAACTCACGGAGGGTCTGCCGTGGTTCGGGGTCGAGGTTGATGAAGATGAAGCCGTTCCACACGTCACAGTGCACCGGGCTCAACCCGTACTGCTCGGCGTCGAGGTCGAAGAACTCGCCGGGCTGCTGCACGAAGGTCAGCGCGCCTTCGAGGTCATAGCGCCAGCCGTGGTACTTGCAGGTGAACTGCCGGCATGCGCCTTTGACCTCCTCGTTGGGAAAGTCGTTCCACACCAGCTTGTTTCCGCGGTGACGGCAGATGTTGTAGAAGGCGCGGATCTGTTGGTCCTTGCCCTTCACCACGATGACCGAGGTCTTGGCGGCGTCGATCTCCTTGGTGAAATAGCTGCCGACGCGGGGCAACTCCTCGACGCGTCCGACGTTCAGCCAGGCGCGTTTGAAGATGGCTTCGCGTTCGAGTTCGTAGAACTCCGGCGAGGTCGAGTCCCGAAACGAGATCGGCCCCGTGCCCAGTTCCGGGTAGTGCTCCGTCCAGCTGCCCTCCGCCGGCTTAGGCCACTTCGCCATCCGAACCTCCTAGTCGTGTCACAGCACCTGCCCGCCGTTGACGCCGAGCACCTGGCCGGTGATGAAGCCGGCCTGCTCCGAGCACAGGAATCCGACCGCGGCCGCGATGTCGTCTCCGGTCCCGAGATGGCCGACCGGGATGCTCGCCGCCATCTGCTCATTCGACGGCAGATGGCCGGCCGCCTGCCCCTTGTGTTGCATCGGCGTCTCGATGCCCGACGGCGGAACGTTGTTGACCGTGATGCCCAGCGGACCGTATTCGCGGGCAAGCGATTTGGTCAGCGACAGCAGCGCGCCCTTGCTGGCGGCGTAGTGCGCCATCTTCGGCGAGCCCCGTTGGGCGCTCGACGACGAGATCATCACGATGCGACCCCAGCCCGCCTCCAGCATGTCGGGCACCGCGACCTGACAGCAGTGAAATGTTCCGGTCAGGTTCACCGCGATCAGCCGCTCCCACGCGTCGATGGTGATTTCGGCGAACGGCGCGAAATCCACCAAACCGGCGCTGGTGACCAGGATGTGCACCGGGCCGAGCTCGGTACGGACCTTGGCGAACGCCTCCTCGACGGCGGCGCGGTCGCTGACGTCGGCCGAAACGGCAAGCGCCGTCACGCCGTCGGCGCGCAGGTCCTCGCAAACCCGTTGCGCGGCTTGGGCGTCGATGTCGAGCACGGCGACCTTGTGCCCGCGCCTGCCCGAGCTCATGGCAGGTCGCTTCGCCCATGCCGGACGCGCCCCCGGTCACCACCGCCACGCGACTCATCGCCAAATCCCGCTTCCTAGATAGTCATAGGTCAGCCGTACCGTCGGGCTGGTCGGCAGGGCCTGACAGGTGAGCACGTATCCCTCGTCCACCTCGTCGTCCTCGAGCGCGTCGTTGTTCACCATCCGGGCGCTGCCCTCGGTGATACGAGCCATACATGTTCCGCAGGAGCCGGTTTCGCACGAGTACGGCGCTTGCAGCCCGGCCGAGCGCGCCGTCTGCAGCAGGGTGTCGCCCGTGCGGTAGTTCGCCGTCGTGGTCTTGCGATCCAGTTCGATCACGACATCGTCGGTCGCGGCGACGGCGACGTCGGTTCCCCTGTCCTCGCTCATCAGGGTCAACATTATCAAGTACTTGTCATTATTATCAACTACTTGCTACTCGGGACCGATGTGATCGGTGTGCAGCTTGTGGCCGGTGCCCTGCTCGATAACGCGTCCGAGCAGGTCACGCAGCGTTTCCTGCTCGTCGCTGCTGAGCACGCCGAAGACCTTTGCGTGCGCGGCGATCGCATCGCTGACCACCGCCTCGGCCACTTTTCGACCCTGGTCGGTCAGGAAGGCCTGCAGTATCCGTCCGTGTTGCGGGTCCTGTTTGCGCTCGACCAGACCCCGTCTCTCGAGCTCCTTGAGGGCCAGTTGCACACCCTGCGGGCTGATCAACAGCCGGCGCGCCAGGTCGGCGCCGGACAGCCCCGGCTCGGTGGCCAGTTGGCGAAGCATGCCGATCTGCGCGGTGCTGACGCCGTGTTCACTCACCGAGTCGTTCACGGTCGTCAACGAGAAGTACCACGCCTGCTTGAGCAGCCAGAGAATGTTGTCGGTCTGTTCCATGTCCACTGCACTCCTCTCGGCCAGTCTCGAAATCATTGCTTGTAGACCACGCCGTTCTTCATCACGAACCGCACATCGAGCGTGGTGGCGATGTCGCGCGACGGATCACCCGGGACGGCGATGATGTCGGCGAGGTATCCGGGCGCAAGCCGGCCGAGCTCGTCGTCGGCCTCGATCAGCTCCGCGCTGGTGATCGTGGCGGCCCGCAGCGCCTGCATCGGCGTCATGCCCCTGTCCACCAGCGCGCAGATCTCTTTTGCGTTCTGCCCGTGCGGAATTGCGGGCGCGTCGGTTCCGCACGCGATGCGGACGCCCGCTGCGATCGCCTTCGGCAGCATCGCCTGTGCCCGCGGGAAAACCTCCTCGGCCTTCTTGCGCAGCTCAGGGGCGATGCGGTCGACGGCCATCGCCTCGGTGAGATAGGTGGTCGAGACGAGGAACGTGTCGTGGTCGACCATCATCTGAATGGTTTCGTCGGTGGCGAGGAAGCCGTGTTCGATGCAGTCGATGCCGGCCCGGATGCACGCCCGGATGGCGCTGTCCCCCACCGCATGCGCGGCAACCCGCACGCCTGCCCGATGAGCCTCGTCGGCGATCGCGGCGAACTCGTCGTCGGAGTACTGCTGCGCGCCTGGCGCGGTGCTGTGCGACATCACCCCGCCCGATGCGGACACCTTGATCAGCTTGGCGCCGTGGCGAATCTGGTAACGCACGCACGCGCGCACATCGTCGACACCGTTGGCGATGCCCTCGGCGACGGACAGCGGCATGATGCCGGGCGCGAGTCGCTGAAACACCGTCGGGTCCAGGTGTCCGCCATACGGGGTAACGGCGTGGCCGGCGGGATAGATGCGCGGCCCGACGTGCCAGCCCGCCTCGATCGCGCGCTGCAACGCGACGTCGAGCAGGTAGCCGCCCGTCTTCACCATCAGGCCGAGGTTGCGCACGGTGGTGAAACCGGCCTCCAGTGTGGTTCTGGCGTTCACCGCGCCGCGCAGCGTGCGGTAGACCGGATCGTCCTGTACACCGTGCATGGGATTGGGCAGGCCGTCCGGACCGCCGGGTCCGCCGATGAGCAGGTTGAGCTCCATGTCCATCAGGCCAGGGACCAGGGTGACGTCACCGAGGTCGATCTCGGTCGAATCGTCAGGTAGTTCGGGAGGATTCACCGCCTGGATCCGGTCGCCGTCGATCACGACCACCGCAGGCGAGCGCACCTCGCCCGCCTCGACGTCGGCCCAGCGCTCGGCGCGCAAAACCGTCGATGTCATGGCACGGGTTCGGACAGGCAATCCAGCGCAGCCGCACCGGAGTCGGGCACGCGTGGCTGCTTCCAGCACTCGACGGGAAACGACACCATGATCATCGAGTACAGCAGGTGCATCAGGTTGAGGACGTCCTCAGGCAGATCGTCGAGCGGGAACTTGTCGCAGTAGGAGATCGCCTCCTCCGCACGCGGCGTGATGGCGTCGTAGAAGGCCTGCATCTCGGCCATCGAAGTGGCCAGCCGCTTGCCGTACCGCTCCGCCTCGGATGGCAGGCACCATTCGGAAAACGGTTCAAGATCGGCGAATTCGGCAGGCAGCATCGCGGTCATCGCCATCACACTCCCGCCGTCTTGTTCCGATAGTCGTCGACCCATGCCGCGGTCTCCTGGTGCAGGTGGCGGATGAGCACCTCCTGGTCGCAGAGCAGGAACCGGTCAACGACTTGGGATTCCACCATCGTCTGGGTGGCCTCGAGCGTGTTGGCGTCCTGCAGGCCGTACTCCTTGAACGACACCGCGGCCAGTTCCTGGGCGATGCGCTCCCTCGGCGTGCGGGGCTGCGGGAAGTACAGCGTGCCTTCGAAGATGTGCGTGTTGTGCGAGGTTGGCCAGTAGTGATAGGTCAGATACCAGCCCTGGCCCCAGACCAGGATCACGAAGTTCGGGAACAGCTGGAACGAATCAAGGCCCCAGGGATCGCATTTCGCCGGATTGAGACCTGCGGGCATCTCGCCCAGATCGGCTGCGTCCCATGGTCCGAACAATCCGCTCTGGCAGATGTCCTCCATCGGCTTCCGCATCTCGGAATCCATCTCCCAAGCGCGAATACCCGATGTGCTGACCAACCGGTGCGGCCCGTCGATGCGGTAGTGCGGCGCCTCGAAACCGGCTTCCGCGGCCGCCTTGGAGTACTTCGCGGGTGACTGGTTCGCGTGCAGCACGGGCGCGTGATAGAACTCCTGGAACGCGTCCATGTAGAGCTTCCAGTTCGCCTTGACCTCTGACCGATAGAACCACCGCGACGTCATCTGGCCGAACGGATAGCCCTCCAGCCCGGTGATCATCGGCCCGAGGAAGTCGCGCAGGCTCTGTTCGGGTTCGGGCGCGAAGTTGACGAAGATGAAGCCTTCCCAGACGTCGCAGTGCACCGGGACCAGCCCGTAGCGGCTCTTGTCCAGGTCGAAGAACTCCCCCTCCTGCTGGACGAAGGTGAGGTTGCCGTCCAGGTCGTAGCGCCAGGCGTGGTACTTGCAGGTGAACTGCTTGCAGAAGCCGCTGGTCTCCTCCAGCGGCATGTCGTTCCACACCAGCTTGTTGCCGCGGTGTCTGCAGATGTTGTGGAACGCCTTGACCTCACCTGTGTTGTTGCGCACCAAGATGATCGACGTGTTGGCGACCTTCAGTTCCTTGGTGTAGTAACTCCCCTTACGCGGGAGTTGTTCGATACGACCGACATTCAGCCATGCCCGCTTGAACACCGCCTTGCGCTCGGCCTCGTAGAACTCGGGGCTGATCGAGTCCTCGTAGGACACCGGCTCGGTTCCCAGCTGCGGATAGTGCTGCGTCCAACTGCCTTCTGCCGGTTTGGGAAATCGGGGCATCGTCGTCTCCTGTCGGCTGTCGTCACTGCCGCGTCGCCCGCCCGCGAAGCGCCCGGACAAGTCTCTCTGGCAAACGTTCCGGCGCAGCTACCTTTTCGTCATTTCGCGCGGCAGCCGACTACCCGACGGTATATGCTTCGCAGAGCAATCGCAAGTAGTTGATATTCACCCGTGTCCGGGTGCGGAGGCAGTCGAGGTCGTGACGACACTGGGTGACGCGGCGCGCAGGAGCACAGGCCATCCGCGCGCTGCCCGGCAGCAGCGCATAGTCACGGCATCTTGATCGCCGAGACGTACATTTCGATGACGGGCCGGTAGAGGTCGACATCGTCGAGTTCGCTGCCCAGCACGACGAGTCACTAGTGGCGACCAAGACCTGGGCGAACGTCAGGGGCGGGATCAGCAAGGCGCCACCCAGCCTGTCAACGCCTTCCACGATGAATTTCGCGAGCGCCTCGACGACCTCTGACCTCTTCTCGGCCACCCGTTCGCGCGCCTCAGGATTACGGAGTAGATAGAGGGTGAACTCGTGGCCCAACGCGGCGTGCTCAGCACCGCGGTCACGGCTGAGTCGGCGCCACCGTGCGGCGATCTCGTCGAGTTCGCGCGAGCCGATCTGCTTCGCCGACGACATCACTTCGGCGAAGTTGTCGAAATAGCGGCGCCAGTAGCGGTCGCTGACGGCCAGGAATAGATCTTCCTTCGTGGTGAAGTGCTTGTAGATGGCACCCTTCGTATAGCCTGCCGCGTGCGCGATGTCGTCGAGAATCGGCTGGCGCGAAGCCCTTTTCGGCGAACACGTCCTCCGCGGCATCGAGCAGTAGCGAGCGCGTGTGCTCGAGACGTCGTTCCCGTGTCCAACGCTCGACCATGGAAAAAGTGTGCCACAGAATCTGAGAAACCTATTGGATATCGAGATACTCGCTGGTATCTTTCGTGGGACCGCGCGCGGCGCGGCGGTCCAGGAGGTGTCGTGAGCGATCTGTCGAACAAGAAGCCTGCAGTAACCGAGTCACTCGGCGGAACGGCCGAACTCGGTGCCCAGGTTCAGCCCAAGGGCAAGCCCGTCCAGATCTGGGCGGCATTCGGCGGCGGCGATCCTGGCGTCTCAGCTGTACGTGTGGATCAGCTGGATCACCGGACCGTACTTCGAGCGGGTGCCCGCCGGGCCGAACGATCCGCCGTTGCACATGAAGATCCCGCTGATCGCCAACGCGGTCGTTCTCTGGGTCGGCCTGCCGTTCGCCATCTGGTTCTTCTTCATCAGGCCGTGGCGCCGGGAACGGCGAATCACGCTCGACGGCATGCTGTTTCTGTCGATGGGCCTGATGTTCTTCCAGGACCCGTTACTGAACTACTTCAACACCTGGTGCACCTACAACACCTGGCTGTTCAACACGGGCTCCTGGTCGTCGAACATCCCGGGCTGGGTGTCACCGGAGGAACCGGGCGCATGGTGGCCGAGCCACTGCTGACCAATGCGCCGGGTTACGCGTACGGCGTTCTCCTGATCACGATCGTCGGATGTTGGGTCATGCGCAGGATCAAGTCTCGCTGGCCCAGCATCAGCAATCTCGGTTGATCCTCGTCACCTACGCGATCTGCGTTCGTCTTCGACTTCGTCATGGAGGCCCTGGTCATGCTGCCGATCGGCTTCTACACCTATCCCGGTGCCATCCGCGCCGTGTCGTTCAACGCGGGCACCTACTACCAGTGGCCGATCTACGAGGGCTTGATGTGGGGCGGCGTCCAGGCGGCCCTGTGCTGTCTGCGCTTCTTCACCGACGATCGCGGCCGGACCATCGTCGAGCGCGGACTCGACCATGTCCGAGGCGGCGTCGTTGCGCCAGCAGTTCATCCGGTTCCTGGCCATCTTCGCCGGATGTCAGCACGTGCTTCTTCGTCTTCTACAACGTGCCCGCGCAATGGATCGGCATGCACTCCGATCCGTGGCCCGAGGACCACCATGAAGCGTTCGTACTTCAACGGCGGCATCTGCGGCGACGGCACCGACAAGCCTTGTCCTGACCCGGTTCTGCCGATGCCGACCAAACGCTCCGGCTACATCAACAGCGACGGCGAACTCGTCCTTCCGGAGGGCGCCGAGATGCCGACGATCGTTCCCTTCGAACCAAGCAGGTGAGGGTCAGGGCATCTTCACGGCCGACACGTACATCTCGACGATCGGCTGGTAGAGATCGATATCGTCGAGGTGACTGCCCAATTCGACGGCGTCGGTCGTGGCGATGATGATGTGGGCGAACGTCGTCGCAGGGATCAGTAGGGTCGCGCCGAGTCTGTCGATGCCCTCGACGATGTACTTGGCAAGCTGGTCGACGACCTCGGATCGCTTGGCGGCCACGCGTTCCCGCGCCTCCGGGTTGCGCAGCAGGTAGAGGTTGAACTCGATGCCCAGTGCCGCATGTTCGGCGCCACGGTCACGACTGAGCTGGCGCCACCGCTCGCCGATGTCTTCGAGCTCCCGTGCCCCGATGTGGTCCGACGACGGTCATCACCTCGGCGAATTTGTCGAAGTACCGACGCCAGTACCGGTCACTCGCAGCCAGGAACAGTTCCTCCTTGGTGGCGAAGTACTTGTAGATCGCGCCTTTCGAGTAGCCGGCCGCCTTCGCGATGTCATCGAGAGTCGCTGAGATGAAACCCCTTTCGGCAAATACCTGCTCTGCGGCATCCAGCAGCAGCGAGCGCGTGCGCTCGAGGCGTCGCTCGCGCGTCCACGGCTCCACCATGCCGCCATCTTGCCACAGATTTTGACCCCTTGGTCATTCAGATACCAGCTGGTATATTTTCGGCGCATCGGCCACTTCTGAACGGAGCTGTGGGGTCCATGGGATCGACAAGTGCGGAGGAGACGGTGTCGTGAGCGATCTGTCGAGCAGGAATAAGCCCGTTCTCACCGAGTCACTCAGCGACGCGGCACTCGGTGCGCAGCCTCAGAAGAAGATCACGCCGGTGCGAGTGTGGGCGGCAGTCGGCGGTGTGATCCTGGCGTTCCAGCTGTATGTGTGGATCCGCTGGATCACCGGGCCCAACTTCGAGCGGGTTCCCGCAGGGCCGACGCGACCCACCGATGTTCATGAAGGCGATCCTCTTCACGTGGACGGCCGTGATCGTTGTCGGCCTGCCAATTGCCATCTGGTGGTTCCTCATTCGGCCGTGGCGCCGGGAGCGGCGAATCACCCTCGACGGCATGCTCTTCGTGTCCTGCGGGCTGCTGTGGTTTCAGGATCCGCTGCTGAACTACTTCAACACGTGGAGCACGTACAACACCTGGATGTGGAATATGGGCTCATGGGTCCAGGACATTCCGGGTTGGGTGTCGTTCGGGGAACCGGGCGCCATGATGGCCGAGCCCATTCTGATGAACGCCCCGGGCTACTTCTTCGTCCTGCTGTGCACGATGCTGGGCTGCTGGGTCATGCGCTTGGCCAAGAAGCGGTTTCCCAATATCAACACCTTCGGCCTCATCGGGGTCGTGATCGCCTGGACCTTCTTCTTCGATTTCGTCATCGAGGGCCTGTTCCTCATGCCGATGGGGCTGTTCACCTATCCGGGCGCCATCCAGGCGCTGTCGGTCAATGCGGGCACCTACTACCAGTGGCCGCTCTACGAAGGGCTCATGTGGGGCGGCGTCCAGGCCGGCCTCTGCTGCATGCGCTACTTCACCGACGACCGTGGCCGCACCTTCGTCGAGCGCGGGCTCGACCAGGTCCGAGGCGGATTCGTCAAACAGCAGCTGACCCGCTTCCTGGCGATCTTCGCCGCGTGCAGCGCATTCTTCTTCGTCTTCTACAACATTCCGGCACAGTTCTTTGCCATGCACCAGGACCCGTGGCCGGACGACCTCTTGAAGCGCTCGTACTTCCTGATGGGCATCTGCGGTGAGGACACCGATCGGCCGTGCCCCGATCCTGCGCTACCGATGCCCCTGACGAATTCCGGCTACATCAACCACGACGGTGAGCTCGTCCTCCCCGAGGGCGTGAAGCTTCCCGAGAACGTTCCGCTCGAGCGAGGAAAGTAATGCTGAACAGTACTTCTGCGGTGGTCACACCTGTTTCGAACGCGCCGTTCTACCGTGCGGTCGGCGACGAGGTGGAGGTCTTCCGCGCGGCGGCCGGCCGGGGCCTGCCGGTGCTGCTCGAAGGGGCCTACGGGGTGCGGGAAGACACGTTTCGTGGAGGCGATGGCCCACGACTAGGCCGCGAGCTGATCACCGTTGCGGGCCACGAGGACATGACGTCGGCGGATCTCGTCGGCCGATTCCTGCTGAAGGGTGGTGAGACGGTCTGGGTGGACGGGCCGCTGACCCGCGCGGTGCGCGAGGGCGCCATCTTCTATCTGGACGAGGTGGTGGAGGCGCGCCAGGACACCACCGTGGTCATCCATCCGCTTGCCGATCACCGCCGTGAGTTGCCCGTCGACCGGCTCGGCACGACACTGCAGGCGGCCGCCGGCTTCCAGCTGGTGATCTCCTACAACCCTGGATACCAGAGCGTCCTGAAGAACCTCAAAGAGTCGACGCGTCAGCGCTTCATCGCCATCGAACTGGGCTACCCGTCCCCCGACGTCGAGACCGAGGTGGTTGCCTACGAAGCCGGGATCGATATCGAAATCGCACGTGTCGCTGGTCAAGCTCGCGTACGCCATCCGAAACCTGAACGGCTCACCGTTGCGCGAAGTGTCCTCCACCCGCATGTTGATCCTCGCCGGCGGCCTTGTGGCCGAAGGGCTGAACCTGCGCAGTGCCGTGCACGCGGCCGTCGTCCAAGTGCTCTCCGACGATGCCGATGTCATCCGCGCACTCGATGAACTCGTTAATACCGTCCTACCCCAGACGTGACCGACGCTGCCGTCGGGAAACCCTGACCGGTTTCGGTTCCTCGCCACCTACATCGCCGGCAGGTCCGTCGATGTCACCGAAGCGCCTGCCGGCCAGCCTGCGCACACGAACGGTCAGTTCATCTTCGTCTCGGCCGGTGGTTCCGTCGAAGGGCAGCGTCGCGAGATGTTGGTCCAGGCAGCGCTTCTCGGCGCGGGCAGCCTTGATCCGCGATTGGTGAAGGGATTGCGGGCACGGGCCACGACGGCGCGCCGCTACCTGGCACTCGAAGGTCGCCGGGTGCTCGCCGAACTCGGCCGGCAGATTCCACTCGATGCCGTGCTCCTTCCCGACGGACACCCCAGCACCGCAACCCCCGATGAGTCACTGGAGGTGGCCAAGACCCGAGTCAAGGTTGCCGACCCCCCGGAGTGGTTCGGTGTCATCAAACCGTCCCGGCTTCTGGGGTCGACCGCCGGCCCCGGCGGACGGGCCAACAATAAAGACCTCAAATTGCAGTTCGACCCCATCGACATGCCTGAGTCTGAGGTCGACGACGAGGACGAAGACGATGACGGCGGAAAGTCCGGGGAGAGCAAGATTCTCAAGCTGTTCGAGAGTCCTATCTTCAACAACCAGTCGATGTCGGACTACCTGCGCAAGATGTTCGGCGGTTCACGTTCACCCGGAGAGGGTGCCGCGGGCGCCGAGATGACGGTTCGCTCCACCCGGCGGGTGCAGGAGATCGGACCGAATGCCCGTCCCCTGCCCACCCCGATCCAATTCACCGATGACGGCAAACCCGGCGCTGCGGTGGGCGTGGGCGGCGCCCTGTATCCGGAGTGGGATGTCTTCAACGACCGGTACAAGCCCGACTGGTGCCGTGTCATCGACTTTCCACTCACCGCCGCCGCCGACGTCTCCGATGCCGGTGTCGCGCACGACGACGTGCTGCGGCGCCGGCTGGCCCGCGTCGGACTCGGCCCGAAGGTCCTGCGTGGCCGTGCCGACGGGGACGACCTCGATATCGAGGCGCTCATCGACCTGTTCGTCGATCTGCAATCCGGCTTCTCGCCGCCCGAGCATGTCTACCTGGAGCGCCGCAAACTTACTCGCAATCTCGGCGTGCTCATTCTCATCGACGCCTCCGGGTCGGCCGTCGATGCCGATTCCGACGGTCTCGCGGTGCACGACCACCAGCGCCGGGCGGCAGCCACCCTGGCCGTCACACTCGAAGAGCTTGGTGATCGCGTCGCCGTCTATGCATTTCGATCGCAGGGCCGCCACGCTGTGCATCTGCCTGCCATCAAGACGTTCGACCAGAATTTCGGCGCCGTCGGGCGGGCCCGCCTCAACCAGCTCGAACCGGCGAGTTATACCCGTCTCGGCGCCGGAATCCGTGGTGCGGGCGAAGTTCTCAAGAACCGAGGCCGGCACGCCGAATCGACTGCTGCTCGTCCTCTCGGACGGCTTCCCCTACGACGACGGCTACGAGGGGCGTTACGCGGAAGCCGACGCCAGTAAGGCCCTCGAAGAGCTCCGCGCCGACGGCGTTGCCTGCCTGTGCCTGTCCATCGGCGCTTCCACGGAAACCGATGTGCTCGAACGCGTCTTCGGCTCCGCCAGCTTCGCCAGCGCCCCGGCCCTTGCCGACTTGAGCCCGCAGATGGACGAGTTGTTCATGTCTTCTCTGCGGGAACTCGCCGCACCGACACCGTCGCGAGGTTGAACAATGAAGGTCTTGGTGACAGGCGCCCTGGGCAACATCGGCTTTTCCACGTTGGAGGCGTTGCTCGTCGAAGGCCACGATGTCGTCGCTTTCGACCTCGAATCTCGCCGGGCGCGCCAACTCGCGTCCGGCTTCGACGGACGAGTGCAGTTCGTCTGGGGCGATATCACGAATCCGGAGTCGCTCCGATTCGCACTCGAGGGCGTGGACGCGGTTATCCACCTGGCGGCCATCATTCCTCCTGCTACAGAACGAGCGCCCGACCTCGCCCAGAAAGTGAACGTCGATGCCACGCGCAACCTCGTCACGGAGATGGAGGCCTCGCCCACGGCCGGCCGGCTCGTCTTCGCGTCGTCCGTAGGCATTTTCGGAGACGTCCAAGACCGCGAGCCGCCGCTGCGCGTCGACACACCCGTGCGTCCGACGGACGAATACGGGCGCCACAAGGTGGCGTGTGAGCAAGCGATCCGGCAGTCGCGGCTGCGCTGGAGCATCCTGCGGCTTGCGGCTGTGACGCCGATCCATTTGCAGGCGCAGGACCCCAGCATCATGTTCGAGTTCAGCCCCGACGCGCGATTCGAGTTCCTCCATCCCGCCGACGCCGGAACGGCCTTCGCACGAGCTGTAGCCTGCGAGGACTCGATTGGGAAGACGCTTTACATAGCCGGCGGCTCGAACCTGCCGAATGACCTACTACGACTTCACAAACGCCCTCATGAGCGCGGTCGGTATCGGCCCCATCTCACACGATGCTTTTCTGCGAGCGAAGCCCGCCCGCTTCTTCGGCGACTGGGTCGACACCGAAGAGAGCCAGCGCCTCCTCCGGTATCAGACACGAGGACTGGACGAACAACTGGAAGACATGAAGAAGGATTTCGGCATGCTCGTACCGATTCATCCGTCTCGTACGCCCACTCGCAACGTGGTTCGTAACCCGCACGTCCGCTCATCTCAAGGAGAACCGTCGTGCCCGTGTGGGCTGATTGACCCCGACCTCCGGTCGCGTCTCTTAGCAGGCCTACGCGGCGTCGTACTCCGCGAGCGAGACTCCGATCCGAAGCTCGACCTCGCTGACGTGTACCTGGATCGGCCCCGGCGCAGGCGGTGCGGTCGAGCGGTAGCGGTGCCGTGTCGGCGTCACGAATTCCGTTGTGTGCACACCGTTCTCGTCGGTACCCGCGGTGACGCGCCACCCTGGTGCTTCCTTGGCGTAGTTGCAGCGTTCGCACTCGCCGAGCCCGTTCTCGGCGCTGGTTGGTCCGTCGCGGTGGTGGGGCTGGGCGTGGTCGTGATGTCGGATCGGCGCATCGCAGTACGGTCGTGCGGCAGGTCTGGTCCCGCAGGTCGATGAACATCGCCAGGCTCTTCGGAAAGAGCCGCGATCGCGACTCCATCGCCACCAACTGACCCGACTTCGGATGCCGGTAGAGCCGCCGCAGCGTGCAGCGCGACCGCTCGTCGGTGACCGCCTTGCTCACCAAGCGGCGCGCCACTGAGGCGGGGATGGGACCATATCCGCTGACGGTGGCCGGGACCTGGTCGCCGCCCAGCAGCGTCTCGTCGGTGATCACCAGATTGACCGCGACCGGCTCCGCGGCGCCGGCGGGCCGGCCCGTCACGCGCTCGAACAGGGTGTCGGCCATGACCGCGCCGCGCGAACGGTCGTCGAAGGTGGTGTCGGCCTTGCGCTTCAACGTGGCATACACCCCGACACCCTTGGCGACCGGCAGCAGCACGGTGACATACGTCATCGCGTCCGGCGCGGGGCGGATCGTCACCGTGCGATCGACCTCGGCTTTGGCCGCCCGATCCACCACGGCCTGCGGGTCGAGGCGGTACGCGATTTTCTTGGCGTCCGCGGTAATACGCGCGTCACCAAGCCCGTCGAGCGCTGCGACGTCGGCGCACATCTCGGCATCCAGCGTGCGCCGGTCCTCGACAGTCAGGCAGGCCGACTCCTTGACGATCAGCGTCGCCCGCCACTCCGACAATGCCCCGCACTCCAACGCAGCCAGCGTGTGCGGCATCTCGAAAACCAGCGCCGTGGCAAATCCCAAGTGTCTGCCGCCGCGCACCGGAGAATCCCGCCGCGCCAGCGCTACCTCACTGGCCAGGCCGCGACACTGCTTCGACCGAGGCACGCCAGCGGCAGCTTCGGCAGCGCGGCGACGTTCGGTCAAGGCCGCCGTCAGACGGGCCTGACCAGCGGCAGCAGCCGACTTCACCCGCTCCAGGCGACTGATCTCTTCGATCAGCCCCGCCTCGTCGGCGTCGGTCAGTTCGAACATACATTCGATCTTAGATCGGCTCACCGACATTGATTCTGTTCAACCGCTTCGGGTGAGGATGGTCTTGCCCGTTCGCCGCTGGTGATGACCCGCGCTCCGACTGACGCCCTGTTGGGTTGTCTTCCAATTGATTTGTCTCACCAGCGACGAGCGGGCAAGCACCGCCGAGAGCCCGGTGAGGCGGACATGACCTAATCAGGAGCTTGGCCGTTCCTCATCAATGTCTTGTCTGCCCGCCCCACCGGGTTGTCACCCGCCGCAAGGTTCATTTCACGGAGAGGACACCACCATCGTGACATCAAGACGGCGCATCATCATTGGCGTCGATACCCACCTCGACACCATCCACGTCGCGGCCATCACTGACACCGGCCAACTCCTCGGCGATGCCGAGTTCTTCACCAATCCGACCGGCTACTACGTCGCAATCACCTGGGCGCGAAGCTTCGGGGAGGTGTTCATCGCCGGAGTCGAGGGCACCAGCAGCTACGGCGCCGGATTCACACAAGCGTTGCAGGGCAACGACATCCATGTGGTAGAGGTGAACCGGCCCGACCGCTCATCGCGGCGCCGCCAGGGCAAATCCGACCCGCTGGACGCCTACGCTGCTGCCCGGGCGGTACTAGCCGGCCACGGCCTGGCCGTCCCGAAGGATCCCCACACCAACGCACTCAAAGCCCTGCTGAGCGCCCGCCGCGGCGCGGTCAAAGCCCGCACCGCAGCGATCCAGCAGATCAAAGACCTGCTCGTCACCGCACCCGCCGAGCTCCGGGAGCGCTACCGCCGTTATCCCACCACACTGAGGCTGGTCGATGCATTGGCCCGCTGCCGCCCCAGCACCCACGACGATCCCATCGCCATGGCGGTGCTGATCGCCTGCAAGACCTTGGCGCAGCGCATCGAGTTCCTCGAACGCCAAACCGACGCGCTGACCGCCGAGATCGACACCCTGACCACCGCACTCAACCCCGCCCTGCGCGCCGCCTACGGCGTCGGACCCGACACCGCTGCCCAACTGCTCATCACCGCCGGCACCAACTCCAACCGACTGCGCAGCGAAGCCGCCTTCGCCATGCTCGCCGGTGTCGCCCCCATCCCGGCCTCCTCCGGGAAAACCACCCGCCACCGACTCTCTCGCGGCGGGGACCGCGCCGCCAACAACGCGCTGCACCGCATCGCCTTGGTCCGCTGGTCCCACGATCCACGCACCCGCGACTACGTCGCCCGCCAACTCGCAGCCGGCCGCTCCAAAAAAGACGTCCTGCGTCTACTCAAACGCGCCATCGCCCGCGAAATGTTCAAACACCTCACCGCGCCCTGCCCGATCGACGACTACAGCGACCTACGCCCCACCCGCCAAGCCAAAAACATCACCCTCACCGTAGTCGCCGAACGATTCGGCGTCTGGCCCAACGACATCTCCCGACTCGAACGCGGACTCAAACGCGACGACACCCTCGCCGCCAACTACCGCCAATGGCTCAACACCCAGCTCATCGACGCCGCTTGACCCTTAACAGAGATAGGAGCATCAACTGCCTCTGCCTGAGGGCGGGCTCAACGGGTGGGCAGTTTGAGCACGTGCTGGGCGATGATGTTGCGCTGGATCTCTGACGTCCCACCCGCGATGGTGCCCGCGAAGCTGCCGATGTAGCGCGTGAACCAGCCCGCTGTGAACTGGCCGGGGCTGTACGGGTTGTAGCGGGGCGGTCATCGCGGGGTCGGCCAGACCGTCAGCGCCCGTCGCCTCCAACACGTGGCGGTAGGCGTTCTGCTCCGCCTCGGACCCGAACACCTTGAGCACCGAAAGCCCGGCGGCGTCGCCCTCGCCGCGCGCGGCTTTCGCCAACGCCGCAGATCCCAGCAGCCGCAGTGCCTGATAGTCCATCGCGATGCTTGCGTACTGATCGCGCTGTAGCGCGCCGACGGGGCGATAGCTGTCCAGCGTCTGCCCCAACCGGTTCGCGAACTGCAGCCACATCATCGTGCGTTCGTGGCCGAGTGAACCGTTGGCCACCTTCCAGCCACCGCCCAGTGGGCCGACGAGATTCTCCGCGGGCACCACGACATCTGTCAGGAAGACCTCGTTGAAGTCGAGGTCGTCGCGGTCGTACACGCAGGCGAACGGCCTGCAGGTGACACCGGGGGTGTCGGTGGGAATCAGCAGTGCGCTGATCCCCTTGTGCTTCGGCGCGTCGGGATCGGTGCGGACGAAGGCGAGCAGGACGTCGGCGTCGTGTGCACCGGACGTCCACACCTTCTGACCGTTGACGACGAAGTGATCCCCGTCCAGCACGGCTCGCGTGGATAGCCCCGCGAGGTCCGAACCCGCGCCGGGTTCGCTCATGCCAAGCGATGCGGTCATCTCGGCCCGCAGGATGGGCACCGCCCAATGCTGCTTCTGCTCGTCGGTGCCGAACGACAGCAGCGATGCCGCGATGATGCCGACGCCCTGCGGGTTGAACGCGTGATAGATGCGCCGCCGCGAAAGCACCTCACGGTGCACGAACTGCTCCAGGATGTTGGCGTTGCGGCCGCCGAACTCGGGCGGGTTGCCCGGCAGCAGCCAGCCGTGGTCGAACTGCAGCCGCTGCCAGCGCCGCGACCATTCCGGCACGTGCGACGTCGAGCGCGAACGCTCCGCCGCCACCTCGGCCTCGGCGGGCAGATGTTCGTCGAGGAAGGCGTTGAACTCGGCGCGGAAGGCCTCGACGTCATCATCGAACCGCAGTTGCACAGGGCCAACATATCAAGTACTTAACATTTGGGTGGCGATGCGCTATGACTAGTGGGTGCTCGACGGCGAGAAGATCCTGATCACCGGCGCGACCGGGAAGATCGCCTTTCCGATCGCCCGCGCGCTCGCCGAGCGCAACGAGGTATGGGGCGCGGCGCGCCTGAAAAACCCGGCCGACCGCAACAAACTCGAGGCCGCCGGGATCACCCCGCTCGTGCTGGACATGGCCGACGCGGACTTCTCCGCACTGCCAGACGATTTCGGCTATGTCTTCCATGCGGCGGTCGACCCCGGCACCGATGACTGGACTCGGTGCGTTCAGACGAACGCCCACAACTCGGGTGCGCTGCTTGCGCATTGCCGAACCGCAAAGGGCTTCGTCTTCTGTTCCACCGGCTCCATCTACGGCTATCAGGGCCATCGCCCGCTGCGCGAAACGGATCCGCCGGGCGTGCCACTTCGGCCCAACTACAGCTTCTCGAAGATCGCGGCGGAGTCTGTGTGCACCTGGGTCGCCGACAGCTACGGCATCCCGTTGACGATCATTCGCATCTGCTCCACTTACGGGCCCGAGGGCGGCGCACCGGCCGACCGCCTCGATGCGATGTTGGCGGGCAAGCCTATTCGCCTTCACCCCGACAAACCGAACAACTACAACCCGATCTACGAAGACGACTACGTCGAGCTCGGCATCCGGGCGATGGAGGTCGCCGCGACTCCCCCGGTCGTCGTCAACTGGGCCGGCAGCGAAACCGTCAGCGTCGAGGACTACTGCACCTACATGGGTGAGCTGGTCGGCGTCGAGCCGATCTTCGAGTACACCCCCGATGCACACACGCCGCTGTGGCCCGACGTGACCCGCATGCACGAGGTCCTCGGCAGCACGAAAGTGCCCTGGCGCGAGGGCTTTCGGCGGATGATCGCCGCCCGCCACCCCGAAATCGACCTGACTGGGGGACCGAGTTGACACTCCCAGGAACCCCTTCCGACGAAGTCGACGGTGTGCTCGCTGCCGGTCGAGGCGAGATCGGCACCCTGTTCGTGTCCATGGCGCGGCGCCACCCCGAAGGGCGCGACGCCGAATACCTGCGCTGGCACACCCTCGACCACCGGCCCGAGCAGCATCGGCTGGCCGGCGTCCGCGCATCCCTGAGGTTGGTGTCGACGCCCGCGTGCCGAGCCGCCAGGGCTCATAGCGATGGGCGTTTCGACGAGATCGACCACGTCATGTCCTACTTCTTCACCGACCAGGGCGGGCTGACGCCGTTCCTCGAGCTCTCATCGGCGCTGGGCGGCGCGGACCGGAAGCTGCCCTTGCTGCCGCCGGTCGAGCGAGGGGTCTACGCCGTACAGGAGAAGGTGTCCGCACCGCGGATCAAGATCGGCGCCGACGTGCTCCCGTGGTGGCCGGCCCAGGGTGTGTACCTCCTGCTGGAGCATGGCACGACGTCGCCTGCGGACCTCGTCGATGTCGACGGGGTCGGTGGCGCTTGGTCGGTGGCCTCGCAGGACGTCGACAAACGCCTCGCGAGTGCGCCCGCCGGCCGGCAGCTGACGTACTGCTTCCTCGATGACGATCCTGTCGCGACCGCCGAGAGGTTGCGCCCCGTCCTCACCGCGCGGTGGGCGCAGGCCGACGTCGAACCGCTGCTCGCCGCCCCCTTCCATCCGGTCGTGCCCTATCAGTGGGATCGCTATGTGCCGTAGGGGGTTTGAATGCGCGTCGGCCTGATGGTCGGCTCCGACAAGGAGCGCTCACGGGCGGACCGGCTCAGCGGTCTGCTGGCCGACGGGAAAGCCGCCGAAGACGACGGTTTCGCGTCGTTCTGGATTCCCCAGGTGCCCGGCTATCTCGACGCGATGACGGCCGTCGCGCTGCTCGGCCACGTCACCGACCGCATCGAGATCGGCACGGCGGTGGTCCCCCTTCAGACCCGTCACCCGATGATCCTCGCGCAGCAGGCGTTGACCACGCAGGTGGCGTGTGCGGGCCGATTCGCCCTCGGGGTCGGCCCGTCACACCACTGGATCATCTCCGATCAGCTCGGGCTGCCCTACGACAAACCGGCGCGGCTGGTTCGCGACTACCTCGACGTGCTGGACGCGGCGTTCGCCGGTCCCGGCGTGGTGGCGGTCGACAACGACAGCTTTCGCGTGCACAGCCCGGTGGACGTCACCGACGCATTCGAGATGACGGTGCTGATCGCGGCCCTCGGGCCGACGATGCTGCGGATCGCAGGCGAGCGAACCGCAGGCACCATCCTGTGGATGGCCGACGAGCGCGCGATCGGCGACTATGTGGTCCCCCGCATCACCAAGGCGGCCGAATCGGCCGGACGGTCCGGAATCCGCGTCGTCGCAGGCGTTCCCGTCGCCGTCTGCACAGAGGCCGAAGTCGACGAAGCCCGCTCCTACGCCAGCGAAGTGCTCGGCCACGCCGACTTCTCTCCGAATTACGTTCGGCTGCTCGAACACGGCGACGCCGAAGACGTCGGAGACACCATGGCCGCGGGCGACGAGGCAACCGTGCTCGCACGTCTGCGCCGCTACCGCGACGCCGGTGTCACCGATCTCGCCGTCCGGGTGGTCCCACTCGGCGGCGACTCGGAACGGCGGAGGGAGTCGCGTCGGCGCACTCAATCCTTCGTTGCGTCGCTGGTCTCCGAATTCGCTTCGGGGGCATAGCTCCCCATGAACTCGACGGGCACGCCGCCCATCGTGCAGAAGAACAGGTCGACGCCGGGCGTGCCGGTGTCGAAAACCGTCACATCGCTCGCGAACGATTTCGCCGCGTCGCGCGTCCGGTCGAACTCGTCGGTCAGAAACGACAGCGCGGCCAAACCCTCCGGCGCGATGTCGCGCAGGTGCTCCGGCACGTCGAGCACTTCGATGAGCCCCGCATCGCCGGTGCCGACCATCGTGACGTCTGCGCCGTCGGACGGCGGCCAACCCAGCGTCGTCTCCAGAACTTCACCCGGCACCCGCAGTTGGAAAGCCACCTCCATCCCGACGACATCGGTCAGAAACGCGACGAAGGACTTGGCCGAATGGCTTCGCATGACGACGTGGTGCAGCTGCTTGGACATGTATAGATAGTTAGACATGCGTTAACTATTTGCAAGAGTTAATCTGGCTGCTACAGTGCGGCTGTGCCTAAAAGCAGCACGGTTGCCGTCGCTGACGGGGGTCAACGACGGGCCTCCTTTCAGAGAGCCCGCTCGATCGAGACCAAGCGGTCACTGGTGCAGGCCGCGATGGCGCTGTGGCGCACCAACGGCTATGCCAAGACGACGGTCGCCGACATCTGCCGGGCCGCAGGCGTCTCCCGCGCGCTGTTCTACTTCTACTTCCCCGCCAAGGAAGACGTGCTCTTCGAGGTCGGCCTGCTGTCCACCCGGGCCGCGCAGAAAACAGTGCACCAGAACCTGGCGGGTTCCTACGACGTGCAGGCCGTCATCGCCCAGGCGTTGCGCAGCCTCGAGCGCTCGATGGCCCGCAACCCGCGCGACCTGATCGTCGAGACGATCCTGGAGGGCTACCGCCAGGAGCGCCGCATCCTCACCGGTGATCGCCCCGACGATGTCGACGCCGACATGTTCGGCGAGCTGTTCGCCAGGGCACAGGTCGACGGCAAGCTCGCCGGCCACATTGACGTGCCTCATCTGTCGAGATTGGCTCAGATGCATGTCAGCGAGGGCGTGCGGCACTGGGCGCTCGGCACCTTCGGCGAGCGGTCCTTCGCCGAGGTGGTGGCCGCGCGACATCGCCGCCCTGATCGCCGGATTCAATCAGCAGCCCTGACAGAGGTGAAGGAGACACACAATGGCGTGGGATTTCGAAACCGATCCCGAGTACCAGAAGACGCTGGACTGGGCCGACGAATTCGTCCGCAACGAGATCGAACCGCTCGACCTTGCCTTTCCTCACCAGCAGTTCACCCCGCTGGATGACAACCGCCGCAAGGTCATCGACCCGCTCAAGGAGGAGGTCCGGCGTCGCGGACTGTGGGCGACCCACCTGGGACCCGAACTGGGCGGTCAAGGCCACGGACAGCTCAAGCTCGCCCTGCTGAACGAGGTCCTGGGCCGATCACAGTGGGCGCCAATCATATTCGGCTGCCAAGCACCCGACACCGGTAACGCCGAGATCATCGCGCACTACGGCACGGACCAACAGAAGCAACGCTACCTGCGGCCGCTGCTCGACGGCGAGCTGTTCTCCTGTTATTCGATGACCGAACCGCACGCGGGTGCGGACCCGACCCTGTTCACGACGCAGGCGACCCGCGACGGTGACGACTGGGTGATCAACGGCTGGAAGTTCTTCTCCTCCAACGCCAGAACCGCCTCGTTCCTGATCGTGATGGTGGTGACGAATCCTGAAGTCAGCGCCTACCAGGGCATGTCGATGTTCCTGGTGCCGACCGACACACCAGGCGTGAAGATCGTCCGCAATTTCGGACTGCACGGCGAGCGTGAGGGCGAAGGCTCCCACGCGCTGATCCACTACGACAACGTGCGCGTGCCGTCCGAAGCTCTGCTCGGTGGAGAAGGCCAGGCGTTCGTCATCGCCCAGACCCGCCTCGGCGGCGGCCGCATCCACCACGCGATGCGCACCATCGGGCTTTCGCGTAGTGCGCTCGACATGATGTGCGAGCGCGCGCTGAGCCGAGAAACGCAGGGCAGCCGGCTGTCCGAGAAGCAGTTCGTGCAGGGCTACATCGCCGATTCGTACGCCCAACTACTGCAGTTCCGGTTGATGGTGCTCTACACGGCCTGGGAGATCGACAAGTACAACGACTACAAGAAGGTGCGCAAGGACATCGCCGCGGTGAAGGTGGTGATGCCGACGGTGCTGCACGACATCGCCTGGCGGGCAATGCAGATCCACGGTGCGCTCGGTGTCACAGACGACGTGCCGTTCATGGGGATGGTGACTGGAGCGGCGGTGATGGGGCTGGCCGACGGCCCGACCGAGGTGCACAAAGCCACGGTGGCCAAGCAGGTGCTGCGCGACTACCAGCCCAGCGACGACATCTGGCCGACGGAGTGGATACCGCGCAAACGCGAAGCGGCACAGGAGAAGTTCGCCGAGTACCTCGAGCACGAAGTGGGCAACCTGTGACCGACGAGATAGACACCGCGCGCCTCGCCGATTGGATGGACGGCGCCGGCCTGCCCGGAAAGGGCGAGCCGCTGGAAGCCGACTTCCTCTCCGGCGGAACGCAGAACGTGATCTACCGGATCCGGCGCGGCGAGAACGACAGCGTGCTGCGCATGCCTCCGCCCGACGCACCGCCCGACCGCGACAAGGGCATCCTGCGTGAGTGGCGGATCATCGAGGCGCTCGACGGCACCGAGGTGCCGCACACCGCCGCGGTGGGTGTCTGCCCCGATGCCTCCGTCCTCGGCCGGCCGTTCTACTTGATGGGTTTCGTCGACGGCTGGTCGCCGATGGAGCTCAACGAGCGGAAGTGGCCGGATCCCTTCGACACCGACCTCGCCGCACGCGGCGACTTGGCGTACCAACTCGCCGAGGGCATCGCACTGCTGTCGAAGGTGGACTGGAAGGCCAAGGGCCTGCAGGATCTCGGCAGGCCGGACGGCTTCCACGAACGCCAGGTCGACCGGTGGATCGGCTTCTTCGAGCGGATCAAGGGCCGCGAGATCGAGGGCCTTGACGAGGCGACCGAATGGCTGCGCACACACAAGCCGCTCGACTTCATTCCTGGCTTGATGCACGGCGACTACCAGTTCGCGAACGTGATGTACCGCCACGGCGCCCCGGCGCGGCTGGCCGCGATCGTCGACTGGGAGATGGGCACCGTCGGCGACCCGAAGCTCGACCTCGGGTGGATGGTGCAGAGCTGGCCAGCGCGCACGCGAGGAGCAGAGGGGGAAGGGGCCACCGACTCCAGCGAAATGAGCTACGTCGATATGCGCGGAATGCCCTCTCGCACAGAGGTGGTCGACCACTACGCCAAGGTCTCCGGCCGTCAGGTCGACGACCTCGACTACTACCTGGTGTTGGCGAAGTGGAAGCTCGCGATCGTGCTCGAACAGGGCTTCCAACGCGCAGGTGACAACGAGAAGCTGCTGGCCTACGGACCCGTCATCGTCGACCTGATGCGGTCGGCCGCCGATCTCGCTGAATCCAGCGACTACACGTGACCCGCGCCGCGGTGTGCCCGGAGTACGGGCCGCCCGAGGTCGTCCGGATCGAGGAGCAGGCGCCGCAGCCGCTCGAGGACGGCCAGGCGAGGGTGCGGGTTGGCGCCGCGGCGGTCAACTATCCCGACGTCCTGCTCGTCGCCAACCAATATCAGATCAGCGTGCCAACGCCGTTCGTGGTCGGAAGCGAGTTCGCGGGCGTCATCGTCGAAGTCGCCGACGGGGCAGGTGATCTGGCCGTCGGTGACCGGGTGACCGGAACTCAGATGTTCGGCGCCTTCGCCGAGGAGGTCGTGGTCGCGGCTCAGGCGTTGGCCCGGATTCCGAACGGTATCGACGACCGTACGGCCGCGGCGTTCGGGGTGGCCCATCGGACGGCGTACCACGCGCTGCGGTCGGCCGCCCGAATAAGTGCCGGCGATACCGTGATCGTGCTCGGCGCCGGCGGCGGCGTCGGCCTGGCCGCCGTGCAGCTGGCCTCCGCGTTGGGTGCCGATGTCACCGCCGTCGCGTCGTCGGCCGAAAAGCTCGACGCAGCAGCCGCATACGGCGCCAAGCACCTCATCAATCACCGCTCGGGCGATCTACGCGCGGCGTTGCGGGACGCCCTGCCCGACGGCGCGACCGCCGTCATCGACCCCGTGGGCGGCGATCTGAGCGAACCCGCGCTTCGGTCGCTGCGTCGCGGCGGCCGGTTCGTCACCATCGGCTACGCCTCGGGTGTCATCCCAGCCATCCCACTCAACCTTGTTCTCGTCAAGGGTGTGCAGGTGCTGGGATTCCAGTTTCAAGACGTCGCCCCCGACGAGTTCGCCCGCAACGAGGCGGAACTCGCAGAACTGCTCGCCAGCGGCAAGGTGGCGCCGCACATCGGCGCGGTCTACCCGCTCGCCGAAACTTCGCGCGCGCTACGGCGGGTGGCCGACGGGAACGCCGTCGGCAAGGTGCTGATCGATCTCAGCCCGAGAGCAATGAGCTTCAGCTCGCCGGAATGAGATCCGCGGCGACAGACGGCGTCGCCATCACACCACAGCGGAAGGTCTCGGTCCCGGTGACGGAGCCGGCGTCGGCGGCGGCGGTCAGCGCCTGACTCTTGAACGCGCGGGCCGCCGCACTGAGCCGGTGCGCTACGGGTCCGACGCTGTCGTCGAGTTCGGCGGGCAGGCTGTCACCCCACAGCGTGACCTCGGTGAGGCCCTGCTCGAGTGCGCCGAGCACGCCGCGGCGCACCCGCTCGTCGCTGGCGAACAGGTCGGCGGCGACCGCCACCGTCTGCGGATGCGGGCGCTCTTCCCAAAGAGCCAGTGCCGATTCGAGATCCGACGTCGCGACGCCGAGGATCTGCAACGGCCGCTCGTCGGACCGATCGGCCAGCAGCACGGTGACATCCCAGCCGGCCATCACGCGGTCGTACATCCAGCCGCCCGCGAACCTGACGGCGTCGGCCGCATTGGCCGCCACCACATCGAGCCGGTACCTCATGTCGAGCTCCGTGACGCCAAGTCGACGGCCAGCGAGTCCGCGTATCCCTTGAACGCCTCGGTGAGCGGTATTGACGGGTCGAGCAGCCATAAGGTCTCCATTCCGTTGATGAAGGCGAGTATTTCGACGGCCTTGGTGGCCGCATCACAATCCGGTCGGTACTTCCCGAGCCGCTGACCGCGCTCGATGATCTCGGTGAGGATGTCGATGGCGCCGCGATACCGCTTGTGCAGGCGGTCGTGCAGCGGCGCGTCGGGGGCGATGTTCTCCACGAGGAGCACGGTGAACGTGCCGACGAGTTCAGGCGCCCGGTCGAACCTCGCGGGCACCCGGCTGAGTTCGGTGATCAGGTCGCCGGACTCGTAGTCCGCGTGGATGGCATCGTCTTCGTCGCGGGCGTCGAGCACCGCGTTCAGCAGTTGCTCCTTGGACTCGAAGTGGTGCAGCAGCCCGGCGGGCGTCACTCCGGCTTCCTTCGCGATCTGGGCCAGGGAGGTGTTGCGCCAGCCGTTGCGTGCGAGAAGCCGTTCGGCAACGCCGAGAATGCGCTGCCGACGGTCCTCGCCCTTGGCGAGCAGCGTCTCGTAGGGGCGTGGGGCTGCCACGGAACTCCTTCGGTCAACCAACCTAGTGAACACACAGTAGGTAGGTTCGGCCGCTGTGACAAGGGTCTCAGCGCAAAAACCTTTTGACCGCCGTCACACCGCAGGTCAGGGCATTTGTCAGGCCAACAGCACCTACAGGCCGAGCGACTTGGCGATGATCACTTTCATGACTTCGCTGGTCCCGGCATAGATCCGGGCGACGCGGGCGTCCGTGTACAGCCGCGCGATCGGGTACTCCATCATGTAGCCGTAGCCGCCGAAGAGCTGCAGACACCGGTCGACGACGCGCTGCTGCATCTCGGTGCAGAACAGCTTGACCCGCGCCGCGTCGGCACCGCTCAGTTCCCCGTCGACATGCAGCGAGATCGCCCGGTCCAGCATCGCCTGGCCGGCCTCGACCTCCGTCGAGCACGCGGCCAGTTCGAACTTGGTGTTCTGGAAGGAAGCGACGGGCGTCCCGAACGCCTTGCGGTTCTTGGTGTAGTCGATGGCCGCGGCGATCGCGGAGCGCGCCTGCGACACCGAACCGATCGCAACGGTCAACCGTTCCTGCGGCAGGTTGTGGCCGAGGTAGCTGAACGCCTCGCCTTCCTCCCCCAGCACGTTCGCCGCGGGCACCCGCACGTCAACGAACGACAGTTCAGCGGTGTCCTGGACTTTGCAGCCCATCTTGTCCAGTTCGCGACCGCGCGTGAAGCCGGGCATACCGTCCTCGACGACGAGCAGCGTGAGGCCCTTGCGCCTGTTGTCGGGATCCGTCGCCGTGCGCGCAACGGTGATCACCAGGTCGGCCTGCATGCCGCCGGTGATGAAAGTCTTGGCGCCGTTGACGATCCAGTCGTCGCCGTCGCGCACCGCGGTGGTGCGCATGCCCGCGAGATCCGATCCGGTGCCGGGCTCGGTCATCGCCACCGCCGTCAACAGCTTGCCCGCCGCGAGACCCGGGAACCAGCGGTCACGCTGCTCGGCGTTGGCGTAGTGCAGGAAGTACGGCAGGATCACCTCGAGCTGGGTGCGCACCGTCGACAGCGTGACGAGCGCCTTCGCAGCCTCCTCCTGCATCACCACGTTGTAGCGATAGTCGGGCTCGCCGCCTCCGCCGTACTCCTCGGGGATCGCCATTCCGAGCATTCCCAGCGAGCCCATGTGCTCGAACACCTCGCGGGGCATCCGGCCGCCCTTCTCCCACTCGGGATAGTGCGGCACCACTTCCTTTTCCACGAAGTCGCGGCACAGCTCCCTGAACGCCTCGTGGTCCTCGGTGAATAGATCTCGACGCACGTGGCGTCCTCCTGTCTGTTAGGCGATGAGTTCTACCAGCGTCGCGTTGGCCGTACCGCCGCCCTCGCACATCGTCTGCAGACCGTAACGAATTCCGTTGTCCCGCATGTGATTGAGCATCCGCGTCATCAGCACCGCACCCGACGCACCAAGCGGATGGCCCAGCGCGATCGCACCGCCGAGCGGGTTGAGGCACTTCTCGTCGGCACCGGTTTCCTCCAGCCACGCCAGCGGTACGGGGGCGAACGCCTCGTTCACCTCGAACACGCCGATCTCGTCGATGCCGACGCCCGCCTTGTGAAGCACCTTCTCGGTGGCCGGAATCGGACCGGTCAACATGAGAACAGGGTCCGCACCGGTGACGGCGCCCGCGCAGTACCGCGCGATCGGGGTGAGCCCCAGCGCAAGCGCATTGTCTTCCGCCATCACCAGCAGCGCCGCGGCGCCGTCGGAGATCTGCGACGAGTTACCCGCGTGGATGACGCCGTCGTCCTTGAATGCCGGCTTGAGCCCGGCGAGCTTCTCGACGCTGGTGCCGCGCCGCACACCCTCGTCGGCGACGACGGGTTCGCCGCCGGTGAAGACGGGGATCATCTGGCTTTCGAAGGCTCCGCTGTCCTGCGCGGCGGCCGCGCGCTCATGCGACTGCGCCGAGTACTCGTCGAGCTGGCTGCGGGAGAACCCCCACTTCTCGGCGATCATCTCGGCGGAGATCCCCTGGTTGAACGAGAAATCTGCGTAGCGCGCAAGCACTTTCGGTCCGTATGGCATGCCGGTGGCGCGGGCCGCGCCGAGGGGAACCCGGCTCATCACCTCGACGCCGCCTGCGACGACGACGTCCTGCTGTCCCGACATCACCGCCTGCACGGCGAAATCCAGCGCCTGCTGGCTCGACCCGCAGGCGCGGTTGACGGTGGTGCCGGGGATGGACTCCGGCCACCCTGCGGCGAGAACCGAGTAGCGGCCGATATTGCTCGACTGGTCTCCGACCTGCGATACGCAGCCCCAGACGACGTCGTCGACGATCTCTGGGTCGACTCCCGCACGCTCCACCAGTGCGGTGAGGACGAGGGCGGACAAGTCGGCGGCGTGCATCTCGGACAGCCCGCCGTTGCGCTTGCCGACCGGCGTCCGGACCGCTTCGACGATTACCGTTTCACGCATTTGTCGTCTCCATTTCTCACGAGCGGTAGGCCGGGCCGACGGCCCCCTGCTCGCGTAACTCCGCGATGTCGTCCTGCCCGAAGCCGAGTTCTTCCAGGACGGCATCTGTGTGCTGGCCCAGTCCGGGAACAGCACCCATCGCCGGATCGTATCCGCCGATGACCGGGGGCGGCAGCAGCGCCTGGATCGGGCCCTTCGACGTATCCACCTCGCGCCACCGGTTGCGTGCGGCCAGCTGCGGGTGAACGACCACCTCGCTCGGGGTGTTGTAGCGCGAGTTGCCGATCCCGGCCTGGTCGGCCACCTTCTGGATATGCGCGAGATCGTGCTGTGCACACCAGGATCCGATCGCCTCTTCGAGGATCTCGCGGTGCGCGCACCGGTCGGGGTTGGTGGCGAAGCGCGGGTCGTCGGCAAGGTCCGGTCGGTCGATGATCTCCCTGGCCACCCGCTGCCACTCGCGGTCGTTGGTCGTGCCGAGCACCACGGTCTGTCCGTCGCGGGTCGGGAAGGCGCCGTAGGGCGCGACCGCGGGTGAGCCGACGCCGAGCGGCTGCTGGTCGATGCCGGAGTGCTGGGTGTAGGTGAGCTGGTAGCCCATGACGTCGGTCAGCACATCGAACAGGCTCAGCCCGACCGCGGGTGCGGGTCCCTCGCGGCGGTCGCGTGAGAACAGCAGCGCCAGGATGGAGAGCGCGGCGTAGAGGCCGGTGGTGAAGTCGGCCATCGCCGGCCCCGGCTTGGCGGGCATGCCGGGGTATCCGGTGACGGCGCACGATCCGCCTTCGGCCTGGATCAGCAGGTCGTATGCGCGCTTGTGGGAGATCGGGCCGCCGGGGCCGTATCCGTCGATCTCGACGGGGATCACGTTGGGGTGCCGCTCGGCGAGGTCTGCCGGTGAAAGGCCAAGGCGTGCCGTGGATCCCGGTGCCAGGTTGGACACCAACGCATCCGCGCGGTCGAGCAGCCGATGAAGGACCTCCATGCCGGCGGGCGACTTGAGGTTCAGCGTGACCGATTCCTTGCCGCGGTTGCACCAGACGAAGTGCGCGGCGAGACCGCCGGGCCCGTTGACGACGTCGTCGTAGTCGCGGGCGAAGTCACCGCCGCTGGGGTTCTCCACCTTGATGATGCGGGCACCGAAGTCGGCCAGCACGCGCGTGCACATCGGTGCGGCGACGGCCTGTTCCATGGCGACGACCGTGACGCCTGCCAAGGGTGCCGTCTTCACATGACCATTCCACCGTCGACGGGCAGCACCTGGCCGGTGATGTAGGACGCTGCGTCCGACGCCATGAACACGAACGCCCCTGCCACCTCGTCGGGTCCGGCCCAGCGCTTCAACGGAATGCGCGCCATCATGTTGGCCGCGAACTTCTCGTTGGTGCGGATGGTCTCGGTCATCGGTGTGGCGGCAAGCGGCGCAAGGGCATTCACCATGATGTTCTTGGACGCGAGTTCGCGCGCGAGCGACTTGGTGAAGCCGATCAGACCCGCCTTGGCCGCCGAGTAGTTGACCTGGCCCAGCGTGCCCGTGAGCCCGGCCGCCGACGTCACGTTGATGATGCGGCCCGTGCCGTCGGTCGGAATGAACGGCAGCGCGGCCTGCGTGCAATGGAACGTGCCCATGACGTGCACGTCGAACGTCAACCGGAACGTCTCGTCGGTCAGCTTTCCGAACATGGCAGGCGACGTGACGCCTGCGTTGTTGACGAGGATGTGCAGCGCTCCCCCGCCCAGACCGGCGGCCTGTTCGGCCGCGGCATCGGCGGCGGCGCGGTCACCCACGTCCAGCGCGCACGAGTCCGCCTTACCGCCCGCCGTGCGAATCCGTTCGGCCACTGCGGAAGCGGCGTCCGCGTTGATATCGGTCACGAGCACCGCGGCACCCGCTTCGGCAAGTGCGGCCGCGACGGCCGCCCCGATACCGCCACCCGCACCCGCGCCGGTCACCAGCGCCGCGCGACCGGTCAGATCGAAGTAGCCCATCTCAGTAGCTCCTCGGCATTCCCAGCACGTGTTCGCCGAGGAAGTTGAGGATCATCTCCTGGCTGACGGGCGCGATCTTCATCAGGCGGGCCTCACGGAAGTAGCGCGACACGTGGTACTCCTCGGAGTACCCCATCCCGCCGTGCAACTGCAGGGCGCGGTCGGCGGCGCCGAATCCGGCATCGGCACACAGGTATTTGGCGGTGTTCGCTTCACGTCCGCATGGCTTGCCGTTGTCGTAGAGCCACGTCGCCTTGCGCAGCACCAGCTCCGCGGCGTCGAGTCGGGCCAGCGAGTCCGCGAGCGGGAACTGCAGGCCCTGGTTCATGCCGATCGGCCGGTTGAACACGACGCGCTCGTTGCCGTACTTGACGGCCTTCTCGAGTGCGACGCGGCCGATGCCCAGCGCCTCGGCGGCGATCAGCATCCGCTCGGGGTTCAGCCCGTCGAGAATGTACTTGAACCCCTTGCCCTCCTCGCCGACCCGGTCGCCGACCGGCACCATCAGGTCGTCGATGAACAGCTCGTTGGAGCTGACCGCGTTTCGGCCCATCTTGTTGATCGGGCGGATGTCGACGTGGTCGCGGTCGAGGTCGGTGAGGAACAGCGTCATCCCGTCGGTCTTCTTGGTGACCTCGTCGTAGGGCGTGGTGCGCGTGAGAAGCAGGATCTTCTCCGACTCCAGCGCCTTGGAGATCCACACCTTGCGGCCGTTGACGCGATAGTGGTCGCCCTCGCGCTTGGCGAACGTGGTGATACGCGAGGTGTCCAGTCCCGCACCGGGTTCGGTGACCCCGAAGCAGACGTGCAGGTCGCCGTCGACGATCCGCGGCAACGTGGCGGCCTTCAGCTCGTCGGAGCCGTGCTTCACGACGGGCTGCATACCGAAGATGGACAGGTGAATGGCACTGGCGCCGTTCATCGCAGCGCCGGACCGAGAGATCTCCTCGAGCAGCAAGGTCGCCTCGGTGATGCCGAGCCCGTGCCCGCCGAACTCCTCCGGGATGGTCATGCCGAGCCAGCCGCCCTTGGCGATGGCGTCGTAGAACTCCTGGGGGAATTCGTGCGCCTGGTCCTTCTCCATCCAGTAGTGATCGTCGAACTTGCCCGCCAGCTCGGCGACGGACTTACGGATCAGTTCCTGATCCTCGCTCAGTTCGAAACTCATCCCGCCCGACACTGTTCACTCCTCCACTACGTCGTCGGCACAGCCAAATGCGCCGGTGCGATCAGCCATTCTGCGCACCGGCGCACTGTCGCCCCAGCGGACTTGGTCAGTCCTTGTTGCCGGTCAGCTCCTTGGCCCTCGCCGCGAAGTCGGCGAAGTTGGCGCCGGTCTTCTCCTTCTTGGAGAGAGCCTGGATGGAGACGTCGTGGTCTCCTGCGGCCTTGCGCAGCGCACCGACGGTGGCCTGTTCCCTTGTGATGTGGGTGAACGGGTCCCAGTGGTACCAGCGCACGGCGTTCTCGTAGGTCATCTTGTTGATCTCGGCGTCGGGCACGTTGTGCTCCTTGAGCACCTCGTCGAGCTGTTCGGGCGCACCCGGCCACATCGAGTCGCTGTGCGGATAGTCGGCCTCCCAGCAGATGTTGTCGATGCCGACGTCGTTGCGCAGCTGCACGCCGACGTGATCGGAGATGAAACAGGTCAGGAAGTGATCCCTGAACACCTCCGACGGCTTCTGCTTGCCGAAGTCCTGCCCCGTCCACGTCGAGTGCATCTCATAGGTGCGGTCGGCGCGCTCGAGGAAGTAGGGAATCCACCCGGTGCCGCCCTCGGACAGCGCGATCTTCAGGTCGGGGTAGGCCTTGATCGGCTTGGACCACAACAGATCCGCCGCGGCCTGCACGATGTTCATCGGCTGCAGGGTGATCATCACGTCCATCGGCGCATCCGGCGCGGTGATCGCCAACCGGCCCGACGACCCGATGTGCACGTTGAGCACGGTGTCGGTGTCGACGAGCGCATCCCACATCGGCTTCCAGTAGTCGAAGTCGTGGAAGCTGGGATACCCCATCGCCGCGGGGTTCTCGGTGAACGTCAGCGAATGCACGCCCCGCTTGGCGTTGCGCCGGATCTCTCCTGCGCAGGCCTCGGCGTCCCAGATCACCGGCAGCGTCATCGGGATGAAGCGCGCCGGGTACTCCCCGCACCACTCCTCGACGTGCCAGTCGTTGTAGGCCTGCACCAGCGCCAACGAGAACTCCGGATCCTCGGTCGCGAACAGCCGGCCCGCGAAGCCAGGGAAAGACGGGAAGCACATGGAGCCGAGGATGCCGCCTGCGTTCATGTCCTTGACGCGCTCGTCGACGTTGTAGCAACCGGGCCGGATCTCATCGAGGCCCTGCGGTTCCAGGCCGTACTCCTCCTTCGGCCGCCCTGCCACGGCGTTCAACGCGACGTTGGGGATCACCACATCGCGGAACTGCCAGGTGTCCGAGCCATCCGGGTTGTGCACCAACCGCGGTGCGTCGTCGATGTATTTTTTGGCCAGGTGATTCTTGAACATGTCAGGCGGTTCGACGATGTGGTCGTCGACGCTGATCAGGATCATGTCCTCTTTGTTCATGGCGCTCCCTTCCCTCTCACCACCACCGTAGTATCCACGCTGTTCTCTATCTAGGGAAACTATCTTCTCGTCGAGCGAGAATCAATCTCCGAACGTCATTGTCCCACGATAAGGCGGGACAAATGTTTGGTGCGGGGCCTCACACGACTACTTGCCATTGACCTTCGGGACAAAAGATGGAAACCTATTAGTCGGAAATGAGAACATGATTCTCACTCTCGAGAGGAGAAGGCCGTGCGAGTGCCCCCGCTGCCCGCGGATCAGTGGGACGACGCCGTCGACCGCGCGCTCGCCGTGATGCTTCCCGAAGAGCGGCGCAACCCCGAGAACGCGAGCAACATCCTTGGGACTTTCGTCAACCATCCGGCACTGACCAAGGAGTTCCTGCGCTTCAACACCCATCTGCTGTTCAACTCGACGCTGCCGCCCCGGCTGCGCGAGCTCGCCATCCTGCGAGTGGCGCATCGAACCGACTCGGCATACGAGTGGATGCAGCACGTCAAGATGGGTCTGCGCGAGGGCCTCACCGAGGACGACATCGCGGGCGTGCAGCGCGGCGAGGCTTCGGATCCCTTCGACCGCACGGTGCTGGCCGCGGTGGACGAACTACTCGAGCGCTACGACCTGTCGGATGCGACGTGGGCGGCGCTTGGCGAGCGCTTCGACAAAAGACAGCGGATGGACTTCGTTTTCACGGTCGGCTGTTACGTCACCGTGTCCATGGCTTTGAAAACCTTCGGCGTCGAGCTCGAAAAGGAAAGGTAACCAACGTGGCATTTTTTCCCAAGCCTGCCGCAGGCAGCTGGACAGAGAACTGGCCGGAACTCGGCACTGGTCCGGTGAACTACGAGGATTCCATCGATCCGGAGCACTTCAAGCTCGAACAGCAGGCGATCTTCAAGAAGACCTGGCTCAACATCGGCCGGGTGGAGCGGCTGCCCAAGAAGGGCAGTTACTTCACTCGCGAGATGCCGTCGGTCGGACCGGGCACGTCGGTGATCATCGTCAAGGACAAGGACGAGACGATCCGGTGCTTCTACAACATGTGCCGCCACCGCGGAAACAAGCTGCTGTGGAACGACTTTCCCGGCGAGGAGGTGTCGGGCACCTGCCGCCAGTTCACCTGCAAGTACCACGCATGGCGCTACTCGCTCGACGGCGACCTGACCTTCGTCCAGCAGGAGGGTGAGTTCTTCGACCTGGACAAGTCGCAGTACGGACTGGTGTCGGTGCGCTGCGAGGTCTGGGAAGGCTTCATCTTCATCAACTTCGACAACGACGCGATGCCGCTGACGGAGTACCTGGGCGATTTCGCCAAGGGCCTGGAGGGCTACCCGTTCCACGAGATGACCGAGCACTACAGCTACCGCTCGGAGATCAACGCGAACTGGAAGCTGTTCATCGACGCATTCGTGGAGTTCTACCACGCGCCGATCCTGCACATGAAGCAGGCGGAGAAGGAGGAGGCCGAGAAGCTGGCCAAGTTCGGCTTCGAGGCGCTGGCCTACGACATCAAGGGCGACCACTCCATGGTGTCGTCGTGGGGCGGCATGTCGCCGCCTAAGGACCTGAGCATGGTCAAGCCCATCGAGCGGATCCTGCACAGCGGCCTTTTCGGTCCGTGGGACCGCCCGGACATCGAGGGCATCCTGCCCGACGAGCTGCCGCCCGCCATCAACCCGGGCCGCCACAAGAGCTGGGGCACCGACTCTTTCGAGTTCTTCCCCAACTTCACGCTTCTGTTCTGGGCGCCCGGCTGGTACCTGACCTACCACTACTGGCCGACCGGGGTGGACACGCACATCTTCGAGGCCGACCTCTACTTCGTGCCGCCGACGAACCTCCGTCAGCGGCTGTCGCAGGAGCTCGCCGCGGTGACGTTCAAGGAGTACGCGTTCCAGGACGCCAACACCCTTGAGGCCACGCAGACGCAGATCGGTACCCGGGTCGTCACCGAATTCCCGCTGTGCGACCAGGAAATCCTGCTGCGCCACCTGCACAAGACGGCTTGGGACTACGTGAACAGGTACAAAGCAACGCTCGCGAACGGAAACGGTTCCGCCAAAGCCAGTTCCGCCGCCGACGAGAAGGATCATGCGAATGTCTAAGTTGCCTGAGGAGTTCGCCGACCTGGAGCGGTTCACCGATTGGTGCCTGCCGACCGAGGAAGAGCGCTACGCCAAGCGGCTGAACTCTACGATGGCCGAGATGCAGGAGTTGTACGACGCGGGCATGGAGCGCCTCGAGGAGATCATGGTCTACGTCGATGCGCGGTTCCCGCTCAAGGGGATGCCGGAGGACGCCAAGGCGCTGGTGCATCTGGGACAGTCGATCGTCATGGTGAGCTTCCCCGTCGAGGTGTGGAAGCAGCCACGCGTGCTCGACAGCGGCGCGTCCTATATCGAACTGATCAAGGAGCCGGTGGTCTAAGGGTGCTGACCCTCAAAGCAGCGGGTCTGCTCGACGTCGATGCCGGCGAAATCGTCCGGCCGGGCATCGTGCGCATCGAAGACGACCGGATCGTCGGTCTCGGCCAGGGCGAGGTCGGCGCAGAAGATGAGGTGATCGACCTCGGCGATTCCATCCTGCTTCCCGGCCTGATGGACATGGAGGTCAACCTCCTGATGGGCGGCCGCGGCGAAAACCCCGGTCTGTCGCAGGTTCAGGACGATCCGCCGACCCGGATGCTGCGTGCCGTCGGCAACGCAAGGCGCACACTGCGCGCCGGCTTCACCACCGTCCGTAACCTCGGATTGTTCGTCAAGACAGGCGGATACCTGCTCGACGTGGCGTTGGGTAAGGCCATCGACGCGGGCTGGATCGAGGGGCCGCGGGTGATACCTGCGGGCCATGCCATCACACCGACGGGCGGGCATCTCGATCCGACGATGTTCGCGGCGTTCATGCCGGGAGTCCTCGAGCTGACCGTCGAGGAGGGCATCGCCAACGGGGTCGACGAGATTCGCAAGGCGGTGCGCTACCAGATCAAGCACGGTGCACAGCTGATCAAGGTCTGCGTATCGGGCGGCGTGATGTCGCTGACCGGAGAGGCGGGCGCGCAGCACTATTCGGACGAGGAACTGCGCGCCATCGTCGACGAGGCGCACCGCCGCGGGCTGCGGGTGGCCGCACATACCCACGGCGCGGAGGCGGTCAAGCACGCCGTCGACTGTGGAATCGACTGCATCGAGCACGGCTTCCTGATGGACGACGAGGCGATCAAGATGCTCGTCGACAACGACCGGTTCCTGGTCACGACGAGGCGGCTGGCCGAGGCGATGGACGTATCGCGGGCTCCGAAGGAGTTGCAGGACAAGGCCGCCGAGATGTTCCCCAAGGCCCGCACGTCGATCAAGGCGGCGTACGAGGCGGGCGTGAAGATCGCCGTCGGCACCGACGCGCCCGCTATCCCGCACGGCCGCAACGCCGACGAACTCGTCACGCTGGTCGACTGGGGCATGCCCGCCGATGCGGTGCTGCGCGCGGCGACCGTCGTCGCAGCGGACCTGATCAACAAACCCGATCTCGGCAGAATCGCCGAGGGCTATCTCGCGGACATCATCGCGGTGCCCGGCGACCCGCTGGTCGACATCGGCGTTACAAAGAATGTCCATTTTGTAATGAAGGGCGGTAAGGTCTTCCGACATGACTGACTCAACTAGTCGGCCAACGAGAACTGACGACCTGGTCGAGATCCAGCAGCTGCTCGCGAAGTACGCCGTCACCATCACCCAGGGCGACCTCGACGGGTTGACGTCGGTGTTCACCCCGGACGGTACCTACAGCGCGTTCGGGTCCACCTACACGCTGGCCCGCTTCCCCGAACTCGTCGATGCGGCGCCAAAGGGGCTCTTCATGACGGGCACGTCGCTGGTGCACCTCGACGAGGGCGACGCCGACAAGGCGACGGGCACGCAGCCGCTGTGCTTCATCGAGCACTCCAAACACGACATGCGCATCGGCTACTACAACGACACCTATGTGCGCACCGACGACGGGTGGCGGCTGAAAACCCGTGCCATGACGTTCATCCGGCGCAGCGGCGACCACGATTCCGGCCGCCCGCACGCGATCGGAAGGCCCGAGGCGGGATGACCGACCTGTCCGACCCCGCCGAGTTCCGTTCGGCACTGAAGCTTTGGCTCGACGAGAACGACCTCACTCCCCCGCCGGGTGACGACTCCCTTGATGCGCACCAAGCGCAGCATCTTCGCGCGTTGAAGGCGCTGTACGACGCGGGCTGGATGCGCTACGGATGGCCGGAGTCGGCCGGCGGGCTTGGCGGTCCGGAGATCCTGCGCGCACTCGTCGGCGAGGAGATCGTCGGCCGCGGAATCGACCACCCCGGTCCGTACTCGATGCTCGAGGTGCTGACCCCGACGATGATCGACTACGCGCGACCCGAACTCGCCGCGGAGATGGTGCCCAGGCTGCTGTCGGGTCAGGAATCCTGGTGTCAGGGCTTCTCCGAACCCGGCTCGGGCAGCGATCTGGCGTCGTTGACGACACGGGCGGTGCAGAAGGGCGATCAGTGGATCGTCAACGGCCAGAAGGTGTGGACCAGCTTCGCGCAGTACGCCACGCGATGCGTGCTGCTCACCCGCACCGGCGACGCCGACACCCCCAACCACGAAGCCATCACCGCGTTCTTCGTCGACTTGGACACCCCCGGAATCACGGTGCGGCCGCTGCAGACCATGCACGACGTCGACGAGTTCTGCGAGGTGTACTTCGACGACGTCGTGGTGCCCGCGGACCGGATGCTCGGCGAGCCCGGCGACGGCTGGCGGCTGGCGATGGATCTGTTGCCGTATGAACGCTCGACCTGCTTCTGGCAGCGCATCGCCTACCTGTACTCGCGATTCGACGCACTGATCGGTGAAGTCAGAGGACTCGGCACCGCCTCGGATTCGGATCTGGGCGAGGCATATCTGGCCCTGCACACGCTGCGCTGCCGATCCCGGGCCACCCAACTTCGGCTCGCCGACGGCCACAAGCTGGGTCCGGACACGTCGATCGACAAGGTCTTGCTGGCGGGCGCCGAACAGAAGCTCTACGACACCGTCCGCGATCTGCTGCCGGGCTCCGTCGAACTCGACAAGTCCGCCTGGCGGACGGAGTACCTCTACTCGCGAGCGGCCAGCATCTACGGCGGCACCGCCGAGGTGCAGCGCAACATCATCGCCCGCCGGCTACTGGACCTCGGGAAGGAGTGACCATGGCTTCCGATGCAGACGCAGCATCGCTTCAGTTGCTCGAAGACGGTCTGCGCAAGACCATGCTCTCGACCTCCGGTGCCGAGCTGGACGCGGCGCTGGCCGAGCTTGGCTGGGCCGACATGGTATCCGATATGCCCGAGCAGGCGATACCGATGGTTTTCCGGCTGCTGGGCGAAACGGGTTCGCACGCATCGGTTCTCAACGACATCGTCGTGACGCAGACCCGCGGCCGCGAGCTGGGTGAGATCCCGGAGCTGCCCTATGCAGGCGGCGGTTGGGTGGTGTGGGACTACTCCGGTGCGAGTGACAGCACGCTGGGTGGCCTGCCGCTGCGCCGGGTCGACGAAGGCGATCCGGTACGGCTGGTGGATGCACGCCGGGCCGTCGGCTGGTGGCTGGTCGGTTCGGCACGGGCGATGCTGAGCCTGGCGCGTCAGCATGCGCTTGACCGGGTTCAGTTCGGCAGGCCGATCGCGGGCTTCCAGGCGGTCCGGCACCGGCTGGCCGAGACGCTGGTGGCCATCGAAGGCGCCGAGGCGACGCTGACCCTGCCCGGTGACGACAACCCCGATCTGACCGCGCTGCTGGCCAAGGCCGCTGCGGGCAAGGCCGCGCTGACCGCGGCCAAGCACTGCCAGCAGGTACTCGGCGGCATCGGCTTCACCGCCGAGCACGGCCTGCACCACCACGTGAAGCGGGTGCTGGTGCTCGACCAATTGCTCGGCAGTTCAAGGGAACTCACGAAAAGGGCAGGAGCAGGGCTGCGGGCCCGCGGCTCGGCGCCGCGTCTCGCCCACCTCTAACACTCCCCCGCGAGCGTGCGCGTCTGCACCCCGACACGCCGCATATCTCAAGCAGTTCGCGCACGCTCGCGCGCGACTGTCCGTGCACAAAGCGAGATTCATCCACAGCTTCGCGGTGGCGCCTTCCGCTGCCGTCGATCCCGCTCGAGCATCCCGGTATGGACGCAACGTTGCAGAAGTTGTTCGACGAGCAGGGCGGAGTGGCTACCAGTGGCCAGATCCTGTCGGTCGTTTCGAGATACCACTTCGAATCTGCTCTGAAAGCTCGCTCTCTGGAACGGGTTTGGCAAGGCATCTATTGCTGCAGGGAACCCACTGATGAAATCCGACTGCGAGGTCTCGACCTTTCATGCGGCTCTACGGTTGCGGTATGCCTGGCAACCGCCGCGTCGCTGTTTGGATTCGACACAGAACATCCTCAAGACCTGCACGTGTTGAATCCTTCCCATCACCAATTACGGCCAGTCGACGGCCTGGTGGTGCACCGTCGCGATGGCGCGCCCTTGGTCATGGTTGGTGAGCGGCCGGCGACGTCGCCCGTGTGGACTGCTGTCGAAGTCGCCCGCGGCCTCCGTAGGCCCCGAGCCTTGGCAACACTCGACGCGGCGCTGCGCAGCGAGACCTGCAGCAGAGGAGAGCTTTGGCGCGCTGCGACCAGGCAGGCGGGTCGTCGCGGCATCGTCGCCGTGCGAGAGCTGCTGTTGCACGCCGATCCGCGAGCAGAGTCGCCGATGGAGAGCGAGGCGCGGCTCGCCATGATCGACGGTGGCTTGCCCATCCCGGAACTTCAGTACGAGATCGTCGACGGCAATGGCGATTTGCGTCGAGTTGACTTCGCCTGGCCCGACCATCGCCTCGCGGTCGAATACGACGGTGTGGATTGGCACAGCGAACCAGACGCCATGCGAAGGGATCGCCGCCGTCAGGCCGCGATACAGGACATCGGCTGGACGGTCATGGCGATCGTGTTCGACGACGTCCGTCATCGGGCGTGGGAGTTCGTGGCAAGGATTGACCAGCACCTTCGTCGCGCTCGCGCGGCGTGAGCGTGCGCGGAGTACCCGTGATTCGCGGCGTGTCGGCATGCAGACACGCACGCTGGCGGGATGTGAATTACTTGATGTTGGCCTTCATCTCTTCGAGGTTCACCAGCACCGGCCAACCTCCGACGCTCAGCGCGTTGCCGTGCCCGGTCTGGTGGACGTCGAACACCGACTGGATCGCCGCGTAGAAGCCCTGCACGTCGAGCGTCTGGTTCACCGCGCGTTTGGCCTGCCGCAGCGCGAAAGGCGGCATCTTGGCGATCTGCTCGGCCAGCGCCCTGGTCTCGGCATCGAGCTGATCGCGGGGCACGACCTTGTTGACCATCCCGGTGGCAGCCACCTCGTCGGCGGTCATCGACCGTCCCGTGAACAGGATCTCCTTGGCTTTACGGGGCCCCAGTTCCCAAGTGTGGCCGTGGTATTCGACGCCACCGATGCCCATCAGCACAACGGGATCGGAGAACTGGGCATCGTCGGCGGCGATGATGAGGTCGCACGGCCAGCACAACAGCAGCCCGCCGGAGATGCACCGGCCCTGCACTGCCGCGATGGACGGCTTCGGGACGTTGCGCCACCGCAGCGTGTACTCCAGATACCGCTTGGCCTCGTGGGCAATGATGAACTCGAGGGTGATCTTGTCGGGCACTGGCCCGCCGCCTCTGAGGTCATGACCGGCCGAGAAATGTTTCCCGTTGGCGCGCAACACGATCACGCTCACCTCGTTGTCCTCGGCGGCGCGGGTCCACGCTGCGTCGAGTTCGTCGAGCAGTTCCGGGTTCTGGGCGTTGGCCGCCTCCGGTCGATTGAGCGTGATCGTCGCGATGCGATCGCTGACCTCGTATTCGATGTACACGGTGAATCCTTCAGTTGCGGGGCAACCCCAGCAGGCGCTGGGCGATGATGTTGCGCTGAATCTCGGAGGTGCCACCGGCAATGGTGCCGCCGAAAGACCTGATGTAGCGCTCGAACAAGCCGGCCCGGTAGAGGTCGAGGTGAAACGCCGAATACGGGCCGGAGACGGCCGGGTGGGTGAGCCCCTCGGGTCCGGCGGCGGCCAGCATGTTTTCGGACGCCATTTGCGACGCCTCGGACCCGAAAAGCTTCAGCACCGACAACGCGCCCGCATCCTCGTCACCGCGGGCGGCCCGCGCGAGCGCCATCGAGCCGAGTAGCCGGAGCGCCTGATTGTCCATCACCAGCGTGGCGTAGCTGTCGCGGTCCAGCGTGGTTCGGCATGGATAGTCCTCGACAAGCTCCTGCAACCGGTCGGCATAGCTGAGCCACAACATGTTTCGCTCATGACCGAGCGATCCGTTTGCGACCCGCCAGCCCTCGTTGAGCGGGCCGACGAGGTTCTCGGCCGGCACCCGCGCATCGTTGAAGAACACCTCGTTGAAGTCGAGGTCGTCCACATCGCACGCCGATGCGAACGGTCTACGCACCACGCCGGTCAGGTCGGTGGGGATCATCAGCGCGCTGATGCCCTTGTGCCTGGGGGCATCCGGGTCGGTTCGCACGAAGGTCAGCAACACATCCGCGTCGTGCGCGCCGGACGTCCACACCTTCTGTCCGTTGACCACGAAATGGCCCCCGTCGCGGACGGCCCTCGTTCGCAGGGACGCCAGATCGGAGCCCGCCCCCGGTTCGCTCATCCCGAGCGACGCGGTCATCTCCGCCCGCAGGATCGGCACGGCCCACTTCTGCTGCTGCTCGCTGGTGCCGTATGAGATCAGCGAGGCCGCAATAATGCCGACGCCCTGAGGGTTGTAGGTCTGATAGACCCGTCGTCGAGAGAGTTCCAGTTGATACGCGTACTGCTGCACGATCGTCGCGTTGCGGCCACCGAACTCGGGTGGGTTGCCGGGGACCAGCCAGCCGTTGTCGAACATCAGCCGCTGCCAGCGACGGGCCCAGTCAGGGACGTGACTACTCGACCACGACCGATCGAGCGCTTCGGTCTCTGGTGGCAAATTCTGGTCGAGGAAGGCGACGAACTCGGCACGGAAGGCTTCGACGTCGGCGTCAAATGTCAGCTGCACGGCACTCCCAGCCGGTCCGCAAAATATCGAAGGACTTCCATCATCAACAAGATGAGAATAGTATTCTCATAGTGAGAAAGTTACAATCTCAGACACGTTGGCCGCGAGGGGGTCGAGGACCGCAATGGCAAGGCGTTCTCCGGTACAGTCTGTTCATGTTCTCACCAATCGGCAAGCATCCGAGCCGCCGGTGACGAGCCCCAGCGAAGAACCCGCCTGGAAGCAGCGCGCGGTCGAGCGGTCGATCAAGACAGCGAAGCTCAGGGCCGCCCAACGGGTGCAGCGATTCCTCGACGCCGCCCAGGCGATCATCATTGAGAAGGGCAGCACTGACTTCACCGTCCAAGAGGTCGTCGACCGCTCGCGTCAATCACTTCGGAGCTTCTACCTGCAGTTCGATGGTAAACACGAGCTTTTGCTCGCGCTTTTCGAGGACGCGCTGAGCCGCTCCGCCGACCAGATCCGCGCCGCCACCGCGAGCCACGACGACCCGATGGAGCGGCTGAAGGTCGCGATCCAGCTGCTGTTCGAGACATCGCGGCCGGATCCGACGGCGAAGCGCCCGCTGTTCACCGACTTCGCGCCGCGGCTGCTGGTATCGCATCCGTCGGAGGTGAAGATCGCTCACGCGCCGCTGCTCGCCCTGCTCACGGAGCTGATGGAGGATGCCGCGGCCACCGGCAAGCTGCGTCCCAGCATCAACGCGAAGCGGATGGCGGCGATGACAATGCAGACCGTCATGTTCAATGCGGCGCAGTCCACCGGCGACATCGATGACGAGGCGGGCCATCCCATCACGGCCGACGAGGTGTGGGATTTCTGCGCTCACGGCTTCGCCGCCTAGCTGAGAACTACGTTCTCTTCGCCGAAGAATTCGGCTTACACTGGCGGCCGTGCCCGACCTGTGGACCGATCTGCTCGAGTGCCTGGAGCTGGCGCCCGCACGGTCTGACGGCGCCGGCGAGGCAACCGAAGTCGCGGCGTTCGAGGGCCGCAACCAGCAGCTCGACTACCACCGGGTTTTCGGTGGCCAGCTGCTCGGCCAGCTCATCCAGACCGCACGCCTGCTGTGCCCGGACAAGGCCGTCAAGTCACTGCACACCGTGTTCGCCCGCGAGGGTCGCGCAGACGAGCCGGTCACCTTCGAGGCGATCCGGCACCACGATGGCCGCTCGTTCGCCACGCTCACGGTCACGGGTCGTCAGGGCACCCGCGTTCTGGCCACCAGCTCGATCTGCATGCACGTCGTGGAGGACGGACCCGAGCATCAGGCCGTCGCCGACGTTCCTCCGGTTCTCGGCCCCGAGCACCGTCTCACCCTCGACCTCATTCCGTGGGAGACCCGTGCCGTCGACGACCTCAACCTCACAAGCACAGGTCCGCCCGAGTTCGAATTCTGGATGCGCACACCGGATGTCGACCCTGCGCTGGCCCCTGCGCTTGCGGCATACGCCACTGACCTCACCCTGATCGGCACCGCACTACGGCCGATGGACGGACTTGGCCAGCGCGGCAACGGCACGCAGTTCACCTCGGCCGTCACGTCGCACACACTGTGGTTTCACCGGCCGTTCCGGACCGACGAATGGTTGCTGTTGCGCCAGCACAGTCCACTGCTCGCGCACGGCCGCTGCTTCGGCCGCGGCGACGTTCTGACTGCGGACGGCGTCCTGGTCGCGTCCTACGGCCAGGAGGCGCTCCTGAGGGTCGCGCGATGACCTGCCGGCAACGCGAGAAGGCCGTTCTACTAAGCGGAGAGTATAAATCCCAAAAAATGACCGTCCCATTGACACAATTGCAACGCTGATGACAGAGTTTGTGAGACAACGGCCATGATTTTGTCTTACCCAGCCCTGGTCATTGCGAAAGGGACACCGTGACCGTCGATACCACCGAAGCTGCCACCAGCGACGTCTATTTCGATCCGTACGACATCGGCATCAATGCCGATCCGTACCCGACGTTCCGGCGGCTCCGGGACGAAGCGCCGCTGTACTACAACGCGCAGCACGACTTCTTTGCACTGAGCCGCTTCGCAGACGTCAACAAGGCGCTGGTTGATCACGAGACGTTCAGCTCGGCGCGCGGCGCGATCGTCGAACTGATCAAGGCCAACATCGAGATCCCGCCTGGCACGGTTATTTTCGAGGATCCGCCGATTCACGACATCCATCGCAAGCTGCTGGCGAGGATGTTCACGCCGCGCAAAGTCAACGCGCTCGAGCCGAAGATCCGCGAATTCTGCTCTCAAGCCCTCGACCCCCTGGTCGGCAGCGGCAGGTTCGACTTCGTCGCCGACCTCGGCGCGGTGATGCCGATGCAGGTGATCAGCGCACTTCTGGGCATCCCTGAAGACGACCAGGAGATGATCCGCGACCACGCCAATGCGCAGCTGCGCACCGAGGCGGGCAAGCCGATGAAGCACGAAGAGGGCGGCGCCATGGTTCTCGGCGACGTGTTCGAGGCCTACATCGACTGGCGTGCCGACCACCCGTCGGACGACATCATGACCGAACTGCTCAACGCGGAGTTCGTCGACGAGACGGGCACCACCCGCAACCTGTCGCGCCAGGAACTTCTCACCTACCTCAACGTGGTGGCGGGCGCGGGCAACGAAACCACGACGCGGCTGATCGGGTGGGCGGGCAAGGTACTGGCCGAGCATCCCGAGCAGCGCCGTGAACTCGTCGACGATCCGACCCTGATCCCCCAGGCGATCGAGGAGCTGCTGCGCTTCGAGCCACCCGCACCCCACGTGGCGCGCTACGTGACCCGCGATGTGGAAATCCACGACCAGACGGTGCCCCAAGGCAGCGTGATGATGATGCTGATCGGCGCCGCCGTGCGTGACCACCGGCAGTTCCCGCCCGACGGCGACGTTTTCGACATCCACCGCGAAGTCCGCCAGCACCTGTCGTTCAGCGTCGGCACGCACTACTGCCTCGGCTCGGCGTTGGCCCGGCTGGAGGGCCGCGTCGCCCTCGAGGAGATCCTCAAGCGGTTCCCCGAGTGGGATGTCGACCTGGCCAACGCGACGCTGTCACCGACATCGACTGTCCGCGGCTGGGAATCCATGCCGGCTGTACTCAAGTGAAATCCTTTCCGCTAACGACGAATTGAGGTTGGAAATGACAGGACGTGTTGAAGGCAAGGTCGCTTTCATCACCGGTGCCGCCCGCGGCCAGGGTCGCGCGCACGCCGTGCGGCTGGCGCAGGAGGGCGCCGACATCATCGCCGTCGACATCTGTAAGCAGATCGACAGCGTTCAGATTCCGCTGTCCACGCCGGAGGACCTGGCCGAGACCGCCGATCTGGTCAAGGGGCACAACCGCCGGATCTACACCGCGGAGGTCGACACCCGCGACTTCGACGCGCTGAAGGCAGCCGTCGACGCGGGCGTCGAGCAACTCGGCAGGCTGGACATCATCGTCGCCAACGCGGGAATCGGCAACGGCGGTGCGACCCTCGACAAGACCAGCGAGGGCGACTGGACGGACATGATCGACGTCAACCTCGGCGGCGTCTGGAAGACGGTGAAAGCCGGTGTGCCGCACATCCTTGCCGGCGGCCGCGGCGGCTCGATCATCCTCACCAGCTCGGTCGGCGGCCTGAAGGCCTACCCGCACACCGGTCACTACGTGGCCGCCAAACACGGTGTGGTCGGCCTGATGCGGACGTTCGCGGTCGAACTCGGCGCGCAGAACATCCGCGTCAACTCGGTGCACCCGACGAACGTGAACACCCCGCTGTTCATGAACGACGGCACCATGAAGCTGTTCCGGCCCGACCTGGAGAACCCGGGCCCCGAAGACATGAAAGTCGTCGGACAGATGATGCACACCCTCCCGATCGGCTGGGTCGAGCCGGAGGACATCGCCAACGCCGTGCTGTTCCTCGCCTCCGACGAAGCGCGCTACGTCACCGGAGTGACGCTGCCGATCGACGGCGGCAGCTGCCTGAAGTAGTCACCGGCCGTGACTCTTGCGGAGCTGTCGATCCCACAGGGCTGGGATGCGATCACCCCCGGTTGGATGACGACTGCGCTCGCGGCTCATCATCCCGGCGCCGTGGTCGACACTGTTCGGGTCGCGCTGCGCGACGACGGCACGAACAAGCGGGCCCGCCTCGAGCTGTCCTACTCGGCCGGCTCCGGGCCCGCCACGGTATTCGCGAAGGCGGTCGACCCCGCGCATGCCGAACTCGTGGCGCTGACCAGCGGTCTGTACCACGAGCCCCGGCTCTTCTCGTCGGGAGTGCCTCTGCCGCTTGATCATCCGACGGTCTACGCGGCGCTCATCGACGAGGAGCACTCCGACTTCCTGATGATCATGGAGGACGTCGTCTCGCGCGGCGCGGACCCGCGTGACTCCACCCGGCCGATGACGGTCGACCAGGTGGCCGCCGGCGTGCGCGGACTCGCCCGACTGCACAGCGCCTACTGGGGTGACCGGCTGACGGGCAACCCGGCGCTCGGCTGGGTCGAGCCGTTCGTCGCCTTCGAGGGGATGCAATACGCTCCGCTTCACATCGCGCACGAGCGGTTGGGCGACACCGTGGCCGCCGAGATCCTGGCGCTGAACGGCGAGCAGCTGTTCGTCGACATCTGGGCGCGCTACATCGGAACGCTGACAAAATCGCCGCAGACGCTGCTGCACGGCGACCCGCACATCGGCAACACCTACGTGCTGCCGGACGACGATGTCGGTTTCCTCGACTGGCAGATGGTGCGCCGGGGCAATTGGTCGCTCGACCTCGGGTACTTCCTGCAGGGCGCGCTGACGATCGAGGACAGGCGCCGCAGCGAGCGTGAGCTCCTCGACGAATACCGCGCCGCGCTGACGCTGCCTGCCCACGAGATGCCGAGCCCTGATGACGTGCTGCTGCGGTACCGCGCCTCCGTCGCACACGGATTGGCGATCTGGATGGCCACGCTGTCGGGCGGCGACGCGTGGCAGAGCCCGGAGATCTGCCTCGCGCTGGCGCAGCGATACGCCGCAGCGTTCCTCGACCTCGACACCCGTGCGGCGATTGACGCCATCGTCTAAACCGATAGTCTTCGCGCCGTGGAGACATTCGAGGGACGCGGTGCGGTCATCACCGGCGGCGCGAGCGGGATAGGTTTCGCCAGCGCACAGGAGTTCGCCCGTCGCGGCGCCCGCGTCGTGCTGGCCGACATCGACCAGACCGCGCTCGATGCAGCCGTCGAGCAACTGCGGGCCGACGGCGCCGAGGCACACGGAGTCATCTGCGACGTCACGAAGCTGGACGCCGTCGAACACCTTGCCGACGAATCCTTCCGCCTGCTCGGCGAAGTGAACCTGGTGTTCAACAACGCGGGCATCGCCTATGGAAGCCCGATCGCCGACGTCACCCACGGCGACTGGCGCTGGGTGATCGACGTCGATCTGTGGGGGCCGATCCACGGCGTCGAGGTGTTCCTGCCGCGCCTGATCGAGCAGGGCGGGGATCGCCACATCATGTTCACATCGTCGTTCGCGGGCATGGTGAGTAACGCCGGGCTCGGCCCGTACTGCGTGGCCAAATTCGGTGTTGTCGCGCTGGCCGAGAGCTTGTCGCGGGAATTGAAAGGCGCGGGCATCGGCGTCTCGGTGCTGTGCCCGATGATCCTCGACACCCCGATCATCGCCAACTCCGAACGCACAAGAAGCAACGACTACGGTGCCCGCACCAACCAGACCGAAGAAGCCGTGCAGGGGCTGGCGGCGATAATCACGCCGACCGACGACAGCGTGCACGTCGAAGACGTGGCGCGGCTGTCCGCCGACGCCGTCCTCGCCAACCGGCTGTACATCCTGCCGCACCGCGCCTCGCGCGAATCGATCCGGCGCCGCTTCGAGCGCATCGACCGCACCTACGACGAGCAGGCCGCCGAGGGCTGGAGTCACTGAGTCACCCAAACCGGTCAGCCCGCGAGCGCCTGAGTGGTTGCATGGAACCGTTCGACGGCGGAACGGGGTGGGCGTGAAACGACTCAACGGCATGGACGCCATGCTGCTGTACAGCGAGACCCCCAACCTGCACACGCACACCTTGAAGGTCGCGGTCATCAACGCTGCCGACTTCGACGGCGACTTCAACTTCGACGTCTTCCGACAGACGATCGAGCGCCGGCTGCACCTGCTGGACCCGCTGCGCTACCGGCTCGTCGACATCCCGTGGAAGCTGCACCACCCGATGTGGATGGAGGACTGCGAGGTCGACCTCGACTATCACCTGCGCCGGGTGCAGGTGCCCAGCCCCGGCGGCCGCCGCGAGCTCGACCAGGTCATCGGCGAGATCGCCAGCACGCCGCTGGACCGCGATCGCCCGCTGTGGGAGTTCCATTTCGCAGAGGGGATGGCCGACGATCGGTACGCCTTGATCGGCAAGGTGCATCACACGCTGGCCGACGGGCTCGCCTCGGCCAACCTGTTGGCCCGGCTGATGGATCTGACCGGTGCTGAACAGGACGAGCGTGACGACTACACCACGCGTGAGCCGCCATCGAGGTCCGAGCTGTTGCGGGTTGCGGGGCGTGACCATATCCAGAACATCGCCGCTTTGCCGGGCCTGATCCGTGACGGTGCCCGGGGTTTCATCCGAGTCCGGCGCCGGTCAAAGGAGCGCAGCGATCAGCCGGACATGGCCAAGATGTTCAAGTTCCCGCCGACGTTCGTCAATCACATCGTCTCGCCTGTGCGGACGTTCGCGACGGCGTCGCTGTCACTGGCCGAGGTCAAGGAGACGGCCAAACACCTGGGCGTCACGTTCAACGACATCGTGCTGGCGATGGCGGCAGGCGGACTGCGAGAACTGTTGCTGCGCTACGACGGTCGGGCCGACCAGCCGATCATGGCGTCGGTGCCGGTGGCCACGGACAAATCGCCGGACCGCATCACCGGCAATGAGATCAGCGGGCTGCCGGTGTCTCTGCCGGTGCACATCGACGATCCGCTGGAGCGGGTCCGACTGGCTGCCCTCGCCGCGTCGCGCGCCAAGGAGGACAACGAGCTTCTCGGCCCGAAACTACACGGACGACTGATGGAGTATCTGCCACCCGCGTTTGCGCCTGCGTTGTTCCGGCTGCAGTCCAGACGCACCGCGCACAGCCCCATCATGAACGTCGCCGTGTCCAATGTGCCGGGTCCGCGCGAACGCGGACACATCGGCGGTGCACCGGTGAACGAGATCTACTCCATCGGAATACTGTCGGCGGGAAGCGCATTCAACATGACCGTCTGGAGTTACGTCGATCAGGTCGACATCTCGATACTGTCCGACGACCAAACCTTCGACGACGTACACGAAGCAACCGACGCGATGATCCACGGGCTGGCCGAAATACGCCACGCAGCAGGCCTTCCCGCGGAACTGACTCCTGTAGAAACGGCGATGGCGCCGGCCAGGCCTGTCGCTTGAACTCAGCCGAGTATCGGGAACCGGCGCTTCTCGGCGAGCCGGTCGAGGGCGGCCTGCATCACTTCGCGAACATGGGCGTCGACCGTGGCGATATCGGGGTCCTCGCCGAACTCTTTCATCACATCGATCGGGTCCAGCACCTGCGTGACGATCTTGGTGGGCAGTGGCACGTTGGGTGGGAAGAACACGCTGAGGCCGAACGGGAAGCCGAACGTGACCGGCAGGATCTCGGCTCGAAGCCGTTCCAGCCCCAAGCGCTTCGCCAACCAGTTGCCGCGGGTGAGGAACAGCTGTGATTCCTGCGCGCCGATGGACACCATCGGCACGATCGGCACTTCGGATTCGATTGCGGTCCTGACGTATCCGGTCCGGCCTGCGAAGTCGATCTTGTTCTCGAAAGTCGGCCGGTATGAGTCGTAGTCCCCGCCGGGAAACACCAACACGAGCGCACCGCTGCGCAGCGCCTTCGCAGCGTTTTCGCGAGTGGCCTCGATGACACCGACCCGGCGCAGCCAATCGCCGAGCGGTCCGGCGAAGAGGGCGTAGTGCGCGAGGGTGTAGACCGGACGGTCGAAGCCGAACTTGTGGTAGAACGCGGGCACGAAGACGAGCACGTCTGGCGTGAACATGCCACCGGAATGGTTGGACACCAACAGCGCGCCGCCTGCGGACGGAATGGCGTCCAGCCCCTTGACCTCCGCACGGAAATACCGCTTGATCAGTGGGCCGACCACGTTCTTGACCTGCTCAGTGAACGAGGGGTCCCACTTGGTGGCTTCTTCCTTGCCGATCTGCTCGACGCCTTCGTCGCCCATATGTTTCCCTTGTGTGTCCTGCGTGTGGCATACCCACGCTGAACGTGAAGTACCCAACGACATCGCTACCTGCGAATATGGTACTCTCTTTTCTTGAGAATGTCATTTCCATTAAGGGGGACGGATGACAGACGCGGTACTCGTCACGGGCGGATTCGGCCTGGTGGGGTCGCAGACCGTCGCGCGGTTGACGGCCGACGGCCGACGCGTGGTGGTCGCCGACCTCGACACACCGGCCAACCGTAAGAAGGTGGCCGGGCTGCCCGACGGTGTGCAGGTGCGGTGGGCAGACCTCACGGATGCGACCGCGGTTGATCGCCTGGTATCGGAGGTGTCGCCGTCGGTGATCGTGCACCTCGCCGCGGTCATCCCGCCCCCGCTCTATCGCAACCCCGGCCTGGCCCGCAAGGTCAACGTCGACGCCACGATGGCGTTGGTGCGCGCGGCCGAGGCCCAACCGAATCCACCTCGCTTCGTACAGGCGTCGAGCAACGCCGTCTACGGTTCGCGAAACCCCCATCGAGTGACCGACGTGGTTCGCGCCGATACCCCGCCGAAGCCGTTCGAGCTGTACAGCAACACCAAATTCGAGGCCGAGGAATTCGTCCGCGCCTCGAACCTGGAGTGGGTGGTGCTTCGGCTCGGCGGTGTGCTCAGCCCGAACTTCAGCGCCCTGCCGCTCACTGCCGACGGCATATTCATCGAGAGCGCACTGCCCACCGACGGGCGGATTCACACGGTCGATGTCCGCGACGTCGCCGCCGCGTTCGCCGCCGCCACCACGGCTGACGTCGCACGTGAGATCCTGCTGATCGCAGGCGACGACTCGCACAAGTTGCTGCAGAAGGATGTCGGTGCCGCACTGGCTGCCGCGCTTGGGTTGCCCGGCGTGCTACCCGAGGGTCGGCCGGGCGATCCGGACGACGACGACGGCTGGTTCCTCACCGACTGGATGGACACTGCGCGGGCGCAGGAAGCGCTTGCATTCCAACACCATTCATGGCCGTCCATGCTCGCGGAGATGAGCCAGCGGATGGGATGGAAGCGGTATCCGCTGCGACTCGTCGCACCTTTGGCGCGCGTTTTCCTCGCCCGCCGGGCTGCATACCGCGATGCGCCGGGAACCTACACCGATCTGTGGGGAGCGATCGCAGCCAAACTGGGCGATCCCGGCCTGAGCAACGAGGGCACGCAGAACTAGCCCGGACCCAGCTGATAGTCGCCGGTCTGCGGGTTGTGGTGCCACCCGCTCGCGGCCTGCGTTCCGCCGTCGACGTGGATCGTCTGGCCGGTGATGTAGCTGGACATGTCGGACGCGAGAAAGACGGCTGCACCGGCCATTTCGTCGACGTGCCCCGGGCGGGCCATCGGGATCATGTGCCGGGCGCCGTCGGGGAGTCCGTCCGGCGAGACGCGCAACAGCCCCTCGGTGACGGTCAGGTCAGGGGCCAGCGCGTTGACCCGGATCCCCTGGGTAGCCAGTTCGACCGCGGCGGTCTTGGTGTAGTTGATGACACCGGCCTTGGCGGCGGCGTAGGCCGCGTAACCGGGTGCCGCCCGCACGCCCTCGATGGACGTCACGTTGATGATGCTTCCCGGCAGCCCCGCCGCCACCAACCGCCGTGACACCCGCTGCGTGCAGAGAAGCACATGGCGCAGGTTCGACCGGTACAGCGCGTCCCAGCCGTTCTCGGTGGTCTCGAGCAGCGGTGAGGAGAACACCCCGCCCGCGTTGTTGACCAGGATGCTCACCGCGCCGAGCTCGTCGGCCGTGCGCTCCAGCGCCGTGTCGACCTGTCCGCTGTCGCGGACGTCGGCCACGATGCCAAGCGCCCCAATGCCTTCGGCCGCCGACGCACAGGTTTCGGGATTGCGCTCCCAGATCGCGACCTTGGCGCCGAACGCGGCCAGCCCTTCGGCGATGCCGCGCCCGATACCCTCTCCCCCGCCGGTGACGACCGCGACCCGCCCGGTCAAGAGAATGTTCGACGGATCGATGGCCATGGGTCGAGTTAACCAGTCTTGGTGGTGCGGATGCCACGCATCGCCGGAGCGGTGCCGATGATCCCCTTGTCCTGAAGGTCGGTGATCTCGTCGTCGCCGAGCCCCAGTCCCGAGAGCACCTCGTGGTTGTGCTGTCCGAGAAGCGGCGCGGGTGAGCGATGAAAGCGCTGCGGCCCCGTCGAGATGCGCATGGGAAGCGTGCTGTGCCTGGCGGTGGCGTTCACGGGGTGGTCCACCTGCTCGTAGAAGCCTCGGTGCACCAGTTGCGCCAAGTCGCCCACCCGGTGTGGCTGCATCACCTTCGCCACGGGCACTCCTGCGTCCCAGAGGGTTTGGACGATCTCGTCACCCGTTCGCGCTCCGCACCATCGGCTCAGGTGCTCGTCGATCTCATCGTGGCGTCCTCGACGTCCAGCGGCGCTCGCGAGCTCATCGGTCGCCCAGTCCGGGTCGCCGAGGGCAGCGATCAGGTTCGCCCACTGCGCGTCGGTAGCCACCGCGATCGCCACCCAATCGTCGGGTCGGCCGAACTCGTCGAGTTCGCTTGTGCGATAGAGATTCTGCGGTGCGGCGGTGGGACCTCGGTTGCCCTGGCGATGCAGCAGGTTTCCGTAGGCCGACTGCTCGATGACCTGCTCGGCGGCGATGTTGAGCGCCGCGTCGACCATTGCGGCCTCGATTCGGACGCCCTCGCCGGTGCGGCACCGGTGTGCCAACGCCAGCATCAGAGCGTTGAGGCCATGTACGCCGGCGTTCGGGTCGCCGACCGCATACGGTTCCACCGGATTCTGGTCGGGATGGCCGGTCAGCCAGGTGATCCCGGATGCGTCCTCGATGACATACGCGAACGCCGGCTTGTCCCGCCACGGGCCGTCGAGCCCGAAGCCGGGCATGCGCATCATGATCGCGTCCGGACGCAGCCGGTGCACGGTGTCGAAGTCGAGCCCGATCTGGTCGAGCACCCTTGGCGTGTAGTTCTCGACGATGACATCGCACGTCTTCACGAGCTCGTGGAGCAGCTCGACGCCACGTTGGTTGCGGATATCGAGCGTCACGCTCTTCTTGTTGGTGTTCAGGCCCGAGAAGATCGGAGAGCGCTCCCACCACTGGTCTTCGGTGATCGGCACGCCCGCGATCAAGCGGGTGCCGTCGGGACGTGACGTCGACTCGACGTGGATCACCTCGGCGCCGAGTTGCGCCAGTACGTGCGTGCACGACGGGCCGGCCCAGAAGCTCGTCATGTCCAGGACACGCAGACCCTCGAACGACAGCTCCGGCCGGCCGTCACGACGGGCGATCCCGTTTCGGCGGACGTCGTCGGTGTGCTCACCGAGCCGCGGAGCGGGATGCGGTGAGCGCACGAGCGACGGAGTGCCGCGGTAGGGAGGACCGGGCTGAGTGAACCCGTCGCGCGGGTTGGTGACGAACGCACCCCGCTCGGCGAACTGGTCGAACGAAGTGACGTTGGCACCGTTGCCGACCGGCGCGTTGGGAATCCGGAAGGCGGTGGACAGATCAAGGATCTCGTCGACGTTGTTCTCGCGTACCCACTCGTAGATCTCTTTGGCGTGGATGTTGGCCTGTTCGGTGATGGAAAGTTGCGACTCCTCGTCGATCCACTCGTCGTGGCCCGTCATCGCGCACAGGTCGAACCACTGCTGGGCGGTGCCGCAGCCCAGTGCGACAAGGCCGTCGGCCGCCGTCGCAACGCCGGGAACGGTGAGCCGACGCAAGTCACGGAACGGTCGGTTCAGCACATCGGCGAAGGACACCGAATAGTAGGTGAGGCAGAGGATTTCGACCTCGAGCATCGATACGTCGACGACGCCCGATTGGACTGCCATCGTCCCTGCAGCGGCATACGCTCCGGCCAGCCACTCGCCTATCTGCCCCGCGACGAACAGCGGTGCGCGGTCCTGGGCGCCCCGGCCGAGACCGATCACACCGCCCGACCACGCCTGCACAGTGAACTCTGTCGCCGGCCTGTCGGCCCATGGTCCCTCGAGGCCGAACGGGGTGATCGCCGTGACGGTCAGGTGCGGGTGGCGCCGATGGATCTCGTCCGGCGAGAAGCCGGCGTGTTCGGCAAGCCGCGACCCGCGTGACCACACGACCGCGTCCGCGTCGCCGAGCAGGCTGTTGACGAAGTCGACATCGGCGTCCGGATCGGCCACCACACTGCTCTTGGCGCCCGCAAGGAAGCTGAACAGCGCGCCGTCGTCGCCGGTCTTGATCTCGGCTCCCGATGCCGACCACCGGCGAAGTGGATCGCCCTCGGCTGGTTCGACTTTGACCACCGTGGCACCACCGTCGGCCAGCAGTTTCGTGCAGTACGCACCGGCGATGCCCGAGGACAGATCGATGACGGTGAACCCGTCGAGTGGCAACACGTGATCAGTCCTTCTTGCGGTTCTTCTTGCTCAGCCGGAACTCGGGCGGGAACTTCGCGTCGTTGTCGTTGACCGAGTCGGCGAGCCCCGCGTCGATCGCGTCGCCGAGCATGAAGTCGCCGGGATCGGGTCGCACGGAGCCCCCCATCGATTCGAAGGCCGCAGACAGCAGACTGCCCATGTACTCACCCTGGAACTGCTTGACGACCTCGAAGAACACCTTCTGCTGAAAGATGCTGTCGACGGGGCGGTTACGGGCGCACGCCAGGGCGTACTTCTCGACCTCGGCTTCGAGTTCGCCCCGTGCCACCACCTTGTTCAGGAAGTTGCACGCCAGCATCTCCTCGGCGGTGAACGGCCGTCCGGTGAACACCATCTCCTGGAACGGCCGCAGGCCCATCGTCAGCACCCAGGTCCACATCCGCGGCCCCCAGCCGAAGTAGCGGAACGAGGGATGGCCGAAGAGTGCGTCGTCTGCGGAGATCACGAGGTCGGCGTCGGCGCACTGGTAGAAGTGCCAGCCGTAGCAGTAGCCCTTGGCCTCGACGATGCTGATCTTCTTGAGCTCCTGCAGCGCACGGTTGCCCGCCGCCACGTTGGCGTACCACTGGCCCATCGTCGCGCCGTGGCGAAAGGAGCCCTCGGGCGGATACGTGACGTTTTGATCGTCGACCCGAAGCTCCGCGAGGCGGTCCTCCTCCGTGCCCGCCATGAAGTCGGGCAGATCGGCCCCGCTGCCGAAATCTTCACCGACGCCGCGGATCACCACCACCTTGACGTCGTCGTCCACCGTCGCACCCCGCAACAGGTCGGCATAACGAAGCCGTGCGGCCGACGTCGGCGCGTTCAGGTGATCGGGACGATTGAACGTGATCGTCGCGATCTTGGTCTCGGGGTCCTTGTCGTAGAGGACGATCTCCTCGGGCGACGGACGTTCGCCTGACGCCATAGTCTTTCGCTCCTCGCGTGCGCGGCGAAGCCGCTTCAGGCCCTCGCCTCGACGGCGCCGTACGTGGGGCTGGATGTGAGCACCTCGGCACCGTCGTCGCCGATCAGCACGGCGTCCCTGGAGAACACCGCTCCGACACCGGATTGCCACACGTATCCGGTGACCGCGAGCACCATGCCGGGCTCGAGGCGCTCCTCGGCGCAGGTGGTCGGCAGGTCAGCCGAGACCACCGGCGGGTCGAAGCCCAGTCCGAGACCGTGCGCGACGGGCGTCGCGGGCAGCGGCTCCCCCGCCGCCTCGTACGCGGACAGCAGGTCGGCGGCGCTGCCGCCGGGCCTGCACGCGGCAATGAGGCGTTCCCACAACTCATTCGAGCGCCGGAACAGCGCATCGGCTGCAGGCACATCGCCGACCGGCCAGGTCCGGCCGACCTCGCCGACATAGCCGTCGGCCAAAGCACCCGCGGACAGGGCTACCAGGTCACCGTCGGCAACGCGGCCTTCGGTCGAATCGCGACGCCATGAGTGTTCCTTGGGTGTGATCCACACGCCGTCCTGCGTCGCGGGTGTCGTGACCCCGCCCGCCGCCATCGCCTCCATCATCGCGCCCGTCAGCGATAGCTCGCTGACACCCGGCGCCAACTCCGCGCGGGCCGCCTCGAGCGCATGTTCCGCGACGCCGAGCGCGCCCCGCAGCACTGCCACCTCGTCGGTCGTTTTGATCCGCCTCGCGGCGCGAAGCGCGGGTTCCGCATCGACCAGTTCGGCATTCGGGAACGCCATGGGCAGCAGCTGCGCGAATGTCGGTGTCAGCGAGTCGGTTCCGACCCGGCGTACGGTCGCCGCGCCGGGCAGCCGCTTGAGCACGTCGATCAGCGTCATCGGGTTCCATGCCAAACCGTAGAGATGGTCGTGGCCGATCTCGTCGGGGATGCCCTCGTCCCATGTGCTGTTCAGATGGATCTCGCCGGTCGCGCGGATCACCTCACAGATCGGGCCGAACGGCCTGGTGCCCGCGACCCACAGCTGCGGCGCGCCGGTCACGTACCGGACATTGGCCTGGCGGCCGAGGACCAGGATGTCGATGTCGTTGGCCGCCATCTGGGCCAGCACCCGATCGCGGCGGCCACTGCGCAAAGCCTTTGGGTCGGGCAGGATCTCAGTGCCCATTGGAACCGCCGATCGGCCCCTGCCCGTAGGGGGCGTAGGGATAGTCCGTGATGCGCGTGGTGCCGTCCTCGGTGATGACCACGATCTCCTCGCTTCGATAGCCTCCGGTGCCGTCCTCCCAGATCACCGGTTCGAGCACCAGCAGCATTCCGGCCGGGAAGACGAAGTTGTCGTCGAACTCCTCACCGAGATCGGTTCCGATCATCGGCATCTCGGCGGCATTCGTGCCGATGCCGTGGCCGAGGTAGAAGTGCGGCAGCCACGGTTTCTGTCCGCCGTTGGCGGCGATCGCGGCACGGGCCAAATCACCCGAGGTCACGCCGGCCTTGGTGACCGCGAGCACGGCATCGATTATCTCGCGCCACTTCTCGAACTGCGCTTGCTGCCGGTCGGACACTTCGTCGCCGACCAGCCAGGTGCGGCCGAAGTCCGAGCAGTAGCCGTTGTAGGTGATGCTGACGTCGGTCCACAACACGTCACCGCGGGCCAGCTCGCGTTCCGTTGTCAGCAGCGGCAGCGCCAGATCGCCGGTGGTGGTCCAGACGGCTCCGCTGGTTTTCGTGGTGGGCATCACCTGCCAGATCGCCTCGAGCATGTTGGCGGTGGCGCCCAGTTCGAAGGCACGCCGGACGAACGCCGCCGACAGGTCGATCTGCCGCACGCCCGGCGCGAGCGCCTTCTGCACGTCGACCATGGCTTCTTCGGTGATACGGCATGCGTTGCGGACGCAGGAGATCTGGTCGGGCGTCTTGACCAGCTTCGCCGGACCGACGACCTGTGCGGCATCCGACGGCGGACCAGACGGGAACAGCCGTGCCTGCGCGCGGCGCATCGCGCCCGTCAGCTCGTCGACGGCCACTGTGGCGCCCGCTGGAACCAAGTCGGCCAGCACCTTGGCGAAATGCTCGACGCCCTCGTCGAATTCGAGGTAGAGCGGCCCGTGCACGTGGTCGGCAGGCACCTCGCACTCGGACACCGAGCCCTCGCGCAACGGCATGAACAGGTGCGGATGTTCGTCGTCGGCGAGCACGATCGCCACCGGACGCTCGACGTGCGAAAGCCCGGCGTCCAGCAGCCGCCAGCTGATGCCGGTGGCGTACACCACGTTGCCGTTACCGATCAGGACGAGCGCGTCGACACCCTTGTCCTTCATCGAATCTCGCAGCCTCGCGCCGCACTCGCGGTACATGCGCGCCAGGTCCGGCAGCTCGGGAATCTCGATGGCGGAACTGCGCGGCGTCGCGAACGTGGTCATTCGACGCCCAGGAAGTTCTTGATGTTGGTGCTGACGATCTTCGTCGCAGCTTCGGGTCCGACGGCGTCGACGACGGTCTTCAGCGACTTCTCCGAGTAGCCGAACGTCGATTCGTTGTGCGGGTAGTCAGACGACCACATCACGTTCTCCACACCGATCTTGTCGATGAGCCGCAGTCCGAGCGGATCGACCATGAACGAGGCGCACATGTGGTCGTTCCAGTAGTCGCGGACGCCGCGGGTGAGCTGGTGGTTGAACATGTGGCGGTAGGAGGCCAGCATGTGCTCGGCGTCCTGCAGGGCCGTTGGCACCCAGGCGATTCCACCCTCGAACCACCCGACCTTCAGGCTCGGATGCCGGTCCAGGATGCCGGAGAACACGTACTTGGCGAACTGTTCGCGGAACGAGTCGACATTCACCATCATGCCGACGACGACGCTGTTGTGCTGACACGGAGTCTTGGGTGGGGTCTCGCCGATGTGGTGGCTGACCGGCACGCCGGCCGCCTCGATCTCGTCCCAGACCGCGTCCATTTCGGTGCTGCCGTAGTCGTAGATGTTGCCGTCGTCGTCCTTGCCGGGGTTGAGCGGCAGCAGGAACGTCTTCAGGCCAAGTGCCTTCAGCTCTTCCAGCGTGCTTCGGGTGCCCTTTCGGATCCCACCAGTTGATCAGCCCGACGCCGTAGAAGTGCCCCTTGCTGCGCTCCTGCAGGTCGGCGATGTGCTCGTTGTAGATGCGGAACACGCGCTCGCGCAACGACTTGTCCGGGTAGTGAAACAGCGCCAGCACAGCGTTGGGGAACGCGAGCTCCTTGTCGATGCCGTCTTCATGGAGTTCGCGGATGCGGGCCTCGATGTTGTTCGACGCCGCGCCTGCCAGATCGTCGTACTGCATCAGCACACGGCCGAAATCCCCACCGGTCCACGCCTTACCCTTCATGCCGACCATGTACGCGCCGTCCTCGTACCAGATCCGCGGCGCCGCACCCTTCAGTTCCTCGGGGAAGCGCTCGTAGAAGATGTCGTCGGCCACCGAGATGTGGTTGTCGGCGGAGAAGATCTCGGTGCCGGCGGGCAGGCCGAAGTCGCCCGTGGCATGGCCCTTGCGGTACTTGGGCGCGCCGAAGCCCTCGGGCGGATACAGGGTTGAAGTCGGGGTAGACATCGTTGGTACTCCAATCGGGCTGTGGTGCAAGACTTACCAGTTGACGGGAAGTTCGTATACGCCGTACGCGAGGCGATCGTGCTTGAACGGCACCTCGTCGAACGGCACCGCGAGCTTGAGGGTGGGGATGCGTCGCAGCAGCGTGTGGAACACGATCTGCAACTCGGCACGGGCGAGCTGTTGTCCCACGCATTGGTGCCGGCCGTAGCCGAAGCCGAGCTGCTGCCCGACGTCGCGGCTCAGGTCCAACTTTTCGGGTTCGGGATACGTGGCGCCGTCCCAGTTGGCAGGAGCCAGATCGATGATGATGCCCTCGCCTGCTCGAATGGTCTCGCCGCCGATCTCGATATCCTCGACGGCAACGCGCCGTTGGCCGTTCTGGATGATCGACAGGTAGCGCATCAGTTCTTCGGCGGCGTTGGCGATGACCTTGGGATCGTCGGAATCGCGAAGCATTGCAGCCTGTTCGGGGTTCTCGAGCAGCGCGAGGATGCCGATGCCGATCATGTTCGCGGTGGTCTCGTGGCCGGCGATCAACAGCCCGGTGCCCAGCTGCGCAGCCTCCTTGACGCTGATCTCGCCCGCGTTGACCCGCTCGGCGAGGTCGGAGACCGCGTCCTCGGAGGGGTTCGCCATCTTGGATTCGACGAGGTTGATCAGATATTTGTGGAGGCTCATGGCCCCCTTCTGACCGTCCTCGGCCGAGGCGTAGCGGGCAAGGCCGACATTGGCATGGTGCTGGAAGAACTCATGGTCCTCGTACGGGACGCCGAGCATGTCGCTGATCACCCGGGTCGGCACCGGCAATGCGAGTTTCGTGACGAGGTCGGCGGGCTGAGGACCGGCCAAGATCGCGTCGATGCACTGATCGGTGACCTCCTGAATCACCGGACGTAACCCCTCGACGCGCTTGAAGGTGAACGGCTTGGACAGCATCCGGCGGAACCGGGTGTGCTCCTCGGCGTCGGAGGTGAACACCGAGCGGGGCCGCTTGTTGACGGTGGAGAGCATGTGCTCGTTCCAGTGCGGGAAGCCGTCCAGGCGGTCGTCGACGCTGACCCGCGGATCGGCGAACAGCTCGCGCGCCACCGCATGTCCGGTGATCAACCACGGCGTCGTGCCGTTCCAGATCCGCACCCGGGACAGCGGCTTGGCTTGGCCCATCTCGAGCATCTGCGGTGGCGGCGCGAACGGGCAACGAGCGTCACGTTCCATCGGATACTCGGGGACGTCGGCGGTGACGTCGGATGCGGCGGTCAGTGTGTCGGACATAGGCCTTTGTTCATTCCTCGATGTCGATCGCCAGGGCCGGACAGGCCGCGGCGGCATTACGGACGTTGACTGCTTGCTCGTCGGATGGGCTGTCGTCGAGCAGGACCACGACGCCATCGTCGTCACGCTGGTCGAACACGTCGCCGGCATTCAGCACGCATTGACCCGATGACACGCACTTGTCTTGGTCGACAATCACTTTCATGTCACGGCTTCTCCGTGACGGGTGCCCGCCACAGCCCGACGATGGCGTCGATCAGACCGGATGCGACGGCCGTCCAGCTTGTTCGCGGCACACCGTCGCCGTCGGCGAAAGCACGCTCGAAGTCGGCACAGGTGTGCATCATCAGGTTGCGCACCATGATGTTGCGTTCGGTCACCACGGCAATCGGCAGCTCGGGCAGGCACCGGGTGATGCCGTCGACGACCGCAACCAGCGACGCCGACGCCAGCGCGTCGCGGACCACGATCTTCTGGTAGGCGGGGTCGGCCAGCGCCTGGGCCGCGAACCGCGCGTAGGTGGTCGGGTTGCCGAGTTGCGCCAGATGTTCGGTCAGCGAGCAGACCATGCAGGTGATCCAGTCCCGCAGTTCGGTCGAGTCGCCGATGTCGGCGACCATCCGCTCGAGCAGCCTCTCGATGGACGCGCGGTGTTTCTGTTCGATCGCCCGAACCAGATCGGTCTTGGTGCCGAAGTGGTAGCCCACCGCGGCGTTGTTGCCCTGCCCTGCGGCCTCGCTGACCTGCCGGTTCGACACAGCGAAGACGCCGTGTTCCGCGTACAGCCGCTCGGCCGCCTTCAGGATTGCCTCTTGTGTGCCGCTCGCCCGATCGGCGCGCACAGCTCTGGCCGTGGTCACGAGATCAGTCAACTCGCTCGAGTGGATTAAGTCAAGCGACTGATTTAAATGATCCCGGTGTTCCGTCCTCGCGCGGCGCATAAAGTACCGCTGACCATGGTCACTTCGCGGTTCGTCGACAACGGCGACGTTCGCATTCATTACCTCGACTCGGGCGGCGATGTTCGAGGCGCTCCGATCGTCTTCGTCCCCGGTATGACCGACGTCGCCGAGGACTACATCGAGGTCCTGCCATTGTTCGGGCGCCGGGCGGTCGTCGTGGATATCCGGGGACACGGCCGAAGCGGGGCGCCGGCAAGCGGATACGACCTCGAGACGTTGAGCACCGACCTGGGCGCTGTCGTCGATGCGGTGACCGACGGAACCGTTCACCTGGTCACGTTTTCGCGTGGGACGTCGTGCGCCGTCCGTTGGGCGGTAGCGCACCCCGGCAGGGTTCGGTCGCTTTCGATAGGCGACTACGTGCCCGAGCACAAGCTCCTGCCGGCTGACATCTACCGCCGACTGCTTGACGGCCGGTGGCGCGGGACGCCGGTGAGCGAGCGCCTTGACGTGACGGCTGCGATCAAGACCTTCCAGGCGGCGACCGCGGAGTCGTTCTGGAAGGACCTCGCCGCACTGCAACCGCCACTGCTCGTCGTGCGCTGCGGCAGCAGTGTCCTTGTCGGAGAGCAGGAATGGATGCGATACAAGCAGCTCTTCCCGCATGCCCAGCTGGTCGAATTCCCCGACGCACCCCACGACATCTTCCGGCCGGACCGAGATCGTTACCCTCGGCTTGTTTGCCGGCACGCGGACCGCGTCGACGAGGAGCATTAGCCGGACTTCGGCCTGCGGACGATCACCTTGCCCGCCACGGTGCCACCGTCGACCGGCAGTACGGTTCCCGTCACATACTTCGACCGATCGGTGGCGAAGTACAGCGCCGCCTCGGCGATGTCGTCGGCGGTGCCCTCGCGCTTGAGCGGGCGGTCGTTGCGCATTGTCTCGCGGATCTTCGCCTCGAACTCCTCCAGCTTCTCGAGGTCCTCCCCCGACGCCGACTTGCGGACGATGCCGGTCCGGATGTTGCCGGGCGCGATGGCGTTGACCCGAATCTCGTAGTGGGCCAGCTCGATAGCGGCCGACTTCGTGAACTGGATGACGGCCGCCTTCGACGCCCGGTACGTCATCACGCCGCCCCCGGCCAGAATGCCACCGATCGAGGTGATGTTGATGATCGATCCGCCGCCCGCATCCCGCATGTGCAGCGCGGCGTCGCGTGTGCCTGCCATCACGGCCCGCAGATTGACGGCCATGATCTTCTCGAAGTCCGCCAGGTCGTCGTCGAACAGGCTGCGATGCATGGTGCCCGACACCCCCGCGTTGTTCACCATCACGTGCAGCCCGCCGAATCGCTGCACGGCCGTCGACACAAGACCGCTGATCTGGTCGACTTCGGCGACGTCGGCCTCGACGAAGTACGCGTCGGCACCGATGTCCTCGGCCAGCGCCGCACCGGCGTCGCGGTCGATGTCGCCGATGAGCACCTTGGCGCCTTCGGCGGCGAATCGCCGCGACAGGCCTTCGCCGAGACCCGACGCGCCGCCGGTGACGACCGCCACCTTGCCCTCGAGTTCGTTGCTCACCTAGCTCGCCGCCCTTTCTCGAGTCACGTCGCCGAGAAAATCCAACAGCAGTTCGTTGACGGCGTCGGGCTGTTCGATCTGCGGGCAGTGACCGGCCCGTTCGATGACGGCCGAGCGGCCGTGCGGGATCTGCTTGGCGATCTCGGCCGCCCAGCCACCGGGCAACAGTTTGTCGCGTGCGCCCTCGACCACCAACGTCGGCACCGCGATACGTTCATACGCCCGCTTGCTCGACGGAAGTGGCGGCGGCTCCAGGCCCGGCCGTCGGAACCTGGCTGCGGCCAACGCCTCCCACGCGCCTGGTGCGATGCTGGACTCGTAGCGCCGCGTCACGTACGCGTCGTCGTTGGGATAGGCCGGGTCGGAGAAGAGCGCCTCGACGATCCGTTTCATACCGGGCAGTAGTGGCGTCATAGTCGTACAGCGCCGCCGAGTGCTCGTTGCGCTGGATCTCGCCGCCGCCGCAGATCATCGTCAGGCTGGCGGCAGCCAGCAGCGGGGATTCCGATGTGGCGTCGACGAACATGTTGACCGCGCCCATCGAGTTGCCGACGAAGTGCGCGCAGGAGACTCCGACCGCATCGCAGAACCGGGCGATGTGCCGGATCCGCATACCGCGCCCGTCGTTGAAGTCGATCACCTTGGCCGACTGCCCGAAGCCCAGCATGTCGAGAGCCAGCACCCGATAGTGCCCGGCCAGTGCGGCGATGTTGTGTTCCCAGCCCAGGTCCGCGCTGACGCCGAACTCCCCGCCGTGCAGCAGCACGACCGGATCGCCGTGGCCCGCTTCGAGATAGCCGGTGACGAGGCCGTCGACCAGAACCGTCTTCCGTTCCGTGTCGGTCACGCCGTTTCCCAGGCGGCGCGGGCGAGGGCAAGCACCTGGGTGGCCAGCATGTCGAGTTGGTTCTGCACAGCGGCGTCGGCGACGCGGCCTTCGGAATCCCAGATCTCGTCGGCCGAGTTGATCGCCACGCCGAGCGGGGTGGGCCACGCGCGCAGCGCATGCCCGATGCTGCGCAACTGGCCGAGTGTGCCGACCGCGGCCTGCCACCCGTACGCACAGCTGATGCATCCCCACGGGGTGTTGTCGAGATAGACCCGCGGGTCCTCGCGGAGATCCTCGATGTAGTCCAGTGCGTTCTTCACCAGTCCGGACACCGCCCCGTGATAGCCGGGCGAGCCGACGACGACGGCGTCGGCGTCACGAAGGGCGCCGACCAATTCGAGCGCCTTCGGTGTGCGCTCCAACTCGTGCGGGGCGTACATCGGCAGGTCGAGATCCTCGGCGGAGAACAGCCTCGTCTGCCCGCCCTGCCGTTCGACCGACGATAGGCAGTAGCGCAGCGCCCGTTCGGTCGACGAGTTGGCCCTCAGGGTTCCGCCGAGCCCGACGACGAGCGGAGCGCCGCCCGTTGTTGTGGTTAAAGTCATCGTTCACACCTACTTGATCGCAATGGGATTCACCGGTGATCCGACCGCGCCGGTCACCCGCAGCGGCGGTGCGATGAGCTGAAATTCGTACACCCCGTCGGCGGCACAGTCGGCGGCCAACGCCGTGAGGTCCCAGTATTCGCCGAGCATCAGCCCCATGTCGCGAAGGCACAGCATGTGCATCGGCAAAAAGACGCCATCGATGCCCGACTGTGGATTCTCGACCATCAGGTTGTCAGCGGCGACCGCGGCGACCTCGTGGTCGTGCAGCCACGACGCGCACGTCCAGTCCAGGCCCGCGCCGGGTTCAGTGCCATCGCCGGTCTGCAGAAACCTTGCCCACCAACCGGTGCGGACCAGCACGATGTCGCCACGCTCCACTGTGACGCCCTGTGTGCGCGCCGCTTCGTCGAGTTCGGCGGGAGTGATCGGGTCGCCGAGTTCGCAGAAGGTCTCCACACCGCGCAGGCGCACGATGTCGAGCAGCACAGCGCGGGACGTGATGCCCTTGCCGTCCACCTTGTCGATCCCGCAGTGGATACGCGCCGAGGCTCGTCACCGAGCTCGCTGGGAACCCGTTGTACAGCTTGTCCTCGTAATAGACGTGGGACAGGGCGTCCCACTGGGTGGCGGCCTGCAACGGCATGATGATGACGTCGTCGTTGAACCTCATCGGTCCGGTCGTCCAGTACTCGCTGAGCTGGGTCGCCGCCGGGTTCTTCATCCAAGAAGGGCCGTACTCGGCCAGGGTGCTCGCATCGCCGCCGTCGATGGTCATCACGTGTAGTGGATTCTGCCGGAAATGAAACGCGCCCTGTGGGCCCGACGAGCCGAAGTCCACGCCCAACGGAAAGACCTTGCCGTGCCGCACCAGGCTCGCGGCCTGCTGGACCTTTTCGGTGGTGATGAGGTTCAGCGTGCCGAGTTCGTCGGCGTCTCCCCACCGCCCCCAGTTGCGGACGTCGTCGGCGACGCGACGAAAGTCACTCAGGCTGGCCATGTTCTACCTTTCGCCTGTTCGAGAGGTCGCCAAAGAAGCTCTCCGCCACGGCACCGCCGTCCACGCAGATCACTTCACCGGTGATGTATCTGGCCGCGGCACTGTTGAGGAACGTCAGCACACTCGCCTGCTCGTCCGGACCCGCGACACGGCCGAGGGGGGTCTGGAACGATTCGATGAACTCCTCGCCGAACGCGGTGCGAAGTTGGTCGAGGATGGGCGTGTCGGTGACGCCCGGTGCGGTGCAGTTGATCCGGATGCCCTTGGCGCCGAGCGCGACGACGTTGGCCATCCCGTAGAGGATGGTCGCCTCCTTCGACAATCGATAGCCGCCGCCGTCATTGAGCGGCTCGGGATTCCGCTCACACCATTGGATGCCTTCTGCCATCGTCGCGGTGTCCAGCAGCCCCATGGTGACCACCGCGTTGGCCCGGTACTCCGCCGCAGCGAGCGAGGAGACGTTGGCGATCCCCGATCCGGGCGGCATAGACGGAATGAGCGCTTCGGTGAAATGCCGCATGCCAAGAAAGTTGATCGTCACGACCAGCAACGGGTTTCCGATGCCCGATGACACCCCGGCGATGTTGAAGAGCGCATCGACAGGGCTGCCGATCGCCGCGGCCGCTCTGTCGATCGATGCGGGGTCGGACAGGTCGATTTCGTGGAACTCCTTGAGCTGCATCGCCGGTCGTTTCAGGTCCAATCCGACGACCTCGGCGCCCAGCTCGGTGAGCTGGCGCGCCACTTCGGCACCGATGCCCGAACTGCAGCCGGTGACCACCGCGCGGCGGCCGTCGTAACGCCAGAGGTCATCGATCTGCGCCATGTTTCCTCTATTTCTTGTCGGCGGTGGGGTTCCTGCTGTCCCAGCCTGCACCCGACTTGAGCTTCGCCGCAGCCGCTTCGATACCTGCGTTCATCTCGTCCATCGCCAGCGACACCTCGTTGGCGGTGTAGTTCTCGCGACCGGTCGGCAGCCCGCCGAACGAGTAGGTCTCGTCGAATGTGGGCGCATTCGACGCCGGCCTGCGGGCCTCGGCTTTTTCGAGGATCGGCTCCATCCGCTTCGCCTTCTCGGCGGTCGACTTCTCGTGGCGTTCGATGAACTCGGGCAGGACCTCGGAGCCCATCAGCTCGATGGACTCCATCGTCTCTTCGTGACGGCGGGGAGTCAGCAGCAGGATCAGTTCGTCGACCCCGCTTTCTTCGTAGCCACGCAGGAACTCGCGCACGGTGGCGGGGCTGCCGATCGGACCCCGGTCGGGGCCGTAGACGATGCTGGGATCCTTCTCGATCTCTTCGAGATGGCGTTTCCACACTCCGGTCCGGCCAGGCGTGTGCATGCCGGTCATGTAGTAGTGCATGATGCCGAACGCGAAGAACCCGCCGCCCTTGCCGAGCCGCTCGATGGCCTGCTCGTCGGTCGGCGCCACCATCATCGACAGATCGCCGCCGATCGCGAGGATGTTGGGGTTCATCTGCGGCGTGACGGGCGCGGCGCTTTCCTCGAACTCCTTGTAGTAGCCGTTGACCCGCTCCGTCAGCGGGCCGGGCCCGGTGTAGGCGAAACTCAGTGCGCCGAGGCCCTTCTGAGCGGCCATCGACACCGAGGCCGGTCTGGTGCACGCGACCCACACCGGCGGGTGCGGCTTCTGCAGCGGCTTGGGCACCACGTTGCGCGGCGGCATCTCGATGTGCTCACCCTTGAACCCGGTGAACGGCTCCTCGATCATGCAACGGATGGAAACCTCGAGTGCTTCCTCCCACATCTTGCGCTTGTCCGCGGGATCGATACCGAACCCGCCGAGCTCACCCACCGAAGACGATTCGCCGGTCCCGAATTCCACCCGCCCGTTGGAGATCAGATCGAGCGTCGACACCCGTTCGGCGACCCTGGCCGGATGGTTGACCGACGGCGGCAGGTGCATGATCCCGAACCCCAGCCGAATGTCCTTGGTGCGCTGGCTGGCTGCGGACAGGAAGATCTCGGGCGCGGTGGAGTGACAGTACTCCTCGAGGAAGTGGTGCTCGGTCAGCCACACCGTCGAGAAGCCGGCCTTGTCGGCGGCCTCCACCTCGTCGAGACCATCCTGGAAAAGCTTGTGCTCGTCATCGTCACTCCACGGCCGCGGCAGCGGGAATTCGTAGAACAGCGAGATCTTCATTTGGTTACCTTTCGATGCGAATCGAGTGTCGAATCGGTTCTACCGCCACCGGTTTCCGGCAGCTGGTCTTCGATGTGCTTGGCGGCGACGTAGCCGAAGGTCATGGCGGGGCCGATGGTCGCGCCCGCGCCTGCGTAGCTGCGGCCCATCACCGCGGCCGAGGTGTTGCCCACCGCGTACAGGCCTTTCACGGTGCTGTCGTCGGTGCGCAGCACGCGGGCGAACTCGTCGGTTCGCAACCCGCCCGAGGTGCCGAGGTCGCCGAGGATGATCTGGAATGCGTAGTACGGCGGCTTACCCAGCGGATGCAGGTTGGGATTGCTCAGCGTGGGGTCGCCGTAGTAGTTGTCGTACTTGGAGTCGCCTCGGTTGAAGTCGTCGTCGTGGCCCTTGCGCGCCAGCTCGTTGAAGCGGTCCGCGGTCTTGCGGAGTTGCGCCGGCGGCACGCCGATCGCCTCGGCGAGTTGCTCGAAGCTGCTGGCTTCCTTGACGATGCCCGACTCGAGCCACGCCTTCGGTACTTTCGCGCCGGTGGGCACCGGCGCGAACGGCACCTTCGGAATCGGCAGATGTCCGCCGACCACGTACCGGTGGAACGAGCGGATGTCGGTGATCAGCCAGCACGGGATGTGCGCGACACCCGACTCCTGCCCCTTGATCATCGCGTGCGCGAAGTCCATATAGGGCGCCGCCTCGTTGATGAAGCGCTCGCCGTTGCCGTTCACTACGAATTGGGCGGGCATCATCCGTTCGTTGAGCATGAACTGAAGGCGGCCGTCGGGCCAGCACATGGCGGGAAACCACCACGCCTCGTCGAGGAGGTCGGTCGATCCGCCCGCCTTCTCCCCCGCACGGATGCCGTCACCCATGGAAGCGGGGTTACCGAAGCTCCAGTCCTTCTCGAGCACCGGCAGGTGCTGCCTGCGCCACTGGATGTCGTGGTCGAATCCGCCTGCCGCGAGGATGACGCCGCCGCGCGCACCGATGCGCTGCTGCGTGCCGTCACGTTCCACCACCGCGCCGACGACTGTGCCGTCGACATCGGTGATCAACTCCGTCATCGGCGAGTCGAGCCACAGCGGGACGTCGTGCTCCTTCATCGCCAGCCGTAGGCGGGCGGCCAGCGACTGCCCGATCGCCGCCATCCGGTCGCCGAACACCCGCGCCCGGAACATCCGCCAGATCAGCTTCACCAGAACCGCTTTGCCGCGCCAGTTCTGGCGTACCTGATAGAACAAGCGAAGATCCTTGGGAGCGAACCAGATTCCTTTCGGCGCCAACGCGAGTGGCTGCAGCAGGTTCTGCTCTTCGTCGCCGAGCTTTCGCAGGTCGATCGCCGGCACATTGATCGTGCTGCCGAGCTCGGACCCGCCCGCTAGCTCCGGATAGTAGTCGGCGTAGCCGGGTTTCCAGACGAATTCGAGCCAGCGGCTTCGTCTTTCGAGGAACTCCATCATCGCCGGCGCGGACTCCACATACTGACGCAGCCGAGCGTCGCTGACGAGACCCTCGGTGATCGTCTGCAGATACTCGAAAACTCCGTCGGGGTCGGGCACATAGCCCTCTTTGCGTTGCGACGGAGCCCCTGGCACCCAGATGCCGCCGCCCGACAATGCGGTCGATCCGCCGAAGTGCGCCGACTTCTCGACGACGAGCGTGTCGAGTCCGGCCGCATCGGCGGTGAGCGCGGCGGTCATGCCGCCGCCACCGGAGCCGACGACGAGGACGTCGACCGTCTTGTCGAATTCGCCTGCGGTCACGGGGCGGGCACCGCCGTCCGTACGGCGAATCCCGCGATCAGCTCCGGAGCGGCGCGGTAGAACCGGTTGTCGGTCCGGTACGGTCCCTGCGCCGCGAGTGCGGCGAACGCGGCCACCCATGTGCGGACTTCGTGGGCCGAGTGGCCCGCCTCGTGCGCAATCCAGGAGGTGGACCAGTCGTCGACGTCGGAGAGGTGGCCGCTGTCAACGATTTCCAGGAAACGGTGGTCCCACTCCGGGTTGAGTGGCTGCAGCTTGCTCTCGCCGTGCGCGAAGCTGTGCGCCGCCTCCATCACCGCGACCTGACGCGCTTGGCGCTGCTCCGGCGACATCGGCTCGCCGAGCACGATCCGGCCGAGCGCCGCGGGCGGGGCCGTCGCGAGCGTGGGGACGGGTGGGTCATGGGACAGACCACCCGATCCGACGACGAGCACCCTTTTGTCCAGCGTCGCCAGGTAGTTGCCGACCGCGGTCCCCAACGCGCGCGAACGACGCAGCGGCCCAAGCGGTGTGGCGACCGAGTTGATGAAGATCGGGATGACCGGCCGGGCGGCCGCGTCACCGAACAGGGTTTGCAACGGCTGAACGGTGCCGTGGTCGACGTCCATGCTCGCCGAGATCGCGACGTCCACGTCCGCGGCGAGCACCGCCTCCGCCAGATCCGTGGCGATGTCCTCGGGTACGTCGAGCGGGCCTGCCTGGGTGCCGTAGTCGCCGACTCCCGTCGCCTTGGTGCTGATGCAGAACGGCGGCATCATCCGGTAGAAGACGCCGTTGTAGTGATCCGGGGAGAAGATGACGACGAGTTCGGGGTCGTAGGCGGCCACGACTTCACGCGCGCCGGCGAGGGCGGCGCCGATGTCGTCAAGAAGGTCCTGCGACGGTCCCGGAAGATTCAGTAGTGGACTGTGGGACATACAGCACAGTGTCAGCGGCATCGTTGCCTCCTCCCTGGGTCAGATAGAGAACCTTGAACAACGACGTGCTCAGTTCCGCTGCGCGCTGGGCGATGCAGGCGCCGGCGATGCACCGGTCGGGCCGGAGAAAGAGCACGGAGTCGGTGTTGGCGTCGAACCAGGCCTTGAGCGCGCCCGTGCGGTCGCCGACGATGACCACGTCGGGGTCGTCGTGACCGGGCCAGCGCAGCTGCGTCATCGGCCGCACCGCAACGAACTTGGCCCCCAACGCCTTCCATCGGCCGAATGCCTCTTCACCGAGCAGCGCGCGCGGGTTGTTGCTCCAGCACAGCACGGCGAAGCCGGTGCCGAGCACGTCGTCGAGAAGCACATTCTGCTGATCGCGGGTGTCGACACGAGGTTGAATGAACAGTGTTCCCGTCGGAGACGACGCGACCCGCGGTTCGGCGTGGAAGACCGCGCCCTGTTCATAGCGCGGCATCGGCTTGAACCGCATCTCGAGTATGTACCGCTTGAGGGTGGGAACCAGCGACGCGGCGTGAATCGCCCTGTCGCGCAGTGCGGCCACTCGTCGGTTCGTCGGTGAGATGACCCGCCCGACCATCGTGGACAAGTCGATCATCGCCCGTGCATGCTTGCGCCGTTCGACGTCGTAGGTGTCCAGCAGCGCGTCCTCGGCCTTGCCGGTCACCACCGCCGCCAGCTTCCAGCCGAGATTGGCGGCGTCGCGGATGCCGCTGTTGTAGCCCTGGCCCTGCCACACCGGCATCAGGTGCGCGGCGTCCCCGGCGATCATCAAGCGCCCATGCCGGAACGCGCCGGCGATGCGCGAGTGGTGGGTGTAGACCCGGTGCCGGATGATGTCGACGCGCTCCGGGTCGGGAACCATCTGGGCGAGCATGCGTCGGACGAACGCCGGGCTGTCCGCCTGTTCGTCGGACTCGTCGCCGTGGATCATGAACTCGAACCGACGAATCCCGTGCGCGATCGAGATCGAGACATAGGGCCGGCTGGGATCCGCCCCGACTTCGCTGTTCGGGTGTCCCAGTGGGTCGTTCGCGCAATCGACGACCAGCCAGCGCGTCGGGGAGGTGGTGCCGTCGAACGACACCCCCATCAGTTGCCGGGTGGCGCTGCGGCCGCCGTCGCAGCCGACGACGTAGCGGGCACGAACCGGTTTCCGGCCGTCGGCGAACTCGACCGTCACACCGTCGGCCGCCTCAGTGCAGTTCTCCATCCGGTGGTTCCACCGCACCTCGACGCTGTCGAAGCGCTTCAGGCCGGCGTGCAGTTCGGCGTCCACCATCGGTTGGACGAAGCCATTGCGCTTGGGCCATCCGAAGCGCGCGTCCGGCGGTGCCATCTCCGCGAGCAGTTTCCGCTTGGCGTCGAAGAACCGCAGGATCTGGTTGGGCACCGTGTGGGGCAGGACCTGCTCCACCAGCCCGATCGACTGGAACGTCCGCAGCGCCTCGTCGTCCAGACCGACTCCGCGGGGATAGTCGATGAGGCTGTCCCTCTCGTCGACCACCAGTGTGCGGACACCCTGCAGGCCAAGGATGTTGGCCAGGGTCAGCCCTACCGGACCCGCCCCGACGATGACGATGTCCACTGTGTTTTCGCGGTCGGCCACGGTCATCGCCCCAACAGGAAATCCAGGTGGAGCCGGTTGAAGGTTTTCGGGTCCTCGTACTGCGGCCAGTGGCCGCAACCCGGCATCACCTCGAAACGGGCACCGGGGATCATCGACGCGATCCGCCTGCCCTCGGTGACGTCGGCGGTGGGGTCATCGCTCGTCCACACGACGAGTGTCGGTGCGGTGATCGCTCCGTATTCCTTGGCCCCGAGCAGATTTCGCGCCCGGATCTCCGGATCCTGGAGCGCCATGATGTCGCGCATGGCATTGACGAAGCCCGGTTGACGGTAGATCCGCTGCCTGCTGGCGACGATGTCGTCGTAGTCCTTGGACTTGTCGGCCATCAGCCATTTGATGCGGGCCTGCACGGTTTCCCAGGTCGGCGCTTCGACCGCGGCCATCGACAGCGTGATGATCCGCTTCATCACCTCCGGGTCGGCCTGCGATCCGCCCGCGGTGTTGAGCACGAGACGGTCGATGCGGTCGGGATGGTCGATGGCGGCGCGCGATGCCACCCATCCGCCCAGCGACTCCCCACTCAGATGCACCCGATCGGCGCCGATGGCGTCGAAGAACGCCATCAGGTGCGAGACATAGTGGCTGACTTCGAGCGGGTGGCCCGGCTTGTCGGTATAGCCATGCCCGAGCATGTCGATCGACCAGGTGGAGAAATGTTCGGCGTGCGCCTCGAGATTGCGGACGTAGGCCTCGGCGTGGCCGCCCGACCCGTGTAGCAGCACCAGCACCGGCTTGCTCTTGTCGCCTGCGTGCAGGTACCGGGTGCGCACCCCACCCGCATCGAGGTAGCCCTGCGAGAACGCGACGCCCTGGAGATCACTCCAGACGCTTTCGTGCTCCGACACCCGTCACCTCTCTTGACGACGAGAACTCAATTCTCGTGATTTGTAAGCACTCTGCTCATTTATCGCACATATACGTGCACTATAGTCAGAGCATCACTCTCGGGAATCCGTCTGTCAAGGAGGGGGGTGCCATGCCGAAGGCCGGCACCGGCACCGGCGCGAATGGTGCGCCCGGTTCGCAGACCCTTGCGCGTGGACTCGCTGCGCTGCAGCTGGTCGCGGCGGCCCCCAACGGCCTGACCGCACAGCAGGTCGCAGACGACATCGGAGTGCACCGAACGATCGCTTATCGGCTGCTCAGCACGCTCGCGCAGTATCGGTTCGTCGTGAAGGGCGAAGATGGCCGTTACCGCTCGGCGTCCGCGCTGGCCGTGCTCGGCGCGTCCTTCGACAACAACGTCCGGCAGCTGAGCGTGCCCACGTTGCGCGCGCTCGCCGATGAACTCGGAACCACGGTGTCGTTGCTCATCGCGGAGGGCGACCAGCAGGTCGCCATCGCGGTGATCGTGCCGACGAACGTGTTCTATCAACTGTCCTTCCACGAGGGCAGCCGCTATCCCCTGGATCGCGGGGCGGCCGGAATCGCCCTGCTGGCCAGCATGCCTCCGCGGCCCGGCGAGCGCCCCCTGGTCCCGCAGACACGCAAACAGGGCTGGGTCATCACGCACGGCGAGATCGAGCCGAACACTTTCGGTCTCGCTGTACCGGTCCGGCGGAGTCCGCCATCGCCGCCGACATGTATCAATCTCATCTCCCACCGGGAGGACGTGGTCATGGACGGCCGAGACTCGGTCATCAAGGCGGCCAACGAATTATCCGCGATCCTCGGGTGAGGGTCCGTCAGCCGAAAGGGTGAGCAACGGTGACCGATTGGGACAACGACGTCGACGTCGTCGTGCTGGGCAGCGGTGGCGCAGGCCTGACGGCCGCCCTGGCTGCCGCGGCCGACGGCGCATCGGTGGCGGTGTACGAGAAGGCCGCGACTGTGGGCGGAACCACCGCGGTCTCCGGCGGCATCGTGTGGATACCCGCGCATCGCCGATCGCCCGACGGTGAGCTGACCGAGGCCGATGCGCTTCGCTATCTCGAGGCACAGTCGCTCGGCGTGATGGATCGCGAACTCGTCGAGACGTTCGTGCACACCGGACCGAAGATGCTCGACTTCGTGGAGCAGCACAGCGAGCTGCAGTTCGAGATCGCCGAGGGCTTCCCGGATTACAAGCCCGAACTGCCGGGTGGGCGACCGACCGGCGGCCGCTCGCTGAACGCCAAACCGTTCGACCTGGCCCGGCTCGGCGAATGGAAAGACAGCATCACGTCGTTTCCCGCCGACTTCAGTAACGTCGGCATCGACGCCGAGACGCGGGCAAGGATCCACGCCGACGTGGACAGTGCGGCCGGTGACTACTGCGTGGCGGGTACTGCGCTGATCGCCGGGCTCCTGAAGGGCCTGCTCGATCTGGGCGTGACTCCGCACACGCAGGCCAGGGCGCTGGAGCTGATCGCCGCCGACGGTACCATCGTCGGGGTGCGAATCAACCTCGGCGGCAAGGATATTCGTGTTCGCGCCCGGGCCGGCGTCGTGCTCGGCACCGGCGGCTTCGAATGGGATGATGCTTTGGTCGAGGCGTTTCTGCGCGGGCCGATGCACGGGCCGGTGTCACCTCCGAACAATACCGGCGACGGTCTGCGGATGGCGATGGCGCACGGCGCCGACCTGGCCAACATGGGCGAGGCGTGGTGGGTGCCGATCATCCAGATTCCCGGCGACACGTTCGAGGGCAAGCCGCGCAGCCGGAGCGTGCGACTCGAACGCACCCGGCCCAGAAGCATCATCGTCAACCGCGCGGGCAAGCGATTCCTCAACGAGGCAGGCGAATACAACTCGATGGCCGGCCCGTTCCACCACCTCGATCCTCGCCACGGCTACATCAACGACCCGGCGTGGATCGTCTTCGACTCTCAGCACCTCAAGCGCTACGGCTTCCTCGGCGTCGACCCCGACGGACCCGTCCCGCACTGGTTCTGTGAGTCCAGAGACCTTGACGAGCTGGGCGAGAAGACGGGCATCGACGCCGAGGGTCTGGCCCGCACGCTCGACGTGTGGAACGGAAACGTCGCCCACGAGCACGATCCCGACTTCGACCGCGGGGCAAGCGCTTACGACGGCTACTGGGGCGACAACAACGCCACGACGACCGCGGGCAAGACGCTCGGGCCGATCGACACGGCCCCGTACTACGCGGTACCGGTGACGGTGGGCGCGATGGGAACCAAGGGCGGCCCGCGCACCGATCGCGACGGCCGCGTGCTGCACATCAGCGGCGAACCGATTCCCGGACTGTATGCCGCGGGCAATGCGATGGCCGGTGCGACCGGCAAGGCCTACGGCGGTGCAGGCGGGACCATCGGCCCGGCAATGGTTTTCGGCTTACCGGGCCGGACATGCGGCGGCGACGGGTAAGTCCGCCGACTAGGGCAACGCGCGTACGGGCACGTTGCACCAGCCCAACACATTCGTCATGTGCACCCGCTGCAGGCCGGAGCGGTCGATCTCGTACCGCGGAATCAGGTCGAGCAGCGTGTCCAGCGCCATCCGGCCTTCCATCCGGGCCAGTGCGGCGCCGAGGCAGCTGTGGATGCCGTAGCCGAAGTTCAGGTTGTAGCCGACCTTGCGCTGGCGATCGATGTCGAAGCGGTCGGCGTCGGGGAAGAACCGTTCGTCGCGGCTGGCCGACCCGTTGATGAGAATGACGGCATCGCCGGCCGGGATCGTCTTGCCGTGCAACGTGACATCGCGGGTGGTGGTCCGGATTTGATATTGCGATGGGCCCTCGTAGCGCAGCAGTTCCTCGAACGCCGCGGGGATCTTGCTGCGGTCGTCCTGCAACTTCTGCCACTGGTCGGGGTTGTCGGCGAACACCACGACGGCATTGCCGACGAGTTTGGTCACCGTCTCGGCGCCCGCACCGCCGAGCATCGTGCAGAACCCGGTGATCTCGATGTCGTCGAGCCGCCTGACCTCCCCGTCCTCGATGACCTCCGCCTCGATGAGGCCGCTGATCATGTCGTCCTGCGGCTTGGCGCGGCGCTGTTGAATCAGCTCGTAGTAGTAGGCGCCGGATTTCATCACCGCGTCCATGCTCTCGGCTGACATCCCGATGCCCTCGTCGCGCTCGAGCCCCTTGTCGAGCCACAACCGCAGCTGTTGTCTGTCCTCCGCGGGCACTCCCAGCATCGACGTGATGATCTCCACCGGGAACAACGCCGCGAAATCGGCGACCGCGTCGAACGATGACGGATCGAGCTGGCTCACATACCGATCGATGGTTTCTGCGACAAGCGATTCCAACGCGGTAACCGCTCGTGGCGTGAAGACGCGGTTCACCAACTTCCGCATCCGCTCGTGCTCGGGTGGATCCAAACTGATGATGATCTTGCCCAGTGCACTACCGTCATCGCCGGAAGCAGACGCCTTGACCATGTCGAGGGTGACGCCTTTTGTTGACGAGAAGGTCTCGTAATCCTTGATGGCCGCGGACACGTCCTCATATCGAGTCAGTGCCCAGAAGTCATACTTCTCGCTGTAGTACAACGGCGCTTCGTCACGCATCCGGCGGTAGGTCTCGAACGGCGAGTTGAAGTAATCGTCCGAGTACGGATCGAAGACGACGGGTTCACCCGAAACAGTCACGCTCATTGCTCAGCTCCGTTCAGTTGCGCCCAAATTTGTACCAGGTCATGGCTCTACGGGAATGGCGAATAGCTGTTCTGCCGCGGTGTAGGGGTCCGAGCGCCCTTCGGCGACCGACTCCGCCAACCGGTCCAGATCGGCGTGACTCCGCAGCCGGGTCTGCGCCAGCGACAGAATCTGTGCGCGGGCACGCGCCCTGCGGCGTTCCGGGCTGTCGGCACGGGCATGCGCCTCGATGGCTTCCACCAACTCGGCGATGCCATCACCCCGTGCGGCGACGAGTTTCAGAATCGGCGCCTTGGTCTCGGCGCGAAGGTCGCGCACGGTCTGGTCGGCACCTTCGCGGTCGGCCTTGTTCACCACGACGATGTCCGCGACTTCAAGCAGTCCGGCCTTGGCGGCCTGAACCGCATCTCCCGCACCGGGATTGAGGACGACGATGGTCGGGTCGGCGATGGCGGCGATCTCGATCTCGGACTGGCCGACGCCGACCGTCTCCGCCACGATCAGGTCGTAGGACAGGGCGGCGAGTAGCCGGGTCGCCGCGGGGACCGCAGCGGCCAGACCGCCGAGATGACCGCGGGTGGCCACCGACCGGATCAGCACATCGGGATCGTTGATGTGGGCAGCCATCCGGATGCGGTCACCGAGCAGCGCACCGCCGCTGTACGGCGACGACGGGTCGACGGCGAGCACGGCCACCTTCATCTCGCGGGCCCGGTACGCACTGACCAAGGCGGCGACCGTGGTGGACTTGCCCGCGCCGGGTGGCCCTGTCAGGCCGATGATGCGGGGAGGGGTGGTCGCGCCGAGCGCGTCGAGCACTTCGTTTCGGCGAGAACTCTCGACCAGGCTCAACAGCCGTCCGGCCGCCCGGGTGGACCCGCTGCGTGCCGCGGCGATGAGCTCGTCGATGGTCATCTTCGCCAGAGCCTACGGTGCCGCTACCCCGATGACGGCGGACAACCTGACGGATTCTGGCATCGGGTGACTCCGTTCCGGTCGACGTGAGAATGTTATTCTCTCTGATTGAGAGTGCCAGTTGCAAGAAGGGGAACCATATGCAAATCGCCGGTAGCTCCGCGATTGTTGTCGGCGGCGCAGGCGGCCTGGGCGAGGCGACCGTCCGCAGGCTGCACGACGCGGGGGCCAAGGTGGTCGTCGCCGACCTCGCCGATGACAAGGGCAAGGCCTTGGAGAGCGAGCTGGGTGTGCGCTACGTGCCCACCGACGCCACCTCGGAGGAGTCGGTCAACGCGGCGATCGCCGAGGCCGCGTCGCTGGCCCCGCTGCGCATTTCTGTCGACACCCACGGCGGCCCGGCCAGCGGCGGCCGGCTCATCGGTAAGGACGGCTCACCGCTTGACCTCGACGGTTTCAAGAAGACGATCGAGTTCTATCTGACGGCGGTGTTCAACGTGATGCGGCTGTCGGCGGCGGCGATCGCGAAGTCCGAACCGCTGGAGGAGGGCGCTCGCGGCGCGATAATCAACACGGCATCGATCGCGGGGTATGAGGGCCAGATCGGTCAGCTCCCCTACTCGGCGGCCAAGGGTGGCGTGCTGGGCATGACGCTCGTGGCCGCGCGCGACCTGTCGCCGCTGGGCATCCGCGTCAACACCATCGCCCCGGGAACCATCAATACCCCCGCCTACGGCAAGGCCGCCGACCAGCTCGAGCAGTACTGGGGTCCGCAGGTGCCGTTCCCCAAGCGGATGGGACGGTCGACCGAGTACGCCCAGCTGGCTCAGAGCATCATCGAGAACGATTACCTCAACGGCGAGATCATTCGCCTCGACGGAGCGCTGCGCTTCCCGCCGAAGTGACGGCGCCGCAGGGACTTCACGGGAAGACGGCCTTCGTGGCCGGTGCCAGTCGTGGCATCGGGGCGACGGTCGCAGCGGCCCTGGCTCGGGAGGGTGCGGCGGTAGCGGTCGCCGCGCGCTCCGAGCAGGAGGGCAGGATGCCCGGCACCATTTACTCTGTCGCCGAAGATATTTCGGCATCGGGTGGCCGCGCGTTGGCGGTGCCCTGCGATGTCACCAAAGAGGACTCGGTGCAGGCCGCGGTCGCTGCCACAGTCGCCGAGTTCGGCGGCATCGACATCCTGGTCGCCAACGCAGGCGTGCTGTGGTTGGGCCCGATCGAGTCCACTCCGCTCAAACGCTGGCAGCTGTGTCTGGACGTCAACCTCACCGGCGTCTTCCTGGTCACCAAGGCGGTCATCCCGCATGTGCGGGCGCGCGGCGGCGGCTCGTTGATCGCCATCACCACCACCGGCGTCACGATGGCCGGATCCAACGCCTACTGGGTGTCCAAGGCGGGAGTTGAACGGCTCTATACGGGGCTTGCCGCCGACCTGAAACCCGACAACATCGCCGTCAACTGCCTCAGCCCGTCGCGGGTGGTGCTCACCGAGGGCTGGCAGGCGGGCGGTGCGGGCATGGAGATTCCGCCGGAGATGGTCGAACCGCCGGAGGCGATGGCCAACGCCGCAATCCGGCTGGCACAACAAGATGCGAGCGGCGTCACCGGCACCATCCAGCGCTCCGAATCCCTCACCTTCTGACCGCGAGAATGCAGCCAGGGCTGTTGATTCCGCGTTTTCACGACCCTGAGTGCTATTTCGGCGCAATCTAAGCGTCATGCCACAGTTGTTGGGGATCTCGCACATCGACCTGACGGTCTCGGACTGCGACCGCGCCGCGAAGTGGTGGCAGGACGTCATGGGTTTCACGCTGGTGAATCGAGTCAGTCAAGAAACCTACGAATGTAGATCCCTGATACACCCGTCCGGCGTCGCGGTAACCGTCATGACGCACGATGGGACGGCCGAGGCGGGCCCCTTCGATGAACGGCGGGTCGGGCTAGATCACCTGGCATTCCAAATCACGGACCCAGACGAGTTGCAGCATTGGGTGATACACCTAGACGAGCTGGGCGTGCCGCATTCGGGGATCATCGACACCGGCTACGGACCCACCGTCGTATTCCGCGACCCCGACAACATGCAGCTCGAATTCTATGTTCACCAGAATCCGGCCGATCTGACATTGACCGACGCCGGCTCCGCAGAGGCGCAAAAGTTATTGAACCGCTAATCCTTCTTGGCGATCAGGCCGTCGACGATCTTGTTGAAGTCGGTGGTGCCGAAGGACACGTACTCGGCGAGGTTGGCATAGTCCAGCGATGCCATCACTGCCTTCTCCAACTGGATGTTCATCAACCGCTTGGTGGCCTCGACGGCCTGCTGCGGCAGCGCCAGCAGCTTCTTGGCGCACGCGATCGCCTCGGCCAGCGGGTCTTCCACGACGTGGTTGGCCAGTCCCAGTTCGACGGCACGTTGGGCCTTGATCCGTACTCCGGTCAACGCGAATTCCTTGGCCTGCAGCAGGCTGATCTGCGAACCCCACACCAGCGGGCCACCGTCAGCGGCGACCAGTCCGATCTGCACGTGCGGATCGGCGAAGTACGCGGTCTCGGCGATGTAGACGATGTCGGACAGCGCGGCCAGGCTGCAGCCCAGCCCGACGGCCGGGCCGTTCACCGCCGCGACCACCGGGATGCGGCAGCGCAGCATGCCGATGACGAGGTCGCGGCCGTGCTTGATCGTCTTCTGCCGCAACGCTTCGTCGTTGCGAAGCTCGTCGAGGTAGTTGAAGTCGCCGCCCGCCGAGAACGCCCGGCCCGCACCGGTGATGACCGCCGCGCGTGCACCGGTGTCCTCGTTGAGCGCCTCCCAAATCTTGGCCAGCCCCACGTGCAGGTTGTCGTTGACCGCGTTGAGCGCGTCGGGACGGTTCAGCGTGATGATGCGCAGGGCGCCGTCGGCCTTGACGTCGATTTCCTCTGGCATGCCGTACATGCTGTTCCCTTCGTTCTTCGCGCGAGCGCTCATCACACTCCCAATCCAAGAATTCGTTGCGCGATGATGTTCTTCTGAATCTGGCTGGTGCCGCCCATCACGCTCTGCGCGCGGCTGTACATGTAGGCGCCGAACATTTCTTCGTCGCCCGACCCGACCGTCTTCAGCGCGGCGTGACCGACCGACTGTTCGACCCAGGTCATCAGCAGCTTGTCGAGTGACCCCTGTGGGCCATGGGTGAGGCCGTCGAGTTGCTCCGACAACCGCCTGCGCACATGCAACCGCAGCATCTCGGTTTGCACCCATGCCCACGACAGCTCCTCGGGCACCGGTCCCTCCACGCGGCCGGCCAACTGGCGCACCGTCTTTCCGTAGCGCGCGGAGAAGCCGAGCGTCGACGGCTCGCGCTCGTGGCTGACGACCGTCATCGCCAGTTTCCACCCGTCACCGGGCGCGCCGACCATGTTGCCGACCGGCACCCTGGCGCCGTCGAACTCGACCTGGCCGAATTCCTTGGTGACGCCGCTGATCATCTTCAACGGCCGCTGCTCGATCCCGGGCTGGTGCATGTCGACGATGAACGCCGAGATGCCTTTGTGCTTGGGCACGTCCTTGTCCGTGCGGGCCAGCACCAGGCACCAGTCGGCCACATCGGAGTAACTCGTCCAGATCTTGTGGCCGTGCGATGACGTACTCGTCACCGTCGCGGACCGCCGTCGTCGTCAACGAGGCCAGGTCCGAACCCGCGCCCGGCTCACTGAAGCCCTGACACCATCGCTCGGACCCGTTGATCATTCCGGGAAGGAACCGCTGCCGCAGGTCCTCATCCCCGTGATGGCTCAGTCCGACGACGAGATAGCCCAGGCTGGGCCGCGCAGGCGCTCCTGCCTTCGCGATCTCCTCGTCGACGATGACGTCGTAGACCGGCGGAAGATCCTGACCTCCATACGCTTTGGGCCACGACGTTCCGAAGAAGCCGGCCTCGTACAACGCGACATGCCATTCGCCGGCCTTTGCCCAATACTCGTCCCCCGAGGTGGGGAACTTGCCCTTCTGCTCGGCCAGCCAGCCGCGCAGCCGATCCCGGAATGCGGCCTCCTCCGGCGAATCACGAAAGTCCAATGGTCAACTCCTCCAGCTTGACCGGCCACGCCTCGGTGGCGGCGAGCACCCGGCGCAGATAGACGTGCGCGAGGCATTCCCAGGTGTTGCCGATACCGCCATGCACCTGAATGGATGTCTCGCAGACCGTCAACGCCGAACGTGCGCAATAGATCTTGGCCACCCGGCCCGCCTCCACCGCCTCGACTACGGGCAATTCGTCGACCGCCCACGCGGCGTGCCGCAGCACGCTGACGCACCCCTCGATCAGCGCGAGACCCTCGGCCAGTAGGTGGCCGACCGCCTGATACGACCCGATCGTCGCGCCGTACTGTTCGCGCACCTTGGCGTACTCGGCGGCCAGGGTCAGAGTGCCGCGGGCGGCGCCGACGATGTCGGCGGTGGTCGCGGTGAGCGCAAGGGCGTGCCAACGACCGGCGTCCTCCTCCGACAACTGACCGAGCTCGGCCGGTGATTCGGCAACTCCCGCAAGGCTTCCCGTGAAATCCACGGACGGGGTTTCAGGAGCCTGCGTCAGCGGCGCTCCAACTCGGCGCGCGAGATCGTCGGCCAGCACCGGGCCGAGAAACGGGACGTCGACCAGTCCCCTGCCGAACTCCTCGGCGACGATGGCCACCTCCACGCCGGAGGCCCCGTCGCTACGCAGGGTGCGGAACCCCGTCCCGTCGACGGCCTTCTCCAGGCGCGCGAGCCGATTGGCGTCGTCCAGGTCGGCGACCGACCCCGGCCCGAGGTCATCGGCCAACTCGGCGGCAGCCTCGCGCAGCTGTCGCTGCTCAGCCGTTAGACGGACATCCATGCTTTTCCTTCAGCACTCGGCGCAATACCTTTCCAGAAGGCAATCGCGGAATCTCGGGAACCACCACCACGCGGCTCAACTGTTTGTACGACGCCAGCCGGTCGGCGACGAGGGCGACGAGTTCGTCGGGATCCACCGATCCATGCGTGGCGACCGCGGCGACGACCGCTTCACCGTTGGCCTCGTCGTCGACGCCGAAGACCGCGCAGTCGTCGACCCCCGGATGCCCGTGCAGCACCGCCTCGATTTCGGCGGGCGCCACCTGAAATCCGCGGACCTTGATCATCTCCTTGGCCCGGTCCGTGATGCGCAACCAGCCGTCGGCGTCGAGATAGCCGACATCCCCGGTGCGATACCAGCCATCGGAAAACGCTTGCGCCGTAGCATCATCGGGGAGGTAGCCGGACATCACCGAATCCGACCGTGCCTGAATCTCGCCCACTTCGCCCGGTCCGACGGGCTTGCCGTCCTCCAGCGAGACGACCCGAACGTCGACACCGGGCACCGGGCGACCCACCGTGTCCAGCTTGGCCCCGTCAAGCGAGTTGCACGCGATGACCGGCAACTCGCTGGTGCCATAGGCCGTCACCCAATTCACGCCGACCCTGTCGGTGACGGCCTCGGCGACGCTCTGGGTGACCGGCGTCGCGCACCACATGACATATCGCAGCGACGACAGGTCGTAGGAGTCCAGCTTCGGATGGGCGGCCATTGCCAGCGCGATCGGCGCGACCGCCATCTCGATGGTGATCCGGTCGGCCTCGATGTGGTGCAGCATCTGGTCGATGTCGAACCGGCGATGCAGCCGAATCCACGCGCCGGTGTCCAGCGCCATCACGATGTTCAGCAAGCCGAGGATGTGCGAGGGCGGTGTCACGATCTGCATGCGGTCGGCCGGCGTCAGGCCGAGGGCGTCGCGCCAGTGCCGCACGGCGACCGCGAACGCCCTGTGCGTGTGCCGGACCGCCTTGGGCATGCCGGTCGTGCCGGAACTGAACACGAACAGCGCGTCCGCATCCGCAGACGGTGGTTCGAACGTGCGTCTCCCGGGGGTGACGGGGTCGTCCAGCGAGAGCATCGGCATCAGGCCTGCGAGCACCGGGTGGTCGCCGACGGCGTGCGACGGCTTCGTCACCGCCAGCGCGTGCTCGACTTCCGTCTGCCGCCACGCCGGGCTGAGCAGCACCGCCGCAGCACCGAGTCGCCAGATGGCCCGCAGGGCGACGACGAACTCGGGCCGGTTCGACGACATCAGCGCCACCCGGTCGCCTGCCCGGACTCCCCGATGCTCGAGCGTGGTGGCCATACCGTTGGCCAGCGCGTCGAGTTCCGCCAAGGTGTACTGACGCTCGTCGAAGGCCAGAGCCGCCGGAACGCTCACGTCAGCTCACCCGCCCTTTCCCGACGTTGCGGAACTTGTGGAGAACATATTATCCTAGAGCGAGAATTGTATTCTCGTAGAAACAGAATCTCAATGGCGCAAGGAGACGCTGAATGACCGTCGAGGGGACCATAACGATCCTGCTCGACCGGCAGAAGGCGTCGGTGAAGCGCGTCGAGGGCGAGACCCTGCTGGAGAGCGCCAGGCGCGCCGGGCTGTCGCCGCCATTCAGCTGCGAGGCGGGTAACTGCGGCACCTGCATGGCCAAACTCGTCGAGGGCAAGGCGACCATGCGCGTCAACGACGCGCTGGATGAGGATGAGGTGGCCGAGGGGTACATCCTCACCTGTCAGGGTGTGCCGGATTCGGAGTCGGTGACGGTCGAATACGACTGACCGTGCTCGTCCAGACGCGGCGCCGGTCGGTACTCGGGCTCAAAGCCCGAGACATGTATCGGGCTACCCACCAACCGGAACTCGCCAGCCGTCACGACGACCTCCGGGGTCGCTTCGAGGGCGTCGGGCAGCGTACGCACCGCGGCCGCCGGAATGCCGAGCGGACGTAGCCGGGCCTCCCAGTTCTTCGCGCTGTCGGTGGCCAGCGCCGCGGTGACGACGGCGAGCACCTCGTCGCGCTGCGCCGCGCGCTCCGCCATCGTCGGGAATCCGGATACGCCTGCCTCGGCCGAGAACAACCGCCAGAACGCGTCGTGGGTGATGAACAGTGCGAGGTAGCCGTCGGCCGTCGGGAACAGCTGCGCGGGAACATAGTACGAGTGCGCGCCGTTCGGATGCCGCTGCGGCTCGATCCCGTCGTTGAGATAAGCCGAGGCGCGGTAGTTCAACTGCGACATCACCACATCGCGCAGGGACACCTCCACCTGCCCGCCGCGGCCGGACACGATCTGGGCCAACAGGCCCAGCGCGGCGGACAGCCCGGTGGAGTTGTCGGCCGCCGAATAGCCGGGCAGTGTCGGCGGGCCGTCGGGATCGCCCGTCATCGCCGCCACCCCGGTCCCCGCCTGGATCACGTAGTCGAACGCGGGATCGTCGCCGCCGTCCATCCCGAAACCGGTCAAGGCGACGCAGACGATCTTCTCGTTGTACCGACGCAGCGCCTCGTAGGTGAGCCCCAGCCGGCGGATCGCCGACGGCTTCATATTGACCAGCAGCGCATGGGAATTCGCGACGAGCTCGCCGAGCTGCTGCTGGCCGGCCTCCGACCGCAGATCCACGCAGACGCTCTGCTTGTTGCGGTTCAGGCTGGCGAAGTAGCTGTCGCTGACCTGACGGGAGATCTCGCCGTCAGGCGGCTCGATTTTGACGACTTCGGCGCCGAGGTCGGCGAGCAGCATCGTGGCGTACGGGCCGGCGAGCATGACGCCGACCTCGAGAATGCGGATGCCCGCCAGCGGTCCGGGCGTGGTCACCGCACCGCCTTGGCGAGTTCGGCAATCACCTCGCGCGTGCGGTATTTCGAGGCGATCAGTTCATCGCGGTTGTCACCGATCGGCAGCAATCGCACCGACAGATCGGTGACACCCGCGTCGGCGAACTGCTTGAAACGGGCCAGGATCGCGTCCTCGTCGCCAGCGGCGCACAAATCGCCGACGTCGCGCGCATCGCCGCGGTCGAGCAGCCGCTGATAGTTCGGCGACGTCTCCGCCTCGGCGAGAATGCGATTGGCGCGCTCCTTGGCCGCGTCGATCTCCGAGTTGGCGCACAGACACACCGGAATACCCGCGACGATGCGGGGCGCGGGCCGACCCGCGTCGGCGGCGGCCTTGGTGATCTTCGGCGCGATGTGGTCACCGATGGCCTTCTCGTCGGCCATCCACAGCACGGTGCCGTCGGCGTGCTCACCCGCGATCTGCAGCATCACCGGGCCAAGCGCGGCGACGAGCACCGGCATCGGCGTCTCGGCGCCCAGCACGGTGGGGTTGTGCACGGTGAACGAGTCGTTCTCGACGTCCACCGGGCCGGGTCCGCCGATCGCCGCGTTGAGCACCTCGAGATAGTCGCGGGTGTAGGCTGCCGGCTTCTCGTAGGGGATGCCGAGCATGTCCCGCACGATCCAATGGTGCGACGGGCCGACGCCGAGTGCCAACCGCCCGGACGCCACCGCGTGCACCGAAAGAGCTTGACGGGCAAGGGCAATCGGATGCTGAGCCTGCAGCGGCACCACGGCGGTACCGAGCTCGATGCGCGACGTGTGTGCGGCCATCAGCGCCACCATGGCCAGCGCGTCGAAGTCGTCGGGCACCTGCGGCATCCACGCGGTGTCCAGGCCGGCCGCTTCGGCCCACTCGATATCGGCCACCAGCTTGGAGACCTTGCGCGCCATGTCGCCGCGCTCGGCCCCGATCATCACGCCTAACTGCCTCATGCGGGCTCTCCTGCCTTCTCGGTGAGCGCACGCACGTCGCGGACGAGCACGTCCAATGGTGTACCGGTCGGAAACACCGCCGCCGCACCGGCGGACAGCAGCTTCGGCACATCAGCCTCGGGGATGGTGCCGCCGACCACCACGGCGATATCGCCCGCGTCTGCGGCGCGCAGCGCCTCGACGGTGCGCGTGGTCAGCGCAACGTGCGCGCCCGAGAGGATGCTCAACCCGACCAGCGCGACGTCCTCCTGCATCGCGATCGAGACGATGTCTTCGATGCGCTGACGGATGCCGGTGTAGATGACCTCGAAGCCGGCGTCGCGCAGGGTGCGGGCCACGATCTTGGCACCGCGGTCATGGCCGTCGAGACCGGGTTTGGCGACGAGAACTCGAGTGGCCACTAGAACACCACCGGCTGCTGGAACTCGCCCCACACCGTTTTCAGCGCGTTCACCATCTCCCCCACGGTGCAGTAGTTGTTGGCGCAATCGATCAGGTGATGCATCAGGTTGTCGTCACCTTCGGCCGCTCGCGACAGCGCGGCCAGACTCGCGGCCACCGCGGCGGAGTCACGATCGGACTTGACCTTCGACAGCCGCTTGAGTTGAGTGTCGCGGCCCTCGGCATCGAGCTCGTACATCGACACGTCCGGTGCAGGCTCGTCGGAGACGAACCTGTTCACGCCGACGACCGGCCGGATTCCGGATTCGACTTCCTTGTGGATCTTGAACGCCTCGTCGGCGATCAGGCCCTGCAGATAGCCGTCCTCGATCGCGCGCACCATGCCGCCGTGCGTCTCGAGATCACCCATGATCTCGATGATCTTCTCCTCGGTCGCGTCGGTCAGCGCCTCGACGAAGTACGAGCCGCCGAGTGGGTCGGCAACCGCCGCCACGCCGGTCTCATAGGCAAGGATCTGCTGGGTGCGCAGCGCCAACGTCGCCGATTCCTCGGTGGGCAGCGCGAACGGCTCGTCCCATGCGGCGGTGAACATCGACTGGACTCCGCCAAGCACCGATGCCATCGCCTCGTACGCGACGCGCACGATGTTGTTCTGCGCCTGCGGCCCGTAGAGGGACGCGCCGCCGGACACGCAGCCGAACCGGAACATCGACGCCTTGTCGTTGGTCGCGCCGTAGCGTTCGCGCACGATGGTGGCCCAGCGCCGCCTGCCCGCGCGGTACTTGGCGATCTCCTCGAAGAAGTCGCCGTGTGTGTAGAAGAAGAAGGAGATCTGCGGCGCGAACTTGTCGATGGTCATCCGGCCGCGCTCGACGACCGTGTCGCAGTAAGTGACGCCGTCGGCCAGCGTGAACGCCATCTCCTGGACGGCGTTCGCCCCGGCGTCGCGGAAGTGGGCGCCCGCCACCGAGATCGCATTGAACCTCGGCACCTCTGCCGCGCAGAACTCGATGGTGTCCGCGATCAGGCGCAGCGACGGCTCCGGCGGCCAGATCCAGGTGCCGCGGGAGGCGTACTCCTTGAGGATGTCGTTCTGGATGGTGCCGGTGAGCTTCTCACGCGGCACGCCCTTCTTCTCGGCGGCCGCGACGTAGAACGCCAGCAGGATGGCCGCCGTGCCGTTGATCGTGAAGCTGGTGCTGATCTTGTCCAGCGGTATGCCGTCGAACAGGACCTCGGCATCGGCCAGGGTGTCGACCGCGACACCGACCCGGCCGACCTCCTCGCTGACCTCGGGATCGTCGGAGTCGAAGCCGCATTGCGTCGGCAGGTCCAGTGCGACCGACAGTCCTGTTCCGCCCTGGTCGAGCAGGTATCGGTACCGACGGTTGGACTCCTCGGCCGTTCCGAAGCCCGAGTACTGGCGGAAGGTCCACAGCTTGCCGCGGTATCCGCTCGCGAAGTTGCCGCGGGTGAACGGATACGCACCCGGCGCCGGCGGTTCACCGGCCAGGTCGCCGGGCCCGTAAACCGGCTGCAGCGGGATGCCGGAGGGGGTCTGAACTGGGTCGCTCATCAATGGATAACGTACTTGCAAAAAATGAGAATGCCAATACCGTATGCCGGAAACGCGCACGGAACAGGGCGTGCGGAGACGCGTGGACGAAGGGCGAAAACCCGGTACACAGTGATTATGGCACTTGCGTAAAATGAGAATGCCAATACCCGTTTGTTAGGGTGAGGCTTTGTCGACAGGAGGCTCGATGTCCCGTCAGTCCAACCAGTCGCTCGCCGACCGCACCCTCGTCGTGTCCGGCGCCAGCCGGGGCATCGGGCTTGCGATCGCACTCGCCGCGGCCCGACGCGGCGCGAACGTCGTGCTGCTGGCCAAGACGGCCGAACCGCACCCGAAGCTTCCCGGCACCGTGCACACCGCCGTCGCGGAGATCGAGGCTGCCGGCGGTAAGGGCGTGGCCGTGGTCGGCGACGTGCGTAACGAAGAGGACGTGGCGCGCACCGTGGACACCGCGGTGGAGCACTTCGGCGGCGTCGACATCTGCGTCAACAACGCCAGCGCCATTGCCACCGATCCGACCGAGAAGCTGCCAGCCAAGAAGTTCGACCTGATGATGGACATCAACGTCAGGGGCACATTCCTGCTGACAAAGGCCTGTCTTCCGCATCTGCGCACATCGCCCGACGCACACGTGCTGACCTTGGCACCGCCGATGAACATGAGCCCGCACTGGCTGGGCGCGCACCCGTCCTACACGCTGTCGAAGTACGGCATGACCCTGCTGTCCCTCGGTTGGGCGGCCGAATACGCGGACGCGGGCATCGGCTTCGCCTGCCTCTGGCCCGAGACGTACATCGCCACCGCGGCGGTGGCGAATTCGCCTGACTTCGAATCGATGCTGGCCCGCTCGCGCGATCCGCAGATCATGGGTGACGCCGCGGTCGAGATCTTCTCCCGGCCCGCCGCCGAGGTGAACGGCAAGTGCTACATCGATTCGCAGATCCTCGTCGAGTCCGGCGTCACGGACCTATCCCCCTATGGCGGCGGCGACGACCCCATCCTTGATATCTTCGTCGACAAATCATGAGCATCTCTTTGCTGCTCGAGATGGCCTCCTCGAGCGACCCGGACCGGACCGCAGTGGTCTCCGGCGATATCCGGTTGACCACAGCTGAACTCAGCGCGCTTGCCGACGGCGGGGCGGGCGTCATCGCGGCGTCCGGCGCGCAGCATGTCGCCTACGTCGGCACCGGCGGGGCCATGCTGCCGCTGCTGCTTTTCTCCGCGGCGCGGGCCGCGGTTGCGGTGACCCCGCTGAACTACCGGCTCAGCGGCGACGGGCTGCGCGAACTGATCGACCGGCTGCCCACCCCGCTTGTCGTCGCCGATGCCGAATATTCCGACGTCGTCGCGGGCGCGGGCAAGCAGGTGATCTCCTCGGACGAGTTCGTCGAATCCGCCCGCACCGCCGAGCCGGCCGCCGAATTCGCCGACCCCGACGAGATCGCCGTGGTGTTGTTCACCTCCGGCACCACGTCGCGACCCAAGGCCGTCGAGCTGACGCACAACAACCTGACGAGCTACGTGACGGGCACCGTGGAGTTCGGCTCGGCGTCGCCCGATGACGCGGCACTGATCTGCGTGCCGCCGTACCACATCGCGGGCGTGAGCGCGGCCCTGTCGAACCTGTACGCGGGCCGAAAGATGGTGTATCTCACCAAATTCGACCCTGCGGAGTGGGTTCGGTTGGTGGCCGACGAGGGCATCACCACCGCGACCGTGGTGCCTACGATGCTCGATCGCATCGTCACTACTCTCGAACGCACCCCGACGGATCTCCCGACGCTGCGAAATCTCGCATACGGCGGATCGAAGGTCGCGCTGCCCCTTGTCCGCAAGGCGCTCGGGCTGCTGCCCAGCGTGGGTTTCGTGAACGCATACGGCCTCACCGAGACGAGCTCGTCGATCGCGGTGCTGACGCCGGACGACCACCGCGAAGCGCTTGGCGCTTCGGACGATGCGGTCGCCCGACGCCTCGGTTCGGTCGGTCAACCGGTACCGGGCGTGGAGGTGCAGATCCGGGCCGACGACGGAACGGTTCTCGGCGCGGGCGAAACCGGCGAGTTGTTCGTCCGCGGCGACCAGGTGTCGGGCCGGTATGCCGAGATCGGTTCGGTGCTCGACACGGAGGGCTGGTTCCCCACCAAAGACGTTGCCATGCTTGACGAAGGCGGCTACCTGTTCATCGGCGGCAGATCCGACGACACCATCATCCGCGGCGGTGAGAACATCGCGCCCGCCGAAATCGAGGACGTTCTCGTCGAGCATCCCGACGTGCACCTGTGCGCCGTGGTCGGACCCGAGGACCCCGAGTGGGGTCAGATCATCGTCGCGGTCGTGGTGCCCAACGAGGGTGCCAGCCCCGATCCCGACGACCTGCGCGAGTACGTCCGAAAGAGTCTGCGCGGATCCAGAACACCCGACCGGGTGGTATTCCGTGAAGAGTTGCCCACCACCCCGACCGGCAAGGTGCTGCGGCGCGAGCTTGTCGCCGAATTCATAAGGAGCACAGCATGATCAAGAACGGCACCCGCTTGCAGAGCCAGGTGTGCGACACCCAGGTCATCGTCGTCAGATCAGCCGACAGCCTCGACGACCTGCGCGCGGGTGGCGCCCCGATGGTGCCCATCGGGCAAGAAACGTCCTCCGAGCTCACACTCGACCCGGCGTTGTCCGACGGAAACCTGATGGGTAAGCGCTACGTCGACGAGAACGGCGCCGAGGTCCTCGTGACCAAGGCGGGCAAAGGGACGCTGTCCGTCGGAACGACGGCCCTGACGGTCAAGGAAGCCAAGCCGCTCCCGGCCAGCGACTGAGCTGATGTCCGCGCAGGCGGCCGCGACGACGCGGGTTTCGCCGCTGCGCGTCGCCGTCGCCAGCTTCATCGGCACGACGGTCGAGTTCTACGACTTCCTCATCTACGGCACTGCCGCCGCACTCGTCTTCCCGAAGCTGTTCTTCCCCAACGCGTCACCGGCATCGGGTGTCCTGCTGTCGTTCGCGACATTCGGGGTCGGGTTCTTCGCCCGCCCGCTCGGCGGCATCGTGTTCGGCCACTTCGGCGATCGGCTCGGACGCAAGCGAATGCTGGTGTATTCGCTTGTCGGCATGGGTGTTTCGACGGTCCTGATCGGCCTGTTGCCCACCTACGCACAGATCGGGGTCGCCGCGCCGATCCTGCTGACCGTTCTGCGCCTGGCGCAGGGCTTCGCCGTTGGCGGCGAATGGGGCGGTGCCACGCTGATGGCGGTCGAACACGCGTCAGCGGAACGCAAGGGGTTCTACGGAGCTTTCCCCCAGATGGGTGCGCCGGCTGGGACCGCAAGCGCGACACTGGCGTTCTTCCTTGCATCACAGCTGCCCGATGACCAGTTCCTGTCGTGGGGCTGGCGACTTCCCTTCCTGTTCAGCGCCGTGCTGATCGTCATCGGGCTGGCGATCCGGCTGACGTTGACGGAGAGTCCCGATTTCGCTGAACTGCGCGCCACATCGAGCGTGGTCCGCACACCCATCGTCGACGCCTTCCGCAAGCACTGGCGCCAGATCCTGCTGGTCGCCGGAAGTTATCTCTCGCAAGGGGTATTCGCCTACATCTGCGTGGCATACCTCGTCGCCTACGGCACGACTGTCGCGAAGATCGACCGCACCTGGGCGCTTTTCGGTGTATTCGTGGCTGCGGTGGTAGCGGTCGTGGCCTACCCACTGTTCGGATCGCTGTCGGACCGTGTCGGCCGCAAGCCTCTCTTCCTCACCGGCGTTGTCCTGATGGCACTTTCGATCGGGCCGGTGTTCGCGCTGATCAACACCGGCAGGCCCGTGCTGTTCATGGTCGCACTGGTGCTGGTGTTCGGACTCGCGATGGCGCCCGCCGCGGGCGTCACCGGAGCGCTGTTCTCCATGGTGTTCGACGCCGACGTGCGGTACAGCGGTGTCTCGATCGGATACACGCTCTCGCAGGTGATCGGCTCGGCATTCGCCCCGACCATCGCGGCGGCGCTGTACGCCGCGACCAAGAGCAGCGATGCGATCGTCGGCTATCTCGTCGCCGTATCGGTCATCTCTGCCGTGTCGGTCTGCCTGTTGCCCGGCGGTTGGCGGCGGGTGACTGCGACCGAGGAAGTTACGTAACCGAGAAAATCGGGAATCCTCGCCCCATGGCGGGCACAGTCCAGTGACCACGCACGTTGCAGAGTCCGATCTGGCCGATGCGCGCGCCCGCATTCGCACTGGCCAGCACACCGGGCCGACCAGCGGGCTCGCACCGGGATACGCGCAGGCCAACCTGGTTGTCCTGCCCGCCGACGACGCTCTCGACTTCGCGCGTTTCTGCGTGAGGAACCCGAAGCCGTGTCCGTTGCTGGACGTCACCGACGCAGGTTCGCCGAACCCCACTGCGTTTTCGCGGGACGCCGATCTGCGGACCGATCTCCCGCGCTACCGCGTGTTCTCCGACGGCGCCCTGGTCGACGAGCCGACGGACGTCACCCGCTTTTGGCGCGATGATCTGGTGAGCTTCCTGCTCGGCTGCTCGTTCACGTTTGAATTCGCGCTTGCCGCTGCCGGCCTCCCGCTGGCGCATCAGCGCCAGGGCGTCAACGTCCCGATGTACGTCACCGATCGCCGCTGTGTCGGCGCCGGGCCGTTCGAGGGGCCGCTGGTCGTGTCGATGAGGCCATTCGCGCCGGACGACATCACGCGTGCGGTCGAGATCTCCTCCCGGTTCCCGGCAATGCATGGCGGACCGGTCCACATCGGCGATCCCGCCGCGCTCGGTATCACCGATCTCGGCGCGCCCGACTTCGGCGACGCGGTGACGGTCGAACCGGGTGAGGTGCCGGTGTTCTGGGCGTGCGGCGTGACACCTCAGGCGGTCGTCATCGAGGCGAGACCGTCGCTGGCCATCTTCCACGCCCCCGGCCACATGTTCATCACCGATCGACCCCACGCCCAATACGACTCGCAGGGAGAAGCGCCATGACCGTGCATGACGGGCAGGTCTCACAACGGCATCCCGATACGTCGGCTGTGCGAAAGGCGGTGCGCGGCGCGGCGATCGGCAATACCGTCGAGTGGTTCGACTTTGCGATCTACAGCGTTCTGGCCACCTACATCGCCGACAAGTTCTTCCCGTCCGGCAACGACACCGTCGCGCTGCTCAACACGTTCGCGATCTTCGCCGCAGCCTTCTTCATGCGACCGATCGGCGGCTTCTTCTTCGGGCCGCTTGCGGATCGAATCGGCCGCCAGCGCGTGCTGGCGATAGTGATCCTGTTGATGTCGGCCTCGACGTTCGCCATCGGTCTCGTGCCGAGCTACGACGCCATCGGCGTGGCCGCCCCGCTGATACTCCTGCTTCTCCGTTGCCTGCAAGGCTTCTCGGCGGGCGGCGAGTATGGCAGCGGCGCGTGCTACCTGGCCGAGTACGCACCGGACAAGCACCGCGGCTTCGTCGTCTCGTTCCTGGTCTGGTCGGTCGTCGTGGGCTTCCTGCTCGGCTCGATCACCGTCACCGTGCTGCAGGCGATTCTCTCCGAGGACGCGATGAGCTCGTACGGGTGGCGCATTCCGTTCCTGCTGGCTGGTGTGCTCGGCAGCGTCGGGCTCTACATCCGGCTGCGCCTGCGCGACACCCCTGAATTCGAGGAGCTGCGCGACGAAGGTGAGATTTCAGAGTCGCCGCTCAAGGAGGCACTCACCACGTCGTGGCGGCCCATCCTGCAGATCTTCGGGTTGGTGGTCATTCACAACGTCGGCTTCTACACGGTGTTCACCTTCCTGCCGAGCTACTTCACCAAGACGCTCGAATTCACCAAGATGGACGCGTTCGTTTCGATCACCATCGCCAGCGTCGTGGCGCTGGTGCTCATCCCGCCGCTCGGCGCACTGTCCGATCGGATCGGACGCAAACCCCTGCTGATCGCGGGCTCGGTCGGTTTCATCGTGTTCGCGTATCCCCTATTCCTGCTGCTGAATTCGGGCTCGTTGGCCGCGGCGATGGCCGGGCACGCCGGCCTGGCGGCGGTCGAGGCGGTGTTTGTGTCGGCGTCATTGGCCGCAGCGGCGGAGTTGTTCGCCACCAGGGTGCGCTCAGGCGCCTACTCCATCGGCTACAACATGTCGGTCGCGATCTTTGGCGGCACGGCGCCGTATGTCGCGACCTGGCTGACCGACCGCACGGGCAATCCGCTTGCGCCTGCGTACTACGTGATCATCGCGGCGGTCGTCTCGCTCGCAACGGTGATGACGATGCGCGAAACCGCGGCACGTCCACTCCGCAAGCTCGTTTCGGAGTAGCTCTAGTTGCCCCACATCAGGCCGCGGATGATCGCGGACTGCGGGATGTCCTCCACTGCGATCAATCCCGCAGGCGCGCTGCAGATCCAGTCGATCGCGTTGACCACCCTGGCCGCGGTGGAGACGCATCCCGCCTCGGTGACGTCGAGCAGCGGGTCGGAGACGTGTGTGTTGAGCTCGACGCGTGGGTCCCCCTCGACCACGACGCGGTGGACACCCGTCTTGCCGTCGGGCGGATACTCCCAGTCGGGCGCCGAGGCCGGGGTGAGGCGCGTGATGTGTTCCATGGTGATCACCGGAACCCCGTCGCGCACTCCCTCGACCGCGAAGCGGACCGCGGCCATCTGGCCGGGCTCGACCGTCGCCATCTTGCACTCGATCCGTTGGTCGGCGTACCACGGCTCTATGCGTTGCCGAACCTCGTCGAGTTCCACGCCGAGTTGGTCGGCGAGATTGCGCACCGGACCGCCCCACATCGTGGTGAGGACGCCCGGCAGGAAGAGCATCGGCGGGTCCTCATCGGCACTCATCCCGAACCCCATCGACTTGCCGGTGAACTCGTAATCGTCGTAGTTGGCGTAGTCGAAGATCTCCTGGACGGTCACTGACGTGGCGCGGGTGACCAGGCTCAACGCGGTGTGGACCTCGGTGTCGCCCGAGTAGCCGGGGTCGATGCCGTTCACGTACAGCGACGCGTTGCCCGCCTGGCACGCCTTTTCCAGTGGCTCCCGCAGCCAGTCGTCCGCCTGACTGGGCGTCACCAGCCACACCATCGACGTGGCTGCGACGTTGATGCCCGCGGCGAGGAATTTCGACATCTGCTCGAGGGCTTCCATCGGTCGCGTCTCACCCTGTGCGGTGTAGACGACGCAATCCGGCTTGAGCGCGATCAGCGCGTCGATGTCGTCGGTGGCGATGACACCGGTCGGTTGGTCCAGCCCGCACAGCTCCGATGCGTCTCGCCCGATCTTGTTCGGACTGGCGGCGTGCACACCAACCAACTCGAGATCCGGCCGTCCGATGATCGCCTTGAGTGAATGTTGGCCGACATTGCCGGTGGAGAATTGAACTACTCTGCGCATCGTCATCCTCAGTAGTTGCGCGATTGTGGCCCTCATCTAAACGGATCACACTGACTGAAGTCAACGGACTACACCGACCTGCATCAGTCTGTTTAGACGATATATGTGGTCGGATGGACCGTGGTAGACAAGCCCTCAGCGCGTGAAGCGAAGCGCCTTCAAACTCGCGAACGCCTTATGGGCGCCGCCATCGCCGAGTTCAAGCGATCCGGTCTCGCCGCGGCCGACGTCGGCGCCATCGTGACGGCCGCGGGCGTCGCACACGGCACCTTCTTCTTTCATTTCCCCACCAAGGAACACGTCCTGCTGGAATTGGAGAGGCGCGAAGAGGAGCGCATCGCGAAGCAACTCGGTCGCTACGTGGGTCCAACCGCGACCTCTCCTCGATACTCGAGGAGTCGGTCCGCCTTGTCGTGGGGTTGGAGCGTCGGCTGGGTGCCGCATTGTTCAAAGACTTCCTCGCACTGCACTTCTCACAAACACGTCCAGCCGACGAAAGCAATGAACACCCCGTCATCGTGCAGTCGCCAAGGAGATCGAACAGGCCCGGGAACGTGGCCAATTGGACGCTGACGTGAACCCGATGAACAGCGCGGTGTTTTTCCTCCTTGGCCTGTACGCGCTGCTCACGACGACACATGACTGGCCGGCCCAGGGCGCAATGCTCGACGACTATGTGGCCAGGACGCTGCGGGGCATCGGCGCCAAGTAGCCGATTGACTACGCTTGGTGATTGACTATAGTCAGTCATCGTGAATCTGCCGACGCCGAAGCTGGGCCGCGGCGGCTGGCCGCGAAGAGACGCCGCAGCGCCAAGCTCACCGGTAGCGGCCTCGACGAACACATGGAGGCGTCTCGGCTCGCACAACGGCAGGCCGACAAGTGGCTCATCTCGGGCAGCCTTCTCATCGGCACCGCGGCGCTGGGCATCTTCGGCCTTCCGCTCTTCCTTCGTGGTGTTTGGCTGCTGCGCAAGGCGCAACAAGAGGGCCTGACAGTCCGGCCCATGTTGGTCACACTGCTCGGCTATCTCGTCATCATCGACGCCGCCATCAACACCGTGGGCTGGGCGCTCGACCTTGTCGCCAACCACACCATCCTGGCCCGCATCCTGTTGAACGGCTGGGGCGCCATGTTCGATGCCGGCTACTTCTGGCACTACAACGAGTTGTGGCTGGGCGGTGCCGCAGGACCGGGTGAGAAAGCCATGGAAGTCGGGATGATCCTCACCGTCTTCACTATGCGGATCGCCGCTGCGATCGGTTTCCTGCAAATGAAGCGCTGGGGCCACCAATGGATGATCATCACCTGCTGGATGGGCGTGCTCATCTGGTGCCTTTACGTATTCAACATGACCATGTACGCCGATGTGCGCTACGCCGGAGTCGTGCTGCCAGTGGTCGGCTGGTGGCTGTACGACATCTTCTACATCACCCCGTTCCTCGCGATCCCCTACCTGCATTCGGTCAACCGCGAGATCTTCTCCGACTGACAGTTCAATGACTACACTCATTGACTTTGGTCAGTAACCGGGCTACAAAGAGCGAACCATGACGCCTCAGGTCAAGCAGTCGTCGCGCGATGCACGCCGGTTGCAGACGCGGGAACGCATACTCGGCGCGGCGATCGCCGAGTTCAAGCGCGCAGGCATGTCCGGTGCCGATGTGCATGCGATCGTCGGAGCCGCAGGCGTGGCGCACGGGACATTTTTCTTCCACTTCCCCAGCAAGGAGCATGTACTGCTGGAGTTGGAGAGCCGCGAGGAAGCGCGGATGGCCGGCGAGTTCGGCCGCTTCCTCGATGAGCGGCACGACTTGGTAACCGCGCTGACCGAGAGTCGTGCACCTGGTCGCGGGGCTGGAACGAAGGCTTGGCCCGCTGCTCTTCAAAGAGCTACTTGCGCTGCACTTCTCACCGACACGGCCCAACAAGGACGAGTGGGTCGATCATCCGATCATCGTGCTATTGGTCCAAGAGATCGAGCGGGCGCGAGGCGACGGCGAAGTCCATCCGGAAGTGGATGCGTTTTACAGCGCAGCGTTCTTCCTTCTGGGCATCTACGGCGTACTGACCACCATGAGCAATTTCGACACCCGCGAAACGATGCTGGCCAAGTTGGTGGCCACCGCGGTGCGCGGCCTGGAGATCCGATGACCGCATCAAGTATGCAACAACCCACCGGCAAGGAGGCCTGAAGTGGACTGGGTATGGGAAATTCTGCGCTACGTCGCGGCATGGGGCGGCACGGGTCTGATCATCTGGTTCTGGTACTGGATGTTCTCGAACCTCGGCACCTTCTGAGCGATCCGAAACAAACATGTCCGAGCTCTCCGATGCGCACGCGCTTGCTGTTGAGCGCAGTTGTGCCGTGACGGCTGTCGCCTTGAGCGGACATCGTCGCGAGGGCGTGCGCCTGGTCAGCGGTGCCAGCCGCGACTTCGGTCTGAGCTCCACGCTCGACTTCATCCACGTTCCGTATCCCCCGCCGGTGCGTAACTGGACTCGTCGCACCCTGACATGCGGTGTGGCGCTGCAATGTTCGCCTTCGAAGGACCGAATCGTCGACTACCGGCTCAACGAACTGTCAGCGCGGGAGTTGAGCGCGCTCACCCTCGTCGAGGCAGGTGTCGCCCTTGGCTGGATCGCTCGCGAACTGGCCCGGGCTGCTGACCGAACTGCGTCGACTGCTGCCCGATCTCGAAACGAAGCCCGGCGATATGGACGCCCGAGAGATGCTCAATCGCGCAGTCGCACTGGCGCGGACATCGCAACAGCTGATCGTCGATCCGCTGCTCGGTACGCTCCCGAGGGCATACACCGCACCCCAGGGGCTGTCCGACAAGTTGCTGCGCACCTTCGGCAGAATGCCCTGGACCACGACGCAGAAACGTCTTCCACGGCCCTATTCCGTTCCTGTCGGCGGCGACGGCGGCGTCCGCAATCCCAACCTGCCACCACCCAGCCGGCCACAGGACAATGACCTGGACATCACTCCGGACCATCGTCCGGGCATTCCGTATCCCGAATGGAATTCGTGGACGAAGAGCTTCATGGCAGACCACGTGGCGGTGCTCGAGCGTGCACACACGGGCAGCAGCGGTCAGCCGGTGCCCGTCTCCGCGGATCTGCGGAAGTGGTTCGAAGAGCACACCCATCGGTCTATGAAGAACCGGCTGGAGGACGGCTCGGACCTCGATGTCGAGCAGTACGTCAGTCACTACATCGACCTGACCACCGGCGAGGCGATCGAGCCGCGCATCTTTCGCGATCTGCTGCCCAGCAGCCGCGACGTCACCACGGCGCTTCTTCTCGACGGAAGCTCGTCGTTGGGCGTGCACGGTGGCAGAATCTTCAAGCTGGAGTTGGCATGTGCCGACGCGCTATCGCAGGCGATGACACTTGCCCGCGAACGGCACGGCGTCTTCGTGTTCACCGGTAACACCCGACACCGTGTCGAGGTCAACTGCCTCAAGGACTTTGAGGAACGCCGATTCGTGCCACCGAGTGGCCTCGGCCTGGCCACCGGCGGTTACACCCGGCTCGGCGCGCCCCTTCGTCACCTGACAAGTCGACTGCTCGCGCAGCCTTCGGAGCGGCGCCTGCTCATCGTGATCGGTGACGGCCTGATCTCAGACGAAGGTTACGAGGGCCGCTACGCGTGGGCCGACGCTGCGCACGCCGTCGAGGAGGCCAACGACGCAGGCGTCTCCATGTACTACGTCGGTGTGGGCCCGACCCGGGTCGACCCGCTTCCGGAGGTCTTCGGACCTCGCCGGTCCCAACGCATCCGGCGTGTCGAGGATCTTCCACGGGTGCTCGCCCACGTGCACAGCGAGTTGGTCGCCGCATGACTAAGGGGGATGAGATGACCACCCAACCTACTTCGCCAACGGCAACGAAGTCCAGTTGTTCGAACAGGCTTATCGCCAGCGCCTCCCGGTGATGCTCACCGGCCCGACGGGGTGCGGCAAGACGCGACTGGTCGAGCACATGGGGGTTCTGCTGCGTCGCCCCGTCGTCACCATCAGCTGCCATGACGACCTGACCAGCTCCGATCTTGTCGGCCGATTCATGGTGACCGGCGGAGACGTGGTGTGGACGGACGGACCGCTCACCCGCGCCGTCAAGGCCGGGGCCATCTGCTATCTGGACGAGGTCGTCGAGGCACGTCACGATTCGCTGGCCATCCTGCACTCGCTGACCGATCACCGGCGCGCCCTGTATCTGGATCGGGCCGACGAGGTCGTCGAGGCACCGGAAAGTTCATGCTCGTGTGTTCCTACAACCCGGCCTATCGCAGTTCGCTGAAGGAACTCAAGCCATCCTTCCGTCAGCGCTTCGTCACGATGCCGATGCGGTACCTGCCGCCGGAGCGAGAAGCCGAGGTGATCGTCGCCGAGGCGGGCATCGCATTGCCGTCGGCAACGCGACTGGTGCAGTGCGCCACCGCCATCAGGACCGCCGACGAAGCGTTCCACTTCGAGCCGCCGTCCACCCGGGTGCTGGTAACCGCGGCGCAGTTGATCGCCGCAGGCGCAACCGAATTGGAGGCCGCAGAAGCCTGCATCCTCGCGCCGCTGTCGAGCGACGGCGCGATCACCGAAGGCTTACGCGAAGTCGCGGTCGCAAGCCTGGCCGGTGCCGACAGCTCGAGCACATCACTCTAGGAAGGAGCCACAGCGAACATGGATCAGAAAGAGAAGAAGCGCAAGAGAGCTCTCATCGTCCTGCAGATCGTTATCTACGGCTACCTGCTGACGATGTTCTCATCCAGCTCTACATGTCCTTCGCCCGCGGATGGTGGGAGTTGTGAACGTCCCTCTGATCAACCGCCTTTCGGGCTCGAAGGTCCCCGCGACGACCCAGCGCACGGTAGGGCTCGACGAGCACCACGAAGAATCGCGCCTGGCGCAACGCCGGGCGGACAAGTGGATGATCGTCGGCGCCGGCCTGATGGGCATGTGGGCACCCGGGATCTTTGGACTGCCCATCTTCCTGCGCGGAGTATGGCTGCAGCGTCAAGCTGCGCGCGCCGGCCTGTCGATGCGGCCGATGATCGTCACCCTGATCGGATATCTCGTATTGATCGACGGGATGCTCAACAGCCTGGGCTGGGCGCTTGATCTCGTCGCCAACCACACATTGATCAACCGCGTGCTGATGGTCGGCTGGGGCGCCATGTTCGACGCCGGCTATTTCTGGCACTACAACGAATTCTGGGTCGGGGGTGCGGCCGGGCCGGGCGAGAAATCCATGGTGTTCGGGATGATCCTCACGGTGTTCGCGATGCGGTGCGCCGCGGCGATCGGGTTCCTGCAGATGAAGCGCTGGGGCCAACAGTGGATGATCATCACCTGCTGGATGGGCGTGCTCATCTGGTGCCTTTACGTGTTCAACATGACGATGTACGCCGATGTGCGCTATGCCGGCGTGGTATTCCCGGTCATCGGCTGGTGGATCTACGACATCTTCTACATAACGCCGTTCCTGGCGATCCCGTACCTGCACACGGTCAATCGCGAGATCTTCACCGACTGAACTGATTCGAGGAGCACTGCTGTGAGTTCATCTACTTCGACACCTGAATCCGCCGAGGATCAGCAGGCCGAGGATCTCCCTCCGGGCACCACGCCGTACTACGCGAACATGCACAAGTGGATCAAGCGGGCGGTCCTGGTGTGCCTGGTCGCGCTGGTCATCGAAGGCGCCTTCACGCTGCCCTTCATGGCGGTCTACTACGGCTACCCGACCCTGAGCCTCACCGAGATCTGCAGTGAGCTGCTGAAGGTTCGGTACTCCGACGACACGCTGGAGTGCAAGGTTCCTTACCCGGCGTTGGGTCCCCCTGAAGGAGCTGAGGGCAAGGACACCGCCCAGGACGAATGGGGCATCCAGCCTGTCCCGAAGTACAACCGAATCGGATTCCGTGAACTGGTACGCATCCACGAGGAGCGGGAGGCCCGTCAGGCCGCCGAACAGCAAGGCGCTCCGGCTCCATGACGAAGACTGTCGAAGAGCACGCGGAGAACTGGGATCTGCGCCACGAGGATTTCAACGACAACGACTTTCTTTACGACGTCTACGAGGTGATGCGGCGCAATTCGCCGTTCGCGCATACGGATACGCCGTTTCTGAGCGCCACGGCCGGTGGCGCATGGGTGGCCAATCGCTATGAGGAGTGCTATCAGATCCTGCAGGACTGGGAACACTTCTCCAGCAACCCGTCGCCGGAAGGAGTCCGAACAACTCGCCGGCGACCTCGTCATCACCCTTGACCCACCGCGGCAGCAGAAGCTCCGTAAGGTCCTCAACCCCTACTTCTCGCCGGCACGGATGAAGGCGCTGACGCCGCAGATCCGTGACGAGACAGATCGATTGATCGATGACTTCATCGATCAAGGCGCGGGCGATCTGGCCGAGGTCGCATGGCGACAGCCCGGCATCGTCTTCTTCAAATACGTCCTCGGCATGCCGATCGACGACGTCCCGTTGTGTATCGAGTTGACCGATACGGCGCTGAACGGACGAGACCGAAGAGGCCCGCATGGCCGCATGGGGCGGGCTGTATCAGCACCTTCACGATGCGGTATCGGCGCGAACCGACTCGCCGCCGCAAGACGACATGATCGACGTCCTGCTCGCGCGCCGAGATCGACGGCGAGAAGCTGCCGTTTCAGGATGTCGTCGCCAACGCGATGCTCCTGGTACAAGCCGGCCTCGAAACAACGGCAAGCGCGATGTCGTTCGCGTTCCACTACCTCGCGACGCATCCCGACGAGCGCGACCGGCTCATCCGCGAGCCCGACATCATGCCGCGGGCCGTCGAAGAGCTGATCCGCTTCGGCGGTTCGATCCACGGCATCCCGCGAACCGTCGCCAAGGAAGTCGAGCTGAACGGCCACACGTTCTGCCCCGGCGAATCGGTCCTGGTCAACTATGCCTCCGCCAACCGTGACGCAGACGAGTTTCACGAGCCGGACCGCTGCATCCTCGACCGACAGTCGAACAGACACCTCGGCTTCGGCGCAGGCGTCCATCGGTGCCTCGGCTCCAACTTGGCGCGCCTGGAATTCCGCATCGGCATCGAACAGGTGTTGACGAGAATGCCCGACTACGAGTTGGCGCCCGACGCCGAAGCGGCACTTCCACGGCAACTCGGTTACCCGCGGATTCCGTTCGCTACCAGTCGTGTTCAGTCCTGGCGAGGGTCAACCCCATGACCTATCGAATCATTCAGTGGATGACGGGCGATGTCGGACAGGTCGGTATTCGGCATTTCGCCGACAACCCGGTGTTCGATCTCGTCGGCGTGCTGGTGCACAGCAAGGACAAGGTCGGCAAGGACGCAGGAGAGATCGCAGGCATCGCACCGATCGGCGTCACCGCGACGGACGACATCGAATCCGTCGTCGCCATGGACGCCGACTGCGTGTTCTACACGCCGATCATCATGGATACCGAGACCGTCTGCCGGCTGCTGCGCTCCGGCAAGAACGTCGTCACCACGAGCGGATTCTTCTATCCGACAGCGGACTTCGCCGCCGATGGCGAGAAGATCCGCGAGGCATGTCAGGACGGCGGAACGTCGTTCCACGCCGGTGGCATCCATCCGGGCTACGCGGGCGACATCCTGCCGCTTACCCTCGCCCGCGTGATGAGCCGGATCGACCAGATCCGCGTCTATGAAGTCGTGAACATCCTCACCGATGCGCCGACAGACCACATCGACTGGATGGGCTTCGGGAAGGACAAGGACAAATTCCTCTCCGAGCCAACCATTCTGGGTCTCGGCCTGCCCTTCTTCGCGCAATCGATGTACATGATCGCCGACGGTCTCGGCGTGCGCATCGACAAGGTGACCGCCGCAGATGTGAAGGCCGCCGTCGCGACCGAGGACATCCCGCATGAGCTGGGTGCGATACCGCGCGGCACGGTCGCCGCGCAGCACCACGAATGGACGGCCTGGGTCGACGGCGACCCGCTCATCGTCTTCCACGCGATCTACCTGACCTCCGACAAGATCGAGCCGGCGTGGGACTGGGGAAAGACGCGCTACCGCATCGTGATCGACGGAGATCCGCCGACCGAACTGACCCTCGAAGGCGTCGATCAGCCGGACGGAACGATGGCGCATCCCGGATACAACTGGACGGCGATGGGCGCCATCAACGCGATCCCCGATGTCTGCGACGCCGCACCGGGCTGGCTGACGCACCTCGATCTTGGCTTGATTCGACCACGAGGCCTGGTGCGCAAATGACCGCCGAAGAATCGACTCCGTTGCAACGGCTACACCACGTAACTTTTGCCATAGCCCCGGAGCGCCTTGACGAAGCGACACAGTTCTTCACCGAACTGGGCTTCTCGCTCCAACCCGGCGAGCTGCCCGATGCCGGGCTGCACCTTCGCCTGGATTGGGAGCGAGGTATCGAGCTCATCAGCCCGATTGCGGGATCCACTGCAACCGTGGCTGCGTCGGTGCACGAGTTTCTGAACACCAGCGGCGATGGCGTCTACACGGTGGTGCTGCAGGTGCCGGGCGCCTCGGTGGCCGAGTCCGTGGCCAAGCGCTACGGCTCGAACACCCGATACCAGTTCGACATTGAGGGCGAAGGTACCTATGTCAACGAGATCGAGTTGTCGGTACTCGGCCTGCCGCTGACATTCATGTCGACAAACATTCCGTGACGCCATGACTGACCCCCAAACACTTCCGCACGTCCTGTACGAGGACCTGCCCATGGCGGCCGACCGCGGAGCCGGCTGGGCCAAGCTGCGCGACCTGGGTCCGGTCCTGCAGGGCGACGGCTGGTACTACCTCACCAACCGCGACGATGTGCTTGCCGCGCTGCGCAATCCGGAGGTCTTCTCGTCCACCCGGGCCTTCGACGAAATGGTCAGCGCGGTGCCGCTGGTTCCGCTGGCGTTCGATCCGCCCGAGCACACCCGGTATCGCAGGATCCTGCATCCGTTCTTCAGCCCGCAGGCACTCGGTGAAGTCCTCCCGTCGTTGCAGACCCAAGCGGCTGAGATCATCGACCGAAATCGCGCAGCGTGACGCGTGCGAGGTGATGGCCGACCTGGCCACTCCGTACCCGTCACAGGTGTTTCCTCACGTTGTTCGGCCTGCCACTCGAGGACCGGACCGGCTGATCGCGTGGAAGGACGCCATCATCGATCTCGGCCTGGAGCGCGATCCCGACAAGATCGACCTGGTTCCGGCCGCGCAGCTGTTCGGCTACCTCACTGAAGCCGTTGACGCACAACGGCGGCAGCCCCGCGACGGAATCCTGTCCCAGCTCCTTCACGGCGAAGATACCGCTCACCGATGCCGAGCGCATTGGGGCTGTCCTTCGTGTTCGTCCTCGCCGGACTGGACACCGTCACCTCCGCGATCGGTGCGACAATGCTGGAGTTGGCCCGCCGCCCCGACCTGTGTCAGGACCTACGCCAAAACCCCGACCGGGTAGCCGCATTCGTCGAAGAGATGATCCGGCTGGATCCGGCGGCACCGGTAGTCGGGCGCGTCACCACTCGGCCGTGACCGTCGCGGGCGTCACGCTGCCTGAGGGCGCGGAGGTCCGACTGTGCCTTGGCGCGATCAACCGTGACGGCAGCGACCCAGTGTCCGGCGACGATCTGGTGATGGACGGCAAGCTGCACAAGCACTGGGGCTTCGGCGGCGGCCCGCACCGTTGCCTGGGTTCGCACCTGGCCCGCATGGAGTTGAAGATTGTCGTCACCGAATGGCTGCAGCCAGATAACGGAGTTCGAGCTTCGCGCCCGGATACCGACCGGAGATCAAATGGCCGTCCGCGACGTGCACGTTGCCGCAACTGCCACTGCGGATTCGCACGCGTTCGACCTGTGAGGCAGGATTCATGACCGTCAACACCGCCAAGCCGAGCGTCTTCGACGCCGGACTCCCGACGCTCAGCTACGACGTCACCGATACACCGCAGGAGATCTATCCCCAGTTCCGGGCGGCGCAGCAACAAGCACCGATCGCGCTGGGTCCCATCGGGCCCGAGGTGCTCTCGTACGATCTTGCGCGGACGGTGCTTCGCGACCCGCAAGTTCGTGGTTCCGACAGGGTATCCATCTGTCCGCGCACGGCATCACGTCGGGTCCGTTGTGGGACAGGGTTACCCGCAGCATCTTGAACATGGAGGGCGAGGAACACCGCCGACTGCGCAGCCTGGTGTCGAGAGCCTTCACGCCGCGGGCGACGGCGCGCATGCACGACACCATTCACGCAGTCATCAACGAGCTCATCGACAGCGTCATCGACGCTGGCCGTTGCGAATTCGTCGCCGACATCGCTCGTCCCTATCCGATTCCGGTCATCTGTGCGCTGCTGGGCGCGCCTCGCGAGGACTGGCAACAGTTCTCCCGATGGGCAGAGGACATCTTCAAGATCGTCAGCTTCGACATCAACCTCGCCGAGGAGGAGCCCGTCGTGCTCAAGGCGTGGGGCGAGTTCGACGACTACATCGATGCCATGGTCGCCGAACGTCGGCAGCGCTTGACCGACGATCTGCTCTCCGAGCTCATCCGCATCGAAGACGGCGGCGAGCGACTCGACGCCGGCGAACTGCGCATGTTGGCGTTCAGCATTCTGGTGGCCGGAACCGACACCACCCGAAGCCAGCTGGCGGCGTCTATGCAGGTGCTGTGCGACCACCCCGACCAGTGGGTGCTTCTTCGCGACCAGCCCGACCTGGCGATGCGCGCCGTCGAAGAGACCATGCGCCACTCGCCGTCGATGTGCAGCACCGTTCGCAGCGCCGTCGCCGATGTCACGGTCGGCGAATACACTTTCCCTGCAGGCACATTCATCATCGTCAACACCTATGCGGCCAACCGAGACAGCACAATCTATGACGACCCGACGCGCTTCGACATCACCCGCGACGATCCGCCACCCATTCTGACCTTCGGCGGCGGAGTGCACTACTGCCTCGGCGCCAACCTGGCGCGGCTGGAGCTTGCCGAAGCACTGAAGATCCTTTCCCAGCGTTTGCCGAATCCGCGTCGCGTGGGAACGGTGCCGTGGAAACCACTGCTCGGCCTCAGTGGGCCGACAAGTCTGCCGATGGAGTTCGACTGATGAGTTCACTGTCTGAAGCGGCGCCCGTTACCGTCGCGCGCGAGGTCATCCCGTTCCGCGAGCGCAAGGGTGACATCGTCTTGTGGATCTTCTTTCTGGTCAACGTCATCTTCGTGACCTACCAGGCGGACATCGAGCAGCTCGTCATCCGCGACCCGGACAACTTCACCTACCCGATCTGGCCTCCGGCCTACATGATCGACTTCCTGCACTGGTATTTCGAAAAGTACGACCCGCTGCTGTATGAGCGCCCGTCTGGTACACCACGATCGTCGTGATCGACCAGGTCGTCTACGGCCCCTTCTACATCGCTGCGCTCTACGCGTTCTGGAAGGGCAAGGAGTGGATCCGTAACTGGTCGATCATCTGGGCGTCGGTGATGCTCGCCACGGTCACCGTCATTCTCGGTGAGGAGATCGCCGGGCCGTTCGCGAGCGATCACCTGCCGCTCGTGTTCGCAACGAACGCCGGCTGGCTGATCGTCCCCATATGGGTGCTGGTCCGGATGTGGCGAGAGCACCCGTTCACGCGACCGGTCACAACGACGGTGGAGGGCTAGCCATGGCAACGTTCGCAGAGCGCTACGGTGCGTGGGCCGTCGTCGCCGGGGCATCCGAAGGGCTCGGTGAGGCACTCGCACGAGGGTGCGCCAGCAGAGGGCTCAACGTCGTGCTCATCGCACGGCGCGTCGAGCTCGCACAGCAGCTCGCCGATGACATCGCCGCCACGACCGGCGTACAGACGCGCGCGTTGCAAGCAGACCTCGCCGACCGCGACGACCTCGACCGCATCCTCGCCGATCTTGCCGGCATCGACGTCGGGCTCCTCATCTACAACGCCGCGTTCTCCGTGGTCGGACCGTTCTGGAACTTCGACATCGAAACACATCTGAAAGAGATCGACGTCAACGTGCGCGGGCCGCTGGTGCTGAGCCACGGTTTCGGCGAGCGGTTCCGTGCCCGAGGTCGCGGCGGGATCATCCTTATGTCGTCGATGGGGGCGCTTCAAGGAATGGTGCGAGTCGCGAACTACTCCGCGACCAAGGCGTACAACCTGGTGCTGGCCGAGGGGCTTTGGGCCGAGCTCCGTGACGACGGGGTCGACGTGCTGGTCAGCTGCGCGGGAGCGACACGGACCCCGAACTACGTGGCGTCGGAGCCGGAGGACGCCAATGTGCCGGTCCAGGAGCCCGAGCAGGTCGCCACCGAGACGTTGAACGCCCTAGGGAAAAAGCCGACGTTGTTCCCCGCGCGTGTGCTGCGCTTCACGCATTTCGCGTTTCGCCACCTGATGGGCGGCGGACCGCAGTGCGCCTGATGGCGTATGCGAGCAACCGAACCTACAAGGAGCAGGACAGCTACAGCACCGGTGACCGCGGTTGACCAGGGTCATCGCCTGACGCCCTTGTGGCCATCTTTATAAAGATAGTAAAATAGCATTCCATGGATCGTGATCAGCTCGTCGACCTGACCCGTCGCGCCCTCAAACTGGCGCGGGACAAGACGACCGACCTGGCCCCGGCTGAATACACCGTGCGAGCCGACACCTACACGTCGGCCGAGCGGCACGCACGGGACGTGGAGATGGTGCTCGCCAGCCCGCAGCTGGTCGGCTACGTCTCCGAACTGCCGAAGCCCGGCTCCTATTGCACGAAGACCGTGATGGGCCGGTCCATCCTGCTGACCCGCACATCGGACGGTTCGGTGAAGGCGTTCGAGAACGTCTGCCTGCACCGGCAGTCACAGATCACCGAAGGATGCGGGTCGGCGCGTCGACTCGTGTGTCCGTACCACGCCTGGAACTACGACCTCGACGGCAACCTCGTCGGCGTGCCGGGCAAGGAGGGCTTTCCCGAGAGCTCAACGGGTAAACCGAAGTTGGCCGAACTTCCGGCCACCGAGTGCGCGGGCTTCCTCTGGATCGCGCTCGACCCCGACGCCACGCTCGACATACCTGAGTTCCTGGGGCCGCCATTGGCCGACGAACTCGACTCCTGGGGCATCGGACGCTGGTCGCCGCTTGGCGAGAAGGTGCTGGACACGGCGATCAACTGGAAGCTCGCGATCGACACCTTCGCGGAGAACTACCATTTCGCGACCGTGCACAAGACCACCTTCGCGACCATCGCGCGCAGCAACTGCACGGTTTTCGACTCGTTCGGGCCGCATCACCGGCTGGTGTTCCCGCTCAACGGCATCCTCGACCTCGACGACGGCAACGAAGAGCAGTGGGACCCGTTGCAGAACATGGTCGTCATCTACGCACTGTTCCCCAACATCGTGCTGTCGGCGACGATCGCCAACGGCGAGCTGTTCCGGGTCTACCCGAGTGACGTTGCGGGCCGGTCGATCACCGTGCACCAGAACTCGACGCCGCTGGACCTGTCGGATGAGTCGACCGCCGCCGGTGCGCAGGCGGTGTTCGAGTACGCCCACGGCACCGTCCGTGACGAGGACTACGCACTGGTCGAGAAGCTACAGGCCAACCTCGCGTCGGGCGTCAGGGAACACCTCGTGTTCGGCCGCAACGAACCGGGACTGCAACATCGACACGAGACGTGGACGAACGCCGTCAGCGCTGCTCCTCGATGAGGCGCGCCACTTCATCGCGCTCCCCCGGCTCGGCGACCTCGAGCACGTCGGCCAGTTCCCAATCCCGATACAGCGCCAGTGACCGTTCGTAGAACGCGAAGCCGCTGACCGTTTCGCCGCGGAATGTGCCCTGATACCGGTACGGGCCTTCCATGTACTCCAACGGCAGGCCGTGTGCGGGGGCAGGCACGAGCGGCTCCCCTGTCAGGTCCAGGTCGAGCTTTCGCGACGTCAGGCGATGGCGGTCGGGCATGTACCGTGCCGCGGCGGGCGGCGGGACCAACGTGCGGATCGTCTCGGGCCAGCGCACGTAGCTGGTGACGGTGACCTCGATGTCGTCGGCATACTCAGGGTCGGCGTCCGGCGAGCTCGTCGTGGCACCCGAAAAGGGCTGCAGCGCATTGCGGTTCGTACGATCGAATTGCCGCCAAATGCTCAGGTCGACGTCGTTGTCCAGATTGATCGTGCGCCATTCGTGCGCGCGGGAGCGGATGTCGCCGGTCCCCCCACCGTCGTTGGCCACCAGCGGAAACCACTGGCGGTCGACGTGGCCGGTAGATCCGGTGACAGTCTCCTGCACCGAACCCCAGGACAGCGTTCCGGTCATCGTCATACCGGTCTGGAAGTACGAGTACGTGGTCGCCTGCCCGAAGCACTCGATGACCCCGTTGTACGCCGCGGCGCCCAGCGGCACCGGCGCGCGCGACGGCGTCACGTGCAGGTCCAGCCGCATCTCGCTACCGTGCTGGTCGGTACCGCAGAAGGTGACGTCGTATGTGTAGGGCAGAAGGTCGCCCGCCTCGTCACGGCAGGTGCGCCAGACCGCGGTCCCCGCACGACTGTCGTATGTCATGTCCAGGTGGTCGTCGCCCACCGTGAGTTTCGGCGGCACATCGCTCTTCTTGTTCGTCGACGGCATGTCGTAGTCGGTGTAGGTGCCGTACGTGCCGTTGTCGAGGTCGAAAAGCGCGAGCGTGTAGAAGTCTGCGACGATCGCCTGCCCGGGCCGGTTCTTGTTGAAGATGGTGAGGAAAGCGAACTTTCGATCGGTTTCGCCGGTGAGTTCGCCGGCGAGAAACCAGGTGTCCGACTCGCACGTGGGGTGATTGGCCTCGGCGGCGGGAAAGACGAAATGCGGGTCACCCGGCACCAGCTCGAACGGATACCGACGCCAGTCATCACCCACGGGCACTCCCAGATTCCTTTTTTGCTATGTTAGCAGTAATAGTAACTTTAGCGCGACGGGCGGTGACGCCGTGAGGGAAAGGAGGCCAACGCATGAGATCCCTCTCCTACGACCAGCTCTACATCGGTGGCCGCTGGCAGGAGCCGGCTACCGGGCAACGGATCTCGGTGATCTCCCCACACACCGAGCAACCGATCGGTGAGACGCCGGAAGCCGCTCCGCAGGATGTCGACCGGGCGGTACTGGCCGCTCGCAAGGCATTCGACGAAGGACCGTGGCCACGGCTCCCGGTCTCGGAGCGAATGGAGAAGATCGAGAAGCTCGCAACCGTCTACACCGCCCACGCGGAGGAGATGGCCGATCTCATCACCGCCGAGATGGGGTCACCGCGCACCTTCAGCAGGTTGGGCCAGGCGAACGGGGCCTTGTCACAGATGTACCTGACCCTGGCCACGGCCAAGGACTTCGGCTGGGTCGAACGCAGGCAGGGTCTGTTCGGCGAGGTTCAGGTACGGCGCGCGCCCGTCGGCGTCGTCGGCGCGATCGTGCCGTGGAACGTCCCCCAGGTGTTGATCATGCCCAAGATGATCCCCGCGCTGATCGCCGGTTGCACCGTCGTCGTCAAGCCGGCCCCGGAGACGCCGCTCGATGCGATGTGGCTGGCCGAGATGCTGGAGGAGCTCGACCTGCCGGAGGGCGTGGTGTCGATCGTCCCCGGCGGCCGGGAGGCCGGCGAAGCCCTCGTCCGGCACCCCGGCGTCGACAAGATCGCGTTCACCGGATCGTCGGCGACGGGCAGGCACATCGCCGCGGCGTGCGGTGAGCAGCTCAAGCGGGTGAGCCTCGAACTCGGTGGCAAGTCCGCTGCGATCATCCTCGACGACGCCGACATCGACCACACGGTCAAACATCTCAAGATGGCCGGCCTGATGAACAACGGGCAGGCGTGCGTGGCACAGACGCGGATCCTGGTCAGCGAGCGCAGGCACGACGAGATCGTCGACGCGCTCGCCGACATGGTGTCCGGACTTCAGGTCGGCGACCCGGCCGATGAGTCGACCGACGTCGGGCCCCTTGTCGCCCAGCGCCAACAGCAGCGCGTGCAGGGCTACATTCAGTCCGGCATCGACGAAGGCGCGAAAGTGGTTGTGGGAGGCGCCGACAAGCCGTACGACCGCGGTTGGTATGTCCGGCCCACGCTGTTTACCGACGCGACCAACGATATGAAGATCGCCCGCGAGGAGATCTTCGGCCCGGTGCTGACGGTGCTGAAGTACACCGACGAAGCCGATGCGATCCGCATCGCCAACGACAGCGACTACGGACTGGCCGGCTCGGTCTGGACTGCCGATGTCGCACACGGTCTGCAGATTGCAGCCGAGATCCGCACCGGCACTTACGGAATCAACATGTACCAGCTCGACACCAGCGCGCCGTTCGGCGGGTTCAAGCAGTCCGGCATCGGTCGCGAGTTCGGCCCGGAAGGCCTCTCGCAGTACACCGAGGTGCAGTCGACGGTGACCGCGGGCGAACTGCCGCTGAGCTAGAGGTAAGTCTTACTGGTTCTGCTTCGCAGCCGCGGCGGCTTTCTCCGCCTTGGCCTGGAATGCCCGGCCCTCCGGGCTGCCCAGCGAGGCGCCCGGCGTAACGGCCGTCGCGACTCCCCTGTCGCAGTTGAGGGCCAGCAAGACCACGCTGTCAACATGCTGAAAGGCACCGTCGGACACTTCCATGAACGGCGCGTTCGTGGCGCTAGTGACCAGGCAGTCGCCTATCGCGGCCTGCCGGTCGCCCACGGTCACTTGGATCTTGGGCGTGCCGCCGGCGTCTTCGATCTTCGAAACCGCGTCGCTGTACGTCATTCCCACCACGTCCGGTGGTGCGGAGGTATTCGCCGACGCGATGCCTACACCGAGCACCCCCAATACGCCGACGGCCACACCTGCGGCGCCGACGGTGCTGGCCGCAATAACGATCTGCTTCACATGCCCACCGTTGTTTGCATCGTTGGAATGGACGAAGCTAAAACCTTGAACCTGTGTATTGGCAGGGCGTGAGCGTTGAATGTGCCGTGAATGAACGTGTCATGACCAGTGCGGTTCTAACCTGAGAGCTCGAGGGTCACCTCGGCCGGGCAGCACAGTTCGTCGCGCTGGTTGAAGATCGCGATCTCGAGGTCCACCAGGTACCGCATGGTGTCACCGGTCTTCTCGCATCGCTTGTCGACGACGCGGCCACGACCGACCATGGAATCGCCGGCGTAGACGGAGCCGATCATCGACACCTTGCGCCGCACCACCCGGCTGTACGGTCCCGCCCAGTCGGTCGCGATCCGGTCGATGAAACCCGCGAGATGCATCGTGTTCACGAAGATCGTTGGATGCCCGTGGCTTTCGGCGTAGGCGGGGTCATAGTGGCCGGGAAAATAATCCCACGTCGCGCCAGGATTCATCACCACACGCTGGTAGCTGATCTCGTCGACGACCTCCGCGAGTTCCGTTGGCACCGTGACATCGCTCCACGCCAGTCTGCGGTAGCTGCTCATGGCGAATCCGTCGGGGTGAAGCGGAACAACGTGTTTCGGTTCGTCGCGACCAGGGACCCGTCTTCGCGGTAGTAGCTGTCACAGGTCTCGACGAAATGGCCGACGCCGACCTTCGTTCGCTTCTCCGGGGACACCGACACGACCTCTTCGACCACCTTGAGACGATCACCCTCGACGATCGGTGTCACGAGTTCGACGTCGTTGGACGCATTGATGAACGTCGTACCCGGAAGCGGTACGCGGATCGCGATCGACGGGATCGGTCGCTGGCCGTTGGGCAGCCACGGCGGTGGAATCAGCCAACCCATCAACAACGCGGGCGGGGCGACCAGCCCGCCCCACACCTGCGTGGCGAAATCGCGATCCCAGTACGCCGGGTTGCCGTCCTGCACCATCGAAGCGAAATGCTGGATACGCGCCGCACTCACCGCCGTGCCCGCGAACCTCGGGTCGCTGCGCACGCCGACCATGCGCACGGCATCCTCGTAGGTGCCGAACGCGAACTCGTAGCGGATACCCGCGGTCACCGGCTCATACCGGTAACGCGTCTTTGCTTGGCACCACGTCCCATTCGAGCTCGCGTGATGTGAAGTACCAGCCGCCCCGCTCGTAGATGAGCCGGTCGGTGTAGATACCGGTGGCATGAAGTTCAGTTCCAACGAAAACTAGAGCAACGCAACGCTGCGTCGCGTCGACCCCGTCGACCGAGATCTCATGGTCGACGGTGACGAGCCGTTTCCCGCCGCCACCGTTGAATGCGGCACGCAGGTCGGTGAATGTCTCCCCCGCCCGAACAACCGTCGCCCCAGAATGACGGAAACAAGCCAGCCAGCCCGCCAGATCGCCTGCCGAATACAACCGGTTGTATCGTGCGGTCAGGTTCAGGATGGCCGCGCGTCCGGCCACCCCGGCGAGCACGAACTCCTGCTGATAGGTCATCGCCATGTGTTTTTCTCCCGTCCTAGCGACTGAGTATGTAGCCGTGATCCTCGCGGTCCCATGCGTTCTCGCCGAGACCTCTCTTGCGCAGCAGGTCCTTGCGGACTCGCCCGATGACGTTTTTCGGTATCTCGTCGAGGACTTCCAGATACCGCGGCACGCAGAAATACGGCATCCGCGCGGAGCAGAAGTCCAACAGCTCGGCGTGGTCGAGGTCCGCCTGCGGAGCCACCGTGACGACGACCAGGATGTCGTCCTCGCCCAGATCGCTGGGTACGGCGACGGCGGCCGCCTCGAGCACTGCGGGATGGCGCATCACCGTGGTCTCGACCTCGACCGAGGACACGTTCTCGCCGCGCCGCCGCAGAGAGTCCTTCACCCGGTCGATGTAGGTCAGGTTTCCGTCGTCGTCGAAGGAGCCGAGATCACCCGTACCGAACCACTCCTTGTGCGGCATGACCACCAGCTGCGAGTCGATCGCGGCGGAATCGACGTAGCCCAGGCTCATCGCGTTGGCCGACTTCGGCCTGCAGGTGATCTCGCCGACAGAGCCTGCGGGCACGGGCCTCCCGTCACTGTCGACGATTCGGACGTCGAATGCGGGGTTCACCCGCCCCGATGTTCCGGGAACACCATCCTCGGAGACCCCCTTGAACGCGATCGGGAAGGCTTCCGTCATTCCGTACATCGTCACGATCCTGACGTCGTAACGCTGCTCGATGCTGCGGTACATATCGGCTGCGATCGGTGCCGCCGAGATGAACCTCAGCGGCAACTGCGAGTCTCGAGCGTCCGGCGGCTGGTTCCACAGCATCGAGACCATAGCTCCCGCGCCTGCGAAACCCGCTGCGCCGCAGGACCGTATCTCGTCCGATAACTTCGCTCGGCCGGAATGCCGCCGACAACACCGTCGTCGCGCCAAGAAGCATCGGCGCCAGCACCGAGGGCGCGGCGCTCAGGTGGAACAACGGCATGGCGCTCCACACCACGTCACCCGCCACAAGCTCCCAGGCAGTCGCCACGCCGGCCGCCGCCGAGAACAGGTAATGCCATGTCGTTGCCACCGCCTTCGACGGTCCGGTGGTGCCCGAGGTGAAGAACAGCGCGGCCAACTCGTCCGGACCGGTTGGGTTCCGCATCGGGCGGGGCGGTGGACGCGCACGCCAACTCATCGGTCAACGAATCCCCAACGACGAGCACAGTTCTCGCGGTCTCAACCCGGTCGACTATCTCGTTCAGGCGGCCGTGTCGTTCGGCGTCGGTGATGACGACTTTGGCCCGCGACAAGCGCAGCGCGTGCACGAGAAACTCGTCCTTGTTGGCAACGTTCACCGCAGCCGTCACCGCCCCGATCCGCGCTGCGCCGAGCCAGAAGTACACCCACTCGGGGCATGTCGCCGTGAACAGCGCAACGGTGTCACCCCTCGCGACACCGTTGTCGGCCAACACGTTCGCGGCCGCACACGAACGATCTCGCATCTGCGCGAACGTCACCGGCGTACCGGCAATGGTCATCATCGTGCGGTCGCCGATCTGCTCAGCGCGCTGGTCCAGCACGTCCGGGATCGTGAAGCGCTCGACACCGAACTGCGACGGACCGATCGGCCCGCCCGGCCTACCGCCGTCAGGCACCCGCCGCCGCCGGGTCCGGTTCGCCGCCGGCGGTGTACCCGAAGTCGATCGGCGACGGCTCTTCGCCCGGGTAGAACCGGTGCGCCCATCGCCGTAGCGCGGCATAGTCGCGGGCTTCCTCGGGGGCCAGATTGGGCTTCTCCAAGTACTTCATGTTCTCCCAGGTGAAGAAGTCCTGCTTGATGACTTCCTGTTGCAACTGAAGGAACTTCGCAGCGCGGCCTGCCGGTTTGTCACCGGTGTCGCCGGGTTCGCGAACCGACGCCTGGGTGTAGAAGTAGTCGGTGTAGTCCTCGTCGACCGGGGTCTGACCCGTCACCTCGATGGTCGCGACGAGTTCCTTGGGGAACCGCACGATGCCGAGCCCCAACGAGTAGTTGTCATAGATGATGTTCGCGTCGACGGGTCCGTCGGGTGTGAGCCATGTCGAAGCGCGGCCGCCGCCGAAGTTCGCGGTCACCGTCGCGTGCAGGTGGTAGCCGTTGGCATCGAACGACGTGGTGTTGGCGGCGCTGTCGGCCTTGTGGACGAACTGCACGTGATACGGATCGGCTGCGTTCTCGATGATCATCTGCGCATGCACCTTGACCCGGTTGAGCATGCGTGAGTGCGGGTGCAGTGGGTAGTAGTCGTCGGTTTCCAACTCGGGAAGGACGGGCGGCTGCCAGTAGGGCGCGCGGCCATGGCGTTCGTGCCACACCACGATGAACCCGTACCACTCCTGCGCGGGGTAGCTCTTGATCTTCACGTTCTGCTTGCAGCCGATCTTGCTGTACGGGATCAGCGCGTTGGTGCCGTCTCCCCGCCACTGCCAGCCGTGCCACGGGCAGACGATGTGCTCGCCCTCGACGGTGCCGCCGACCCCCATATTCGCGCCAAGGTGCAGGCAGTAGGCGTCGAGCACATTGACCTTGCCCGACGCGGTGCGGAAGATGACCAATTCCTCGCCGAAGTAATGCGCCCGCTTGACCTGCCCGTTGTCCAGCTCTGAGGCGAAACCGACGATGAACCAGCCGGTCGGGAAGCGGTACTTCGAGAGGCTGATACCGCTCGGGCCGAACTCACGCTCCGACGGATCGATGGTGGGATCGTCGATCGTGTCCGTCATGCCGTCTCCATCCGCGCGATATTTGGGCAGGTCAGGCCCTGTCCGTCGTCTATTGTTACTATTTTAAGCATTCTAGGTCAAGGACAGCCAAACCAGGAGCCTGCATGCCCACGACCACACCAGTCGATCTGTCGGATTCCACCTTGTGGCGGAACGGTTTTCCCGACGAGCTGTTCGCCGAGCTGCGCCGCGACCGGCCGCTCTTCCACCACGAGCTGACCGACGGCGTGGCCAAGACCGTCAAGCGGGACTTCTGGATGGCCACCAAGCACCGGCACGCCCAGCGCATCCACCGCGACACCGACTCCTTCACCGCAACCGATGGTCCACTCATCCAGGGTGTGGGTGTCATCGGCTCGGCGCCGACCATCATCAACATGGACCCACCGGATCTCCTCAAGCGGCGACGGGTGATGTCGCACGCGTTCACGCCGAAGGCGATCGGCAAGCTCGAGGAGGGCATCCGCAGGCGCGCGGCGGGAATGGTCGACCGGCTGCTCACGGCCGGCGAGGGTGACTGGATCGACGATGTCGCCGACGTGCTGCCGATGTCGGTCATCGGCGACATCATCGGCATTCCCGAGGCAGACCGGCCGGAGATCTTCGACACGCTTGATCGCATCCTCAAGGTGGCATCGTCGGAGGACGCCGTCGCCCAGCAGAACGCGATGGAACTGTTCGGGAAGATCTTCACCTATGCGTTCGAGCTCACGGCGGAGAAGCGGCGCAACCCCACCGACGACATCTGGAGCACCCTGACGTCGGCGGTCGTGACCGACGAGAACGGCGAACAGCTGTCGATCCCGGCCAACGAACTGGAGATCTTCTTCTTCGTCATCGCGTTCGCAGGCAGCGACACCACCAAGAACGCGTTGGCCTCCGGGCTTCAGGCCTTCGTCGCCAACCCTGAGCAGATCGAGCGGTATCGCGAGGACGAGGCGGTCCGGTCGAGCGCCGTCGAGGAGGTGCTGCGGTGGGCGTCGCCGGTGACGTTCTGGACGCGCAGCACGAAGGTCGACGTCGAGATGGACGGGATAACGATCCCGAAGGGTGAGCGGGTGGTGGCGATGCTGCGCTCGGCCAATCGCGATGAGGAGGTCTTCGACAACCCGTTCGCATTCGATATCGGCCGCGCCGAGAACCCGCACGTGACATTCGGTGGCGGCGGACCGCACCATTGCCTTGGCGCGATGCTCGCCCGCGCCGAAATCCGTGCGGTGCTCGACGAATTGCTGTGTCATGCAGACGAAATCAGCCTCGGCTCGCCGAAGATCGCCTATCCCAACCTCACCAACAACATGACGATCTTCGACGGAATGCCGATCTCGTTGAAGCGGCGCTGACTCCACTGACGCCGGGTCACGCGCCCTTCGGCCTGGTGCCGATGACACCGTCGTCGGCCAGCCGCTGCAGATCATCCTTGGTGACGCCGCACAACTCCGTGAGCACCTCTTCGTTGTGCTGGCCCAACGTCGGCGGTGTGCGAAGCAGCCACCTCTGTCCATCGTCGAGCCGGGCGAACGGAGGGCATGGATACAGGCCGGCGCCGGTCCTCGGATGCTCGAGCCGTTCGAAGAATCCGCGGTGCACCAACTGCGGGTTCTCGGTCACCAATGACGGTGAGATCACCGCGGCCGCCGGAATCCCCACCGCCGTAAGCCTTTCCACGGCATCGTCGACGTCCTGCGTGACGAGCCACTCCTCGACGTCGACGCCCTTACCGCCGATGAGTTCGGCCAAGGCGGAGAGCTCATCGTCGGTACGTACGCTCACCGCGATCCAGTTGTCATCGCCCGCGCACCGGTAGACATCCTGCAGCGTCGCACTGTGCCCACGGTTGCCCCGGCGCTTCATGACCTTCCCGAAAACCTCGAATTCCATTGTCTGCACGGCGGTCACGTTGAGCACCGTCTCGATCATCGGAACCTCGACGAGTTGGCCTTGGCCCGTACGATCGGCGAACTCCAGCGCCGTCAGTGTCGCGAACGCCGCATGTGCGCCCGCGAGTGGATCGCAGGCACCGCGCGGTGCGACGGGCAGACCGTCGGGTAGGCCGGTCACCCAGGCCAGGCCGGCGATCTGCTCCATTGTCGGCGCGAAACCGACCCGGTCCCGCCATGGACCGGTCAATCCGAACGCAGGCATTCGCACGACGACGACGCGGGGATTGAGTTCGAGCAGGGTGTCGGCGCCGAGGCCGAATTGATCCATCACCCGCGGGGAGAAGTTCTCGATCACGACATCGGCCTGGCGCACAAGTTCCTTGACGAGCCGGAGACCGTCGGTGGACTGCAGGTCGAGCGTGACCGACCGCTTGTTGGTGTTCATCGCGTGGAACACCCAGCCGTACTCCCACCAGTCGTCGACGTCGGTGCGCATCCCGCCGGAATAGCGGATGCCGTCCGGCCGCTGGATCGACTCGATCTTGATGACGTCGGCTCCGAGCGCCGCCAACGAATGAGCGGCGGCGGGGCCGGCCCAGAACGCCGTGAAATCGACGACCCGCACACCGGCGAGCGGCGCCCCCGCGGACTGTGTGCGAGGCTCGGATTCCCTTGGCTCCCAGACAGAGACGCCGTCGGCTTCCCCTACCGCGGGGGCGGGGCGCACCGGCGCCTGGTTCGCGGCCGACATGAGCCAGGGTGCGCGCGGTTGCCGGAATCCCGCGGGGTTGTCGATGTACACGCCACGCGTCTGCAAGTGATCCATGTCCGGGATCGTCGAACCGTTGCCGAGCGGAGCCAGCGGCAACCGGAAGAGCTGGCCGAGCTCGACGATCTCGGAGACGGTCCGGTCGCGCATCCACGGGTCGATCCGTTCACGAATCCAGTCGCGGTAGTCCCATCGCCCGATCTGGAACCGCAACTGCGGATTCTCGGTGAAGTCGGGACAGTCGACCATTGCGGCGAAGTCCAGCCACTGCTGACCGGTGACCATGCTGATGCCCACGTAGCCGTCCTTGGCGGGCTCGATCGACGGCACCTCGACCGAGCGCTTGACGGGTGGCCGCTGCAGCAGCTGCGAGTGCAGCCATTCGCTGCTCTGCATCAACGTGATCGCCTCGAGCATGGACAAGTCGAGGTGGCCACCCGGGCCGCCGCGTGCGACGCGACGGCGCAGCGCCATCGCGCCATATGCGGCCCATGCCGCGCCCATGTACTCGCCCAGGTCGCCCCCGATCGAAATCGGCGGGCCAGCGGGATCGCCGCGGAAGCCGGTGAGCCCCGACGTCGGCCTGCAGGGTGAACTCGGTCGCGGGTCGCTCCGACCACGGCCCGGTCCAGCCGAAGTCGGAGATGGTCACGACCACGCAGTCCGGCCTTGCCTCGAGCAGCCGCTCCGGATCGATGCCATGCGCGGCGGCGGCGGACCGGTTACCGGTCACGAGCACGATGTCGGCCGCGGCCAACAGATCTTCGGAAACCTTTGTCACGCTGCGCTTCCCGGCGGACAGATAGCTGAACAGCGGTGAATCGGCATCCGTCGGCGGGCCTGGCACCGGTTGCGGTGAAGCGACGCAACGGATCGCCCGCGGCGGGCTCGATCTTCACCACCTCGGCGCCCGCGTCGACGAACAGCTTCCCGCAGTACGCGCCGGCGATGCGGTCGCTGACCTCCACGACGCGCAGATCACAGAGCGGAGTGGATTCTCCGTCACTCACGCGCACAACCTCCCGGGGCGTTTCTTTGTCATCTTAGTAACTTTTGTCAGATAGCGAACCCGTAGACCCCTGGTAGCACGGCTATCGCTGTTAACATTGCCATGCAATGACAACATTGGGAATCGGCCCCGAGGCCCGTCGCAGGCTCGGGGCGCGCCGGACGGCCGAGATCGTTGCCGATGAACTCCGCCGTCAGATCATCGACGGCGAATTGTCCGATGGCGACCTGTTGCCGCGCCAGGAGATTCTGGTCGAGCAGTTCAACGTCAGCCTGGTTTCGTTGCGGGAAGCCTTGCGGATCCTCGAAACCGAGGGCCTGGTCTCGGTCCGCCGTGGCAACCGTGGCGGCGCCGTGGTGCACGCGCCCGCCAAGGCGAGTGCGGCCTACATGATTGGCCTGTTGCTACAGAGCGACACCGTGCCGCTGGCGGATCTCGGTGCAGCGCTACAGGAACTCGAGCCGATGTGCGCGGTCGCTCGCGGCCAGGCGCGACCGACCGCGGCGAGACGCTCATCCCGAAGCTCAGAGAGATCAACGACTCGATGGCCGAGCACATCGAGGACGGCGCCAAGTTCACCGAGATCGGTGGCCAGTTCCACGACGAGATCGTGCGCGGCTGCGGCAACCACACGATGATCGCGGTGGTCGGCAGCCTGGAGACGCTCTGGTCCGGCCACCTGAACATCTGGGCCAAGGAAACCGCGGCGCGTGGCGAATACCCGTCGATGAGCAAACGGCGCATCGCCCTGACCATGCACACCAAGTTGACCGACGCGATCGAGGCCGGTGACGCTGACCGCGCCCGCAAGCTCGCCACCCGCCATATCGCCGACACCCAGACGTATTTCAGCGCGGCCGATCCCGAACAGCGGATCGTCGCGCTCTCGCCGCAGGCGTTGGCCCGACGCCAGCGCTGAAAGGTGCTGTGTGCGTACGGCGTTGATCACCGGTGGCAGCGGAGGTATCGGCAAGGAGTGCGGCCGCAAGCTCGCTGAGCTGGGTTATGACGTCGTGCTCACCGCTCGCCGCGAGGAGCCGCTGCGTGCTGCCGCCGAGCAGATGGGGGCCCGCTATGTGGTGGCCGATGCCAGCGAGCCGGAGAAGTTCGCACCGGCGGTGGAGGCCGCAGGCGATATCGACCTGCTCGTCCACGCATCGGGAATTCTCGGCGGAACATACGCCCGCAAGCAGACTTTCGACGAATGGCGGGCGACGATCTCAGCCAACCTCGACTCGTGCTTCGTCGTCACGTCCGCGGCACTGCCGCGGATGAAGCCGGGTTCGCGGTTCGTGTTCATCTCGTCGTCTGCCGCGCACGAACCGATGATGGCGAGGACGGCGTACTCGGCATCGAAGGCGGGCATGAACGCATTTGCAGGCGCGCTGGCCCGCGAGGTCGACCGCGACGGCATCAACGTTCACATCGTGACGCCCGGGCCGGTCGAGACCGAGATGCTGCAGGACGTGCCGTTCGAGATGTACGCGATACGGGCCGCCGATATCGCCGAGGCAGTCGCCTGGCTAGACACGCTCGACCCGTCGGTCGACCTACCCGAGATCAGGCTGCACGCCATTACGCGTGGCCCCTCGGCACGGGCTCCGGTCGTGCCACTGGAAGTCGAGCGCCGAAATCGCTAGTCGGCGGAGGTCAGCCGTTCACCTGGCAGCGCCTTGACGGTCGACGGCAGCCCGTAGAGCGCGGTCGCGTTGCCGCGCATGATCCGCTCACGCTGATCAGCGGGGAACCGCCGGATCGCCCAGTCCGGAGCGTCGTAGCTCCAGTGCGGGTAATCCGTGGAGAACATGATGCAGTCGCCGAGGTCCATCATCTCGATGTACTCCCGGTACACCGCGACGTTGACCTCCTCGAGCGGCTGCGTGGTGAACCGCACATGCTCGCGGACGTAGTCGGACGGCTTGCGCCGCACGTGCGGCAGATCGGCCTTGCGGTGCTCCCAGATCCGGTCCATGCGCGACATCACCGGCATGGCCCACGTGAAACCGCCCTCGACGAAGACCACTTTCAGATCAGGATGGCGGTCGAACGCGCCGTCGAACACCAGGCTCATCAGATGCGACACGTAGAGCAGCGGCCATGACGCGAAGAAGTCGTGCCAGTGCGCGGGATTGCCGACGGGAAAGATCGGAATCAGCTCGTAGGGTGTCTGCCCCATCAGGTGGGTCGCAACCGGAAGGCCGTTGCGCGCTGCGGCCTCATACATCGGGTCGAAATGCGGGCTGCCGAAGGGTATTCCGCGAGTCTGCGGCGTCATCAGCACCTCGGCCATGTAGGGGTGACCCGCCCACCGCTCGATCTCGCGCGCGGCCTGGCCGGGGTCCTGCGCGGTGACGCTGATGGCGCCGCGCCACCGGCCGTGCCAGTTGTTGTCACCAAGCCATACGTCGGCCAGCCAGTCGTTGTAGGTGGCCTTGAGCACGTGTTCGGCCTGCGGCAGCTGGGCGTCGCACATCGGCTCCAGCACCGCGATGCTCACACCGGCGTCGACCAACAGCTGCTTGGCGGCGAACTCCGGATCGCTGCCCGCGGCTCCCCCGCGGGGCGGGGATGCGTCGACGCGCAGTGAACTCGTCTTGTAGGCATCCGGCGTGTCATAGAAGTACGACATGGGCGAGACGGCGTTGCCGGTCGGCCAGAGCTTGTCCTTCCACTCCGGCGGCGCGTAGGACTTGAGCACTGCACCCGATACCGGCAGCGGGTGCACGTCGGTGTCGACGATCGTCACCGCGATGTCCTGCGCGACGGCCTCTTCCGTACGTTCGATCGTGGTCACGTCAGACTTCCTTCCATTTCCGCAGCGACGCCATAGGTGTCACTTGCGTTGCGCCACAGCACCTTTTCACGCTGTTCGGCGGAGAAGCCCGCGACCGCGGCGTCGGGGCTCGAGGTCGACCAGTGCGGATAGCCCGACCCGTACATGAGCAGGTCCGCCTTGTCGGTGAAATCCAGCCATCGCTGCGCCTGGCTTTCGTCTGTCGGCCCGTCCAGTGCAGACGTGCAGTAGCGCACATGGTCAGGCAGGTATTCGCTCGGATACCGGTCGACCCATGGCGTTTGGTCGCGCATCGACATCCAGAACGTGTCGAGCCGCCACATCAGCGGGGTGAGCAGGTCGTAGCCGCCGTCGGCAAAGACGAACGTCAGATCCGGATGCCTGCCGAACACGCCCTCGATGATCAGCGTCGCGAGATGGACGAACGAGTTCAGCGGCATGAACGCCGCATAGCCGGGATAGGTGGAGGCGTGGCCGGCGAACGTCGGCGCGTAGTCGACGCCGTTGCCGCCGTTGATGTGCACCGCGACGGGCAGCCCGTGCGCGGCCGCCGCCTCCCAGATCGGCTCGAACAGCGGCTTGCCGTAAGGCTCCCGCGACTGCAGCGGAACACCGACCTGCACCATTTTCGGATGGCCTGCCAGCCGTTCGATCTCGGCGACGGCGCCCTTGACGTCTTCGGGGTTGATCCTGATCGTGCCGCGGAAGCGCCCTGTCGCATCGGGCTCGAGCCAGCGGTCGAGCAGCCAGTCGTTAACCGCTGCGCAGATCCGGCTGTTGAGCAGGTAGTCGGCGATGTTGCCCCGCGCCAGAGGATTGAGGATCGCGTAGTCGACGCCACCCTCTTCGAAAAGGTGCCTGGCCACGATCTCGGGGTCCGAGGCCGGATAGCCGTCGCCGTACAGGTCCTGGCGATAGTCGCCGCCAGGCGCCTGATACCACTGCTGCTCGACGTCGGGGATCGCCCGCAGCTTGTGCGCTGGCGGCAGATAGCGCCGGATCTCCGAGTTGTACCGGAAATGCGGTTGAACGTTCGTGTCGATGACTGTCATGCGCCGACCTCGCAGGCTCCGCCGGCGCATTCTGTGCTGTCGATTCGCTCGCAAGCTTCGCTCATGCGGTCAGGTACACCTGCCCGTCGGCGACATCAACCTCGTATGTCCGCACCCGCTTCTGCGGATCCGCGACGTTGACCCCGGTGGTGATGTCGAACTCCCAGTTGTGCCACGGGCACCGCGCGATCTGGCCTTCGCGCACGTAGCGCACCTGGCCGGGCGCATCGGGCGCGAACTCGGTGGTCCCGACGACATAGCCGGCACAAAGCGGCGCGCCCTCGTGCGAGCAGTAGTTCGCGATTGCATACAGGGAGCCGTCGATGTTGTAGACGCCCACGCCGAACTTGCCGGCCTCCACCAGCTTCATGCTCCCTGGGGGCAGGTCCTCGATCGCACACACCGGACGGCGCTGCATCAACATCCCTTCAGTTCTCCTTGACCTAGGATACTAAAATAGTAAAGATAGAGCGACCGACCCGCTAGACGCTGCGCCGGGAGGCAAGTGTGACAATCAGCACCGAATCGCAGGATCCGTCAAGCGCCCCCGACTTGGTGAACGATCCCTATCCCTACTTCGAGCACATGCGCAAAACGGCGCCGGTGTGGCGCGGCACGCTCATGGAGAGCGATTTGATGCCGGCAGAGCTCAAGGTCGAAGAAAACTGGACATTGTTCGACTTCGAGAGCGTCTTCGCCGCCTTCCGCGAGGACACGGTGTTCGCCTCGGAGATGTACAACAACACGATCGGCCTCGTCTTCGGCCCGACGATCCTCGGCATGCACGGTAAACAGCATCACGACCATCGCAGCCTGGTGAGCAAGGCCTTCAAGCAGAGCGCGCTCGCACAATGGGAACCCGAGGTGATCGACCCGATCTGCGATCAACTGGTCGATGAGTTCAAGAACGACGGCGTCGCCGATCTGGTCAAGGCGGTGACGTTCGAGTTCCCGACCCGGGTGACGGCTGCGCTTCTGGGCTTACCGCAGGAAGACCTCGAGATGTTCCGGCGGTTGTCGCTTCAGCTCATCTCGATCACCGAGGACATCGAGGCCGGCCTGACGGCCTCAGTCGAACTGGGCACCTACTTCCAGGAGCAGGTGGATCAGCGGCGCAGCACGATGACCGACGACGTCATCGGCGACCTCGTCGCCGCGGAGATCGACGGCGAGAAACTCACCGACGAGGCGATCATCTCGTTTCTGCGGTTGCTGTTGCCCGCCGGGCTCGAGACCACCTACCGATCCTCGGGAAATCTGCTGCAGCTGCTCCTGACCCATCCCGACCAGCTCGAGGCGTTGCAACAGGATCGGAGCCTCATTCCGGCCGCGATCGAGGAAGGCATTCGGTACGAGACCCCCTTGGTTTTAGTGGCGCGCAACACCACCCGCGATGTCGAGATGCACGGCATGACGATCCCGGAGGGCGCACAGATCAACGTGTGCATGGGTTCGGCCAATCGCGACGAGAACCGGTGGGAGAATCCGAACGTGTTCGACATCCACCGACCGCGGCGCGCGCACATCTCGTTCGCGGGCGGGATCCACAGCTGCCTCGGCATGCACCTCGCGCGGGTCGAGACCAAGGCCATGCTGACCAGCATCTTCGATCGGGTGACGGACTTGCAGCTGCTGGAAGACGACGACACCAAGATCGTGGGCATGCCGTTCCGCTCCCCGAAGCATCTCCCCGTGACCTTCCGCCCCGTCGCATGAAGACCCGCGCGGCGATCCTGCACGACATGGGTCGGCAGTGGTCGGTGGAAGAATTCGAACTCGACCCGCCTAAGGCAGGCGAGGTCCTGATCGAGATGGCCGCCGCCGGGCTGTGCCACTCCGACGAGCACATCCGCAACGGCGACATGTCCGTGCCCAACGAGGTGATGGAGTCGTTCGGCCTCCCCGGCATGTTCCCGATGATCGGCGGCCACGAAGGGTCGGGAGTGGTGGCCGAGGTCGGCGAGGGCGTGACCGAGTTCGCGCCGGGCGACCACGTCGTGACGTCGTTCGTCGCGGTCTGCGGCCAATGCCGGTGGTGTAGCTCGGGCATGGAGTACATCTGTGACATGGGCGCCCAGGTGATGATTCCCGGTATGCCGACGGACGGCACCTTCCGCCATCACACCGCGGACGGCCGTAATCTCGGCCACCTGTCCAAGGTCGGTGCGTTCTCGAAACACACTGTGGTTTCCACGGATTCGATCGTCAAGATCGACCCCCACCTCCCATTGCTGCCAATGGCGCTGTTGTCGTGCGGGATTCCGACCGGCTACGGCTCCGCGGAGAACCGTGCGAAGGTGAAAACCGGCGATACGGTCGTCGTCATAGGTGTCGGCGGGATCGGCACCGGCGCGGTCCAGGGTGCACGCATCAACGGGGCCGCGCAGATCATCGCGGTCGATCCGGTGGAGTTCAAGCAGAAGTCGGCCCTGGGATTCGGTGCCACCCACAGCGTCTCGAGCACCGAGGAGGCCGCCGACCTGCTCCGCGATTTGACGCACGGTGTGATGGCGGACAGCGTCGTGGTGTCGCCGTCTCTCATCTCCGGAGATGATGTGCAGGCGGCCTTGAGCCTGACACGCAAGGGCGGAACCTGTGTGCTGACCGGCATGACCGCCACCACGACGAATTCCATCGCGATCAACCTGCAGGAGTTCATCCTGTGGAACAAGAGCCTGGTGGGCACGGTGCTCGGGTCGTGCAATCCTCGGGTGGACGTCGCTCGTTTCGCCAAGCTCTATGAGGCGGGACTGCTGCAGCTTGACGAGATGATCACCCGGCGTTACCGGCTCGACGACATCAACGAGGGCTACCGCGATCAGCTCAACGGTGAGATCGTGCGCGGTGTCATCGATTTCTCGCTCGACTGATCAGACGATGCGCGATGGGCGGCCCTGCCAGTAGCGCTCGCGGATCCGCCTCTTGTACAGCTTGCCGTTCGGATCGCGTGGCAGCTCGGCATCGAACTCGATGGTCCGCGGGCACTTGTAAGTGGCCAGATTCGCCCGGCAGTAGTCGATGAGTTCGGCCTCGAGCGCCGAACCGGGCTCTACACCCTCGACGGGTTGCACGACGGCCTTCACCTCTTCGCCGTATTCGTCATTCGGCACGCCGAACACCGCCGCGTCCACCAGCTTCGGGTGCATCACCAGAACGTTCTCCGCCTCCTGCGGGTAGATGTTCACCCCGCCCGACACGATCATGAACGTCGAGCGGTCGGTGAGATACATGTAGCCGTCCTCGTCGACGTAGCCCATGTCGCCCAGCGAGCGCCAGCCGCGATCGTTGGACACCGATGCCGTCTTCCCAGGGTCCTTGAAGTACTCGAACTTCGGGCCGCCCTCGAAGTAGAGCTCGCCGGATTCACCGACGGGTAGCTCGGCGCCGTCCTCACCGACGACGTGCACGGGGCTGAACGGTTTGCCGACAGAGCCGGGATGCGCGAGCCACTCCTCGGGGCCGATGATCGTGCCCGCGAATCCCTCTGTGCCCCCGTAGTACTCGTGGATGATCGGCCCGAACCAGTCCATCATCCGATGTTTGACGTCGACCGGGCACGGCGCGGCGGCGTGGATGACGCACCGGAGGCTGGAGACGTCGTACTTGTCGCGGACGTCCTGGGGCAGCTTCAGCATGCGCACGAACATGGTCGGCACGAACTGCGCATGCGTGACGCGGTGATCCTCGATCAGGCGCAACACGGTCTCGGCGTCGAACTTGGGCATCAGGATCGAGGCGGCGCCCACCCGATGCACCGCCATCGTGTAGTTGATTCCCGCGGCGTGATACAGCGGCGCCGGCGAGAGATACACGCTGGACGGGGTCATGTCGTACCGCTGCGCGAGCGAGTACTCAAGCACCTTCTGAGCCCACGACCCCTGGCCGTCATCGGGTAGTGGCCGCCGAACGGCCTTGGGCCGCCCAGTGGTGCCCGACGAGTAGAGCATCTCGGATCCGTCTGAAATCGTTGGTGCTGCAGCGCTTTCAGCCAAAGCGTCCTCGTAGGGTCGCCATCCGGGCAGAGCACCGCCCACGACCACGTGGACGTCGACGCCGTCGCTGACGTTTAGGATCTGCATTCCGAGCTCGGCCATTGACGCGTCGATGAAGACCGCCTTGGCGTCGGAGTCACCGATGACGTAGGCCACTTCGTCGGGTGTGAAGTGTGTGTTCACCGCGCTGTAGTACAGCCCGGAAAGCTGAGCGCCCCAGGTGATTTCGAAGAACTCGGGGCGGTTCGGCAGTACCAGTGCCACCCCGTCGCCGCGCCGCAGGCCAGCTTCGTGAAGCAGGGCCGCGACGCGTTGGCTCCGTCCGAACAACTCGCCGTAGGTGATCGTGCGACCGTCCGCGACGATCAGGGCCGGTGAGTCGGGATCACCGGCCGCGTGGTCGGCCAGATTTATCTTCTGCTCCTCACGTGCGCGGCGTTCACGGGGAGGCCCTACGTGGCGGCACCGTCAGACGCGGCCGCAGCCTGGCGGCGCGCATGTTCGGACGGCAGCACCTTGTCCTTGAACACCTGCTGGATCAGCTGCTGGACGTCCTTGCTGATCGAGGCGAGCGCGACCAGGTCGTTGGAGCTCTGCCAGTGCACCCGCATGCCCATCAGCTCCCAGGCCCGCTTGAGATTGGCCTTGGTGAGCATCAGCGTCGTCAACGGGGCCTGGGCGATGTGGCGGGCGATCGCGTCGACGCGCGCGTCGAGGTCCTCACGCTTGACCACCTCGTTGACCAGTCCGACTTCCAGCGCCTTCTTCGCGTCGATTACCTCGGCGGTGAACAGGTAGTAAGCGGCTCGGCGCCAGTTCATGAACACCCACGGCTCGATGGAACATTCGCCCGACGGCATGCCGAAGCCCTGCAGCGGCGGGTAGGAGAAGTACGCATCGTCGGAAGCGATCACGATGTCGGTGGTCAGCCCCATGTGTGTGCCGCCGCCCACGCAGTAGCCGTGCACCTGCGCGATCGTGGGCTTGGAGAACTCCCACAGGTTCAGCGTCGGCTTGACGAACAGGTCGGACTGCGCCTTCCAGGGGTGACCCGTGATCATGGCGTTCTCCACGAACGCCGGATAGTCGGTGGCGTTGTCGCCGATGGCATGTCCGGAGCAGAAACCCTTTCCGTTGGCCTTCAGCACCAGCACCTTGATGTCGTAGTCGCGATCGGCGTCGAGCAGCGCGGCGTCGACCTCCTCGGCGAGCTTCTGGTCCTGCGCGTTGGCCTTCTCAGGCCAGTTCAACGTGATTTTCGCGATGGGCCCATCTTTTTGGTAGATGATTCTTTCGCGAGTCTCGTTCATATCCATGTGTCCTCCTGGCGATTTCGTTATGACGTGATGACGCCGATTTCGGCGCCGATGTCGTAGGTGGTCCCGACCGTGCCCGTCCACTGCACGGTGCCCGATGCACCCGCTTCGATTTCCTGTTCCACCTTCTCGGTGGCGATGACGTAGATGGGCGTTCCTTCCGCCACGTGCTCGCCCGCAGCGACGAGGAGCTCGGTGAGCTCGGCTTCCGAAACGGCCACCGAAACCCGTGGAATGCGGATGACGAACTCAGCCACCGGCATCCGCCTTCTCGAGGGTCCGCGCAACAGCCTCGACGACGCGCGCCGCAGACGGATAGATCTGCGCTTCGAGGGTTGGTGCGGCGGGTGTCGGGACAAACCTCGCGGCTACCCGTTCGATGGGCGCGGTGAGGTCACCGAAGCATTCGGCCTGCAGGACGGCGACGATCTCGGCGCCTGGACCTGCGAACTGGACAGCGTCGTGCACGACCACCGCACGCCCGGTCCGTCGCACCGACTCGATCATGGTGTCGACGTCGAGCGGCACGAGCGTGCGCAGATCGATGACCTCGGCACTGATGCCCTGCTCGTCCAATGTCTTGGCGGCGGCGAGCGATTCGAGCACGCTGCGGCCGTAGCTGATCAGGGTGACATCCGAACCGGGTCGCTTGATGTCGGCCTGGCCGAGCGGAATCCGGAATCCGGGATCGGTTGGCACCAGGCCCTTCTGGGCCTGCAGCCGGATCGTTTCGACGAACAGGCACGGGTCCTCGTCGAAGATCGCCGACGCCAGCAGACCCTTACCGTCACGCGGAGTCGACGGCACGATGACCTTCATCCCTGGGATGTGCATGAACCAGGCTTCCAGCGTCTGCGAATGCGTCGCCCCGGTGGCGAGACCGCCGTAGACCTGGGTGCGCACGGTGATCGGAGCGGTCGTCCGGCCCGCCGTCATGAACCGCAGTTTGGCGGCGTTGTTGATCAGCTGGTCAGCCGCGATGCCGATGAAGTCCATGATCATGATCTCCGCGACCGGCAGCAGCCCGTCGATCGCGGCGCCGATGGCCGCGCCGACGATCGCTGCCTCTGAGATCGGCGTATCCAGTACGCGGTCGTGGCCGTACTTCGTCGACAACCCCGCCGTCGGCCCGGATGCACCCGGGTCGGCGATGTCCTCGCCGAGCAGGAAGACCCGGTCGTCGGCGGCCATCGCCTGATCGAGCGCGAGGTTCAGCGCCTCGCGCATCGACATCTCTTTTTCGTCCATGGCCTTCCTCAGACGGGATACTTGATCGGGGTGGCGTACACGTCTCGGTCGAGCTCGTCGGACGACGGCGGCTCCGCGGCCAGCACCGTCTTCAGCGCTTCCTCGACCGCGGTCAGCGCGCCTTCGTCGATGCCGCTGAGTTCGTCGTCGGAACAGAGGCCGCCGTCGATGAGCCTGCGGCGGAACGCGGGTACCGGGTCGGCGGCGATCGCCGCTTCCAGCTGATCCTTCGGGATGTAGGGCATCCGGTCGCCGAAATAGTGCCCGCGGAAGCGGAAGGTCTCGCACTCGATGAAGGTGGGGCCTTGGCCGTCGCGGGCCTTGCCGATCGCCTCGGCGAGCGCGTCCACGACCGCCAGCGGGTCGTTGCCGTCGACCCGTACGCCCGGCATGCCGTAGCCGGCCGCGCGGTCGGCGACGTGCGGGATCTTCATCGTGTCCGTGGTCGGGGTCATTTCGGCGTACATGTTGTTCTGGCAGACGAACACGATCGGCAGATCCCAGAGCGCAGCCATGTTCGCCGCCTCGTGGAACGACCCGGTGTTCGTCGCACCGTCGCCGAAGCTGACGACCGTGACCCGGTCGAGCCCCTTGCGTTTGGCGGCCATCGCCAGACCGACACCGACGGGCGGTCCCGCGCCGACGATCCCCGTCGACAGCATCACGCCCTTCTCGGGTTTGGCGATGTGCATGGTGCCGCCCTTGCCGCGGCTTGCGCCGACGGTGCGGCCCATCATCTCGCCGTAGATCTCTTCCAGCGGAACGCCTTTGCCGATCAGGTCGTGCAGCCCGCGGTAGGTGGTCACCAGTTGGTCGTCGTCGCGAAGCGTGACACCCATTGCCGCGGCAATGGCCTCCTGACCACGCGACGGCCAGTACACACACATGAACTCGCCGGTGCCGATTCCCTTGGACAGCCGGTCGTCGGCGGCCTTCATCAACACCATCAACGCGTAGATGCGCCGCTGAACCTCGGTCGACGGGGTCATTTCTGGTGCGACCCGATCTCCCGGTAGACCTTGGGGATCGGCTGGTGTCTCCATGTTGAGCAGTTCCAGCGAGGACATCTTGCCGCTCCTGCCGAGCTCCCCCAGCCGGCCGACGACCGCGTCGAGGTCGTCGCACTCGAGTTCGTAGATGGCGATGAACGGGCCTTCGCCGTCGGTCGGCGCGAACCGGCGCGCGGAGACGATCCCGTCGACGGAGCAGATCTCAGCGAGGTGAGTGTCGTTGTACCACTTGTGGTATTCCTCTTCGCGGTCCGGCTGACACCGGCCTCGTTTCGAGGTAGATGATCCCTCTGGCCATGCTCGCTACTCCTTTACGCCGACCACGGTTTCACTTTGAGGAACCCACCTGCGTCCACTCGAAGCTGCTGACCGGTGATGTATCGGGCTGCATCGCTGGCGAAGAACACCACCGCCTCGCTGATGTCCTCGGGCTCGACATAGGGAACCGGCATCGCCTGGACGACAGGGAAAACCAGTTCGGCCTCCTCGCGGGTGGGCTCCTTCAGGTCGGGCCGAAACGCGCGGTACATCGGCGGACTGTGCAGCATGTCGGTGTTGACATTGGTCGGATGGATCGCATTCATCCGAATCGAGAACGGGGCGAGCGCGAGCGCGAAGTCGTTGACATAGTGCGCACCGGCCAGTTTCGCGAACGCGTAGCCGGCACCACCCGGACCGCCGTCGATACCGGTGGTGTTCATCGACGACATGAATGCGGCGTTCGATCCGGTCACGATGATTGACGCGCCTGCCTGCAGATGTTTCAGGCTCGCGTGCACGAGGTTGAGGACGCCGAGAAGGTCCACGTCGACGGCGTCGGCGAATGCCTGCGGCGGCAGACCCGCGGTCAGCGGGCAGATGCCCGCGTTGGCGACGACGATGTCGAGCCTGCCGAACTCGGCGACGCCGCGGTCGATCGCCGCCGACAGGGCGGCGCGGTCGCGGACATCGGCGATCTCAGCGTGCGCGCGTCTGCCTTCCTTCTCCACCAGCCGCGCGGTCTCGTCGAGGTCCTCGGGCCGGGCGAGCGGGTACTCGTTGGTCTCGATGTCCTCGCAGATGTCGACGGCGATGATGTCGGCACCTTCGGCCGCGAGCAGCTGGGCGTGCGATCGGCCCTGACCTCGCGCGGCCCCACTGATCAGCGCAACCTTGCCCTCGACCCTGCCCATCGTCGCCCTCCTTGACTGTCCACACGAGCCGGATTGGGAACCTTCGAGTCACCTCGCAGAGGTAGCTATACTACCTAAAATTATAAAGATGCCAATCGGCCCGATCTCGAACAGGACACCGTGGACTTCTCATATCCGGCGGAGGTGGAGCAGTTCCGTAAGGAGCTGCGCACCTGGCTCTCGGCGAACCTGACCGACGACGTCAGGCGTGCCGATCGGGTCCGCGGACGCGACCCCGATGCCTTCGGCACGCTTCGGGCGTGGGATGCGGCGGTGGCCGACGCGGCATGGGGTGCGGTGTCGTGGCCGCAGGAATACGGCGGCCGCGGCGCGACGGTGCTCGAGCAGCTGGTCTACGCCGAGGAGACGACGCGAGCGCGAGCTCCGGTGCCGCTCAACGTGATCGGGATGAACAACATCGCCCCGGCCATCATGCAGTACGGGACCGACGCACAGAAAACAACGCTGCTCCCCCGGATGGTGCGCGCCGACGACATCTGGTGTCAGGGCATGTCGGAGCCCGAGGCGGGCTCCGATCTGGCGTCGCTGCGCACCCGCGCCGTCCGCGACGGCGACGACTTCGTGGTCAACGGCCAGAAGATCTGGACGTCGCTGGGTCACCGGGCCGACTGGTGCCAGCTGTATGTACGCACCGACCCCGAGGCGCCCAAGCACAAGGGCATCTCCTGTCTGATCGTCGACATGAGGTTGCCCGGCATCGAAGCCCGCCCCCTGGTCACGCTCAACGGCGCGGCCGATTTCGCGGAGGTGTTCTTCAACGACGTCCGGGTGCCCGCCGATGCGTTGCTCGGCCCACTGGACGCGGGATGGCAGGTCGCCACCACGACGCTCAGCCATGAACGCGCGGGTGCGGCGCGCCTGTACGCACAGGTGGAAGTCCAGTTGGCCGACCTCGTCGCCGACCTGGCCGGGCACAGCGTCGACGGCAAGCCGGTGCTCGAGGACGGCGCGACGTTGCGCAGGCTCGGCGACCTCGCGGTGCGGATCAACTACCTCGAGTTGATGTGCAAGCGGTCGATCTCGGCGACCTTGCACGGCGGCGACGCGCTCGGGTCGGCCAGCCTCGCCAAGAGTGTGTGGGCGGAGTTGGGGCAGGACCTCGCCGCGCTGGCATTCGACGTGCTCGGCACAGAGAATGCCAACCAGCGCTGGGTGGACCGCCGCCTATCGTCGCGTTCGCTGACGATCGCAGGCGGGACCACCCAGATCAACAAGGGCATCACGGCGACTCGAGTTCTGGGGCTGCCACGCCAATGAACCTGGAACTCACCGAAGAGCAGATCGCGCTTCGCGACACCGTGCGGCAGTTCCTCGCCGAAAAAGCAAGTGTGGCAAGCCATGTTCGGCCGCTGCTGGACGATCCGACGGGCAGCACCGACGCCGTGTGGCGTGGCCTGGCGAACCTCGGCGCGACGGGCGTGCTCGTTCCCTCGGAACACGACGGCGCGGGCATGACGATGGTCGAGGCAGGCGTCGTCGCCGAGGAGCTTGGGGCCGCGCTCAATCCCGGCCCGTGGCTGTCGACTGCGGTCGCCGCGACGAGAGCGCTGACCCGGACCGGTGCGGACGACGGGCTGTTGGCCGAAATCGCCGGCGGGACGGCGATAGCCACGGTCGCTCCGCTGAGCGGGACCCGGCCTGTCGCCGATGGCGCGACGCTACGCGGTGAGCTGACCGCGATGCCCGACGTCGCCGCAGCGAACGTGCTGTTGGTGCTCGCCGATGAGCCGACCGGCACCGGGCTTTACGCCGTCGACCCCACGTCCGACGGCGTCGCGGTGACGGCACGGTCCCACGTGGACCCGACGCGGAAACTGTTCGACGTCGAACTCGACGGCGTGACCGCACGTCGACTGGCCGATGCGCCCGCCGACGCGGTCTCCGGACTCGTCGACGATGTCACGATCGCACGCGCCGCCGATGCTCTCGGCGCCGCCACCGCGGTGATGAACCTGGCCGTCGAGTACGCGAAGGTGCGCCGACAGTTCGACCAGCCGATCGGCAGCTTCCAGGCCGTCCAGCACTTGTGCGTCGACATGTACGAGGCCGTCGAGCTCGCTCGCAGCGGCGTCATTCACGCGCTGTGGGCAGCCGACGCGGCCGAGCCCGCGGAGCGGCACCGTGCCGCGCTGCGCGCCAAGGCCTTCGCGGGCCGGCTCACGTCCGTCGGCGACACCGCGATCCAGGTGTTCGGCGGTATCGGCTTCACCTGGGAGCACGACGCTCACCTCTACCTCAAGCGCCTCCTTGGCTGGAGTGCATACCTGGGTGCACCCGACCGTTACCTCGAGAAGGTCGGTGCGCAACTCGTCAGCGAACATAATCGAAAGGTGTTGCAATGAGCCAAGTCCTGAGCGGCGTGCGGGTCGTCGAGCTTGCCTCCTGGACATATGTGCCCTCGGCGGGCGCGGCGCTGGCGGACTGGGGCGCCGACGTCATCAAGGTGGAGGACGTGAAGGCGGGCGACCCGGGGCGGGCGCTGGTCATCGGTGGCTTCACCCGGCAGAACGCCAGGGCCGACGTCGACTTCATCCTCGAGATCGGCAACCGCGGCAAGCGCAGCGTCGCGATCGACATCAAATCCGAGACGGGCCGCGAGTACTTCGGCCGCCTGCTCGCCACCGCGGACGTGTTCCTGACCAACTGGCTGCCCGCCCCGCTGGAACGGGCCCGGCTGACGGTCTCCGACATCCGTTCGTTCAACCCGAACATCATCATCGCCCGCGGCACCGGAACGGGTGTGCGCGGACCGGACCGCGACAAGGGCGGGTTCGACGCGGCCACCTACCTGTCGCGTGGCGGGGTGTCCTACACGATGACACCGTTCGGCACCGAAACGCCCGCCGTGCAGGGCCCGGGGTTCGGCGACCTGCAGGGCGGAATCACCCTCGCGGGCGGCGTGTGTGCCGCGCTCTTCCATCGAGAGCGCACCGGCGAGCCGTCCGTGGTCGACTCGTCACTGCTGGCGCAGGCGATGTGGACGATCGCACCGTCGATCTCGGTCGCCGACCTGTTCGGCATCGACGGGATCCCCGGTGCGCCACCAGGCCTGGCGATCAATCCACTGGTGAACCGATACAAGACGCGCGACGGCAGATGGCTGCAAATGGTCTTCCTGCAGCCTGACCGGTTCTGGGCCGGCTTCTGCGAGCGCATCGGGCTGCCCGAGCTGGCCACCGACGAACGCTTCGTGCCGTCGAGCAACCTGATCGCCAACGCGGAGGAGGCCTGCAAGCTCGTCGGCGAGCGGCTCGCCAGCGAGGATCTCGCGTACTGGCGCGAAGCACTGGCCGACGAGCCGGGTGTGTGGGCGGCACTGGCCACGCCGAAGGAGACACTCAACGATCCGCAGGTGAGGCCGAACGGCTACGTCATCCCCAATCTCGACGACAACGGTGTGGAGTATCAGATCGTCGCCGCACCAGTGCAATTCGACGAAACACCCCCGGCGGCGGCGCGAGCTCCCGAACATGGACAGCACACCGAGGAGATCCTGCTGGAGCTCGACCTCGACTGGGACGACATCTCGGCGGCCAAGGACAGCGGCGCGATCCTGTAGAAAGGGAGAGCCACATGACGGAGCGGCGCGAGCTCGAATCGGTCATCTACGAGCGAGAACCACCGATCGCTCGGATCATCCTCAACCGGCCCGACAAGGCCAACACCAAGGACGCCAGCCTGGTGCAGGAAGTCGACGCCTGCCTGCATGAGGCCGACCGCGACAAAGAGATCAAGGTCGTGATCCTGAAGGCCAACGGCAAGGGCTTCTGCGGCGGCCACGTCGCGAAGTGGGGGCCCGACGAGAACCCCTATCCGGATTTCGGGGACACGTTCGAGGACCTGTACAAGGGCACCGCCGACCTGTTCCTGTGGCCGACGCTGTACCTGTGGGAGTTTTCGAAGCCGACGATCTCCCAGATTCACGGGTACTGCATGGGCGGTGGAATCTATCTCGGGCTGCTGACCGATTTCTGCGTCGCATCCGAGGATGCGTACTTCCAGATGCCGCTCGCGCAGAGCCTCGGCGAGCCCGGCGGCCACACCATGATCGAGCCGTGGCTGATGATGAACTGGCATCGCACGATGGACTGGCTTCTGCTGGCGCCGACACTTTCCGCGCAGGAGGCGCTGGAGTGGGGTCTGCTGAACAAGGTCGTGCCGAAAGACCAACTCGAGGACACCGTCGAGGAGATGGCGCGCAAGATCGCCCAGATCCCGCTGACCACGTTGATGGCCGTGAAGAGCAATGTGAAGCGGGCGTGGGAATTGATGGGCATGCGCGTGCACCTGCAGATGAGCCACGTCATGACGAACATGGTCGGTGCGGCGTCGGATGTGCAGGCACGCCGGACCGAGCTCATCCAGTCAGGCTTGAAACCAAGGGATTTCGTCGCCGACGCGGAGACTTCTTCCGGCGAGCAGACGTAAACTCGCATAAATTAGGGCGCAAATATGCGATTTTGCGTCTGCTCGCGAAGGAAAAGTTAGCGGCCCGCGGCGTGCAGCGCCGCGACGTATCCGAAGATCATCGTGTTGGCGATGCTGCCGCCTGCGCCCAGGTAGGTGCGGCCCATCACCGTCGCAGTGATATTGCCGGTCGCATAGAGACCGTCGATAACCTCGTCTTGTTCGTTCAGTACCTGGGCGTGCTCGTTGGTGATCACTCCCCCGCACGTTCCCACATCGGCGGGCACAACCTGGTGGCGTAGAACGGCGCACGATCGAGCGGGCCGAGCGCGGCATTGGGCTTGTATCCGGGATCGCCGAGGCAATGGTTGTACGCCGATTGCCCGCGCCCGAAGTCGGGGTCCAGACCCTTGCCGCGAACTCGTTGAACCGCTTGACCGTTTCCTCGAGCGCGGCGGGCGGGACATCGATCTGGCGCGCCAGTTCGGCGATCGTGTCGGCACGTTTGACGGCACCCTGCTCGATCAGTCCCTTCCGACAGCGTGCGCTTCTTCAACGGGTTGGCGCCGGATACATACCGGCCGACGTAACCCTCGTCGAAGACCTGCCAGCACGGCACGGCCTTGGCGGCGTACATCGCCTTGCCGACCTCGACGTAGGAGTTCGACTCGTTGCAGAACCGCTTGCCTGCCCCGTCGACGTAGATGGCCCCTGGGCGCTGTCGTCCGGAGCCGACGACGCGGGCGCCGGGGTCCTGAATGAAAACCATTGGAAGCCACCAGGCCTCGTCCAATAGGTCGGTCTTCGCGCCCAGGTCGCATCGCCGTCTGCAGCACTTCACCGGTGTCGCCCGCGTTGGCGATCGACCACTTCCCTCGTTGGGCTGGTCGCCGCTGTAGCTGACGGCGCATATCAGCGTTGCGACTGAACCCACCCGCCGCGAGCAGAACGCCCTTGCGCGCCTGGATGTTCACCGATGAGCCGTCGTCGATTGACGCGCGCGCCCACGACGCGGCCGTCTTCGACGATGAGGTCTTCCATCGCCGCGTTCGTCCACATCGGCGGCTCGCGCGTTGAGGTCGATCAGGACTCTTCAGGATCTGACCGATGAAGGATGCACCGTTGGTCATGAGGTCGCGGCGCCGGAGCTGGGCGATGTGGTACGCAGAAACACCCGCATCGCCACGGCGAACGCCTTCGGTGACCGGTTGAAGTACTGCACCGAGCGCAGCTCGTTGGTCTTGACCACGAACCCGCGGTCCAATTCTTGTCCATCGCGGCTGAACCTTGTCGCTCCAGTCGCCGAACGCGGCCGAGTCGTACGGGATACCCTCGACCGAACGTCCCGCCGCGTTGCCGCCCTTGTGGTTCGGGTAGTAGTCGCTCCACCCGGGGCACCGAACCTAGGCGAACTCCCTTACGCACCAGGAAGTCGATCATCTCGTAGCCGGCGGTGAGAAACATCTCGCGGCGGGCGGGCGACGACGCCTCACCGATGTCGCCGATGACGTCGTCGAAATAGGCCAGTCCGTCCTCGATGCGAATCGGGTATGCCCTCCGCCCGCATCAGCGGGTTGTTCGGCAGCCACACCATGCCGCCCGACATTCCGGTCGAACCGCCGATGAGGTCCTGCTTTTCGACGACCAACGGTTCGATCCCCGCGTCGAGGCCGCCAGTGCAGCGACCATTCCGCCGCCGCCGCTTCCCGCTATCAAAAGGTCGACGGATTCGTCCCAATTCACCATGCTGGGGCCCTCTCGGAAAGCCCGAGTTCCGCGACGGGCACATCGATTGTGGTATTCGTCTTCTGAATCGCAGGCACCAGCTGTTCATACGGCAAGCCGGCAAGGAAGCCGTCGATGACGCGCTCGAAATTCGAGATCAGTCCCTCGATCCGGTCCGACAACCGCATGTACTCGAAACCCTTGGCGTGCAGGCCTTTCTGCTGCTTCGGCAGGTTGGAGAAGTCCTGTGCGGGGATCATCGGCCAGCTCGGGTCGTCCGGCGCCAGCGGCTCCGGCGCAGTGGGCTTACCCGGCGACTGATCGTTCGGGTACCGGGTGAGCGACCAGACCTCGAACAGTGTCTGCTCCGGCCCGAGCGGGCGGATCCGGTACGACGAGGCGCTGCTGTACTGCGGCAGAAGGAAGTAGTGCGGGAAGCAGAAGCCGATCGGATCGATCACGCGGCGGCGCTCCAGGTCGTTCAGATCGGGGAAGTCGCAGTCACGGGCCTTGTGCCACTTCGTGACCGCGTCATTGACGGCCCGACGCCAGGCTGCCATCGCCTCGGCGGGATCGTCCGGGAGCGACATGTGCTGCAGCCCTTCGGCAATCCGGATGTCGTTCTCGTGCGTCATCCCGCCCATGCCGGAGCCGAGCGTGCGCATGAAGTACAGGTTGGCTTGGATGAGCGGATTCACCGTCGAGGAGTCCGGGCTGAAGGATGCGGGCAGTAACTGCGGATGGGTCTGCGGTACGTGATAGCCCTCCATGAAGGCCGCGGTCGCCAGCTTCCAGTTGACCGGCAGCAGACACGACTTCCACCACTCGACGCGCAGCGCCGAGACCTTGAACTCGTCGTGCTTGGATGCGAACGGCTCGATGCAGTCACCCAACGGCGGGGCGTCGTCGTCGAGGTTGATCCACGCACAGCCGCCCCAGAGCTCACATCGCACCGGCGCGAGTTCGAGATCGTCGGCGCAGAGGTTGTCTTCGTCGAACTCATCAGCGCGCAGAACGAACGTGTTCTTGCCGTCGAGTCCCCAGCACCATCCGTGGAACGGGCAGACGATGCTGCGGCGAGACCCGCTGCCTTCCACCAGCTTCATCCCACGGTGGCGACAGGAGTTGTAGTAGGCGCGGACCGTGGCGGCGTCGACCCGCACCACGATGATGGACTGGTCGAGAATCTCGTACTCGACGAAGTCGCCGGGTTTGGGGATCTCCTCGAGCCGGCACGCCATCTGCCAGACGCGGGGCCAGAACAGCTCGGCCTCCAGCGCGTAGAACTCCGGATCGTAATACCGCTGCTTGGGGATCCTGTCCACGGACTGAACCGCCCACGGCACCGGTAGCGGCGTCCAGTCCACTTTCGTCAACTTGCTCACCCCTCATTGGCGGCCCGGCCTCTAAAATAGCAAAAATAGCAAGTCGGGCGAAGAGCGGTGTCAGCCGGCGGTGATCACCTGGTACATGTCGATCATCTCGTCGGCGGGTCCTGCGGGGATCGTGTGCTCCGACGGATCGCGGATCTGTTCGAAGTGGGCGCTGACGTCCTCGATCGTCAAGGAAGGGTTGTAGTAGCCCTTAGTTCTGCCGATGAAGAACCGGGACACCTGACCCCCGCCGACCGTGTAGATCTCGCCCGAGACCGGGCAGTCTGCGTGGGCGAGGTATACGACGACGGGAGCGACGAGCGCCGGGTCGAGCCTGTCGAGGAACGGACGCATCAGCTCCTCGGCCTCTGGATTGTCGACCGCGGCCGCGCTGCCCATCGAGTAGTCCATCATTCGGGTCGCGGCGACGGGGACGATCGCGTTGATCTTGATGTCGAGGCCGGCCGCTTCGGCAGTGAGCACGCGCGTCAGCCCGATGATTCCGGTCTTGGCCGCGCCGTAGTTGGTCATCCGCGGCGCGCCGAGGATGCCCGCCGCCGAGGAGGTATTGACGATGCGGCCAAAGTTCTTCTGCTCGCATGATTTTCCACGCTGGCCGGGTGACGAAGAACGCACCCTTGAGATGCACGTCCACCAGCGGGCTCAGCCGTTCTTCGGTCATGTCCTCGAAGTCGGCATCGCTCACGGTGCCTGCGTTGTTGACGAGGATGTCGACGCGGCCCCACGTGTCGAGCGCGGTGTCGATGATCGCCTGGCCGCCTTCCGGCGTTGCGACGCTGTTGGTGTCGGCGACCGCTTCCCCGCCGTTGTCCTTGATCTCCTGCGCGGTGTCGTTGGCGGGATTGCCGCCCGCTCCATCGCCGGTCACCGAGCCGCCGAGGTCGTTGACGACGACGCGTGCGCCGCGTTCGGCGAGAAGCAGCGCGTACTGCCTGCCGAGCCCCCGGCCTGCTCCTGTGACGACGGCGACCCGGTCGTCGAATCGCAATTCGCTCATCAGATCGGCCACTCCTCCAGAGGTTGCGCGTACTGAATCGGCACCGCTCGAGGCAGTCGACTCGGGTTCGATGTGGATATCGCGTCGATCATTAGCGCGACGTATCGCTGCCAGCCATCAGACGCCGGATCCATGGTCGCGAGAACGCTGTAGAGCATCGCGACCATGCGCGGCAGATCGTCGGCGACGAGATCGGCACGGACGAGACCAGCCTCCTGTGCCCGACGGGTGAGTTCGGCCAGTGCCGCGTCCAGTTGCACCGAGACATCGGTCAACGACCCGCTCTTCCGCGCCGCCGTCAACACATTGTGTTCACGCGCGCCGAGTGCGATCGCGGCTTCGATCAGCTTCGCCAGGCCGCGCAGCGGGTTGCGACTCCGCAGCGCACGCTCGATCACCGGCGAGAGAGTTTCGGCGATGCTCTGGTCGATCACCGCCCTGGCCAACTCACCCTTGGTGGGAAAGCGCCGGTACAGCGTCCTCTCTCCCACTCCGGCGCGCCGAGCGATGGTGTCCATCGGGGCGTCAGGTCCGAGTTCGGCATAGATATCGCGGGCGGCGCGCAGGATGCGATCGGCGTTGCGAGCCGCGTCCGCGCGCAGTGGACGGTCCGTCACCACAGTCACGACATCGACTGTAACTGACAGTTGACTGTCACTAAAGCCGGTTCTACGCTCACCACAACTGACAGTCGGCTGTCGATTGAGGAGCAGCGATGACGACGACCTCGGCCCCCGGCGAAGGCGCCGAACTTCCCGTCATTCCGGCGCCACGGGATCACGGCTGCCCGTTGAAGCCGCCTGCGGCCTTCGCCGATTGGCGAGCGGCCGACGGGTTGCAACTGGCCCTATGGCGCGGTGAGCCGGCGTGGGTGGTCAGCAAATACGAAGACATCCGAGCAGCGTTGGTCGACCCGCGGCTGAGCGCGGAGACGCTTCCGGATGCGCTCAAACGATGGGCACCGACGACAACGTGCCGGTGATCTTCGCGCGGATCGACGATCCCGAACACAACCGGTTGCGGCGAATGATGACGCGGGACTTCACTTTTCGACGGGCCCAGGAAATGCGCCCGCAGATTCAGGAATTGGTCGACGGGTTCCTGGACACGATGATCGACAACGGACCGCCCGCGGACCTCGTCCGCGACTTCGCGCTGCCCGTGCCGTCACTGGTGATCTCGCTGCTGCTCGGCGTGCCGTACGAGGACCATGAGTTCTTCCAACATCAACAGCACTGTCGGGCTCGACTCGCGGTCAACTGACGAAGAGAAGCTGGCGGCGATGGGTGCCATCTTCAACTACTGTGACCGAGTTGGCGGACCGCAAGGAGCGCGAACCGGGCGACGACCTGATCAGCCGGCTGGTCACCGAGTACGTCGCGACAGGTCAGCTGAATCGCGCGACCGTCGCGATGAACGGCGCCATCCTGTTGCAGGCCGGACATGAAACCACGGCGAACATGATCGCGCTAGGAACGGTGGCGCTGTTGGAGCACCCCGACCAGCTTGCCCGGCTGCGGGAAACCGACGACCCGGCCGTGATCGCCAATGTCGTCGAAGAGTTGATGCGGTACCTGACCATCGTGCACAGCCAGATCGAACGTGTGGCACTCGAAGACCTCACCATCTCGGGTCAACTGATCCGAGCAGGCGACTACGTGGTGATGAACCTTCCCGCCGGGAACTGGGACGCCGCATTCGTCGACGACCCCGACACGCTCGACATCGAGCGGAACACCCGGGGACACCTCGGCTTCGGCTTCGGGGTGCACCAGTGCATCGGACAGAATCTGGCACGCGTAGAGCTACAGGTCGCTCTGTCGACGTTGGTCCGGAGGCTGCCCGGTCTTCGGTTGGCGGTTCCGCCCGAGGAGCTGGACTTCGCGTACGAAAAAGAGATCTACGGCATGCACGAATTGCCCGTCACATGGTGACTCAGGTAAGCGCGTAGAAGCGCTGCGCGTTGCGCCCGCCGATCTTCGCGCGGGTCTCCTCGCTGATGTCGGGCCGGGTACGCAAATGCTTTGTGCTCTCCGGCCATTCGCCGTCCCAGTGCGGGTAGTCGCTGGCGAACATGATGAAGTCGTCGCCGAGCACGTCGATGACGCCGGGCAGGATCGGCTCCTCGGGTTCGCATGTCGCCCAGATGTTTCCTGCCTCCAGATACTCCTGCGGGTCCCGCTGCCAGCCGCCGTCGATCCAGTCGCCGCGCTTCTCGAAGTGCTCATGCAGCCGGTCGATGAAGAACGGGACCCAGCCGACACCGGCTTCGAGAAATGCGACGCGCAGCTCGGGGTGCCGGTCGAAGACACCGCCCGAAACGAGCGCCGTCATCGCCGTCATCTGGTCGAACGGAAAGCTGATGCAGTGCACCTGAATGTAATTCGTGAAGCGGTCGACACCGATCTTCGGAAGGTGGACACCCGGCGCACCGTGGATACCGAGCGGCATCTGCAGCTCGACGGCGGCCGCGTAGAACGGGTCCAGGTCGGGGTGGTCGAGGTTGCGGGTCTTCAGCGCGGGCGGGATGTGGGTGGCCACCAACCCGAGATCCTTTGCCTCACGCATGATGTCGATGGCCACGTCGCCATGCTCGATCGGCGTGACGGCGATGCCCCGCAGCCGGCCGTCGGATGACGCGCAGTAGTCGGCGATCCACTCGTTGTAGAGCCGGGCGAAGCCCGCGGCGAACTCCGTGTCCTCGAGCGTCGGCGTGCAGAGCCCGAGGCTCGGATAGAGCACCATCGTGTCGATCTGATCGCGGTCGGCGTCGCCGAGCACGCCCTCGGCAGACCTGCAGTTGATGCCCTCCGCGGCGGAGATGCCGTGCTCGGTCGGACAGCCCGCGCCAGGGCCGCTGGACTCGGGATAGTTGCGGCCCTCGATCACCAGGCCCGGCACATCCTTGCGCGGCTCGATGTAGTCCGGCCAGCGCTGCATCGCCTCCACCACCAGCGATGCACCCTCGGCGACATGGCCGTCGGCGTCAATGATCCGCATCTTTGTAAAGATACGACCCGGGCAGTTACCGATAACCTTTTCGCTCGTGATCGTGCTGCTGCCACCGTCGGAGACCAAACGGGCCGGAGGTGACGGCCCGCCCCTGCGGCTGGATTCGTTGAGCTACCCGGCGCTGCGGCCGTTGCGCGCCGCGCTCGTGGACGAGCTGATGACGCTGGCGGCCGATCCCCCGGCCTGCAGGCGCGCGCTCGGCATCTCCGCGTCCCAGGATCACGAGATCGAACGCAACCGAATGCTCTCCACCGCGCCGACGCTGCCCGCGATCAACCGGTACACCGGCGTTCTGTACGACGCCCTCGACATCCAATCTCTGCGCGGCACAGCACTTTCCCGGGCACACGCCCGGCTCGCGGTCGGTTCGGCGCTGTTCGGGCTCGTGCGCGCAGACGATCCGATCCCTGCCTACCGGCTGTCGGCGTCGTCGAAGCTCCCCGGGCAAGCGACGCTGGCATCGCGCTGGCGGCCCGTACTTGAACCGGTCCTCGCCGAGATCGCGGCCGAGGAACTGGTGGTCGACCTGCGGTCGGGGTCCTATGCGGGGCTGGGCCGGTCACCCGCCGCGGTTCGCGCCGACGTCGTCTCCGAACACGCCGACGGCCGCCGCACCGTGGTCACTCACTTCAACAAGGCACACAAGGGCAGGCTCGCGCGGGCGCTCGTCAGCAGCAGGGCCGAACCCGACGACGCCGCCAAGGTGGCCGCCATCGCACGACGCGCGGGCATGCGGGTGGAGCGGGACGGCAACGAGCTGACCGTCGTCATCGACGCCTAGCGCGCCGAAATCGCAGGTCGCCGCAATCTCCACGCGATCTCCACAGTTTCTTCATGCGGCACCGTCTTGCTCCGACGCATGCTCGGCGACGTCAGAGCCGCAACGGCTCGAGTGAGCAACCAGGAGTATCAACGTGAAGATCAGAGGCCCCATCGCAACCCTCGGCGCGGTCGCCGTCCTGGGCACCGGACTATGGCTGGTGAACGTCAGCAAGCAGTCCGAGCCCGCGCCGCAGCCCGCCGCTGCGACCGTTACGTCCGTGCCGGCAGCGGTGCCTGCGGCCGAGCCGGCACCCGCCACACCCCCTGCGCCGAGTACACCCGCGGCCGTGCCGTTCGGTGGCCGGGAGGACTTCGTCGCCAACATCCCGATCAAGAGCGGCAACCTCGTTCTGGAGATCAGGGTGACTGGCGACAAGGCCCGGGCATACGCCTGCGATAACGAGAGCATCGAGACATGGTTCTCGGGCAGTGCAGCCAACGGACTGCTGAAGCTCGACAGCGCCGACAAGGTCAGCCACCTCGACGGCCGCCACCAGGGCAACACCGTCGTCGGCAACCTGCGGATCGGCGAAAAGAGCTGGGACTTCACCGCTGTGCCGGGTGAGACCAGTGCGTTCTGATCCGGCCGACGACACCGACGTCCACGGTGCACCGATGCGGCCCGCGGCCGCCGCCACGCCCGGCGGCGCCGTCGCGATCCTGGCGGCCGTCCTGATCGGCGCCGCCGTCGCCGTCGGGCTCGGCGCGTTCGGCAAAGTCCATGAGCCACAGTTCTTCTCGGTGAGCGTGGCCGGGTTCTCCAGCGGAACCGCGGTGAAAGCGTGGCTGGCCACACTGGCCGTGACCCTGGCGGTGTTCCAGCTGGTATCCGCCTTCGCGATGTACCGGTTGATCCCCGGCGGTCGGGTGCCGTCCTGGATCGGCACCGCGCACGTGTGGTCCGGCCGACTGGCGGTGCTCGCCAGTGTGCCGGTCGCCGTGCACTGCCTGTACGCGCTCGGCTTTCAGTCGGGTGACACCCGGGTGTTCTTCCACTCCCTGTTCGGGTGCTTCTTCTACGGGGTGTTCGTCACCAAGATGGTGCTGCTCACCCGGAGAAACGTTCGGCCATGGGTGATTCCGATCGTCGGTGGCCTGCTGTTCTTCGTGCTCGTGTATGTCTGGCTGACCTCGGCGCTGTGGTTCTTCCAAACCACCGGCGTCACATTCTGAAAGCAGGTTCGGATATGTTCATCTCCCGCCGTAAGGCACTGGTCAGCACGGGGATCTCGTTGGCCGCCAGCACAATCGCGGGTTGCGCGACCTACGGTAAGCCACCCGCCGCACCCGCGGCCGAACCCGCCCCCACTCCAGGTACTGCTGCGGCGCCTGCGGCGGCACAGGTGCAGGCGATCGCCAGGACGGCCGACATACCCGTCGGCTCAGGTGTGATCGTCGACGACGTGGTGATCACGCAACCCGCAGAGGGAAAGTTCAACGGCTTCTCGGCCATCTGCACACACGCCGGATGCACGGTGGCAGAGGTGGTGGGCGCATCGATCAATTGTCCCTGCCACGGCAGTAGCTTCAACCTGGACGGCACCGTCGCCAAGGGTCCTGCCAGCCGCCCGTTGGACGCCAAAGACATCGTGGTGCAGGGTGATTCGATCGCACTGAAGTAGCGAAATCACGCCTTGGCGAGCTGCTTCTGTTCGTACAGCCGCGCCCACTCCTTGCGCGGCCTGATCGACACATCGACGTCGGTGGCCTTGGCGCGCAGGGCCGCGACGTTCGCCTGCTCGCGGGGCGTGCGCGCGAACGGATCCCAGCCGAAGAACCGGCAGGAGTTCTGCCAGGTGATCTTGTTGATGTCGGAATCGTCGGCACCCGCGGCGTTGAGCTCGGCCAGCACCTGTTCGGGCGCGTCGGGCCAGAAGCAGTCGGAGTGCGGATAGTCGCACTCCCACGCGATGATGTCGATGCCAATCTCGTGACGCAGTTTCAGCGAGGTCTTGTCGGTCACATAGCAGGCCAGCGAGTGCTCGCGGAAAACGTCGCTGGGCAGCTTGTCGCCGAAGTCGCGGCGCAGCCATTTCTGGTTGGTGTAATGCCGGTCGCTGCGGTCGAGGTAGAACGGGATCCAGCCGATGCCGCCCTCGGAGAACGCGAACTTCAGGTCCGGGTAGTTGCGCATCGCCGGTCCCCACAGCAGATCCTGTGCGCACATCGCCGATACCTGCGTGGCCAGGATGATCAGGTTGTCGATCGGCGCGTTGGGCGCCATGCTGATCGCCCCGAACCCGGTGCCGATGTGCAGGCACATCACCACGTTCTCCTCGCACAGGGTGCGGAACACCGGGCCCCAGTACTCGTCGTCGTGGTAGCTCGGCAGCCCTTCCAGGTGAGGCAGTTCCGGCATGGTGACGGCACGACAACCCTTGGCCGCGACGCGGCGGATTTCGGTGCACATCGCCTCGGGGTTCCACGTCGGCAGGACGGCGATCGGGATGAAGCGGTCCGGATAGGAGCCCGCCCACTCGTCGATGTGCCAGTCGTTGTAGGCCGACACCATCACCAGGGTGACCTCTTCGCGGTGCATGTTGAGGTGCCTGGCGGAGAATCCGGTGAACGTCGGGAAGCACATCGAGGCGAGGATGCCGTTGCGATTCATGTCTCTGACGCGCTCGTGCACGTCGTACACGCCAGGGCGCATCTCGGCGAAGCCCGCCGGGTCGCGGCCCCACTCCTCCGCCGGCCACGACACCACGGCGTTCAGCCCGCTGACGCCCTGCGGCCTGCCCTGATACATCCACTGGTCGACGCCCTTGTCGTCGGTGACGACGATCGGCGCCTCGGCTTTGTACTTGGCGGGCACATGGTTGAGAAACATGTCCGGCGGCTCCACGACGTGGTCGTCGATGCTCACCAGGATCAGGTCGTCGGTCTGCATAGTTCAGTAGTACCGTCTACTGGTGTGACCGTCTCTGCGCTATCGGACAGAGGTTTAGCCGAACCGGCCAATGATCGGCTCAGCGATTCCCGCCACCCCACCCGGCGGGTAATCGAACTTCGCCGCGGCGGCCGGGCACTGGGCGGGAGCTACCTCTATGAGGGCGAGGGGTTGATCACCGGCTGGCACAGCCACGAGGTGCACCAGATCGAGTACGCGATCGGCGGAGTCGTCGAGGTCGAGACCGCCTCGGCGCACTATCTGCTGCCGCCGCAGCAGGCGGCGTGGATTCCGGCCGGTCTCGAGCATCAGGCAACGATGGCGCCGGCCGTGCGGACCGTCGCGGTGATGTTCGACGCACAGATGATCCCCACCGGCGGCGACCGCGCGCGAATCCTGGCGGTATCACCGCTGATTCGAGAGATGATGATCTATGCGCTGCGTTGGCCGATTGACCGCCCGCACGGCGACGACGTCTCCGACGCGTTCTTCCGCACGCTTGCCGACTTGGTCATCGAGGCCTTGGATCACGAAGCGCCGCTGAGCCTTCCGACCTCCGAGCATCCGATCGTCGATGCGGCGATGGCCTTCACGAAGGAACATCTGCAATCGGTGAGCGCCGACCGGGTGAGCCGCGCCGTTGCGGTCTCGGAGCGCACTCTACGTCGACTCTTCCACGACGAGCTCGGCCTCTCGTGGCGGACCTACCTGCTGCACGCGCGGATGCTGCGGGCGATGGCGCTACTCGCCTCACCCGGGCAGACGGTGCAGGAAACGTCGACGGCGGTTGGCTTCGACAGCCTCAGCTCGTTCACCCGTGCCTTCACACAGTTCAGCGGGGAGACGCCGTCGACGTATCGCAAAAGGGTTGCCGGCGAAAGGGTTTGAAACCTAGTCGGGGCGGCGGAACAGCCCTTCACGCAGCAGCATCGTGACCGAGGCATGCCATCGTTGAAGCTGCGCGGGACTGGTCAACGGCTCGGGTAGGTTGCGCTCGATGTGGCCGCGCAGAATGAAGGTGCCGAGAGCCAGCACAAGCGAGTTGACGGCGGCCCACGTCAGATCGATATCCGGGCGGGTCTCACCGCGCTCACCTCGTTGATTCCACCGGGCCGTGCCGGAATTCAGCAGGGCGTCGAAGATCATGTATCCGACAGGCCGGCCGTCGATCAATGCGCGGCCGACATAGTCCGTGACGTCGGGAATCTCGGAGATCATCCGGGTCACCCGGTCACCGATCTCGGCGACCGAATCCGATGTGGTGTCCGGAACCGGCTGCGTGATCTGGCTGATCACCACCGCGAGAACATAGTCGTCCACAGCCTTGATCAGGCCGGCCTTCGTGGCGAAATGGTGTTGCACCAGACCGAGGGACACCCCTGCGGCCGCGGCGACCGCGCGTAGCGATGTACCCGAGACGCCTTGGGTGGCAACGATTTGCAATGCCGCATTGCGAATTCGCTCGACGGTGGTGAGCTCCTCCGCACCGACGCGGTCGGCTTCCGGCAGCAGGGTCATCGTTCGTCGAAATCAGTGGTCACATCGTTAGAGTAGACAATACAACTGTATCGTGTCTACGATACAAACGTATTGGTCGGTTCACAGGATGTCGGGAGGTTCAAGTCCGTGTACCCCATGCTGATAGACGAACCGTCGACCTCCGCGTGCACACGCGATCCCGATCGGTGGACGACCACGGCCGATGACGGCGCCAAGGCCCTATGCCGCGCGTGTCCCCGTCGCTGGGCCTGCGCTCGCGAAGCCTGCAAGACGCAAGGAGCCGAGGGTGTCTGGGCAGGCATCCTGATACCCGAGGCAGGCCGCGGCCGTCGGCACGCGCTCAAGCAGCTGCGCGAACTGGCAGAACAGAACGGGTTTCCGGTCCAAACCAAGTGAACTGACCGCATGACGTCACGCGGGCTGTTAGTTTCATTTCCGCCGAAACGGGGCAACACCTGATCGTCATTACTCGGCTAGTCACTAGGGGGACCTTCGTGGATGAGCGGCTCGCTCCTTCTGACAAGCCCGCGTCGGAGGCCATCGCGACGACGGGGCTCTTCCTGAACATCGCCTCGGTGATCGCACTCGCGGTGAGCCTCGCCAGCTGGGGCGCATCCGATGCCGTCATCGCGACGGTCGCCGGGGTGACGGCGGTGCTCGCCTTCGTCGGAAGCCTCATCTGCTTCGGCAAGCAGGCAGAGGACCGCGAGGCCAAGCAAGCCGCTTGACAGCCGATCGTCAGCGGCGTTCGCGCGGAACCTGAACGTTGTACTGAGCGATCTTGCGGTACAGCGTTGCGCGACTCATCCCGAGCTCGCGGGCGACCTCCGCCATCGTCAACCCGTCCGCATTGAGAACCCGAACGATCTCTCCCCGCTCGAACGCCTCGATGCGTGACAGGTGACGGGTGTTGCCCGCCAACACTTCCGGCGGCAGCAGGCCGATGTCGACCACATCTGCCCGACCGGCCGCGGCTGCTACCACCCGCGACAGCTCGTCGACATTCCCCGGCCAGTCGTAGCCCCTCAGCGCTCGCGCCGCGGTGGTGCTGAAGCCGATCTCGCGGCCGCGGGTGCGAGTCGCGATGTGATTGGCCAGCGGCAGCACGTCGTCGGGCCGGTCCCGAAGCGACGGCACCGGTACGACGGCATCGACCAGTCCGGCCAGCGCGGCCGGTATGTCTTCGAACCGCTCGGCCGTCACCGCGAACGGAACAGACCCCGAATCGGTGCTGCGCCGAATCAGATCACGAAGCCGTTCGGCCACCCAGCCCGGCAACATGTCGACGTCGCGGACGATGACCGCGGTGTGGTCTTTGCCGAGTTCGGGACCCCACAGTCCCAGCCACGTCTGCACATCGGTCGGCGCGGGTGCACTGGCCGACAGGATGCGGTCCCGCGGATAGGTGTGGCGCGCGGCCTGTGCGAGCAATGTGGCCCGGCCCGAGCCGGCCTCGCCGACGGCGGCGACGATGGAGCCTGCTGCCATCGCGCGTTCGGCGCGAGCGACCGCGGCGTTCCACGCTTCCGAGAGGTCGTGCAGGGTGCCCGATCCCGGTTCGAGCCGAGGCACCTCGACGCGGAAAACCTGACCCCGCGTCGCCGGGCGTGGGATGTCGTCCCGACGAGCGGGCGACCATCAGCGCGGTGGTGTTACTTGCCGCGGACCGCGCGAGCGCGAGAAGCAGATCGCTGGACGACCGCGACCAGGTGGTGAGGTTGACGCTGCCCTCCAGTCGGCCCGACGCGGGATCGAACACCGGCACGGCCGCGCAGGTGAACGTGCACAGGCTCAGCGCGTAGTGCTGATCGGCCCGCACCAGCGTCGGCACCCGGTCAGCCAGCGCCAGACCGAGGCCGTTCGTGCCGACGTCACGCTCGGCGTACGCGAAACCCGGCGCGAGGTGTACGTCGTCGAGCGCTTGCAGCAGGCCGCGATCACCGGACAGCCGTGACAGCACCACACCCTCGGCGTCGGTGAGCATCAGGCTGACCGGCTCGCCGACCAGCGTGCTGTGCAGGTCGGCAAGCACCTCGTTACCGCACTGGAAGAACAGCGAGCCGAGGTCGTCGGTGCCGGTGAAGACGGGTTCGACCTCTTCGAGCGGCACGCCGTAGTCCTCGCTGCGCTGCCACGAGGCCAGCAGCCGACGGGGCACGCCGCCATCCTCGCGGTGAGCCAGGTCGTGCATCCGCACTCGGTCTACGAAGTCGTCGGGCACCGGCACCTCACTGTGATCCACGTTACAAGCAGGGTGGCACCCGGCGCCTGCCGAGTCAGCGGCTCGACGTCTCAGATTGAGACAGCCGGGGCATCGGCAGGCCGCGGGAACGCTTCTAGAGTCGGCCCCAGGTTGTGACAGCGATCACACGCTGCGCACTGCCAGCCCAGCCCGAAGGAGAACCCCGCTCATGTATCGCAAGGACGACACCAGCTACTTCATCGTCGACGCCCACGTAGCCCTGTGGGATGCCCGGCCGGACAACCAACGCAACATCCACGGCAAGCAGTTCATCGACTGCTTCTACGACTACCACCGCAACCTGTCGCCGGAATCCGAGGTGTGGGGCTACGACGAGTACCTCTACCAGGGCGGTGACCGCCTGATGAAAGATCTGTTCACCGACGGCTACGTGGACCATGCGATCTTTCAGCCCGCTGCGCTCAACGAGTTCTACTACAAGGGATTCGGTCAGACCGACGAGGCGTCCGACCTCGCGGCGAAGCATCGGGACAAGCTGACCTACAACCACTACTGGGATCCGCGCAACGGCGAGGCGGGCATGGACCAGCTGCGGGTGGACGCCGAGCGGTTCGGTCTGAGGGGCGTCAAGCTCTATACCGCTGAGTGGCACGGCGATTCGCGGGGTTGGCGGCTCGACGACCCGTGGGCCTATCGGTACTTCGAGCTGTGCCGGGAGCTCGGCATCCGCAACATCCACGTCCACAAGGGCCCGACCATCCGGCCGCTGGACCGGGACGCCTTCGACGTCGCCGACGTCGACCATGTCGCCTCCGACTTCACCGACCTGAACTTCATCGTCGAGCATTGCGGACTGCCTCGGCTCGAGGACTTCTGCTGGATCGCCACGCAGGAGCCGAACGTGCACGCGGGGCTGGCGGTGGCGATGCCGTTCATTCACACGCGGCCGAAGTACTTCGCGCAGATCGTCGGCGAGTTGCTGTACTGGATCGGCGAGGACCGGATCCAGTTCGCGTCGGACTACGCGATCTGGACACCGCGTTGGCTCGTGGAGGCGTTCGTCGACTTCCAGATCCCCGAGGACCTCGGCGAATACGCACCCATCACCACCGACCAGAAGAAGAAGATCCTCGGGCTCAACGCCGCCAAGATGTACGACATCCCGGTGCCCGCCGAGCTGCAGCTGCCGGCGGCCGGGGAACCGGCAGTTGGCCCGCGCGGTGCCGACAATCTGGTGGGTGCGTGACGTGGGCCGCCACGAAATCGCCTATGCCGCACTGGGTGCGGTAGTGGATCCCGAGCTCGACGAGCCGATCACCGCGCTGGGTTTCGTCCGCTCGCTCATCGTGTCGCCCAGCGGGAACGTCAAGGTGCACCTGAGGCTGCCGACGTCCTTCTGCTCGCCGAACTTCGCCTACCTGATGGCGTCGGACGCGAAAGACGTTCTCAGCAAGCTGGATTGGACGCGACGGGTGGTCGTCGAGCTGGACGATCACCATGACTCGGCGATCATCAATGCCGGCCTGGCTGCGGACGCCGGATATCGCGGCACGTTCGGGCACGAGGCCGAGGAGAGCCTCGACGAGCTACGGGAGACGTTCCGGCGCAAGGCCCACACGGCGGCGATGGAGCGCTGCCTGACGGCGCTGCTTCGCGCGGACCCGCAGCGGCCCGAATCGTCGTTGGGCGATGTTCGGCTGGGCGAGTTGCCCGATGACCCCACGACGGAAGCGCTGCTGCGACGTCGTCGTGCACTCGGATTGCCCATGGAACCAAGCGCTTTGGTGATGGTCGATCACCTGGGCGGTGGCTATGCACCCGACGATGTGCCGCTGGCGTTGCGACGGGCCCGTTCAACCCGGATCTCCATCGACGGCAACGCGCACTTCTGCCGCGGACTGTTGCGGACGCGCTACGGGGATTCCGACGACACGACCTTCATTCCGCTGAACACGCTCATGACGAGAAAAGGAGCACTGCAATGAGCACCATGCGAGCCGTCCAGGTGGTCGGCTATCACCAGAACCTCGAGATGAAAGAGGTACCCGTCCCGACACCGACCGGACCGTTCGACGTGGTCGTCAAGATCGGCGGCGCCGGGGTGTGCCGCACCGACCTGCACATCCTCGAGGGCCAGTGGGCGGAGAAGTCGCAGGTCCAGTTGCCGTACACAATCGGACACGAGAACGCCGGCTGGGTGGAGGCAATCGGATCGGCGGTGTCCAACGTCAAAGAGGGCGACAAGGTCATCGTGCATCCGCTGATCACGTGCGGGCTGTGCCGTGCATGCCGGTCGGGTGACGACGTGCACTGCGAGGCCAACGCGTTTCCAGGGATCGACACCAACGGTGGCTACGCGGACTATCTGAAGACATCGGCGCGCAGCGTGGTGAAGATCGACGACGCGCTGGAACCCTCCGATGTCGCCGCGCTTGCGGATGCGGGTCTGACGGCTTATCACGCGGCGGCCAAGGCGGCGCGACGTCTGACTCCGCGCGACAAGTGCGTGATCATTGGCGCGGGCGGTCTCGGCCACATCGGAATCCAGGTGCTCAAGGCGCTCTCCCCCGCCGAGTTGATCGTCGTCGACCGAAACCCGGAGGCGCTCAAGCTCGCCGAGGCGATCGGCGCCGACCACGGTGTGGTGGCCGACGGGACGCAGGTGGACCAGGTGCTGGCACTGACGGGCGGAAACGGCGCCGAGACCGTCGTCGACTTCGTCGGCGAAGGCGGGGCGACAGCCGAGGGTGTAGCGATGCTGCGACGGGCCGGCGACTACCACGTCGTCGGCTACGGCGAGAACATCGACGTGCCGACGATCGACATCGTCTCGACGGAGATCAACTTCATCGGCAACCTGGTCGGGTCCTACACCGACCTGTGCGATTTGATGGCGCTCGCCGCGCGGGGTGCGGTAAACCTGCACACTCAGAAGTACGCACTGGACGACTTCCAGTCCGCGATAGACCGATCTCGACAACGGCAACGTCCGGGGCCGAGCGATCCTCACGCCGTAAGGAGTACTCAAATGATCTTCATCGTTGTCAAGTGGAAGCCTAAGGCGGAGTACGTCGAGAACTTCACCGACGAGGTCGCCGAGTTCACCGAGGCCACCCGAAACGAGCCCGGAAACTTGTTCTTCGACTGGTCACGCAGCCTGGACGATCCGTCGGAATATGTTCTGGTGGAAGGGTTCCGCGATGGCGACGCAGGCAAGGAGCACGTCACCAGCGAACACTTCAAGAAGTTCGTCGCCGGTGCGCCTGCGCTGCTGTCATCGACGCCCCTGATCATCAGTCACGAGATCGACGCGACCGGTTGGGGCGAGATGGGCGAGATAAAGGTCGACTAGCCGTCGCGCGTCGCGGCGGAGGCGGCGGTGCTAAAACGGGCGGCAGTCCATAATCGTCGGATCCCACCAACCCGAGGGCAAGCAGTTCTTCATAGGGGCACCGGTCGGACGGCACACGTTGGCGACCGGATCCCACCATTCTGTGCCAGGGGCACAGTCCGCGGAACTGACGGCGGGCGAGATCACGGTTACGAACGCCAGCGGAGCGATCCCAGCCGCGGCGACGGACGCAATGCGTCGAATGATCTTTTTCATGTATTGGATCTTGCCGAACGGCTCACTTTTCAAACGCGTCATCGATTGATGACGCCGTAAAGAAGAGGAGTGCGGGCGGTGGGACTCGAACCCACATGTTCTCTCGAACACGGGCACCTAAAGCCCGCGCGTATACCAATTTCGCCACGCCCGCAGCGTGCCCGATCGTACCGCGCTAGCCGGATCACATATTTGTCGGCGTCGCTGCATAGCTTGGTGCCATCACTGGCGAAAGGGCAGGTCGTGCGCTCGGCCGAGCAGTTCGAGGACGTGCAACGGCCTCATCGAGGCAGGAGTGAACGACTGCGCGATCTCCCGGCAACGGGCATTCCGCGTCCGAACCGTACGAGACATGGCGATGCCAAGCCCGCTGCGGCAGACGGCATGCTCGCAGCCGGTCATCCGGGTGCGGAATCGAGCCATGACTTTCGATCAGCTTTCGCCGAGGCCCTACAGCTACCTACTTGGGCTCTATCTCGGCGACGGATGCATCTCACGCGCTCGACGAGTCTGGCGACTGAGAATCGCGCTCGACCAGAAATATCCAGCAATCATCGCCCGCTGCCGTCAGGCGATCGAACTGTTGATGCCAGGTCAGCGCGCGGGATCTCGTCAACAGAGATGGGTGCGTCGATAGTCTCGATGTACTCGAAACACTGGCCATGCCTTTTTCCCTCAACACGGCCCCGGCAAGAAGCACGACGGGCGCATCGCCCTCGAACCCTGGCAGCAGGCGCTCGTCGACAAGGAGACGGAAGAGTTCGTCATGGGCCTGATCCACAGCGACGGCTGCCGAGTGATCGCCAACGACCGCGGGGTCATGAGCATCCGCTACCACTTCTCGAACATGTCGGAGGACATCATCGGCCTGTTCACCGCTGCCCTCGACGCTCTCGACATTCCGTGGACGCGGTCGAGCAAGAAGATCGTCTCGATCTATCGCAAAGCCGCGACTGCCCGTCTCGACACATTCATCGGGCCGAAGACCCGCGCGGTACCGTTGAACGGTGTCCACTACACGGCGTAGGAGACCGGCGCTCATCGCGCTGGTGGTCGTCGCCGCCGCAGGCTGCCTGGCCCTGGCCTGGTGGCAATGGACCCGCTTCGAATCGGCGTCGGGCACCTTCCAGAACCTCGGCTACGCGCTGCAATGGCCGCTGTTCGCCGGGTTCTGTGTCTATGGCTACTACAAGTTCGTCCGCTATGAGGACGCCCCGCCAGCACCGAAGAACCACGACGCCGTCACCGAGATCCCGGCCGGCCTTCTGCCCGAACGACCCAAGCCCGCAACAGAATCCGACGACGATCCCGCGATGCGGGAGTACAACGCCTACCTTGCCGACCTGGCCGAGAAAGACAAGGAATCGTGACCGATACCCCCGCACCAACCACTCCCGTCGAGACCATCCGCAAGGCACTGGTCGGCTATCGCGTGATGGCCTGGACCACCGGCCTGTGGCTGATCCTGCTCTGCTACGAGATGGTCGCCAAATACGTCTACGACGTCGAGGGCCTGAACTGGATCGCGGTCGTGCACGGCTGGGTCTACTTCATCTACCTGTTGTTCACCGCCAACCTGGCGGTCAAGGTGCGCTGGCCGATCGCCAAGACCATCGGCGTGCTGCTGGCAGGCACCATCCCGCTCGTCGGCATCATCGTGGAGCACTTCCAGACCAGGGACATCAAGCAGAAGTTCGGCATCTAGCCAGCGGCTTCAGCCGAGGTGTTTGCGCACCTCTTCTGCTAGCCGCTCGCCACGGTCCTCCTGCAGGAAATGCGACGCGCCTTCGATTTTCACCTGCTCCGTCACCGTCGGAATCAGGTCACAGAACGCCTGTCCCGACTTGGGGTACGGGAAGACGGGATCCGCGTCGGAGAATGCGACGAGTGCAGGCTTCTGCCAGCGGGACAGTTCGTCGGTGACTGCCCGCATCTCCTGTGCGCCGGGTGCGTCCTCGGTCAACGGCACCAGCAAGGGGAACTGCGCGGCACCGGCCTTCGACTCGGAGTTCGGGAAGGGCGCGTCGTACGCGGCGACGACATCGTCGGGCAGCTGAGTCGCCGTCGCACCCTGAATCACGAAGCCGACCGGCAGATCCGGAGTCCTCTCGGCGAAATCGCGCCAGGCCATGAAACCCTTCGACACGCGGCCGGTGAACAGTCCCGTGTTGAAGATCGCAAGCGCGCCAACGTGATCGGCGTTCTCGACGGCCCACCGCAGGCCGATCGGGCCACCCCAGTCCTGAACGACGACGATCGCGTCGTGCAGATCCAGGCTCGCCAGCACCCGAGATGTCAGCGCAACGTGCCGGTCGTAGGTGTACCAGCCGCGATCGGTCGGCTTGTCCGACCGCCCGAACCCCGCATAGTCGGGCACAACCACTCGGTGTCCGGCTTCCACCAGTGGCCCGACCATCTTGCGGTACAGGTACGCCCAACTCGGTTCACCGTGGAAGCACACGACCGGCCTTCCGGTCCGCGGCCCCTCGTCGACGTAGTGCATCCGTAGCCCGTCGATGTCGACATAGTTCGGGCTGAAGTCATAGCCCGGGAGATTCTCGAAACAGTCGTCGGGCGTTCTGAAGACTTCAGTCGCAACGGCCATGGAAGCAACGTAGTGCCAAGTTGACCGACCGGTCAACTATTCCTATGATATACGGCATGCCCCGCAGGTCAGACGCGCGAGAGCGGATCGTCGCGACCGCCGCGCGGCTGTTCCTCGAGCGCAGCTACCAGGCAGTCGGCATCGACGAGTTGTGCCAATCAGCCGATGTCCGAAAGGGCAGCTTCTATCACTTCTTCTCGTCCAAATCAGAGCTCGCCAAGGCCGTGGTCGACCTGCATGCGGATGCTTTCGGAAGGCGCTTGTCAGGCTCGCCCGAGATGACGCCTGCGCAGAAGCTGCACGCGATCCCGGACGCGATCGGTGTCATCCAGTCGGCGCTCGAGGCGCAATTCGGGCGCGCGGTCGGCTGTCCATTCGGCAACTTCGCCGCAGAGCTGTCGACCACCGACGACGAACTCCGCACGCATCTCGCCGCAAGGCTGGGTGCCATGGAGCACCACCTGGCAGCGACCTGCCGAGAAGCGGCCGACGCCGGCATCCTCCGCCAGGGCACCGATCCGGATCAGCTCGCCCATGCGCTTCTCGCGCAGTATCAGGGCATCATCCTGCTCGCCAAGCTCAACGATTCAGGCGTCGGCGACCTCGCGCCGGCACTGCACGACTTCATCAACGGGTATCTCGTCGACGACCGGGCCGTCCGACCAACCCCACTTCCTTAGCCAAGCTACAGACTTCGCCGCTAGACTCGACGCGGTGTTAGCCAGCCCTGAGGTGCGCGGCAGCGGCGCGCTCCCAGTCAGCCGCTACCGTGAGTCGCCGCCCGAGCGACTCGTCGAAGACAACCCCCGCGACCCTGCCTTGACCGGCATACGGGCTGTGGCCGCGCTCCTTGTCGTCGGAACGCACGCGGCGTTCGCCACCGGCAAGCTCACCCACGGATACGTCGGCGCTGTCTACGCGCGGCTGGAAATAGGTGTCGCGCTCTTCTTCGTGCTGTCCGGCTTCTTGTTGTTTCGACCGTGGGCGGTCGCCGCGGCCACCGGTGACGCGTCGCCAGGGCTGGTCCGTTACGCACGACACCGGCTACGCAGGGTCATGCCCGGCTACCTGGTGACCGCACTGGCGACCTTCGAGCTGTACGTGGTGTTCACCCCGGGCCCGAACCCCGCACAGACGTGGCACGGGTTACTTCGCTACCTCACTTTGACGCAGATCTACACAGACGACTACCTGACGACATACCTGCATCCGGGGCTGTCTCAGATGTGGAGCCTGGCCGTCGAGGTGTCGTTCTATGCCGCGTTGCCCGCGATCGCCTACGTGCTGCTGCGCCGAGGCCGCTCCGAGTGGCGCCCCGCCCGCGTCCTGACGGCGTTGGCGGTTCTCGGCGCAGTCACCCCGGCGTGGCTTGTCATCGCCGCCGCCACCGACGTCCTTCCGAATTCGGCGGGTATGTGGCTGCCCGCCCACCTCGCGTGTTTCGCCGGCGGTATGGCGTTGGCAGTCCTCCAGGTTGTCGGTGCACGATGGCGCGCGCATGTGGCGCTGCCGTGGGCGGGCGTGCTGTTTCTGGTCGTCGCGACACCGCTAGGAGGGGGCATCGTCGGACCCGCTCCCGTCTGGGCGTCGGCCACCAAGGCGGTGCTGTATGCGGCCATCGCGACGTTGACGGTGGGAGCCCTGGTATTGGGCGCTTCGGATCGGTATGCGGCGATGTTGGGCAGCAGGCCGATGGTGTGGCTCGGCGAGATCTCGTACGAGATCTTTCTGCTGCACGTGGTCGTCATGGCAGTGACGATGAATCTGGTATTGCGATGGCCGTTGTTCACCGGCTCGCTGGCGGGGTTGTACGTGATGACGCTTGCAGTGACGATCCCGTTGGCGTGGACCCTTCACCGGGTGACCCGGCCAAGCCCGGCGCGGACTCTAAACCAGCTCGCGTAACGCGGGCACCAACAACGCCAACGCCCGCCCCCGGTGCGACGCGGCGTCCTTCTCCTCCGGCGTCAGCTCGGCCGCCGTCCGCGACGACCCCTCCGGGATGAACACCGGGTCGTAACCAAATCCGCCGCCGCCCCGCGGTTCTCGCGCGATGCTGCCCGGCCACGTGCCCCGCACCACAAGTTCCTCCTGCGCTCCCTTGGCGCCATGCACGAGCGCGCACGCCGAAACGAACGCGCCCGCGCGCCGACCGTCGGGCACGTCACGCAGCTGCGCCAACAGCAGCGCGGTGTTGGCCGCATCCTCCCCGTGCACGCCCGCCCAACGCGCCGACAACACTCCCGGCATGCGGTTCAGCGCGTCGACCTCAAGCCCCGAGTCGTCGGCCACGCTCGCCAGCCCGGTCGCCCGAAAAGCGTCGCGCGCCTTGGCCATCGCGTTCTCCTCGAACGTCGCACCTGTCTCGGGCGCCTCGTCGAACGCCGCGACGTCGTCCAACGACAACAGCGTCAGGCCCGAGATCCCCGCGGCATCGAGCACGCGCTGCAGTTCGGCCAGCTTCTTGCGGTTGCGGCTGGCCACCAGCAGCTCGGTCACCAGTCACTCCTAAACATGATTCAGCAAGGCCGTGGCGGCGCGAGCGGTGACACCGAGGTCAAACCCGGTGTTCAAGCAAGCGTAGGCACGCCGCCCGACACGGGCCGGGAAGTCGCAGCAACAGTCGGTCGGCATGCTGCGAAACACCCTTTGACCAGGTAATTTCGAGGCTACTAGTCTAAAGGACCGATCGATGCAAAGCGCCTAAAGCGCCAACAAGCGTCCCCAAGATGTCGGTTTGGACCCATCATGCTTGACTATGGCGTAAATAACCTAGAAGGTCTACAAATCCTCCAGGGGGCTCAAGATGGTTCACACATTCGTCGCGACAGCGTGCATCTCCGCAACCTGCGCTGCAGTTGGCGCGATTCTTGCCGCCCCGGTGGCGGCGAGTCCGAGCGATGTTCGGATCATTTCTCAGGCGCCACTCCCGAACGCACCGGGCCCTGACATTATCGACCCCAACATTCCCGGCCCCAACATCAATGTGCCCAACGTCAACGTGCCCAACGTCAACGTGCCCAACGTCAACGTGCCCAACCTCAACGCCCCCAACCTCAACGCCCCCAACCTCAACGCCCCCAACATTCCGGGCAACGTCAACGTGCCCAACGTGAATCTCGACGTCCCCGAGGTCGCCGACATCGTCCCGGACTTCAACGTCCCCGAAGTCGCGGACATCGTCCCGGACTTCAACCCGCCGAAGATCGACGTCCCCAACGTCAACATCCCTCGCGGTGGCGGTGGCGGTGGCGGCGGCGGCCGTGGCGGCGGCGGCCGTCGGTAGCGGGCCGGGGCAGGTCGGCGACTGGCAGCGCCCGATACGGACACGGGGGTTTCGCACAATGGGTTAACTGCAATGCCGAAAGTCGCGACTGATTCCACTCAGCTTCGCGACGCCAATGATCGCTAGTGCCAATGGCTCTCGTACCCAACCAAAGGAGTCCCACCATGTTGCTCAATGCCCGTCTGGCCCGTCGCGCGCTTGTCGGTGCGATCGGCACTGGCGCTGTCGCCGGTGCGATGTTTGTTTCCGCGGCCCCGTCAGCGCTGGCCGCCCCTCCCTATTGCACCGCCGGTGACGTGGCGCAGGTAAGGGCGGGTGTCTCAGCGGGAACGTCGGCCTACCTGTTCTCTCACCCGTGGGTGAACGAGTTCTTCACAAGCCTTACCGGCCAGCCGCGTGACCAGATCCGGACCCAGATTCAGGACTACCTGGCGGCCAATCCGCAGGAGCAGGCCGAACTCCAGGCCATCCGCCAGCCGCTGACCGACTTGCGGAACCGCTGCGGAACCGGTACCAACGCTCACGCCCCGGAGCGCTTAAGCCAGTAAGGCCACAGCAGCTCGGTCAGCTTCCGAACGCCTTCTTGGGCGGTGTATCCGACTCGGGCAGCTCCCCCGGATACGGCTGTTCCAGCGCCTCCCGCTGAATGACGAACAACTGGTCGCACGCGGCCAGCGCGGCGTCGAGAAGCTTGTCCAGCGTCGAGCGGGGGAACGTCGCGCCCTCCCCTGTGCCCTGGATTTCCACCAGCGTCCCCGTGTCGGTGGCGACCACGTTCATGTCGACCTCGGCCCGCGAATCCTCCGTGTACGGCAGGTCGGTGCGGATGCGTCCGTCCACCACGCCGACGCTCACCGCAGCGATCGCGCACGACAGCGGACGCGGGTCCGCGAGCTTCCCGCCCGCCGCCAACCACGTCACCGCGTCGGCCAGCGCCACATACGCACCCGTGATCGCCGCGGTGCGGGTTCCGCCGTCGGCCTGCAGCACATCGCAGTCGAGGGCAATCGTGTTCTCACCCAACGCCGCAAGGTCGATGCACGCCCGCAGCGACCGCCCGATCAGCCGGCTGATCTCCTGGGTGCGCCCGCCGATCTTGCCGCGGACCGACTCCCGGTCCGACCGCTCATGGGTGGCGGCGGGCAGCATGGCGTACTCCGCGGTCAGCCAGCCAAGGCCCGAACCCTTGCGCCAGCGCGGCACGCCCTCGGTGACGCTGGCCGTGCACATGACCCGGGTCTGACCGAACTCCACGAGTACCGATCCCGCCGGGTGAGAGGTGAAACCGCGGGTGATGACCACCGGACGCAGCTCGTCGTCGAGCCTTCCGTCTTCTCGTCTGGACACCCGCCAACCCTAGCCGGTGCCCCCGTCATCAATGCCGAGCGATGGGGAAGGACTCTCCGCACACCACCGCGTGCACGGGTCCGTCGAATTCCGCCTTCGCCTCGCTGATCACGTCCTCGCGGGACGTCCATGGCGGAATGTGCGTCAGCAACAGTTCGGCGACGCCGGCACGGGCAGCGGCCTGGCCCGCCTCGGTGCCGGACAGATGCAGGTTCGGCGGGCGCGTCGGATCGTGCGTCCACGACGCCTCGCAGAGGAACACATCGGCGCCACGGGCCAGATCGACAAGCGCGTCGCAGGCGCCGGTGTCACCGCTGTAGACGAACGTCGCCCCGGACGGATCGGTGATCCGCATCCCGTAGGACTCGGTCGGGTGGCTTACCAGCCGCGGCTCGACGTTCAACGCGCCGATCTGCACGGCCTCGCGGTCGACCCAGTGACGGATGTCGAAAATGTCGCTGAAATCGTCGATCTCGGCACCCTCCGGCGACGACGCCGCGCCGAGGCGCGCCCATGTCTTCTGCGGGCCGAACATCAGGCCGCGTTCCGGCGCGGGCGACGGATGATAGCGACGCCACACGAACAGGCCGGGTAGGTCGAGGCAATGGTCGGCATGCAGATGCGACAGCAACACATGCACCGCGTTGGGGTCGGCGTGGCGCTGCAGTGCGCCGAGCACTCCGCCACCGAAATCGAGGACCAGAGGAGGCGTGTCGGGTGCGCTCAAGAGGTACCCGGACGCTGGCGAATCGGGCCCGACAACACTGCCGGAGCAACCGAGTACGGTGATTCGCACGCCCACTAGCTTGCCATGCCCACTATCCGGATGACGAAAACATCACTGCATTGAATGACGATCGTCATCATTGGGCGCCAACGTGACGCTGAACAGGTCGAACACCGTCGAGAGTCGGACCAAGGAAACGGGCCGCGAGTGTGGTGAACGCCTCAGGATCGCCGGTCGCCTCGAACTGCCTTTTGGCACGCGGCGCGTCATGCGGGCGAAGCAAGTCGAGCTCGGTGAGCACGCGCAGCAAGTCCTTGGCCGTCTCCTCGGCACTGGACACCAGCGTGACCTGGTCTCCCATCGCCAACTGGATGAGCCCGGACAGCATCGGGTAGTGGGTACAGCCCAAAACCAGCGTGTCGACGTCGGCGCGCTGCAATGGTTCCAGGTAGCCCTCGGCCAGGCCGAGCACCTGCCTGCCGCTGGTGACGCCGCGCTCGACGAAGTCGACGAACCGCGGGCACGCCACCCCGGTCACCTCGATGTCGCGCGCGGCGGCGAACGCATCCTGATAGGCGCCCGACGCGATCGTCGCCTCGGTGCCGATCACGCCGATGCGGCCGCTGCGCGTCGTCGCCACTGCGCGGCGCACCGCGGGCAGGATCACTTCGACGACGGGCACCGGCGCGTACCGTTCGCGCGCGTCTCGCAGGCAGGCCGACGATGCGGTGTTGCACGCGATGACCAACGCCTTGACGCCGCGCTCCACCAAGTCGTCGCCGATGGCCAGCGCGTGCGCGCGAATCTCGGGGATGGTCAGCGGACCATACGGGCCGTTGCCGGTGTCCCCGACGTAGACGACGTCCTCGTCGGGCAGTTGGTCGATGATCGCCCGCGCGACGGTGAGTCCGCCGACGCCGGAATCGAAGATTCCGACAGGCGCTAACGGGGAGGTCACGTCCCGAACGTCTGCGGCAGCGGCGCGCCGCGCTTCCGGGCCTCGCGCGCCTTCCGCTCAGGACCGGACAACAGGTAGGCCGCGATCACACCCGCGATCGCCCCGCACAGGTGGCCCTGCCACGACACCCCAGGGGTGCCAGGCACCACGCCGAGAAGGACACCGCCGTAGATGAACAGCACGACCACGCCGACCGTGATCTCCCACACCGTGCGGGTGAAGAAGCCGAACACGATCAGGAACGCCAGCCAGCCGAAGATCAGGCCCGACGCGCCGATGTGATTGGTCTCGCAGGTGACGCCGACGTATGGGCAGTGCGCGCCGAGGTTGCCGACCAGCCAGGTGCCGAAGCCGCCGAGAATCCAGATGATGGCGGTGGCGAAGATGAACCGCGACATACCCGCGAGCGTCATCAGGAACCCGAGGATCAACGCCGGGATGGTGTTGGCGATCAGATGGTCCCAGTTCGAATGCAGCAGCGGCGCGAAGACGATGCCCATCAGGCCGTCGGTCTCCAGCGGCCGGATGCCGTTCTGGTCCAGCCGGTGGTCGGACAGGGAGTCGAACAGCTCGATGACGTACAGAAGCACGACGAAGCTGAGGATGGTGACACCGCCGACCATCCACGCCGGCCGCTTCTTCGGCGTCGGCTGGGTCGCATAGCCCGGCCCGCTCAAGCCCATAGCTGCCCTTCCAAAGCGTCTTCCGCTTCGTCAAGGCTACCGGCGTATGCGCCGGTCGACAGATACTTCCACCCGGCATCGGCGACCACGAACGCGATGTCGGCGCGCTCGGATGCCTTGACCGCCTTTGCCGCCATACCGAGTGCGGCGTGCAGCACAGCGCCGGTCGAGATGCCTGCGAAGATTCCTTCGACCTGAACGAGTTCACGCGTGCGCTTGACCGCGTCGAACGAGCCGACCGAGAACCGCGTCGTCAGCACGTCCGGGTCGTACAGCTCGGGGATGAATCCCTCGTCGATGTTGCGCAGCGCGTACACACCCTCGCCGTAGCGCGGCTCGGCGGCCACGATCTGAACATCGGGCACCCGCTCCCGCAGAAACCGCCCGGTGCCCATCAGCGTGCCGGTGGTGCCGAGGCCCGCGACGAAGTGCGTGATCTCCGGCAGGTCGGCCAGCAGCTCGGGGCCTGTGCCGAGGTAGTGCGCATCGGTATTGGCCGGATTGCCGTATTGGTAGAGCATCACCCAGTCGGGGTTCTGCGCGGCCAGCTCCTTGGCGTGCGCCACCGCTGTGTTGGACCCGCCCTCGGCGGGCGAGAAGATGATGCGCGCGCCGTACAACTCGAGCAGCTGGCGGCGCTCGATCGAGGTGTTCTCCGGCATCACGCAGATCAACTTGTAGCCCTTGAGCAGGGCCGCCATCGCCAAAGAGATGCCGGTGTTGCCACTGGTCGGCTCCAGGATGGTGGCGCCGGGTTCAAGGAGTCCACGCTGTTCGGCGTCCTCGATCATCCGCAGCGCGGGCCGGTCCTTGATCGAGCCCGTCGGGTTGCGGTCCTCGAGCTTGGCCCACAGCCGCACGTGTGGCGCCCCGTCGCCGTCATCCCAGCGCGGCGACAATCGGCGCAGGCCCACCAGCGGCGTGTTGCCCAGCGCCTCCAGCAGCGAGTCGTGCCGCGTCATCGACGCCTACTCACCCTCCGGCCACGGCGGGCAGGATCGTGACCGAGTCACCGTCGGAGATCTCGGTGTCGAGTCCGCCGGAGAAGCGCACGTCCTCGTCGTTGACGTAGATGTTGACGAAGCGGTGCAACTTGCCGTTGTCGACCAGGCGATCGGAGATGCCGGAGTAGTTGGACTCCAGATCGCTGATGACGGCCTGCAGCGTGGTGCCCGTGGCGCTGACGCGTTTCTCGCCGCCTGTGTGGCTGCGAAGGATGGTTGGCACGGAAACGGTGACTGTCATGAATGGGCCTCTCTTTGACGGCTAGTACTTCTCGACGATCTTGACGGGTTCCTCGGTGACGACGCCGTCGACGATGCGGTAGCTGCGTAGCTCGTGCTCGTCGGGGTCGCGGGTGGACACCAGCACGTAGTGCGAGTCGGGTTCGGATGCATACGAGATGTCCGTGCGGCTGGGATAGGCCTCGGTGGCGGTGTGCGAGTGATAGATGACGATCGGGGACTCGCCTGCGTCCTCCAAGGCTCGCCAGACCTTCAGCTGTTCCATCGAGTCGAACCGGTAGAACGTCGGCGACCGCTCCGCGTTGAGCATCGCGATATGCCGCTCGGGTCGGTCGGACGCCTCGGGACCGGCGAGCACACCGCACGCCTCGTCGGGATGGTCGGCGCGGGCGTGCGCGACCATGGCGTCGACGAGGTCGGCGCGAATCACAAACACGACGGCGTCCCCTTCCTCGCTCAACCCGGACCTGCGAACGCTCCGGGCAACATGTCCCGGTAGGTGGGTATTCCGGCTACCGACTCTGCCGCAAGCACGCCGACGAGCACTGCCCGGGCCAGGACATCGGCCGCGGCGGCCCCGACCGCGGTGATCAGCGGCACTTCGGGCGACATCGACGCAGGCGTCTCGGGATCCGGCGGCACCTCGACAGCACCGGTGGCCAGCGCAAAAACCGTATCGCCATCCAGCGGGGTGTGACACGGCCGGATCGTCCTGGCCAGCCCGTCATGGGCGGCGACGGCTATGCGGCGACACCCGGCCGGGCTCAACGCCGCGTCGGTGGCGACGACCGCGATCGTGGTGTTCAGCGGGCTGAACTCGACGTGCCTGGCGGCGTAGGCGGCGATCTGGTCGGCGGGCGGACGCGTCAGACCGAACTCTTCGATCTGGTCGGCCTGCCATGGCAACCCGGTGGCCGTGTCGAGTACTTCGCCTGCGGCGTTGACGACGACGATCGCGCCGACTGTGACACCGGAGTCGAGCGTCACCGACGCGGTTCCAACCCCGCCCTTGAGCACGCCGACGCGCGCGCCGGCCCCCGCGCCGACGCTGCCGAGCGCCACCTCTGTTCCGGCCACCTCGGCGGCGGAGTAGCCGAACTCGGCGGTCGGTCGGCATTTCCAGCCACCGACGGGTAAGTCGTAGACCACCGCGGCGGGAACGATCGGCACCACGCCGCCTTCCATCGCCACCCCCCGGCTGTGCTCCTCGAGCCAGTGCATCACCCCGTCGGCTGCAGCGAGCCCGTACGCGCTGCCGCCGCACAGCACGACGGCGTCGACGTGACGCACCGAGTTGATCGGGTCGAGCAGGTCGGTCTCGCGCGTGCCCGGCGCACCGCCGCGGCCGTCGACTGCACCAACGGTGCCTGGCGGAGTCAGGACGACGGTCGTGCCGCTCGCCCAGCCCGCACCGAGGGTCACATCGGCATCGATTCGTTGGTGCTGGCCGACGCGGATTCCACCGACATCGGTGATGGCGCTCATTTCTTGTCCATCAGACCCAGGACCAGATACTCCTGCAGCACCGTCAGCCACTGGTACACGTCGAAATGGCCCGCCATCGGATGGTCGGGAGGCACCCCGTCGGAACCCTCCGGACCGATGTCGAGCATCGTGCCCAGTGCGAGCCGAACGTCGTTGACCGCAGCCGCCCAAGCATGCGCATCTTCGGTGGTCAGCTCGAATCGGCCGCCGCCGTTGGGCACGGTGTCCAGCACCCGTTGCGCCGCTTGGCGTTTGGCGGCGATGATTTCAGGCTCATGCAAGCTGCGCAGAGCGCTGTTCAGGCTCTCGGCGGTACCCGACCCGGCGGGGTGGTCGTTCTGCGGCCGGAAGAAATCGGGCAGCAGTCTCTTCATGGTCTCGTCATCCGGGGGTCGCGAATTGCCGGTCTTGAGACCGGTAATCTCCTCGAGTTCATCTGCGGGCGAGGATGATTCGCGCTCCTCGAGCATCGCGACCATGGACGTCACCAAGCTCTCGAGCAGCGCCGCCTCGTGCGACGCCAGCGCTGAACGAAAGCGTGTGCCGTTTGCGGTATCGACCCGCTTCCACTTGCGCACTGTTGCGTCCCGCCTCCGGTGATTCAGCGGTCGTGTTGCATGGTCGCCCACAGGCCCGCGGCATGCAGCTTCGACACGTCGACTTCCATCGACTCGCGGCTGCCCGCCGACACCACCGCCTTGCCTTCGTTGTGCACCTGCAGCATGAGCTTGGTGGCGTGCGGCTCGCTGTAGCCGAACAACTTCTGGAAGACGTAGGTCACGTAGGTCATCAGGTTGACCGGGTCGTCCCAGACGAGGGTCACCCACGGGGACTCGGTGTCCTCGGCGGTGTCGACGTGCTTCTCCTCGCGAGTTCCCGGACGGGTCTTCGCTGGGGTAACCATCTGCCCAGAATAGCCGGGGCCTAGTGGGGCACGGGAACGGTTACGGTTGCGGGATGACAGCGGGGTTGCTGACCGACAAGTACGAGCTGACCATGCTTGCGGCGGCGCTGCGCGACGGGACCGCGCATCGGCGCACCACGTTCGAGGTGTTTGCCCGTCGGCTGCCCGAGGGTCGTCGATACGGCGTTGTCGCCGGCACCGCGCGCTTCGTGGAAGCGTTGGCGGAGTTCACGTTCGACGACACCGCGCTGGAATCGCTTTCGGACTTCCTCGACACCGACACCCTGGACTATCTGGCGGACTACCGGTTCCGCGGCGACGTCGACGGTTACGCCGAGGGCGAGTTGTACTTCCCCGGCTCGCCTGTGCTGGCGGTTCACGGCACTTTCGGCGAATGCGTCGTGCTGGAGACGCTGGCGCTGTCGATCTTCAACCACGACACCGCGATCGCCTCGGCGGCGGCCCGGATGGCCAGTGCGGCCGACGGTCGCACCCTCATCGAGATGGGCTCTCGCCGCACCCACGAGCAGGCCGCTGTCGCCGCCGCGCGGGCCGCCTACCTGGCCGGGTTCGCCGGATCGTCCAACCTCGAGGCCCAGCGCCGCCACGGCGTGCCCGCGCTGGGCACCAGCGCGCATGCGTTCACCCTGCTCCACACCTCTATTGAGGGCCCCGACGAAATGGCGGCGTTTCGCGCCCAGGTCGACGCGCTCGGCGTCGGCACCACCCTGCTCGTCGATACCTACGACATCACCGAGGGGGTCGCCAATGCCGTCGAGGCGGCAGGTCCCGAACTCGGCGCGGTCCGCATCGACTCCGGCGACCTCGGGGTGCTGGCCCGGCAGGTCCGCGCTCAACTCGACGGGCTCGGCGCGACCAAGACCCGCATCGTGGTGTCGGGCGACCTCGACGAGTTCGCGATCGCCGGACTGCGCTCCGAGCCCGTCGACATCTACGGCGTCGGCACCTCGGTCGTCACCGGCTCGGGTGCGCCGACCGCGAGCATGGTCTACAAGCTAGTGGAGGTGGACGGCATACCGGTGGAGAAGCGCAGCCTGCACAAGCGCTCGCACGGCGGCCGCAAGAAGGCGACGCGGCTGGCCAAGCCGTCGGGAACGGTCGTCGAAGAGATTGTCCACCCCGCAGCCGGCGCGCCACCGCAGTCCGACCTCGTCGCGCGGGATCTGACGGTGCCGCTCGTCGAGAAGGGTGAGCCCGTCGCGGATCTCAGCCTGTCCGCGGCCCGTGACCGCGTGGTGGCGGGGCTGGGAAGCCTGCCGTGGGACGGCCTGAAACTGTCCCGCGGCGAACCCGCAATTCCGACCCGGATGGTTTCACCCGCCGGCCGAGGCGCGTAGGAGGAGCCACGCCCGACGCAGCTCCGGTCACCGAACTGCTCGCCACCGCGGTCGCCGCGCTTGGCGGCAGCGAACGCTCTGGTCAGGTCGAGATGGCCGAGGCCGTTGCCCACGCGTTCGACTCAGGCGAGCACCTCGCCGTGCAGGCAGGCACCGGCACCGGCAAGTCGCTCGCCTATCTGGTGCCCGCAATCGCGCGGGCGCTCGCCACCGACGAACCCGTGGTGGTGTCGACGGCCACCATCGCGCTGCAACGGCAGCTCGTCGACCGCGATCTGCCCGCGCTCGCCGACAACCTGGCTGACGCGCTGCCCCGACGCCCGACGTTCGCCCTACTCAAGGGCCGCGGAAACTACTTGTGTCTGAACAAGATTCACAACGGCGCCGCGGCGGAGCCGGACGATCGTCCGCAGGAGGAGTTGTTCGACGCGGCGGCGTCGACCGCGCTGGGCCGAGACGTGCAACGCCTCACCGCCTGGTCGTCGAACACAGACACCGGTGACCGCGACGAGCTCATACCCGGCGTGCCGGACCGGTCCTGGGGCCAGGTCAGCGTCTCGGCCAGGGAGTGCATCGGCGCGACGCGTTGCCCGTTCGGCACCGACTGCTTCGCGGAGAAGGCGCGCGACACTGCCGGGCACGCCGATATCGTCGTCACCAACCACGCGCTGTTGGCCATCGATGCCATCTCCGACGCCGCGGTGCTTCCCGAACACCAACTGCTCGTCGTCGATGAGGCACACGAATTGGCTGACCGGGTCACCGGCGTCGCCACCGCCGAACTGTCCAACGCCGTCCTCAGCGCGGCGACCCGACGCGTCGCGCGGCTCGTCGAACCAGAACTGGCGCAACGGCTGGAGGCCGCGACGGCCACGTTCGCGTCCGCGATTCACGACGGGTCGCCTGGTCGCATCGACCGCCTCGACGATGATCTGACGACATACCTGATCGCGGTGCGCGACGCCGCGAGCAGGGTGCGGTCGGCGATCGACGCGTCGCCGTCGGACCCGAAGGCCGCGTCGGCGCGCGCCGAGGCGGTGACGGCGCTTTCGGACATCAGCGACACCGCGACACGCATCGTGGCGTCCTTCGTCCCCGAGATCCCGGACCGCAACGACGTGGTGTGGCTCGACCACGAGGACAACCGCGGATCCATCCGAGCCGTCATGCGGGTGGCACCGCTGTCGGTGGCAGGACTGTTGCGCGGCAGGCTGTTCGACCAATCCACCGCGGTGCTGACCTCGGCAACGTTGACAGTCGGCGGATCCTTCGACGCCATGGCCGCGGCATGGGGGTTGACGGCTGGGGACGACAAACCGGAATGGCGTGGCATCGACGTCGGCTCCCCGTTCGAGCATGCCAAATCCGGAATCCTCTACGTCGCAGCGCATCTGCCGCCGCCAGGACGCGACGGCACCGGGTCCGCCGAGCAGCTTGCGGAGATAGAGACGCTGATCGGCGCCGCGGGCGGTCGCACGCTGGGACTCTTCTCGTCGATGCGGGCCGCGCGGGCCGCCGCCGAAGTCATGCGCGAGCGGCTGTCCACACCGGTGCTGTGCCAGGGCGATGACACCACGTCCACATTGGTGAAGCAGTTCGCCGACGACCCGTCGACGTCGTTGTTCGGCACGTTGTCGCTGTGGCAGGGCGTCGATGTGCCCGGCCCGTCGCTGTCGCTGGTGCTGATCGACCGCATTCCGTTCCCGCGCCCCGACGATCCGTTGCTGTCGGCGCGCCAGCGCGCGGTCGCCGCCCGGGGCGGTAACGGGTTCATGGCCGTCGCGGCCAGCCACGCCGCGCTGCTGTTGGCCCAGGGCGCCGGCCGTCTGTTGCGGCGCTCGGAGGACCGCGGGGTGGTGGCGGTGCTGGACTCGCGGATGGCCACCGCGCGCTATGGCGGCTACCTGCGTGCGTCGTTGCCGCCGTTCTGGGCGACCACGGACCCGGTCCGGGTCCGGCAAGCGCTGGAACGCCTCCACACCGCGAACGCCGCACTATCGTGACGCCAATGGGCGGACGATCCGTCGCCGGTGCCGCGCTCGCGATCTGTATCGCGCTGCTCATCGCGTCGTGCTCGGCGACGGTGAAGGGTACGGCGGTCTCCGTCTTCGAAGATCCGTTCAAGGTGGCGGGCATGCCGGCCGTCGACGGGCCGACGGGGCCGCGCCCCGTAGCCAAGGCACCTTCGCGTGACGTCGAGAACAGCGACGGCGGCGAGATCGACGAACTCGCCGCATCCTCGATCAGTGACATCGAGGACTTCTGGGAGGCCGTCTACCCCGAGACGTTCGACGAAGATTTCACCCCCGTCAAGGAGCTGATCTCCTGGGATGCCAACGGGTATGAGAGGCAGGGGTTCTGCGGGCTGGACACCTACGGCCTGGACAACGCCGGCTACTGCTTCCTCGACCACACCATCGGGTGGGACCGCGGGGAGCTGCTGCCCGACTTGAAGGATAACTTCGGCGACATCGCCATCACCAATGTGCTGGCCCACGAGTACGGGCATGCGATTCAGCACCAGGCCAACCTCAAGAAGAAGAACGCCCCGACGCTGGTCGCCGAGCAACAGGCTGACTGTTTTGCGGGCGCATACATGCGCTGGGTGGCCGAAGACAACTCCGACCGCTTCACCCTCAGCACCGGCGACGGGCTCAACAACGTACTGGCGGCGATGATTTCATTCGGCGACCCACTGCTGAGCGAAGACGAATACGCTTCCGGCGCCCCTGAGCACGGCTCGGCGTTCGAACGGATCACCGCCTTCCAGTTCGGGTTCACCGACGGCGCCCCATCGTGCGCGGCGATCGACGCCAAGGAGATCGCACAGCGCCGCGGCGACCTGCCGGTCGAGCTGCAACAGGACCAAACCGGCGAATGGCCGGTCAGCGAGGAGTCGGTGACGGCCATCGTCGATGCGCTCGGGACGCTGTTCTCGCCGGCCGACCCACCGAAACTCAGCCTCGACGCGGACGCGACGAAGGATTGCCCCGATGCTCGGCCCAGCCCGCCGGTCTCGTTCTGTCCGGCCACCAACACGATCGCCGTCGACATGTCCGAACTCGAGGCTCTTGGCGCGCCGTCGGGCCAGGACAGGGAAGGCGGCGTGGTGTCCGGCGACAACACGGCGTACTCGGTCCTTGTCTCCCGCTACATGCTGGCCCTTCAGCACGAGCGCGGTGGCATGCCGCTCGACAGCGCCGAGGCAGCGCTGCGCACCGCGTGCCTGACCGGGGTCGCGACGACGAAGATGACCGAGGCGGTCACCACGTCGGACGGCAATACCGTGGCGCTGACCGCCGGCGACCTCGACGAGGCCGTCTCCGGTCTGCTCACCAACGGGTTGGCGGCCAGCGACGTCAACGGCGAGACTGTGCCGTCCGGCTTCTCCCGGATGGACGCGTTCCGCATTGGCGTGCTCGGCGACGAGGACCGCTGCTTCAAGCGGTTCCCGTAATGGCGATTTCGGCGCGCTGCCGTGCGCTGAGCGTCGGTGAGCGCGCCGAAATCGCTAGACCTTTTTGGTCACGCCGTAGTAGCCGAGGATCGCGTCGGAGACGTCGGTAGACCGGGTCAGGAATGCGTACGACCGGATGAAGGACTCGCCGACACAACCGTCGATCTTGACCCGGAAGCCCGTGATCTGCACCCACGGCTCGGCACCCTTGAACTGCTTTTTCGAGACCGGGACGATGTTGATGATGCCCGGCTTCAGCGCCACCGCCAGCGATCCGCTTATCGGTGTCAGAGCCGTCGGAATGCCCGTCAGCACGCTGGTACCAAGCCCCGCTACACCCAGGCCGGGCGTCAGGCCCAGGCTGCCGCTCATCACCACACCGTTCGACGTGCTCATGTCGATGCCGCAGCCGATCTGGTAGCCGACCTCGAGCGTGCCCTCCGGCGGTTCCTCCTCCCCGGGCCCGGTCATGGAGGCGTTGAAGACACCGCCGACCTCGTACTCGCGCGTCGAGATCGCCGTCGTCAACGGCTGGATTATCCGTTGCGTCTCGTCCTTGCCCGACACGATCAGCGTCCAGCCGTCGGGCGACTTCGTGGTGGCGGGCGGCGACGATTCGACGAGTTCCACGGGCGGCTCCACTGGCGGTGGCGCACCTTCCGGTGGCGCACCCTCCGGCGGCGCGGGCGCAGCTTCCGCCGTGTCGACGACGGGTTCGGCCTCCGGATCGGCCGACGCCATCGGGATTACCAAGGCGGATGTCACCACGCAGGCGACGAACAACGAGACGCAACGAAACATCACCGGAATTTACCTCGACCGGGGAGCCGGCCGAGCCCAAGTCCGGCGAATCGGTCGGATGTCAGGCGAGTGTGACCAGTCCGAGCTCGGTGTCGGAGGCCAGCAGCGGGTGATGCGGCAGGACGCGCACCGTATAGCCGACCGGGCCCGCCACCGGCAGCGGCGTCGTCGTCGAGAAGATCTCGTTCCCACCCTCGGCGGTGCCGGTGTGCGGCATCGGCACGGTCACCGGATCGATCAGCCCGTCGGCGGTATCGACCCGACCGAGCACCGCCTGGACGGACACCTGGTCGGCGCTCAGGCCGGCGAGCTGTACGGTCGCCGAAAGCGTGAGCTCGCTGCCCAGAAGCGGGGTGTCCGGTAACCCGGTGCTGTCGACGTCGGTGATCTGAATCTTCGGCCATGCTTCGTGCGCGCGCTGCCGGTACGCCGCCAGATCCCAAGCGGCACCGAAAGGTACACCGCCCTCCTCGCCGGGCTGGACGGTTCTGCGCAGTGACTGCGCGGCGGGCGCGTAGTACTTCTCGGTGTAATCGCGCACCATCCGCGATGCGAGGACCTTCGGTCCGAGCACCTCCAGCGTGTGGCGGACCATTTCGACCCACCGCATGGGGACCCCGCGGTCGTCGCGGTCGTAGAACTTGGGCGCGACCGACCGCTCGACCAGGCTGTAGAGCGCCGCGGCCTCCAGGTCGTCGCGCCGACTCTCATCGGCCAGTCCGTCGGCGGTCGGTATCTCCCAACCGTTCTCGCCGTCGTACCACTCGTCCCACCAGCCGTCGCGGATGGACAGGTTCAGCCCGCCGTTGAGCGCGCTCTTCATCCCCGACGTGCCGCACGCTTCCAGCGGGCGCAGCGGATTGTTCAGCCAGACGTCGCAGCCGTAGTACAGCTGGCGGGCCATCGACATGTCGTAGTCGGGCAGAAATGCGATGCGATGCCGCACCTCGGGCCGGTCGGCGAACCGCACCACCTGCTGAATCAGCGCCTTGCCGCCCTCGTCGGCGGGATGCGACTTGCCCGCCACGATCAGTTGCACGGGCCGCTTCTCGTCGAGCAGCAGCTTCTCCAGCCGGTCCTGGTCGCGGAGCATCAGGGTCAACCGCTTGTATGTGGGCACTCGCCGCGCGAAACCGACAGTCAGCACATTTGGATCGAAAGCCGTTGCGATCCAGCCCAGTTCGGCATCGGATGCACCACGCTCGAGCCAGGACCGCCGCAGCCGTGCCCGGACGTCGTTGACCAGCTGCTCCCGAAGCTGCGACCGAATCCACCACAGGTGTCCCGGGTCTACCTGCTGCAGCCGTTCCCAGAGTGCGGGCTCCCACACGGCGGGCGCACTGGGCAGGTCACCGCCGGAAAGCTCCCGGCCGAGCTCCAGCCACTGTGGCGCCGCCCAGGTCGGCGCGTGCACGCCGTTGGTGATCGAGCCGATCGGCACTTCCGACGGGTCGAAACCGGGCCACAGCTCGTTGAACATCTCCCTGCTGACCCGACCGTGCAGAAGCGATACACCGTTCGCCCGCTGCGCGAGCCGCAGGCCCATATGGGCCATGTTGAACTTCGACGGGTCGTCCTCGGCTCCGAATGCGATGACCCGGTCCAGCGGGACGCCGGGCAGCAGGCGTGACGTTGCGCCCGCCGGGCTGCCCTCTCCGCTGCCGAAGTAGCGCTTGACCATCTCCACTGGGAACCGGTCGATACCGGCGGCGACCGGGGTGTGCGTGGTGAAGACGGTGGACGACCGAACGACGGTCAGCGCGGTGTCGAAGTCGAGCCCGGAGTCGATCAGCTCGCGGATCCGCTCTACGCCGAGGAAGCCGGCATGGCCCTCGTTCATGTGGAACACCTCGGGCGTCGGCAGGCTCTCGATCTCGGTGAACGCGCGGATCGCCCGCACGCCGCCGATACCGGCCAGGATCTCCTGCTTGATCCGGTGCTCCTGGTCGCCGCCGTACAGCCGGTCGGTGACGCCGCGCAGATCGTGCTCGTTCTCCGGGATGTCGGAATCCAACAGCAGCAACGGGATTCGACCGACCTGGGCGACCCATACCCGGGCCCGCAGTTGGGCGGAGTCGGGCATGGCCAGTTCCACCAGCACCGGGTCGCCGTCGTGGTTGGTGAGCAACCGCAACGGCAGGCCCTGCGGATCCAGCGACGGGTAGTTCTCCCGCTGCCAGCCGTCGGCGGTCAGCGACTGGCGGAAGTAGCCCGACCGGTAGTAGAGGCCGACCGCGATCAGCGGCAGCCCCAGGTCCGACGCCGATTTCAGGTGGTCGCCCGCCAGTATTCCCAGGCCTCCCGAGTAGTTCGGCAGCACCTCCGCGACGCCGAACTCCATCGAGAAGTACGCGATGCCGTTCGGCATCTCGACGCCGTCGGCGGCACGTTCCTGGTACCAGAGCGACTTACCCAGATAGTCGTCGAGTTGCTCGGCGATGTGGTCCAGCCTGCCGGCGAACGACTCGTCGACCGCGAGTTCGTCCAGCCGTTTGGGACTGACCTGGCCAAGCAGTGCCACCGGATCGCAGCCGACCTGCTTCCACAACGCCGGATCGATGGCTGCGAACAGGTCTTGCGTCGGTTTGTCCCACGACCAGCGCAGGTTGACGGACAGCCGCTCCAGCGCGACGAGTCTCTCGGGAAGATGCGCGCGGACCGTGAACCGGCGGAGGGCTTTCACGCGACCCAACCTTACTGATGATCGGCGTGCGTGCAGTCCTGCCGGGGTGATCGTTCACCCGCATGTGATTGGGCCGGACACTACGGTGGGTATAGGGCGCGACGAGGCTGTAAACGAAATCCAGACGACAGCGGCCCTACCGCGGGCCGCGCCATGAAGGAGTGGGTAGGTGGCCGGTCGTATCGGGATCGATGATGTCGCACCGGTGGTGTCCGCAGGGCGCTATCCCGCCAAGGCCGTCGTCGGCGAGGTGGTGCCGGTGCAGGCCACGGTGTGGCGCGAGGGGCACGACGCTGTGGCGGCGACCCTGGTGGTGCGCTTCCACGGCACGGACTATCCGCAGCTCGCCGACGGACCCGCGCAGGACCGGTCCTGCGCAGCCGGTGCCGATCGAGACCGTGGTCACGCCGGCATCGAGGATCAAGCCGCAGGCCATTCCGATGTCGACGGGTCGTGCCCCGGACGTGCTCCACGGCCAGTTCTGCCCCGATCGTGTCGGCCTCTGGACGTTCCGGGTGGACGGCTGGGGCGACCCGATCGCGACGTGGCGGCGGGCCGTCACCGCCAAGCTCGACGTAGGCCAGAGCGAGAGCGAGTTGTCCAACGACCTCATCGTCGGTGCTCGGCTGCTGGAGCGGGCCGCCACCGGCCTGCCGCGAGCGCTACGGGATCCGCTCATCGAAGCCGCGGAGCTGCTTCGCAAGCCGGGCGACCCGTTCACCCGCGCCGGCGCGGCACTGTCCGAGGAGGTCGGCGAGTTGCTTGCGCAGTATCCGCTGCGGGACCAGATAACCCGCGGCGAGCAGTACGGCGTCTGGGTGGACCGGCCCGAGGCCCGCTTCAGCGCGTGGTACGAGATGTTCCCGCGATCCACCGGCGGCGTGGACAAGAAGGGCAAGCCGGTGCACGGCACGTTCGCCACCGCGGCGAAGGCGCTGCCGCGCATCGCCAAGATGGGCTTTGACGTGGTGTACCTGCCGCCGATCCACCCGATCGGCAAGGTGCACCGTAAGGGACCCAACAACTCGGTCACCGCCGGTCCGAAGGACGTCGGCTCCCCGTGGGCGATCGGCAGCGAAAAGGGCGGGCACGACGCCGTTCATCCCAAGCTGGGCACGATCGAGGACTTCGACGACTTCGTCACCGCGGCGCGCGACCAGAACCTCGAGGTGGCGTTGGACCTGGCGCTGCAGGCCGCGCCCGACCATCCGTGGGCCAAGGCGCATCCGGAGTGGTTCACGGTGTTGCCCGACGGCACCATCGCTTACGCGGAGAACCCGCCGAAGAAGTACCAGGACATCTACCCGATCAACTTCGACAACGACCCCGCGGGCATCTACAACGAGGTGCTGCGAGTAGTGCGGTACTGGATCAGCCACGGAGTCAAGATCTTCCGTGTCGACAACCCGCACACCAAACCGCCCAACTTCTGGGCGTGGCTGATCGGACAGGTCAAGGCGACCGATCCCGACGTGCTGTTCCTCGCCGAGGCGTTCACCCGGCCCGCCCGGCTCTACGGACTGGCCAAGCTCGGATTCACGCAGTCCTACAGCTATTTCACGTGGCGCACCGCGAAGTGGGAGTTGACCGAGTTCGGTGAGCAGATCGTCGAGCACGCCGACTACGCGCGCCCCAATCTGTTCGTCAATACGCCCGACATCCTGCACGAAAGCCTCCAGTACGGAGGACCCGGCATGTTCGCCATCCGCGCGGTGCTGGCGTCGACGTTCAGTCCGGCCTGGGGAGTCTATTCCGGATTCGAACTGTTCGAGCATCGCGCGGTGCGCGAAGGCAGCGAGGAGTACCTGGACTCGGAGAAGTACGAATTGCGGCCCCGCGATTTCGAAGCCGCCTTGGCCAGGGGCGAGTCGCTGGAGCCGTTCTTGAGCCGGCTCAACGAGATTCGCCGACTACACCCCGCGTTGCGTGAGCTACGGACGTTGAAGTTCCACCACGTCGACAACGATGCACTGCTGGCCTACAGCAAGTTCGACCCGGTGACTGGCGACGCGGTGCTCGTGGTCGTCACGCTGAACCCATACGGACCTGAAGAGGGGACCCTATGGCTGGACATGAGTGCGCTGGGCATGGAGCCGTACGACCGATTCTGGGTGCGAGACGAGATCACCGGCGAGGAATACCAATGGGGACAGTCGAATTACGTTCGTCTTGAACCGGCCAGGGCGGTCGCCCACGTGCTGAACATGCCTCGGATACCACCCGAACAACGATCAACCCTGCTCCGCAGGGAATGAGGGAAGTGACGTAAGAAGATGACACGGACCAATCAACTGACGAGCCCGCACTTGCGGCCGGATCCGGCCGACCTGAACCGGCTGGTCGCGGGCGAACACCACAACCCGCATTCGATTCTCGGCGCACACGAGTACGTCGACCACACGGTGATCCGGGCGTATAGGCCGCATGCCGTCGAAGTCACGGCTCTGATCGGCGACGAGCGATATGTGTTCTCCCACATCGATTCAGGCCTGTTCGCGGTCGCGGTGCCGTTCACCGACCTCATCGACTACCGCCTGCAGGTGAGCTACGACAGCGGCGGTGAGGCGCAGCACACCGTCGCCGACGGCTACCGGTTCCTGCCGACCCTTGGCGAGCTCGACCTGCATCTGTTCTCCGAGGGTCGCCACGAACGGCTATGGGACATCGTCGGTGCGCATCCGCGCAGCTTCAAGACGGCCGACGGGATCGTCGAGGGGGTGTCCTTCGCGGTGTGGGCACCAAACGCCAAGGGCGTCAGCCTGATCGGCGAATTCAACCATTGGGACGGCGACGAGGCGCCGATGCGGGCGCTCGGCTCGACCGGGGTGTGGGAGCTGTTCTGGCCCGGCTTCCCGATCGGGGGCTATTACAAGTTCCGCGTGCACGGCGCCGACGGCACGGTGACCGAACGCGCCGACCCGATGGCGTTCGCCACCGAGGTGCCACCGCAGACGGCGTCGCGGGTGACCAAGAGCGACTACACGTGGGCAGACACCGAGTGGATGACCCGTCGCGCAGAAGTCAATCCGGTGTTCGAGCCGATGAGCACCCTTGAGGTGCACCTGATGTCGTGGCGGCCGGGCCTCAACTACCGCCAGCTCGCAGAAGAGCTAACCGAATACGTAGTGGCGCAAGGCTTCACGCACGTCGAGCTGATGCCGGTCGCAGAACACCCGTTCGGCGGATCCTGGGGCTACCAGGTGACGTCGTATTACGCGCCGACCTCGCGGCTGGGCACCCCAGACGAGTTCCGCCACCTGGTCGACACACTGCACCAGGCCGGCATCGGCGTGATCATGGACTGGGTCCCCGCGCACTTCCCCAAGGACGCGTGGGCGTTGGGTCGCTTCGACGGCACGCCTCTGTACGAGCACTCAGACCCGCACAGGGGTGAGCAGCTGGACTGGGGCACTTATGTTTTCGATTTCGGCCGTGCGGAGGTGCGCAACTTCCTGGTGGCCAACGCCCTGTACTGGCTTCAGGAGTTCCATATCGACGGCCTGCGTGTCGACGCCGTGGCATCGATGCTCTACCTCGACTACTCACGTCCGGCGGATGGCTGGACACCCAACATCTACGGCGGGCGCGAAAACCTCGAGGCGGTCCAGTTCCTGCAGGAGATGAACGCCACGGTGCACAAGGTGGCGCCCGGCATCGTCACGATCGCCGAGGAGTCGACATCATGGCCCGGCGTGACACGGCCGACAAACCTTGGCGGTCTGGGCTTCTCGATGAAGTGGAATATGGGCTGGATGAACGACACGCTGGAGTTCATCAAGCGTGATCCGATACACCGCAGCTATCACCACGGCGAGATCACGTTCTCGATGCTGTATGCCTACAGCGAGAACTACGTGCTGCCGATCAGTCACGACGAGGTCGTGCACGGCAAGGGCACGCTGTGGGGCAGGATGCCGGGCAACGATCACACCAAGGCCGCCGGGCTGCGCAACCTGATGGCCTACCAGTGGGCCCATCCTGGTAAGCAGCTGCTGTTCATGGGGCAGGAGTTCGGGCAGCGCGCGGAATGGTCCGAGGAACGCGGGCTCGACTGGTATCAACTGGACGAGAACAGCTTCTCGAACGGGATCCAGCGGATGATGCGCGACATCAACGACCTGTACCGGACCCGGCGGGCGCTGTGGTCGCAAGATACGCGTCCCGAAGGCTATTCGTGGATCGACGCGAACGACTCCGCCAATAACGTGCTGAGCTTCCTGCGCTTCGGCGACGACGGCTCCGTTCTCGCGTGTGTGTTCAACTTCTCGGGCTCCGAACACTCCCGCTATCGACTCGGCCTGCCGCACACGGGAACCTGGCGCGAGGTGCTCAACACCGACGCCGACATCTACAACGGTTCAGGCATCGGCAACTTCGGAGCCGTTGAGGCGACCGAAGAGCCGTGGCATGGCCGTCCTGCCTCGGCGTTGATGGTGCTGCCGCCGCTCGCCGCCCTGTGGTTCGAGCCGGCCTGAGGTCAACCACACATCCCGAGCCTGCTGACAGATCGCGATTTCGGCCGAAATCGCGATCTCCCCGCAGTTTCGACGGGCTGGAGAAGGTCAGTACAGCGCGTTGGCGAGGTTGCGCCGGCCCGCAATGACTTCGGGATCGGCCGGGTCGAAGAGGTCGAACAGTTCGACGAGTCGCGTGCGGACCGAGGCGCGCTCGTCGCCCGCGGTGCGCCGCACCAGTGCGATCAACCGGTCGAACGCCGCCGCGACATTCTGTTGCAGAATTTCGACGTCGGCCGCGGCTAACGCAGCCTCGATGTCGTCGGGCGCGGCGTCGGCGGTGGCAACGGCTTCCGGTGGCAGTGCGGATGCGCGTTCGAGGAACGCGATCTGTCGCACAGCGCCTTTCGCCTCTTCGTGAGTCGGGTTAGCGTCAAGGATCTTCTGATAGGCGACGAGCGCCGCGGCGAAGTCCCCGGCGTCCAGATGCGAACGCGCCTGCGCCAGTTCGGGATCTACCTGCTCCGGCTCGTCGCCCTCAACTCCGCCCCCACCACCGAGCTTTCCGGCGGTGGCGTTCAGCAGCGAGTCGATCCAACTGCGCAACTGATCGGGCGGTTGCGGGCCCTGAAAGCTCGACAACGGTTGTCCCGCGGCCAAAGCCACCACGGTCGGCACAGCTTGCACACCGAAGATCTGAGCGACCCGGGGCGTCGTATCGACGTTCACGTTGGCCAGCGACCACTTGCCTGCGTCGGTGGCGGCGAGGCTCGCCAGCGCATCGCCCAACTGGACACTCGCATCGCTCCGTGGCGACCACAGCACCACGACGACCGGTACCTCGTTGGACTTGAGCAGCACCTCGGCTTCGAAATTGGCCTCGGTGATCTCCACGCCCGCGGGCGAGCCGGAGGCCTGCCCCGGCTCTCCTGCGGGGGTTGCGCGCTGCTTCAGGCCGGAGAGGTCAACCGCGCCGGCGATGGAGGGCCCTGGTCCGGCGGGAGGACGGGAACGAGTCACGCCCCCAAGTCTGTCACGTCGTTTCGGGTATCGATCGGCCTGGTTGCGGGACCCCGGAGTACACGCTCGCGGCGCCCATTCGGCCGGTCCGATCTGCCCATATGAGGAAGATCACACTGCACAGCGGCACGATGCTCGCCAGCAACGCCAGCAACCACGTGCCGAGCGTCCACTTGACGGCGATTCCGACCAGAAGCCCGGCCACCACGAAGGCGATGAAGACCAGCCCGTGGGCCATGCCGAAGACCTTCACGCCGACCTCGGTGCGCGGTGTGCCCAGGTACTTGAAATACATCCCGATCAGCAGGCCGACCCAGGTGACGGCCTCGGCCATGGCGATCAGGCGAAACCAGCCCACCCTGGTGCGGAGATCGAACGCGCTTGTCATGGGCGCCATTGTGCCCGAACTCGACGCGAATTACTACAAAGCGTCGTAGAGGCGCTAGCCGGCCCGCAGGATCAGCGCGTCGCCCTGGCCGCCTGCGCCGCAAAGCGCCGCAACGCCATAGCCGGACCCGCGTCGCGCCAGCTCAAGGGCCACATGCAGGGCGATGCGCGCACCCGACATTCCGATCGGATGTCCGATGGCGATCGCGCCACCGTTGACGTTCACCTTCTCGGGATCGATGCCGAGTTCCTTCATCGACGCCAGCGCGACCGCGGCGAACGCCTCGTTGATCTCGACGACGTCGAGTTGGTCGACCGTTATGCCTTCGCGGGCAATCGCTTTCTTGATGGCGTTGGCCGGCTGTGACTGCAGGGTGGAATCAGGGCCTGCGACAACGCCGTGGGCACCGATCTCCACCAGCCACTTCAGCCCGAGCTCCTTGGCCTTGTCCTTGTTCATCACGACCACGGCGGCCGCACCGTCGGAGATCTGCGACGCCGAGCCCGCGGTGATGGTGCCGTCCTTGCGGAATGCCGGCTTCAGGCCGGACAGCGACTCCGCGGTGGTGTCGGCGCGGATGCCCTCGTCCTCGGTGAACTCCAGCGGGTCGCCCTTGCGCTGTGGGATCTTCACCGGCACGACCTCGTCGGCGTACACGCCGTCTTTCCATGCGGCAGCGGCCTTTTGGTGTGAACTCGCGGCGAATTCGTCCTGCTCGACGCGGGTGAACTTGTCCTGCTCGTTGCGCTGTTCAGTCAGTGCGCCCATCGGCTGGTCGGTGAACACATCATGCAGACCGTCGTAGGCCATGTGGTCGAGCGCGGTGACGTCGCCGTATTTGTAGCCGGACCGGCTGTTCATCAACAGGTGCGGCGCCTGCGTCATCGACTCCTGCCCGCCTGCGACGACGACGTCGAACTCACCGGCGCGGATCAGCTGGTCGGCAAGCGCAATGGCGTCGATCCCGGACAGACACATCTTGTTGATGGTGAGTGCGGGCACGTCCCAGCCGATTCCCGCGGCGACGGCGGCCTGCCGGGCGGGCATCTGGCCGGCGCCCGCGGTCAGCACCTGGCCCATGATCACGTACTCGACGGCCGACGCGGGCACTCCCGCCTTCTCCAGCGCACCGGCGATGGCGACCGCGCCGAGATCGCTGCCCGAGAAATCTTTCAGCGAGCCCATCAGTTTGCCGACCGGAGTGCGTGCTCCAGCAACGATCACGGACGTCGTCATACCTACCTCCAGAAACGATCAAGAACAGCCCATCCCGGGCATCGCATAAGCGCGATCTTCCCCGCCAGGTTACCGTTACGTTATGTCCACCGAGCAAGTCGACGCCCGCCCCGTGCTGGCCAGCGCCCTGGTGACAGCAATCGACCACGTCGGCATCGCGGTCGCCGACCTGGACGCCACGATCAAGTGGTATCACGACCATCTCGGCATGATCGTGCTTCACGAAGAGGTCAACGAAGAGCAGGGCGTCCGTGAGGCGATGCTGTCGGTGCGCGGTTCAACCGTGGGCAGCGCCCAGATCCAGCTAATGGCTCCGCTCGACGAGACCTCGACGATCGCCAAATTCCTCGACAAGCGCGGCCCCGGCCTGCAGCAGCTGGCGTACCGGGTCAGCGACATCGACGCCCTCTCCGAGCGACTGCGCGAGCAGGGTGTGCGGCTGATCTACGAAGCGCCGCGTCGTGGCACCGCGGATTCGCGGATCAACTTCATCCATCCCAAGGATGCCGGCGGCGTGCTGATCGAACTCGTCCAGCCCGCCACCGATCACTGACACTCACGACCACCTACGCGTAGGGCTACGCGTTCCCCGGTGCTGCCAGCACGGTGTGTGCCAATGTCGGCGGTCCTCCACCGCATGCTCACCGAGCTCGGTCTGCCACACCACGAGATGAGCTGTGCCAGGCCGGATCTCGTGATCACAACCCGGACAGCGATAGGTCTTGGTGGCCCGCGAAGCCGCGATCGGCCGAACCTCGTAGTCATAGCCGTCGGGTCCGGTCTCGACGCGACGAGACGCCGGCAACGGTGCTCGCGACGGCTGCCGGCGACCTGCGCGACGCCTGGCCACGACAACGAGTCTAGGGCTGGATGTCGCCGCCATCGCGGCTCCGCGGCTCAGAACAGCCGGAACTCGGAGCTGTCCATCCCGCGCATCTCGTCGTAGTCCAAAGTCAGGCAACGGATCCCACGGTCGGTCGCCAACGTTCGTGCCTGCGGCTTGATCTGTTGTGCGGCGAAGACACCGCTGACAGGCGCGAGCACGGTGTCGCGGTTGAGCAGCTCCAGATAGCGGGTGAGCTGCTCGACGCCGTCGATCTCCCCGCGCCGCTTGATCTCGACGGCCACCGAGCGGCCCGCCTCGTCGCGGCACAACAGGTCGACCGGCCCGATCGGCGTCATGTACTCCCGCCGCACCAGCGTGTAGCCGGCGCCGAGCAACTCGACGTGCTCGGCCAACAACACCTGCAGATGCGCCTCGACTCCGTCCTTCACCAGCCCGGGGTCCACGCCGAGCTGGTGGCTCGAGTCGTGGTCGATCTCCTCGACGGTGATCCGCAGTTGCTCACCGGCCTTGTTCTGCACCACCCACACCGGCAGTGGCCCGCCCGGCTCCTCGGTCATCCAACAGGGCGGGCTCATCCAGTTCAGCGGCTTGTATGCACGGTCGTCGGCGTGCACGCTGACCGAGCCGTCGGCCTTGATCAGCAGCAGACGGCGGGCCGACGGCAGATGCGCCGTCAGGCGTCCTACGTAGTCGACAGTGCACTGAGCGATGACGAGACGCACCGGTCAACCTTAGGACCACAGGACCCGGCAAATTAGGCTGACACGGAGATGAACTCAAAAAGGGGCGTCGCGCACGGGCTGGGCCGGGTCCTGGAGACAGTGACCCGGCAGAGCGGTCGGCTGGCCACGACGCCTGACTACGGGTCGTGGCTGCTGGGCAAGGAGACCGAGAGTCAGCGCCGCAGGCGAGTGCGGATTCAGATCATCTTGACGTTCTTCATCCTGTTCACGAACCTCCTGGGCATCATCGTGGCAATTTTGTTGGTGTCGTTCGCGTTCCCGGTACCGAGTGTCTTCACCGATGTCCCTGCGTGGCTGACATTCGCGGTGGCCCCGGCCTACATCGTTCTGGCGCTGGGGCTCGGCACCTTCTGGGTTACCCGAAAGATCGTGAGATCGCTGCGGTGGTCGATCGAGGAACGGACCCCCGATCGCAACGATCACCGCAACACCTTCAAGGCGCCGTGGCGGGTGGCCCGGATGGTCCTGCTTCTCTGGGGCGTGGGTACGACGCTGTTGACCATCCTCTACGGACTGCACGACACGGATTTCATCCCGCGGTTCCTCTTCGCGGTCAGCTTCCCCGGTGTCTTGGTGGCCACCGGCTGTTACATGATCACCGAGTTCGCGCTTCGGCCCGTTGCGGCGCAGGCACTGGAAGCCGGCCCCCCGCCAAACCGGCTACTCGACGGGATCATGGGCCGGACGATGCTCGTGTGGCTGCTTGGTTCGGGCGTACCGGTGCTCGGCATCGCGGTAACTGCGATATTCGCACTGTCGCTGGAGAACCTGACGGAGACCCAACTCGCCTACGCCGTACTGAGTATCGCCGCCGCGACGCTCGTCTTCGGCGCCGTCCTGATGTGGCTGCTGTCGTGGTTGACGGCGACGCCGGTGCGGGTGGTCCGGACGGCGCTCAAGCACGTCGAAGACGGCGATTTGGATTGCGACGTCGTGGTTTTCGACGGAACCGAGCTGGGCGAGCTACAGCGTGGATTCAACTCGATGGTGGAGGGACTGAAGGAACGCGAGCGCGTGCGGGATCTCTTCGGCCGCCATGTCGGCCGCGAAGTGGCCGCTGCGGCGGAGCGGGACCGCCCAAAGCTCGGCGGCGAGGAACGACACGTCGCGGTGATATTCGTCGACCTGATCGGCTCGACGCAATTGGTGTCCGGGCGCCCCGCGACCGAGGTCGTCGAACTGCTGAACCGCTTTTTCGCCGTGATCGTCGAAGAGGTAGACCGACACCACGGGTTCGTCAACAAGTTCGAAGGCGATGCGGCGCTGGCGGTGTTCGGCGCGCCCATCCATCTCGATCATCCCGAGGACGAGGCGCTGGCCGCCGCACGTGCCATGGCCGAGCGCATCCGCAAGGAAGTGCCCGAATGCGAAGCCGGAATCGGCGTAGCCGCAGGCCAGGCGGTCGCGGGCAACGTAGGAGCGAGGGAACGTTTCGAGTACACGGTGATCGGTGAGCCGGTCAACGAGGCCTCCCGGTTGTGCGACTTGGCGAAGGAGAGGCCCAGCCGGCTGCTCGCGTCGTCAGACACATTGACCAATGCCACCGAAAAGGAAAGCAGGCATTGGTCTTTGGGCGACACCGTCTCGCTTCGGGGGCTCGATCAGCCCACCCAGCTCGCCGTCCCGGTCTGACATAGACGATCAGGGATTCGACGCGGCGACCGCGGCTTCGTAGTCAGGCTCTTGGGCGATCTCTGGTACGAGCTCCGAGTAGACGACGTCACCGTTCGCGCCGACCACCACGACCGCCCGCGCGAGGAGACCGGCCATCGGACCGTCGACGATGGTGACACCGTAGTCCTCGCCGAATCCATCGCGGAACGCCGACGCCGTCACCGCGTTCTCGATGTTCTCCGCGCCACAGAAGCGCTTCTGTGCGAACGGCAGATCCTTCGACACGCAGAGGACGGCGAGCCCGGTCGCGGCAGCGCGCTCGTTGAAGCTCCGAACGCTGGTCGCACACACCGGGGTGTCGATGGACGGAAAGATGTTGAGCAGCAGAGCCTTCCCACGGAACTGCTCGTCGCTGACCGTGCCGAGGTCGGTGCCCGTCAGGGAGAAGCCGGGCGCCTGTGAACCGATGGCGGGCAACTCGCCGACCGTATTGATGGGGTTTCCACCGAGGGTTATCTGAGCCACGCACCCCAGTCTGCCAAATCGCCGGTCGCGTCCTGTCGTTGGTGTCGGCTCCCGCCACGGCCAGTCAGCGCGTGACCGTCCGGCCCATCCACTCCTCCGCCGCTGCTACCGCGTCTTCCACCGTGCCGTACCGGGCCTCTTCGAACTCGGTCTCGGTGCGGATCACGATTCCGTCGGGGTCGACGAGGTATCCAGCCTTGCCCTCGTCCCGCAGCGCCGCGGCCATGTCGGAGAGCAGTGCGCGGGCCGCATCGTCGATATCGTCGACGCGCGAGACATCGAGGATCGCGACGTCGAAGCTGTCGCGTTCGCGGTCGACCGTGCGCACCACCTGCTCGGCACCGGAGAAGAGCAAGTCGCCGTGCGTCTCGTAGACGCGGATGTTGTCGTGGGGCCGGTAGGCGGCCCGCAGGGTCGCCCGCGAATCGCGAGACACTGTCAGAAAGTGCAGGCCCAGCTGTTCGGAGAGGCTGCGGCACAGGCGAACTCCACGCACACTGTTGCCCTTGTCGTCCAGAAGGGGCGAATAGACACCGATGCCAAGCTGACCTGGCAGCACAGCCACGATGCCCCCGCCAACACCGCTCTTCGCCGGCATACCGACGGCGCTGACCCAGTCGCCCGCCGCGTCATACATTCCGCACGTGACCATCACGGACAGTGTTCGTTTCACCACCGCCGGGTGTGTCACCCGGCGCCCGGTCTGCGGATTGACCCCACCGCGCGCCAGCGTCGCACCCATTCTGGCCAGGTCGGTCGAGGTGACGTTGAGTGAGCATTGCCGGTAGTAGACGTCCAGGACCTCGTCGGGGTCGTCGTCCAGCACACCGAAGCTCTGGAGCATGTATCCGATGGCGCGATTGCGGCTGCCCGTCGCCTTCTCAGATGCGTACACATCGGGATCCAGTTCAAGCCGTCGTCCTGCGAAGCCCGAGTAGAAGTCCTGGATCAGGCCGAATCGCTCGTCGGGCGACGCGGCTGGAATCAACGAGACGGCGGCGATCGCACCGGCGTTGATCATGGGATTCTTCGGGATTTTCGTCGACCGGTCGACGCTGATCTCGTTGAACGCCTCGCCGGATGGCTCAACTCCGATTCTCGCGTCGACGGCGTCGGCGCCGATCTGGTCCAACGCGAGCGCATACGTGAAGGGCTTGGATATCGATTGAATCGTGAATTCGGTTGTTGCGTCACCGGATTCGTAAACAAAGCCATCCGCGGACGACAGGGACATGCCGAATCCATTCGGGTCGACACCCGCCAGTTCGGGGATATAGTCGGCCAACGCGCCGTCAGTGACACCGGCATGCTCTTCGCGGATCCGGTCCAGGTAGCGCTGCACAAGTCGGGCCATGGTGCGGATGTTATCCCTGTGGGGGCTGTCGCTGACCTGCTCGGCGGCGCTGAGGACGTCGATGTCGTTTTTCCGCCAGTGATGTCGGTGGGGACGTGTAATTGTCGTAGACGTGCATGAAGATTTCGACCGCTGCTATCGGGCCGTGCAGTCCAAGGACGCCCGGTTCGACGGCTGGTTCGTCACCGCCGTGCTGACGACCAAGATCTACTGCAGGCCCAGTTGCCCCGTCCGGCCGCCGTTCGCCCGAAACGTGCAGTTCTACCCCACCGCGGCGGCCGCGCAGCGTGCCGGCTTCCGGGCCTGCAAGCGGTGCCGCCCTGACGCCTCACCAGGCTCGCCCGAATGGAATGTGCGCGGCGACGTGGTGGCGCGGGCGATGCGGCTGATCGCCGACGGCACCGTCGACCGCGAGGGGGTGGCAGGCCTGGCTGCCCGAGTCGGCTACACCACCAGACAACTCGAGCGGATGCTGCAGACGGAGGTCGGCGCGAACCCGCTGGCGCTGGCGCGTGCGCAGCGGACACAGACCGCGCGGGTGCTCATCGAGACCACCGAGCTGCCCTTCGGCGACGTCGCGTTCGCGGCGGGCTTCTCGTCCATCCGGCAGTTCAACGACACGGTCCGCACGGTGTGCGATCTCACCCCCACGGCGTTGCGGCTTCGAGCGAAAGCCAAGTTCGGCCGCGGCGAAGCCCTCGCCACGGGTGCACTTTCCCTGCGGCTACCGGTCCGCACACCGTTCGCATACGAGGGATTGTTCGGCCACCTCGCCGCATCCGCGGTGCCCGGCGTCGAGGAAGTGCGCAACGGTGCCTACCGGCGAACGCTGCGATTGCCCGCCGGGAATGGAATCGTCAGTCTCACACCGGAACCCGACCACGTGCGGTGCACACTGGTGTTGGACGACTTCCGGGACCTGGCCACCGCGATCGCCCGCTGCCGCCGCCTGTTGGACCTCGACGCGGACCCTGAGGCCGTCGTCGACGCCCTCAGCACTGACCAGGATCTCGTTGCCCTGGTCGCGAAGGCGCCCGGGCAACGCATTCCCCGCACCGTCGACGAACCCGAGCTGGCGCTGCGCGTTGTGCTGGGCCAGCAGGTGTCGGTCAAGGCGGCGCGTACCCATGCCGCCCGTATCGTGGCCGCGTATGGCCAGCCGCTGACCGACGCCGACGGCGGCCTGACGCACGTCTTCCCGGCAATCGAGCACCTCGCCGAAATCGACCCGGTTCACTTGGCCTTCCCGAAGTCGCGACAGCGGTCCTTGATCTCTCTGGTTGCGGCGCTGGCCGACGGCGACGTGCTGCTGGACGCCGGCTGCGACTGGAACCTCGCCCGCCAACAACTACTGGCATTGCCGGGGATTGGACCGTGGACGGCCGAGGTCATCGCCATGCGGGGCCTGGGTGACCCCGACGCGTTCCCCGCCACGGATCTCGGCGTTCTCCTTGCGGCCAGGCAGGTTGGTCTGCCTGACGGCTCGCGGGCCCTCACCGAGCACAGCGCCCGCTGGCGGCCGTGGAGATCCTATGCCGCTCAACATCTGTGGACCGCCCTCGACCACGAGGTGAACCACTGGCCGCCGAAGGAGAAGTGATGTCAACCATCCAGTTCCGATCCATCGACAGTCCGGTTGGGCTGTTGACCCTGGCCGGCCGCGACGGCCGGCTGATGCATCTGCGCATGGTCGACCAGACGTATGAGCCGAGCCACGACGGCTGGGAGTCCGACGACGCTGCGTTTCCCGTTGCCGTCGAGCAGCTCGAGTCCTACTTCGCCGGCGAGCTTTTCGACTTCGACCTCGAACTCGACCTGGTCGGCACCACGTTTCAACGCAGTGTCTGGGAAGCGCTGCAGACGATCCCGTACGGAGAGACTCGGTCTTACGGAGAGATCGCGGCCCAGATCGGGTCGCCCTCAGCGTCCCGCGCGGTGGGACTGGCCAACGGCCACAACCCAGTCGGCATCATCGTGCCGTGCCACCGGGTGATCGGCGCGAACGGCAACCTCACCGGATACGGCGGCGGATTGGACCGCAAGCGCGCATTGCTCGCGCTGGAGAAGAGCCGGAACCCGGTCACGCCGACTTTGTTCGACTGAATAGAGTTCCCTGGATATGCCTTTGCCCCCCAATTGGATTGGGGGGCAAAGGGTGTTGAGTTGTGTTCGGCGGTGTCCTACTTTTCCACCCGGGTTGGGTAGTATCATCGGCGCTGGCAGGCTTAGCTTCCGGGTTCGGGATGGGTCCGGGCGTTTCCCTGTCGCTATTTCCGCCGTAACTTTATTCACTTGTTGTGGTGAGGTGTGTTTGGTGGTGGGGTGTGGTTGTTTGTGATTGTGGGTGTGTGGTTGCGGGTTTTGGTTGTGTGTAAGTTTTCGGCCGGTTAGTGCCAGTTCCCTGTCGCATTGCTGCGTGTATAGGTCTGGTCTATTGATCCCGTGGTCTGCGGGGGGCCTTATCCCACTTGATGGGTGAGAAGCCTGGTCTTGGAGGGGGTTTCCCGCTTAGATGCTTTCAGCGGTTATCCTGTCCGAACGTGGCGATCCAGCGGTGCCCCTGGTGGGACAACTGGTAGACCAGAGGTTCGTCCGTCCCGGTCCTCTCGTACTAGGGACAGGTTTCCTCAAGCTTCTGACGCGCGCGGCGGATAGAGACCGAACTGTCTCACGACGTTCTAAACCCAGCTCGCGTGCCGCTTTAATGGGCGAACAGCCCAACCCTTGGGACCTGCTCCAGCCCCAGGATGCGACGAGCCGACATCGAGGTGCCAAACCATCCCGTCGATATGGACTCTTGGGGAAGATCAGCCTGTTATCCCCGGGGTACCTTTTATCCGTTGAGCGACACCCCTTCCACTCGGGGGTGCCGGATCACTAGTCCCGACTTTCGTCCCTGCTTGACGTGTCTGTCTCGCAGTCAAGCTCCCTTGTGCACTTACACTCAACACCTGATTGCCGTCCAGGTTGAGGGAACCTTTGGGCGCCTCCGTTACTTTTTAGGAGGCAACCGCCCCAGTTAAACTACCCACCAGGCACTGTTCCTGAACCGGATATACGGTTCGAGGTTAGAGGCCCAATACGGTCAGAGTGGTATTTCAACAATGACTCCACGATCACTGGCGTGACCGCTTCGCAGTCTCCCACCTATCCTACACAAACCGTATCGAGCACCAATACCAAGTTGTAGTGAAGGTCCCGGGGTCTTTTCGTCCTGCCGCGCGTAACGAGCATCTTTACTCGTAGTGCAATTTCGCCGAGTCTATGGTTGAGACAGCTGAGAAGTCGTTACGCCATTCGTGCAGGTCGGAACTTACCCGACAAGGAATTTCGCTACCTTAGGATGGTTATAGTTACCACCGCCGTTTACTGGGGCTTAAATTCTCCGCTTCACCCCGAGGGGTTAACGGGTCCTCTTAACCTTCCAGCACCGGGCAGGCGTCAGTCCGTATACATCGTCTTGCGACTTCGCACGGACCTGTGTTTTTAGTAAACAGTCGCTTCTCACTGGTTTGTGCCACCCACCACCGCTGCCGGCCGCGAAGGCCTTGACCGTGGCGGGTCCCCCTTCTCCCGAAGTTACGGGGGCATTTTGCCGAGTTCCTTAACCATAGTTCACTCGTACGCCTTGGTATTCTCTACCTGACCACCTGTGTCGGTTTGGGGTACGGGCCGTGTGTGTACTCGCTAGAGGCTTTTCTTGGCAGCATAGGATCACCGAATTCACCTCACTCGGCTATGCATCACCTCTCACACTTAAATGACATCCGGATTTGCCTGGATGTCGTGCTACAGGTTTACCCCAGTATTACCACTGACTGGTACGGCTACCTTCCTGCGTCACCCCATCGCTTGACTACTACCAAAGAAGGTTCCACGCAGCAGACGATCGTCTTTTCCCGAAGGGATCGGATCGATCGTCGTTTGGGTGGTTAGTACCTTTGATTCATCAGGGACGCGCACACACGGGTACGGGAATATCAACCCGTTGTCCATCGACTACGCCTGTCGGCCTCGCCTTAGGTCCCGACTCACCCTGGGCGGACTGGCCTGGCCCAGGAACCCTTGGTCTTTCGGCGGGCAAGGTTCTCACTTGCCTTATCGCTACTCATGCCTGCATTCTCACTCCCACACCCTCCACCACTCGATCACTCGGTGGCTTCACCGGATGCAGGACGCTCCCCTACCCAGCCTTACGGCTGCCGCGGCTTCGGCGGTGTGCTTGAGCCCCGCTACATTATCGGCGCACAATCACTTGACCAGTGAGCTATTACGCACTCTTTCAAGGGTGGCTGCTTCTAAGCCAACCTCCTGGTTGTCTTCGCGACTGCACATCCTTTTCCACTTAGCACACGCTTAGGGGCCTTAGCCGGCGATCTGGGCTGTTTCCCTCTCGACGCACGGAGCTTATCCCCCGCCGTCTCACTGCCACGCTATTGACTTACTGGCATTCGGAGTTTGGCTGACGTCAGTAACCTAGTAGGGCCCATTGGCCATCCAGTAGCTCTACCTCCAGCAAGAAACACGCAACGCTGCACCTAAATGCATTTCGGGGAGAACCAGCTATCACGGAGTTTGATTGGCCTTTCACCCCTACCCACAGCTCATCCCCTCAGTCTTCAACCTAAGTGGGTTCGGGCCTCCACGACGTCTTACCGTCGCTTCACCCTGGCCATGGGTAGATCACTCCGCTTCGGGTCCAGAACACACCACTACACCACCCCAACGGGTGGATACGCCCTATTCAGACTCGCTTTCGCTGCGGCTACCCCTCAACGGGTTAACCTCGCGACATGTCCCTGACTCGCAGGCTCATTCTTCAAAAGGCACGCCATCACCCCACGACAAGTCGAGGGCTCTGACGGCTTGTAGGCACACGGTTTCAGGTACTCTTTCACTCCCCTCCCGGGGTACTTTTCACCATTCCCTCACGGTACTAATCCGCTATCGGTCACTGAGAAGTATTCAGGCTTACCGGGTGGTCCCGGCAGATTCACAGCAGATTCCACGGGCCCGCTGCTACTCGGGGACACTGCGACAGCAGGCAGCATGTTTTCGGTTACGGGGCTCTCACCCTCTACGGACAGACCATCCCAGGCCACTTCACCTAACACACTGCTTTATCACTGCTGCTCCCCTCGGCGGAGGGAAGAACACAGACCCCACAACACCGCACACACAACCCCCGCCGGGTATCACATGCATCCGGTTTAGCCATCCTCCGCTTTCGCTCGCCACTACTCACGGAATCACAATTGTTTTCTCTTCCTACGGGTACTGAGATGTTTCACTTCCCCGCGTTACCTCCCACACCCTATAGATTCAGATGCAGGTGACACGACATCACTCGCGCCGGGTTTCCCCATTCGGACATCCTCGGATCCACGCTCGGTTGACAGCTCCCCGAGGCATAACGCAGCCTCCCACGTCCTTCATCGGCTCTCAGTGCCAAGGCATCCACCATGCGCCCTTAAACACTTACAACACAAAAAACCAAAAGAAAAAGCTTCCACACAAGGAAACTCTTTTGAGTTAAAAAACTCTGAAATTGCACATCAACACACAAAAAGCGCCCGCCCCCACCAAGGGAACAGACACCACCTGCGTGTTAGATGCTCGCAACCACTATCCACAAATCAAACACCACACCCCACCACCAAAGCAGGGCGACAACCAAGTCCTATCCCCGGTTTCCCACACTCGGGACGAAGAGATAGCGGGCCTGTTGCCTCAAAGCCCAATAGTGTGTCTGGCAATTCCATCAGCCGGTGTTTCCCCACCAGCATCAACGTTTGTTGTTGCACCGTCCAGACACCCACTACAGGCGCTGGCATCTCAGTATTGCCCACGTCTCGACCCCCCAGACGTGGGCGGGCCATGGGTAAACGTGGTGCTCCTTAGAAAGGAGGTGATCCAGCCGCACCTTCCGGTACGGCTACCTTGTTACGACTTCGTCCCAATCGCCGATCCCACCTTCGACGGCTCCCTCCCCGAGGGGTTAGGCCACCGGCTTCGGGTGTTACCGACTTTCATGACGTGACGGGCGGTGTGTACAAGGCCCGGGAACGTATTCACCGCAGCGTTGCTGATCTGCGATTACTAGCGACTCCGACTTCACGGGGTCGAGTTGCAGACCCCGATCCGAACTGAGACCGGCTTTTACAAGGATTCGCTCCACCTCACGGCATCGCAGCCCTTTGTACCGGCCATTGTAGCATGTGTGAAGCCCTGGACATAAGGGGCATGATGACTTGACGTCATCCCCACCTTCCTCCGAGTTGACCCCGGCAGTCTCTCACGAGTCCCCACCATTACGTGCTGGCAACATGAGACAAGGGTTGCGCTCGTTGCGGGACTTAACCCAACATCTCACGACACGAGCTGACGACAGCCATGCACCACCTGCACACAGGCCACAAGGGAACCGACATCTCTGCCGGCGTCCTGTGCATGTCAAACCCAGGTAAGGTTCTTCGCGTTGCATCGAATTAATCCACATGCTCCGCCGCTTGTGCGGGCCCCCGTCAATTTCTTTGAGTTTTAGCCTTGCGGCCGTACTCCCCAGGCGGGGTACTTAATGCGTTAGCTACGGCACGGATCCCAAGGAAGGAAACCCACACCTAGTACCCACCGTTTACGGCGTGGACTACCAGGGTATCTAATCCTGTTCGCTCCCCACGCTTTCGCTCCTCAGCGTCAGTTACTGCCCAGAGACCCGCCTTCGCCACCGGTGTTCCTCCTGATATCTGCGCATTCCACCGCTACACCAGGAATTCCAGTCTCCCCTGCAGTACTCAAGTCTGCCCGTATCGCCCGCACGCCAGAGGTTGAGCCTCCGGTTTTCACGAACAACGCGACAAACCACCTACGAGCTCTTTACGCCCAGTAATTCCGGACAACGCTCGCACCCTACGTATTACCGCGGCTGCTGGCACGTAGTTGGCCGGTGCTTCTTCTGTACATACCGTCACTTACGCTTCGTCTGTACTGAAAGAGGTTTACAACCCGAAGGCCGTCATCCCTCACGCGGCGTCGCTGCATCAGGCTTGCGCCCATTGTGCAATATTCCCCACTGCTGCCTCCCGTAGGAGTCTGGGCCGTATCTCAGTCCCAGTGTGGCCGGACACCCTCTCAGGCCGGCTACCCGTCGTCGCCTTGGTAGGCCATCACCCCACCAACAAGCTGATAGGCCGCGGGCCCATCCCACACCGCAAAAGCTTTCCCCCACCAGGCCATGCGACCAGCAAGGAATATTCGGTATTAGACCCAGTTTCCCAGGCTTATCCCAAAGTGCAGGGCAGATCACCCACGTGTTACTCACCCGTTCGCCACTCGTGTACCCCGAAGGGCCTTACCGTTCGACTTGCATGTGTTAAGCACGCCGCCAGCGTTCGTCCTGAGCCAGAATCAAACTCTCCAAACAAAAACCATGTCCAGAAAAAATCTGATCAAAGCAACCAGTCAAAACTGGCAAAAAAACAACCACACCCCTAAACGGGAAAAAGAAGCGCGGCAAAAAACAAAAACAACAAACTAAAAAACCACCAAACACACTATTGAGTTCTCAAACAACACACCCGTTCAACAGGCAACCCTGCCACTGTACTCCACATGGACAGAGACGTCAAACCCCGTCCGCCAGTTGAAAACTGGGGCCGGGTAGCTAAGGACCACACTACGCCTTCTGTCACAGGAGTCCCAACAGGGGTGGTCGAACAATAGGGTTATACGACGCGTTCGATCTCGGCGCCGAGGCTGACCAGGTTTTCGACGAACAGCGGATAACCCCGGTCGATATGGAAGACGTCGTGGACCTCGGTGTCGCCGTCGGCGACCAGGCCGGCCAACACCAGCCCCGCTCCTGCCCGGATGTCCGAGGACCACACCGGCGCGCTGGACAACAGCGGAAGCCCTCTGACCACCGCGTGATGGCCGTCGGTCCTGGCATCGGCACCCAGCCGGATCATCTCCTCGACGAACCGGAACCGCGCCTCGAAGACGTTCTCGGTGATCATCGACGTGCCGTCGGCGATCGAAGCAAGCGCGATGGCCATCGGCTGCAGGTCGGTCGGGAAGCCGGGGAACGGCAGGGTGGCGACGTTGATCGCCTTCGGCCGTTCGTATTGCACGACACGGAAGCCGTCGTCGCTCTGCGTGACGGTGGCCCCTGCGTCGTGCAGCTTGTGCAGCACCAACTGGAGGTGCTGCGGGTCGACGCCGGTGACCGAGATGTCACCCCGCGTCATGGCCGCGGCAATGCCCCATGTGGCGGCGACGATCCGGTCGCCGATCACCCTGTGCTCCGTCGGATGTAGCCGATCGACACCGGTGATCGTCATCGTCGACGAGCCTGCGCCCTCGATCTGGGCACCCATCTGGTTCAGCATCGTGCACAGGTCGACGACGTCCGGTTCACGTGCCGCGTTATGAATCGTGGTGACGCCCTCGGCCACCACCGCCGCCATCAAGATGTTCTCGGTCGCACCGACCGACGGGAACTCGAGCTGAATCTCCGCGCCGCGCAGGTGATCTGCTTCAGCGACCACACAACCATGCTCGATGTTGCAGCGGGCGCCGAGCTGTCGCAGACCGGCCTGATGCATGTCAAGGGGTCGCGACCCGATCGCGTCTCCGCCGGGTAGTGCGACCTTGGCCCGCTTACAACGGCCGACCAACGGACCCAGCACGCACACAGAGGCCCGGAACTGCCGGACAGCGGCGAAATCGGCGTCGTACTTGGGTTCGTCGGGGGACGTGATGCGAACCGTGCCGGCATCCAGTTCGACGTTGGCGCCTAGCCCGCGGAGCACCTCTGCCATCAGCGGAACGTCGAGAATTTCCGGGCAATTGGTGATCGTGCTGGTGCCCTCGGCCAACAGCGTGGCCGCCATCAGCTTCAGCACACTGTTCTTGGCTCCCCCGACGGCAACTTCGCCGGACAACCGGTTTCCGCCGGTCACCACGAATCGCTCGCTCACGCGGGTTAGTTTAGACAGCGCTGGGGGCAGTGTCCGAATCCTCGGCATGGCTGCCCGGTACCGTTTTGACCATGGCTGTACACCTGACTCGGATCTATACCCGGACCGGCGATGACGGGACCACGGGGTTGAGCGATTTCAGCCGGGTTTCAAAGAACGATGCGCGGCTCGCGGCATACGCCGACTGTGACGAAACCAACGCTGCCATCGGCGTTGCCGTCTCGCTGGGTCACCCGGACGAGCACATGCTCAAGGTACTGCGCCAGATTCAGAACGACCTCTTCGATGCCGGCGCCGACCTTTCTACGCCGGTCGTCGAAAAGCCTGAACACCCGCCACTGCGAATCACCCAGAGTTACATCGACAGGCTGGAGACGTGGTGTGACGAGTTCAATGAACCACTTCCGGCGTTGAATTCTTTTGTGCTGCCCGGCGGTACGCCTCTGTCGGCTTTGCTACATGTGGCCCGGACCGTCGCGCGGCGAGCCGAGCGGTCGGCTTGGCTGGCGATCGAGGCTCATCCCGACAGCGTCAGCGTGTTGCCCGCCAAGTACCTGAACCGGCTCTCCGATCTGCTGTTCATTCTCGGCAGAGTGGCCAATCCAGGCGGCGACGTTTTGTGGCAACCGGGCGGTCCTGCGCAACCGGATTAGCGCTGTTCTGCGCCGCGCCCGCGCCGACGGCCGCGACTCCAGCCAGGATTGGAACGCGGTCAATGCACCGCGGTCCAGCGCAACCTCATAGCCGCGCTTTCGCTCCGGGCTGGTGTCACGCAGTTCGAGGATGACGATCGCGTCGGTCATGATGTCGAATTCGTCGCCACGAGGCGACCTCCGCGACACGATCTCGAGGCCCCGACGGCTCAGCCGGCGGTCGGGCCACCATCGCAGGCTGGACAGCCGGTAAAAGCCGGCTTCGCCACCGCGGTAACGCATTACACCGTGGCGCCAGCCTTGGCCGCCGACCGCCGGGACGTCACGCAGGATAGCGG
>CAWGHF010000015.1:0-666130 GCA_963822305.1 uncultured Actinomycetota bacterium | reverse complement strand
GTCCCCGAGAAACAGTTGGCGACGGAACTCGCCTTGCGGCCGCTCATCAACGATCAGCTCGTCGCCCTCCTGTCGAAATTCCGGCGGCGGCGCGCGGTGATCTCGATGACGTTGCGCTCGACCGTTACATCGATATCGCCCCCCTGCATGCCCGGTACATCAAGGGCGACAATAAATTGGTCGCCGCGACGCAACGCCTCCATGGGAAGAGTGCGCGCAGTGCGTGCGCCGACCTGGGCCTGGTCGGCCAGCCGGTCGAGTTCCCGAAACGGATCGAATCGCATCAAAGCCATGACGCCTCCTAGGTTCCAGGGTTTGCCGTCCCAGAAGCTCCGGCAGCCGATAGCTGCACGCACGGCCCGCCCGTAACCTCCGAACGACAACTCTTGCAATCAGATTCGGCGAGCGCGTGCTCCCAACGAGCCAGAAATGTCGATCGGGATTGGTCCTGTCAGCACGAGAGACGCATCACCGAGGGAGGGACCGTTCCCTAGCTTGCGTCCCGCGAAGCGGTCTACAGATAGGTGCCGACTACAGACCCGGTGGGCGGGCCGAGTCTGCGCCGCCGGTTTCATCCCGGCCGGGTTAACCCACGGCACGGGTCATGCCGCACACTCATCCCGTCGACGGGGCGAGGCTCGCCCTACGCCTCCGAGTCGGTGCCCGAACAGGACGCGGTTACCACTTGCATCTATTTCGTGAGCTGCGGATCTGGTTGATGTTGCCAGTCAATGTCTTTTGCAACCATTGTCCCGGGCAATAATTCCGCGGCAGCGGGTAGTGGTGCGACGGCACTTCTGTCTCCCAAGGACGATTCGGACGCTGCTTCCTCGTGCCTACGGGTCGGCGACTACGGCCGGATCGTGCGGCAAGGTACCGATGGGGCGGGCTCGCCGCCTCCACGACGGCCTTGGGAAGGAGTCACACCATGACGACACAGGCTGGGCTGGAGAAGAAGGAGCGGGAGTTTCTGGCGCAGTGCGTAGGTGATGCCTACACGATGCTTGACCTGCTCCCCGGCGTGGATCCGAACGGTCCGGCGTTGGTGTGGCTGGCGGATCAATTCGTGATCCTGCGTCGGGGTGACTGCCCGCCTGCGCATGCGATGACGCTGTGATGACCTTGCTGCAGTTCGCCCTGGCACCCAGCCGGTGACGGGGCCGCTTGACCAGAGCATGATCGATCGGCCTTGTCGTCGCGGCTGGCCGCCTCATTCGACAGACCGTTCTCCGGACAGGTCCCCCCGCAGCTCGCACCCAATCCGATGCCCGTATTGCGGGCTTGTGGCATAACGGCGGTCATGCTGCCCCGTTACCGGCTACCGGCCGACCGTCGGGCAGAACGGTGGAAACGAATCACGTTGATCTGCGCTGGCGCCGTGGCGGTGTTGGTCGTCTCGGCTGCCTGCGTCAAGGTCGACACCGGCCGTGAAGACCCCGCGGGGCAGACCACGTCGGCCACCGCCACCGCCGCCGCCACGACGCCGGCAGCAGGCACTGAGGCGCACAACAACGCCGACGTCTGGTTCGTGCGCCACATGATTCCCCACCACCAGCAGGCGATCGAGATGAGTGACATCCTCCTGGCCAAACAGGGCATCGATCCCCGCGTGACCGAAATGGCCAACAAGATCAAAGCAGCGCAGGGTCCGGAGATCCAGCAGATGCAGAACTGGCTCAACCAATGGGGCAATCCAACCATGCGGCGATGGCCCCGGGCGACATGCAAATGCCTGCACACGGCGGCATGCCGGGCCAGCTGTCCGAGCGGGAATTGGACGCGTTGAGAGAGGCCAAGGGCGCCGACGCAAGCAGGCTGTTCCTGACACAGATGATTGCGCACCACGAGGGCGCAATCAGCGTGGCGCAGACCGAAATCGAGGAAGGTCAGTATCCTCTGGCGGTCGCGATGGCGCGGTCGATCGCCAGCACCCAGCAGCAGGAGATCGACACCATGAAGGGCATTCTCGCCTCGCTATAGCGAGCTCGTGGTCAGATCGAGCGGCCATCGCTTTCTCCCCGCATGTCCAACATTGGTCGCGCGGTTTGTGCGCGAGACCCCGTCAGCGCTCCCGCACCGCCCCCAACTCACGCGAATCCTCGTCGGCGATGCGGGCGGCCACCGCGCCGGGGTCGGATGGCACCGGCGCCTCCGCGGTGACGTCGGCGAAGGCCTCCAGCGCCTCGGCCGCCAGCAGCGGACCGGCCAATTGCACAGTGCGGTAAGCGATCCGCTGGACCCGACGCATCTCGTCGCCTGTCTGGAAGGAAGCGCAGTTGGTGATCCTGGAGGAGGGCGCCATCTGCGCGACGTAGGCGGCCCGCATCTGCAGCCCGTGCACGGGGAAGCGCAGCGGAGAGTACCAGCGAACACCAGGCGCGCTGTGTTGACGACCTCAATGGGGGAGACGATGGCCGGATTTCAGTGACGCGGCAGGCATTACACCGATCTGTTCAATTCTGTCCTTACCGCGGTTCACTCACCACCACGGCCAGGCGGTGCTGAACCTGTATGCAGAACAGCCGCACTCGTTCGGTGCCGAGGGTGAACTGATTGGGCTGGCGTTCGCCGGCGGCGCGCAGGCCGTCCTGGAAACTGGCCGTCGCAGGAAGCGGTTCCGAATAGCCCACGCGAGTTCGCCATTCTTTATGGTGACCCGTACGTCAAACCGGGGAGGGCTAGCCGTAGCGCACGCGGTGAAATCCGCGTCGTAATTCGCTCCCAAACAAAGGAGTCTGGGCTCCGATTTCGTCCTGGCAGCACAACGGGAATAGGCTGTCGCTATCAGGCGCGGACGGACACTTCCGGGCCGGAACACGGTTCGGATCGCCAGCGGTGGGGTATGCCATCGCTAGTAGCGCATCAGCAGGACCCTGTTGTGCCAAAAGACAGGAATGGGTCATCGCGGCCACTTCAACATGAACGGCGAATCGCCTAGCGTGCGAGGACAAAGCTGGCCGGCCGGACAGGTTTCGCCAGGGCGCTTGGCCGTCCTCTCGCGCGTCGACTTTAGTGATTGCGACATCGGCGAGATCTTCCAGGTGGCCACGGCCGCCGTTGGCAACCTCGGGCCCTGTCAGGTGGAGGCCAGTTACCGGTCCATGGACGGTGGGTTCGTTCGCTTTCCACCCTCACAGCCCGAACATCCCGACATCGAACGGCACCTTCGCGAGTCCGGCTGCGATGGGCAGGTCGACGTACAAGGCGGACGGTGGGGGTGTGCGCTTCCGCTGGTCACCAAAGCACCGTTCAGGGTTGCCTGGTGATTAGTGCCATCAGTGCGCCGCCGGAAAATCAGATCCTGTTGCTGAAAATCCTTGCCCAACAAGCCGGCGCCGCTCTGGCATTCGTCGCAATGCACGAGCGCGACATCGGTTCCGCCGGGCTGCTGGCAAAGGCGAACACCGATCTGGAGGAAACGAATCGCGAGCTCGCCGCCACGGTTTTGCGGTTGCGATGGCAAACGAACATGCACGAGGTTCTGAGCGCGGCGGTGGCGGCGGGAATGGGTGAGCAGGGCATCGTGGATGCGCTGTATGACCTGACGGCACTGCCGGTGGGGCTCGAGGACAGGTTCGGCAACCTGCGCTGCTGGGCCGGACCTGGACAACCCCAGACCTACCCCAAAGAGACAACGGACGAGCGCGAGCTATTGCTGCACGAGCTGGCGGCACAGAACGGTCCGGCGCGGATAGGGGGCCGCGTGCTCACGCTCGTCCAGCCCCGAGCCGAGATCCTCGGGGTCCTGGCGTTGCAGGACCCGGATAACACGGTGACCGCGGACAGCCTGTTCGCACTGCGCTACGGGGCCACGGTGTTGGCGTTGGAGCTTTCCCACGAGCGAAATCTCGCCGAGATCGAGCTCAATCTGCGCCGCGAGTTGGTCGACGATCTGTTGGCCGGCACCGACCGGGACGGTGCCTACGCCCGTGCCGATGCCCTTGGCCATGACCTGCGGCGCCCGCATTATGTGGTGGTGGTGCAAACCGCCGGTCGCGCAGAGAGCGCGGTGGCAACCGCCGCTGGGAGCGCTGCGACCGCGTTGCATCTGAAATACCTGCAAGGGCGCCACCGGGGCCTGGTTGTTCTGCTCACCGACGGCCGCCCGGACCCGCGGGCGTTGCACCACGCAATCAGTGAGGGCCTCGACCGCACGACCAGCGTGATCGGCATCGGCACCCGTTGCGAAGTGCCCGATGACTTGCCGCAGTCCTTCATCGAGGCGCGTCGCGCCCTGAATATCCGGCTGCGCTCGGCCAATCCGGAAGGCGCAGCGGCGTTCGACGAACTTGGTTTCTACCGCCTTATCGACGCGGCCCACGGCGGCGGCACGGTCGAAGCCTTCGTGCGCGAATGGCTGGGCACACTCCTGGACTACGACGAGAGCAGGAACTCCGAACTGGTTCTGACTCTCAGCGATTATCTGGAATGTGGTGGAAACTATGACGAATCCGCGGCCGCACTACACATTCATCGCAGCACGTTGCGCTACCGGCTGGCGCGCATCGCCGAACTCACCGGCCACGACCTCCGCAACGTTGATACCCGGTTCAACCTCCATGCCGCGACACGGGCGTGGCGATTCCTCAACCCCGATGGCTGACCGACAGCCGGGCGCAACGGGCGTCTAGGGTGCGTCGTCGCCGGACTCACTCACCGTGATCTTGCTTGACTTGGTGCTTTCCGCTTTGGGCACATAAACGTTCAGCACGCCATGTGCCAACGACGCCTCGATGTCGCCGTCCCGCAGGTAGCCCGGCAACGTGACACGAAATTCGAACTTGCCGACCCTTCGTGTACGACGGCGGAATAAGCCCTCGCGCTTGCGCTCCTTTACCTCGCCGGTCACCACCAACTCGTTGCCGTTCAGCGCGACATCGACGTCTTCGCGTCGTACCCCCGGGAGCTCGGCCTCGATGATGTAGGCGCTATCGGTCTCGATGATATCGGCCGCGGGCAACCAGGCACCCTCGCCCGTGAGTCCACCGAACACCGACTGCGCAAGCCGATCCATCTCGCTATAGAGATTCTCGAACTCGCGCAACGGGTTCCACCTCTCCGCCTGGCCAGCGGAACGCTGCAGTGACAAAGTCATGTCATTTCCCCTCTACATTGATTAGCGGTTGTCGTCAAAGGATGCCTCAACGCTGCGGCCGAACGCCTCGGACTGTGGAGACGATTTCAGGCCCGCGACTTCACTCGCGTGGGTCAGTCACGACGGTCAGGGACCGGCGGATTTCAGAACACCAGCCGAAATAGCGTGAACACCCGGTTCCAATGCTCAGTCGACGGGTTGGACACCGTCGTGTCCACCACGCGAAACGAACGAGCCAGCGCGATACTCAACCCGCCGAACAACTCTGGCAGCAGTCGCTCGGTGTCCTCAGCGAACGTAACGTCCCCAGGTGGTTGTCGCACCACCCGCCGTAGCAGCTCACGTATCTCCTCGGCCTCCTCCAGCTTGTCGAACTCGCGCATCCGCTCCTGGACGCCCTTGGTGATTGGAAGGTCTTGCGCCACAATCACGTCACGCCCGTTCCACTTGGCGGAGTTGCGCGCCGCGATGGCAATGTCATCGATCTGCTCGTCGACGAACTCCTGGAAGCGACGGACGTCGTTCTTGTCGATCTTGATGCTTGCGACCGAGCGAAAGAACCGTTCGAACACCGGAATACCCGACGGATGGGTCACTCGATACCTCCGTTCCAAAGATCCAGACCGGCCCGAGCAGGCCAACGCTCAACGTTGACACTGTCGTCGGTGACACCGAACCGGACCAGCAGGCGCAATCTCGCCGGGCCGGTTCGGCCTAACAGGTCGAGAGGCACCAGGGAACGCACGTCGGACGATGTCGCGGCCAGCCGCTTACGGCGCGCACATGCTGTCCCGGCGTGCCTACCCTCAACGGTGTATTTCGATCCGCCGGGCCGGTGGCGCCGAGCCCGCCTTACGACCATTAACGCTATAAACACGGGCCTTGGCGGTTAATCCCGTTGCGGTCAATGGATTCCACTGACGTAAGTGGACGCGAAGGTCGGCTCTAGGTGGGGGCGCGCTCCGCAACTATGACGGTGATCTCTTCGGTCTTGGCTCCGCGGAGCACGGTCAATTGGACCCGGTCGCCCGGTTTGGTGCTGCGAAGTGCCGCTATGAGCTCCTCTGCCGTCGCGGTTTCCTGACCGTTGAACGCGATGACGATGTCGCCCGGCTGGATACCTGCCTCCGCTGCCGGACTTGGCGTCGCGACCTGCATGGCAACCACACCACTGGTGCGGTTGATTCCCAGCAGCCGCGCGATTTCTGGGGTCAGGGTGGCGGGCTGAATACCGATATACGCGTGGCGGGCGGTTCCGGTGGCCAGCAGTTGGTCGGCGACGTCGACGACGGTCGCGGCCGGGATCGCGAAACCGAGGGCCACCGCACCGGCCGCCGGCGGAATGTAGGCCACGCTCATCCCGACAACTTCGCCTTGCGCATCGAGTACCGCACCCCCAGAGTTACCCGGCGAGATGGCGGCGTCGGTCTGGATCAGGTCGACCAGCGGTGCGCCGGTGGCAGCCGACCCGGGGATCTGGCGGTGCAGTCCCGAGATGATGCCCGATGTGACTGTAGCCTCAAATCCCAGCGGGCTGCCCATGACTACGGCGAGTTCACCAACCTGGGGCAGCGGTTTCTGAAATGTCGCAGCGGGCAGGTCCGTACGGTCGGCTTGGATGACGGCGAGGTCGGAAGCCTCATCGGCGCCACGCACCTTTCCCGGCACCTGCTGCCCGTCGGCGAGCGCCACGGTGACGTCCTGCACGCCGGCGACGACGTGGGCATTCGTGACGATTGTGCCGTCAGCTTTATAGACAATGCCGCTGCCCAAGCCGCTCTCGGTTAGCACTGTGACGACCGAGGGCTCGACCTGTCGAACCAGTGCCGGTAGGTCCGCGCCGGCTGCCGCGACTGGGGCCGTCGAGCCGGTGGGTGCTGCGGGCGTGCCAGTCGAGCCGGAGTTGGTCGAGCTGCTGCATGCGGCGAGAAAGGTGACCATGACGGCGAGCAGCCGCAGTATCCAAACCCAGGGCCTTACGGTCGACGATGGGTTCATCAGCTCAGCGCCTCCGTCTCCACTCAACAACTTCAGTGAGGTCTACCGCGGCCCAGCTCTCCACTAGGCAGCCGCCCTGCGGAATCGATGCGCACCCCGACCAATTCCGGTTCGGTGTCCCTTTCGGGGCCACACCACCCGTCACCGACGAGACCGTTTGTATGGAAACCTTCGCACCCCGACGCCGCGATCGACACGGTCCTGTCAGTCCCAAACCCGGCGCACGCACCTGGCCCCACAGGCCGAAGAAGATCCAGAATGCTTGCCCTGTTGACGTGTAGGCGTACCGCGATGGCGTCGATGCTCGGCATGGGCGCTTCGACGCTGGCGGAGTCCCGTACTCAGCCGCGACGGCGTCAGAGCTTGTTGGCAATAACGTCGAGATTGCTGATGTCGGGTGGCGAGGCGAAGAGCTCGTCGGCTTTCTCCGCGAGGGCCTTTCCGACTGGTCCACCAAGATGCGTCTCGCGTGCGGCCTCGTCCGGGAACGCGTCGATAATGCCGAACGTCGACGGGCCGAACCGAACCGCGAACCATGGTTTCGTGCCTGGTTCCTGTTCGACGAGCGGCAGCGCCGAAAGCAGAAATTCCTCGACTGCGCCCTCTTTGCCGGACTTGGCCTCAAGCCGTACCAGCAATGCCTTTGTCGCCATGGTTGATCTCCCTCTATGCGGTGGATGACCGGAAGGGCAGCCAAACTCGCCGCAGCGGCGGAGTGTCCCCTCCGCTTCTCGGTAACCACTGTGCCCACTGGTTGGAGTCGCAGCGTCGTCCCGACAGTTCAAACATTTCGTCGCGGAGTAGATCTCCGGGGACGATGACTTGGGCCGAGTCGCGGTCCAAGCTAATCAACACTTCGATGCCCGCGACGACGGATGGCCAAGGTCCTCCCCCACCCATAAGCGATTGCGCCAACCGGACCCGCTGCGACGGGTGGCGGTGCCGGCACCGAACTCGTGATCTCACCCCGGAGGTTGTCATGCCACCAATGTCGGATGCCGAGTATCGCGATTTCGTCACCACCGAAACCCGGACGGCCAAGTGGGCCACCACTCGCCGCGACGGTCGCCCACACGTCGTGCCGGTGTGGTTCGTTCTGGAAGGCGACGATCTGCTGATCACCACCGGGTCCAAGTCGGTCAAGGGCCGAGCGGTGCTTCGCGAAAGTACGGCCGGCTCAATGGAGGCGAGGGGATGCTGCTGGTGCGAATCACCGCCGAGAAGGTGGTGTCGGAGAACAACATCACTGGTGAATAGCGGTCGGCGATGATCATGACCATCGGGCGACGATGACGGTCGACGACGGCAACGCCGCCGGGGGATCGGCCGGCCGCGAGCCGGACACCGACGAATCGCGGGAGACGGATGGGCGGTCGGTTGGCAACCTGGAGTTGTTCTTCGACCTCACGTTCGTATTCGCGATGTCGCAGGTCACCCACCTGATGCTCCATGACATCTCCTGGCAGGGCTTCGGCAGAGGTGTGCTCGCTCTGCTCGCCCTCTGGTGGGCGTGGGTGTGCTACGCCTGGCTGACCAACATGTTCGAAATCGCGCGCGTGATCCACACGACTCTGATCATCCTCGCGATGGCGGCGATGCTCATCGCGGTGATCGCGCTGCCAACCGCATTCACCACCGGGGCCCTCGTTTTCGGCCTCGCATTGCTCGCTGTCCGCCTCATCAACGCCGGTATGTTCATCGCATCGGCATCTCGAGACGAGGCTGAATTGGCGTCGGCGATCCGCCGACTGGTGCCGGGCCTTCTCATCGGGCCGGCGCTGCTCGTCGCCGCCGCATTTGTGGCCGCGCCGTACCGCGAGTTGCTGTGGGTCACGGCGGCGGCGGTCGACTTCGGCAGTCCGCTGGTAGCGGGAACCAACGGACTTCGGGTCGTACCTTCGTATTTCATCGAGCGGCACGGTTCGGTCATCATCATCGCGCTGGGCGAGACGATCATCGCGCTGGGAGCGGGCGCATCCGAAGACCTGCACCATCCCGGTGTGCTCGGCGCTGTGGTTCTCGGGGTGCTGATCTCGGCCACCCTGTGGTGGACCTACTTCGGCCTCACCGCCGGCGCCGAAGAACGTATGCGGCGAACATCCGCTGTCGATCGGCCACGGTTGGCGCGCGACGCCTACAGCTACCTGCACCTGCCGCTCGTCGCGGGGATTGTCTTCTTCGCCCTCGGGGCACGGGTTTCGGTGGAACACATCAACGAGCCGCTGGCGCCGTTGGCCGCCCTCGCCCTCACCGGTGGCGTGGCACTGTTCTACGCCGGGGAGGTGGCCTACCGATGGCGTGACCACCATCAGCTCACCGTCGATCGGCTCCTCACCGCCGCCGCGGCCCTCCTGGTTTTTCCGTTGGCGATTTCTGTCCCTGCCATTTTGTCGCTGACGGTTCTTACCGTGATCGGAGGCCTGCGACTCGCATGGGAGCTGTGGCGGCGCCCCCAGATCGGCACCGGCAGGGCCGGAACCGTGCGGTGAATCCCGCTGACGTAAGCATTGGGTCCGGAGCCTTCAATTCACTGACCGTTATTGCCGACGCCGCAATCGAGAGGTCCATTCGACGAGCGGTCGCTTCGAGTTAGGAATCTATCGCTTCCGCTGCTGCCGGAACCACCCGGAGCGGCAGCCCACTGCTCGGAACAACAGCGCCGCACCAGGAGGTCTAGCTACTTCGCCATGTTGGTGAAGCGTGACAAGTGCAGCTGATGCGCGACGGTGATGGTCTTGGTGGGTCCGTTGCGGTGCTTGGCGATGATCAGATCGGCCTCGCCGCCCCGCGGGTCGTCGCGCTCGAACGCGTCCGGGCGGTTCAGCAGGATCACCATATCCGCATCCTGCTCTAGCGAGTTGTGAAGCGCGATCCCGTTCGCGACGAAATTGTGTGTGCCACTTACGGTCCCGTCGTAGACATCGTGTTCACCGATGCTCGTCACTTCGACGATCTGATCCCAGAACACGTCGTTCGTCGCGAGATCGTGAATAGCCGCGTCGTCGAGCAGGGCAGCCGCTCGATGCAACCTCGCCCGGCTTGGCGCGCGCTTCCACATCGTGGATCCGCAGAACTTCGTCCCCATGGCAGCGGCGAACTGGCGATGCGTCATCTGCTTTCTCACCAGTCTGGTCTTGACTTCGTCCCAAACCGCGTCCGGCACGGTATCCAGATTAGTGTTGCGTACCTTGCCTTCCAGCTCGGCGAGGACCTTCTCGACAGCGCCCGCCTTCATGCCGTTGACCCCGACGTGGCGCAAGAATCTCGTCTGGTTCTCAGCACCGAAGATGCAAAGGTGCCAGCCGTCGCGGTAACCCGCTTTACGAACTCGTTTGATGCGGCCTAGGACTCCAACGCGCCCCAATAGGCTCGTAACGTCATCGACGAGCTGCCGACTCGTTGACGAGTAGTAGACGCGCGCTTGGTTCTGCTTCGCATCCCACGACACCGACCCGTCCGTCGACCACAAATGCTTCAAGAACAGAGCCACTTGATCGTTGGGCAGCGCGAAAACATCCTGCGGCACGCACTTCTCATGGCTTCGTTTGCCGAACAAACCCAATCCATCCAGCCACGCAGCGATTGGATTGCGGCGACCGCGCCCCAGCTGATAGGGCGCGGGCATGCGAAGAGTGGTGACTCGCGCGGCGACGTAGTCATCGCGCACCGCCGTGACACCGAAATGCTTCGCGGCGTTAGCAACGGCGGCCAGATTGAGTTCATCGATACTCGCGTAGCGGATCGGCTGATTCCTGACGCACGAGCCATCGCCGATCATGTGAGCAAGCAGCACGACTTCCTCGTCGGGCAGCCGTCGGGTGCCGACGGGTTCAGGCACCCTACGCGGAACCGCCACGCGATCACCGACGGCCAGCTCTTCCAACGGCGTCCAACCACCGAGGGTCATGAATGGATGGTTCCCGGTGGCCTCCACTTCCCGGCCCGAAGCAAGTCGAACCTTGAAGACTTCCTTTCGGCCGCTGGGGAAGACGTTCGTCATCGGCCGCGTGACCATCCGCTTGCGCTCGTTGAGCGACCACACGAGCGGCCGCTCGCCAGTACGCATCAACTCACCCAACGTCACCTCGGCGCCGTTGTCCGCCCGCAAGATTCGTGTGTTCGCCGTGAGACAGCCTGATTCTCGCAGATCCGACAGCATCGGCTTCTTGTCGGTGCGCTGTTCTGGACCGCGGTTGAGCTGACTGATCGCCACCACCGGCAGTTCGAGCTCTTTGGCGAGCAGCTTCAGGCTTCGCGAGAATTCCGAGACTTCCTGCTGCCGGGACTCGACCTTCTTGCCCGACGTCATCAGCTGCATGTAGTCCACGACAACCAACCGCAGATCGGATTTCTGCTTCAGTCGGCGCGCCTTGGCGCGAATCTCCATCATCGTGAGATTCGGCGAGTCGTCGATGTACAGCGGCGCCTCGCTGATCTCACTCATGCGGCGCGCGAGCCGCGTCCAGTCGTCGTCGCTCATCCGGCCCGCCCGCATATCCGCGAGTTTGATCTTCGCCTCGGCGGACAGCAGTCGCATTACGATCTCCGACTTGCTCATCTCCAGTGAAAACACCACGCTGGCGAGCCGGTGTTTGATCGAACACGAGCGCAGAAAATCAAGTCCGAGGGTCGAATTGTGCGTTGGAACCATCCCCGGACCCGCCAGGTACAGGTGCGCGGGATTATCGACCTCAACGCAGCGCACCGGCACGCTCCGGATGCGACGCACACCCGTGATCTGGAGCACCGGCGCCATCACTGTGGTTGCTGCCGAGCAATTCTCGTAGCGTCCCATGGACCCAGCCGCGGTGACGGTATCCAGCCCAGAACGCAAGGCGGCTGTCGTCCGCACGCCGTAGCCGGTCGGCCACTGATGCGATGCGTCGGCGACAACGCGTGTGCCGTCGGAGAACTCCACTTCGTAGCACGGCCGGTCGAACATCACCTCAGTTGCCGCGATCACCACGGTAGGTAGACCATCGGCGTCGAGCAGCCAGTCACCGACGGCGACGTCACCCATCGTCGTCCAGCCGACGGGCGTCGGCAACGGCGTGTTCAGTGACAGCGCCTTACCGACACCGGGTCTTGCGGCAACGATGATCATCTGGCCGGCGTGCAGGCCATTTGTGAGCTCGTCGAGTTCGAGGAAACCGGTCGGCACCCCGGACGCCAGTCCGCCGTTCGATGCGATCGCATCGATCTCGTCCATCGTCGGCTGGAGCAAATCCTCCAGCGCCACGAAATCTTCCGATGTCCGTCCATCGGTGACGTCGTAGATCTCGGCCTGCGCACGGTCGACGACCTCGGCCACGTCGGCGCCCTCCGCGCCGGCGTAGCCGTACTGAACGACCCGGGTGCCCGCCTCCACAAGGCGACGCAGTAACGCCTTCTCCGCGACGATGCCCGCGTAGTACCCGGCGTTGGCAGCAGTGGGCACGGTGGAGATCAACGTGTGCAGATAGGGGGCGCCGCCGATCCGGCGCAGCAGACCCCGCCGGTCGAGTTCCGCGGCCACCGTGACCGCGTCCGCGGGTTCGCCGCGACCATAGAGGTCGAGGATCGCGTCGTAGACGCTCTGGTGGTTGGGCCGGTAGAAGTCGGCTGGTCGCAGCTTCTCGAGGACGTCGGCGATAGCATCCTTGCTCAACAACATTCCGCCGAGCACGGCCTGTTCGGCGGCCTCATCTTGCGGCGGCTGGCGACCGAAGTCCTCGGTGGGCGGTGGGACGTCGTCGAAACCCGAGCGACCGCGATCGTCCACGACAGCCACGGCGTCCCCACCTCCCCTCAACAAGGTCGAACGTACGTTCGATAGCGCTACCGTGACTGTAAGCCAGGCCCCCGACGGGCACAACCTCCCCGGCGCCGGAACGACCTTGCGACGGCCAACGCTAGACGTTGCTGGAGAGACCGCAAGGGGGCCTGTTTATGAACTTGTGGATGGGGTGTGGATATCTCCGCTCGGCCGTGTTGACGCGCTGGGGAGAACCTGTGGACGGACGCCGCTGTCGGCCACATCCCTGCAGATAAGCGGACCACAAGGGTGGGAGTTATCTGTGGATGACAAATTCATCGGCGTGTCGGGCCGGGTTGCGCCTTCGGGCGTGTTGTGTTTCGCCTTCGCGCCGCGCAGGTTAACAGCAGGTTAGCTTCGCTGTGGGGATAACCCCAATTACTGTTCGCCAGAATTACAGCAACGACGATGTGGGGACCGATCAAGGCCCTCACGCCGTTAATTAGCGCCCGCGTTTAGGACTGGGCGACGACGTTCACTGACACGGCGGCGTCCACGTCGGGGTGTAGCCGCACGGCGACTGGGTGAGTGCCCAGGGCCTTGATGTGCCCCTTCGGCAATTGCACCGTCCGCTTGTCGAGATTGGGTCCGCCGGCCTTCTTGATCGCGCCGACGACGTCAGCGGCGGTGATCGAGCCGAACAGCTTGCCGCTGTCGGAGGCGGTCCTCGCCGGGAGTTCCACGGTGCCGAGGCCCTCCAGGGCGGTCTTCAGCTCGTTGGCATGCTCGATGCCGCGGACGGTCTTGATCTCGCGGGCCCGCCGAATCGCATCGGCCTGGCGCTCGGCTCCTCGGCTGGCGGCGATCGCCAGTCCGCGTGGAAGCAGGTAGTTGCGTCCGTAGCCGTCCTTGACCTCGACGGTGTCGCCGGCCACGCCGAGGTGGTCCACCTCAGCGGTAAGAATCAGTTTCATCTCTGGTGTCTTTCCTTGGTGTTGCTGCCGGCTCAGCGGGTTGACGAGCTGAACGGCAGCAGCGCAACCTCGCGGGCGTTCTTGACGGCGATCGCGATGTCCCGCTGGTGCTGGACGCAGTTACCGGTAACACGACGGGCGCGGATCTTGCCGCGCTCGCTGATGTAGGTGCGCAGCAGCGCAGTGTCCTTGTAATCGATGGTCTGCCCCTTCTTGGAGCAGAACACGCACTTACGAGTCTTGATCGGCTTTTCGGGCGCCGGGCGTCGTTTGGTGGCCTTGGCCATTTCGCTATCTCTTTCTTACTTGCTTGCTATTGGATTTGGTCAGAAGGGCGGTTCGTCGTCGCCGCCGGAGAACGATCCGGACGCCGGGGCGCTGCCCCATGGGTCGTCCTTGGGCTGCTCTGGACGAGAGCCGCCGCGGTCACCGCCGCCACCGCCACCGCCGCCGCCGAAGCCGCCACCACCGCCGCCGCTGCGGCTGGCCTTGTTCACCTTGGCGGTCGCGTACTTCAGCGAAGGCCCGATCTCGTCGACTTCGAGTTCGACGACGGTGCGCTTCTCGCCTTCACGGGTCTCATAGGACCGCTGCTTGAGCCGGCCCTGGACGACCACCCGCGACCCGCGGGTCAGACTTTCGGCCACGTTCTCGGCGGCCTCCCGCCAGATGCTGCACCGCATGAACAGCGCATCGCCGTCCTTCCACTCATTGCTCTGCCGGTCGAAGATCCGGGGAGTGGATGCGACGGTGAAGTTGGCGACGGCCGCCCCTGACGGGGTGAAACGCAGTTCCGGGTCGGCGGTCAGGTTTCCGACGACGGTGATGACGGTGTCACCAGCCACGAGATCCTCCTGAGATGGTCGGTCGGCATGTTGGGCGCGAGCCTACGCAAGGCTCGTGACACCCGACAGCCGTTCGGCGACTAGTGCTTGTCGGTCCGCAGCACCTTGGTCCGCAGCACGGACTCGTTCAGGCTGAGCTGACGGTCAAGCTCGGACACGGTGGCGGGGGCGGCCTTGACATCGATGACTGCGTAGATGCCTTCGGAATGCTTGAGGATCTCGTAGGCAAGCCGGCGCTTGCCCCAGATGTCGACCTTGTCGACGGAGCCGCCGTCCTTGCGGATGACGTTCAGGAACGTCTCCAGCGACGGGCTGACAGTGCGCTCGTCAAGGGTGGGGTCGAGGATGACCATGATTTCGTATGGACGCATGAGGACCTCATCACCTCCTATGGGCTAATCGGCCACGGCGTGTCCGTGGCAGGAGGGTCGCCTGCGTCGGCAACCGGGCCAGGTTACAGGAAAGCCCGCTGATCTGCGAAATCGCGCTGCTCGCCCGACTTAGACTTCGGCCGTGTTCTCCGAGACGCGCTACGCCCGCAACGGAGATCTGCGAGTCGCCTACCGCGCGTCTCGGCGAGGGAGCTCGCGACATCGTTTTCATCGCGAACTGGTTCACGTGCTGCGAGATTCTTCCCGAGCTGCCGTCCACTTCAGGGATGGATCGAGGCAATGACGTCGGTCGGCAGGCTGATCTTCTTCGACCAGCCCGGCACGGGAGCGTCCGATCCCATCGCACCAGGTGCGCTGCCGACATTGGAGCAGTGGACCGACAGCATCACCTCGGTGATGGACGATCTGGGCAGTCGCGAAGCGGTTCTTTCGCCATCGATGGCGCGGTGGCCACTGGAGCGCTGTTCGCCGCAACGCATCCCTCCCGCACAACCGCGCTGATCGTGCCGGAGGGCTACGCGGAACCACAGGGCACTACGACCAGGAAATTGATTCTGACGACGCCCGTGGACGCCATGGTCGACCATGTGGGGTACTGGCGAGTTTCAACATGCGCGTGAATCCGGATATGCCGTGGAACGAGGAGATCCGGGCCGGCTGGGCCCGGATGGAACGCTTGGCGGTGAGTCCCGCGACCGTTGCTCTCATGCTGGCCTCTTACAGCCGAGTTGAACGTGCGGGCGGTGCTTCCGAGCAGTCCGCGTGCCGACCCTCGTCGTCCAGCACACTGACGACCCGTTCATCACACCCACGATGGGCAAGAATGTCGCCGACCACATCCCAGACGCGAAATATCGTTGAGCTGCACTGTTTGACTCGGGCCGCAACATGTATCACTTCGTCGAACCGTGGCGGGAATCCTTCCAGGCTGTCTTCGAATTCCTTACCGGCCACCAGTCCGACGTGCCCGACGTTCGGGTGCTCGCGCACCGTGCTGTTCACCGACATCGTCGACTCGACGCGCCGGGCCGCAGAGATAGGCGACCGCGACTGGCGTGCGTTGCTCGACGCGCACGACGCGATCGTCCGTTCGCAGCTCGCTCGGTTTCGCGGTCGTGAGGTGAACACTTCCGGCGACGGCTTCCTTGCGATGTTCGACGGGCCTCAGCGAGCGATCCGCTGCGCCATGGCGATTCGCGACGCGGTGCAGGCCGCTCGGCATCGAGGTGCGCGCGGGCTTGCACACCGGCGAATGCGAAATCCGCGGCGACGACATCGGCGGCATCGCGGTGCACATCGGCGCTCGGGTGAGCGCGCTCGCGGGACCGACACGACGTGTCTGGTGTCGCAGCACGCTGCGTGACTCTGGTGATCGGGTCAGGACTCGTATATTTTTTTTCGCAGGGCTGGAATTCGACGACCGCGGCACCCACCAACTCAAAGGCGTGCCCGGCGAATGGCACCTGTTCGCCGTCGCCGTCGGCTAGGAACTACAGGGCGCAGGGACCGCCTCGCTGAGCTTCTCGGCCCACGCCTCGTACGCCTCGGGGGTCGGATGGATACCGTCTTCGACCCACTGCCCCTCGTTCGGCCTGCTCGGCGTAAAGCGCCTCGTAGTCGACGAATTCGGCTCCGTGCACAGACGTACTCGTCGATCGGCACGCCGTTGACGATGTCGTTGCCACCGGCCTGGAACGTGACGATCGTCGGGTCGAACCGTACTCCATCTGCGGCACCTGCTCGGCGAGAATTTGGCCCGCCGTGTAGCCGCTGATTCCGGCGTTCTGCAGTTCGACGTCGCAGCCGTCGGCGCGCCAATGCTCGGCCAGAAGTGCCGGAAACGCGCCGGTTTGCTCATCCACCGCGCCGACGCCCTGCGTCAACGAGTCGCCGAGCGCGAGGTAACGAACTCCTCCACCGGAGTCCGCTGCCGGACTGTTCCGTTCGGCGGTCGCACTTGTCTCCTGCGCCGACTCGGCGGCCTGCGGCGTCTCCGCCTTGCTGCAGCCCGCCGCCAAAGCGGCCACGGCGCAGGCCAACACGAACATCTGTCGCATCGCCCGGCTCACGCGTTGAGGATAGCCGCCGGCTTCTCTTCGGGAATGGTGATCGCGATTTCCCTTGGCGCTGGTCGCAACCGCTTCGGCAGCCAGCCCGGTGGACGGTCCTCTGCTTCGTCGAACACTCCACCGGACGGGTCGTCGAACTGGCCGCGATTACGCACCAGGTCGAGCTCGGGCCGGTAGATCTGCCGAATCACTAACGCGCACAGCGCAATCACCGCGATATCACGCATCAGGACGGTGATCGTGAACCACTGCTCGGGCAGACCGCGGTTCTGTTCGCCGAAGAGGAAGAGCATTCTGGGCACCCACACGAGCGCATCGATGGTCATCCACGCCAGCAGGATGCGACGGTGCGGCAACGCCAGCACCGCCAGCGGCACCAGCCACAACGAGAACTGCGGGCTCCACACCTTGCTGGTCAACAGGAACAACGCGACGATCAGGAATGCCACCTGAGCGAGACGCGGCCGCTGCGGTGCGGTCAATACGACGTATCCGACGCCGGCACAACACAATACGAACAACACGAATGCGACGGTGTTGAGGATCGTCGGGGGTTCCCACAAGCCGAGGCCGGTGTCGAAGCCCTGCCAGTCGGTGAACGACTTCACCACGTTGTACAGCGAGTCCATGTCGTCGCCGCGCCGGGTGTTGAGCCGGAAGAACTCCGACCACCCCCGCGGGAACAACACCATCACCGGCAGGTTGACCACCAGCCACGCCACGACAGATGCGATGACCGTCTTGCCCACTTCGCGTAGCCGGCCGGTGCGCAGGCCGAGAAGCGCCAGCGGGATCAACAGCAGGATCGGATACAGCTTGGCCGCAACGCCGAGGCCGATCAGCACTCCGGCGAGCACGGGTCTTCGGCGCGCCCAGGCCAGCACCGCTCCGGTGGCGAAAGCCGTTGCCAGAGCGTCGAAGTTGGTGAAGATCTGGAAGATCACGATCGGCGAGCCTGCGACCAGCGCCGCATCCCAGATCCGTCTGCCCGCCAACATCGACGTGGCCCACACCGTCGCGAACCACGCCAGGGCCAACCCGAGCGCGGAGATGTTGAAGAACATCACCACTTCGGCAATCGGCGGCACCGGCACCAGCTTGCTCAGCGCGGAGTAGCTCTTGGCCAAGGACATCGACAAGTACTGGTAGGTACCCACGATGACCGGATACTCCATGTACCGCACGGCGATATTGCCGTCGAACTGCTTCTGCGGCCTGCCCTCGCTGTCCTTTTCGATCCAGCTCGACTTGTACGGAAACTTGCCCAGGTTCAACAGTTCCGCCGTGTAGAGCGGAACGGTGTCGGAATAGCACAGCTCGTAATACGCCCGTTGGTTCTGCCAGTTGGCCACTTTCTGGTCGGCGGTGCCCGAACCGGTACTCACCAGGCACGCGGCCTTCGACGAGTAGCCCAGCGCGAGGAACACCACGGCGATCACCAACATCACCCGAAGCGGCGTGAGGAAGCGCGCCCGGCCGATCAAGGCGTGCCTGCCCACCGGACCGCCGATCACCTGCGACAGCGAACCGACCAATACATCGGTCCTGCTGGGCATGTCGCGGTCGTCTGCGCTGCGCCGGTCGAGGGCAAGCGGTTGCGGAGACACCGTCGAGCGGAGCGGCGTGCGCGCCGCTCCGTGTTCGATTTCGGAATCCCCGCTCTCGGTCACGGGGGCGGAAGCGGCGGTTGCGGACCAGGACCCGGCACACCCGGCGGAACCGGCGCCCCGGGCACCGCGACCGCATTCGGGTCGGGCACGGGCTGACCCGGCGGAGCCAGCGGCACCGTCGTCGGCGGACCGAACGGAATCGTGATGCCCGGCGCCACCTCAATCGTCGGCTGAACTACCGTCTCCGACGGCGGCGCGGGGCTCGGCGGCGGCGGGGGCGGCGGCGCAGGCACACCGGCATAGCCGCCGATCTCGGTTGGCTTCGGGAACGACTCGTTGTCGGTGTCCTCCAGCGCGCCGTCCATCGTGTTCTTCCAGATGTCAGACGGCAGGCCGGACCCGTAAACCGGTGATCCCCACTTGTTCTCCAGCGGTTGCGTGCCGTCTGTCGTACCGATCCAGACCGCCGTCGACAGCGACGGTGTGAAGCCGACCATCCAGGCGTCCCGGTTGGCACCCGTGTCGCCGAGCTGGTTGGTGCCCGTCTTCGCCGCCGACGGCCGGCCGCCTGCCAAGGCGTGACCGTTGGAGTACGCAGCGATCGGCTGCATTGCGGAGGTGACGTTGTCGGCAACGGCCTTGTCGATGCGCTGCTCTCCGGAGTTGTCCTCGTTGGCCGCGTCGAAGAGCACCTGGCCTTCGGCGTTCACGACCTTCTGCACGAAATGCGGACGGTGGTAGACGCCGGAAGCCGCGATCGTGGCGTACGCCGACGCCATGTCGAGCACCCGACTCTGGTACTGGCCCAGCACGATTCCGTTGTTCGGTGGGCCGCCCTTGCCGTCCTCGGACAGGGTGTGCTCGACGCCGGGGAAGCTTTCGGCGATGCCGGCCTGGTGCGCGGCGGCGGCGACATCGGAGGGCCCGTTCTTCAGCTTGAGCATCAGCCGGTAGTAGGCCGTGTTCAGCGACCGCTTCAGTGCTTCGGCGATGCTGCAGGTGCCGCAACCACCGCCCTCGACGTTGGTGATCTTGATGCCGTTGACCTCGACGGGCGAGCTGTCCACCTGATAGCCCAGACCGATGCCCTGCTCGAGCGCGGCTACCAATGCGAACACCTTGAACGATGATCCCGTCGGCAACCCGGCCTGGGCGAAGTCGAAGCCCTGAGCGTCGGATCCGCCGTAATAAGCCTTGACGCCGCCGGTCTTCGGGTCGATCGACACCACGGCCGAGCGCATGTCCGGGTTCTGGCCGTCGAGCGTTTCGGTCACCGCCTCTTCCGCGGCCGCCTGCGCCTTCGGGTCGATCGTGGTGGTGACCTGCAGACCCTCGGTGTTCAGCGTCTGCTCGCTGATGTCGAACAGGTCGAGCAGCTCTTTTTGCACCTGCCGCTCGACCAGCCCGTTCGGGCCGGTCGTCTGGTTCTGATCCCTGGCTTGGTCGGGGGGCACGGTCGGCGGAAACACCTGCGCCGCACGGTCGGTCGGCGAGAGTGCGCCGATCTCGACCATGCCCTCGAGGACCCAGTTCCAGCGCGCGGCCGCCCCGTCCGGATTGACCGCGGGGTCGAGTCCGGAGGGTTGCTGAATGAGCGCGGCCAGTAGCGCGCCGTCGGCGACGGTCAGCTGCTCGACCGGTTTGTCGAAGTAGGCCTTGGACGCAGCGCCGATACCGTACGCACCGCGGCCGAAGTAGATGATGTTCAGATACGACTGCAGCACTTGATCTTTGGACCATTCGCTGGACATCTTCGTCGAGATGACCAGCTCCTTGGCCTTGCGGATGATGCCGCCGAGGCCCGACCGTTGGGACCCGACCAGCGCGTTCTTGACGTACTGCTGGGTGATCGTCGACCCGCCCTGGGTGTCGCCGCCGAAGATGTTGTTCTTGGCGGCACGCGCGAAGCCGGTGAATGAGAACCCGGGATTGGAGTAGAAGTCGCGGTCCTCTGCGGCCATCACCGCGTCGCGCACGTGCACGGGTATCTGGTCGATGTTGACGTCGACGCGATTGCCTTCGGGTGGAACGATTTTGGCGATCTCACTGCCATCGCTGGCCAGGATCGTCGAGACCTGGTTGGTTCGGATGTCTCCCGGTTTGGGCACTTCGACGATCATGTAGGCCATGCCGAACGTCACGAGCGGCAACAGAATGAGCGCGGCGACCGTGATGTAGATCCCGCGCCTGACCCACTTCCAGTTGATCTGGTCCATCGCAGGCAGGCGGCGAGGAGGTCGGCCGCCTGGTCCGCCACCGCCGGGCGGCGGACGCCGTGGCGGCATGGGCGGCGGCGGCTTCGGCGGCGGGGTGCCGTCCAGCGCCGCCTTGACGGCCTCGATAGGGTCGCGCAACGGTCGGGTGTCGTCTCTCACCGTCGGGATGATCGCGGTATGCCGATCGTCGAAATGGCTGACAGGCCTACGGGGAAGAGGCGGGCGTTCGACCTCCACAGTCTTGCGGTCGTCCACACCGTCAGCAGCCTGTCCCGCAGGGACATCGCTGGCTGACCGGTTATGGCGCCCTTCGCTATTCACTGGCCGTCCGCGCGCCGTTGCGCGCGGTCCGCGTCGGACGAGAGCCCTTCGGCGGCCGAACCGCGCCGAGCACGTACGACTTCACCAGATGATTCCAGCTGCAGGTGCGGCATACCTCCACCACGTGTACCGAGAACTCGTCGAAGCGGGTCGCCAGCATGACCAGTTCCTCGGCGGTCCTGGCCGACCCTGACACCGCGCCCAGATGGTCGCCGAAAACCCATGACACCAACGTGAGTTGTTCCTTGCGACAGATGGGGCACATCACCGAACTGGGTTTTCCGTGGAACTTCGCGGCCCGAAGCAGGTAGGGATTGGCGTCGCAGACCTCCGAGACGCCGGTGCGCCCCGAATAGACCTCCGCCAGCAGGGACCGCCGCCGAAGCGCGTAGTCCACCACCTGTCGCTGCAATCGCACGATGACCAGAGTACGTCGGCCCCGCGACCACAGGGGCGTGACGGGTCAGGTGGTCACGTCGCGTCGGCATCTGACTGCGGTGTCGGCAACTGACCTTTTACGATCTTCGACGTGATACGACTACCGCGGCGGCTGGGGCGACCCGTACTCCACCACCACCGTCGACAGTGACGATCGCGTCGTCGACCTGTCGAAGTTCAACGTCGAGCAGACCATCGCGGTTCTGCGTGGTGCTCCCGAGACGCTCAAGATCGCCCGCAAGGACATTTCCGACACCTGGATCGACATCGAACCCTCGAAGGATCCGGCCACGCCCGACGCGGTCAACATCCGCATCTACATCAGCAGCGAGTTCGGCAGTGGCTTCATCGACTTGGCGCCGGACGGGGCGATCAAGCAGATCAACGAACCGGGCTAACCCCGCTGAGCAGGCGTTTGACGTCTCGATGTAGCGTGGTATATATCGGCGCGATACAGTTATCCGAGGTGTCGAGATGTCGTAGCGACAGGCAAAGGAGGTGGTTCGATGCTGGAGCTCGCAGTGCTGGGTCTTTTGCTCGAGTCACCCATGCATGGCTACGAGCTGCGTAAGCGGCTGACCGGACTGCTCGGCGCTTTCCGCGCGTTCTCCTACGGCTCGCTGTATCCCGCGTTGCGCCGGATGCAGGCTGACGGGTTGATCGTCGAGAATGCGGCACCGGACGGCACACCCAAGGTGCGCCGTGCACGCCGGGTGTACCAGCTGACCGACGCAGGCAAGCAGCGGTTCGCCGAGCTGGTGGCTGACACGGGTCCGCAGAATTACACCGACGATGGATTCGGTGTTCATCTCGCCTTCTTCAACCGCACCCCGGCCGAAGCCAGGATGCGGATCCTGGAGGGCCGCCGCCGTCAGGTGGAGGAACGCCGGGAAGGTCTTCGTGAAGCGGTCGCGCGGGCCAGCAGTTCGCTTGACCGCTACACGCGCCAGCTGCACCAGTTGGGGTTGGAGTCCAGCGAGCGCGAAGTGAAGTGGCTGAACGATTTGATTGCGGCCGAGCGGGTGGCTCAGGGTCGCGCCGAGCAGTCGTAGAACAAACAGATTTTCCAATGGCATTGGATCGAGAGGGAGAACGTCGCCATGACTGAGAACACCGAGGTGCGGGTCGCGATTGTCGGTGTCGGCAACTGCGCATCGTCGCTTGTTCAGGGTGTGCAGTACTACCAGGACGCCGATGAGAACGCCACGGTGCCCGGCCTGATGCACGTCAAGTTGGGCCAGTACCACGTCCGCGACGTGAAGTTCGTCGCCGCCTTCGACGTTGACGCCAAGAAGGTCGGCTTCGACCTCTCCGAAGCCATCTTCGCCTCGGAGAACAACACCATCAAGATCGCCGACGTCCCGCCGACCAACGTCACCGTGCAACGCGGGCCGACGCTCGACGGCATCGGCAAGTACTACGCCGAGACCATCGAGGTCTCCGACTCCGACGCGGTCGACGTCGTCAAGGTGCTCAAGGACAACAACGTCGACGTCATGGTGTCCTACCTTCCCGTCGGTTCCGAAGAGGCTGACAAGTTCTACGCGCAGTGCGCCATCGACGCAGGCGTGGCGTTCGTCAACGCACTGCCGGTGTTCATCGCGTCGGACCCGGTGTGGGCCAAGAAGTTCGAAGACGCCGGGGTCCCGATCGTCGGCGACGACATCAAGAGCCAGGTCGGCGCCACCATCACCCACCGCGTGATGGCCAAGCTGTTCGAGGACCGCGGCGTGCAGCTCGACCGCACGATGCAGCTGAACGTCGGCGGCAACATGGACTTCCTCAACATGCTCGAGCGCGAGCGCCTGGAGTCCAAGAAGATCTCCAAGACCCAGGCCGTCACGTCGAACCTGCAGCGCGAGTTCAAGACCAAGGACGTGCACATCGGCCCGTCCGATCACGTCGGCTGGCTCGATGACCGCAAGTGGGCCTATGTGCGGCTGGAAGGCCGCGCCTTCGGCGACGTGCCACTGAACCTGGAGTACAAGCTCGAGGTGTGGGACTCGCCGAACTCTGCAGGCGTCATCATCGACGCGGTCCGCGCGGCGAAGATCGCGAAGGACCGCGGAATCGGCGGCCCGGTCGAGGCCGCGTCGGCCTACCTGATGAAGAGCCCGCCCAAGCAGCTGCCCGACGACGTCGCCCGGGTGCAGCTCGAGACCTTCATCGAGGGCTGACACACGGCCGCGAGTGGCGGCAAAAGGGGGATCCCGTGCCTACGGGGTCCCCTTTTTTGCGCGGGTTCCTTCTGCCCGTCGACCGGTTGACAGCCACGTTTATCCCGGTCACAGCGGGGTATGACGTTGGTGTCAATAACGGCGCATCGCCGCTAGTCGAATGATGACACTAGGAGTAGCCATGGAAGACGCCCTGAAAGACATGTGGAGATCGGTGGTGGTAATAGCCCCGAAATTGGCACTCTTCCTCCTCATCCTCATCGTCGGATGGATCGTGGCGAAACTCATCGCCAAAGTGGTCGACAAAATATTGGAACGAATCGGTTTCGATCGCGCGGTAGAGCGTGGCGGTATAAGGCGGGCGCTGGAACAGAGCAAGTACGACGCGTCCACCATCATCAGCAAGATCGTGTTCTACGCGTTGCTGCTGATCGTCTTGCAACTCGCCTTCGGGGTCTTCGGACCGAATCCGGTGAGTGCCCTGATCGCGGGCGTGATCGCGTTCCTGCCACGCCTGTTCATCGCGCTGATCATCATCGTTGTGGCCGCCGCGATTGCCGCTGCCGTGCGCGATATCGTCTCGAACTCGCTGAGCGGGTTCTCCTACGGCAGGATGCTCGGCACTATCGCGAGCGTATTCATCCTCGGATTAGGCATCATCGCAGCACTAAACCAGGTAGGCATAGCCCTGACGGTGACCTTGCCGGTGTTGATCGCGGTACTGGCCACGATCGGCGGCATCCTCGTAGTAGGCGTCGGCGGTGGCCTCATCAGGCCGATGCAGGAACGTTGGGAGAACTACCTGACGACAGCCGAGCGCGAAGGCCGCAATATTCGGGAGCGGCGGTCAGCTGGTGGTCAACTTTCACCGCGGGAGACCGCATCCGTGGGACCGCAGCAGACCATTCAGCCAGGGCCGAATGACGTGCCCTCCCGCCAACCGGAGGCCGCGGCCACCACGGCTTCGACGCCCTCGGGGTCGAGCACGCGGCCGGCACACCGGAGAGGACCCAATTCGTCGGCGTAACTCCACGTACTCGCGACAACCGGCTGCCGCCGACGTTAGAGTGCGCTCGTGACGGTGGCCGATGAGGGTGCGTTCGCCGAACAGGACGAGTTCGCGCTGTTGCCCGAGAACGCCGAACAGATCGGGCACGCCGGCCCGCTGCCCACGGTCAGCCGCGTCGAATCCGGTGACATCAGCGGGTTGAAGTGGGCTGATGAGCCACCCCAGGTGGTGTTTCTGCATGGCGGCGGGCAGAACGCACACACCTGGGACACCGTCATCCTGGGCCTCGGCCTGCCCGCGCTGGCGATCGACCTGCCCGGACACGGGCGCTCCGCATGGCGCGAGGACGGCGACTACGGGCCGAAGCTCAACGCCGAGACGCTGCGGCCCGTCCTGCGCGAATGGGCGCCCGCTCCGCGCCTCGTCGTCGGCATGTCGCTCGGCGGACTGACCGCGCTGCGCATCGCGGCCACCGAACCCGCCCTCGTTCCCCAACTGGTGCTCGTCGATGTCACGCCGTCGGCGCCGGAGCGCCACGAGGAAATGACCAAGGCCCAGCTCGGCGCCGTTGCGCTCGTGCAGGGCGAGCGCACGTTTCCCAGTTTCGACGCGATGCTCGACGTGACCATCGAGGCGTCACCGCATCGCGACCGAAAGTCGTTGCGGCGGGGCGTTTTCCATAATTCAAAGCGCAACGACGACGGCACCTGGACGTGGCGCTACGACACTTTCCGCAGCACGACCAAGGAGATGCCGGATTCGTTTACGGGCCTGTGGGACGACGTGCCCGAGATCACGATGCCGACGACGCTGGTGCGCGGCGCCAACTCGTTCTTCGTCAACGACGAGGACGCCGACGCCTTCGCGAAAAGCGCACCCGGATTTCAACGCACTCACGTTGTCGCCGACTCGGGACATTCGGTGCAAGGCGACCAGCCGCGGGCCCTGGTCGACATTTTGCGCGGGATGCTGGACGCCTAGCGTCCCCAGTTGTTTACCGATTGCTTCCCAGCTGCATGCCAAGCTGGCGTAGGTTTCGGCGCATCCGGCCGCCAGCCCTCGGCCGGTATTCGTGTCGGAAAAAGGTGGTGTCGCGGCGCTCGATGCTGCAGGCAGGCGGCATCGAATCCTTGGCGCAGGACGCTAGAGGCAGAAGCTGCCGCTGACGTTCCCGAACGGACCCGTGGCGCTGACACACCCGTCCGGGCGCCACCCCCAATCCGGGCCCCAGTCAACCCAGTGTCCACCGCCGCTTCCGACGCTTCCGAAGTGGCCACTACCACTTGCTAACAGCCGCAGGTCGTTGAAGAGTGGGGCCGCGCTCACCGATTCGGGGGTGAAATCCGGAGATCCGGTGTCACTCTGCGCAGCGCCGGCGCCCGCTACGCTCAGTCCGGTAAGGGCAGCGCCAAGCGTCAGAATCTTCCAGCTGGCCGGTCGTTCCATTGATCTACCCCTTTCTCTTTGAGTTCCTCTACCCGTCCTGCACCTCAGTCTTGCGCGCTATGGGAGCGCCTGCAAGGCCAGCCGGGGTGGTCTTTCATCTCGCCCTTGCTAACCACGTCATCGCAAGATCAAGCCGGGCGACAGTGTGCTCCGGCCACTGGTGCTTCTGCACCCGAAACGGCAAATTCGCCAGCCCGAGCAGGGCGGCAGCGGTTCGCAGTCGTAGCTGTTGAGCCGGAACCTGCCGCTCGGCGTGGTCCAGGACCGCCGCTGTGTAACCGGCTGCCGTTTCGCGCCCGGCGACTTCGAGAGTCAGAGCCGACAGGTGCGCGAGCAGCATCGCCCATTCGTCGGATCGTTCCCCGGGCCCTGCGGTGTCGATATCGAGAACAGCTGTTACCCGCCCGTCTTCGGCGAGGAGCTGGCCTTCATAGAAGTCGCCGTGGACCGGCACCCTCTCCTCCGGCTGGGCTTCCGCCGAGTGCAGGACTTCCACCACCTCGGCGACCCGGGTCAGCACCTCGAGCTCGTCGGCGGCTGCGCATCGCAGCACGCCAGCGTGGAAATCCACCATCTGCAGATGTGATGGCCTGGGCGCCAGCATCATCAGCTCGGCTGGCAGTGCGTCCAGGACGGACTCGAGCACCTCGGGTGCGGGCAGTGCGGCGTCGCCGTCGAGGATCAGTGCGCGCAACGGCGTTCCGTGCCCTTCGGGCAGCACGATCAGGCCGTCCGGGGTCGAGGCGAGCACCGGCGGCACGGGCATATTTCGGCATGCAACGTCATGACGACGGGATAGCTCGGCCACCGCCGAGGGCCGCACGACCTTGACGAACCACCGAGATCGGCCGTCGTGCACCTCGAGAACGGCATGCCGCGCGGGCCGGTACGCGCGGGGGCGGATGTCGAGCGTCGGCGCGGTGCTCATCCCGAACTTGCGAAACATTTCGGCGAGCAGCACTGGGTTACTCGCGGTGGGGAGCGCGGGTAGCGCGGGATCATGGGGCCACGCCCAAATTCCGACCTCGACCGGCTCACCGCGGTACTCGCCCCCGACGACGGCCGCACCGGCCGGGATCCGGCTCCCGGTTGTCGCGCCAAGGAAGTCGGTTGTGCACGTGCCGTCAGCGCGCCGCACCCCGGCGACGTACATGACGACGGCGGCGCCGGACGGGTCCACATTGACGTCGGCCGCACGCAGATTTTCCAGCCGACAGCCGTACTCTGCGACGGCGGCGGAAAGCACATTCGGGGCTTCCGGACCCAGCAGCAAGTCCAACGCCGGCGTAGCCACATCGCCGAGGGTAACCCGCCGGTCAGTGCCGGGGATGACCGCCAGATGAGCGCGCTTCGCATCGACCGCGGCCCTCTCCCCCCCTCCCTGTACCTATTTCAATCTTACCAGCTCACACGAAATGCTGCTCTGCCAGTTTGCCTTGCTCAAGAAACGCCGACGCGCGTTACCGGCCCGTTGCCGACCGTCGAGCGCATCGACCCTGCGATCAGCTTGCTGAAGTTCGGTGATGGCCCACCGCGCGTGGTCTTCCTTCATGGCGGCGGGCAGAATGCGCACACCTGGGACACGGTGATCGTCGGGCTCGGCGAGCCCGCGCTTGCGGTCGACCTGCCGGGCCACGGCCGGTCGGCCTGGCGTGAGGACGGCGACTACGGGCCGAAGCTGAACGCGGTGGCGGTGGCGCCCATCGTGCGTGATCTCGCGCCGGACGCCGACCTCATCGTCGGGATGTCGCTGGGCGGTTTGACGGCGATCCGGCTGGCAGTGTCCGCGCCCGAGCTGGTGCGCAAGCTGGTGCTCGTCGACGTGACACCGTCCGCGCCAGAACGGCATACGGAGTTGACCGAGGCGCAGAAGGGCACCGTCGCCCTTGTGCAGGGCGAACGCATCTTCCCAAGTTTCCAAGCGATGCTCAACGTGACGGTCGCCGCGGCCCCACACCGCGACCGGGAGTCGTTGCGGCGCGGCGTGTTCCACAACTCGAAGCGGCTCGATGATGGCACGTGGACGTGGCGCTACGACGCGATGCGCAAGGGCGAGGGCTTCGAGGGGCTGTGGGACGACGTGCCCCTTCTTGATGTGCCCACCACCCTGGTACGCGGCGCCAACTCGGCTTTCGTCAACGACGACGACGCCGGCGAATTCGCCAGCACGGCACCAGGATTCCGCGGCGTGCACATGGTCGAAGACTCCGGGCACTCGGTGCAGAGCGATCAACCGCGGGCGCTTATCGACATTCTGAGCGAGATCCTCGCCGGGTAGCCACCCTCGTCGCCTGAGCACGACGACAACAGCGTCGACAATCCGTTGTCGCGGTGGCCGGAAGGCCGCAACGGTACGGCGCGTCCGTCGGTCGTGGCGGTGTGGAAGACCGACGGCCAGATTGGCGTCTAGCCAAACCGGGAATGATGGACGGGTGACCTCCCCGATTCGTGTCGGCGTGCAGCTGCAGCCGCAACATTCCCCTCAGTACAGCCATATCCGCGATGCGGTCCGCCGCTGCGAGGACGTCGGTGTCGACGTCGCGTTCAACTGGGATCACTTTTTCCCGCTATACGGCGATCCCGAGGGTCCACATTACGAATGCTGGACGATGCTCGGCGCGTGGGCCGAACAGACATCGCGCATTGAAATCGGCGCGCTGGTCACCTGCAATTCGTACCGCAACCCGGAATTGCTGGCCGACATGGCGCGCACAGTCGACCACATCTCCGACGGTCGGCTGATCCTGGGCATCGGGTCGGGTTGGAAGCAGAAGGACTACGACGAGTACGGCTACGACTTCGGCACGGCGGGCAGCCGCCTTGACGATCTGGCCGCGGCGTTCCCACGCATAAAGTCGCGACTGGGCAAGCTCAACCCGCAACCGACCCGCGACATCCCGGTGCTGATCGGCGGCGGCGGCGAGAAGAAGACGTTGCGGCTGGTCGCCGAGTACGGCGATATCTGGCACTCGTTCAGCGACAGCAGCGAGTACCCGCAGAAGTCCGAGGTGCTGGCGCGGCACTGCGCCGACGTCGGTCGCGATCCCGCGGCGATCGAGCGCTCGGCGGGCGTCTCCGGCAAGGGGACCGACGCGCTGCTCGCCGAAGCCGACGCGCTGGCCGGCCTCGGCGTCACGCTTCTCACGGTCGGCGTCAACGGTCCCGATTACGACCTGAGCGACGCAGAAGCGTTGTGCCGCTGGCGTGATCAGCGCGCGGCGAAATAAGTAACTGAGCTTAGGCTGGGCACAACTCTCCAGACGCAAAGCACTTCATTCGGTCAAATTCAGCCCATTGACTTGGCGGCGTGATTAACTGGCGCCGCTATGCCCAAGAGGTATGGAATTAAAGAGAAGGACCAGGTTGTCGCGCACATCATCAACCTGGTGCTGACTGGCAAGCTGCGCTCGGGGGATCGGGTCGACCGGAACGAGGTCGCCCACGAGCTCGGCCTGAGCCGGGTGCCGATTCAGGAAGCCGTCGTTCAGCTCGAGCACGACGGAATCCTGTCCACCCGCTACCACCGCGGCGCGTTCATCGAGCGCTTCGACGAGTCCGTCGTGCTCGAGCACCATGAGCTTCACGGCGTCCTCCTCGGCATAGCGTCGGCGCGCGCCGCCAACGACCCGCGTCCCCATGTGGTGTCCCAGCTCGACTCGCTGACCGACTTCATGCGCGCCAATCGCGAGTCGCGCGCGTTCCAGGAAGCCGCATGGCAGTACCGGCAGACCATCAACGAGGAGTACGCAGGCCCGCGGCTGCTTGCCGAGATCCGGGCGTCGCAGAGCTTCATTCCTCGGTCGTTCTGGGTGACCTACATGAACAACCACGACGAGATGATGCCGTTCTACGAGGCCGAGACGGCGGCGATCCAAACCCATGACACCGACGGGGCGCGCGCCGCGTGCGCGGGCCGGTCGGAAGCCATGGGGCGGATCATGATCGCCGAACTGGTGCGTCGCGGCGTGTTCAGCCCGTCGAGTCTCGCCAGGCAGCCCTCGGTTGCGTTCTGATTGAGCTGAAGCCGAGGCCTGCGCAACCGCGGCGGCTACGTTGCTCCCATGACCGGATTCACGGGCCGGATAGTTAAGGCACTCGTTGCGGCGCTGGTCGGGCTACTGGTGCTCAGCCTCCCGATGGCGGCTCCTGCGGTCGCCGACGTCGACCAGTGCGCGCCGCCCGGCGTCGACAGCGCCAGCACGGTTCCGACCAACCTCGCCTCCGCGGCGGCGGGGCCCGGCGAGGACAAATACACGACACCGACCGTCGCGCCGCTCAACACCGTCAAGGTCGACGCGCTCGGTCTGGGCACACCCGGCGTGCTGACCGTCGGCACGCTGTCCGACGCGCCGCCGAGCATCTGCATCGACTCGGCGGGCCAGTTCACCGGGTTCGACAACGAGCTGCTACGCGCGATGGCCGAAAAGATCGGTCTGCGAATCAATTTCGTCGGCACCGAGTTCTCCGGCCTGCTCGCCCAGGTGGCATCACGACGCTTCGACGTCGGCTCGTCGTCGATCACCACCACCGATGCCCGTAGGCGCACCGTGGGCTTCACCAACGGCTACGACTTCGGCTACTTCTCGCTGGTCGTGCCGACGGGGTCGGCGATCACCGGGTTCGACAAGCTCGCCGCCGGCCAGCGCATCGGCGTCGTGCAGGGCACCGTCCAGGAGGCCTACGTCGTCGACTCGCTGCATCTGGATCCCGTCAAGTTTCCCGACTACAACACCGTCTACGCCAGCCTGAAGACCCGCCAGATCGATGCCTGGGTGGCACCGTCGCAGCAGGCGCAGGGCACCGTGCAGCCGGGCGATCCGGCTGAGATCATCGAAAACACCTTCAGCTTGGACAATTTCGTGGCCTACGCGGTGGCCAAGGAGAACAAGCCCCTGATCGACGCGCTGAACTCCGGACTGGACGCGGTCATCGCCGACGGCACCTGGTCGCGGCTGTACTCCGACTGGGTGCCGCGCGAATTGCCACCCGGCTGGAAGCCGGGGTCCAAGGCCGCGCCGGCGCCGACGCTGCCGGACTTCGCGGCCATCGCCGCCAGTCATCAGGGTGAGCCCGCGGCTTCGTCTGCGGCACAGCCTAAGTCGACGCTGTCGCAGCTGGCTGACTCGTTCCTCGATTGGGACCTATACAAGCAGGCCGTCCCGGTGCTGCTCAAGACTGGCCTGCCGAACACGTTGATCCTGACGGTCTGCGCCAGCGTGATCGCCCTGGTGCTCGGAATCGGGCTCGCCATCGCGGGCATCTCAAAGGCCCGTTGGTTGCGCTGGCCTGCCCGTATCTACACCGACATCTTCCGCGGCCTGCCCGAGGTGGTGATCATTCTGCTGATCGGCCTCGGCGTCGGGCCGATCGTCGGAGGGCTGACCGGAAACAACCCCTACCCGCTCGGCATAGCGGCGCTGGGGTTGATGGCCGCGGCCTACGTCGGGGAGATCTTCCGCTCCGGCATCCAGAGCGTGGAGGCCGGCCAGCTCGAGGCGTCCCGCGCGCTGGGCTTCAGCTATTCGGCGTCGATGCGGCTGGTGGTGGTGCCGCAAGGGATTCGGCGGGTGCTGCCTGCATTGGTGAACCAGTTCATCTCCCTGCTCAAGGCCAGCTCGCTGGTCTACTTCCTCGGGCTGGTCGCCAACCAGCGCGAGCTGTTCCAGGTGGGCCGCGACCTCAACGCGCAGACCGGCAACCTGTCGCCGCTGGTGGCCGCCGGGCTGTTCTACTTGATACTGACCATTCCGCTGACCCACCTCGTCAACTACATCGACGCCCGGTTGCGCAAAGGCAAACCCGCCGAGCCGGAGGATCCACTCTCACCGCTGAACCCGGCCGCGTCTCAGGAGATGATCTGATGACGACAGCACCGGCGCCAGTCTCGTTGACCGGCAGCAACATTCATCTGTCCTTCGGTCCCAACACGGTGTTGAGGGGCGTCGACATCGATGTGCCTGCGGGCACCACCGCCGCGGTGATCGGGCCATCCGGTTCGGGCAAGTCGACTCTGCTGCGGACGCTCAACCGGCTTTACGAACCCGAGCAGGGCGACATCCTCCTCGACGGCAAGTCGGTGCTGACCGACAACCCCGATCGATTGAGGCAACGCATCGGCATGGTGTTCCAGCACTTCAACCTGTTCCCGCACCGCTCGGTGCTGGACAACGTGACGTTGGCGCCGCGCAAGCTCAAGAAGCTCAGCGCCGACAACGCCCGCGAGCTCGGGTTGGCTCAGCTGGACCGGGTTGGTCTGCGGCACAAGGCCGATGTCCGTCCCGGGACTCTGTCGGGCGGGCAGCAGCAGCGCGTCGCCATCGCCCGCGCGCTCGCCATGACCCCTGAGGTGATGTTCTTCGACGAGGCCACCTCGGCGCTGGATCCCGAGCTGGTGAAGGGAATCCTGGAGCTGATCGCCGATCTCGGCGGGGATGGCATGACGATGGTCGTCGTGACGCACGAGATGGGCTTCGCCCGCTCGACGTCGGACGCCGTCGTGTTCATGGATCACGGCAAGGTCGTCGAATCGGGGCCGCCGGAGCAGATCTTCGAAGCCGCGGAGACGGAGAGATTACAACGATTCCTGTCGCAGGTTCTTTAACCGCAAAACTTGCGTGATTACATACCGTCAGACCCTGACAGGTTAGACTAGCGAACTATGGTGGAGACAGAAGCGCAGGTCGACGAGCTCGCAGCCGAGCTGCAGCGCGTCCTGTCCAAACTGTTCTCCGTCCTGCGGCGCGGCGACGCCAATCGCGGCACGGCAGGCGACCTGACGCTGGCCCAGCTGTCGATCCTGTTGACCCTGCTGGAAAAGGGTCCGATCAGGATGACCGATCTGGCCGCCCACGAACGCGTCCGCACCCCGACCACCACGGTGGCGATCCGCCGGCTCGAGAAGCTCGGCCTGGTGAAGCGGTCGCGCGACCCATCCGACTTACGCGCCGTGCTCGTGGAGGTCACGCCACGTGGCCTCGTCCAGCACCGCGACGCGCTTGCTGCGCGCAGGGCCGCGCTGGCCGCGATGCTCGGCAAGCTCACCGATGACGACGTCGAGACCTTGACCAAGGCGTTGGGTCCGATGGAGCGGCTCGCCGATCGGGAAATCGGCCACGAAGAGGGTTAGCCCAGCCAGTCGAGCACCGCGGCGGCGGTCCATGACTGTTGCATGCTGCCGAGCGGCTCCCCGGTGAACGGCTCGTAGTACTCGGCGAACGTGCCGTCGCTGGCCTGTCGCAGACCTTCGCGCCGCAGCATCAAGGACCGCTCTGCCCAACCGCGGCGGGCGAACGCCCAAGAGAACAGCCAGGTCATCACCGGCCAGACGGGTCCACGCCAGTACTCCCTGGACCGGAAGTCGCGTGACACCGGCGACGTCGACGGCATCAACGCGTATTTCAGGTCCGGATGCCCGCAGAACCGCGGGCCCTCCAGCAGCCGCAGCAGTGTCCGCTCCTTGTCGTGCGGCAACCCGCCGCACAGCAGCGGGGCGAACTGCGCGACCGTCTCGGTGGCGATCACCTTGCCGGCACGGACATCGAAATCCCTCGCTGCCCCGGTTCTTTCGTCGGTTGTGTCGATGACGCCCGCCCGAAACCGCTCCGCCCACGCGTACAGGTCCCTGACGTCGGCGTGCGGGCGTTTATAGTCCTCGCCGATCTCGGCGAGGACCGTGCAGGCGACGGACAGGATGGCGGAGACGAACACGTCCTCGACGGCGAAGCTCATCGCCTTGGGCAGCAGTTCGTCGTCGTAATGCGCCGACTTCATCTCCTCGAGCAGCCACAGATACCGGTCGTACTCCCCGTCGGACGGCCGCTGGCTGGCATCGGTGACGATGGCGTTGTCCTCGCGCTGGTACTCCGGCACTGTGCCCGGAATCACGTTGGCGTACGCGGCATCCCACCGCGGTGAGTTGTCCATGCCGGACTCCCACCCGTGATACAGCGTGACCCGGCCATGCGACTTCTGGTCGCGCGCTTCGGCGAGCCAGCGGTGCCAGCGCACCAGATCGTCCCAGCGGCGGTCGAGGAATGCGTCGGCCACCGCCCGGGTAGAGCGGCCGCGCGAGCGGGCATGGTCGAGAATGCGTTGCACCGCGATCGCGTGCACAGGCGGCTGGGTGATGCCCGACGTGTGCCGGTTGCGCGGTGCATTGGCGGCAAGCGCGGAGGTCGCCCACCGTGCAGGCCCGGGGAAGTAGCCGTCGACCCCGTTGGCGAACACGATGTGCGGAATCATCCCGTTGGACCACTGCGCCGAGAGCAGCGTGTCGAGTTCTACGACGGCCCGCTCGACGCTCAGCGGGGCGAGGCCGATGGACACGAAGGCGGCGTCCCAGCTCCACATGTGCGGATACAGCAGGGGCGCCGCCGTGGTCATCACACCCAGGTCATTGCCGCGCAGCAGATACGCGGCGCGCGCCGCGAGCTGCGTGGGAGCGAAGCTGGGATCCGGTGCCATCTCCTCAATGATCGCAGTCGGTAGGGTGACCGGCATGTCGACCGCCTTCATCACCGGAGCGGCGGGGGGGCTCGGTACGGCGATCGCGGATGCGCTCGCGCCCACTCACACGTTGTTTCTCGGCGGTCGGCCGTCGGACCGGCTCGACGCGCTTGCGGAGCGGCTCGGGGCCACCACCTGGCCGCTGGACCTCGAGGACAGCGACGCCATCCCCGCCGCGGTCGAACCGATCGACGAGCTCGATGTGCTGGTGCACAACGCGGGCGCCGCTTTCCCAGGCCGTGTGGCGGAGTCGACCGTCGACGAGTGGCGCGTCACCATGGAGGTCAATGTCGTTGGGGCGGTGGCACTTACGCTTGCTCTGCTGCCGGCGTTGCACAATGCGCGCGGCCATGTCGTGTTCATCAACTCCGGCGCAGGGATCAATGCTTCGCCCGGCTTGGCGTCGTACACGGCGAGCAAATTCGCATTGCGCGGCTTCGCGGACTCGCTGCGCAACGACGAGCCGTCGCTCCGGGTGACGTCGATCCATCCGGGCCGGATCGCGACGGTGATGCAGGAAGGGCTCGTCGCCTACGAGGGCGGCGAATACAAGCCCGAGCGATTTCTCAGTCCACAGACCGTCGCGAAGGTCGTGGCCGATGCCGTCAACGCCCCGCCCGACGCCCACATTCACGAGATCGTTGTCCGCCCCACCGGGTGATTGTGTCCAGTTCGCTGCGCCGGGTGCGACAAAGTGCACACAATTCGTCATGAGCTCGATCAAGGAGACCGCAGAAGAGTTCTTCGACGCTTGCGAAACAGGTAAGGGTTGGGACGGTTGCGTGCCGTACTGCCATCCCGGTGCGACGTTCGCCGGTCAGACCGATGCGCTGGCCGGCATCGAAACGCTCGAGGCGTACACCGAGTGGATGAAGGGCCTGCTGAGAATACTGCCCGACGGCGCCGCCGAGGTGCGCTCCTTCGCCGTTGACGAGGCGCGCAACAACGTCGCGGTGTACGGCGTATTCCGCGGGACCCACACCGGCGAGGGCGGACCGGTGCCGCCTACGGGTAAGACCGCGGCCGCCGATTACGTCTACGTGATGGACTTCGACGGCGACAAGATCCGCCATATGACCAAGGTCTGGAACGACGGAATCACCATGCGCCAGCTGGGTTGGGCAACGTGATCACGGCGGCTCGGCAGAAGCTGACTCGCGCCGCGCGGAAGGCGAAGGCCGTGAAGCGGCTGCGTGACACCGGCATCATCGACCTCGGCAATCTGGGTGTGACGCTGGAGACCGCGAAGAACGCCGGCGTCTATGGACCACAGGCGACGCTGGCGATCCAAGGCGGCCGCAAGTACCCGACATTGCCTGCGGTCGTCGACGAGCGCGGGACCTTGACTTACGCCCAGATCGACGACATGTCCACTGCGTTGGCGCGCGGGCTGAAGCGACTCGGCGTCGGCGAGGGCTCGGTCGTGGGCGTTCTCTGCCGCGACCACCGTGGCCTCATCATCGCGATGGCCGCGTGCGGCAAGCTCGGTGCCGGGATCGTGCTGATGAATACGGGGTTCGCCAAGCCGCAGTTCGCGGACGTGTGTGAGCGGGAGAACGTGAAGGCGGTACTTCACGACAGCGAGTTCGTGGGCCTCCTCGACGCACTGCCCGCCGATCTGCCACGGGTACTCACCTGGGTCGACGACGGCGCCAACGTCCCCACCGATGTACAGACGATCGACGACATCGTCGCGGCGAACACTTCCGAGCCACTGCCCGCACCGGGCAAGCCGGGCGGAGTCGTGATTCTCACCAGCGGGACGACCGGATTGCCGAAGGGTGCGCCTCGTGTCAAGGTGTCGCCGTTAACGACAGCGGAGCTGGTCGACCGAGTTCCGTTCCCCCGCAAGGGGACCATGGTCATCGTCTCGCCGATCTTCCACGGCACCGGCCTGGCCACCTACATGGTCGGAGCGACGTTGGGCAACAAAGTGGTCACCACCCGGCGATTCAAGCCGGAGCACACCCTGCAGTTGATCGCAGACCACCGGGCCGACATGCTGGTCGCGGTCCCGACGATGCTGCACCGCATGGTCGAACTCGCCCCCGACGTCATCGCCTCCTACGACACGTCGTCGCTGAAGACGATCGCGATCGCCGGGTCGGCGCTGACTCCCGAGCTGTCCAACCGCGCGCAGGACACCTTCGGCGATGTCCTCTACAACATCTACGCCTCCACCGAGTGCGGATTCGCCACCATCGCCACCCCTGCCGAGCTGCGCAGCGCTCCCGGAACGGCCGGCCGTACGCCCGTGACATCCGAAGTGGTCCTGTTCGACGAGCACGACCGGCGCATCGACGGCGCTAATAAGCGGGGCCGAATCTTCATCCGCAGTGCGGCGCGTTTCGAGGGATACACCGACGGCCGCACCAAGCAGCTCATCGACGGCTTCATGTCCAGCGGCGACATGGGTCATTTCGACGAGAACGGACTGCTGTTCGTCGACGGCCGCGACGACGACATGATCGTCTCCGGCGGTGAGAACGTCTTCCCGCAGGAGGTCGAAAACCTGCTCGTCGAGCGTGACGACGTCTCCGACGCAGCTGTGGTCGGCGTCGACGACGTGGACTTCGGCAAGCGGTTGCGTGCCTTCGTTGTTCCCGTGCCCGGCGCGCGGCGGGACGAAGAGGAGATCAAGGTCTACGTCAAGAACAACCTTGCCCGCCACAAAGTGCCCCGTGACGTGGTGTTCATCGACGAGCTGCCGCGCAACGCCACCGGCAAGTTGCTGCGACGGGCCCTAGTCGAGATGGACGTCGACAGCTAGACGACGAGGTTGACCAGGCGGCCCGCGACGACGATGACCTTCTTCGGCGTCGCCCCGTTCAGGAAAGCCTGCACCTTCTCGTCGGCCAGCGCCGCCGACTCGATCGCATCGGCGTCGGCGTCGGCGGGCACCGTGACGTGGCCGCGCACCTTCCCGTTGACCTGCACGGGGAACTCGACGGTGTCGACCGTCAGATAGGCCTCGTCGGCAACCGGGAACGGTCCGTGCGCCAGCGACGTATCGTGGCCGAGCCGGCGCCAGAGTTCCTCGGCCAGGTGCGGCGCAAGCGGCGCGACCATGAGCACCAGCGGTTCGACGGCCGACCGCGGAACCTGCCCGCTGTGCTGCTTGGTGAGGTGGTTGGTGTACTCGATCAACTTGGCGCCCGCGGTGTTATTACGAAGCGCCGCATAGTCTTCCGACACCCCGGCGATCGTGCGGTGCAGCGCCCGCAGCGTCTCGTCGTCCGGTTCGGCGTCACTGACCCGAAGCTCGTCGGTCTCTTCGTCGATGACCAGTCGCCACACCCGCTGCAGGAATCGGTAGGCGCCGACGACGTCCTTCGTCGCCCACGGTCGCGACGCCTCCAGTGGGCCCATCGACATCTCATACATGCGCAACGTGTCCGCGCCGTAGTTCTCGCAGATCTCGTCCGGTGACACCGAGTTCTTCAGGCTCTTACCGATCTTGCCGAACTCCTGGTTCACCTCTATTTCCGGGCGATTCTCGCCCTCCTGGCCCCGCCAGTAGAACTTGCCCTCCCGCTCAACGACTTCGGCGGCAGGCACGTACGTGCCCCGCGCGTCGGTGTAGGCATGCGCCTGGATGTAACCCTGGTTGACCAGCCGCCGAAACGGCTCCCGCGACGACACGTGACCAAGGTCGTAGAGCACCTTGTGCCAGAACCGCGAATACAACAGATGCAGCACCGCATGCTCGACGCCACCGACGTACAGGTCGACACCGCCGGGGTCGCTCTGCCCGTGCTCGGCAGGCCGCGGCCCCATCCAGTACGCCTCGTTCTCCTTGTCGCACAGGGCTTCCGAATTATGCGGATCGGTGTAGCGCAGTTCGTACCACGAGCTGGCCGCCCATTGCGGCATGACGTTGGTGTCGCGGGTGTAGGTCTTGAGGCCGTCGCCGAGATCGAGCTCCACGTGCACCCACTCGGTTGCCTTGTTCAGCGGCGGCGACGGCACGCTGTCGGCGTCGTCAGGATCGAACAACACCGGCGCATAGTCCTGGATGTCGGGGAGCTCGACGGGCAACTCGGATTCGGGCAGCGGATGCGCGCGGCCGCTCTCGTCGTACACGATCGGGAACGGCTCACCCCAGTACCGCTGCCTGGCGAACAGCCAGTCGTGCAGCTTGTACTCGATTCGGGACCTGCCCCGCCCATCGGCCTCCAACCGCGCGGTGATCGCCTCTTTCGCCGACTCAACGCTCAGCCCGTTGAGAAAGTCGGAGTTCACCATCTCACCGTCACCGTTGTACGCGGCCTGCGAGATATCGCCGCCCGCAACGACTTCGATGATCGGCAAGCCGAATCCGGTGGCGAAGTCCCAGTCGCGCTGGTCGCCGCCGGGCACCGCCATGATGGCTCCCGTGCCATACCCCACCAACACGTAGTCGGCGATGAAGACCGGGATACGCTCGCCATTGACCGGGTTGGTCGCGTAACTGCCGAGGAAGACGCCCGTCTTGGACTTGTTCTCCTGGCGCTCCAGATCGGACTTGGCCGCGATCGAGCGCCTGTAGTCGGCTACCGCTTCCGCAGGCGTTGCACCGCCGAACGTCCACCGCGGGTCCACCCCATCTGGCCAGTCCGCGGCGGTGAGTTGCTCGACCAACGGATGCTCGGGCGCCAGCACCATGTAGGTGGCGCCGAAAAGCGTGTCCTGACGAGTCGTGAACACCTCGATGTCGCCTGCGTCGGTGGCGAACAGTACCGACGCGCCGGTGGAGCGCCCGATCCAATTGCGCTGCATGGTCTTGACCTTCTCCGGCCAGTCCAGCACGTCGAGGTCGTCGAGCAGCCGGTCGGAGTAAGCAGTGATCCGCATCATCCACTGCCGCAACCGCTTCCGGAACACCGGGAAGTTACCGCGGTCGCTGCGGCCGTCGGAGGTGACCTCCTCGTTGGCCAGCACCGTGCCGAGCCCGGGACACCAGTTGACCATCGAGTCTGCCTGATACACCAACCGGTGAGAGTCGATGACGTCGGCGCGTTCGGCCGCCGACAACGCCGTCCAGGCCCTGCCGTCGTCGAGGCCGCGCTGCCCGGATTCGAATTCGCCAAGCAGTTCGTCGATGCGGCGTGCCCTGTTCAGGTCCTCGTCGAACCACGCGTTGTAGATCTGCAGGAAGATCCACTGCGTCCACTTGTAGAAGTCGACGTCGGTGGTGGAGAAGCTGCGCCGCGCGTCGTGTCCCAGCCCGAGCCGGCCCAGCTGGCGGCGGAAGTTGACGATATTCGCCTCGGTGCGCGATGCGCGGATGGGTGCCGGTCTGCACCGCGTACTGCTCGGCGGGCAAACCGAATGAGTCGAAACCCAACGCGTGCAACACGTTGCGGCCCGTCATCCGGAAATAGCGGGCATAGACGTCGGTCGCGATATAGCCGAGCGGATGCCCGACGTGCAGCCCCTCGCCCGATGGGTACGGGAACATGTCCAGGACGAACATCTTGTCGGCGGGCACCGGCGTTCCGTCGGTCGGCGCCAACGAGCCCACCGGGTTGGGCACGTTGAAGGTGCCCTGCTGCGACCACGTCTGCTGCCAGGCACGCTCGATCTCCCCGGCCAGCTTCGCGGTATAGCGGTACTGCGGGGTGTCGGCTCCAGCATCGGAAGCGTCGGTGACCGACTCACTGCTCACGTGAACAGGGTAAAGGGCCACCGAGGACCGCCCTTCGGCCACGGGCAGGTATCGGTTGCATTGCGGAGCGGTCAGAGGTTCATTCCAGCTCGGTCCCAGGCCTGGTGGCTAACTCCGCGCCGGGGGTACGGTCACCCCCTGACCAGGGGCATGCCTGCCCCGGCGGCCGGAAGGACTCGGAAAGGGATCGGGCGATGATCGCAAATGCCCGCCGATGGCGGTTTCTGGCAGGTGGTGTCGCGGCGGGCATGGCCGGCGTGCTCGGCCTGGCGGGTAACACCGCAGCGGCCGACCCCGTCTATCCACTGCCGCAGCCGGCCCCCGCGACCGTCACCCAGACCGTGACCGTCGCGCCCGGCGCGGCGCCGGCCTCACAATCCGCGGCGCAGCTCGGCGTCTCTCCCGCCTCGCCCGCCGTTCAGTCCCTGGCCGCACCGGGACTGATGCCCGCCGCCGCGGTGGCGGCACCAGAAACACTCGTGCCTGCTCCCTCGGTGACGTTGAACGAGTTCTTCAAGGAGAAGGGCGTCAAGCTCGAACCGCAGGTGGCTCACGGCTTCAAGGCGCTCAACCTGGTGCTGCCCGTCCCGCGCGGTTGGTCCCAGGTGCCGGATCCGAACGTGCCCGACGCGTTCGCGGTGCTCGCCGACCGGGTCGGCGGCGACGGCATCTACACCTCCAACGCGGCGCTCGTCGTCTACAAGCTCGTCGGCGGCAACTTCGATCCCAAAGAGGCCATCACCCACGGCTACATCGATGCCCAACAGCTGCCCGCGTGGCGCACCACGAACGCGTCGCTCGCCGACTTCGGTGGCATGCCGTCAGCGATGATCGAGGGCACCTACCGGGACAACAACATGACGCTCAACACCGCACGCCGACACACCCTTTCGGCCGTGGGCCGAGACATTTATCTGGTGACGCTTTCGGTTACCACCACCGCCGGGCAGGCAGTCCCCACCGCGAGCGCCACCGATGCCATCACCAACGGATTCAAGATCGGCATCCCGGGTGCCGCAGCTCCGACAGCGCCGCCTGCGCAGGGGCGGCCGCCCGCCTAGCGCGCCGGGGGCCGCGCCCTTTAAGGTGGGCCGCATGCTTTTCGCGGCGGTGGGATGCCTGTCTGCCGCCGCCGCAACCGCCGCCCTCGGCGGATGGACGTTGACCCGTCCCCGCTCAGCCGACGTCATCCGACAGGTGCTCCGCGCAGTCGCGCCGACACAGCTCGCCGCGGCCGCGATGTTGACGGTCGCGGGTGTGGTCGCCCTGTCGTCGCAGCCCGAGACCGGCCTGATTGTGGTGATCGTCTGCGTCGGCGGCGCAATCGCGACAGTCGCGGCGGGCTGCTGGCAGAGTGCCAAGTTCGTCGCGGCCAGTGCAGGAACTGCGGCTGCTTGCGGCGGAGCATCAGTGTGCGGCGGCAGCGCCTGCGCCGCGTGCACGCTGTCGCGAAACTAGTTGCGGCTGATATCGATCGGGTGTGTCGCCAGCAGCGACAGCGGCAGCGGTTGACGGCGCAGCACGCGGCCCCACAGGTCCACCCGGGCCTCGGCCAGGACATCGGTGGGCAACGCCGACAGCACGATCCAGTCGTCGCGTTCGATCTCACCCTCGAGTTGGCCGATCGTCCAGCCCGAGTAGCCGGCGAAGATGCGCACGCCTTCGACCATCGGCGCGATCGTCTCGGGTTCGGCGTCGAGGTCGACCATCACCATCCGGCCCTGCACGTGCCGAATGCCCGGCACCCCGGTCGGGTCTGTCCCGACGCGCAGAGTCGCCAGGCACAGCGCGGCGTCGCGCTTCACCGGGCCCCCGATGAACATGGTCTTCGGCTTGGTGGCCAGCTTGGCCCACTGCGGCAGAACGTTGTACACCGCGGTTTCACTGGCCCGGTTCAGCACCACGCCGAGCGTGCCGCCGTCGTTGTGCTCGACTATGTAGATGACGCTACGGCGAAACGTCGGCTCGAGCAGATCGGTGTTGGCCAACAGCAGGGTTCCGGCGCGCACCCGGTTCGTTGTCGGGGCGACGAAATCCTCCGGATCCTCTGACTGCGCCACACCTCCATAATGTCACCAGCGAACGTTGAAGGTAGCGAACAACCGCGGCCCGCCGGGATATTTGTACTGTGAATTCTCGTGGTTGACGCACACGCACCGGTGGCCCTGTGGCGGTCGGTGCGCAGCCTGCCCGAATTCTGGCGACTGCTCGAGTTGCGAGCGGCGAGCCAGTTCGGTGACGGCCTGTTCCAGGCCGGGCTTGCGGGTGCCCTGCTGTTCAACCCGGACCGCGCCGCGGGCCCGTGGGCGATCGTCGCCGCCTTCGCCGTGTTGTTCCTCCCCTACTCGGTGTTGGGACCGTTCGCAGGCGCGTTGCTTGACCGCTGGGACAGACGGTTGGTGTTCGTCGGCGCGAACCTCGGGCGGCTGGTGCTGATGCTCGGCATCGCGGCACTGCTGGCGGCCGGAGCCAGCGACCTGCCAATCCTTTTCGGTGCGCTGATCGCCAACGGTTTCACCCGATTCGTCTCCTCGGGTCTGTCTGCCGCGCTGCCTGACGTGGTGCCGCGCGACCTGGTGGTCACGATGAACTCGGTTGCGACGGCCACCGGCATCGCGGCGGCCTCCCTCGGCGCCGGCTTCATGCTGGTGCCGCGGTCGCTATTCGGCGCAGGCGACACCGGCGCTGCGGCGATCATTCTCCTCGTCGTCATCCCGGTGTCGGTGGCGCTGCTGCTGTCGGTGCGGTTCCCGCCGCACGTGCTCGGTCCGCACGCCAGCAGGCGCGCCATCCACGGGTCGGTCGCGTATGCAGTCGCCACCGGATGGCTGCACGGCGCACGCACGGTGCTCGCCGTCCCCACCGTCGGGGGCACACTCGCCGGACTGGCCGCGCACCGGATGGTGTTCGGCATCAACAGCCTGCTGGTGCTGGTCATGGTGCGACACAGCGACTCCCGTGATGTCGCGGGCCTGGGTACCGCGGCGCTGTTCGCCAGCGCCGCAGGCGTCGGATTGTTCTTGGCCACGGCGATAACCCCCGCCGCCGTCGGCCGGTGGGGCCGCTACCGCACCGCCAACGGAGCGCTGCTGCTGGCGGCGATCATCCAGCTCGGTGCCTCCGGACTACAGCTACCGATGATGGTGCTGTGCGGGTTCCTGCTCGGCGCGGCCGGACAGGTGGTGAAGCTGTGCGCAGACACCGCCATCCAGATCGACGTCGACGACGCACTGCGCGGTCACGTGTTCGCCGTCCAGGATGCGTTGTTCTGGATATCGTTCATCCTCGCGCTCACGGCGGCGGCGGCGGTCATCCCCTCCGACGGCCGGTCCCCCGGGCTCGTCGTCGCCGGGTCGGCGGTTTATCTGGTCGGGCTGGCGGCGCATGCGTTCGTCGTCCGCCGCTCCCAAGCCCCCGGTTAGGGTGTGCCGCATGGCGACAGCAGCTTCTATCGTGGCCGACCTCCGCGCCGAAACCGATGACCTCGACAGCTTGGTCGCCGATCTGCCCGCCGCACGATGGGCCGACGCCACCCCTGCGCCGGGCTGGACCATCGCCCACCAGATCGCCCATCTGCTGTGGACCGACCGGGTCGCGCTGTTGTCGGTCGACGACGAGGCCGGCTTCACAGAAGTACTCGGGGCAGCGGCCGCAGACCCGAGCGGATTCGTCGACCGCGGCGCAGAAGAGATCGCCGCCGCGGCGCCCGCCGATCTGCTGGCCGACTGGCGGGCCACCAGACATCGGCTGCACGACGCGCTGCTGACCGTTGCCGACGGCCGCAAGCTGCCCTGGTTCGGTCCGCCGATGAGCGCCGCTTCGATGGCCACCGCACGGCTGATGGAGACGTGGGCGCACGGCCTCGACGTCGCCGACGCCCTCGGCGTGAAACGGCCCGCGACCGCGCGGTTGCACTCGATTGCCCACATCGGTGTCCGCACCCGTGACTTCGCGTTCGCGATCAACGGCCTTGCCGCACCGGCAGATCCGTTCCGGGTCGAGCTGATGGCGCCCGACGGCTCCGCCTGGACGTGGGGGCCGGAGGATGCGCCGCAACGGGTGGCGGGGTCGGCGGAGGACTTCTGCCTGCTGGTCACCCAACGGCGATCGCCGGCCACCCTCGACGTCACCGCGGACGGTGACGACGCCCAGCGCTGGCTGACGATCGCGCAGGCCTTCGCCGGACCGCCGGGACCAGGGCGTTGACCGGTTCTGAAGCTGCGGTTTCGCGAAACCCCAGAGAAATCTGTCGCACCATCTAGGTGGCAGTGCTGCCCAGCCGAAAATCGCCGGTACCGCGGAAGAGGCGGTCATGGACTTTTACGCAGTGCTCGATGAGGTGGTCGAGCTGGTGCGAAGTCGCGGCCGGGTGTCCCACCGCGCACTCAGAGAACAATTCAGCCTCGACGATGAGCGCCTGGAAACGCTTCGCGCCGAGTTGCGGTACGCCTACTCCGGCCGGATCGGTGACGACGGGCTCGGGCTGGTCTGGACCCCCGACAGCGCCCAACACCCAGATGCCGAGCGGCGTCAGCTCACCGTCTTGTTCTGCGACCTGGTCGATTCGACACCACTGTCCGGGCAGCTCGATCCCGAAGATCTGCGGGAGGTCATGCGCGCCTACTACGAGACGTGCGGCAAGGTCATCACCCGCTTCGACGGGTACATCGCCCAATACCTCGGCGACGGTCTGCTCGTCTTCTTTGGGTATCCGCAAGCGCACGAAGACGACGCCCACCGCGCCGTGCGCGCTGGGCTGGGAATCATCGAGGCCATCGGGGAGCTCAACGTCGACCTCGCCGACCGGCACGACGTCGAGTTGGCAGTGCGACTCGGGTGCCACACCGGACTGGTGGTCGTGGGCGAGGTGGTCGGCGAATCACGCCACGAGCTGATGGCAATGGGCGACACACCGAACATCGCCGCGCGCCTTCAGGGTGTGGCTGCGTCGAACACGCTGGTGATAGGCGCCCCGACCCACCAGATCCTCGGGGGATTCTTCGACTGCCGGTCGCTGGGTACGCCGCCCTTGAAGGGTGTCGCAGGACCTCTTGAGGCCTATCAGGTGCTTCACGAGAGCACTGCTCGCACGCGGTTGGATGCGGCCGCAGGCACTGTCGGCTTGACTCCGCTAGTCGGTCGAGCCGGCGAGCTCGAGTTTCTACAAGATCGTTGGTCGAAGGCACTGGCCGGACAGGGCCAGGTCGTCCTGGTCACCGGTGAGGCGGGAATCGGCAAATCGCGGTTAGTACACGCGCTGACTGAGCACGTCGCCGAGCGCCAAGCGTGGCTCACGGCCTGCCAGGGATCGGCCTACCACCGGGACACCGCGTTCTGGCCGTTCATCGACCTCTTCGAACGCGCAGTCCTTCGTTTCGAGCGCCCCGAGTCCCCGGACGACAAGCTTCACAAACTCGAGCGGTTCTTCGCGCGGAGCGGACTACCGCTCGACGACGCGTTGCCCGGTCTGTGTTCCCTGTTATCGATCCCCTCGGGCGCGGCACACGCGTTCAATGAGTTGCCGCCGGAACAGCAGAAGCAGCAGTCGATGGGGGCGCTCCTGAGCATTCTTCGGCGCAGGGCGGAACGGCAGCCCGTCCTCTTCGTAGTCGAAGACCTGCACTGGGTGGATCCGACCACGGTCGAGTTTCTCGACCTTCTGGTCGAGAACATCCACGACTCCCGCATACTGGCGCTGTTCACCTGCCGACCCGACTTCCACAATCCTTGGTCGGGAAATCGGAGTGTCAGCGAGGTGAGCGTCAATCGGCTCGCGCCCGGCGAGGCCGTCGAGCTGATGCGTCGCGTCGCTGAAGACAAGGCCTTACCCGGCGAGATCGCCGCCGACGTTGTGGCCAAGACCGACGGGGTGCCACTGTTCATCGAGGAACTCACCAAGACGCTCCTCGAATCGGGGCTACTAGAGCAACAGGCCGACCATTACGAACTGGCCGGACCGCTGCCCCCGCTGGCGATTCCCAATACCCTTCACGATTCGCTGATGGCGCGCCTGGACCGTCTGTCAACGACGAAGGCCTTGGCGCAACTCGGTGCGGCGATTGGACGTGAGTTCTCCTACGCCTTGATACGCGCTGTCTCTCCGTGGGACGAAGATCTTCTGCAAGATGGTCTTGCTCAGCTTGTGCGCGCGGAGTTTCTCTATCAGCAAGGGGTTGCGCCGCGGGCGACCTACCGTTTCAAGCACGCACTCATCCAAGATGCCGCCTACCAGTCGCTGCTGAAAAGCACCCGTCAGCAACATCACCAGCACATCGCCGCCGCTCTGGAAGCCGACTTCCCAGAGATCGTCGAAACCAGGCCGGAGTTGATAGCGCAGCACTACACCGAGGCCGGCCTGATCGAGCAGGCCGTGCCCTATTGGCACGCCGCAGGACGCCGGGCGCTCCGCGCCTACGCCAACCTCGAAGCCACCAACCACGCAAAGCGGGGACTGGAACTGCTTGCCAAACTGCCGGATTCACCGGATCGCGCCAAAAAAGAGCTTGCCCTCCAGTTGGTGCTCGGCCCATCCGTGAGCTTTGTGCGAGGACCTCAAGCCGTCGAAACGATATATGCACGAGCACGAGAGCTTGCGCGACAAGTTGGTGGAACCCCAGACCTATTCCCGGCCCTTTCCGGCCTGGCCTACGCACAGATAGTGCGCGGACGCATGCGGGAGGCGCGTGCGCTGGCAGACGAGTACCTGGAACTGGCTGCGGCGCAAGCTGATCCGCTCATATCTGCGGTCGGCCACTCGATGGTGGCCTACGCAGCGTGGTGGCAAGGCGACTTCATCGACGTGCGCGACCACAGTCGTGACGGCATGGCGCTCTACGACCCGGATCATTTCCGCGCGCGCACCACCCCCTACAACCAGAATCCCGGAATCATCTGCGGATATCTCAGTGCGCTCGCGAACTGGATGCTTGGTTACCCCAATCAGGCCGACGAGGCGATGCGACAGGCGATAGCTCATGCGAAGGAGCTCGAAGATCCGTATGGCGTCGGTTTGACGCTCCTGTTCGCAGCACAACTGGCTCAGTTGCGTCGAGACCCGGAAGCCGCACTGACATTCGCCGATGAGGCGATCGCCGTTTCGGCGGCGAATGGCCTTTACGCGGTCGAGTTGTGGTGCCTACTGCCTCGGGGGTGGGCCATCGCGCAGCGGGGCGATGTCGCCGCCGGCCTCTCCGACATCCGCGAAGCGATGGACTCGCCGACGGGCGGTGGACATCGGCGCCGTCTGGCCGTGGTTCCTCACTGTGCTGGCAGACGCAGAAGGCGCCCTTGGACATTTCGACGAGGGTCTGCGTGCGCTGGACGAGGCTCAGGACTGGGTACGCCGCAATGACGAACGCCTCTACGCCGCGGAGGCGCACCGGGTGAAGGGTGAGCTGCTGCTGCGACAGCAGGTTCACGATCCCACCGCGGCAGAGCAGTGTTTCGAACAAGCGTTGGCCATGGCCTGCGCGCAGCAGTCGAAGTCCTGGGAGTTGCGTGCCGCTACGAGCTTGGCTCGAAAGTGGCTGCACGACGGGCGGTTCGACCATGCACGCATGTTGCTCGCACCGATCTACGAGTGGTTCACCGAGGGATTCGACACCGCCGATCTGCAGGACGCGAAGTCACTGTTGGAGCAACTGTCATGACAGATCGCGCAGGCCTTCGCCGGACCGCCGGGACCCGGGCGTTGACACCGAGTCCCGGCGCCGGGGCGCAGCGCGCTCAGGCGTAGAGCGCTTCCCACGTCTTCGGGCCGACGATGCCGTCGACCTTCAGCGGGAGGTTGTCGCAGTCGGTGAGGATGGACTGGACGTTCTTCACGGCCGTTTCGGTCAGCTTCCCGAAGTCTCCGTCGACGGGCCCGGGGTCGTAGTCCGGATAGCCCCAGCTCTTGAGGATCTCCTGGACCAGGAACACCGGGTTGCCCTTGGACCCCTTCTTGATCAACGGCGGGGTCAGCCGGGACCACGTCATCGGCCCGACGATGCCGTCGACGGCCAGCGGGAACGAGAACGCGAAGAACTCGCCGACGCTGCGGTCCAGCTGGTACCTGATGACCCGATTGCGGGTTATCGGACCGAAGATGCCGTCGACCTCGCTGAGGTCGACCAGATAGCGGCGGCAGTACAGCGCGTGTTGCGCCTTCTTGACTGCCTCACCGGTGGAACCGATTTTGATGATTGGATCGGCCATTGGAGTGCTCCTTTCGTGAGGTATTGAGCACGACGTACGGTGCCGATCCCGCGCCCACGAATCCCGAGTACTCGACTACCTGATCTCAGCGCGTGGGCTGCGTCACACTGCGAGTAACGTTTGCGCCGCCGAAAACGCCTGTGCGGCAATGGCCGTGGCTGGATAGATGGCGCATTGCGCGACCTACAGGTCGTTGGCGATATCGGCCTTGCCGTCATCGTTGCTGTCGATGAGCCTGATGTCCCAGCGGCCGTCGCCGTCGGTGTCGACGTAGCCGACGCCGGCACCCAGTGCGCGATCGGCCAGTCCGTTGCCGTCGATGTCGAGCAGCCGGTCGCCGGCCTGCCCATCACCGTCCAGATCGACCGATGGCCCACCCAGCTGTTCGACGCCGTCGAGGCCGAACCACCGCAATTGCCCACCGCGGTCCACGCTCACCGCCCACGTGCCCGACCCGTCGTCGGTGAAGTAACTCTGGCCGTCCAGCACGGCGTGATCGGCGATGCCGTCGCCGTCGAGATCGGCCAGCGCGTCGTCGACGCCACCGTCACCGTCGACATCGAGACCGACCGCATCGAGCGTGCCGTTGCCGTCCACATCGGTGTCCAGCGGTGCGGTCCACATCGTCGCCGACCCGTCGCCATCGGAAAGGCAGTAATCCACACCGGTTCGACGGCGGGTCAGCTCCTGGCGTTCCACCACTTCACGAGTTCGGCCACCGCCTCGTCGTGGTCGAGTGGCCCGCGGTCCAGCCGCAGTTCCTTGAGATAGCGCCACGCCTCGCCGACCTGCGGACCCGCCGGGATGTCGAGGATCTTCATGATCTCGTTGCCGTCGAGGTCCGGTCGCACCCGCTGCAGGTCCTCCTTGGCGGCCAGCTCGGTGATCCGTTCCTCGAGGTCGTCATAGTTGGCCTGCAGCCGCGCCGCGCGCCTCTTGTTGCGGGTGGTGCAATCCGCGCGCACCAGCTTGTGCAGCCGCGGCAGCAAGGGACCTGCGTCGGTGACGTAGCGCCGCACCGCCGAGTCGGTCCATTTCCCAGCCCCACTCATCCGCGTAGCCGTGGAAGCGCAGATGCAGATACACCAGCTGCGACACGTCGTCGACCAACTGCTTGGAGTACTTCAGCGCCCGCATCCGCTTGCGGGTCATCTTGGCGCCGACCACCTCGTGGTGATGAAAGCTCACCCCGCCGTCCGATTCGTGCCGACGCGTCGCGGGCTTACCGATGTCGTGCAGCAGCGCCGCCCAGCGCAGCACAAGATCGGAGCCCTCGTCCTCCAATTCGATCGCCTGCCGCAACACCGTCAGCGAATGCTCGTAAACGTCCTTGTGCTGATGGTGTTCGTCGATAGCCATCCGCATTGCGCCGATCTCGGGCAGCACGACATCGCCGAGTCCGCTCGCCACCATCAGGTCGATACCCGCCGCCGGATCCGAACCGAGCACGAGCTTGTCCAACTCGGCGGCGACCCGTTCGGCGGTGATGCGCCCGAGCTGACTCGACATCGCGTTCATGGCCTCGCGGACCCGAGGCGCGACGGTGAAGCCGAGCTGCGAAACGAACCGCGCCGCCCGCAACATCCGCAACGGATCGTCGCCGAAGGACACCTCGGGCGCGGCGGGAGTGTCGAGCACGCGGGCCCGCAGCGCGTCCAAACCGTTTAGGGGATCGAGGAATTCGCCGGGGCCCGCCGGCGTGATGCGCACCGCCATCGCATTGGCGGTGAAGTCGCGGCGGACCAGATCGTCGTCCAATCGGTCACCGAAGCGCACCTCCGGATTGCGCGACACCTGATCGTAGGTGTCGGCGCGGAAGGTGGTGATCTCCATGCGCTTGCCGCCCTTGCCCACGCCGATGGTTCCGTATTCGATGCCGGTGTCCCAGAGCGCGTCCGCCCAGGGCCGCAACATGCGCTGCATCTGCTCGGGCCGGGCGTCGGTGGTGAAGTCGAGGTCGGTGCCGAGCCGGCCCAGCAACGCGTCGCGCACACTTCCCCCGACGAGGTACAGCTCGTGACCCGCGCCAGCGAACGCCGCTGCCGAGATCTCGCAGTATGTCGGCGTGCTGGTTCAACGCCACCTGGGCAGCGGCGAGCAGTTCAGCGTTGTCGGACACGTTCAATGAGCGTAGAGGTAACGGTCCTGCACCGAGCGGCGAGTGTGGCGGGAGCGAATTATCGTGGCAGCTACTATCGCTTGGGTGTCGGACGGCGAACAGGCCAAACCACGACGGCGGCGGGGGCGGCGTCGCGGTCGGCGCGCGGCAGGTCCACCCGACACCGCCACCCCCCAGCACAACAACAACTTGGTGGCGCCCGACAACAACAACGCACCCGTCCCGGACGGCAGGCCAAAGCCGCACAAGCCGCGGGGCTCACGTCGCGGCCCCGACCGGTTGCGCACCGTGCACGAGACTTCGGCGGGCGGCCTGGTCATCGACGGTATCGACGGCCCGAAGGACAGCCAGGTCGCGGCCCTGATCGGACGGATCGACCGACGCGGCAGAATGCTGTGGTCACTGCCCAAGGGCCACATCGAGCTGGGTGAGACGGCCGAACAGACCGCGATCCGCGAAGTCGCCGAGGAGACCGGAATCCAGGGCAGCGTGCTGGCCGCGCTCGGCAGCATCGACTACTGGTTCGTCACCGAGGGCCGGCGGGTGCACAAGACGGTGCACCACTACTTGATGCGGTTCCTCGGCGGCGAGCTCTCCGACGAGGATGTCGAGGTCAGCGAAGTGGCCTGGGTGCCGCTGAAGGAGCTGCCGTCGCGGCTCGCCTACGCCGACGAGCGCAAACTCGCCGAGGTCGCCGACGAGCTGATCGACAAGCTGCACACCGATGGTCCTTCCGCGCTGCCGCCGCTGCCCCGCAGCTCACCACGCCGCCGCGCCCAGACGCACTCGCACACCCGCAACCGACGTCCTGACGAAGCAGGCCCACCCAATCCGGGCCGGCGGACGAACGGCTGCGGACAAGGGCCGTGACCGCCCGCCGGGGTTCCGGCACGGTGCTCCCTCGACTGGTCGCCGTGCTGGCACTGCTTGTCCTCATCGCCGCGCCCGCGGTGTCCCCGTACGCGGCCGCTGGCGAGCCTGGTTCGGTGCCGTTCCTGCAGGTGCACATCGACCGCGTGACGCCCGAGGTGGTGACGACCACCAGCGAGCCCGTCGTCACCGTCTCCGGAACGGTGCTGAACGTCGGTGACCGCCCCGTCCGCGACGTGATGGTCCGCCTCGAGCATGCCGCGGCCGTCACATCCTCGGCGGGCCTTCGCACGAACCTCGGCGGTGAGAACGACCAGTTCGAAGCTGTCGCGGATTTCATCACCGTGTCCACGGAATTGCAACGCGGCCAGAATGTTCCGTTCAATTTGACGGTTCCGTTGCGCTCGCCGCAGGTGCCCTCGCTCGGCATCGACAGGCCCGGCGTGTATCCGCTTCTGGTCAACGCCAACGGGACTCCGGACTACGGCGCTCCCGCCCGTCTCGATGACGCCCGCTTCCTGCTGCCGGTGATCGGGGTGCCGCCGGAGCCCGCTGCGAACTCCTCGGCCGACGCGCTGGCCGACGTCGTTGCGCCAGACACCTCGAAACCGGTGCGCCTCACGGTGATGTGGCCGCTCGGTGACCGGCCCCGGCTCGCACCGGGTGCGCCCGGCGGGACGACTCCGGTGCGGCTGATCGACGACGAACTCGCCACCTCACTGGCGAGCGGCGGGCGCCTCGACGTCCTGTTGTCCGCGGTCGACTTCGCGACCAGCCAGCCCGTCGACCCCGGCGGTCAGGTGCGCAGTGCGGTGTGCCTGGCCGTCGACCCCGATCTCTTGGTCACCGTGAACGCGATGACGGCCGGCTATGTCGTCGACGACGGGCCCGACATCGGGCCGGCCACGCCGACACGCCCTGGAACCGGCCAGGACGCCGCAGTGAACTGGCTCAATCGGCTCAAAGTGCTGGCCCAGCGGACGTGTGTCGCACCGGCCAACTACGCGCAGGCCGACCTCGACGCCCTGCACCGGGTCGGTGACCCGGTCCTGAGTTCGATCGCCACCAACGGCGCGGGCGACATCGTCGACCAGATCCTCGGCATCACCTCCACCCGCGGCGCCACGCTGGTCGGCGACGGTCCGCTGACCGGGCCGGCGATCCAGCTGCTGTCCACCCAAGGCCCGACGGTCGCCGTCGCCGCGGCCAACCTCACCGCTCACGATTCGCAGGACGGTGAACGGGCCACCGCCGACGTCACCCCCGTCCGCTACACCCCCGAAGTCGTCGCCGCCCCGTTCGACCCCACCGTCTCCGCCGCGTTGGCCGGAGTTGGTACCGATCCGTGGTCGCCGTCGTATCTTGATGGCGCGCTGGATGTTCCGATACAACACGATTCGACGGTTGCTCGGCGACAGGACGCACTGGGCTCCCTGCTGTGGCGCACCCTCGCGCCGGAAGCCGAACCGCGCAGCCAGCTCCTGATGCCCCCGATGGAATGGGGCCTGCAAGCCGACGACGCCGCGGCGATCCTTTCCGCGGTGGCCACCTCCATCCGGGCAGGTCTGGCCGCGCCGCACCCGCTGACCGCGGTGATTGCCGAAAGCGAGGCGGTGCCGCAGCAGGACCGCCGTCCGCTGCCCGACAACGTGGCCGCGAACTCGCGGGCCCGCTTCGACGATGCGGTGACCTCGGGCATCGCCGGAACCACCGGCAGGCTGTGGGGTTTGACCGCGGCGCTGACGACCGATGAGCGCACCGGGCTCACCGGCACGCAATACACGGCGCCGCTGCGCGAGGACATGTTGCGCGCGCTCAGTCAGTCGGTGCCGCCGGATGCCCGCAACGGGCTGGCCCAGCAGCGCTTGACGAGGACGAGCGCCACGGTCAACGACCTGTTCAACGCGGTAACGATCGTCAACCCCGGCGGCTCCTACACCTTGGCCACCGAGCGCAGCCCGCTGCCGCTGGCGTTGCGCAACGACCTGCCGGTGCCGATCAGGGTCCGACTGCAGGTCGATGCTCCGCCGGGTATGTCGGTGACCGACATGGGCGAGATCGAACTGCCGCCCGGATACCTGCCGCTGCAGGTGCCGATCGAAGTGCACTTCACCCAGCGGGTGGCCATCGACGTCGCCCTGCGCACGGCCGACGGGTTGCCGCTCGGCGAGCCGGTACGGCTGTCGGTGCACTCCAACGCCTACGGCCAGGTGCTGTTCTTCATCACGTTGTCGGTGGGTGCGGTCCTTGTCGCGCTCGCCGGCCGCAGGCTGTGGCACCGGTTCCGCGGTCAGCCCGATCGCGCCGACCTGGATCGCTCGGATCCGCTCGAAACGGCGCTCGCACACAGCGACGAATCCGAACCCGCAATTCATTCGGGCGAAGAGCGGGAGAAATGAGTTCGACCGGCCGGCCTTTCGGGCCGGCTCAGCCACCGTTCGACCGGGGCGGGCCTCCGATGGGTCGACCGCCGATGCCACCCCGTCACGTTCCGCCGCCGCCCGGCATGCGGGGTTATCCACCGCCACCACCGCCGCCGCCTCGGCGGATGCCTCCACCTCCGCCGCGGCAGCGCATCCCGCGGGGTCCGGCGCCGCGACGTCGCGCAGGCCGGCCCGAGCTGAGCGATGCCGCGGTGGTGTCGCGCTCGTGGGGGATGGCGTTCGCGACGCTCGTCAGCCGCATCACCGGATTCATCCGCATCGTCCTGCTGGCGGCCATCCTCGGTGCGGCCCTGTCCAGCGCCTTCTCGGTGGCCAATCAGCTGCCCAACCTCGTCGCGGCGCTGGTGCTGGAGGCGACGTTCACGGCGATCTTTGTGCCGGTGCTCGCCCGCGCCGAGCGGGATGACCCCGACGGCGGCACCGCGTTCGTCCGCCGGCTCGTCACACTGGCCACCGCGCTGCTGCTGGTCGCGACGGTGGTGTCGGTGATCGCGGCGCCGCTGCTTGTCCGGTTGATGTTGGGCAGCGACCCGCAGGTCAACCGGTCGCTCACGACCGCATTCGCCTACCTGCTGCTGCCGCAGGTGATCTTCTACGGCCTCTCGTCGGTGTTCATGGCAATCTTGAACACCCGCAACGTGTTCGGCCCACCAGCCTGGGCGCCGGTGGTCAACAACATCGTCGCCATCGCGACCCTCGTTCTGTATCTCGTTGTGCCGGGCGAACTTTCGGTCGATCCCGTCGAGATGGGCAACGCCAAGCTGTTAGTGCTCGGGATCGGCACCACCCTTGGGGTGTTCGCGCAGACGGCGGTGCTGCTCATCGCGATCCGCAAGGAGCGGGTCAGCCTACGACCGCTCTGGGGGCTCGACGAGCGGCTGCGCCGGTTCGGCGGCATGGCCGCGGCGATGGTGCTCTACGTCTTGATCAGCCAGGTCGGGCTGATCGTCGGCAACCAGATTGCCAGTGCGGCAGCGGCTTCGGGGCCCGCGATCTACAACTACACCTGGCTGGTGTTGATGCTGCCGTTCGGCATGATCGGCGTGACAGTCCTGACGGTGGTGATGCCGCGACTGAGCCGTAACGCCGCCGCCAACGACACCCGAGCGGTGCTGGCCGATCTCTCGTTGGCGACGCGGCTGACCATGGTGACGCTGATTCCCATCGTGGCGTTCATGACCGTCGCAGGCCCGGCGATCGGCAGCGCGCTGTTCGCCTATGGAAACTTCGGTGACGTCGACGCCGGCTACCTGGGCATGGCGATCACGCTCTCGGCGTTCACCCTGATCCCATATGCGCTGGTATTGCTGCAACTTCGGGTCTTCTACGCCCGCGAACAGCCGTGGACGCCGATCGTGGTGATCATCGTCATCACCACGGTGAAGATCGCTGCCTCGCTGGCCGCGCCCCACCTGACCGATGACCGCGAGCTGGTCGCGGGATATCTCGGCCTGGCCAACGGAATCGGGTTTCTCGCCGGTGCCATGGTCGGCTATATCCTGTTGCGCGCCAACCTGAATCCACCAGGCGGCCGCCTCATCAGGCTGGAGGTGATCCGCACCGCTCTCGTCGCCACCGCCGCCTCGCTGATCGCCGGGCTGATCGCCCACGTGGTCGACCAGCTGCTTGGCCTGGAGTCGTTGACCGAGCATGGCGGCGGCGGGTCGATGCTGCGGCTGCTGGTTCTCGGCCTGATCATGCTGCCGATCATCGGCTGCGTCATGCTGGCCGCCCGGGTGCCCGACGCACAGGCCGCCCTCGCCGCGGTCCAGCGCCGCCTCGGCAGGGCCCCGAAAGTAGCCGGGCCGCCGGTTCCCCCGCCCGTCCGACCACGCTCTGGGGCCGCTCTCACGTACCCTGATCAGAGGAATTCGCTCACGTCGCGGGGTCGCCACAGCCCGACGGCCGCTTGGCGCGGGCCTCCGGCCCCGGTTGCCGGTGCAGGGATGCGGAAAGGACCAGCGGTGACCGACGAATCCGCAGGCGACTCCGCACCCCTGCCTGACAATGGCGCGACCACGAGAATGTCGCGCCCGACCGCCGACGACTTCGAGCCGGACGTCCCCGCCGACGGGCCCGCCGGTCCCGGCCCAGGAGCCGGCGGCGAAGCCGAGCAGGCAGATGCGGGAACGATGCCGGTCAGCACGGTGCCCCCGCCGGCGTCGGGCAGGCCACCCGCCGACTACGGCGGCGACCCCACCCGCGAGGGCCTGCCCTTCGACATCCCACGCGAACCGCCGATCGAAGCGGCGACCTCCGACGAGGACGTGCACCTCATTCCCGGCGCCACCATCGGCGGCGGCCGGTACCGGCTGTTGGTTTTCCATGGCGGACCACCCAACCTGCAGTTCTGGCAGGCCTTGGACACGGCGCTGGATCGGCAGGTCGGGCTGACCTTCGTCGACCCCGAAGCCGGGCTGTCCGACGAGCACCTTCAGGCGATTTTGGACCGCACGCTACGGCTGAGCCGGATAGAGAGTCCCGGCATCGCCCGCATCCTCGACGTCGCCAACACCGGATCGGGCGGGCTGATCGTGAGCGAGTGGATCCGCGGCGGGTCGCTGCAGGAAGTGGCCGAGACGTCGCCGTCGCCGATCGGCGGGGCCCGCGCAATGCAGACCCTCGCCGCCGCCGCCGAGCAGGCGCATCGGGCGGGGGTCGCGATGTCGATCGATCATCCCAGCCGGGTCCGGGTCAGCGTCGAGGGCGATGTGGCGTTGGCGTTTCCCGCGACCATGCCCGACGCCACGCCGGAAGACGACATCCGCGGCATCGGGGCCACACTGTATGCGCTTCTCATCAACCGCTGGCCCCTCGCGGAGTCCGGTGTCCGCAGCGGGTTGGCGCCGGCCGACGTCGACGCCGCAGGCGAGCCGGTCGAACCCCGGTCCATCAATCGCGACATCCCGTTCCAGATCTCGGCCGCGGCCGCGCGCTCGGTGCAGGCGGGTGGCGGCATCCGCAGCGCCCCGACGCTGCTGAACCTGCTGCAGCAGGCCACCGCTGTCGCGGACCGCACCGAGCTGATCAATCCCGTCGACGAGTCCAAGGCGCCGCCGAAACCGGCGCAGGTCCGCGGCAAGGCGACCGACGACCCCGAGGCGGCGGCGCGCAGACGCAAAGGGCTGATCGTCGGTCTCAGCGTCGGCGCCGCCATCCTCGTCGTTGCGCTGATCGTGCTCGCATCGGTGCTGAAAGGCATCTTCGGTGACGTCGGCGGGTTCTCTCAAGACGAACTCGGTCTCAGCGCGCCAACGACTTCAGCGGATGGCGACGGTGGTGGCGGAGGTGGCGCCACGGTCAAACCCGTTAAGGCGACGGTGTTTTCACCCGAGGGCGAGGCCGATGCGCCCGATGCGGCACCGTTGGCGATCGACGGAAACACGTCCACGGTGTGGCCCATCGACACCTACAGCGATCCCGTGCCGTTCCCCAACTTCAAGAACGGTGTCGGGCTGATGCTGCAGCTGCCGCAGCCGACCACGGTGGGCGAGGTCACCATCGACGTGAACAGCACCGGTACCTCGGTCGAAATCCGCTCGGCGCAGACGCCGACGCCGTCATCGCTGTCGGACACCACTGTGCTGACGCCTGCCACCTCGCTCAAGCCCGGCTCCAACACCATCAAGGTGGACAACGCCTCGCCGACGTCCAACCTGTTGGTTTGGGTGTCCACGCTGGGTCAGGTCAATGGCGAGAGCCGGTCCGACATCGCCGAGATCACGGTGAAGGCAGCGTCCTAGACGGTCATCCCAAGGGCTGCCCACCCGGAACGCCATGTCAGCGGGGTTTGCGAAAACTGGTGCAAGAGCAGGTGTCCTGGCGTGCTTAGGGTTCGCCTGTGGGGAGCTTCGGGGAATTTCCCGAGAGGGAACGCAGCGATGCCGAGTTGCTCGCCGCGCACGCCGCCGGTGACCGGTACGCCTTCGAGGAATTGTTTTACCGCCACCACCGCCAGCTGTACCGGTTGGCGATGATGACCAGCCGCAACCCTGACGACGCCGCTGACGCTCTGCAGGATGCGCTGTTGTCCGCGCACCGGGGCGCGGCCTCGTTTCGCCGTGACGCAGCGGTGAGCAGTTGGCTGTATCGCATCGTCGTCAACGCATGCCTGGATCGGCTGCGCCGCAACAAGTCCCATCCGACTACGGAACTCAAGGACAACAACTGCATGGTCGGCGACCACACCCCGCGGGTGGATACCGCGATCATGGTGGAACGCGCGCTGATGCGGCTGCCTGTCGAACAGCGTGCCGCGGTGGTCGCCGTCGACATGCAGGGCTATTCGGTGGCCGAAACGGCACGCATGCTTGGTGTCGCTGAAGGCACTGTGAAGAGCCGCTGCTCGCGCGCCCGCGCCAAGCTGGCGGAGGCGCTCGGGTACTTCGACGGCAGGGCGGCCGTGCCCGACCCCCGTGGCGCCATGCATTGAGTCACTATTGACCGGTGGACAACGGCGGGGCCGGGCTTCCTGAGGAGCGGGTCCGGCATGCCCTCAGACACCTCGGAACCGACGCCGCCTCGGCCGGCGACGTGCCCGACGGGATAACCGCCCGGATTGGTGCCGCCCTGCGCGCCGCGCCGCCGGCACATGCAGCCCGCCCCACACCTCGCGTCGGTCGGCTCCGAATAATCGGCATGATCATCGGCATTGGCGCGACGACAGCGTCAATCATCTGCACGGCGATGCTCGTGCACAGCAGTCCGCCGACCCCGGCGTTTCCCGCGGGGCCAACCGCCGAGCGCATCACGGTATCGGTGTCCAGTTTGACTCCCGACACGCCCAAAGCCGTGGTCACGCCTCCGTAGTGCGGGCAGGCGACGATATGGGAACACCCCGGCTTACCCTGGTGTTTGAATTTCGTGCAGGCAGAAAGGCTCGCATGACTTCTCAACCTAACGTTCACGACGTGATCGTCATCGGCTCCGGGCCGGCCGGCTACACCGCGGCCGTCTACGCCGCGCGTGCCCAGCTCACGCCGCTGGTGTTCGAAGGGACGCAGTTCGGTGGCGCCCTGATGACCACGACCGAGGTGGAGAACTACCCCGGCTTCCGCGACGGCATCACCGGGCCCGAGCTGATGGACCAGATGCGCGAGCAGGCACTGCGATTCGGCGCGGACCTGCGGATGGAGGACGTCGACGAGGTCTCGCTCGACGGGCCGGTCAAGTCGGTGACCGTGGGCGACCAGACATACCAGGCGCGCGCCGTCATCCTCGCGATGGGCGCCGCGGCGCGTCACCTCGGCGTTCCCGGCGAGGAGAAGCTGCTGGGCATGGGCGTGAGCACCTGCGCCACCTGTGACGGGTTTTTCTTCCGTGACCAGGACATCGCCGTCATCGGCGGTGGTGACTCCGCGATGGAAGAGGCCACCTTCCTGACCCGGTTCGCCCGCAGCGTCACCCTGATCCACCGTCGCGACGAGTTCCGCGCATCGCGAATCATGCTCGAACGCGCCAAAGACAACGAGAAGATCCGCTTCCTGACCAACACGCAGGTCACCGAGATCGAAGGCGACAACCGGGTGACCGGGGTGCGGCTGCGCAACGGCATCACCGGCGAAGAGTCCACGCTGTCCGTCACCGGTGTGTTCGTCGCCATCGGTCACGATCCGCGGTCAGAGCTGGTCCGCGGCCAGGTCGAGCTCGATTCTGAGGGCTACGTACTGGTCCGGGACCGCACCACAAGCACGTCGATCGAAGGCGTCTTCGCGGCGGGCGACCTGGTCGACCACATCTACCGGCAGGCGATCACCGCCGCGGGCACCGGCTGTTCGGCGTCCATCGACGCCGAGCGGTGGCTCGCCGAAACGGCCTCCGCGACAACGACTTCCACTGAAGACACCGACCTGATTGGAGCACAGCAATGACCGGAACGGAAAAGACCAGCAAGACGGTGAACGTCACCGACGATTCGTTCTCTGACGACGTCTTGTCGAGCAGCACTCCCGTCCTGGTGGATTTTTGGGCCACCTGGTGCGGACCGTGCAAGATGGTCGCCCCGGTGCTCGAGGAGATCGCCGGTGAGAGGGCCGGCTCGCTGACGGTCGCCAAGCTCGACGTCGACGCCAACCCCGCCACCGCGCGGGACTTCCAAGTGGTGTCGATTCCGACGATGATCCTGTTCAAAGGTGGCGAGCCGGTGAAGCGGATTGTCGGCGCGAAAGGCAAGGCTGCGCTGCTGCGCGAGCTCTCCGACATCGTCTAACGCCCCCGCCATCACCAGCGGCGACCCGCCTGGCGTTTTCTTGAATCGGGCCTGCTTCTGAGATAATTCCGCTTAGCCTTCCTGCAATCGTCACCGCCGGACCGCAGCTGATATGCCTATCGAAAGGGCCCCGTTATGTCGAGTCTGCGTCGAGGTGACCGCGGGGGTGCGGTTACCGAGATACGGACCGCACTCGCGGCACTGGGGCTGGTGGACAGCCCGGACGCGGACCTGAGCACGGGTCGGCACGTCGCGATCGACTATTTCGACCTCGAGCTCGACGAGGCCGTCCGGGCGTTTCAGCAGCACCGCGGCCTGCTCGTCGACGGCGTCGTGGGCGAGGCGACATACCGCGCGCTGAGAGAGGCGTCATACCGTCTCGGGGCCCGCATCCTCAGCCACCAGTTCGGTGCGCCGATGTACGGAGACGACGTCGCCACTCTGCAGGCGCGGCTCCAGGACCTCGGGTTCTATACCGGGCTGGTGGACGGACACTTCGGGCTGACGACCCATAACGCGCTGATGTCGTATCAGCGCGAGTACGGGATGTCTCCGGACGGTATCTGCGGTCCGGAGACGTTGCGCTCGTTGTACTTTCTCGGCTCCCGGGTCACCGGCGGTTCCATTCAAGCGATCCGCGAGGAGGAAGTGGTCCGCCGGTCCGGCCCCCGCCTGTCCGGAAAGCGCATCATCATCGACCCGGGCCGCGGCGGCGGCGACAACGGGCTGATCACCCAGGGCTCGGCCGGTCCGATCAGCGAAGCAGACATTCTCTGGGACCTGGCCAGCCGGCTCGAGGGCCGGATGACGGCCATCGGCATGGAGACCTTCCTGTCCCGGCCGCCCACCCGAAGCCCTTCGGACGCCGAACGCGCCACCACCGCCAACACCGTCGGCGCAGACCTGATGATCAGCCTGCGCTGCGCCACCCAGACGAGCGCGTCGGCGAACGGCGTCGCCTCCTTCCACTTCGGCAACTCACACGGCTCGGTGTCCACCATCGGCCGCAACCTCGCCGACTTCATACAGCGAGAAGTGGTGGCGCGCACCGGATTACGGGATTGCCGGACACACGGGCGGACATGGGACCTGCTGCGGCTGACCCGGATGCCGACCGTTCAGGTGGACGTCGGATACATCACCAATCCCCGTGACCGCGACATGCTGGTGTCCAGCCAGGCCCGCGACTCGATCGCCGAAGGCATCCTCGCGGCGGTCAAGCGGCTCTACCTACTGGGCAAGAACGACCGCCCCACCGGCACATTCACGTTCGCGGAGCTGCTCGCACACGAGCTGTCCGTTGAGGCCGGCCGCAGCTAGTCGGTCAGCAGATATTCGAGCCCGCCCCGACGGGCTGCTTCAGTGTCTCCGACTCCTCCAGTCGTTCCAACGCTGCCTCCACCCCGGCCTTCCAGCCCAGACCACTCTCCAACTCCAGGCGAAGCCGCGGGAAGTAGCGATGCTTCGACACCTCGACGAAGCCGACCTGCTCGAGAAAATCCACATCGAGGATGCACTGGTCGACCGAGCAGTCACCGAGCACCTCAACGACCGGCCCCAGTTCTGCAGGCACCCGCCGGGAGTCGACGAATTCCGCGGTCGCCTCGGTACGGCCGAACGCTTCCAGTGCCCGCACGCCGCGGCGCACCAGATCCGCGACGACGGCCAGGATCAGGCTTTGGGATAGACCCCCGACCCTCAGGTCATCTCCGCTTCTCGCCTGCGCGGCCTCCACCCCGAGCGATGTGAGCAGTACCGCGTCGGGGCTGACCGGGCCGCTGGGGAAAAGCCGAGCCCGCGGCACGACGCTCGGCGGGGCGTAGAACGCGTAGCCGAGGCAAGGTTTGTCGTCGCCCTCCGAGGCGTCGTCATCGGTCGCATCGGTGCGGCTGCCGGCCGGCGCGCTGGAGGCGATCTGACCGCACGATCCCCACTCCAGCATCACCATCGACAGCCAGGCCTCCTTCTCGAATTCGGGGTCGCTCAGATGATCCTCGGCGCCGAGGGTCGACGGATCCACTTCCCAGAACACACATCGGCGCGCGTGCTTGGGCAGCTGCTCGAATGCTTCGAGCCGAAGGGGCGTGATTCGCGCTGACACTAAACTTCCCGTATTCCAGGCGGCGCCGATATCTGTGACCGCCATTCCAGGATAGGAGGATGCGGGCCGGAAGGCCCGCTTTCACCGATGAGCCGCTTGCGCGAAGAGCAGACAGCAGCGTGTTGGTTCACTCGTCGCGACCTATGTCGCCAAAGATGTTGCACCGCATGAAGATTCCTCCGGTGCGCGCGGATGAGAGCCCGCGCCGTGATCGATGTGTCACAGTGACGTAATTTCCCCGTGTCCTAGGTCAGGCCTTTGCAGCGTTCATCAGGTCGACTATCCGTTGTAGGTCGTCGACCGATCCGAACTCGACGACGATCTTGCCCTTGCGTTTGCCCAGACTGACCGTCACGCGGGTATCGAAGGCGGTCGACAGCCGTTCAGCAACATCCTGCAGACCGGGCATGTGGATGGGCTTGCGGCGCGGCGCGGCCGGGGTCGAGGGGTCCTCCCGATTTGCCAGCGTCACCGCCTCCTCGGTCGCGCGCACGGACAGGCCCTCGGCGACGATGCGCGTTGCGAGTTCCTCTTGCAACTCTGGGCCGCCCTCGAGCGCGAGTAGCGCCCGCGCATGGCCTGCCGAAAGAACGCCGGCGGCGACGCGGCGCTGAACCGCGATCGGCAGCCGCAGCAGGCGGATCATGTTGGTGATCAACGGGCGAGACCGCCCGATGCGGGCCGCGAGTTCGTCATGGGTGACCTCGAACTCGTCGAGCAGTTGCTGATAAGCCGCCGCCTCTTCAAGCGGGTTCAGTTGTGCCCGGTGGATGTTCTCCAACAGCGCGTCTCTCAGCATGCTGTCGTCGGCGGTCTCCCGCACGATCGCCGGGATGGTGGCGAGGCCCGCCTGCTGGGCTGCCCGCCAGCGGCGCTCCCCCATGACGAGCTGGTAGCGCCCCGGCTGCCCGGACATGCCGCGCACCACGATGGGTTGCATCAGTCCGAACTCGCGGATGGAGTGCACGAGTTCGGCGAGCGCCTCCTCGTCGAACACCTGGCGCGGCTGCCGCGGGTTGCGCTCGATCGCCGACGGATCGATCTCCCGGTAGACGGCGCCGACTGCGCTCTGCTCCGGCGCACCGCCGAGCACGACGTCCGCGGCGGCGTCACCCATCCGATGCCCCATCGACGCCGAGTTGGTATCTTCCGGGCCCGTCGGTATCAACGAGGCCAGGCCGCGACCGAGGCCGCTTCTTTTTCGCGACGGCTGCGTCATAGGTGTTGTCCTCTCTGCGCCGCGCCCCGCTCGGCGAGTTCGCGGCTGGCGTCCATGTAGCTCAGCGCGCCGCGCGAGCCCGGGTCATAATTCAGGATCGTCATGCCGTAACCGGGCGCCTCGGAAACCTTCACGCTGCGCGGGATGACGGTACCCAGCACCTTGTCGCCGAAGTGCGCGCGGACATCTGAGCGCAACTTGATCGGCGAGTCTGGTCCGGCCGTCGTACATCGTGAGGATGACGGTCGACACATTGAGGTGAGGGTTGAGGTGGGCTTTGACCATCTCGATGGTGCGCAGCAACTGGCCCACTCCCTCGAGCGCGTAATACTCGCACTGAATCGGGATCAGCACTTCGGGGGCCGCCACGAGAGCGTTGATCGTGAGCAAGCCCAACGACGGAGGGCAGTCAATGAAGACGTAGTCGAAATCGTGGTTTTGGAGTTCCGTGAGCGCTGTGCGGAGCCGGCCCTCGCGCGCAACCATGCTGACCAATTCGATCTCGGCGCCGGCCAGTTCGATGGTGGCAGGGACGCAATAGAGCCGCTCGCTGTGTGGACTCTGTTGAAGGGTTTGATGCAACGGAATCTCGCCGATGAGGACTTCATAGGACGAGGGGGTGCCCGGCCGGTGATCGACGCCGAGCGCGGTGCTGGCGTTGCCCTGTGGGTCGAGGTCGATGACCAGAACCTTCAACCCCTGCAGCGCGAGGGCGGCCGCGACGTTGACGGCCGTGGTGGTCTTGCCGACGCCGCCCTTCTGGTTCGCGATCGTGAACACCCTCTGGTTCACCGGCCGAGGCAAACGTGCTTCGGCGTGCAGGAGGCGCACGGCGCGCTCGGCTTCCGCTCCAATGGGAGTGTCCACGATGTCGTCTTGGACCCATGTTTCACGTGAAACATCGGTGCTCCCAGTCGCACCCATCGGTGGCACAGCACCACCCTCCGAGACTGGATTCATCCCCTTCTCCTGCCCGCTCGTGTCGTCCGGCGCTGTGCCGGTACTGACTCCCCGCGCCTCGCGATGACCACGGTGGCGGGCGGACTCAAGTAATTCCCTCCACATGTCACCACCCTGGCATCCACCGCGCCCAGTGACTCCATCACACGCCGGTGCTCGTCGATCTCACCGGCGGCGCGCTCGCCCTTGATCGCCAGCATCCGTCCGCCGGGTCGAAGCAGCGGCATGCTCCATCTCGTCAGCTTGTCCAACGAAGCCACCGCCCTGGACACGACCGCGTCCATCTCCCCCACTTGTTGCCGCACGATTTGATCTTCGGCTCGGCCACGGACCACGGCGATATCCACGCCGAGGTCGTCGATGACCTCTCGGAGGAAATCGGTACGCCGCAGAAGCGGCTCGATCAGTGTCACCCGCAAGTCCGGCCGGGCCAACGCTAACGGTATCCCCGGAAGCCCGGCTCCACTACCGATGTCGGCAATCTGGTCACCGGGACTGAGCAACTCGGTAAGGGCCACGCTGTTGAGGAGATGCCGGTCCCACAGTCGGTCCGTCTCCCGGGGTCCGATCAGACCGCGCTCGACGCCCGCGCCGGCCAAAATCTGGGCGTATCGCTGGGCATCGTCCAAACGATCTCCGAACACAGCGCGCGCCCCCGGCGGCGGTGCGGAGACGTCCGCATGTTTCACGTGAAACATCCTCCGGATCCCCGCGCCGAGCCGCGGCGGCTCTGAACTACACCGGTGTAACTCCGTCAGTCGACGAGTACGACGACGCGGCGCGCCGGCTCGACGCCCTCGCTCTCGCTGCGCACACCGTCGACAGCCGCCACCGCATCGTGAACGATCTTCCGCTCGAACGGTGTCATCGGCGACAGCTGCTCTCGCTCGCCGGACTCCAACACCCGTCGCGCTACCTTGTCGCCCAGCGCGGCGAGCTCGTCGCGTCGCTTCCGGCGCCAGCGCGCGATGTCCAGCATCAGCCTGCTGCGCTCGCCGGTCTTCTGATGGACTGCCAGCCGGGTCAGCTCCTGAAGCGCGTCGAGAACCTCGCCCTTACGGCCGACGAGCTTCGCCAGGTCCTCGCCGCCGTCGATGCTGACGATCGCCCGGTCGCCCTCCACATCCAGGTCGATGTCGCCATCGAAGTCGAGGAGGTCGAGCAGCTCCTCGAGATAGTCGCCCGCGATCTCGCCCTCTGCCACGAGGCGCTCCTCCAGGTCCTCGCCGGAGGTCGTCACCGATTCGTCGCCGTTCTGTGACGCTTCCGATTCCGCGGCGTCGGTCTGCTCGTCGCGCTCGCTGGTGATGGGGTCGTCGAAGTCAGTCATCTCGTGTCATCTCCTCATTCGCCGGTCGGGTCCGGTCAACGCTTTCGCTTCTTGGGTCGCGCACCGGGTCGCGGTGTCGCCCCCGGTCGGGGTGTGCGGTTGCCTCCGTTGTTCGTCTTCGGCTTCGCCGAGCTGTCGCTCTCGGAGTCTCCATCGGTCAGCTCGCTGGCCGTGCTCTCGGTCACTTCGAAGGAATCCGGTGCGGCGCCGTCGGTCGCAGGCGTCTCGCCCTTGCGCGCGCGTTTCGGTTTGGCACCCGGCGGCGGCGCGTTGGCCGCCCGGCGTTCGATCGCCTCGAGCTTCTTCGCCTCTTCTTCCTTCTCGATCTTGCCGAACACGTAGTGCTGCTGTCCGAAGGTCCAGATGTTATTGGCGACCCAGTACAGGATGATGGCCAGCGGCAGGAACGGACCGCCGACCACAACGCCGAGCGGAAACACGTACAGCGCGAGCTTGTTCATCATCGCGGTCTGCGGATTGGCGGCCGCCTCCGGGCTCTGCCGAGCCACCGACGCCCGGCTGTTGAAATACGTCGCGACGCCGGCCAGGATCATCAGCGGCACGCCGACAGCGACCACCGATGCGCGGTTGAATTCGGTGAATGCGTCCAGATCCGTGCTGCTGGATCATCGTGGCGCCAACGGCGCGCCGAACAGATTGGCGTCCAGGAAGTGTCCGACGTCGGTCGCGCTGAAGATGTAGTTGCCGAGGCCGGTTCACTTCCAGCGACAGCCGCGGCTGGCCGAAGCCGCTCTGCGTTCGATTGAACGACCGCAGCACGTGATACAACCCAGGAACACCGGGATCTGCGCCAGCATCGGCAGGCAGCCCAGGATCGGGTTGAACCCGTGTTCCCGCTGCAGCTTCTGCATTTCCAGCGCCATCCGCTGGCGGTCCTTGCCGTACTTCTTCTGCAGCGCCTTGATCTGAGGCTGAAGCTCCTGCATCTGCCGCGTCGTGCGGATCTGCCGGACGAACGGCTTGTACAGGATCGCGCGGAGGGTAAACACGAGGAACATCACCGACAGCGCCCCACGCGAAGAAATTCGTCGGACCCAGCAACAAGCCGAAAAGCTTGTACCAGACCCACATGATCGCCGACACCGGGTAGTAGATGATGTCCAGGCTGAACCAGTTAAACAACCGACTTGCTCCTAGCGTCGTCGACGGCGGCACTCTCCGGGTCAGGCCCGCGGCGCTCGGGTATTGGGTCCCATCCTCCCCGATGCCAGGGACCGCACTTCGCCAGCCTGACCGTCGCCAGCCAGCCGCCACGAATCAGCCCGTACTCGCGCAGGGCCTCGACCGCGTACTGACTGCACGTGGGGGTGAATCGGCACGTGGGCAAGCGCAACGGCGAGACGGTGTTTCGGTACAGCTGAATCAGAAAGATCAGAGCCCTGGCCATCATCGCCTCGTCCCGTCGAGCAGCTGCGCGCGCTTGAGTGCGACCCGCAGTTGCTGTTCGAGCCGAGCCGAGATGGCGTACCTGCTGCTGGGAAGTGCCCGGATCACGACGCGGTCGGTCGGGTCGAGGTCTGCGATAACCGCCCGCGCGACGTGCCGCAGCCGTCGGGCAACCCGGTGTCGTTGCACCGAATTGCCCACCGTCTTCGCGACCACCAGTCCTACCTTCGGACCGACCTGATCGGAGTCGCCGCATCGGCGTGCGTGCACCACGATGTCGGGCTGCACCGCCCGCACCCCTTGATTGACTGTGGCACCGAATTCCGTAGACCGCGTCATCCGGTTCTGCGCCGGAAGCACCGCGCTAGATCCTGCGTCGAATTACGCAGTAAGCGAGCGGCGGCCCTTGCGACGCCGGCTGGACACGATCGACCGGCCGGCTCGGGTCCGCATCCGTAGCCGAAACCCATGCACCCGCGCGCGGCGCCGGTTGTTGGGTTGAAAGGTCCGCTTGCCCTTGGCCACGGCTGTCACTCCTCGTTGCGTTTGGCAACCGCATCAGACGTGCAGGTCTGTCGCGATCGCCGTTGGTAAGCTCTTCGTCTCGCTCGCTAGCCGGCGCGGTCTCCGGGACATTCCGGATCGCAGCCGTGTCGCCACGTTCGGGCGACTGTTCGAGGGTACTGACGAGATTTCCCTAGGTCAAACCTCCGTCGGCGGCCCCCGAAATGTTGACATCAGTCACAGCAGTCACCGGCCCGCCGTTGCCAAAAAGTCTCCCCCGGGCAATGTTGCAGAACGGTTGGCACTCCGGCAGAAAACTGTTAACTTCTGGCAATGCCGTTCCCACCGGGACGGCGACCAGACAACGAAGCGAGGATGCCCGACCGGTCTCGAGCCCACAGAATGCGGAACCACTGTGACGAGCCCAGACCCCGCGGCGTCCCCGCAGGCAGACAACAGAGCGACGGCGATTGTCCCTCTCCACAGGCTGTGGATAACTATGTGGACAGTTCGTCTGCGTTCTCATGGTGGTCCCTTGGACCAGCTTGAGGGGGTACCCGTCATTGACAGCTGACCCCGACCCCCCTTTTGTCGCCGTGTGGAACACCGTGCTTGCCGAGCTGAACGGCGATACCCCATCAGGCGACCCGGTCAACGGCGAACCACCGCCACCCAATCTGACCCCGCAGCAAAGGGCCTGGTTGAAGCTAGTCAAGCCGCTTGTCATCACCGAGGGCTTTGCCCTGCTTTCGGTCCCGACCAGTTTTGTGCAGAACGAGATCGAACGGCACCTGCGCGAACCGATCATCTCGGCGTTGAGCCGTCAGCTGGGCCAGCGCGTAGAACTCGGTGTGAGAATCGCCAGCCCCAACCCAGAGGATCCCGACGAGGGCCACGCCGCCGCGGCCGACATCTACGGAGAATCCGACTCCGATGAGATCGACGAAGTGAGCGAGGCGCTCGCCAGCGCCGAGGAGAGTTGGCCGACCTACTTCTCCCGGGGACCCCGCAGCTCCGACACGAGTGACGACAACTCGGTCAGCCTCAACCGGCGCTACACCTTCGACACCTTCGTGATCGGCGCGTCCAATCGGTTCGCGCACGCCGCGAGCCTCGCGATTGCTGAGGCGCCCGCTCGTGCCTACAACCCGCTCTTCATCTGGGGTGAATCCGGCCTCGGTAAGACTCACCTGTTGCACGCGGCAGGCAACTACGCCCAGCGGTTGTTTCCCGGCATGCGCGTCAAGTACGTCTCGACCGAGGAATTCACCAACGACTTCATCAACTCCCTGCGCGATGACCGCAAGGCCTCGTTCAAGCGCAGCTATCGCGATATCGACGTGCTGCTCGTCGATGACATTCAGTTCATCGAGGGCAAGGAAGGCATCCAGGAGGAGTTCTTTCACACGTTCAACACGCTGCACAACGCGAACAAGCAGATCGTCATCTCATCGGACCGTCCGCCCAAGCAGCTGGCCACACTCGAGGACCGACTGCGAACCCGGTTCGAGTGGGGACTGATCACCGACGTCCAGCCGCCGGAACTGGAGACGCGCATCGCCATCCTTCGCAAGAAGGCTCAGATGGATCGGCTCGACGTTCCCGCCGACGTCCTCGAGCTGATCGCCAGCAGCATCGAGCGCAACATCCGTGAACTCGAGGGCGCGCTCATCCGCGTGACGGCCTTCGCATCGCTGAACAAGACCCCGATCGACAAATCGCTCGCCGAGATCGTCCTGCGCGATTTGATCGCCGACGTGAACAGCATCCAGATCGGCACCGCAGGCATCATGGCCGCCACCGCCGAATACTTCGAAACCACCGTCGAAGAACTTCGCGGTCCCGGCAAGACCAGGGCGCTGGCCCAGTCACGGCAGATTGCCATGTACCTATGCCGAGAACTCACCGATCTCTCGCTGCCCAAGATCGGGCAGGCGTTCGGCCGCGACCACACCACGGTCATGTATGCCGAGAAGAAGATCCGCGGCGAGATGGCGGAACGCCGAGAGATCTTCGATCAAGTCAAGGAACTGACGACCCGCATCCGTCAACGCGCCAAGCGCTGAGTTGATCGCAAGAAATTCTTCAAAAAACTTCTGTCACCATTGCAACAGCCGTCACATCTCATGGCTGTGCACACCCGTGTGGAGAGATGCCGAATACCTGTCGCCGCCGGCGTCGATTCCTCCACAACATCGACTACTCCCCAGACATGCCAACTGCGCGTCGCGCTCGTCCACAAGTAACTCACAACCCCATACGAGCGTCGTCCAGCACGGACCGTGGTTCATCCACAACTTCCACAGGACCTAATACTGTTACTTATATATCTCCGTAGTTTCTTCTCAGAAGAGATGTCTTGGGGACACCGGGTCACACCTCGTTCGCGCCACGCCGCTGACCTCCGTTGTCAGCCCGATCGATTAGCTTTCAAGATGAAGCCGAAAGCTCTACGGTGGTTCTTCGATAGCCGTTACGGTCGTCGCAGCGACATTGGGGGACCGATGCGAAAGCATCCCGAAACCGCTGGTTAGCGCATAAGTTGTGAGTTGATCGAAGGGACACCATGGACGTGGCGACAACGACGGTAGGTCTCTCCGATTTGAAGTTCCGGCTCGTGCGCGAAGACTTCGCCGACGCGGTGGCCTGGGTGGCCCGCAACCTGCCGACCAGGCCGACGGTTCCGGTGCTGGCCGGTGTGCTGCTGACAGGTTCCGACGAGGGTCTGACGATCTCGGGATTCGACTACGAGGTGTCGGCCGAAGTGCGAGTTGCAGCCGAGATAGCTTCTCCTGGAAGCGTTTTGGTCTCCGGGCGGCTGTTGTCAGATATCACGCGGGCGCTTCCGGCCAAGCCGGTGGATGTCAGCGTCGAGGGCACCCGGGTGCAGCTGAACTGCGGTAGCGCGAAGTTCTCCCTTCCGACGATGGCCGTCGAGGACTACCCCACGTTGCCGTCCCTGCCCGACGAGACCGGTGTGATTTCCGCGGAGCTGTTCGCCGAAGCGATCGGCCAGGTCGCGGTCGCCGCGGGACGGGATGACACCCTGCCGATGTTGACCGGCATCCGTGTCGAAATCTCCGGTGAGAGCGTGGTTTTGGCGGCGACCGACAGGTTCCGGCTCGCCGTTCGTGAGCTGACCTGGTCGACGGATTCGGCGGACGTCGAAGCGGCCGTGCTGGTGCCGGCCAAGACGTTGGCTGAAGCCGCGAAGGCGGGCACGGGTGCGGGCGACGTGCATCTGTCATTGGGCGCCGGATCGGCCGTCGGCAAGGAGGGGCTGCTCGGCATTCGGAGCGACGGGAAGCGCAGCACCACCAGACTGCTCGATGCGGAGTTTCCGAAATTTCGTCAGTTGCTTCCCGCGGAACACACGGCCGTTGCCACGATCGGCGTCGCTGAACTGACCGAAGCAATCAAGCGGGTAGCGCTCGTCGCGGACCGCGGGGCGCAGGTGCGAATGGAGTTCACCGATGGTGTGCTCAAGTTGTCGGCAGGCGCCGACGACGTCGGTCGCGCAGAAGAAGATCTTCCCGTCGAATTCTCGGGCGAACCGTTGACCATCGCATTCAACCCGACGTATCTCACCGACGGGCTGGGCTCGTTGCACTCGGACCGCGTGACGTTTGGTTTCACGACACCCAGTCGTCCTGCGGTGTTGCGTCCGGCAGGCGACGATGAGGGCGACGCGGCCGGCGCGCGCGGGACCGTTCCCGGCGGCGCAAACTGACTATGTCTACCTGTTGATGCCGGTGCGGCTCCCGGGCTAGCGCTGCGGACTCGCGACGAAAGAGGCGCTACATGCAATTGGGTTTGATCGGCCTGGGCAAGATGGGCTTCAACATGCGCGAGCGCCTGCGCGAAGGCGGGCATGAGGTCGTCGGGTATGACCCCCGCCCGGAAGTCACCGACGTGCCGACGCTCGCGGCTCTCGCCGAAGCGCTCGAACCGCCCCGCGTGGTGTGGGTGATGGTGCCGTCCGGCCCAATCACCGACGGCACGATCACCGATCTCGCCAAGGAGCTGTCGAAGGGCGACCTGGTGATCGACGGCGGTAACTCCCGCTACACCGGCGACGGACCGCACGCGAAACTGTTGGACGAGAAGGGAATCGCTTTCATCGACGCCGGCGTATCGGGCGGTATCTGGGGGCTCAAGGAGGGGTACGGCCTGATGGTCGGCGGCAGCGACGCCGACGTCGAACGGGCGATGCCAATCTTCGACACGCTGCGCCCGCCGGGGCCGCGGGAAGACGGATTCGTGCACGCCGGCCCGGTCGGGGCGGGCCACTTCGCCAAGATGGTGCACAACGGCATCGAGTACGCCCTGATGACGGCATATGCCGAGGGTTACGAGGTGCTCGCCGCCGAAGACCTGATCAAGGATCCGCAGGCCGTCTACCAGGCGTGGACCAATGGCACCGTGGTGCGGTCATGGCTGCAACAGCTGCTGGCCAAGGCGCTCAAAGAGGATCCGGACCTCAAGGAGATCTCCGGCTACACCGAAGACTCCGGTGAAGGCAGATGGACGGTGGAGGAGGCGATCCGGCTTCGGGTGCCGGTCCCGAGCATCGCGGCAGCGCTGTTCGCCCGGTTCCTCTCCCGCCAGGACGACTCGCCGACCATGAAGGCGGTGGCGGCGCTCCGAAACCAGTTCGGCGGCCACGCCGTGAAGCGGATCAGCGAGTCCGGATAGTCGGTTGTACGTCCGCCACCTGGGACTACAGGACTTCCGATCATGGGCACAGGTCGATCTGGACCTCGAACCGGGCCGTACCGTATTCGTCGCACCGAACGGCTACGGTAAGACCAATCTCGTTGAAGCACTGTGGTATTCGGCGACCCTGGGATCGCACCGTGTCTCCTCAGACGCTCCTCTGGTGCGAGCGGGCGCCGAGCGGGCGATCATCTCGACCATCGTGGTGAACGACGGCCGCGAGCTCGCCATCGATCTCGAGGTGTTGGCGGGGCGTGCCAACAAAGCGCGGCTGAACCGCTCACCGGTGCGGTCGGCGCGCGAGGTGCTCGGCGTGCTGCGCGCGGTGATGTTCGCGCCGGAAGACCTCGCGCTGGTGCGCGGGGATCCCGCCGAACGGCGCCGTTACCTCGACGAGCTCGCGACAACCCGGCGGCCGCGGATCGCGGGGGTACGCGCCGATTACGACAAGGTGCTGCGGCAGCGGACCGCGCTGCTCAAGACCGCCGCCGGGGCGCGCCATCGCGGCGACCGCAGTGTGGCCGACACCCTCGATGTGTGGGACGGCCACTTGGCCGAGCACGGAGCGCAGCTCATCGCGGCGCGGGTGGAGCTCGTCAACGAGCTGTGCCCCGAGGTCGAGAAGGCCTACCAGCTGCTGGCGCCGGCGTCTCGGCCCGCGGCGATCCAGTACCGAAGCAAGGTCGAGCAGATCGACGGGCAGAACGAGACCGCGGAGTTCTTCGAAGCGGCTCTGCTCGACGCCTTGGCGCGCCGCCGCGACGCCGAGATCGAGCGGGGCGTCTGCCTGGTCGGCCCCCACCGCGACGACCTCGAACTTCGGCTCGGCGACCAGATCGCGAAAGGCTATGCGAGTCATGGTGAATCGTGGTCGATGGCGCTGGCGTTGCGACTGGCGGCCTACGAGCTGCTTCGCGCCGAAGGCGGCGACCCGGTGCTGCTGCTCGACGACGTCTTCGCCGAGCTCGATTCCGCGCGCCGCCGCGCGCTCGCCGAGGTGGCTGCCTCAGCGGAGCAGGTGCTGGTGACCGCGGCCGTCGGCGATGACATCCCGAGCGATTGGGACGCGCGCAGGATCGGGATCACGATGCGCGACGACGACAGCGGCCGGGTTTCGGTGGTGGAAGCGTGAGTCGAGGCAATGACTGAGGACGACGAAGACGCCGCGAACGACATTGTCGCCGACGACGTCGTCGGCCCGCCCGACCATCTGGCCGGACTGACGGGTATGGACCTGGTGCGCCGAACGCTGGAGGAAGCGCGCGGCGCGGCCCGCAGCCAGGGCAAGAATGTCGGGCGTGGCCGCACCTCCCCCACTGCCCGCCGCGTCGCCGGCCGCAGGCGGGCGTGGTCGGGGCCGGGACCCGATGTGAGGGATCCGCAGACGCTGGCTGCGGCGACCCAGGATCTGGCACGGACGCGAGGTTGGTCGCCGCGTGTCGCCGAGGGCACCGTGTTGGGGCAGTGGCACACGGTGGTCGGCGAGCAGATCGCCGCCCACGCGACCCCGACGGCACTGCGGGAAGGGGTGCTGAGCGTCACGGCCGAATCCACGGCGTGGGCGACACAATTGCGGATGGTTCAAGCGCAACTTCTGGCTAAAATCGCGGCAGCTGTCGGCGACGGTGTGGTGACATCGCTGAAAATCGTCGGGCCGGTGGCCCCGTCGTGGCGAAAAGGCCGGTATCACGTCGCCGGTCGGGGACCGCGCGACACGTATGGCTGACGCATCTCGGCCAATTGGCTGAGAGCCGTCAGAACGCCGTAAGCGTAGTTCTCAAGCGTCTTGACGCACCTGGGATCGAAAAATTCCACAGACGGCGCAAATAGGTGTGCAGAAACGCGACCTCAGAATCGGTCCTGTCGCCAATTCCCGGTAGACTGAATCGGTGACTTGCAGGCGGTACCAACACCGCCGCTGCGACCCCCGAGGAGATGCTGGCGACCGTGCCTGCCGCTAAGAAGACTGCGACTGCCGCGAAGAACACAAAGAAGAAGGAATACGGCGCTTCCGCCATCACCGTACTCGAAGGTTTGGAGGCGGTCCGCAAACGACCCGGCATGTATATCGGCTCGACCGGCGAGCGTGGTTTGCACCATCTCGTCTGGGAGGTCGTCGACAACGCCGTGGACGAGGCGATGGCCGGATATGCGGCGAAGGTCGACGTCCGGATCCTCGAGGACGGCGGCGTCGAGGTCACCGACGACGGGCGCGGTATCCCGGTCGAGATGCACTCCAGCGGCTCCCCCACCGTCGACGTCGTGATGACCCAGCTGCACGCAGGCGGCAAGTTCGGCGGTGAGAACAGCGGCTACAACGTCAGCGGTGGCCTCCATGGTGTCGGCGTGTCCGTGGTCAACGCGCTGTCCACCCGGCTCGAGGTGGACATCTCCCGCGACGGCCACGAGTGGTTTCAGTCCTACGACCGCGCGATGCCCGGCACCCTCAAACAGGGCGATGCCACCAAGAAAACCGGCACGACGGTGCGGTACTGGGCGGACCCGGATGTCTTCGAAACCACCAACTACGACTTCGAGACCGTGGCCCGGCGGCTGCAGGAAATGGCCTTCCTCAACAAGGGCCTGACCATCACGCTCGCCGACGAGAGGGTGACACCCGAGGAAGTGACCGACGAGGTCGTCAGCGATACCGCCGAGGCGCCGAAGTCGGCGGAGGAGAAAGAGGCCGAGGCCAAGGGCCCCGCACAAGGTGAAGAACCGCACCTTCCATTACCCCGGCGGGCTGGTCGACTATGTCAAGCACATCAACCGCACGAAGACACCGATTCAGCAGAGCATCATCGACTTCGACGGTAAGGGCGAAGGCCACGAGGTCGAGGTCGCGATGCAGTGGAACGCCGGCTACTCGGAGTCGGTGCACACCTTCGCCAACACCATCAACACCCATGAGGGTGGCACCCACGAAGAAGGGTTCCGGGCAGCCCTGACGAGCGTGGTCAACAAATACGCCAAGGACAAGAAGCTACTCAAGGACAAAGACCCCAACCTGACGGGCGACGACATCCGCGAGGGGCTGGCGGCGGTCCTCTCGGTGAAGGTGTCCGAACCGCAGTTCGAGGGTCAGACCAAGACGAAGCTCGGCAACACCGAGGTGAAGTCGTTCGTTCAAAAAATCTGCAACGAGCAGCTGAGCCACTGGTTCGAGGCCAACCCGGCCGAAGCGAAAACTGTTGTGAACAAAGCGGTCTCGTCTGCGCAGGCCCGCTTGGCAGCGCGAAAGGCCCGCGAGCTGGTGCGGCGCAAGAGTGCCACCGACATCGGCGGGTTACCCGGCAAGCTCGCGGACTGCAGGTCTACGGATCCGCGCAAATCCGAACTGTATGTGGTGGAGGGCGACTCGGCAGGCGGCTCGGCGAAGAGCGGCCGCGACTCGATGTTCCAGGCGATCCTGCCGCTGCGCGGCAAGATCATCAACGTCGAGAAGGCCCGCATCGACCGCGTGCTGAAGAACACCGAAGTCCAGGCGATCATCACGGCGCTGGGCACGGGCATTCACGATGAGTTCGACCTCGCCAAGCTGCGTTACCACAAGATCGTGCTGATGGCCGACGCCGACGTCGACGGCCAGCACATCTCGACGCTGCTGCTGACCCTGCTGTTCCGGTTCATGAAGCCGTTGGTCGAGAACGGGCACATCTTCTTGGCGCAGCCGCCGCTGTACAAGCTGAAGTGGCAGCGCAGCGAGCCGGAGTTCGCCTATTCCGACCGGGAGCGCGACGGCCTTCTCGAGGCGGGCAAGAAGGCGGGCAGGAGGATCAACGTCGACGACGGCATCCAGCGCTACAAGGGCCTGGGCGAGATGGACGCCAAGGAACTGTGGGAGACCACGATGGATCCGTCGGTGCGGGTGCTGCGCCAGGTGACGCTCGACGACGCAGCGGCGGCCGACGAACTCTTCTCGATCCTGATGGGCGAGGACGTCGAGGCCCGCCGCAGCTTCATTACGCGCAATGCCAAAGACGTCCGCTTCCTTGATGTTTAACCACCAATAGGACTGAAACCAGATGACTGACACCACGTTGCCGCCCGGCGACGAAGCAGGAGACCGCATCGAGCCGGTCGACATCCAGCAGGAGATGCAGCGCAGCTACATCGACTACGCGATGAGCGTGATCGTCGGCCGCGCACTGCCGGAGGTCCGCGACGGCCTCAAGCCGGTGCACCGCCGGGTGCTGTACGCGATGTTCGACTCGGGCTTCCGGCCCGACCGCAGCCACGCGAAGTCGGCGCGGTCGGTCGCCGAGACGATGGGCAACTACCATCCGCACGGCGACGCGTCGATCTACGACACCCTCGTCCGGATGGCGCAGCCGTGGTCGCTGCGCTACCCGCTGGTCGACGGGCAGGGCAACTTCGGCTCACCGGGCAACGATCCCGCGGCCGCGATGAGGTACACGGAGGCGCGTCTCACTCCGCTGGCGATGGAGATGCTGCGCGAAATCGACGAGGAGACAGTCGATTTCATCCCGAATTACGACGGTCGGGTGCAGGAGCCGACGGTCCTGCCGAGCCGGTTCCCCAACCTGCTTGCCAACGGGTCCGGCGGCATCGCGGTCGGCATGGCTACCAACATGCCGCCGCACAACCTGCGCGAGCTCGCCGAGGCGGTGTTCTGGTGCCTGGAGAATCACGACGCCGACGAGGAAGCGACGCTGGCGGCCGTCACCAAGCGCGTCAAGGGCCCCGACTTTCCGACGCACGGCTTGATCGTGGGCTCGCAAGGCATCCATGACACCTATGCCACCGGTCGCGGTTCGATCCGGATGCGCGGCGTTGCGGAGATCGAAGAGGACTCCCGCGGAAGAACCTCGCTCGTCATCACCGAGTTGCCGTATCAGGTCAACCACGACAACTTCATCACCTCCATCGCCGAGCAGGTCCGCGACGGAAAGTTGGCGGGCATCTCCAACATCGAGGACCAGAGCAGCGATCGCGTCGGTCTGCGGATCGTGGTCGAGCTCAAGCGCGACGCCGTGGCCAAGGTGGTGCTGAACAACCTCTACAAGCACACCCAGCTTCAGACCAGCTTCGGCGCGAACATGCTCTCGATCGTCGACGGTGTGCCCCGCACGCTGCGCCTCGACCAGCTGATTCGCCATTACGTCAACCACCAACTCGACGTGATCGTCCGGCGCACCACCTACCGGCTGCGCAAGGCCAACGAACGGGCCCACATCCTGCGCGGCCTGGTCAAGGCGCTCGACGCGCTCGACGAGGTCATCGCATTGATCCGGGCATCGGAGACCGTCGACGTGGCCCGCCAGGGCTTGATCGAACTGCTCGACATCGACGACATCCAGGCGCAGGCGATCCTGGACATGCAGCTGCGCCGGCTGGCCGCCCTGGAGCGCCAGCGCATCGTCGACGACCTGGCCAAGATCGAAGCCGAGATCGCCGACCTGGAAGACATCCTCGCCAAGCCGGAGCGCCAGCGCGCCATCGTGCGTGACGAGCTCACCGAGCTCGTCGACAAGTACGGCGACGACCGGCGGACGAAGATCATCGCAGCGGACGGCGAGGTCAGCGACGAAGACCTGATCGCCCGCGAGGATGTCGTCGTCACGATCACCGAGACCGGCTACGCCAAGCGCACCAAGACCGACCTCTACCGCAGTCAGAAACGCGGCGGAAAGGGCGTGCAGGGCGCGGGACTCAAGCAGGACGACATCGTCAACCACTTCTTCGTCTGCTCGACGCACGACTGGATCCTGTTCTTCACCACGCAGGGCCGGGTGTACCGGGCCAAGGCATACGACCTGCCCGAAGCGTCCCGGATCGCCCGCGGCCAGCATGTCGCGAACCTGCTGGCGTTCCAGCCCGAGGAGCGCATCGCCCAGGTGATCCAGATCAGGAGCTACGAGGACGCGCCGTACCTGGTGCTGGCCACCCGCAACGGGCTGGTGAAGAAGTCCAAGCTCACCGATTTCGACTCCAACCGGTCCGGCGGGATCGTCGCGGTGAACCTGCGCGACGGGGATGAACTGGTCGGCGCCGTGCTGTGCGCGGCCGAGGACGACCTGCTGCTGGTCTCCGCCAAGGGTCAGTCGATTCGCTTCTCGGCAACCGATGAGGCGCTACGGCCGATGGGCAGGGCGACCTCGGGTGTGCAGGGCATGCGATTCAACACCGACGACGCACTGCTGTCGCTGAACGTGGTCGTTCCGGACACATTCCTGCTGGTCGCGACGGCCGGCGGGTATGCCAAGCGCACCGCCATCGACGAGTACCCGGTGCAGGGCCGCGGTGGCAAAGGGGTATTGACCATCCAGTTCGACAAGCGACGTGGCAGTCTGGTTGGTGCGTTGGTGGTCGATGACGACACCGAGCTCTACGCGATAACGTCGGGCGGGGGCGTCATCCGCACCGCCGCGCGCCAGGTTCGCAAGGCCGGACGGCAGACCAAGGGTGTTCGGTTGATGAACCTGGGTGAGGGCGCGACACTGATTGCGATCGCTCGCAATGCAGAGGAGAGCGACGCCGAGGCTGAAGCGGCTGAATAGGGCCGGGGGCGTGACAGACGGTAAGGAGCCGGAGTGACTTCACCGAACGAGGCGGGCTATCCGCACTCGGGAGAAGGTAGTGGCAACGGTTCCGTGCCCGACGACCCCGAAACGGGCTCACTGGGTAAAGCAATGGGCCGCGGCGGCGACGTTCCCCCGTGGCAACGCGGGCCGGCGGCGCGGGCGGCACAGAAGCAGTCGCCCCGCCCGCCGCGCGAGCCCAGCCGCCCCGAGCCGCAACGAGGCGGTGGCCACACTCCAGGGGCGGACGCCCGCCTCAACCGGTTCATCTCCGGCGGGTCGGCGGCCCCGGCAGCGGCCGCCGATGCCGAACCCGTACCGCCGCCTCGTAACGAGCCGGTGGTCAAAGAGGGGGCCTACGCGAGCGAACTGCCCGACCTCTCCGGCGGCGCGCCGCGGTCACCGCAGCGCAAGGCCGTGCCCGAGCGCACCGAGCCACCGGTCCGACCACCGGCGCCCGGCCGCGTCCAGGTGGCCGGCCGCACGCAGTCCGGCCCGGTGCGGGCGGCCATGCAGATTCGCCGGATCGACCCGTGGAGCGCGCTCAAGGTCTCACTGGTGCTGTCGGTCACGCTGTTCTTCGTCTGGATGATCGCCGTTGCGTTCCTGTACCTCGTGCTCGGCGGCATGGGCGTGTGGAGCAAGCTCAACAGCAACGTCGGCGACCTGCTCACCAGCGCGAGCGGCCAGGCAGGCGGCGAGCTGGTGTCCAGCGGGACGATCTTCGGCGGCGCTGCGCTGATCGGGCTGGTCAACATCGTGCTGTTGACGGCGATGGCCACCGTCGGCGTGTTCATCTACAACCTGACCACCGACCTTGTCGGCGGTATCGAGGTGACGCTGGCCGACCGCGATTAATCCGGTTTGGGTCGAGCGTCGCAATTACGGTAATCTCGTCGCTCGGCCATGTGCGATACGGGCCTATAGCTCAGGCGGTTAGAGCGCTTCGCTGATAACGAAGAGGTCGGAGGTTCGAGTCCTCCTAGGCCCACGGAAAGGGTCACCATGAGGCTGGTTGCACTGGTCGTCGCGGTGGCGTTGGCGGTACTCGTGGTGCGGTCGCGACATGGCGTCGAGGTGTGGCACGCAGCTGCCGATCAACCTTCCTGAAACGGGGCCTTAGCTCAGTTGGTAGAGCGCTGCCTTTGCAAGGCAGAAGTCAGGGGTTCGAATCCCCTAGGCTCCACAAACAAATAGGCAGGTCAGCGAGGATTGTGACCGCTTACCTCTAGGCCGGAATCCGCTCTGTGCCCACATTTTGCCCACAACCGCGAGTCAACAAGACATTAATTGCGACTCCAACGGCCTCCACGTCTGACCCGTAGAGGTGGCCGTACCGGTCCAGAGTCAGCCCCGCCGATTCATGGCCGAGCATGTTCTGCAACGCCTTGATGTTCGCGCCCGCCTGGATCGCCAGAGACGCCGCAGTATGCCGAAGCTCGTGGAGCTTGAACTCATAAACAGGCGTCTCCTCGCCCGCGACCTTTCGGGGGAACAATTGCGCTTCGGCGACCGCCCGTGACCACCACCGCCGCCGGACGTTCGAACCCCGCATGTATCCGCGGCCGGGGGGCCGGGAACACCAACGCATCGGGCTCACCACGCACCAGAAGGTCGGCGACGAAAGCTGGGAGGCTGCCCGTCCGACCCTTGCCGTTCTTCGGTGACCCGACGACGAACCGGCCGTCGACGAGGGTTACAGACCTTGCGATCCGCAGCCGTAGTCCGTCGACATCGCGCCATCGAAGCTCGGCTGCCTCACCGAACCGTAAGCCGCATGTCCCCAGCACATAGACCAGCGCGCGATTCTCTCCTGCGGCGAGGGCCAACGCGTGCAACTGCTCAAGGGTGAGGAATCGCTGCTCGCGCAGCCCGTCGACAGGTGGGAGCTCGACCCCGTCGACCGGATTCATCGTCAGCCGGTTGTCGACCATCGCCATCGCGAGCACCTGGCGTAGCACGCCGACCGTCGTGTGAACGGAGGCCGGCGCCATCTCGGTGCTGAGCTCGGCGATCCACTCCCGTACGAAATGACGGCTGATGTCCCCCAGCGCCATGTCCCCATACCGCGCCAGCGCCGTGTCGAGCACGTGACCCGCATCGGCCGTGTCAGCGTCCAGCCTGCCCGGCTGGCCGACACGGATTACGGCAAGTGTGCATGTTTTGCGGGTCCGACCTGACCCGTGAGCGGATTTATCTGTGCCGTCGGCGCCGCCTGCGCTCGCTGCTGCTGCGCCGCTTGGGACATCGCATTGAGTTGCTCCACGAGCTGACGCCGGTCTTCCTCGGACTGCTGGTAGAACGTCCACATGGCCCAGGCGGCGGGCCGCACATACAGCGTCACTTTCTGCCGCCGACGCGGGTTCGGCGCCAGCACCGCAGGAACGGCAACGACTCGGTCCAGCGTCGCCGAACCGACCAGTTCCTCCGCGATCTTCTCCACATCCACCCAGTCCTGAAGCTCATAGACCGACGACTGATGGGCCATGTGCGCCGCACCCTGCAGGGCGAGATACCACGCCATCCGCGTCTCCTTTCGCTTGTCGTAACAGTGCCACCATAAAGAAGCGCTGGCTTAACGTGTGCCGCTGCGACCCGTTGCAAACCAGCACACTCCGGCATAGACTGTTTGCTATCTAGCAGCCATTTGCAGGCCATCGCATTTTTATTGATAGCTCAGCCCTGACCACACCTGTCACCCCCGATCTATCTATTAGAAATTCCACGTGGATGCAGACCCCGAGGTGCTCGGCGAGCTGCACAAGCGGGCGGAAGAGCAAGAGTCAGAATTGCCGGAGGAGGTTGACGCGCCTCTTCGTGGCAGCGAGGACGAAGCGATGACCGGTTGACGACTCGCTCGTCCAGCAGCTCCTTGAATTCGCCATGAAGGAGCCGCTGGCACCGAATGCGCAGAGTTGGGAGTTCATCGACGTCAAGCACCGCAAGTTCGTCGCGAAACTAGGCCGCTTGAATCGCAGAGCCATGAATCTCTTTGGCCCGATTTACAAACGCATGATTGCACGCCGCCTGGCGAGAAGATACTTCGGCAAGAGAAGGCCGTGCGGTGGCAGACGGATCACTTCGACGAGAACCCCGTCGTCGTGGAATCGGACGAGTAGCGCGTTCGAAATGAGTTCGGTGGTTGGCTGCCCAGGCAGGTCGTCACACCGGGATCCCCATCGGCCCGGCGCTGGCTGCCGCGGTATCTTCGGCGCGCCTCGTGAGACGTTTCGGTTTAGACGCCTAATGTTCAGTCAGGCGCCTAAAGAATGGTCTAAGCCCATGCTCGTGAGGAAACGCGGATACGTCCGAGCGCATCTCGATAATGGGAAGCGTGATCCACGGTACTGCATGGATTACTCCCTCGCGGCTGACATGGTCGGCGGCGACGCTGAGTACAACATCTTGATTGACACCCTCGCCGAAGCGTCCGCACGGTTCGAGGAACTACAAGAAGCCGTATTCGAGTTGCGCCACCTGTGCGAAAGCTGCAAGAGCGGGGACATGCACACCAAACAGATCCTCGAAGTGCTTAAAAGACACGGCGCATAACCAAATGCGCATTAGCGGCAAGACCGTCCTGCCCCCATGTGCCCTTGTCCGAAATCGGCCCGACAGGCCCTGTGCCGTCACGGACGCGCACGAGCAGAAGAGGTGCGCGCGGCGTGGAGCTCCTGCAGATGCCGGATCGACGACGCGATAGTCGGTCAACACGACGAGGTCCGCGTTGTGCCCACGCCGTGCCCACAATCTGCCCACAGTTACACATATCTACCGTGAACTACGGCGATGTCTTTCAGCATAATTAGTACGCTCCACTCTCGAAATTCTCAGCCGGCGTCAGCCGCATGACGGGGATTCTCCGGGCGCCACTGCGCTTCTCCTCCACCTCCCACACTCGGTTGAGGCGTTCGACGGCGAGCCTGTAGAGCCTGTCACGATCGGGGCCGGTGACTTCGCGAGCAACAAAATGTCCGCCGCGTGGCCCGATGTGCAACTCGCACTTCGGGTTGGCGCACAGGTTGTGATACCAGGCGGGATGTCGTTGTTTCCCATAATTCGACGCGATCAGGATCACGTCGCCGCTGTCGGTGAAGTATGCGAGCGGGATCGTGCGGCGCTCGCCGCTGCGTGCGCCGATGGACGTCAACACCACGATCGGCACGGCGAGGTTGAGTCGGACCCGGCCACGGGTCGCCTTCATCAGCGGCGCCTCGATCGGCGCGGCCACTTTGCGCCAGATTTCGAGACCGGTCTTGGTCGCGGCGAGCTGGCCACCCAGCCACCACGTGAGATTGCGCTTCCACAGCGGGCGCGATTGAAGGTCCGCCCGAGGAATTCCGTTGATGGTATCGGTGCCCATGGTGGGCAGCTTTCGCGTCGAGATCTGCATGAGGGTCGTGTTTGAACAAAATAAACGACCCTCACGTAGAAGTCGCCGAAGCTGTCCCTACGGCTTCGGCGTGACCTCCACGCTTGGCGGCCGCGGTGACGGCTCGGGTTGCATCGATCTGCGGATGATCGAAAACACCACTGCCCCAACGGCAATCATCGCAACGCCAGCCGCGGCGAGAACGACGGGCCGGGGCCGCCGCTTGGGCTTGCGGGCGTCCGCGATCACCTGAGGCAGGTTCGCGAGCACCTCCTGTGCCGCGGCGAGTTCGTGGGCGATGGTGTCTTGCGCGTCCTCGAACTCCTTGGCCAGCCTGCTCTTCTCGAGGCGCTGACGCAGGCTGGTGGCGGCCGAGTGCGCGCCCTGCCAGCTCAGCCCGACCGTGCCCCGCGTCACGTCGACCGGTCCCACCGCGGTGTAATGCAGCCCGCGCGACAAGCGTTGTCCCGGGCTCAGCCGAGCATCCGTCTTCGAGCTCATGTCCACCTCTTTCACGGCGTTGATTGCAATCGATACCCACCCTGCCACCAACGGCAACACAACGGTGCCCGGTTCGCCGTCAACCGCGCGTGGCAGACTGACATCCCGTGACGAGCCCCATTCAGACAGCGACCGCGACCCTGCACACCAATCGTGGTGACATCAAGATCGCACTGTTCGGAAACCACGCCCCCAAGACCGTCGCGAACTTCGTCGGTCTGGCACAGGGCACCAAGGACTACAGCACCGAGAACGCGACCGGCGGCACCTCCGGCCCGTTCTACGACGGCGCCGTGTTCCATCGGGTGATCGACGGCTTCATGATTCAGGGCGGCGACCCGACCGGAACCGGCCGCGGCGGACCCGGCTACCAGTTCGACGACGAGTTCCACCCGGAGCTTCAGTTCGACAAGCCGTACCTGCTGGCGATGGCGAATGCGGGGCCGGGCACCAACGGCTCGCAGTTCTTCATCACCGTCGGCAAGACCCCGCACCTCAATCGGAAGCACACCATCTTCGGCGAGGTCGTCGAACCGGAGTCGCGGAAGGTCGTCGACGCCATCGCGACGACGGGGGTCGACCGCAGCGACAGGCCCACCGAGCCGGTGCTGATCGAGTCGATCACCGTCTCCTGACGGCTGACTAGCGGCCGGCGAGCCCGGCCGCGGTCAGCGCATCGAGCACGTCCAGCGGGTCGGTGCCCAAATCCCACCGGGTCAGGACGAATAACTGATCGTCGATCGTGTCGACCTCGAGCAGTCGCACTTTTCGGCCGATCCGCCGGAATTCGGTGATGCGGATGATCTTGATGTCCGCCCTGTCGAACCGGTGTGTTCGCAGCGGTCCGCGAATTAATAGACCGCCGTCTCTGATTGCCAGCTTTGGCCGGGCACGCCAAGAAAGGGTTGCAAACAAGAGAAGTCCGGCAGCGGCAATGATTGAGAGAACCCGGCCGGGAGCGTCTGTGACAAGGGTCACAGCGGCGGTAGCCATCATAAGTCCGAGTACGCCGCACGCTGCGACTCCGAGCGCCGGTGGGCTCCACTCAGTTTGCTGCACGGGTAATCCACACCCCTTTACCCCGGTTTATGGGGTTATCCACAAGTGCTATCCCCAATGGGGATGAATCACATCGATGTGATTGGGTGACCATCAGGTTGCCGAACGGGTAACGCGCCAAGTCCAAGATAAATTCATCAGGACGTAGGGGACCGTCACCGCCAGCGCATAGTTAGCAACAAACCGGTGATCATGAAAGCAAATGCGATCGCGTAGTTCCACGGGCCGAGTTCGGCCAGGAACGGAATCGACGACGACGCGAGCTGGAACACCAACAGCCAGGCCAGGCCGATCACCATCAGGCCGAGGAAAAAGACCACGAACCAGGTGCTCGACGGCCCGGCCTTGACCTTGACCGGAGTGCGGCTGACCGGGTTGACGGTGAAGTCGTTCTTCTTGCGGACCTTGGACTTGGGCATGGTTACCTTCACAAACACTCGGCGCCATTGGTGCGACGATGAAGCGGGAATCGCTTACGAGGTTAACGTAGGTCGGCCACAGATTGAGAATGCGACGGGGAGGAGCCGATGGCAGAGTTCACTCGGTCCGCCTGGCGCTTGGGCGTGCCGCTGGTCTGCCTGCTGGCCGGACTGCTGCTGGCGGCCACCCACGGGGTCTCCGGCGGCGACGAGATCCGGCGCAGCGACGCGCCCCGGTTGGTGGACCTGGTCAGGGAAGCCCAGCAGTCGGTGGACCGGCTCAGCGCACAGCGCGATCACCTCGTCACCGAGATCGACACCCATCACGGCGGGTCACCGGGCACCGACGCCGCGCTGGCGGCGATCCAGCACCGCAACGAAATCCTGGCCGCCGACGCCGGCCTCGACCCCATCCGCGGCCCCGGGCTCGTCGTCACCCTCACCGACGCCCAGCGCGACGCCAACGGCCGGTTCCCTCGCGATGCATCCCCCGATGATCTCGTGGTGCATCAGCAGGACATTCAGGCTGTGCTCAACGCGCTGTGGAGCGGCGGCGCCGAAGGCATCCAGATGCAGGATCAGCGGATCATCGGGACGTCTGCGCCGCGATGCGTCGGCAACACGCTTCTTCTCAACGGCCGCACCTACAGCCCGCCATACGTCGTCACCGCCGTCGGCGACCCCGTCGCGATGCAGGCGGCCCTGGCGGCGGCCCCGCTGGTGACGCTCTACAAGCAGTACGTGGTGCGGTTCGGCCTGGGGTATTCGGAGGAGCCCCGCGCGTCGGTCGACGTGGTCGGGCACACCGAGCCGGTGCGGATGCGGTTCGCCAAGCCTGCGGGCCCCATCGGCTACTGAGCGCCCCCGAGAGCCATATACGGGGTTTCGCGGATGTTTTCTCCTGCTGCGCTTCGCATGCTGGCTAGCATGAGCGCACCCGAAGCATGGAGCGACTTCGCGGACGCGAGGAGCAGTATGGCCTCAGCTGTGAGCGAGCTGCCGACTGGAACCGTGACGCTGCTGCTTGCCGACGTCGAGGGTTCCACACGGCTGTGGGAGACCCAGCCCGACGAGATGGCCGCGGCGCTGGAGCGGCTCAACGACGCGGTGACCGGACTCGTCTCCAGCCATGACGGTGTGCGGCCGGTCGAACAGGGCGAGGGCGACAGCTTCGTGGTGGCGTTCGCGCGGGCCAGCGATGCGGTGGCGTGCGCGCTGGAACTGCAGCGGGCGCCGTTGGCGCCGATTCGGTTGCGAATCGGCGTGCACACCGGACAGATCCAGCTGCGCGACGAGGGCAACTACGCCGGACCGACCATCAACAGGACCGCGCGCCTGCGCGATCTGGGCCACGGCGGTCAGACCCTGCTGTCCGGCGCGACCGAGCCATTGGTCGTCGACTGGCTGCCCGAGGACGCGTGGCTGACCGATCTGGGCACACACCCGTTACGGGATCTGCCCAGGCCCGAGCGGGTTGTGCAGCTGTGCCACCCCGACACCTGCAACGACTTCCCGCCGCTGCGCACGTCGAAAAGCGTTGAAAAGACCAACCTTCCGGCCCAGCTCACCAGCTTCATCGGCCGCGGCGCACAGATGGACGATGTGCGCCTGCTGTTGGGGGACAACCGCCTGGTGAACCTGACGGGTGCGGGCGGGGCGGGTAAGACGCGGCTCGCCGTCGAAATCGCCGCCCGCTTCGGGGCCGACTTCCGCGACGGGGTGCACTACATCGACTTGGCGCCCGTCACGCGTGCAGAGGTCGTGCCGGTGGCGGTGGCGAGGGCCCTCGGCCTGCCGGACCAGCCCGGCCGGTCGACCGTCGACAGCGTCGTTCGGTCCATCGGTGAGCGGCGGATGTTGTTGGTCGTGGACAACTGTGAGCATCTCCTCGAGCCGGCCGCGTCGCTGTCCACCGAACTCTTGGGCGCCTGTCCTGCGTTGCGACTGCTCGCGACCAGTCGAGAACCACTCGGGGTACCCGGAGAGGTGACCTTCCTGGTGCCGTCGCTGTCGATCGGCGACGAGGCGGTCGACCTGTTCGCCGACCGAGCCCGCCGGATCCGACCAGATTTCGCTGTCACCCAGAACAATTCGGACACCGTCGAGGAGATCTGCAGGCGCCTGGACGGGATGCCGCTGGCGATCGAATTGGCTGCGGCCCGCGTGCGCGCACTTTCGCTGGACGAAATCCTCGGCAGCCTGCACGACCGATTCCGGCTGTTGACGGGCGGGGCGCGCACCGCGGTGCGGCGGCAACAAACGCTGCGTGCGTCGGTCGACTGGTCGCACGCGTTGTTGACCGAACCGGAACGCGTGCTGTTCCGCCGCCTGGCGGTTTTCCTCGGTGGGTTCGACCTTGACGCGGCCCAGGCCGTCGCCGGCACGACCGACGTGGAGCGCTATCAGGTACTCGACCAACTGACCCTGCTAGTGGACAAGTCGCTCGTGGTCGCCGAACACGCCAGTGGCCGAACGCGATACCGGCTTCTTGAAACGGTCCGCCAGTATGCGCTCGAAAAGCTCGGCGAGTCGGGCGAAGCCGACGATGTGCGCGCCCGGCATCGCGACCACTACATGTCGGTGGCGGCTGTGCTCGACTCGCCCGCGCGACCGGACTACCGCGATCATCTCCAACGGATCGACAGCGATATCGACAACCTCAGAGCGGCCTTCCGGTGGAGTCTGGAAACCGGTGACACGGAGACGGCATTCCGACTGGCGTCGGCTCTGTTCCCCGTCTGGCAAGACGGGGGTCGCAACGGCGAAGGTCTGGCATGGCTGGAATCTGCGCTTGGGCGGGAGGCCTCGACGTCACCAGTCGCTCCCGCGTTGCATGCGCGCGCGCTGATGGACCGGGTCATGTTGGTCGCGTGGACCCTTCGGACAGAGAGCCTCGACGAATCCGAAAGGGCTTTAGCTTTGGCGCGCGAGGTCGGTGATCCGGCCCTGGTTATCCGAGGATTGATCGCGCGAGGGGTCAGCACCTATTTCGACGAAGAGATGGCGGCGGCATGCTTTGCCGAGGCTGCCGAACTTGCTCAGGGCCTCGATGATCCATGGATTTGGAGTCAGATCTACGTCGAACAGGCCCGTTCCGGGGTCGGCGCCGGCGATCCCGTAGCAGTCGAAGACGCGGCCACGAAGGGCCTCGAGATATCAACGGCTATCGGTAATCACGCGACGACGCGGGTGTTCCACTGGGCTCAAGGTTGGGCGCGCGCTTATCAAGGCAACTTGCACGGTGCCTTGATCAAGCTCGATAGCGCGGTCGAAGACGCTGCCGCTGCGCAAAACACGATGTTGCAGCTGTACTCACTGTTGGTGCAGGGGTTCACGCGAGCAAGTCTTGGCGATAGCGACGGCGCGCACGCTTCCGCCGATACGGCTCTCACCGCTGCGGCTGACCTGATGGAGTTCTTCGAGGGCCTGGGTCAAGCGACGGTCGCGGTGGCTTACCAAGCGGCTGGTGATGATGAGGCGGCCTTCCAGACGTATGCCTTGGCGCGGCAACGTTCAGGGCTCAATCGGATGATGGCCGGACTATATGGGTTCTCGGCGCTGACGCCGCTGGCATGCGGAGACGCTCCTCTTGCGAGGAAGTGGGCCGACGACGTTGTCGCGATCACCGGCGGCTGCTACCTGTCGGTCGCGCTGATGACGCGTGCGCAAGTGAGGCTCGCCCAAGGTGAGATGGACGGTGCCGAACAGGACGCGCAAGCGGCGCTTTCGGCTGCGACAGAAACCAGCGTCGAGCTTCGGATGCCGCCGGCACTCGAGTGTCTGGCGAAACTGGCCACGAGGGCGCGACGCCACCGCGAGGCAGCGCGACTCTTCGGTGCGGCCGAGGCGATGCGACAGCGCACCGGCGAGGTTCGGTTCCCCAGCTTCGACGCAGAGACCATGAAGCCGCCATCGACGAACTACGAGCAGCCATGGGCGACAACGACTTCGAGGCGGCCTGGGCCGAAGGCGCGGCGCTGTCGACCGATGAGGCGATCGCCTATGCCCAGCGCGGCCGCGGCGAGCGCAGACGACCGAGCACCGGGTGGGCATCGCTGACGCCGACCGAACTCGACGTGGTCGCGCCTTCTCACCGAGGGCCTGCCGAACAAGGACATCGCCACCCGGCTCTTCATCTCGCCCGCGCACAGTCGAGACCCACCTGACCCACGTCTACGCCAAGCTCGGCCTGTCGTCGCGCGTCCAACTCGCCCAGGAGGCCGCCAGGCACGCCTAGTAACCTGGGCTGATGCAGGTCTTGGTCGTCGACAACTACGACAGCTTCGTGTTCAACCTGGTCCAGTACCTCGGGCAGCTCGGTGTGGACGCGCAGGTGTGGCGCAACGACGACGACCGCCTCGCCACCGACGCCGACATCGACGCGGCAGCGAAGGACTTCGACGGCGTGCTGCTCAGCCCGGGCCCCGGCACGCCCGAGCGGGCAGGGGCGTCCATCCCGTTGGTGAAAGCCTGCGCGGCGGCCAAGACACCGCTACTCGGGGTGTGCCTCGGACACCAGGCGATCGGGGTGGCGTTCGGCGGCACCGTGGACCGCGCTCCGGAGCTGCTGCACGGCAAGACGAGCACCGTTTTTCACGCCAATGTCGGTGTGCTGCAGGGCCTCCCGGATCCGTTCACCGCGACGCGATATCACTCGCTGACAATCCTGCCGGACACCGTGCCCGCAGAGCTAGAGGTCACCGCCCGCACCGAGGGCGGGGTCATCATGGGGGTGCGCCACGTCGAACTGCCCATCCACGGAGTGCAATTCCACCCCGAGTCGATCCTCACCGAGGGCGGACACCGGATGCTGGCCAACTGGCTGGCCTACTGCGGCAGCGCCCCGGCCGAGTCCCTGGTCCGGACTCTGGAAGACGAGGTCGCCAACACCGTGCGCGCGGCTACGCAGCGAAGCTCAGCGTAATCGTCGCGCTGAAATTCACTGTGCTGCCCGCCGCCGGGCTCTGAGTCACCACGGCAGCGGACCGTTGACCGCTGTCGCGGACGTCGGCACCCTTGTCCAGCCCGCCAGTCCAGCCCAGCGCCCGCAGACGCGGCTCGGCGTCGGCCCAGAACTGCCCGCGCAGGTCGGGCATGGTGAACTGGTTGCCCCGCGACACCTGAAGCTGCACGACGGTGTCGAGTGCAACGGTCTGTCCGGCGGACGGATTCGTGCCGATCACCTGACCAGCGGGCTCTGAACTGTCCACGTCGACGGGCACCGACGTCGTGAAACCGCTCGCAGTGAGGATCTGCTGGGCCGATTCGACGGTCTGGGTCTTCACATCGGGAACCGGTCTGCTCTCGGGACCGGTGCCGACCACGATCGTGATCTCGTTGGTGATCGCCGAGGTCTGGTTGGCCGGCGGCAGCGTGCCCACCACCCGGTCCTTGAGCTCGGGCGTCGACGCTGACGGGCTCTGCCTGAACCGCCCGAAGCCGGCGTCGGTCAGCTTCTTGACGGCCTCCGCGTAGCTCAGCGAGGCGACGTCGGGAATCTCGCGCTGCTCGGGCCCGGTGGAGATGTTGATGGTGATCTCGTCGCCCGCGTCGACCGCGGTATCGGCGCTCGGTTGGGTATCGATCACATGGTCCGGGGGGACCTTCGAATCGGGCGTCATCTGCTTACGGGTCTTGAAGCCGGCGTTCTGCAGCGCCACCACCGCATCGGCCGAGGCTTGGCCGCTCACGTCGGGCACCTGCACGTCGCGGGTATTGCCGCCGATCATGTTGATCGCGATCGTCACCACGACCGTCAGCACCGCCAGCACCGCCACCGCGATCAGCCAGCGTCCGACCGACTGACCGCGGTCACGGTCGCCGTAGTTGGGTTGGTGGGCCGGCAGCTGCTCGGTGGGCGGCGTCCGGTCGCTCGGGCCGGTGGCCGCCAGCATCGAGGTGCGTTCGGCGTCGGTGAGCACCTTCGGTGCATCGGGCGCCTCGCCGCTGTGCACGCGGATCAGGTCGGCACGCATCTCGGCGGCGGTCTGGTACCGGTTGTCGGGGTTCTTGGCCAGCGACTTGAGCACAACGGCGTCCAGCTCGGGAGAGATGCCGGGGTGGCGCTCCGACGGCGGAATCGGATCCTCGCGCACGTGTTGGTACGCGACGGCTACGGGCGAGTCACCGACGAAAGGTGGCTCGCCGGTGAGGATTTCGTACAGCACGCAACCCAGCGAGTAGACGTCGGAGCGAGCGTCGACCTTCTCGCCGCGGGCCTGCTCCGGGGACAGATACTGCGCGGTACCGATGACGGCAGCCGTCTGGGTGACGCGGTTACCCGCGTCCGCGATGGCGCGCGCGATGCCGAAGTCCATCACCTTCACCGCGCCCGCCTTGCTGATCATGATGTTGGCGGGCTTGACGTCGCGGTGGATGATCCCGTGCTGATGGCTGAAGTTGAGTGCCTGGCACGCGTCGGCGATGGTTTCGATGGCCCGCTGCGGCGGCATCGGTCCGTCGTTGTGCACGATGTCGCGCAGCGTGACGCCTTCGACGTACTCCATCACGATGTAGGGCAGCGGGCCGTTCGGCGTCTCGGCCTCGCCGGTGTCGTACACCGCGACGATCGCCGGGTGATTCAGTGCGGCCGCGTTCTGAGCCTCCCGGCGGAACCGGAGGTAGAAGCTCGGGTCGCGGGCCAGGTCGGCGCGCAGCACCTTGACCGCTACGTCTCGATGAAGGCGCAGATCGCGCGCGAGATGGACTTCGGACATGCCTCCGAAGCCGAGAATCTCGCCAAGTTCATAGCGGTCGGACAGATGTTGCGGGGTGGTCATTCCAATGTCTGTTCTAGATCCGATGACGCCGCCCGCATCGGTGCGGACGGCGCGATCGCGTTGAGTCGGTATACCCCAATTTGTTCTCCACCATGACCGATGGACCCCTCATCGGTCCAATCTGGCACTTTGACCAGCGGCGGAGCACCTTGCGGTGTCGTTTGGGTGACGGTGTCGGTGACTGTCGGCGGCGGGGATTCCCGGTCCTTCTTGTCCTGGGCGTTCAGCACGATCAGGATCGCGATGGCGATCGCCAGCGCTCCGAGTACACCTGCGGCCCACAGCAGCGCCCGCTGTCCGGACGAGAACGTCCGTCGGGGCGGGGGTGGCCGGTGTCCGCCGGTCACCGGCCGGGCGCGCGCGGCGGTCGCGGGGGCCCGCGCTGTCATGGCGGCACTCGGCGGAGCAGAGCCCACGGCGGTCGGTGTTGCGCGCCCGAGAGCGGGTGCCGCATTGGGGCGCGGCGGCCGGCGGCCGGACCGAACGGCGGCCACCGCATCGGCGAATGGGCCGCCGGACCGGTACCGCATGCCAGGGTTCTTCACCAGGGTGATCTCGATCAGCTCGCGCACATTGGGCGGCAGGTCGGCGGGCAGCGGGGCGGGCGTCTCCTTGATGTGCTTCATCGCCACCGTCAGGGCACCGTCACCGGTGAACGGGCGCTTACCCGAAACCACCTCGTAGCCAACGACTCCCAGCGAGTAGACGTCGCTGGCGGCGGTCGCGTCATGACCCAGCGCCTGTTCGGGTGCGATGTACTGCGCGGTGCCCATGACCATCCCGGTCTGGGTGACCGGCGCGGCGTCGACGGCCTTCGCGATACCGAAGTCGGTGAGCTTCACCTGACCGGTCGGGGTGATCAGGATGTTGCCCGGCTTGACGTCGCGGTGGACCAGGCCTGCGGTGTGGGCGACCTGCAGGGCGCGGCCGGTCTGCTCGAGCATGTCGAGGGCGTGCCGCAACGAGAGCCTGCCGGTGCGTTTGATCACCGAGTTGAGCGGCTCTCCGTTGACCAGCTCCATCACCAGGTATGCGGTGCGACCCTCGCCGTCCATGTCGGTCTCGCCGTAGTCGTACACGCTGGCGATGCCCGGGTGGTTGAGCATCGCGACGGTGCGTGCCTCGGCGCGGAAGCGCTCGACGAACTCGGGATCGGATGAGAACTCGGCCTTCAGCACCTTGACCGCTACCCGGCGGCCCAACCGCGAGTCCACGGCCTCCCACACCTGGCCCATGCCGCCGGTGGCGATCAGCCGCTGCAGGCGGTAGCGGCCCGACAGCGTCACTCCAACGCGGGGGCTCATGTGCCCTCCCGCAGCGCTGCGGCTATCGTCGCTCGACCGATGGGCGCGGCAAGCGCGCCGCCGGTGGCCGAAAGCCGGTTACCACCGTTCTCCACGAGCACCGCAACCGCCACCTTGGGCGCGCGGGCAGGCGCGAACGCGATGTACCACGCGTGCGGCGGAGTGTTGCGCGGGTCAGTCCCGTGCTCGGCGGTGCCTGTTTTGGATGCGATCTGCACGCCGGCGATGGCTCCCTTCTGCTGCGTCACCTGCTCGGCGTCGACCATCAAGTCAGTAAGTGTATCGGCGACCTGCCCCGACACTGCACGGCGCTGTTCGTGTGGCGTTGTCGTCGCGATATTCGACAGGTCGGGCCCCCTGAGGCTGTCGACCAGGTACGGCTGCATCGGTACCCCTTTATTCGCGATGGTGGCGGCCACCAGCGCGTTCTGCAGCGGCGTGAGGGCAACGTCCTTCTGCCCGATGCTCGATATCCCGAGGGCGGCGGCATCGCTGATCGGGCCGACGGTGGACTCGGCGACCTGCATCGGAATCGGCGCGGGACTGGCGTCAAGGCCGAATGCCTGCGCGGTCGATTTCAGCGCGTCGGCACCGGTGTCGATGCCGAGTTGGACGAATGCGGTGTTGCACGACTTCGCGAACGCTTCCCGCAGCGAGGCGGAGGGTCCGCCGCCGCAAGGCGCTCCGCCGAAGTTCTCCAACGTTGCGGTGCTATCCGGCAATGGAATTCGTGCAGCGGACGGCAATCGAACGTCTGGTGTCGCCCCGGCCTGTAGCGCCGCGGCTGTGGTGATGACCTTGAACGTCGACCCCGGTGGGTATGTCTCAGAGATCGCCCGGTTCAGCAGCGGGTTGCCGGGGTTGTCCCTCAACTGCTGCCAGGCGTCGGCCTGCTCGTCGACGTCGTGGCTGGCCAGCAGGTTGGGGTCAAACGACGGCGCAGAGACCAGCGCCAGGATCTTCCCGGTCGACGGTTCCAGTGCGACGACGGCACCCGTGCACGGCCCGTTGCAGCCCTGCTCCATCGCGTCCCACGCCGCCTCCTGCACCCGGGGATTGATGGTGGTCGACACGTTTCCGCCGCGTGGATCGCGACCGGTGAAGAAGTCGGCCAGCCGGCGACCGAATAACCGTTCGTCGGAGCCGTTGAGGATGGTGTCCTCGGCTCGCTCAAGGCCGTTGCTGGAGAACCGCAGCGAGTAGAAGCCGGTGACGGGCGCGTACGTGAGGGGATTCGGATAGACCCGCAGGAACCGGAAGCGGCCGTCGGTCGACACCGAGTAGGCCAGCAGCTGACCGCCCGCCGAGATCTGGCCGCGCTGGCGCGAGTACTCGTCGAGCAGCACGCGCTGGTTGCGTGGATCGGCGCGTAGACCGTCGGCCGTGAAGACCTGCGTCAGTGTGGCATTGACGAGCAACAACACGATCAACACCATGATCATGACCGAGATCCGGCGCAGCGAGGTGTTCATACGCGCTCGATCACCTCGGTACCTGCCGACGCGATCGGCGACTTGTTGGGCGGCCGGGTCACGATCGGGCGGCGCGCGGCGTGCGAGATTCTGATCAAAATCGCCAGCAGCACGTAGTTGGCGAGCAGTGACGAACCGCCGTAGGACATCCACGGAGTGGTCAGACCCGTCAGCGGGATCAGCTTGGTCACACCGCCGACGACGATGAACAACTGGATCGCCAGGGTGGAAGCCAGTCCGGCGGCGAGCAGCTTGCCGAAGCTGTCGCGCACCGCGATCGCAGTGCGCAGCCCGCGGATGATGACGATCGTGTAGAGCATCAGCACACCCGCCAGCCCGACCAGACCGAGCTCCTCGCCGACCGCGGCGATGATGAAGTCCGTCGATGCCGCGGGCACCACGCCGGGCTGCCCGTTGCCGAGGCCTGTGCCGAAGATCCCGCCGGTGGCGAAGCTGAAGAGGGACTGCACCATCTGGTAGCCGGCGCCATCGGGATCGGCGAACGGGTCCAACCAGTTCTGCACGCGGACCTGGACGTGGTCGAATATGTAGTACGCCGCAACGCTTCCCGCCGCGAACAGCGCCAGCCCGATGACGACCCAGCTGAACCGGTTGGTCGCCACGTACACCAGCACGAGGAACGACGCGTAGAGAAGTAGTGAGGTGCCCAGGTCCTTCTCGAAGATCATCACGCCGACCGAGAGGATCCACGCAGCGAGCAGTGGCGCCAGGTCGCGAGGACGGGGCAGGTCCATGCCGAGCACGTGTTTACCGGCACTGGTGAAGACACTGCGCTTGGACACCAACACCGCGGCGAAGAAGATGAGCAGCAGGATCTTGGAGAACTCTGCGGGCTGAATCGAGAAGCCGGGCAACTCAATCCAGATCTTCGCGCCGTTCTGCTCCGAAACCGACCGCGGCAGGACTGCGGGGATCGCCAGCAGTATCAGCCCGACGGCACCGCAGACGTACCCGTAGCGGGCCAGGATTCGATGGTCGTGCAGGAAGACCACGACCAACGAGAAGGCGATGACCCCGACAAGGGTCCACAGCATCTGCTGGTTGGCGCTCGGCCCGCGCAACCCACCTGAGGTGACGTCGCCTGCGGCAAGGTCGAGGCGGTGGATCATCACCAGCCCCAACCCGTTCAGCAGTGCCACCACAGGCAGCAGCAGCGGGTCGGCGTAGGGCGCGAAGCGCCGGATCGTCAAGTGTGCGCCGCCGAACAGCGCCATGTAGGCGAGCGTGTAGGAGGCCAGGTCCCAACTCAGGCCCTGCTCCTGGTTGGCCTCCACGATAAGCAGAGCCACGATGGTGATGACGCTGGCGAACCCCAGCAGGAACAGTTCGGCGTTGCGCCGGTTCGGTAAGGGCGGCAATACGGTGACGGCTGGCTGAGGTTGCGTCGTCATGACACGGTCCGGCAGGTCTTGCCCGGCTCGGAGGGCGGCGGCGGCAGCGCGGTGGCTGTCGGCGACGGAGACGGGGGAGCGGTCACGGTAGTAGGCGTCTCGGGAGCCGGCCCGGGCAGCGGTCCGCGGGTCGGGTTCGCCGTCGGGCCATTGGGGTCGGTCGGCGTTTCCGGTGCGGGACTGAGTGATTCCAGTGGGCCAGGTGGTGGGGGAGCTGGTGCGGCGGTCGGTGTCGGCGGCGGCGGGGTGCGCGTGGGACACGTCGGCAGCACCGAGCTGCGGGCGAGCTCCTCGATCTGACCGATGGCGTTGTCCAGGCTGCCCGACGGTAGGCCGGCGATGATCTGTGCGCGCTCCGACGGCCGCATGTCGTTGACATTGAGCATTCGGCAGTTGAGGTTGTCGCCGGATTGCGCGGCGCTGATGAGCGACAGGTCATTTCGCTCGTTCAGGCAACCCAGGAGGTAGGGCTCCTGAAGCTGGACGCCGAGAAAGGAACCCTGAACACCGCGCATGATCGACACCGTGCCGTCGTGCTGGGTGACGTAATAGTTGCTGCGGACGATCTCCCTGCCGACGGCGAGCCCGGCCAGCACGACGAGGACCAGCACCGCCGCGGCGATGAGCATTTTGCGGCGTGAGCGAGGGCGGCGAGGGATCTCTTCCGGTTGCGTCACAACACGTTTGGCTTCGGTGCGACGGGGATTGAAGGCGGATGCGCGGCCCGCTGCGGTGTCGGGCGGGGCGACCTGGTCGTCGTCTCCGGACACCGCGCCCGCAAGGATCGGCTGCGTCTGTCCATAGTCGTAGTCGATGACATCGGCGACGACCACCGTGACGTTGTCGGGCCCGCCGCCGCGCAGCGCGAGTTCGATGAGCCGGTCAGCACTTTCGGCCACATCCGATATTTGCAGGGCATCCAGGATCGTGTCGTGGCTGACCGGATCGGACAGCCCGTCCGAGCACAACAGGTAGCGGTCGCCGGCACGGGCCTCCCGCATGATCAGCGTGGGTTCGACTTCGTGCCCGGTGAGCGCCCGCATGATCAGCGATCGCTGCGGGTGGCTGTGCGCCTCCTCTGCGGTGATCCGGCCCTCGTCGACCAGCGTCTGAACGAAGGTGTCGTCCTTGGTGATCTGTGCCAATTCCCCGTCGCGCAGCATGTAACCGCGAGAGTCGCCGATGTGCACCAGCCCAAGTCTGTTGCCGTCGAACAGGATTGCGGTGAGCGTGGTGCCCATGCCCTCGAGTTCGGGATCGGCCTCGACATGCGCCGCGATCGCCGAGTTACCCTCCCGGACCGCGCCGTCGAGCTTGGAGAGCAGATCGCCGCCGGGCTCGTCGTCGTCAAGATGCGCCAGCGCAGCGATCACCAGTTGAGACGCCACCTCGCCGGCCGCGTGACCGCCCATGCCGTCGGCCAGCGCGAGCAGGCGCGCGCCCGCATACACCGAGTCCTCGTTGTTGGCCCGAACGAGGCCGCGGTCGCTGCGCGCGGCGTAACGAAGCACGAGCGTCATTGCGCTCCTCGCGTGGGCGTCACGGACGCAGCTCAATTACCGTTTTGCCGATTCGAACCGGCGTGCCTAATGGAACACGTACCGCCGTAGTCACCTTCGCCCTGTCAAGGTATGTGCCGTTGGTCGATCCTAGGTCTTCCACATACCATTCCGAACCCCGCTGTGACAGCCGGGCGTGCCGCGTCGACGCATAATCGTCGGTCAAAACCAGAGTGGAGTCGTCGGCGCGGCCGATCAGCACCGGCTGGCCGCCGAGCGTGATGCGGGTGCCTGAGAGCGCGCCGTCGGTCACCACGAGGGTGCGGGCGGTGTGGCGCTTCTGCCTCGACGGCAAAAGCGAACCGCGCAGTGCAAGTCCGCGCCGGACCATCACCGCTCCGGTCGGCGCATAGATATCGGTGCGCAGGATCCGCAAGACCGACCAGATGAAGAGCCAGAGCAGCAGCAGGAATCCGACGCGCGTCAGCTGCAGCACTAATCCCTGCATCTGACGTCCTCTCCGTGCCCGCCCAGGTCCAGTCGCGCCGACAACACGGCCAGTGCAGTGTCTACCCCGCTCCTCGCGTGCGCCGGTTCTGCCTCGCTCCTCACGTGCGCGACGAGCTTCGGCAACGTCACGATACTTGGACAGTCAGCAGTGTGAGGGGGAAGCAGACAGCTTGTACCCGTGCTGTGACCGGCCGTGAACGTCAGTGGACGCGGACGATGATCTCGGAGTGGCCGAGTCGGATCACGTCGCCGTCGGCCAATTGCCACTCCTGCACCGGCGCGTTGTTCACGGTGGTGCCGTTGGTGGAGTTGAGGTCGGCCAGAAGCGCGACCTGGCCGTCCCACCGGATCTCCAGATGCCGACGAGACACACCGGTGTCGGGCAGCCGGAACTGAGCGTCCTGGCCACGTCCGATCACGTTGGCGCCCTCGCGCAGCTGATAGGTCCGGCCGCTGCCGTCGTCGAGCTGGAGGGTGATGTTGGCGCCGCCGGCCGGGTAGTCACCCTGCCCGTATCCGCCGTAGCCTGCACCCGTCGTAGCGGGGGGCTGACCGTAGTCGTACCCACCACCGGCGGGCTCGCCGTATCCCTGGTCGGCGTAGCCGGCAGCCGGCGGCTCACCATAGCGGCCGTAGTCGGGCTGCTGTCCGTAGTCCTGGCGGCCGTACTGCTGACCGCCGTAACCCTGGTCCTGGTAGGCGCCACCCTGGTCGGGGTAACCGCCGCCCTGTTCGGGGTAGCCACCCGGCTGTTCGGGATAGCCTCCCGGCTGACGGCCGTAGTCGTCCTGACGCGGTGGGGCTGCAGGTGGGGCTGCCAGGCGGGGCTGCCGGCGGACGGCCGTAGTCGCCGCCCGGCTGGCCTGGCGGCGGGTAACCGCCGGGTGGCTGCCGGTAGCCGCCCTGGTCGGGGTAGCCGCCACCCGGCGGGGGGCCGTAACCGGCGGGCGGCCGCTGCTCGTATTGCTGCGGCGGGTAGCCGCCCTGCTCGGGATATCCGCCGCCCTGCTCGGGGTAGCCGCCGCCCTGCTCGGGGTAGCCGCCGCCCTGCTCGGGGTAGCCGCCGCCCTGTTCTGGGTAGCCCGGCCGCTGGCCGTAGCCGGGCTCGCCCGGCGGCGGGTAACCCCGCTGGTCCGGCGGCGGATACTGGCCGCGGGGTTCTTGGCTGCCGCCTTCCCGCTCCTCGGGGCGCCCATAGCGGTCGTCGTAGTAGTCGTCGGGCCGCCCCTGTCCCTGGCCTCCGCGGTAATTCGGGTTGTCGGTCATCGGTTGTACTCCTGGTTCTGCGGTGTACGCGCGGTCTCGTTGTGCTGGGGCGGGTTCGCCAGTGGTGGAGTCGGGGTTGACGGCACCACGAGCGCGAAACTGTCCGGTGTGAAGGTTCGCTGACTGCTCAAACCTAACGACCACATCACCATACGTTTGCCACCCCTGCTCATGGATGTAACCCTCCAAGTGCCGGGCAAAAGTGGCTGAAGTCAGGTCCGGGTCAGCGCTCACCTTCTGGTAGTCGGCCACGCTGAGGGTAATGACGTACTCGTTCGGCGCCAAAATCCTGCCGCCCGCCAATTCCCGCACACCGGAGTCGGCTTCCCTGTGCAACATGGACTCGACCTCTTGCGGCACAATCGATCCGCCGAAAACCCGCGCGAAGGCGTCGCCCACGGTCGACTCAAGCTTGCGCTCGATGCGGTCGACAAGACCCATCTGATCGCCTGCCTCACTCGCCGTCGTCGGTCATTTCCGATCAGATGCCCGGTCACCCGCGTGTCGTGTAACCACACCTGTCACATTGCATGGTATCGGCAGAGCACACGGATGCGGGACCAACAGAACTCTGAGAATCGTCTCGGTGCTGGTGGCAGGCCGCTGGCCCGGATCGGTACGGTTGGGGATCGGGGTTGCTTCAGTGATACGCTCCCCCGGTTGTTGGGGCGAGTGGCGGAATGGCAGACGCGCTGGCTTCAGGTGCCAGTGTCCTTCGGGACGTGGGGGTTCAAGTCCCCCTTCGCCCACAATTGTGTTGAGTCGAGTCGGGGTTCGTTCGCGACGACTCATCGGCCTCGTCCCAATCGGCCCTAGTCGCTGCGGAAAACGTAGGACGCGGCGGTGATCGCCTTGTCGCCGTTGCCCTCGTCGTGCAGCAGGGTGCGCACCGCGACGGTGCCGTCGGTGCCGACGAGCGGCTGCGCTTCGACGCGGAACGGCCCGACTTTCCCGCGGGCAAGGAACATCACGTGCGACGACGTGCCCTGTAGTTGATCGGTTCCGGCCGCGCCGCACGCCACGTCGAACGCGCCGGTCTCGAGGATGACGAACTGCGGGCCGATGTGCAGCGCGGCGTCGGGGGAGGCCACCTCGGCCGACAATTCCGGCAGCACCCAGTGCCCGTCGGGCCGGCAGGCGCCGCCGAAGGCCTGCCACAACGGCGGCAGGTCGGGGGAGTCGACGACTTCGAGGGGGACGTGCTCCATCTTCGTCAAGCCTTCGGGAGGAACGCCGATGCTGACGCCCTGTCCCTCGGTCAGCGCGAGCACCCGACTCGGTTTGTCGGCGTCGACGATCTTCGAGCGGCTGTAGGCCATCTGCCGTCCCTGCTTGAGCACCTCGGTTTGGACCTCGAAGCGCTTGATGTCGCGGCCCGGGTCTAGCACCTGGCAGGACCAGATGACGGGGTTCGGAACCGCTTCCAGATCCGAGACACCGCCGCTGTCGGGGGATGCGATGCCCAGCACTGCCAGCAGTAGGCCGCCGCTCGGATTGCGCATATCGCGGCGCATCGTGACGGTTTCGTCGGCGACCCCGTTGTCCATCGACGCGTGAAATCGGCCGATGTAGCGGTAGCTCAGCAGCCCACCCCAGCGCCTGCGGAGTTCGGCGGCGTACGCCTCGGGGTCGTTGGTCAGTTCTCGAATGTCTCTGAGCATGTGCTCAGCACACCGTGCAACACCAGATCGGTCAACTCCTTGGCGGCGCGGTCGGTGTTGGTCACGTGCCGCACGCACACCGCGTACCAGGCGCCACCGGCGATCATGTCCATCAGGATGTCGGCGCTGATCCCGCGTCGCGCCAACCCTGCAGCGGACGCGTCATCGACCCTGGCGGCGAGCTGGCTACGGGCGGCCGCTTCCAGGCGGTCGCTGATCACCCGGCGCAGCCGCCGGTCGGAGCGAAGATCGACCATCAGCCCCGGGATCGCCTCGCGCACAGCGGGATCGCCGTACATCCGGACGGCGCCCGCGCAGAGCCGGGCGATCTCGGCGATGAAGTCGCCTTCCGGGGGTTGCGGGCCGAGGTCGGGGAAGACGGCCTCGTGCACCAGTTGTGCCTTCGAGCTCCACCGACGGTAGACGGCGGGCCTGCTCACCCCGGCCGTGGCGGCGATCAGGTCGATCGTCGTCGCCGAGTAGCCGCGCTCGACCAGCAGCGTCCGCGTCGCGGCAAGCACCGCCTCGTCGATGGCCGGATCGCGGCGCGATCCCTGTCGCCGGTGCCGCGAAGGCGGCGTGCCCCCGTTCACGATGTGGGTTCTCCCGTCGAGAATTAGTCGTTACAGTGTGTCACAACAAACGCGCAATCCTGGCGGGAACGGAGGCGTCGATGACCACGGGATTGACCAAGCAGGTGGCCGCGACCGGAGAAGACGGCAGGCACCTCTACACCTGTCCACTGTGTGAAGCCATGTGCGGCTTGGAAATCCAGGTGGAAGACGGCAAGGTCGCCGGAATCCGAGGCAACCGTGACGACACCTGGAGCCGTGGGCACATCTGCCCGAAAGGTGCGACACTCGGCGCACTGCACGAGGATCCCGACCGGATCCGGCGACCGATGATCAAGGTCGACGGGCAGTGGCAGGAGGTGAGCTGGGACGCCGCCTTCCGGCGCTGCACCGAACTGCTCGCCCCCGTCATCGAGAAGCACGGCATCGGCGCGGTGACCTGCTATACCGGCAACCCGCTCGCCCACTCGTTCTCCCTCGGCCGCTACACCGGTGTGCTGCTCGGCATGTCGGGCATCCCACTGAGCTACTCCCCCGGCACCGTCGACCAGTGGCCCAAGAACCTGTCGTCGCATCTGATGTACGGCGGCTGGTGGAGCTTCCCCGTGCCCGACGTCGAACGCACCGACCTGCTCGTCGTGATGGGCGCCAACCCCGCCGCATCGCAGGGGTCGTTGCTCGCCGCGCCCGACGTGATGGGCATCATCGACGGAATCCGCAAGCGCGGCAAGGTGATTGTGATCGATCCGGTGCGGACGGCGACCGCCGCGCGTGCCGACGAGTGGCTGCCGATCACGCCGGGCACCGATGCCGCGTTGCTTCTGGCCGTCGCCCACACGCTGTTCGCCGAGGATCTCGTCGACGTCGGGGATCTCGCACCGCACATCGACGGGCTGGACCGGATGCGGGAGGTCGCCGCGCAGTGGTCACCGGAGCGGGTCGCGGCCGTCACCAACATCGACGCCGAGCGCATTCGCGACCTGGCTCGTGAACTCGCCGCCACCCCGCGCGCGGTGGTCTACGGCCGGATCGGCACGTGCAACCAGGAATTCGGCAGCCTGGCCAGCTGGCTCGTCGACGTCGTGAACATCCTGTCCGGCCACTTCGACGTCGAGGGCGGCAGCATGTTCCCGAGGGCCGCCGCGTGGTCGGTCACTGTGCAGCCGATACCCGGCCTCGAGGACGGCGCCCCGGAGTTCGGCCGCTTCCGCACCCGAGTTCGCGGCGCGAAGGAGGTGCTGGGCCAGGTGCCGGTGTCCTGCCTCGCGGAGGAGATCGCCACCCCGGGCGAAGGGCAGATCAAGGCGCTGATCACGGTGGCGGGGAACCCGGTGCTGTCCACGCCTGCCGGCCACACGCTCGACGAGGTACTGCCGACGCTGGACGCGATGATCGCCGTCGACCTGTGGCTCAACGAAACCACCCGGCACGCCGATGTGATCCTGCCGGGCTCGTCGCCGCTGGAGCAGCCGCACCACGACGACCTGATCCTCAACTTCGCGATCAACAGCATCGCCAACTACTCGGCACCGGTGTTCGCCAGGCCCGATCCGGACGCACCGGAGGAATGGGAGATCCTCATCCGGCTGACCGGCCTGTGCACCGGCATGCCCGCCGAGGATGTCGACGTCGCCGCGATCGACGACGGCTTCTTCGACTACATGGCGTTCACGAAGGGGCTCGACGGCGCCGAGATCCGCAAGCTCTACGACCGCGGCGGCCCCGAGCGGATCCTCGACTTGACGCTGCGCACCGGTCCCTTCGGCGACCGGTATGGCGAGAACCCCGACGGGGTGACCCTCGACAAGCTGAAGGCCCAGCCCAACGGCATCAACTTCGGTCCGATGATCCCGCAGGTGCCCAGGTGCTCGGAACATCGGACGGCAAGATCCGGCTGGCCCCGCAGTATCTGCTCGACGACCTGCCGCGGCTGGCCGCGCGCCTCGAGCGGGCGCCCGCCGAGCTGGTCCTGGTGAGCAGGCGCCATCTGCGGTCGAACAACTCATGGCTGCACAACGTGGGTCCGCTGATGAAGGGCAAGGACCGCTGCACTCTGCTGATGCACGACGCCGACGCGAAACGTCGGGCGGTGCAGACGGGCGACCTGGTGACGGTGACGTCGTCGGGCGGCCACATCGAGGTGCCGGTCGAAGTGACCGACGCGATCATGCCGGGCGTGGTGTCGATGCCGCACGGCTGGGGCCACGGCAAGGACGGCACCCGGTTGGCGATCGCGAACGGATCACCCGGCGTCAACACCAACGTGCTCTCGCCGCCGACGTTCATCGACGAGCCGTCGGGCAACGGGGCGCTGAACGGTATCCCGGTGACCGTCGTCCCGGCGCGGGCCTGAAAGTATCGACGGCGTGGGCAACAACGAACGGGCGAAAATCGTCATGTCCGACGAGGAGATCGCCGAATTCATCGAACGCAGCCGCACGGCGACGATGGCCACCGTCCTGCCTGACGGGCGACCGCACCTGGTCGCGATGTGGTACGCCGTCGTCGACGGCGAGATCTGGTTCGAGACCAAGGCGAAATCGCAGAAGGCGGTGAACCTGCGCCGCGATCCGACCATCACGGTGATGATCGAGGACGGGCAGAGCTACGACACCCTGCGCGGGGTGTCGATCGACGGCCGCGCCGAGATCGTGGACGATCCGGAAACAAATCTGCGTGTTGGGAAAAGCGTGTGGGAGCGCTACACCGGTCCCTACACCGACGAGATGCGCCCGTTCGTCGACCAGATGATGCGCAACCGGGTCTGCGTGCGGGTGGTGCCGGGCCGGATGCGCAGCTGGGATCACCGCAAGCTCGGCATGGATCCGATGCCGGTCGGCGGCAGCACCGCGCAGTACCTATAGGTTGAGGCCATGGACGCGGACAAGAAGCCCAAGCAGCTGAACGCGCCGTTCGTCAAGACGGTGATGAGGTACGCCGGCCGCGCGCACGCGTGGCTCTACCGGCGCAGCGGCGGGAAGATCGGCGCCAACTGGCGCGTCGGTGCCGGCGCCAAGAAGCCCGTGCCGACGCTGTTGCTCGAGCACCGAGGCCGCAAGTCCGGCAAGCTGTTCGCGTCCCCGCTGGTGTACATCACCGAGGGCGACAACGTGATCATCGTCGCGTCGATGGGTGGTCGCGACGAGAACCCGCAGTGGTACCACAATCTGATCGCGAATCCCGACGTGCACATCGAGATCGGCCGCGACAGGCGGCCCGTGCACGCCGAGCTGGCCGGCCCCGACGAGAAGCAGCGGCTCTGGCCGAAGCTGGTCGAGGCCTACGCCGACTTCGACGCGTACAAAGCGTGGACCGACCGGGACATCCCGGTCTTCATTCTGAAGCCGCGCTAACCGCGGCTGGGTGGCCGAAACCCCGGGTTGGCGAGGCCGGTGGCCACGCCGCTGCCGATAGGGCCGAGGTGATCGAACAGCGTCGCCGTTCCGGTCGCGACTCCTGCGTGGCTGTAGTGCGTCAGCCCGGCCAGACCGATGTACTCACCGTCAGGAAGCCGGCTCAGCGTGAGCGTGTAGTCGGCGTTGATGTAGTTCAAACCGCTTGCGCTGGAATGGGTTAGCGAGCTGGTGACATCGCCGGCCATGGCGGCGCGTACGAACGGCGAGACCGCCTCGCCGTCGACAAGCGGCTTCACGTCGCGCACCCAGGCGTACTTCTGGCCGCCGTGCCGCCACTCGCTGAGATCGTTACTCGGGGCGGTCGATTCCGAATTGGCGCTGTAGGTCCACAGTTCCATCGTGAAATCACCCGATACGTCGGCCGGCCGGCTGGGGGGCGGCGGCATCTCGATCGGCAGCGTCCACGCTGCATCGGGCGGTTGTTCACCGCGGCGCAGAAACAATGCGCTGGCACGGGCGACGACGGTGTCGTTCTGTCGCATCGTCGCGTCCACCAGCCGAATTCGTCTGCCCTCCCGCTCGACGATGGTGTCCACCCGCACCGGGTCGGCCAGCGCGACCGGCCGCAGCAGATCGACGGTCAGCCGCGCGGGCTGCAAATCCGGGTCGCCGCCCGCGCGCTCGATGGCCCGCCCGAGCAGGCCGCCGATGTAGGTGCCGCTGATCGTCGAACCCCATGGCCCGCGCGCGAGCGGGCTCGGCACCAGCACGTCCCCGTCGGCGGTGAAGAACGCCTGGTCATGACTCGTCATCGCCAAAGACGATAGCGGGCCTAATTGGCCGGCTAGTCGACGACAATGTCCTGGTACTCGTCGTGCTTGGAAACGTAGGCGGCGACCATCGGGCATCTGGGAACGATCCGCAGCCCGGCGTCTCGGGTCTCCTGCAACGCCTGGGCGATGAGAATCGTTGCCAGGCCGCGGCCTTCGTAGTTCTTGTCCACCTCGGTGTGGGTGAAGACGCGATGGTCGCCACGGTCGAGGAACTCGGCCTTGCCGACCTTGTTGCCCTCGACGGCGATCGTGTAGCGATCCGGCTCCGCGGTGACAGTGGTGGGCGCGCCGGTCTTGTCTGTCGTCATGCCTCGCCTGGCAGTCATGCCTCGACGCTACTGATGGGTCACCAGCGTGTGTTGAGAGTGGCCTGGCTGCGGCCTGGTTCAGGTGATCCGGGCGGTGCAGGATGGGATCATGTGTGACGACTCCGGTACGCACGCGGAGGCGTTGGCGACCACGCCACGTGCGGCTACCGGTACGGCTGTCGACCCCATAGCGCTCACACCCGTTGACGAGATCACCATCACGACACTGGTGGACAACAGCTATGACGCACTGATGGGCGACACCGGGCCGGCCCGGCGGACTGGGATGGGCCGGGTGCCCGCTGTCGCGGCTGCGCAGTTTGAGGACGGGCGCACCTCGCCCGGCCTGATCGCCGAGCACGGCTTCTCGGCGTTGGTGACCACCTGTCGCGGGGGCCGCAGCCACACGCTGCTGTTCGACACCGGTATCTCCCCGGATGGGATGGCGACCAACTTTGAGCGCATGGGGCTGGATGCGGCCGCCATCGAGGCTGTGGTCCTCAGCCACGGCCATCCCGATCACGACGGCGGTTTCCCCGGTCTGATCCGGCTTCGGCGCCGCAGCAGGCTGCCGCTGACCGTGCACCCCCTCGTCTTCAGCCGGCGCCGTTTCGCACTGCTCGGTGCGCCACCGATGGAGCTGCCGACGCTGAGCCGCTCGGCGCTGGAGGCCGAGGGCTTCGAAGTGATCGAGCGGCGTCAGCCATCGCTACTGCTCGACGGCTCGGTGCTCATCACGGGCGAAGTCGACCGCACCACGGAGTTCGAGCGGGGGCTGCCCAACCACGAAGCGTGGCGTGGCGGCCGGTGGGAGCCCGACCCGTTGATCGTTGACGAGCAGGCACTGGTGGTCAATGTCCGGGGCAGAGGACTGGTAGTGCTCACCGGTTGCGGCCATGCCGGCGCGGTGAACATCGCGCGACACGCGATGCGGCTCACGGGCGTGAACCGATTGCACGCACTGCTCGGTGGCTTCCACCTGACCGGACCGGCCTTCGAGCCGGTCATCGAACCGACGGTGAATGCGTTTCGCGAGTTGTCGCCTGATGTACTCGTACCCGCGCACTGCACCGGATGGCGAGCCCAGCACCGGTTGGCGGCTGCACTACCCGACGCGTTCATTCCCAACGCGGTGGGAACCGCATTCACGTTCACGCAATTCGCCGCCTAGCAGCGCCCTCGGCCGTGGCCGCAATGTGGCGTTCGGAAGCGGGGGAGCGGGTAGCCGGTCGACGGAGCCGCGGTAGCCGTCGACGGCGCCGAATCGGATGTCGTGGTCTTCCCACAATCGGCGATAGGCAGCGATGTCGGCGTGGCTGCGGCCGACGAAGTTCCACCACATCACCAACTCCTCGCCGAACGGCGGGCCACCCAGCAGCACCGCGCGTGCGGGGCCTCGCCCGTGTTGTGCAGCGTCAGGACGTCGCAGCCGGTGCCCTGGAACGCCAGGTCGGCGACTTCAAGTGCTGCGCCTGCTGTTTCGAGGCAGCCCTGGTCGAGCAGCACGCCGTGTTCGAAGGACGGGTCGATGTCGAGGTCCACCCGTGCACCAGGGTCGAGGTCGACCTGCGCACCGAGCAGCGGAGTGAACGTGTGCACGGGGGATCGGCTCCCCGCCAGCTCGCCGAGGAACACCCGCAGCGCGGCCCCCGGCACGGAGACGGGCTCGGGCGCGTAGTGCGCGAAGTCGCGGCCGGTGTCGCGATCGGAGTCGGGCAGCGCGACCCACAACTGCACCCCGTGCAGGACCGTCGTCGCGGCGGTGGAGACCTCCGAATGGCAGATGCCCGCGCCCGCCGTCATCAGGTTCAGCTCACCCGGCCGCACCATGGCATGCACGCCGGCGCTGTCGCGATGCTCGACCTCGCCGTCGAACAGCCAGCTGACGGTCTGCAGCCCGGTGTGCGGATGCGGCGGCACGTCCATGCCGACTCCGTCGCGGACGTCGTGTGGCCCGTAGTGGTCGGCGAAGCACCACGCCCCGATCAGCGACCGCTCCCGTTGCGGCAACGTGCGCCGCACGCGGATGGCCCGCGGCCCGCCAAGCGGGACTTCCCGGGGATGCAGAACACCGGTGAATCGCCGATGCCGCACAAGCCACTTCGGCAGGGGCGGTATCGGTATTGCTCACCTGGCCACAGTAGCGCTATGGCTCGACCGCGAGGCGGCGTCCATTTCTGCTCCGGTCTGGTCGATCTGGTCGAATTCATACGTCGTTGGTGGCCACTCCGCCCGTGCGGTCGGTGCCGACGCTGTAGAACACATCGGCCAGCATCGGATTGCCCGCGCACATGGCTCTGTGCGGATCAGTCGCCACCCCTCGTACCGGGTGCCTTGGCGGTTGATACACATCTTGCTCAACGCCGGCAGACTTCGGCGTCCTCACAATGACGTGGCCGAAGGTCCCCCTCGACCGGTACGGATTTATCTGGAGTGGTTAGTCCGAGTGGCCTCCGCCTCGACAGCTGGGGGCCACTGAGCCGTTTGGGTGTTCGCTTCGATCAGCATCCTCCCGGGATCGCGCTGGTCGTGATGCGCGCAGCCTGGCCGCTTAGGTTGGTGCCGCACGCTGACACACTGAGCTCACCGTCGTCGGCCAGCGTCTGGGTCTGGTTCGTCGCCACGTCGCCGCCGAAGTTGACGATGTTGTTGTGGTGCGCACCGTCGAGCACCGGCTGTTGCGGATTGGAGTAGTCAACGCCTATGAGGCTCGATCCGCCGACCGTTACGACGTTGTTGTTGTCGCCGCCGACCACCGTCGCGCCGAATGCCGAGAAGCCGTGGCCTGTGGCTTCCGGGCCCAACGAGCGTCACGCCATCGATGGACACCGCAGTGTTGTCGTTGCCCTCCGAGATGGCGGTCGCGCCCTTCGGGTTCAGGCCGGTGCTGATCGCCAGCGAGAGGTTGTTCTTTCCCGCCTCGGCGTAGGCACCGCTACCCTGGTTCTGGTCGCCGAGCCCGACCTGGTTATCGCCACCCGCAATGCTGATGCCGGGACCCGCGAAGGCATCTCCGGCCCCCATCAATCCGGCCACGCCCAACCCTGCGGCGAGCACCGAACCTGTAACCACTCTCCGAACCGTCATTGGTTCTTCCTTACTGTGAAGTCGGACGAAGATCCCTTCCCCGTCCGGCCTCCCCCTTGGGGGAGTCATAGAGTGGCCCGCACCCCTCTAGTCCGGGCCACTCAGCGTGTGTTCCTGCGTGTTCTCGCGGCTATTGGGGGTTCGGTCCGCAGCGCGCCACGACCAACCGACCCCAGATATGACGGCCGGGCTGGGTTCATTCCTGAACCGCCAGGACGGTCTCGTCGGCGTAGTTTTCCTGATGTGCTTGGCGCGCGTCGTCTTCGCTGGTGGCGTAAACCACCCGCGCGACGTGCTCGCCGTCCCCGTCTTCACTGACGACGATGAAAAGGCGGTACATGTCACCCCGATAGTGGTCGGGTCGTGACCAGCACTTCTCGGGCACGGCGGCGACGAAGCCGCTCGTGTGGCTGTCAGCGAATGCTCGACCCGTTTGCCACTGTACCCGCCGGCGGATTCGCTCATATGGTCTCCAGCCTGATGTCGTTACGTTGCACGCAACTATAGGAAAGAACGGCAACTGTGTCAAGAATCACGAATGAGATTCCGCTTAGATGCAGGTTGTATCCAGCCTGCAGATGCAGCGATCCTTCCATAGACCACTGTTCGACTGCGCTCTCAGGGTGTCCGCTGTGTTTTGTCGGACGTGGTCGGGGAGTGCTGTCAGACTGATGTCCGGTCACCAGCGGATTGGGAGGCGGCGATGACGACGGTGTACGTGGTGACGGCGGGTAGCGGCGACACCTACCACATCGAGCGGATCTACCTCGACGGCGACCAGGCCTACGGGTTTGCCCAGGCCTACAACGGCATCGCGCCGGTGGAACCGGTACAGGTGGAGGAATGGCAGACCGGTGCTCCGCGCGCCGTTTACGACGGCCCATACTGGCGCGCAGAGTGGTGGGCGCACGTCCCGGTCAGCAAGCGCCGCGCTGCGTTGCGGGACACCGACGAGGGCGAACGGTTCGACGACTTCGCCATCCGCCAAGAATGGTGGACCGGCGATGCCCTACCGGACGCCAAGGTCGTGCGCCGGGAACTGGCCGGGGTGCCCAAGGTAGAGGTGGTGGGCCTGTCCAAGGAGAGGGTCGAGGAGACCTTCTGGGACACCATCACCCAAGTCCGAGCCGATCTGGCGGGCATCCAGAGGAAATAACTTCCACTATTCGTGCGGCGTGTGGAAAGAAAAGGGTATGGCGCCTCGACTTTGCACTATTTGTGCGCCATGATGCCCCCATGGATCGACGGGCTCTGGAACGGCTCGGCCACCATGTCGTAAGCCGGCGCGTCGCACTGGGTTACCGCAACCGCACCGACCTGGCCGACAGCGTGCAGTTCACCGTGCGCACCCTCGCCGACATCGAGCATGGCGTGCGTAGGGCCAGTCCGGGCACTTACGCCATGTTGGAGAACAAGCTGGCCTGGGCGCCCGGCAGCATCGACACCATTCTGGCCGGAGGAGAACCCAACGAGCTCGTTTCCACACTGCGCCGGACGAATACCAACACACTGACGCAGGGATACGCATTGCGGCCGACGAACCCTAACGCGCTGTCGCAAGCTTCCACCGAGGAGTTGTTGCTGGAGCTACGACGCCGCATCATCGACCCCCGAGATCGGCGCCAAGACACCTGGGACGATTGGGGTGGCCCAGACTCACGAGGCGACCGGGGTGGCCTTGATCCGCAAGGAGTCTGGCCCGAAGAGGTTTAGCGAAGCCCTAGATCTATCCCGTCATCGCCGAGCGGATCACGTCCAGGTCGTGATCGTCGATCCGAAAGACCCCGAAGCGGAACTTGTATCCCCAGTGGGTCTTGTCCTCGATGAAGTCGAGCTGCTCGATCAGGGGTTTGATCGGCGTCTCGGTACAGGACAGGAAGTCGACGTTGCGCCGCCACGGGTGGAAGTCGTCGGACATCTCCACCTGGTAGGGCTCGTCGTCGGCCACCTGCCCGATCGCGGTGAACGCCTGCACCGGGTCGCCGTCGGGATGGACGGTCTTCGGCGAGTAGAAGGCGATCCAGTCACCTCGGGCCATCTTGCGCAGCATGTTCGGCTTACCGTGGTTCGCCTGCGTGAAACGGCCGCGGACGCCACGTTCGACGTGGTCGCGGCTGACGGTGTTGATCCAGTTCGTCATGTCCGCACGCTAAGTCGCGGGCCCGACACCGTGGGCCCTCGATAGACAGCCTGTGGATAACCGTCTCCCTCCCTCGTACGCTATGTTGAGTTCGGCGGGGCGTTCCTGCTGGATCCAGTGGCCCGCGCCGTCGATGAGCAACTGTTGGTACGGCGGCTGACACCTCCGCGTATCGGTCGGTGGAGGTGAAGGACAGCACCGGGTCGTACTCGCCGCGATGAACAGCGAGGGGACGGTGATCGTCGCCGCAGGCGTGTCGCCATCACTCCCAGTTCCGGTCGAAGTTGCGATACCAGTTGAGGGCGCCGGTGAAGCCCGTCAAGCGAACGCCTCGATGTATCGGTTGAGTTCTGATGGCTGAGCCAGTCCGGCAGTCGGTCCGGCTCGGGCAGCCGGTCGACGTAGCCTTCTGGCCCCGGCCGCAACATTCGACTCGCCTCTTCCGCGTTCGGGAGCCGGCCCGCAAGCGTGCGTCGCATCGTGGTTGCCGGATCGCGCGCGAGATCGCCATCGGCGACGCCGGGCTCTTGGAAGTACAGGATGTAGAAGAAGTTGTCGCCGAAGCTGCGGCGCCAAGCCACTGTCGGTGGCTTCCGGACCGAGGAACGGCGGCCACGGTCCTGACACCGCACTGACGCGATCGGGGACCAACGGCCTCGCCCACACAATGATCGAGCCCCGACATGCCCTACGAAGCGGCCTTCTCGGCTGCGCGCGCTCGAGTACAACTTGTCCGAGGTCACTTCTACAATGGGGTGTGCTCGACTGCCTGATCTGCAGGCCCCGCCACCACGGATGGTGTCCGATCATGTGGGCAGCCGGCTTCCGCCGCGACAAGATGGGCGCCATGAAGGCCTACCGCGACGGAGCCAACACCACCTCACCGACGTCCGCCTCCAGCGTCGCAGCCGCACTCCGTTGGTCTCAATGACCTGTTCGGACCCTCGTCGATCTGCGTACCGCTTCACACCGGGTCATCGAGTCGCCTCTACGGCGGCTAGAACGGGCTGCTGTTGGATTGCCAGCGGCGCCTCCTCCGGACGCGGCCCGTACTTGGCGATGTAGGCGTCGTGGATGTGCGCGTTCTTCTTGCGACTGATCTCGTCGACAAGGTTGGGATCCCAGCCGTGCTGTGCGAGCCGGTGACGGCGCCACACCTTGTTCAGCGCCAGCGCCATCAGCAGTGACCAGATGTAGATCGGCGCCGTCATCTCCAGATGCACGTACAGAGACGCAGGCAGCAGCCAGAACGGTGCGAGCACCAGCAGCGGCGGAATCGCGTAGCGGAGCATGTGCCTGCGGACGGCCCCATGATCCGCGAGGTCGTGGGCCACCCACTCGCGGTATTCGTCGGGCAGCCTGCGGCCGAAAACATAGCCGATGTAGGCGGCGGGGCCGGGACGGTTCATGAGCGATCTCCTTCGAGCGCGCCTGCCGCGAGCGCGGCGACGTTGATTCGGGTCAGCACCGCATGCAGGTGTTCGAGTTCGTCGAGCCCCACCCCGAGCCTGTCGATCACCGCGGGCGGAATCTTGAGGGCCTTGCGCCGCATCTGCAGACCCGCCTTGGTGAGTTCCACGTCGGTGGCCCGCTCGTCGGAAGCCGACCGCGTGCGGGTGATCAAGCCCAGCGCCTCGAGGCGCTTGAGCATCGGGGAGAGGGTGGCCGAATCGAGCTGCAGCGACGACGCGATCTCCTTGACCGACAACGGTTTAGCACTATTGCCGGTCCGGTGGTGGTCCCACAGCGCCAACATCACAAGGTACTGCGGATGGGTCAGCCCCAGCGGCTCGAGCAGCGGCCGGTACACCGCGAGCACGGCCCGGTTGGTCACGGCCAGAGCGAAGCACACCTGGCGTTCGAGGGCCAGCGGGTCGACCTCTGCGTCGATGACGGTCATAGTGAGATCGTACCCTAATAGTTAGGGCACTAACTATCGAGGTGATGGATCTCACCACGACATTGTTAGGCTCAGCGCCATGACTGGTGGGCTGACGGATCGGCGGGTATGAGCTCGCGAAGACGAGCGCGAGTGAGGATCGCAGCGAGGAACGAGCGAGGACCGGAGCGAGCGGGAGACGAGCAATGAGCCACGGACCGATGCGCGACGACCACGCCGAACTGTTGCGCCGGCGGGCACTCACCGAGGATGCCGCGCGGCCCGAGGCCGTTGACCGCAGGCACGCGTCAAACGGTCGAACCGCCCGCGAGAACATCGACGATCTCGTCGATCCCGGCTCGTTCGTCGAGTACGGCCGGTTCGCCATCGCCGCCCAGCGGTTCCGCCGGGAGCTCGACGATCTGATCGCGCGCACACCTGCCGATGGTCTGGTGGCAGGAACCGCGCGCATCAACGGCGACCTCTTCGGCGACGAGCGCAGCGCCAGCGCGGTGCTGTCCTACGACTACACCGTCCTCGCGGGCACCCAGGGTTATCTCGGGCACCGCAAGAAGGACCGGCTGTTCGAGCTGATCGAGCGGATGCGGCTGCCGACCGTCTTCTTCGCCGAGGGCGGCGGTGGTCGGCCCGGTGACACCGACTTTCCGACGGTGTCGTCCCTCGAGACGCGCGCGTTCAAGCTGTGGGCGCGGCTGTCGGGTGTGGTGCCGCGCATCGCGATCGTGAAGGGCCGCTGCTTCGCGGGCAATGCTGTCATCGCGGGCACCTCCGACCTGATCGTGGCCACCCGCGATGCGTCGATCGGGATGGGCGGCCCGGCCATGATCGCCGGCGGCGGGCTCGGCGATGTCCATCCCGACGAGGTCGGGCCGATTTCGGTGCAGGAGCCCAACGGCGTCGTCGACGTCGTCGTCGCCGACGAGGCGGAAGCGGTCGCTGCCACCAAGCGTCTGCTCGGCTACTTCCAGGGATCGATAGCGTCTGGTGATGGAGGCGACCAAACGCCCTTGCGCACAATGATTCCCGAGCGTGACCGGCGCGCCTACGACGTCGGCCCGGTGATCGTGACGCTGGCCGACGAGGGTTCGGTGACATTCCTGCGGCCGAGGTTCGCCCGCGAGATGGTCACCGCGTTCGCGCGGATCGGAGGTAGGGCGGTCGGGGTGATCGCCAACGACACGCGTTACATGGCGGGCGCGATCACCGCTGCCGCGGCCGACAAGGCGGCCCGATTCCTGCAGCTGTGCGACTGTTTCGGGATTCCCGTCGTGTCGCTCATCGACTGCCCGGGCTACATGGTCGGCCCGGCGGCGGAGGGCGAGGCGCTGGTGCGGCGCGCGTCCCGGATGCTCGTCGCGGGCGCGGCCCTGCGCGTGCCGTTGGTCGCAGTGGTGCTGCGCCGCGGCTACGGCCTTGGCGCACAGGCGATGACGGGCGGCAGCCTGCACGAGCCGGTGCTCACCGTGGCGTGGCCGGGTGCACACCTCGGCCCGATGGGGCTCGAGGGCGCGGTCCGGCTGGGACTGCGCAAGGAGCTGGAGGCGATCGCCGATGACGACGAGCGCGAGGAACGCGTCCGCCAGGCGACGGCGGCGGCGCAGGAGAATGCCAAGGCGCTCAACGCCGCTCAGATGTTCGAGATCGACGATGTGATCGACCCGGCAGACACAAGACGGATCATCGCCGAGACGCTGACGGCGGCGACGGCACACACGGAGCGTGCTGCACCGCGTCGATTCGTCGACACCTGGTGAGCTAGTTGACGGGTTACTGTCTCGGTGATTATCTGTGCTGTCCACAGCCGTACCCCGGGGTGAATCGGGCAGCCGAAAGTTGTCGTACCTGAATGCAATGATCGCGTTATGTGTTCGGCTGCTTGCTCTGGCGCCACAGCGGTGCGCTCTGATGAGCGCCTCGCGGTGTTGTTCGAGGAGTTGTCGGAGTTGGCTGGGCAGCGCAACGCGATTGACGGGCGCATTGTGGAGATCGCGGCGGAGATGGAGCGCGACGAGCTGTGCGGTGCTACCGGGGCGCGGTCGGTGGCGGCGTTGCTGGCGTGGAAGACCGGTTCGTCTCCGACGAACGCGCACACGATCGCTGCTGTCGCGCGCCGGACGGCGGAGTTTCCTCGCTGCGTCCAGGGCTTGCGGGAGGGCCGGCTGTCGCTGGATCAGGTCGGCGTGATCGCCGAGCGGGCAGCGGCAGGGTTCTGATGAGCATTATGCGGCGCTGGCCGAGGTCGCCACGGTCAGCCAGCTGCGCACCGCGATCAAGCTCGAACCGCGACCGGAACCCGATCCGCAACCCGAACGACAGCGGTCGATCACCAAAACCACTGACGGGCAATCCACCTGCTGGCGGATCACACTGCCCAAGGTCGACGCGGCGAAATTCGATGCGGCGCTGCAGTCACACCAGGACGCGTTGATCGCCGAGTGGAAGCGCGATCACGACGACGACCGGCGCGCACCGAATCGACCGCCGCTGCCCGGCGCTGGCGAGGCATTCATGCGGTTGGTCGAGGCCGGGTGGGATACCGAGGCCGTCCGCCGCCCACATGGGCAGCACACCACGGTAGTGGTGCATCTGGACGTCAACCAACGCGCCGCCTCCCTACACCTGGGCCCGCTGCTCATCGAGTCCGACCGCCGTTATCTGTTGTGTGACGCCACCTGCGAAGTCTGGTTCGAACGTGACGGGCAGGTCATCGGAGCCGGGTCGAGCGACGCGGGTGATCAACCGCCGGCTTCGTCGAGCCCTCGAGCATCGCCATCCCACGTGTGCGGTGCCCGGTTGCGGCGCCACTCGTGGTCTGCACGCCCACCACATCCTGCATTGGGAAGACGGCGGCCCCACCGAGTTGGACAACCTTGTCCTGGTGTGTCCGTATCATCACCGGCTGCACCATCGCGGCGTCATCACCATCACCGGGCCCGGCCACAACCTGACCGTCACCGACAGCGCGGGGCGGGAACTCAGCGCAGGATCGCTTGCCCGCCCACCGAACCGACCCCCACCGGCCGTGGCGCCCTATCGGGGACCCACCGGAGAGCGCGCCCACTGGTGGTGGTACGAACCCTTCCAACCCCAACCACCACCGACAAACAACTGAGCCGCGCATCCGAGCCGACGAATCCGGCGACCGTTCGAAGCCGCAAAAGTCTGGGGCATAAGCAAATTCGTACACAACACGCATGGTTGGCCGATGGGCAAACCCGAGCGGTGAGGTGCGCGCTAATTGATCGCGAGTGCCGCGGCAATCGCGCGGCGCATGTCGTCGTCGTTCACGATCAGATCGGTGTCGGCGGCCTGGGCCAGAAGTTGCGGTGGCGTGCTGGAGAGTCGGCGTGCGCGCTCGTGCTTGCAATGCACGATGACCTTGCGCGCGAACCGGCCGTTGCCTGCGGTGTCCAGCGCGGTGCCCTGCTCGATGGGAGTGTCGCGCAACCGAGCGGCCTCCTCCCGCAGCAGCGGCCACGCGGTGTCGGCGATCACGATCTTCTCCTTGCCCGCGATCAGCTGACCGATCTGCACGATCTCGTCGGGCGTGTAGCTGGTGAACGACAGGGTCAGATGGAAGCGCGACGCCAAGCCCGGGTTCGCCTGCATGAACCGCCGCATCTCCTTCGGATAACCGGCGACGATCACCACCAGCCGGTCACGGAAGTCCTCCATGTACTTCAGCAGCGTGTTGATCGCGTCCTTGCCGAACGAGTGGCCCTCGTGCTCGGGCGCCAGCCGGTAAGCCTCGTCGATGAAAAGCACACCGCCCAGGGCGGATTCGCACACTTCCTTCATTCTGGCCGCGGTCTGCGATATGTATCCGACGACAAGGTCTTCCTCGGTGACCTCGACGACGGTCGGGTGCTCGATCTTGCCGAGCCCGAACAAGAACTCCGCCGCGATGCGCGCGAACGACGTCTTCGCCGTGCCGGGCGGACCCTCCAGCACCATGTGGTTCTCGTTCGTCATCGACGTCTCCTCGCCCCTGTCGGCGAGGATCTGGTCGATCTGGATCTCGGTGCGCCACACCGTGATCTGTTCCTTGGGACGCCAACGCGGACATACCCGCCGCGCGCGCGAATTCATAAGTGGCCGGAGGTAATTCGGCCGCACCGCGGCCGCGAAGCACTTTGTTGATCGCGATGACCGTCGGATCGACCAAGGTGTTGAGCGGCGCAGCCGACGGCAACACGAGGTCGATCTGATGAGAATCGCCTGCCAGTATCGACACCCGGCAAGACGGCGGCACCTCGACCGGAGTCGAGGTGCGGCTGGCCTGGCTGGGTGCCGGTTCCCGAACCGTCGTCACCGGCGGCCCCGCGGTCCGTCGGTGGTCGACGCGAAGTGCTCAGCGATCGCCGCGGTGATTTCGATGAAGCGCCGCCTGGTCACCGGCGACATCTCCGCGGTTACGTCGATCACGCCGCCGGGCCGCAGGTGCGAGTCGAATGGAACCTCGACGACGACTTGACCGCGACTCGCGAACTGCTGCACGAGGATCGAGCGGGTGCGCTTGTCGGCGTGACCGTCGGAGTCGTTCAGCACCACCACGGTGCGATGCAGCAGGCCGGTGTATCCGCGGTTGGCCAACCACTCCATCGTCTGGCCGGCCGCCGAGGCGCCGTCCACCCACGGGGAGGACACCACGATCAAGGCGTCGAGATCACGCAGCACCTCCTGCGCGATCGCGGAGTCCATTGTCGAGCCGCAGTCCACGATTGAGATTGTGAAGTGCCTGTCCAGCCGTGCGGTGGCCTCGCGGTAGATGGCTGGGTCGAGCACCCGACGCCGGGCAGTGCTGGATTCACCGGCAAGCACGAACAGACCCGCCGAGTTGTTGCCGACACGGCTGCGAACGTCGGCGAAGGTGTCGAGGTGCTCGTCGGCCGCCAGCTCCCAGTACGAACCTGCCGCGTTCGGATCGATACGGCTGCCGAGCTTTCCGAATGCGGTGTCGGCGTCGATGGCGACGACGCGGTCGTCCTGGCGCAGCTCGGCGAAGATCGAGCCGACACTGGCCGCGACGGTCGTCTTTCCGACACCGCCCTTGCCGAACACGCCGATCTTGTAGTGCCCGCGCAGCAGCGAACGAATCTTGATCTCCAGGTCGGCCAACCGCTGTTCGTCGGGAGACGGCCCGAGGTTGATCAGCCCGAACGTGCCGCGATAGATGAAGCGCCGCCAGCCTTTTCGTGGCGGCACCTTCTTGGCCGGCACCAGTTCACTGGTGCGGATGCTGTCGACGTAGGAGTAGCCGGTCGACGGCGGCGCGGCGGCAGGGCGCGGCGGCCCAGTTCGGCGACGACGATGGCTGCGACGACCAGTCCTGGCTTGCCGGCCGCTGGGAGCGTTCGCGGGGCGGCTCCTGCTGCCAGCCCGGCGCTCCGGGACGGCCGCCGGCCGGCGGCATCACCCGGGTGTCGGCACTTCCGGCCGCTGTCGGGCGGCCACCTGGTTCTCCGCCGCGAGCGGGCGGCGCCGTCGGTTCGGTCGGTCGTGCCGGTGGCGGCCGTCCCTGCCGGAAGCCGCCGGGCGGTATGCGCTGAGGTCCGGTGTTGGCCCGGCTGGCATCCGCCGTCCAACGCGAGCGGCGATCGTCAACCGGCCTGCCCGGCTCTTCCGGCCTGCGGACCGCGTCGTCGCCGGCTCGAGGCTCGTCGGCGGGGCCGGTATGCCGCGGCCCGTCGTCGACCCCGTTGCGCGTTGCAGCGTCATCCTGCCCCTGGGGCCGGTGCGGTTCGGGCGGGCGCCCCGCGGGCGCATCGCCGGAGTCCGACGGGGGTGAAAGGTGCTCCCGCAAAAAGTCGTCGCGTTCGGTCACGGCGTCAATCCTGACTGCGTGTCCATGGTCTCCTCCGGTGAATGTCGTTGTCTGCGGGCGATCATCGAGCTCATTGCGGCTTCTGCGCCTGGGTCAGCGGGGCCGCGTCCGCGGGCGCCGCCAGGGTGTCATGCTGCGTCATCGCGTCGGTGCGACTGAGCGCAGGCCCGGGAGCGAACACCCGGATCAACGGCCACGGCGCCTGTCGCGCCATGGGCGGTGACATGCCCAGTGCCCGCAGCGTGTCGTCTTCCAGCGAGATTCCGTACCGCACGCCCTGGTCGCTGATCCACCACATGGACTCGCGGCTGGTGGCGTCCGGCGCGGCACCGGTGGTCATCACCAGGTTGGTCGCCCGCAGCCCGCCGCCGAGGTTGTCCTGCAGGTCGGCGCGCGGCGCGAATTCCGCCGGCAACGTCGGTCGACCGGCACCGTCGAACAGCTCCTGGGCATGCGACAGCGCCGTCAGCACGGTGCTGACCTGCCCGAGCAGCCATCCGTCCACGTCCGCCCCTTCCGTCGCAGTCAGCCTAACCTGCAGTAGGGAGGCGTTTCGGCGGCAATTTCGGGAACGTGAGCAAGCGACGTCGGCGCGGCGTCGTCAGGCGTCGAGATCCTGCTCGACGAGCTCGGCGACCGTCTTGAGCGCCGCATCGTCGTCGGAGTGCACGGTCACCTGTGCACCGTTGGCTGCGCCGAGCGTCATGATCATCAACGCCGAGCCTGCATCGACGGGCTCGCCGCCGTCCATCGAAAGCGTGACGGGCACACCGGCGTTCACGACGGCCTCGGCGATGATTGCCGCGGGTCGGGCATGCAGGCCGATCGCCGAGCCGACGGTCACGGTCTTGTCTGCCATGGGGTTCTCCTTGTTGTCGTTGGGTTGATTGTGCGGATCAGGCGGTGGCCAGCGCGGGGGTTTCGTCGACCTCGACGCTGGGCTTCGCGAGTTGTTTGGCGGCGATGACGGCGATTGCAGCCGCCACTGTGCCGACGGCGAGGGCTACCACAAACCACAGCAGGTTGCCGATGGCGAAGAACACGAAGATCCCGCCGTGCGGCGCCTTGAGCGTGACATCGAAGGCCATGATCATCGCTCCGGTGATGGCCCCACCGAACATCATCGACGGGATCACCCGCAGCGGATCAGCCGCGGCGAACGGGATGGCACCCTCGGAGATGAATGATGCGCCGAGAAGCCAAGCCGCCCTGCCATTTTCCCGTTCCGGCTCGGTAAACAGCCCCGGTCGCACCGCAGAGGCCAGAGCCATCGCGAGCGGCGGCACCATGCCTGCGGCCATCACCGCGGCCATGATGCGCAGCGACGCCGGGTCGGCGACGTTCAGGCCCGCGGTAGCGAACGCGTAGGCAGCCTTGTTCACGGGTCCACCTAGGTCGAAGCACATCATCAAGCCGAGGATGACGCCGAGGATGATGACCGAGGTACCCGACATTCCACTGAGCCAGTTCGTCAGACCCGACGTGATGGCGGCCAGCGGGCGTCCGAGCAGCAGGAACATCAGCAGGCCTACGACAAGCGATGCGACGAGAGGGATGATCACCACCGGCATCAGGCCTCGGAGCCAGCGCGGTGTGTTGATACGGCTGATCCAGAGCGCCGTGAACCCGGCGATCAGACCGCCGACGATACCGCCGATGAAGCCGCCACCGACGAACACGGCCACAGCACCCGCGGTGAATCCCGGTGCGATTCCTGGCCGGTCGGCGATCGCGAACGAGATGTAGCCGGCCAGTGCTGGGACGAGGAACATGAATGCCAGCCCGCCGAGAGTCAACAACACTGCGCCCAGATACTGCATCAGGCCCCCGGACGGCAGGTTGGTCAGCGAGTTGGTGCTGGCGATGACATTGCCCATCGAGCCGAAGCCGAACGGCAGCGACGGCTTATCTCCGTCAGGAGGATTACCGAGCTCGTAGCCGCCGAACAGGAAGCCGAGCGCGATCAGCAGACCGCCGGCGGCGACGAACGGGATCATGTAGCTCACGCCGGTGAGCAGGATCTGCCGGGTGCGGGTGCCCCAGCCGACACCGCCGGCGGGTGCGCTGCTCGCCGGCGCACCGGCGCCGGAGCCCTCGACCCGGGCGGCGTTCGGATTGTCCGCGGCGGCAAGCGCTTCGGCGACCATCTTGGCCGGCTCGTTGATCGCCCGCTTGACGCCGGACGCGACGACGGGCTTACCCGCGAAGCGGCCCTTGTCCTTCACGCCGACGTCGGTGGCGAAGATGACGGCGTCCGCTCCGGCGATCGTCGACGCGGCCAGCGGCGTGCTGCCCGACGAGCCCTGCGTCTCGACATGCAGCGTCACGCCCGCTTCCCTCGCCGCGGCGACGAGCGAGTCGGCGGCCATGTACGTGTGGGCAATGCCGGTCGGGCAGGCGGTGATCGCCACCAATGTCTTCGGCGTATCGGCTGCCGGCTTCTCGGCCGGGGCCACGGGCTTGGGCTTCTCGCCGGGATTGAGCACCTCGTCCACGAGGCCGACCACCTCGTCGGCCGTCTTCGCGTCGCGCAGGGACGCGACGAAATCCTTGCGCACCAGCGCACGGGCCAGGCTCGACAGCAGCTTCATGTGCTCGGCGCCGCCGCCTTCGGGCGCCGCGATCAGGAACGCCAGATCCGCCGGACCGTCGGGTGCGCCGAAGTCGACGGGCGGCTGCAGCCGGGCGAACCCGATCGACGCCGTCTCGACATGCGCCGAACGGCAGTGCGGGATGGCGATGCCGCCGGGCAACCCGGTCGCGGACTGCTCTTCGCGGGCCATCGCTGCGGCGATCAGCCCGTCGGCGTCGGTCGTTCGTCCGGCGTCGGCGAGGCTGCCGACGAGGCGCCCGATCACGGCTTGCTTGTCGGCGCCCGCGTCGACGTCGAGCAGAACCAGATCGGCGTCAATGATCGGTCGGGAGGCGGTGTTGGTCATGGCGATACCTTCGGTTGGTTGTTACGAACTGGCGGAGTTGGCGCGGGCGGGTGGTACCGACGAAACCGGAGTCACCCGAACGGCATTGAGGTCGATTTCGGTCGGGCTGGGCAGTGCGGAGCCAGGCAGTGCGGCCGCGGCGCTGCCGTAGGCGACGGCCATCTGGAGCCGTTGCGGCGGCTCGGCGCCACCGACATCAGCGCGGACGTAACCGGCGAGGCTGGAGTCGCCGGCACCGACAGTGCTGCGCGGCACGATCGGCGGCGGGATGGCCAGCCAACTGCCGGCGTCGGTGACCAACACCGCGCCCGCGGCCCCAAGGGTGGCGAGCACTGCACCGACGCCCCGGTCCACCAGCCGCTGCGCCGCCGATACGACGGGTTCGGGATCGCCCTGGGTTACCGCTGCTTCCAGCGCCTGCGGCGAATAGCCGATGACGCCGGCGAGTTCCTCGGCGTTGGGCTTGATGAGGTCGGGTGCGGCGCGGTCGAATCCGTCGACCAGGGCTGCGAGCGGGCGATCGGAGGTGTCGATGGCGACCTTGCAGCCGTAGGGCGCGAGCATCGCTACGACCTCGGCGTACCAGCTGTCCGGCATGCCGGGCGGCAACGAGCCCGACATCACCACCCAGCTGGCATGTTCGGCGTGGCTGACGACGGAGCGCGTGAGAGCGTCGATGGCGGCCTCGTCCAACTGGGCGCCGGGCTCGTTGATCTTCGTTGTGGTGCCGTCCATTTCGGTGACGGCGATGTTCGTCCGCACCGGTGCGGTGATCGGAACGCAGCGGAAGGGCAGCCCGCTGGCCTGAAGCGCGGTCACCAGCGGATCTGTGCCCGACGCGGGCAGCAGCGCCACGGCGTCGACGCCGGCGAGAGACAGGGCGCGCGCGACGTTGACGCCCTTGCCGCCGGGTTCGGTGGTCACCGAACTGACCCGGTGCACCGCACCGCGGGTGAGCGGAGTCGCAAGCGTGACGGTGCGGTCGAGGCTCGGATTCGGTGTGACGGTGACGATCATGCGACGACCACTTCGATGCCCTGCTCGGTCAGTTGGGCGCGGTAGGCGTTGCTGAGTTCGGAGTCGGTGATCAGGGCGTCGACGCTGGACAGCGGCGCGAAGCTGACGAAGTCCTCGCGGCCGACCTTTGACGAATCCGCCGCCACCACAACGTAGTTGGCACTTGCGATCATTGCGCGCTTGACGGCGGCCTCGTCACCGTCCGGGGTGGACAGGCCGTGCCTGAGGCTGATGCCGTTGGTGCCGATGAAGGCGATGTCGACGCGAAGCGTGTCCAGCACCCGCAGCACCTGCTCGCCGACGGCGGCCTGAGTGAGGCCGCGGACGCGTCCCCCGAGCAGTTGAAGGGAGACCGACGGCATGCCGGCCAGGCGGGCCGCGATGGGCACCGAGTTCGTCACGATGTTGAGCTCGCGGTCGGACGGCAGCGCGGCCGCGATCCGGCTGGTGGTGGTTCCCGCGTCGAGCAGCACACTGGCCCCACTGAGCGGGAAGAAATCGGCGGCGGCCGCGGCGATGGCGTCCTTGTGTTCGGCGCGGGTGTTCTCCCGCTCGCCGACACCCGGCTCGACAAGCCGGAGTGCCCGCACGGGAACGGCGCCGCCATGTACCCGGCGCACCAACCCTGCGCGGTCCAGGACCGCCAGGTCGCGACGGACGGTCTCGGTGGTGACGTCGTAGGTCTCGGCCAGTTCGGCGACGGAGGCGCGCCCCTGGTTGATCACCAGCGAGGCGATCGCTTGCTGACGCTCTTCGGCATACATGGTGCTCCGTCGATGTGGGTATAGGCCCGTATAAATGTTGATATCTGTTGTTTTACTCTTGAATGTGTTGACTTGTCAATGGTTCGTTTGTAATCTGCTTCACATGACCGCCTCATCGCCGCGCACGTCACTGCCCTTCGACCGCGAGCCCGCCCCTGCGGCCGGCACGGTTTTCCACGGTGTCCCGGTTGTCGCCGGAGTTCAGTACGGACCGGTCATCCGGCCGGGGCGGCTGCCTGCGCTCGATGACGTGGATGTGGCGCCCGAGGTCGAGGAGGAAGACCGGCCCGCGGAGGCGGCCCGCTTCACCACGGCAGCCAACGCCGTGGCCACCCGGCTGCGAGACCGCGCGGCTCATGCGACTGGCGCGGCGTCTGAGGTTCTGGCGGCGACGGCCACGCTGGCGCAGGACCGGGCTTGGCTACAGGCGGCCGAGAAGCTCATCAACGCAGGCGCCCCGGCTGCGCGCGCCGTCGTCGCGGCCGTCGACCAGTTCGTCGACCTCTTCACCCAGCTCGGCGGCTTGATGGCCGAACGGGTCACCGATCTGCGTGACATCCGTGATCGCGTCATCGCCGAGCTGAGTGGACTGCCGGAGCCGGGCGTGCCCCAGCCCGACGTCCCGTCGGTGCTGCTCGCCGAAGACCTCGCCCCCGCCGACACCGCAGGCCTTGACCCGTCCCTCGTCATCGCGCTGGCCACCACGTTGGGCGGCCCGACCAGCCATACCGCGATCATCGCCCGCCAACTCGGGCTGCCGTGCGTGGTGGCCGTCGACGGACTGGACACGGTCGGGGCAGGTGCGATGGTCCTCGTCGACGGCACCCGCGGCACCGTGACCATGTCACCTGACCCGGCCGTCGCCTCCGAGGCGGTGGCGGACGCCAAACATGAGGCCGAACGCGCGGCCGGCTGGACCGGGCCCGGTGCGACCGCGGACGGGCACGCCGTGGCGATCCTCGCCAACGTGCAGGACGGCGCGGCCGCCCGCAGCGCGCGCGAGACACCGGCCGAGGGCGTCGGATTGTTCCGCACCGAACTGTGCTTCCTCAACCGCGACACCGAACCCACCGTCGACGAGCAGGCCCAGATCTACGGCGAGGTGCTGGATGCCTTCTCCGGACACAAGGTGGTCATCAGGACGCTGGACGCGGGTTCGGATAAGCCGCTGAAGTTCGCCGGCCACCCGGAAGAGGCGAACCCGGCGCTCGGTGTGCGTGGTATCCGGATCGCCGAAGGAAACCCCGGGCTGCTGGAGCGCCAACTGGACGCGATCGCCGCCGCGGCCGAGAACACCGGCAACGCGCCGTGGGTGATGGCGCCGATGATCGCCACCGCTGATGAAGCCAAACGCTTTGCCGCGCAGGTCCGTTCGCGCGGCCTCACCCCGGGCGTGATGATCGAGGTGCCATCCGCGGCGCTGCTCGCCGATCGGATCCTCGACCATGTCGACTTCCTGTCCATCGGCACCAACGACCTGGCCCAGTACACGATGGCCGCCGACCGCATGTCGGCCGACCTGGCCCTGCTGACCGATCCGTGGCAGCCCGCGGTGCTCGCTCTGGTAGCGATGGCGGTCCGGGCAGGCGCGGCCGTCGGCAAGCCCGTCGGCGTGTGCGGCGAAGCGGCGGCGGACCCGCTGCTGGCGTGCGTGCTGGCGGGCCTTGGCGTGACCTCGTTGTCCGCGGCGGCAGCGGCGGTCAACGGTGTCGGCGCCAAGCTCTCGCAGGTGACGATGCAGCAGTGCCACGATGCGGCCGACGCCGTGCTGGCGACCGGGAGCGCGGCCGACGCACGCGCAGCCGCCATGGCCGCCTTGGTCTGAGGAATTAATCGGACCGCAGTCCGGTTATCTCGAGCATGCCTGCCATCACTGCTGACACATTGACATTGCCGCGGCTCACAGCACCTGCGGCAGCCGAGACCGAGCGGCCCGTCCGCTCCATCACCACCGGCCCGCGCGGCTACGAAGGCGAGGGCTTCCCCGTCGTGCGCGCGTTCGCCGGGGTGAGCGCCGCCGACCTCGACCCGTTCGTCCACATGGATCAGATGGGCGAGGTGGAGTACCAGCCCGGCGAACCGAGGGGCACGGACTGGCACCCGCACCGCGGCTTCGAAACCGTGACGTACATGATCGACGGCCGCTTCGCCCACCAGGACAGCCACGGTGGCGGCGGCCTGATCACCGACGGCGCCACGCAATGGATGACCGCCGGGTCCGGGATCCTGCACATCGAGACGCCACCCGCCGAGCTCGTCGAGAGCGGCGGCATGTTCCACGGAATCCAGCTGTGGGTGAACCTGCCGAGCGCCGACAAGTTCGCGACACCGAAGTACCAGGCCATCGAAGGTAACCAGGTCGAGCTCCTGGCATCCGAGGACGGTGGCGCGCTGGTGCGCGTCATCGCGGGCGACGTCGACGGCCATGGTGGACCCGGGGCCACCCATACTCCGATCACTTTGGCGCACAGCAGCATCGAGCCCGGCGCCCGGCTGAGCCTGCCGTGGAACCGCGACTTCAACGCGCTGGTGTACGTGCTGTCCGGCCGCGGGACGGTCGGCCCCGTTGGCCACCCGATTCACGAGGGTCAGCTGGCGGTGTTCGGTCCAGGCGACCGGATCACCGTGGCCGCCGAGTCGACGCAGGAGTCACGCAGGCCGACGATGGAGGTGCTCATCCTCGGCGGCAAGCCGATCCGGGAGCCCGTCGTCGCCTACGGCCCGTTCGTGATGAACTCCAAGTCCGAACTGGTGCAGGCGCTCGAGGACTACAACGCCGGGAAGTTCGGCACCATCCCGCCGAATGCGTTGATGCCGCACAGGGTTCGCTGACGGATCCGCTACCGGTGGGCCGTCTCCAGCTCCACCGGGTGCGGATACACCAATTCCAGTTCTCCGATCGCGGCTGCGACCGTCACCAACGGCATCGCGGCCGCGATCGCCATGTCGTCGCCGCTCGACTCGGCCCGCAGCGCCAGCACGAACTCCTCGCCGATCGGCGTCCAGTCCTGGCCGGTGCCCAACTTGCCCGACAGCCGATCGCGGATCGCCTTCGTGTGGAACTCCACCACCTCACGAACTTTCGGATAGGTGCCGAGCGGCGGCGGCGTGGGGATGTCCATGATCAGGTCGGCGGCCGCGCGCACCCGGATGGCGCGGTTGAAGGCACGCACGATGGGCCCACGGAAATCGGTCGTGCCGCCACCCTCGGAAAGGTATTGCCGCACAGCGTCATCGGCCACCCGAGATGATGCGAGCGCATCCTGGCTGAGCATGGCGAGCTTGTCGGCCATCTGCTCGTAGGAACCGCGGGTGATCCTTAATACCGACGCCTCCAAGTACTTCGCGAAGACGTCGCGGGCCGACTCGACTGCCGCCTCCGCCGATGCGGTCGCGCCGCGCGGCCACAACAGCAGCGACACCATCATGCCGACGAGCGCGCCGACGACGACGTCCTCGACCCGGATCAGACCGACGCTCCATCCGGTCGGCACGATCAGGTTGAAGAAGATCAGCACCATCATCGTGAACGCAGCCTGCCCCGCGGTGAACGATGCGATCTCCGGCACGAACGCCGACCCGAACACCACCACCGGCAGCAGAATCCACAGCACCGTGGGGTCCACGCCGACGACGCTGATCAGCACCGCGCCGAGGACGAATCCGATGGTCGTGCCCACCACGGCGCGCAGCGTCTTGGTGCCGGTGGTCAGCGCGCTGCTGCGGAGCACCGACAACGCACCGAGCACCACCCAGAATCCGTGCTCCACCGGAAACACGTGTGTCACCGCGACTGCGAGCGCGAGCCCGAGGCCGGTACGCAGCGCGTTGCGGACGGCCACCGACCGGCCACCGAGGAAGCCCGACGTCGTCGATGTGACCGCTGTCGTCGCCGGAATCAGCCGGTCGGTCGCGGTCGTCGGCGGCAGCCGTAGCCCCAGCGCCCTGGCCCACACCGGCCGCGCATCGGCGGCGGCGGCCGCGGCGATCACCCGGCCGGTGGCCCCGATGGTGGCCGCGATCGTCCGGCGGTTCAGCAGTGCGCCGCCGATCATGACGGCGGCGGCGTCGTCGGGGGCGGCGAGGATCCGTTCGACGTCCTGCCGATAGCGACCTCGCGCGACCGACCGCAGGTGGATGAGCGCGGCCTCCAGATTTGCACGGTCAGTCGTGCGGTCGGCCGACCGTGGTCTCCCGAAGCACCGCGGCCGAACACCGCAGCACCCGGATGCCGGGGGCCTGCATGTCCCGCAGCGCCGGGCCCGCCTCGTCGCTGACTCGATCGGCGAGCCATTCGAGGTCCTCGACCACCCGAACGAGGGCGCGGCTGCCCGCGGACAGCCCGACCGGCCGGAAGTCCGCGCCGAGGAAGTTCTCCCGCAGGGCCAACATCGCCTGCACCACTTCGTGACGGGTGGCCTTGCCCTCGAGTCGGTCCGCCAGCGCGGTCACCGCGTTGGCCGCATGCCTGCGCAACTCTCCGTGGTGACGTGGCGGCAGCAGGAACAGCGCGGCGGGCACGCACACCGCGAGCGCGATCGCCCAACCCATCAGACGCTCGTCGATCGGGCCGGGTGGCGTGCACGCGGGCAGCACGAAGGTCAGCAGCGTGGGCCGCTGGCCGGCCGCGATCGTCTCGCTGAGCACACCCGCGAACATGACCGCCACGCCGAGCACGAACATCAGCACAATGGCGAGCCACGCGTGCGGCGACACCAAAGTGCCCAGCGTGATCAGGACCGCGCCGTTGATGCCCAGCCCCGCGTAGGCCACGGCGCGGGTCTGGCGGTTGCCGGGGAAGTCCGCCAGCACCAGCAACGCGAAGGACCCGAAGAGCGTGAACAGCGGCGTCTGGGTATTGCCGGCGACGGCGAAGCTCAGCGCGGCCGCCAGCGGGACGACGACCGCCGCGCGCAGCGCGCGCCGCAGCGCGTCGAACTCGGGATCGCGTTCGCGAATCCGACCGACCGCCCGGCGCATCAGGCCGGCCGGCGCGTCAGCCATCTGTGGGAACGGAAGCGAATCGACCGCTGTCGAGCGCGTCGGTGAGCTGCTTGGCGATCCACGCCAGCGCGGCGGTATCCCGCGGGAGGGTGGCCTGTTCGTGTCCGACGAGTATGTAGACGGCCCAGCGCGCGAACATCTGCGCCTGATGCTGGTTCTTCAGGATCTCCATCGCCGAGGAGTACATGATGTCGTACCGCTGCCGATCGACCTGAAGTTGGAGCTCGTACACCTCGGGGTCGATTGCGCTCCACACCCGGATGGCGGCCTCGGCGCCATGGGGTAGCTCGAGGCCGATCTGAATCAGACTGTCGATCCGGCGGCGCGGGTCGGGCTCGCTCTTGGCGAATTCGATCACCAGAACCGTTCGCTCTTTCATCCAGTTCTCGACGAGCTCGCGCGTGTAGGCAGGCCAGCCAGTGAAGTAGTGATAGAAGGACCCGGTCGTGACGCCGAGGCGGTTGCACACCTCGGCCAGCTTGAGGCCGCCGTAGCCGAGGTCGGACAGCACGTCTAGGCCCGTCTCGAAATAAGCCTCGCGCGAAACGACGCCCGCCATGGGTCGGAACCCTAGCGCCTGCGGCGGATTACGGAGCCGGGTCGGCAATCTGCTTTACAGATCCGTAGCAACGTCGGGAAAGCGGACAAGTTTCCGCACAGTTTGCTGAACTCCGATTTAATACGGGGGTTCTGCAAAGCCGCTCGACGTCGTATGGCAAGATATTGACTATGCCGCATACGGCAAGCAGGGGGCCAGGTCGTCCACCAGCAGCGAAGGCTGCCGAAACACGTGAGCGCATTTTGCGTGCCGCTCGTGAAGTGTTCAGCGAACTCGGCTATGACGCCGCGACTTTTCAGGCCATCGCCATCCGCGCGGATCTGACGCGGCCGGCGATCAACCACTATTTCGCGAGCAAACGGTTGCTGTACCGGGAAGTAGTCGAGCAGACGAATGCGTTGGTGGTTAGCACGGGCATGGCGAAGGCCCAGGGCCAGACCAGCCTGCTCGGCAGGCTGTCGGCGTTCTTCTCCGCGGCGATGCAGGCCGACAGCGAGGATCGTTCGGCGGCAGCGTTTCTGGTGACTTCGGTGCTGGAGGGACAGCGGCACCCCGAGCTCCTCAGCGACGAGCACGACTCGATGCGCAACTCGCGGTCGTTCGTGTCGTGGGCGGTCAACGACGCGATCGAGAAGGGCGAGCTGACCACCGACACCGACGTACCGCAACTTGTCGAGATGCTCGTCGCGGTGATGTGGGGGATGGGCTTCTACGCAGGCTATGTCGGCTCGCATAATCAGCTCGAGTCCATCGTCGAGAAGCTCGAATTGCTGTTGGCCAACAAGCTCTGGAAGCTTGCCGAGTAGCCCTTTCCTGGCAATCTGCTTGTGTGATCTGGGGTGATGTCTGCCACAAATGCATATAGATTAGCTAAGTTATTTAGTAGCATGGCTTACGAAATGACTGATTTGCATGAAGCCACCTCCACTCGCACCGACGGCGACAGCTGGGAAATCACCGAAAGCGTTGGGGCGACCGCACTCGGCGTCGCCGCCGCCCGTGCCGTCGAGACCGCTCGCGAAGACGCACTGATCCGCGACGACTACGCCTATCTGCTCGTCGCATCGGCCGGGCCGCAATGGGCCCAGATGGCCAGCAGCGACCCCGACTGGCTCGCCGACGACGAAGAGTTCCGCGCGCTGCAGGACATGTCGCGCGATTACCAGGCCGTGCGCACCCACTACTTCGACGACTATTTCCAGGCGGCAATGCGGGCAGGCATCCGGCAGATCGTGATCCTGGCCGCCGGACTGGACTCCCGCGCCTACCGGCTCGACTGGCCTGCCGGCACCACCGTGTTCGAGATCGACCAGCCCAAGGTGCTGGAGTACAAGACCTCCACGCTGGACGCGCACGGAGCGCTACCGCAGGCGCGCCGGATTCCGGTGCCGGTCGATCTGCGCGACGACTGGCCCGCCGCGCTGACCGCCGCGGGCTTCGACGCCACGCAGCCGACCGCGTGGCTGGCCGAAGGGCTACTGCCCTATCTGCCGCCCGACGCGCAGGACCGCCTCTTCGAGCTCGTCACGGCGCACAGCGCCGCGGGTAGCCGGATCGCCGTCGAGGCGTTCAGCATGGATCTGTCGGAGCAGGCCGAGCAGGATCGGATCGCCCGCCGTGAGCGCACCGCGCGGATGCGGGAGCGCTCGGGGATAGACATCGACGTCGACACGTTGACCTACGCCGACGCCAACCGGGCCGACGCCGCGGGCTGGCTGGGCGATCACGGCTGGCGCGTCGATGCCGTGCCGAGCGAGGTCGAGATGACCCGGCTGGGCAGGCCGGCACCCGATTACGAGGCCGAAGAGATCGCCTCGAGCGTGTTGTTGAACGCCGAACTGGCCGAGGAGACCCGATGAGCTCGCTGCGCACCCACGACGACACCTGGGACATCGCCAGCAGTGTCGGCACGACGGCCGTCATGGTGGCGTCGGCGCGTGCCGCCGAGACCGCACGCGACGACGCGCTCATCAGCGACCCGTACGCCGCGGTCCTCGTCGACGGTGCGGGCACCGGTCCATGGACGACGATGCTCGACGAGACGGTCGTCGAGAAGGCCGCCGCCATCGACCCCGAGGTCGCCGCGATCTTCCGGCACATGCGCAACTACCAGGCGGTCCGCACGCACTTCTTCGACGAGCACTTCGCCAAGGCCGTCGCGGCGGGTATCCGGCAGATCGTCATCCTGGCCTCCGGGCTCGATTCGCGGGCATATCGCATCGAGTGGCCCGAGGGCACCGCGGTGTTCGAGATCGACCAGCCCAAGGTGCTGGAGTACAAGGCCGAGACAATGGCGGACAACGATGTGGAGCCGAGGGCGACGCTGCACCAGGTGCCGGTGGATCTGCGGAATGACTGGCCGACGGCGTTGCGCGAGAACGGCTTTGATCCCGCCCAGCCCACCGCGTGGCTGGCCGAGGGCCTGCTGATGTATCTACCCGCCGATGCTCAGGACCGGCTCTTCGAGCTCGTCACCGAGCTCAGTGCGGCCGGCAGCCGAATCGCCGCCGAGACGGTCGGTGTCCACTCCGACGAACGGCGCGCGCAGATGCAGGCGCGGTTCGAGAGGATCGCCGACGAACTCGGCATCGAGCGGGAGTTCGACGTGCAGGAGCTGATGTACAACGACCCGGACCGCGCGAACGTCGCCGAGTGGTTGACCGCGCACGGCTGGCGCGCCGATGCCGTGACGTCCCAGGACGAAATGCGGCGGCTCGGCCGCTTCACCGAACTGGCGGACGCCGACGACGACGCCTTCGCCACGTTCGTCACCGCCGAGAGGTTCTGAATCGGTGCCCTTCTAGGCGCCCCAACCGGTTGGTTAGGATCGGATATTCCTCGGGTCAGGAAGGACGTCCACCATGACCGCCGATTCGATTCCCCAGAACGCTCCCGCGGTGCCCGCACCGGTTGCCCCCGACATCCCGGAGACCGTTGCCCGGCTGCGAGCGACCTTCGCCAGCGGTCGCACCCGCAGCGTCGAGTGGCGTAAGCAGCAACTCAAGGCGCTCGGAGCAATGGTCAGCGAGAACGAAGCCGCCATCGCCGCCGCGCTGGAGCAGGATCTCGGCCGCAAACCGTTCGAGGCGTGGCTCGCCGACATCGCCCCCACAGTCGGGGAGGCCAAGGATGCGGAGCGCAACGTCCGCAAGTGGATGCGGCGAAAGCACCGTCTTCTCGAGATGTCGCAGCTGCCCGGCCGCGGCTGGATCGAGTACGAGCCGTACGGCACGGTGCTCGTCATCGGCGCGTGGAACTTCCCGATCGTGTTGACGCTTGGGCCTGCGGTCGCCGCCATCGCCGCTGGGAACACCGTCGTGCTCAAACCGTCTGAGGTGACGCCCGCGTCGTCGGCCGTGATGGCAGAGCTGGTGGGAAAGTATCTGGACAACGACGCGATCGCGGTGATCGAGGGCGACGGGGCGGTGAGCCAGGAGCTGATCGCGCAGGGCTTCGACCGTCTGCTGTTCACCGGCGGGACCGAGATCGGCCGCAGGGTGTACGAGGGCGCGGCCACCCACCTGACGCCCGTGACCTTGGAACTGGGCGGCAAGAGTCCGGTCATCGTCGCGGAGGACGCCGACGTCGACGTGGCGGCCAAGCGGATCGCCTGGACCAAGTTGATCAACTCGGGCCAGATCTGCATCGCCCCGGACTACGTCCTTGTCGATGCGAAGGTTCGCGACCAACTCGTCGACAAGATCAAGGACGCCGTAACGACGTTCGAGGCCGACAACCCGGGCGGGAAACGCATCGTCAACCAGCGCCACTTCGACCGGCTGACCGCCGCGGTTGCCGCCACCAAGGGAACCATCGTGATCGGCGGCGGTTCGGACGCGTCGTCGATCTCCATCCAGCCGACGGTGGTGGTCGACCCCGATCCGGACGAGCCGTTGATGACCGACGAGATCTTCGGGCCGATCCTGCCGATCGTGACGGTCGACAACCTCGACGGGGCAATCAAATTCGTCAACGCGCGGCCCAAGCCGCTGGCCGCCTATCTCTTCACCAAGGCCAAGAGCATTCGGGAACGGGTGATCAAGGAAGTCTCGGCCGGCGGCATGGTCGTCAACCATCTGCTCTTCCAATTCGCGAGCAACAAGCTGCCGTTCGGCGGCGTCGGACCGTCGGGAATGGGCGCCTACCACGGCAAGTTCGGCTTCGAGGAGTTCAGCCACAAGAAGTCGGTGATGACCAAGCCGACCCGACCCGACGCGATGAGCTTCATGTACCCCCCGTATACAGAGACGGCGAAGAAGCTGGCGCGCAAGCTGATCTGACACCGCGCCCACCCCAACGAGAGAGGAACACCAGTGCCAGGAGTTCAGGATCGCGTCATCGTCGTCACCGGAGCCGGCGGCGGACTGGGGCGCGAGTACGCGCTGACGCTCGCCAAGGAGGGCGCCAGCGTCGTCGTGAACGACCTCGGTGGTGCGCGCGATGGGACGGGCGCCGGCCACAACATGGCCGACGAAGTGGTCAACGAGATCAAGGCCGCAGGCGGCCGTGCGGTGGCCAACTACGACTCCGTGGCCGAAGCCGAGGGCGCCGCGAACATCATCAAGACCGCGATCGACGAGTTCGGCAAGGTCGATGGCGTGGTGAGCAACGCGGGCATCCTGCGTGACGGCACCTTCCACAAGATGGAGTTCGCGGCCTGGGACTCGGTGCTGAAAGTGCATCTGTACGGCGGCTACAACGTGATCCGCGCCGCGTGGCCGCACTTCCGCGAGCAGAGCTACGGCCGGGTCGTCGTCGCGACGTCCACCAGCGGGCTGTTCGGCAACTTCGGGCAGGCCAACTACGGCGCCGCGAAGCTCGGTCTGGTCGGCCTGATCAACACGCTGGCCCAAGAGGGCGCCAAGTACAACATCAAGACGAACGCCGTCGCGCCGATCGCGGCCACCCGGATGACGCAGGACATCCTGCCACCCGAAGTGTTCGAGAAGCTGACGCCGGAGTATGTGGCGCCGGTGGTGGCGTATCTGATGAGCGAGGAGAATCAGGATTCCGCAGCGGTTTTCATCGTCGGCGGCGGCAAGGTGCAGCGCGCCGCACTGTTCCAGAACGACGGTGTGACATTCTCCGACGGCGTGCCGTCGGTCGACGACGTCGCCGCCAAGTGGGGCGAGATCACCGAACTGTCGGCGGCGCAGCAGGCCAAGTTCAGCATCGGCTGATCGCCGTCGTATGAAAGCGCTTGTCGCGCGGGAGCTTTCCGGGCCGGCAGGGCTGGACTATACCGACGTAGAAGATCCAGTCGATGTCGCCGATCAGAATTCGGTCGTCGTCGACGTCGGGGCGGCCGGTGTCAGCTTCCCCGACCTGCTGCTCCTGCGCGGTGAATACCAGATGCGGCTCGAGCCGCCGTTCATCCCCGGCATGGAGGTCGCCGGGGTGGTTCGGTCGGCGCCGTATGAGTCCGAATTCAAGCCGGGACAACGGGTTACGGCGCTGTCGATGCTCGGCGGCTGGGCCGAACAGGTAGTCGTGCCGCCGACCAACCTGACGCCCACACCGGATGATTTGGACGACGCCGAGGCCGTCGCGCTGCTGGGCAACTACCAGACCATGTATTTCGCGCTGGCCAAGCGCGGCGCCCTTCGCCCTGGCGAGACCGTGCTGGTGCTCGGGTCGGCCGGTGGCGTCGGGACGGCCGCCGTGCAGATCGCAAAGGCGCTGGGCGCCAAGGTGATCGCCATGGTGCACCGACCGCAGGCGCTGGAGTTCGTGCGAGTCATTGGGCGCCGACGTCGTGCTGCCGCTGACCGACGGCTGGCTGCAAGCCGTGAAGGATCACACCGACGGCCGCGGCGTCGACCTCGTCGTCGACCCCATCGGCGGCGAGGCCTTCGACGACGCGGTCCGTGCGCTGGATACAGAGGGCCGGTTGCTGGTGATCGGCTTTGCGGCGGGCGGCATTCCGACGGTCAAGGTGAACCGGCTGCTGCTGCGCAACGTCAGCGTCATCGGTGTCGGCTACGGCGAATACGTCAACCGCAAGCCAGGCTCCCAGTCGGTGTTCGAGTTCGGCGTCGCCCAACTGGTGAAGGCCGGGCTGCGGCCACCGCCACCGATCAGGTATCCGCTCGCCAAGGGCAGCGCGGCATTGCAGAGCCTGGCCGACGGGGGCGTGCTCGGCAAGGTCGTGTTGGAGCCGTGATGGTGCGCGCGTTGGCATTTGACGTGTTCGGCACCGTCGTCGACTGGCGCTCCAGCATCATTGCCGAGCTCGAGGAGTTCGGCCGCACGCACGGCGTCGACGGGGACTGGCCCGCCATGGCCGACGCCTGGCGGTCCGGTTACTCCCCGGCGATGGACCGGGTGCGCCGTGGGGATCTGCCGTGGACGCGCATCGACGACCTGCACCGGATGATCCTCGATGAGCTGCTCGCGGCGGCAGGCATCACGTCGATCGCCGAGGAGGACATCGACCACCTCAACCGCGCATGGCACCGGCTCGACCCGTGGCCGGACAGCGTGGCGGGCCTCACGCGGCTCAAGAAGAAGTTCGTCATCAGCACGCTGTCGAACGGGAACGTCTCACTGCTGACCAACATGGCCAAACGCGCTGGGCTGCCGTGGGACTGCGTGATCTCCGCCGAGCTGTTCGGTCACTACAAGCCCGATCCGGAGGCATATCTCGGCTGCGCCGACCTGCTCGGCGTGCGACCCGAGGAGCTGATGCTCGTCGCTGCGCACCCCGGCGATCTGCGCGCCGCGCGGGACGTCGGCCTGAAAACGGCCTACGTCACACGGCCGCTGGAATACGGGCCCAGCCAGCGGGCTCACAGGTTTGATGACAGCGAATTCGACTTCACGGCAACGGATTTTCCCGACCTCGCCAACCAGTTGGGTGCCTGAAAACTCGGCGTAGCGTGGAGGAGTGACCGATCAAGTGACTGCCAACCTGCCGCCCGCGCTGAGAAGGGCGATCGACCTCCTCGCCGATCCGCCGGCCGACCCCGACGCCAGCTTGGGCTACCTCGACCTGCTCAAGGATGTCCCCGACGCGGACGCCGCGCCACCGAAGAACACTGGCGCGATCCAGGCGGCGTGGGCCTCCGGGCTGGGCTCGATGCTCTACGACAACGCGCAGGCGTTCGCGCGCAAACTGGTGAGCGCATGGCAACTGCCGATCGAATGGCTGAACATCCCGAGTGGTGGGATCGCCCTCGACGTCGGCAGCGGCCCGGGCAACGTGACTGCATCTCTGGCCCGCGCCGCAGGCCCTGATGGGCTGGCGCTGGGCGTCGACATCTCCGAACCGATGTTGGCGCGTGCGGTCGCCGCCGAGGCGGGGCCCAATGTGGGCTTCCTCCGAGCCGACGCTCAACAGCTGCCGCTGCGCGACGAAACTGTCGACGCGGTTACCTCCCTCGCCGTGCTGCAGTTGGTACCCAACCCCTCGGCCACCCTGGCAGAGATCGTGCGGGTGCTGCGGCCCGGCGGCCGAGTGGCCATCATGGTGCCGACCGCGGGCCGCGGCGGCGAGCTGCTCCGCTGGCTGCCCATTGGCGGGGTGCACTTCTTCGCCGAGGACGAGCTCGGCGACACCTTCGAGGATCTCGGTCTCGTCGGCGTGCGCACGAAGACGCTCGGCAACATTCAATGGGTGCGCGGCAGACGGCCCTGACGGCGATGAGCGCTTGCGCGAAGAGCAGACCTACACCGTAGATTCGACGCGTGAGCCCCGGCGGAATCGTCCTCGTCGCACTGGTGATCGCCGTCGGCATAATCGGCATCATCGTGCCGCTGCTGCCCGGCATCCTGCTGGTGTACGCGGCGATCCTGGTGTGGGCGGTCGTCGAGCACAACGTCACGTCGTGGGTGACGCTCGGCGTCGTGACTGCGCTTATCGGCGCCACCACATTGATCAAATACATGTGGCCGATGAAGCGGATGCGCGCTGCCGACGTCGGCACGATGACGCTGCTGGCGGGTGCGGCGCTCGGCATCATCGGCTTCTTCGTGATCCCGATCGTCGGCCTGGTGATCGGGTTCGTGCTCGGCGTTTACCTGGCCGAGCTGGCGAACCGCCGCGACCAGCGGGTCGCGTGGACGTCGACGAAGCACGCGCTCAAAGGAGTGGCGCTCTCGGTGGGCGTCGAGTTGGCCGGCGCGCTGCTGGCCACCGTGGCGTGGGCATTCGGGGTCTACGTAACTCAGTAAAAAGACAGCGCGATCTGGCTAGGTTTTATCCATGGCCAAGCTCCGATTCGGATACTTCATCGCGCCGTTCCACCGTGCAGGCACCAACCCCACCCTCGCGCTGCAGCGCGACCTCGAGTTCGTCGAGCATCTCGACAGGATCGGCTTCGACGAGGTGTGGATCGGTGAACACCACTCGGCGGGCAGCGAGATCATCAGCTCACCGGAGGTGTTCATCGCCGCGGCGGCCGAACGGGCCAAGCGGATCCGATTCGGCACCGGCGTCATCTCGCTGCCGTACCACAATCCGCTGTGGGCGGCCGACCGGTTGATGCTGCTCGACCACCTCACCCACGGCCGAATCATCGGCGGCGTCGGACCGGGCTCGCTGCCCACCGACTCATCGATGATCGGGTTGACCCCTACCGATACGCGGGAGCTGCTGGAAACCAATCTGGACATCCTCGTTCGCCTGCTGGCCGGCGAGACCGTCACCGCCAAGACAGCGACCCACGAGCTGTTCGACGCCCAGCTTCAGCTTGCGCCGTACTCCGAGGACGGCATTCCACTGTCCGTGGCGGCAGTCGCGTCGCCGACCGGCGCGCGACTGGCGGGCAAGCACGGCATCGGCCTGCTGTCGATCGGCGCGACACTGATCGTCGAGGGATTCGACGCCCTGGCCCACCACTGGGGTATCGCCCAGGAACGCGCGGCCGCCTTCGGCACCACCGTCGACCGCAAGAACTGGTCACTGGTCTGCCCCATGCACATCGCGGAAACCGAGGAGCAGGCTCGCGCTGACGTCCGTTTCGGCATCGCACCGTGGTTCCGGTACTTCCAGAAGGTCGCGGCGTTCCCTCAGATGACCATGCCCGGCGACCAGGTCGACGAGATGATTTCCATCATCAACGACGCGGGCGCGGGAGTCATCGGCACGCCTGAATCAGCCAGGGCTCAGGTGCAGCGGCTGTGGGACCAGTCGGGTGGGTTCGGCTGCATGCTGCAGATGGGTCACGAGTGGGCCAATCCCGCAGCCACCCGTCGCTCGGCGGAACTGTTTGCGGCAGAGGTCATTCCGCACTTTCAGGGTCAGGCGCAACCGACATTGGACGCTGCAGAACGCGCCAGCGGTGTGCGAGAGGGCCTGGCCCAGAGCGCGATGAGCGCCATCGAGCACATGACGCAGAAGTACGAGGCCGAGAAGGGTGGCGGCTAACCCCGTAGCGCGGTGCGCAGCTTCGCGACGTCGTCGGTCGTCACACCCGAGGCGTCGAGGTAGCGCTCCAGCGAGCCGAAGTCCTCGGCGATCGCGCTGCGCGCCGCGTCGAGGTAGGCCTCCTGCACGCCGAGCACCGCATCGGTCAGGCGGGCTTCGGCCACCTCCGCGACGTCGGGCGTCTCGGACATCCTGGCCCTGATCGTCTCGACGATGTGGGCGCGCAGCTCCGGTACGGCGGCGTTACTGGCCAGGTAGTCGGCCATGATGGCGTCGCGGTCGACGCCCGCCGCCTCGAGCACGACCGCGATCGTGAAACCCGTCCTGTCCTTGCCGGCGAAACAATGCGCCAGCACCCGATCGTCATCACCGAGCATGGTGACCACCTTGTGCACCGCGCGCTGCGCAAGGGTCGACCGGGCGATCCGGCCGTACTCCTCGGTCATGTAGCGGCTGGCGGCATGGCTGACCGACTCGTCGTCCGGCTTCTCGGTCAGCATCTTCTGGAACGCATTCTCGTGCGGCGCATCACCGTCGGACGCAAGGGTTTCCACGAACGGCAGATGATGGATCACCACACCGTCTGGCACCTGCCCCTTGCCGTGGCGGTCCAGTTCGGGGCGCCGACCGCAGATCGGCGACATCGGTGATGCCGAACCGGATCAGCGTTTCGCGGCCCGCATCGTCGAGGTTGCTCAACTCACCGGACCGGAAGAGCCTGCCCGGTTGGATCCCCGCCTTCTCGGCGACGTCGCGAAAGTTCCATCCCCCCGACAGCGGCGGCACTAGCCGGTCACCGCCGCGGCGAAGGCCGACTTCTCCTTGCCGAGTTCCCCGCGCGCGATGGTGCGCATGTGCACCTCGTCGGGGCCGTCGAACAGCCGCATGGCTCGATGCCAGCCGTAGAGCCGGGCCAGAACGGTGTCGTCGCTGATCCCGGCCGCGCCGTGCACCTGGATCGCCCGGTCGATGACGTTGCATGCCATCTGCGGCGCGACCGCCTTGATCATCGAGACCAGTTGGCGCGCTTCCCTGCTCTGGTTGCCGTGCTGGTCGATGGTCCACGCCGCCTTGTGGCACAACAAACGGCTCTGGTCGATCTCGTTGCGGGACAGGGCAATCTGCTGCTGCACCACACCCTGCTCCGCCAGCGGTTTGCCGAACGCGATGCGGTTCTGCACCCGGTCGATCATCAGCGCCATCGCCCGCTCGGCCACGCCGATCGCCCGCATGCAGTGATGAATGCGGCCGGGGCCCAGACGCGCCTGCGCGATCGCGAAACCGCTGCCCTCCTCGTCGAGCAGATTCGACACGGGCACCCGGACGTTGTCGAACGAGATTTCGCAGTGTCCGTGCTGGTCCTGCCAGCCGAACACCGGCAGCGACCGCTCGATCGACACACCGGGTGTGTCGACGGGCACCAGGATCATCGACTGCTGCTGATGGCTCGCGGCTTCGGGGTTCGTCCGGCCCATCACGATGAGGATCTTGCAGCGCGGGTCGGCGGCACCCGAGATCCACCACTTGCGACCGTTGATGACGTAGTCGTCTCCGTCGCGCAGCATGGTCGTCTCGATGTTGCGGGCATCGCTTGATGCCACCGCAGGCTCGGTCATCGCGAACGCGCTGCGAATCTGACCGTCCAGCAGCGGCTCGAGCCACTGCTTGCTCTGCTCCTCGGTGGCGAACAGGTGCAGGGTCTCCATGTTCCCGGTGTCCGGGGCGGCGCAGTTGGTCACCTCGGGGGCGATCTCCATGCTCCAGCCGGTCAGCTCGGCCAGCGGCGCGTATTCCAGGTTCGTCAGGCCCGAGATCGACGGCAGAAACAGGTTCCACAGGCCGCGCTCCTTGGCCAGCGCCTTGAGCTCCTCGACGACCGGCGGGACGGTGTGGTCGTCGGGGCCCGCCGCACGCCGGTACTCCTCGTATGAGGCCTCGGCGGGGAAGACGAATTCGGTCATGAAAGCCGAGAGGCGTTTGTGGTGATCCTGCGCCTTGGCCGACATCGCGAAGTCCATGTAGCCACACTAAACGGTGCGCAAAATAGGCTGATGACCGATAGCCGTCCCCCGTTTCCGCCGTTCACGCTCGAGACCGCGCAGCAGAAGGTCCAGGCCGCCGAGGACGCCTGGAACACCCGCGACCCCGAGCGCGTCAGCCTCGCCTACACCCCCGATTCGCAGTGGCGCAATCGCGACCAGCACATCGTCGGTCGCGAGCAGATCGTGGTCTTTCTGACCCAGAAGTGGGAACGCGAACTGGATTACGTACTACGCAAGGGCCTGTGGGGATTTCGGAACAACCGGATAGCGGTCCGCTTCCAGTACGAGTGTCGTGACGCCGACGGGCAGTGGTACCGCAGCTACGGCAACGAGTTGTGGGAGTTCAACCCCGAGGGGTTGATGGCGCGCCGGGAGGCCAGCATCAACGACGTCGAGATCGACGAGTCGGAGCGCCGCTACTTCGGTGCGCGACCCGAAGCGGAGTACGGCCAGGACTTTCCGCTCTGGTAACGCCCACGAGTGAGGCCCTCCCCGGTACGCCGCCGGGGAGGGCCTCTGTGAGGGAGATCTATTCAGTTGTTATTCGTGTTGTGTTTTATTCAGTTGTGGGTCTACTGGCCGAGGTAGGCGTGGCCGTGGCCGTGGTGGAAGCGCCAGCCCGGCATCGCGCTGGGCGCCGGCCTCGCGTACGTGTCCGGAGTGGCCACGATCGCGGTGTGCGAGCCGGTCTGGGTGGTGGTGACTGTGGCGCTGGCCATACCCGCCAGGCCGAGGGCGGCACCGGAGAGGATGCCGGCCGAGACGATCGGGAGGGCGATGCGAGCGATGATGTTGTTCATTTCAGTTCCTTTGTCTGCGTTGGCTTTTCAATTTCTCCGCCGGTGGTTTCCGGCGATGACTTAAGAATGTCGGAGCGCGACCACTGGGTCTGTCCGCCAACCGGCCGGAGACACGGGTGAACTCGTTGTCCCCCAATCGGGGGAACCGGGGCGGTCGCTGTGCCAAGCTGAAGCCGTGACCAGCGAAAAGGTGCGGGTGGTGGTCGGCGACGACCATCCGATGTTCCGCGAGGGCGTGGTGCGGGCGTTGGTGTCCAGCGGCGAGATCGACGTGGTTGCCCAGGCCGAGGACGGGCTCGAAGCCCTCGAGCTGATCCGGACCCACCTGCCGCAGGTGGCGCTGCTCGACTATCGGATGCCGGGCATGGACGGCGCTGAGGTGGCCGCCGCGGTAATCCGCGACGAGCTGTCCACCCGGGTGCTGCTGGTGTCCGCCCACGACGAGTCGGCCATCGTCTACAAGGCGCTGCAGGAGGGTGCGGCAGGCTTCCTGCCTAAGGAGTCCACCCGAAGCGAGCTCGTCAGCGCCGTCTTGAGGTGCGCGAAGGGCAAGGACGTCCTCGCCCCCGAACTAGCGGCGGGCCTGGCGTCTGAGATCCGGCGCCGCAACGAGCCCGACGTGCCCGCGCTGAGCCCGCGCGAGCGCGAGGTGCTCAAGCTGATCGCCGGCGGGCAGCAGCATTCCCGCCATGGCCAAGGAGCTGTTCCTCGCGCCGTCGACGGTCAAGACCCACGTGCAGAGGCTCTACGAGAAGCTCGGCGTCAGCGACCGCGCCGCCGCGGTGGCAGAGGCCATGCGCCGCAAACTGCTGGATTAGCCCGCGGACGCGAGGAGCACAAACAACGGTGGTCAACCCGTCTCACTCGTTCATCGACTATCTCGCGACGGAGCCCGTGCGCGTCTCGGCGATTCTGCGCCTGCCGCTGATCGGTCTGATCGCCGTTCTGGTGTGGATATGGGAGGTCGACCACTGGCTGCCCGAGCTGTACGCGGTGATCCTCGGTGTGTACGCGGTGGCGGCGGTGTTGTGGCTGATCGCCGTCTTCCGCGGGCCCGTTCCCCGGTGGGCGGACTGGGCGTCGACGATCGTCGACCTGCTGGTGATCGTTGCGCTGTGCCTGGTGTCGGGGGGTGCGACGTCGGCGCTCCTGCCGGTGTTCTTTCTGCTGCCGATCTCGGTGGCGTTCGGGGACCGGCCTGCGCTGACGGCGATTTTCGGCATCGTCACGGCGGTGGGCTATCTCGCGGTCTGGATCTTCTATTCGAAGCGCGACGACAGAATCGGCCTGCCCAACATCGTGTACACGCATTTCGGCTTCCTGCTGTGGCTGGCCGTCGCGACGACGGCGCTGTGCTTCGTGCTTGCCCGACGGTCGGTGCGCGTCAGGGCATTACAGGAAGTACGTCGCCAGCTGGTCTCCGAGGCGATGCAGGCCGACGAGCGACGAGACCGCGAAGTGGCCGAGCACCTGCACGACGGCCCGCTGCAGACGCTGCTCGCCGCGCGCCTGGAACTCGACGAAGCCCGTGAGCGGAACCCCGATCCCGCGCTGGACATGGTCTATCAGGCACTGCAGGAAACCGCGACCGGCCTGCGTTCGACCGTCACGCAGCTGCACCCGCAGGTGCTGGCCCAACTCGGGCTCACACCTGCGCTGCGAGAGTTGTTGAAGCAGTTCGAGGCTCGCACCCAGGTCGCCGTCGATGCCGATCTGGAGGAAGTGGGTAAGCCCCACTCCCAGCAGCTGCTGCACCGGGCTGCTCGCGAACTGCTCACCAACGTCGGCAAGCATGCCGGTGCGAAGAACGTGCGCGTCGGCCTGAAGCGTAAAGGGGACAGGCTCAAGCTGACGATCACCGACGACGGCCGGGGTTTCGATCCCGCGGTCGTCGGTCAGTCCGTCGCCGACGGGCACATCGGTCTCGGGTCTTTGTCTGGCGAGGTTCGACGCGATGGGCGGCGCGATGGACATCGACTCCAAGGCCGGCGGCGGCACCCGGGTCACCGTCACCTCGCCGCCCGAGCCGGCTACTTCGTCGTCAGCCCTCGAGCGATGACGAGCCGCTGAATCTGGTTGGTGCCCTCGAAGATCTGGGTGATCTTGGCCTCGCGCATGTATCGCTCGACGCGGTAGTCGCGGGTGTAGCCGACGCCGCCGAGCACCTGGACGGCGTCGGTGGTGACCTTCATCGCGGCGTCCGTTGCGATCAGCTTGGCGATGCTGGCCTGCGCCGAATAGGGCCTGCCGAGGTCCCGTCTGCGCGCGGCGTCGAGATACGTTGCCCGCGCACTGGCCACCGCCGCGGCCATGTCGGCCAGCACGAACCCCAGGCCCTGATGGTCGATGATCTTGCGCCCGAACGTCGTTCGCTCGTTGGCGTAGGTGGTGGCCTCGTCGAGCGCGGCCTGCGCCAGCCCGACCGCGACGGCGGCGATGCCGAGCCGGCCGGAATCCAGTGCGCTGAAGGCGATCTGCAGGCCCTGGCCCTCGTCGCCGATGCGACGGTCGACGTCCACCTGGGCGTGGTCGTAGAACGCGGATGTGGTGGGCACCGCGTGCAGGCCCATCTTCTCTTCCGGCTTGCCGAAGCTCAGGCCGGTGAGATCGCCGGGGATGAGGAAGCAGGAGATCCCGCGGCTGCCTTCGCCGGTGCGCGCGAACAGCGTGTAGAAGTCGGCCCGCCCGCCGTGGGTGATCCACGACTTCGACCCGTTGATGACATAGCCGTCGTCGGTCCTGGTGGCCGCACACCGCAGCGCCGCGGCGTCGGATCCGGCCTGCGGCTCGCACAGGCTGTAGGCGCCGATCTGGTCACCTGACAGCATTGCAGGCAGCCAGCGCCGCTTCTGCTCGTCCGTGCCGAACGCGAGCAGCGGGTGCGACGACAGGCTGTGCACGCTGACGGCGACCGCTACCGCCGCCCACCGCGCCGCGATCTCCTCGAGTACCTGCAGGTACACCTCGTAGGGCTGGCCGCCGCCGCCCCACTCCTCGGGTTGCGGCAGGCTCAGCAGCCCGGCGGCGCCCAGCTGGGCGAACACCCCTTCGGGATAGGTCTCCGCCTTCTCGTGCGCGTCGACGATCGGGTCGAGCACCTTGTCGGCGATGTCTCGGGTGAGCGCGATCAGGTCAACGGCGTCGTCGGAGGGCAGCAGGCGGTCCACCGGCATGTGCGTTCGTCAGACCTTCTCGGTGACCGCGAGCTCCGCGTTGATCGCGTCGACCCTGTCTTTGGCGTCACCGAACAGCATCTGGGTGTTCTCGCGGAAGAACAGCGGGTTCTGCACGCCGGCGTAACCCGAGGCCATGGACCGCTTGAACACGATCACGTTGGCGGCGTTCCAGACCGTGAGCACCGGCATGCCGGCGATCGGGCTGCTCGGGTCCTCGGACGCCGCCGGGTTGACGGTGTCGTTGGCGCCGATGACCAGGACGACGTCGGTGCTGTCGAAGTCGTCGTTGATCTCGTCCATCTCCAGCACGATGTCGTAGGGCACCTTGGCCTCGGCCAGCAGCACGTTCATGTGGCCGGGCAGGCGTCCCGCGACGGGGTGGATGCCGAACCGGACGTCGACGCCGCGATCGCGCAGCTTGCGGGTCAGGTCGGCGACGCCGTACTGGGCTTGGGCCACGGCCATGCCGTAACCCGGCGTGATGATCACCGAGTGGGCCGAGGAGAGCAGATCGGCGGCGCCGTCGGCGTTGATCTCGCGGTGCTCGCCGTAGTCCTTGTCGTCGGCTGGACCGGCCTCGATCCCGAAGCCGCCCGCGATGACGGAGATGAACGACCGGTTCATCGCCTTGCACATGATGTAGGACAGGTAGGCACCTGAGGATCCGACGAGCGCACCGGTGATGATGAGCAGGTCGTTGCCGAGCAGGAAGCCCGACGCCGCCGCGGCCCAGCCGGAATAGCTGTTGAGCATCGACACCACCACCGGCATGTCGCCGCCGCCGATCGAGGCGACCAGGTGCCAGCCGAGCAGCAGCGCGAGCGCGGTGACCACCACCAGCAGCCACAGCTGCGGGTCGATCACGAACCAGACGGTGAGTGCGGCGAAGGCAACGAGCGCGCCGACGTTGAGGAAGTTCTTGCCGGGCAGCATCATGGGCGCGGACTTGATGCGGGCCGAGAGCTTGAGGTTGGCGACGATCGAGCCGGTGAACGTCACCGCGCCGATGAAGACGCCGATGACGACCTCGGCAGAGTGGATGCCGAGCATGCCTTCCTGCTGCAGCAGCGCGGCCTCGGATCCGGCGAGATCACGCTCGACGTGCAGGTAGCCGTTCCAGCCGACCAGCACCGCGGCCAGGCCGACGAACGAGTGCAGCAGCGCGATCAGCTCGGGCATGCCCGTCATCTCGACGAGCTTGGCGCGCCACAGACCGATCGCGGCACCGATGACCATGGCGCCGACCAGCAGCGCGAGGCCGACAGGCTCGACGTGGCGGGCGAGGGCAAGCGCGATCGTCGCGATCAGGGCGACGGCCATTCCGCCGATACCGAAAGTGTTACCGGCTCGCGATGTTTCATGCTTGGACAGTCCGGCCAGCGCGAGGATGAACAGTACGGCCGCGACGACGTACGCCGCGGTTGCGATGGTTTCCAGTGTGAACATTCCTCAGCTCCTCGAGAACATGGCCAGCATGCGGCGGGTCACGGCAAAGCCGCCGAAGACGTTGATGCTGGCGAGCAGGACCGCCAGGGTTGCCAGCGCGGTGATGACGACATTGCCGTGCCCGATCTGCAACAGCGCACCGACGACGATGATCCCGGAGATCGCGTTGGTCACCGACATCAGCGGGGTGTGCAGCGCATGGTGCACGTTGCCGATCACGTAGTAGCCGATCACGATGGCCAGCGCGAACACCGTCAGGTGCACCTGTAGCGCGGACGGTGAGAGCGCGATGAGCGCGAACAGCACCGCCGCGGCTGTGAAGGTCAACCCCAGCCGGCGACCGGTGGTCATGCGCTGTTTGGTGGGCTTGACCTCTACCGGCGCGGCCGCGGCGACGGCCGGTGCCGCCGACACCTGCACGGGCGGAGGCGGCCAGGTGATCTCGCCGTCGCGGACCACCGTCACCGAGCGCTGCACCACGTCGTCGAAGTCGAGGATGAGCTTCCCGTCTTTCTCCGGGGTCAGCAGCTTGAGCAGATTGACCAGGTTGGTGCCGTAGAGCTGGGAGGCCGTTGCGGGCAGCCGGCCCGACAGATCGGTGTAGCCGATGATCGTCACGCCGTTGTCGGTGACGATCGCCTGGTCCTTGACGGTGCCCTCGACGTTGCCGCCGTTCGCCGCGGCCATGTCGACGATCACGCTGCCGGACTTCATTGACGCCACCATGTCGGCGGTGATGATGCGTGGCGCCGGCTTACCCGGGATCAGCGCGGTCGTGATGATGATGTCGACGTCCTCGGACTGGTCGGCGTATAGCTGAGCCTCGCGGGCCTTGTAGTCGTCGTCCATTTCCTTCGCGTAGCCGGTGGCCGATACTTCAGCTTCCGATGACTCGATCGAAAGATATTCCCCACCAAGAGATTTGACCTGATCTGCGACCTCGGGCCGGGGATCGGTGGCGCGCACGATGGCGCCAAGGCTGCCCGCCGCACCGATAGCCGCCAGACCGGCCACGCCGGCGCCGACGACGAGCACCTTGGCCGGCGGGACCTTGCCCGCCGCGGTCACCTGCCCGGTGAAGAACCGGCCGAACCTGTTGGCGGCCTCGATGACGGCGCGGTAGCCCGCGATGTTAGCCATCGACGACAGCACGTCCAGTGACTGGGCCCGGGAAATTCGAGGAACAGCGTCCATGGCCAGCACCGTGATCGTCCGGGTGGCCAGCTGCTCGACGAGCTCCGGCTTGAGTGCGGGGGAGATGAGGCTGATCAGGGTGGCGCCATCGCGCAGGGCGGCGATCTCCGCGACGTCCGGCGCGTTCACCTTGAGCACCACATCGGCCGCCCAGACCTGCTCGGCGGACCCGACACCGGCGCCGGCCTCCGTGAACGCCGCGTCGGGGAAGTTCGAGGCGGCGCCCGCGCCGGCCTCGACGACTACCTCATAGCCGAGCTTGATGAGTTGGCCGACTGTCTGTGGCGTCGCGGCGACGCGCGTTTCTCCAGGCAGCGACTCTCTCGGAATCCCGATGATCATCGATTTCGATCCGATCTAGGTTTCTGTCCGGTCCGGCCGGAGCGTGAGAAGGCGCCCCGACACCGCTCGTCGTGGGACGAGTGGAATACGTCAGTGTAAGAGTCGGCCCAAATCGACGACACGCCCTGTGCGGCACGCTGGGTTTCGGCAGCCGCCCCGGAGGGAATCCGGAATTAGCGGGTGCGTCAACGACGTTCCCGGATTTCCCACGAAAGGCACTGTCATGAATAGCACCGCCGTTTGGATCGTTGTCGCAGTCGTGGCGGTGATCGTGCTCGCCGGGCTCGTCTTCGCCGCGCGAAGCAGGCGTAACCAGCGCAGGCACGTCGAGGCCGAGCAGATGCGCGAGGAGCTGACCACCCACATCCAGAAGGTGGACAAGCGGCAGGCGCTCGCCGACGAGACCGCGGCGAAGGCCCGCGCCGCGGAGGCCGAAGCCGAGGCCAAGGCGGCGGAAGCGGCCCGGCTCAAGGAGCAGGCCGCCGGCCGCCATGACGCCGTCGCCGCGTCGCGTGAAGATATCGAGGAGCGCCGCAGGCACGCCGACCGGCTCGATCCGAAGACCCGCGTCGATGACGAAGACGTGGATCAGCAGGTCGTCGAGCAGGAACGCGCCGATCAGGCCGCCGCGCAGCAAGAGGCCGCCAGGCGAGACACTCAGCGCAGGTAATTCAAGCCCAGTGCCGCGCTCTGGGTAGGCGTATTCCTAGAGCGCGGCACTGCCATGCGCGCAACCGGCAGGCGAGTGTAGTAGTCGACTACTCATGCCAAATCCGGTAAGACCGGAAACGATTGGTCCATGCAAACGACACCGAATGAGGTGCTGCACGGACAGCCACCGAAGCTGGAGGAGTCGACGGTCAAGGCTCTGCCCACCGACGGTGCACTGGAAGTGCTGCGCCAGCAGCGCATCCGCTTTGACGGATTCTTCACCGGCCCCACGTGGTAGACCGGCGACTTCGTTAGAACAGTTGCTTAAACCGGGGGATAGGCAGGCGGTGGATACACGCCGCGCAGGATCCAGGCGAACCAGTTAGCGCCGTACTCGACCTCGTCGCTGGCGTCATAATCCGGGTTCGGATCCATGTGGTCACCCTCTCGCGTTCTGCAGTCTCTTCGCTGGAGTCTAGACCCGCCGCGACGGCGGCGACACCCTGTGGAATTAGACTGGCCAACCAGTTGATTGATACCCCCGGAAGAGATCCGGGCCTGCCTGCCTATAGTGAGTCGCCATGTCCGAAACGTCTAACGGGATGTCCCGCCGCGAGGAGCTGTTGGCCGTCGCCACCAAGCTGTTCGCCGCGCGCGGCTACCACGGCACCCGGATGGACGATGTCGCCGACGCCGTCGGGTTGAACAAGGCCACGGTGTATCACTACTACGCCAGCAAGTCGCTGATCCTCTACGACATCTACAAGGGTGCCGCCGATTTCACCGTGGCCGCCTTGCACGACGATCCGTCCGCGTCGGCCCGCGAGACCATCTACCACTTCACCCGCAGGCTCCTGGTGGGTATCGCCGGCGACCTCGAGCGGGCGGCCGTCTACTTCCAAGAGGGCCCTTACATCACCGAGTGGTTCACCGACGACCAGGTCGCCTACATCCGTGAGAAGGAAACCCAGGTCTACGAGCATGTGCGTGATGTCATCGACCGGGGCATCGCCAGCGGCGAGTTCTACGACTGTGACTCCCACGTGCTGGCGCTGGGCTACATCGGCATGACACTCGGCTCTTATCGCTGGCTCCGTCCGCAGGGCCGGCGCACTGCGCAGGAGATTGCCGCGGAGTTCAGCACCGCGCTGCTACGGGGCCTGATCCGCGACGAGGCCGTACGGGTGGAATCGCCGCTGGGCCTCGACGTCGGCGAGCACGCTTAGCACGAGGTCGCTGTAGCACCATTCATCCAATCACGGCATCAAGTAATGCCGGAATGGGCTTGGACAGGTATCGGTTCGGCTCCTTACCGTGGTGAGTGACGACGGCCACATCGGTCGTTCGACTTGTTCCACGACACAGGAGTGAATCGCATGCTTACCGCTCTTCGCCGAACCCGCGCCCGTGCCGGCCTGGCGGCGGCGACCGCCGTGGCCGGAGTCGTTTTGACCGCCTGCAGCGGTGGCGTTCAAACCAGTACCGGCGGCGGAAACGAGGGGGGCTGGCCGTCGGGCACCGTCGAAATGTATGTCGGCGCGTCGGCGGGTGGCTCCAGCGACCTGATCAGCCGCGCGGTGTCGAAGGGCCTGTCCGACGATCTCGGTGCATCGTTCCCGGTGATCAACCGCGAGGGCGCCAACGGCGCGCTGGCCGCCGCGGAGGTCGGCAAGGCGAAGCCCGACGGCTCGGTCATCGCGATCCAGAACGCCTCGCTGTTCGCGATCACCCCGCTCGCCGTCGCCCCGGAGGAGGTCACCAAGATCGACGACTTCGACCTCGTCTACGGCGTCTCCCGCGACGACTACGTATTGGTGACCAACCCGGCCAGCGGTTTCAAGACGCTCAAGGATCTCGAGAACGCCAACCGCGTGGTCCGCTACGGCACCACCGGCGTCGGCACCGGCGCACAGCTGGCCGCCGCCCTGCTGTTCAAGAAGACCGCTGTGGAATCTCAGCCGGTCCCGTTCGACGGTGGCGCCCCGGCGCTGGCCGCTCTGCTGGGTAACCAGATCGACGTGGCCTCGCTTCAGGTCGGCGAGGCGATCGAGAATATCCAGGCGGGCAAGCTGATTCCGTTGTCGGTGTTCGGAACCGAGCGCATCGAGTACCTGCCCGACGTCCCCACCGCCAAGGAGCAGGGACTCGACGTCGAGGTCGCCCAGTACCGGTTCATGACGACGCCTAAGGGCACCCCCCAAGAGGTCAAGGACAAACTCGTCGAGGGCTTGAAGGCGACGTTCGAGACCGAGGAATACAAGTCGTTCAACAAGCAGAACAGCCTGACGCCGATGGAGCAGTCGGGTGACGAGGTGCTCACGCAGCTGCAGGCCGACCAGAAGCGCTATGCCGACCTGGTCAAGCAGTACGGCATCAATCTGCGCGACGAGGGCTGAGCAGTGGCCCCGAACGAGAACCAGGGCACACATCCGCATACCCGCGACATCCTCGCCGAGATCGAGGCCGAGGTCGCCCACGAACTCGAGGAGGACCGCCCGCCCGAGGGCGGGCCCATCTATCAGACGGTGGGCGCGTTGGTCGGAATCGCGATCGGCGTCGCGGGAGCGGTGTTGTCCTACGGCTACGGCCTCGGGTCCATTGAAAAGCCCGGGGGCGGTATGTGGCCGTTCGTCGTCAGCGTGGTGATCGCCGCGCTCTCGGCGGTGCTGCTCGTCACGGGTCGGAGGCTGACCGACAGCGAGGCGTTCACCCGCAGCAGCGTGCTGGCGCTCGTCGGCGCCATCACATTCGTCGCCTTCGGTCTTCTCATGCCGGTGACCGGCTTCGAGATCCCGGGACTCGTCCTGTGCGTGATCTGGCTGCGCTTCCTCGGCGGCGAGAGCTGGCGCAACACGGCGGTGATCAGTGTGGTCACCGTCGCTGTCTTCTACCTCCTGTTCCTCTATGGCCTGCGGATACCGCTGCCCCACCTGATCGCGTTCTAAGACAATGGATCTCACCGCATTCCTGGATGGGTTCGCGCTCGTCGTCGAGCCGAAGAATCTTCTTTACTGCCTGGCCGGTGTGCTCATCGGCATGATCATCGGCGTGCTGCCCGGGCTCGGCCCGGCGGCCACGATCGCGATCCTGCTGCCGATCACCTACACGATCGACCCGGTGTCGGCGATCATCATGCTGGCAGGCATCTACTACGGCGCCCAGTACGGCGGCACCATCACCTCGGTGCTGTTACGACTACCCGGTGAGGCGTCGTCGGTGGTGACGGTGTTCGACGGTTTCGCGCTGGCCAAACAGGGCAAGGCCGGCACGGCGCTGGGCATCGCCGCGATCGGTTCCTTTGTCGGAGCGACGATTTCGATCATCGGGCTGACGCTCCTTGCTCCGGTGGTGGCGAGCATCGCGTTGGACTTCGGGCCGCCCGAGTACGCCGCGCTGGCGTTGTTGGGCGTGTTGCTGGTGGCCACCATCGGCAGCGGCAACAAGCTCAAGGCACTGATCGCAGGCGCCGTCGGTCTGCTGTTGGCGACGGTCGGACGGGACAGCTTCACCGGCGCATCCCGCTTCACATTCGACAGCCTGCAGCTCGCCGACGGCATCGACTTCGTCGTCGTGGCGATGGGCCTGTTCGGTGTCGGCGAGATTCTCTACAACCTCGAGCAGCGGCACGGCAAGACCTTCGAGCCCGCCAAGGTGGGCAACGTGTGGCCGTCGCGCAAGGACCTCAAGCAGTCGTCGGGGGCCATCGGCCGCGGCTCGATCATCGGCTTCGTGCTCGGCGTGCTGCCTGGCGGCGGCGCCGTTCTCTCCTCGATCGTCGCGTACGCCACCGAGAAGCGGTGGTCGAAGACGCCTGAGCGCTTCGGCCGCGGTGCGGTGGAGGGCGTCGCGGCGCCGGAGACCGCCAACAACGCGGCGGCGACGTCGTCGTTCATCCCGCTGCTGACGATCGGTCTGCCCGCGAACGCCACGATGGCGATGCTGTTCGGCGCGCTGCTGATCCTCGGTGTCTCACCGGGCCCGCAGCTGGTCGACGAACACCCCGACGTCTTCTGGGGCGTCATCAACTCGATGTACATCGGCAACCTGCTGCTGCTGATCCTGTCGATACCGTTGGTGGGGTTGTTCGTTCGCATATTGCGGATCCGCCCCGCGATCCTGGCGCCGATCACGGCGCTGATCACGATCCTGGGTGTTTACACCATCAACAACTCGACGTTCGACATCTTCTTGATGGTCGCGTTCGGCGTCATCGGCTACCTGATGAAGAAGGCGGGCTTCGATCCCGGCCCGATGGTGCTGGCGTTCGTCCTCGGCACGATCATCGAGTCGAGCACCCGCCGGTCGCTGCTGATGTTCGGCGGGGAGCCATCGGGGTTCCTCACCCGGCCGATATCCGGTTCGATCCTGGCGATCTTCGTCGCCCTCGCGCTGCTGCCGCTGGTGCGGTCGCTGCTCAAGCGTCGCAGGTCAGGCGCGGCCGGCGTCGAGCCGAAGCCGGGTGTTGCCGAGGTGGAGTCGCATAGCGGCACGGGCGACGTCGGCGTCGCCGGCGATGACCGCGGCGGCGATGCCGTCGTGCTCCCTGCGGACCCGGTCGACGTGCCCGGTGTCGGTGAGCGAGTAAGCGTCTCCGAGACGGGTACGCGGAAGCATGATCATCATCGGCCCGAGTGAGTCGAGCAGGCCGAGGTAGAAGCGGTTGCCGCTGGCGGCCGCGACCGCCCGGTGAAAGTTGAAGTCCGCTTCGACGGCGTCCTCAGGCGCGGCGGCGACGAACGCCTCGATCGCCGCTCGGACGGATTCGCGACCGGCCGGGTCGATGCGCGCGGCCGCCAATGCTGCCGCCTCACACTCGATGCCGACGCGGAAGTCGATCATGTCGAGCACGTCGTGATGCGTGCGGATGGCCGCCGACTCGACCGTGAACGATGTCGGCGCCGGCATCGCGAGCACGAAAGAGCCGCGGCCCTGGAAGGTTTCGACGAGACCCTCCGCCCGTAGCCGGGTCACCGCCTCACGGACGACCGTTCGGGAGACCTGGTAGGAGTCGATGAGCTCGGCCTCGGAAGGCAGCTTGCGGCCCGGCGGAAGATCGCCTGTGAGGATCTTGTCCTTCAGCCCGGTGACCACCCGCTGCGCCAGCGTCGTCGTCATCGCGTGCCGATCGTGGCGCTCTCCTTGGTGAGGGCCCGCATCGTGTCGCTGAGGGTGAAGCCGAGGCCGGGCCGATCGGGCAGCCACATCCGGCCGTCGCGAATCTCGATGCGCTCGTTGAAGAGCGGATTGAGCCATTCGAAATGCTCCACCCACGGCTCGGTGGGATACGTTGCGGCCAGGTGCAAGTGGATCTCCATCGCATAGTGCGGTGCGAGCGCCAGCCCCGCGTGTGAGGCCAGTGTCGCGAAACGCAGGAACGGTGTGATGCCGCCGATCCGCGGGGCGTCGGGTTGGACGAAGCCGCGATATCCGGCGTCGAGAAGCGCCATGTGCTCAGGTACCGACGTCAGCATCTCGCCGGTCGCGATCGGGGTGTCGAAGGTGTGGCTCAGGTCGGCGTGCCCGACGGCATCCCACGCGTCGAGCGGCTCCTCGATCCAGACGAGATCGAACGCCTCGAGCTCCCGGCACATCCGCTTTGCGCGGGCCCGGTCCCACTGCTGATTGGCGTCGACCATGAACGGGGTGTCACCGAGGTGCTCGCGGATGGCGGCGACCCGGTCCAGGTCTGTCTTCCAATCCGGTTGGCCGACTTTGATTTTGATGCCGCCGATGCCGGCTTCGATGGATGCGGTGGCCTTCTCCTTGATCTCCTCGACAGACGCCTGGAGGAAACCACCCGAGGTGTTGTAGACCTGGCATGAGTCGCGGTGGGCGCCGATCAGTTTGGCGAGCGGCAGGTCCGCGCGGCGGGCCTTGAGGTCCCACAGCGCGACGTCCAGCGCCGCGATGGCCTGCGTGGCGACGCCTGATCGCCCGACCGACGCGCCTGCCCAGAGCAGCGATTGATAGATGCGGTCGATATCGGACGGGTCCTGGCCGAGCGCGACATCAGCGATCTCTTGGAGGTGGGCGTACTGCGCTCGCCCACCCGCGCGTTTGGAGTAGCTGAACCCCATGCCCTCGAACCCCTGCTCGGTGGTCACCTCCACGAAGAGCAGGACGGTCTCCGTGAGCGGCTTCTGGCGACCGGTGAGCACTTTGGCGTCGCTGACCGGATTGTCGAGCGGCAGCACGACGTGGGACAGGGTGAGGTGGCGGATCTTGTCGGACATGGCACTCCGTGAGCTACTGGTATGACGAGTTGTGTACTTATCATACAAGTGGTTACAGCGGATGTACATAGGGCCGATAGGCTGGGCCGATGCCGTTGGTGAGCAAGACAGTGGAGGTCGACGCGTCCGCGGAGTCGATCATGTCGATCGTTGCGGACTTCGAGGCGTACCCGGAGTGGAACGAGGAGATCAAGGGCTGTTGGGTGCTGGCCCGCTACGAGGACGGACGGCCAAGCCAGCTCCGCCTCGACGTGGTCGTCCAGGGGCAGTCCGGCACCTTCATCACGGCGGTCTACTACCCGAACCCCAACGAGATCTACACGGTGCTGCAGCAGGGCGACCATTTCGAGAAGCAAGAGCAGAAGTTCTCGGTGGTGCCAATCGGGCCGACGTCGCTACTCACCGTCGACCTCGACGTGGAGACGAAACTACCGATCCCGAAGCCGATGGTGAAGAAGGCGATCGGGGACACGCTCGACTACCTCGCAGGCAACCTCAAGACCCGCGCCGAGCAGCTCGCCTCCACGTAACTGCCCGTCGCCGAACGTGAACCCTCTGCGATAAATCGGCCCAAAACACGCAGAGATTGCACGTTCGTTGTCCAGACCGGCCGGCTCAGCTCCAGATGCCGGTTTCCTCGAGCAGCTCGGTCAATCGCCGTGCGCCGTCGGTGAATTGCCAGCCGGTCAGGCGGACCACCTCGTCGACATCGCGACGACGCAGCGCGGCGATCAACAGCCGGTGGTTCTGCACGGCTTCGATGCCCCACTGCGGGTCTGCCGCATAGATCAACGGCGGCATGTAGCGGGCTACGTGCAGGAGAAACCACGCCAGCTTGATCCGGCCCGTCGTGTGATTGAGCGAGCGGTGGAACCGGAACTCGGCCGCCGCGATGGCTTCGGCCTCGCCGGTCTCGACGGTCGCAGCGAGTTCGTCGTTGAGCCGCTCCAGCTCGGCGATCCCGTCCTCGGTGATCCGCCCGGCGGCGGCGGCCGCGAGTTCCTTGGCGATCGCGGCTTGCAGCCAGAAGATGTCCTCGACGTCGCGTCGACTCAACGGGGCCACCACATGGCCGCGGTGGGGCTCCAGTAGCACCATGCCCTCACCTCGCAGCGTGCGCAGCGCCTCGCGCACGGGAGTGATGCTGACGCCGAGCGCAGCGGCGGTCTCGTCGAGCCGAATGAACGTGCCCGGCAACAACGCCCCGGACATGATGGCGGCTCGCAGATGCCCGGCGACCTCATCGGACATCTGCTCGCGGCGAATGGCACGTCGACGGCGGTGCACGGGCCTCGCCGGTGCGTTCACTCGGCCTCCATTCCAGGGGTTGTCCCCTGACCGCCGAGGCCATAGTGTGACCGCAGCATCTCCAATGTTTGATCAAATATCAACGTCGTGCAACCCGGGAGTTTCTGCCGTTGACCGCGCAGCCGTCGCCGATCGATCAGCCGTATCTCGCGAGAAGGCAGAACTGGACCAACCAGCTGGCCCGCCACGCGCTGATGCAGCCCGACGCAACCGCGCTTCGGCACCTGGGCCGCACCACCACCTGGGCTGAACTCGACCGTCGCGTGGCCGCACTCGCGGGTGCGCTCAGCCGTCGTGGCGTTCGCTTCGGCGACCGGGTGCTGATCCTGATGCTCAACCGGACCGAGTTCATCGAGTCCTTCCTCGCCGCCAACAAGCTTGGCGCCATTGCGGTCCCGGTCAATTTCCGGATGACCCCGAGGGAGATCGCGTTCCTGATAGAGGACTGCGATGCCACGGTTCTGATCGCCGAGTCGGTGCTGGCCAAGGTGGCGACGGCGGTCAGGGACCTGGAACCGAAACTGGAAACAGTGGTCGTCGCGGGCGGAGCGGCCGACGACGGCGTTCTGGACTACGACGACCTGCTGGCGGAGGTCGGAGAGCCCGCAGCGCCCGTCGACATCCCCAACGATTCCCCTGCGCTGATCATGTACACCTCGGGCACGACCGGGCGGCCCAAGGGCGCGGTGCTCACCCACACCAACCTCGCCGGGCAGGCGATGACTTTCCTGTTCACCAACGGCGCCGACATCAACAACGACGTCGGCTTCATCGGTGTCCCGCTGTTCCACATCGCGGGCATCGGCAACATGATCATCGGGCTGCTGCTCGGCCTGCCGACGGTGGTCTACCCGCTCGGCGATTTCGATCCCGGCGCGCTGCTCGACGTTCTCGAGGCCGAGAAGGTCACCGGTATCTTCCTCGTGCCGGCGCAGTGGCAGGCAGTTTGCGCCGAACAGCAGGCCAATCCGCGTCAGCTGAGCCTGCGCGTGCTGTCGTGGGGCGCGGCGCCCGCATCGGACACGCTGTTGCGCAGCATGTCTGAGACCTTTCCCGGAACCCAGATCCTCGCGGCCTTCGGTCAGACAGAGATGTCGCCGGTGACGTGCATGTTGTTGGGCGACGACGCAATCCGCAAACTCGGCTCGGTCGGCAAGGTGATTCCGACGGTCAGTGCACGGGTGGTCGACGACGACATGAACGACGTGCCCGTCGGTCAGGTCGGTGAGATCGTCTATCGCGCGCCGACTCTGATGGAAGGCTACTGGAACAACCCGGACGCCACCGCCGAGGCGTTTGCCGGTGGCTGGTTCCACTCGGGAGATCTGGTGCGCCAGGACGAAGAGGGCTACATCTGGGTTGTCGACCGCAAGAAGGACATGATCATTTCCGGCGGAGAGAATATTTACTGCGCGGAGGTGGAGAACGTCCTCGCGGGCCACCCAGCGATCGTCGAAGTGGCGGTGATCGGGCGAAGCCACGAGAAGTGGGGCGAGGTTCCCGTGGCCATAGTTGCATTGGGCGCGGTGTCCGATTCAACCCTCGAGCTCGGTGATCTTGACGAATTCCTCACCGATCGGCTTGCGCGGTACAAGCATCCAAAGCACCTGGAGGTGGTCGACGCCTTACCGCGAAACCCCGCTGGCAAAGTCCTCAAAACGGAGCTGAGAAACCGGTTCGGGGCGGAGAAATTGGTTGACGCCGGCGAAAGTTCTTCTGCCGCAACGATTTCTGTCGGACCGGCAGAAAGTTAACTGGGAGAAATGGGTTTGCTAACAGTTAGAGGGTCAATCCGACGGATGCGGTGCAACCCCACGGCGGCATCGTGTACATTCCTGTGGTCCGCCTTACTACCAGTCAGTAGGGAGACGGTGGTCACAGACAGGGGTTCAGTGCAAGGAGGGGGCGTGCGACAGGGTCTGCCGTATCGCCACGACGGGCGAAGCATGGGAGCGCGCTGGTGACGGCGACGCAACCGGGGATCGGCGACTACATCGCCAATCAGACCCGGCCGGCGATGGAGGCCGTCGGCGGCTTTGTGCGGATGTGCGTGCTCACTGCCAAAGCGCTCTTCCGCCGGGACTTCCAGTGGCGGGAGTTCATCCTTCAGAGCTGGTTCCTGTTCAAGGTCTCGTTCCTGCCGACGCTCGCGGTCTCGATTCCGCTTGACCGTGCTCCTTATCTTCACCCTCAACATTCTGCTGACGGAGTTCGGCGCCGCCGACATCTCGGGCGCGGGCGCGGCCCTGGCCGCCGTCACCCAGCTGGGTCCGCTGGTGACCGTGCTCGTCGTCGCGGGCGCCGGCTCCACCGCCATCTGCGCCGACCTCGGTGCACGCACCATCCGCGAGGAGATCGACGCGCTCGAGGTGCTCGGCATCGACCCGATTCATCGGCTTGGTCGTCCCCCGCGTGGTCGCCTCGACTTTCGTCGCGCTTCTCCTCAACGGCGCCGTGATCACCATCGGCCTTGTGGGCGGCTTCATCTTCGGCGTGTATCTGCAGAACGTCTCCGCAGGCGCGTATGTTCACGACGCTGACTCTGGTGACCGGGCTGCCCGAGGTACTGATCTCGATCGTCAAGGCCACCACCTTCGGCCTGATCGCCGGACTGGTCGGCTGCTACCGCGGCCTCACTGTCGCAGGTGGTGCGAAGGGCGTCGGCACCGCCGTCAACGAGACGCTTGTGCTCTGCGTCATCGCCCTGTTCGCAGTCAACGTGGTGCTGACGACGATCGGCGTCCGGTTCGGGACGGGGAGCTGACATGAGCGACCTACGAACGTTCTCCGTTCCCGGTTTCCCCGCGGCTATGCCCGCACAGAGCACGTCGTCGCAGCGCCTGCGCGTTTCATCGACAGCGTCGGGCACGTCGCGTGGTTCGTGGTCACGGCCATCGGCTCGATCGGCCATGCGCTGCGCTACTACCGCAAGGAGACGCTTCGGCTGATCGCCGAGATCGGAATGGGCACCGGAGCGATGGCGGTGGTCGGCGGCACCGTGGCCATCGTCGGCTTCGTCACCCTGTCCGGTTCGTCCCTGGTCGCGATCCAGGGCTTCGCGTCGCTGGGCAACATCGGTGTGGAAGCCTTCACCGGCTTCTTCGCTGCGCTTATCAACGTGCGCATCGCCGCCCCTGTGGTGGCGGGCCAGGCGCTGGCGGCCACCGTCGGCGCGGGTGCCACCGCCGAACTCGGCGCCATGCGGATCAGCGAGGAGATCGACGCGCTGGAGGTGATGGGCATCAAGTCGATCTCCTACTTGGTGTCCACCCGGGTGATGGCGGGCTTCATCGTGATCATCCCGCTCTACGCGATGGCGATCATCATGTCGTTCCTGTCCGCACAGGTGACGACGACGTTCTTCTACGGGCAGTCGATCGGCACCTACGAGCACTACTTCCGGACCTTCCTGCGTCCCGGACGACGTGTTCTGGTCCTTCGTGCAGGCGATCGTCATCTCGGTGATCGTCATGCTCAACCACTGCTACTACGGCTACTTCGCCAGCGGCGGACCGGTCGGCGTCGGCGAGGCCGTCGGCCGGTCGATGCGCGCCTCGCTCGTTGCGATCGTGTGTGTTGTCCTGTTCGCTTCGTTGGCGCTCTACGGCATCGACCCGAACTTCAACCTCACGGTGTAGCGCATGACGGCCCCACTCAACGAACCGCGCACACCGCCCTACAAGCTGGCAGGCATTGTGCTGACCCTGCTGACGATCGCGGCGATCGTGCTGGTCTACTTCCAGTTCCGCGGCGACTTCCTGCCGCGCGAGAAGCTGACGATGATGTCGGACCGTTCGGGCTTGTCGATGGATCCCGGCGCGAAGGTGACCTTCAACGGTGTCGAGATCGGCAAGGTGGGCGACGTCAGCGAGACCACCGTCGGCGATCAGCCGAGGGCCAAGATCACGCTGGAGGTGGACCGCAAGTACCTCAACCTGATCCCGAAGAACGTGGACGCCAAGATCAACGCCACCACGGTGTTCGGCAACAAGTACATCTCCTTCACATCGCCGAAAGATCCGAGCCCGCAGCGGATCGGCGCGTCCGACGTGATCGATGCGACCCACGTGACGACCGAGTTCAACACGCTGTTCGAGACGGTGACGTCGGTGGCGGAGAAGGTCGACCCGATCAAGCTGAACCAGACGCTCACCGCGACTGCCCAGGCTCTACAGGGGCTCGGCGACCGGTTCGGCCAGTCGATCATCAACGGCAACGAGATCCTCGCCGACCTGAACCCGAAGATGCCGCAGATCCGACGGGACAACCAGCTGCTGGCCGACCTCGGCGACGTCTACGCGAACGCGGCGCCCGACCTGTTCGACGGCCTGGAGAACGCGGTCACCACGGCACGCACTCTCAACGAGCAACAGGGCAACATCGACCAGGCATTGATGGCGTCCATCGGTTTCGGCAACACCGGCGCCGACATCTTCGAGCGCGGCGGCCCGTACCTGGTCCGCGGCGCGCAGGATCTGATCCCGACCTCGCAGCTGCTCGACGAGTACAGCCCCATGTTGTTCTGCTTCATCCGCAACGCACACGACGTCGGACCCAAGATCGCGGCTTCCCTGGGCGGCAACGGCTATTCGTTGAGGACCCACTCAGAGATCCTCTTCCCCGGCAACGCCTACGTCTATCCGGACAACCTGCCCCGGGTGAACGCAAAAGGCGGACCGGAGGGCCGTCCCGGCTGCTGGCAGCCCGTGACCCGTGACCTCTGGCCGAACCCGTACTCTGGTGATGGACACCGGCGCGTCGATTGCGCCGTACAACCACATCGAGCTCGCCTCGCCGTTCGGCTGCGCGGGTCTGCCGCCCTGCCTCATTCCACTCCTACCTGCGCCGATACCCGTCATCGCTCCCGGCATCGAATACATCTGGGGCCGTCAGTTGGGGGAGCACACGATCAACCCATGAAAATCACCGGTACAGCCATCAAGCTCGGCATCTTCGCGTTGGTGCTGCTGCTGTTCACTGCGATCATCATCGTGGTGTTCGGCCAGATGCGGTTCGACCGCACGACCGGCTACTCGGCCATCTTCAGCAATGCCAGCGGCCTGCGCGCCGGCCAGTTCGTCCGAGCGTCCGGCGTTGAGGTCGGCAAGGTCTCCAAGGTCGAACTCCAGGACGGCGGACGCGTCGCCAAGGTCGACTTCAACGTCGAGCGCGACCTACAGCTGTTCCAGGGCAGCACGGCCTCGATCCGCTATCTGAACCTGATCGGTGACCGCTATCTCGAGCTCAAGCGTGGCGACAACGACCAGCGACTGCCCGCGGGCGGAACCATTCCGCTGGAGCGCACCGAGCCCGCGCTCGACCTCGATGCGTTGATCGGCGGCTTCCGCCCGTTGTTCCGGGCGCTGGACCCCGACAAGGTCAACAACATCGCCCAGTCGATCATCACGGTCTTCCAGGGCCAGGGCGGCACCATCAGCGACATCCTGGATCAGACGGGCCAGCTGACCTCCGCCCTGGCCGACCGCGACCAGGCGATCGGAGAGGTGATCCGCAACCTGAACACGGTGCTGGACACCACCGTCAAGCATCAGCAGCAGTTCGACGACACGGTCGTCGATTTCGAGAAGCTGATCACCGGCCTGAAGAACCGGAAGGACCCGATCGCCAGTTCCGTCGCCGACATCAGCGACGCCGCGGGCACCATCGGGGATCTGTTCGCCGACAACCGTCCGCTGCTGCAGAGCACCGTGGGCTATCTGGAGGTCATCCAGCAGCCGCTCGTCGACCAGAAGGACCAGCTGAACGACATCCTGATCCAGCTGCCGACGGCGCTGAAGATCATCGGCCGGGCAGGCGGCGTCTACGGGGACTTCTTCAACTTCTACGCCTGCGACGTCACGCTCAAGCTGCCCGGCTTGCAGCCTGGCGGAACGGTGCGCACGGTGAAGGTCTGGTCGCAGCCCTCGGGTAGGTGCACACCGAAATGAGGACGCTGGAGGGTTCGGACCGGGTTCGCAACGGGTTGATGGGCATCATCATCCTGTTGCTTGTGATCGGGGTGGGGCAGAGTTTCGCAAGTGTCCCAGTGCTGTTCGCGGAGCCGACCTACTATGCGCAGTTCTCCGACACCGCCGGACTGAGTGGCGGTGACAAGGTGCGCATCGCAGGCGTGGACGTCGGCGAAGTCCGCTCGATGGAAATCGAGGGCGACAAGGTCAAGATCGGCTACACGCTCAGCGGTACCACGATCGGTACCGACAGCCGGGCCGCGATCCGCACCGACACGATCTTGGGTCGCAAGAACATGGAGATCGAACCGCGCGGCACCGAGGTGTTGAGAGCCAACGGCGTTCTCCCGCTCGGGCAGACCACCACGCCGTACCAGATCTATGACGCGTTCTTCGACTGTGACGAAGGCGGCGTCCGGCTGGGACACCGAGACTGTCAAACGGTCGCTGAATGTGCTGTCGGAGACGATCGATCAGACCTACCCGCACTTGAGTGCCGCCCTCGACGGTGTCGCCCGGTTCTCCGACACCATCGGCAAGCGTGACGAGCAGATCAAGGAATTGCTGGCCAACGCCAACAAGATCGCCGGTGTCCTCGGGAACCGCAGCGAGAAGATCAACGCGCTGCTGACCAACGCGCAGACGCCTGCTCGGCGCGATCAATGAACGCACCTACGCGGTCGCATGCTGCTGGAGCGGGTGGAGCAGTTCTCGGCACAGGTCACTGGCTTCATCAACGACAACCCCAACCTCAACCATGTGCTGGAACAGCTTCACACCATCAGCGACATCCTCAAGGAGCGCAAGTTCGACTTGGTCGACACGCTGTCAACGCTGGCCAAGTTCACCGCGTCGCTGGCCGAGGCGGTAGCGTCCGGCCCCTACTTCAAGGTGATGCTGGTCAACCTGCTGCCCCCGTGGCTGCTGCAACCGTTCGTCGACTCCGCGTTCAAGAAGCGCGGCATCGACCCGGAGGAGTTCTGGCGCAACGCGGGCCTGCCCGCGTGGCGATTCCCCGACCCGAACGGCACGCGATTCCCGAACGGTGCGCCCGCGCCGGGACCGGAGGTGCTGGAAGGTACACCGGCGAATCCGGGACCCGCGGTCGTCGCAGGCCACCCGTGCTCGTACACGCCGACGGCAGAAGAGCTGCCGCGGCCGAACGATCCGCTGCCGTGCTCGCACCTGTCGACCGGCCCGTTCGGACCGAACCCCTACTCCAATCCGCCCGGACAGGACTACAACACCTTGCCCGACGTGCTCACCTCGCCGCCGAACCCGAACGGCCCAGGCTTCACGCCCGGTGTGCCCGCCGCGGCTGTCCCGGGTCAGCTGCCGCCGGACATGCGCGGTGTGCCTGCACCGCTGCCGCCCGCTCCGCCGGGTGCGCGCACCGTGCCGGTGGGCCCGCTGCCTCCTGAAGGCCCCGACTTCACGCCGGGCATCGCGCCGCTGCCGCCTGCTCTCGAAGGACCACCACCGCCGCCAGGACCGGGTCCCCAGGTCGGACCGGCTGACACGGCACCGCTCCCGGGCAACCCGCCGTACCTTCCACCTGGTTCGCAAAGTTAGGGCCGGGCAATGTCGACTATCTTCAATGTGCGAAACCTGAAGCTGCCGAACGTTTCTCGGACAGCATTGATCGTCGGGTCGCTCGTCGTGGTGCTGGCCCTCATCGCGGGCATCGTCGGTTGGCAGCTTTACAAGAAGCTGACCACCAACACCGTCGTGGCGTACTTCCCCGACACGCTTGCGCTGTATGCCGGCGACAAGGTCCAGATCATGGGCGTGAAGGTCGGCACGATCGACTCGATCGAGCCGGCCGGCGACAAGATGAAGGTCACCCTGCACTACGAGAACAAGTACAAGGTGCCAGCCAACGCCACCGCGTCGATCCTGAACCCAAGCCTCGTCTCGTCGCGCACCATCCAGCTGTCGCCGCCGTACACCGGCGGGCCGGTGATGGAGGACGACGCCGTCATCCCGATCGACCGCACCCAGGTGCCGGTCGAATACGACGAGCTGCGCGACTCCCTCAACCGGATCCTCACCGATCTGGGGCCGACGCCCGATCAGCCCGAAGGGTCCGTTCGGCGACGTCATCGAATCGTTCTCCGACGGTCTGGCGGGCAAGGGCGATCAGATCAACAAGACGCTCACCGGCCTGTCCGAGGCGGTCACCACGCTGAACGAAGGCCGCGGTGACTTCTTCGCGGTGATCAAGAGTCTGGCACTGTTCGTCAACGCGCTCTACAAGAGCGATCAGCAGTTCGTCGCGCTGAACAACGACCTCGCGCAGTTCACGAACTCCTTCACCAACACCGATCAAGAGCTTGCGAGCGCGCTGCGCGACCTGAACCAACTGCTGTCGACCACCCGCAAGTTCATCAGCGAGAACGGAGCCGTCCTGGCCACGGACGTCAACAATCTCGCCGAGGTGACCAATGCGATCCTGCAGCCGGAGCCGCTGGATGGTTTGGAGACCGGCCTGCACGTGTACCCGAACCTGATCTCCAACCTCATCAACATCACCTCGCCCAACAGCGGCGGCATCGTCGGTTTGCCAACCATCGCCAACTTCGCCAACCCGATGGAGTTCATCTGCAGCTCGATCCAGGCCGGCAGCCGGCTGGGGTATCAGGAGTCGGCCGAGCTGTGTGCGCAGTACCTGGCGCCGATCCTCGATGCGATCAAGTTCAATTTCCTGCCGATCGGGGTCAACGAGTTCATCGGCGCCATGACGCTGCCCAAACAGATCTCCTACTCCGAGCCGCGGCTACGACCGGCGCCGGGCTACAAAGACACCACCGTGCCGGGCATCTGGTCGCGCGACACGTTGTTCTCGCACGGCAACCACGAGCCGGGTTGGGTCACCGCACCGGGCATGCAGGGCATCGAGGTGCAGCCGCACACCGAGAGAAATCATCACGCCGGAGTGCCTCGCAGAACTTCTGGGCGGGCCCGACTGCGTGATCCCGGAGGCGCCACCGGCCTTCGGCGTGAACAATGGCAGGCTGCCCGGTCCGCCGGACTCTTACGACGAGCGCAACCCGCTGCCGCCGCCGTGGTACCCGCAGCCGGGGCCACCGCCGGGTCCGTCACCTGGCGTGATCCCGGGTGATCCGCTCGGCGCCATCGCGCCGGCAGGCCCGGCCGCACCTGCGGCGGCGCCGGCACCGTCGGGACCACCGCTGCCCGCTGAAGCAGGAGGGGGCTAATGACCGCGCGTAAGTGGAGCCGCATCGCACGGCGCACCGCCGGACTGCTGGCGGTCGGTCTTGTGCTGACCTCCTGCGGCTGGCGTGGCATCGCGAACGTGCCTCTGCCGGGTGGTCCCGGCACCGGGTCGGACAGGATGACCGTCTACGTCCAGATGCCGGAAACGTTGGCGCTCAACGTCAACAGTCGCGTGCGCGTCGCCGATGTCTACGTCGGCCGGGTGCGCTCGATCGAGCTCAAGAACTGGATCGCCACGCTGACGCTGGATCTCGAGCCCTACGTCAAGCTGCCGCGAGAACACGCTGGCGAAGATCGGCCAGACCACCTTGCTGGGCTCGCAGCACGTGCAGCTCGACCTGCCGCCGGATCCGTCACCGCAGCCGTTGAAGAACGGTGACACCATTCCGCTGAAGAACTCGTCGTCGTTCCCGACGACCGAGCGGGTGCTGGCCAGCATCGCCATGGTCGTGCGCGGCGGCGGCATCCCGAACCTGGAAGTGATCCAGACCGAGATCAACAATCTGCTGACCGGTCGGGCCGATCAGATCCGTGAATTCCTGAACCGGCTGGACACCTTCACCGACGAGTTGAACCAGCAGCGCAACGACATCACTCGGGCGATCGATTCCACCAACCGGTTGCTGACGATCGTGGCTAATCGCAACACCACCCTGGACCGGGTGTTGACCGAATTCCCGCCGCTGATCAAGCATTTCGCCGACACCCGCGATCTGTTCGCCGACGCCGTCGAGTCGCTGGGCCGGATCAGCAAGGCCGCCGACGCTGCGCTGGGGCCCGCGAGTGACCCGCTGCACACCAACCTGCAGAATCTTCAGCGCCCGCTCAAGCAGCTGGGCAAGGCGTCGCCTTACCTGATCGGGGCGCTCAAGGGGATACCCACCGCACCGTTCCACATCGAGAACGTGCCGAAGGCTGTCCGCGGCGACTACATCAACGTGTCGCTCCTGGTCGACCTGACACTGAGCGCCCTCGACAACGGTGTGTTGACCGGAACCGGCGTCTCCGGCATGCTCCGCGCACTCGAGCAGGCCTGGGGCCGCGACCCGGCGACGATGATCCCGGATGTGCGCTTCACGCCAAACCCGCACGACGCGCCGGGCGGACCACTGGTGGAAAGGGGTGAGTGAGTTGTGCTGACGCGGTTCATCAAGTTCCAGCTGGTCCTGTTCGCGATCCTCACCATCCTCGCGATCGGCGTATTGGGGTGGTATTACCTGCGGGTGCCCAGCCTGGTCGGGATCGGGCAGTACAAGCTGTACGCCGACCTGCCCCGGTCGGGTGGGCTGTACGCGACGGCGAATGTGACCTATCGGGGCACCCAGATCGGCAAGGTCACCGCGGTCGAGCCGACCGAACGCGGCGCCAGGGCGACGATGAGCATCGACGACCGCTACAAGATTCCCGCCGACGCCACGGCCAACGTGCACTCCGTGTCCGCGATCGGTGAGCAGTACCTCGACTTGGTGTCGACCGGCAATCCCGGCCAGTACTTCAAAGACGGGCAGACCATCACCGAGGGCACGGTGCCCAGCGAGGTCGGCCCGGCGCTGGACGCCGCCGACCGCGGCCTGGCGGTGCTGCCCAAGGAGAAGATCGACTCGCTGCTGACCGAAACATCAAAAGCGGTGGGCGGATTGGGCCCCGGATTGCAGCGGCTTGTCGACGGCACGACCAACCTCGCGCAGGGTTTCCAGGAGAACCTGCCGCAGGTCAACGACATCATCGCGAACGCGACGCCGATCCTGCAGAGCCAGGTCGACTCCGGTGACGCGATCGAGCAGTGGTCGCGCAACCTGAACATCCTTGCCGCGCAGTCGGCCGCCGAGGATCAGTCGTTGCGCAGCGGACTGCAGCAGGCCCCGCCGACGCTGGATCAGGCGTCGGCTCTGTTCAGCGACGTCCGCGAGTCACTGCCGCAGACGTTGGCGAACCTCGAGGTCATCATCGACATGCTCAAGCGCTACCACAAGGGCCTCGAGCAGACACTGGTCATCTGGCCGCAGGCCACCACGGTCGGACAGGCCGGCACGATCTTCGCGCCGGAGGGTTTGCTGCACTTCGGCCTGTCGATCAATCAGCCGCCGCCATGCCTGACCGGTTTCGTCCCGGCGTCGGAGTGGCGATCACCGGCGGATACCAGCATGGCGCCGTTGCCGTCGGGCACGTACTGCAAGATTCCCAAGGACGTGCAGAACGTGGTCCGCGGTGCCCGCAACTACCCGTGTATGGACGTACCGGGTAAGCGCGCAGCCAGCCCGAAGGAATGCCGCAGCAACGAGCCCTACATACCGGCGGGCACCAACCCGTGGTATGGCGACCCGAACCAGATCGTGAACTGCCCTGCCCCGGCGGCGCGCTGCGATCAGCCGGTGAAGCCCGGTTACGTGATACCGGCGCCGTCGGTGAACAGCGGCATGAACCCGCGCCCGCCGACCGGTTGCCGCCTGGCGGATCCCCCCAACCCGTCAGCGACCCGCTGACCCCGCCCAACCAGGGCAGCGTCCAGTGCAGTGGACAACAGCCCAACCCGTGCACGTACACTCCGGCACCAGGCAGTGCGGTCTACAGCCCGCAAAGCGGCGAGGTGGTCGGACCCGACGGCGTGAAATACTCTGTCAGCAACTCGAAGAACCCAGGAGACGACGGATGGAAGGACATGCTGGCACCCGCCAGCTGAACCCCACCGATACTGAGGACGCGCCAGAGACGAGCCGGTAGCGGGGTATCCGGCACAAGGGGGAGTGAGTTGTGCTGACGCGGTTCATCAAGTTCCAGCTGGTCCTGTTCACGATCCTCACCATCCTCTCGATCGGCATATTGCTGTGGTATTACCTGCGGGTGCCCAGCCTGGTCGGGATCGGGCAGTACAAGCTGTACGCCGACCTGCCCCGGTCGGGTGGGCTGTACGCGACGGCGAACATCACCTATCGGGGCACCCAGATCGGCAAGGTCACCGCGGTCGAGCCGACCGAACGCGGCGCCAGGGCGACGATGAGCATCGACGACCGCTACAAGATTCCCGCCGACGCCACGGCCAACGTGCACTCCGTGTCCGCGATCGGTGAGCAGTACCTCGACTTGGTGTCGACCGGCAATCCCGGCCAGTACTTCAAAGACGGGCAGACCATCACCGAGGGCACGGTGCCCAGCGAGGTCGGCCCGGCGCTGGACTCCGCCGACCGCGGCCTGGCGGTGCTGCCCAAGGAGAAGATCGACTCGCTGCTGACCGAAACATCAAAAGCGGTGGGCGGATTGGGCCCCGCATTGCAGCGGCTGGTCGACGGCACGACCAACCTCGCGCAGGGTTTCCAGGAGAACCTGCCGCAGGTCAACGACATCATCGCGAACGCGACGCCGATCCTGCAGAGCCAGGCCGACTCCGGTGACGCGATCGAGCAGTGGTCGCGCAACCTGAACATCCTTGCCGCGCAGTCGGCCGCCGAGGATCAGTCGTTGCGCAGCGGACTGCAGCAGGCCCCGCCGACGCTGGATCAGGTGTCGGCTCTGTTCAGCGACGTCCGCGAGTCACTGCCGCAGACGTTGGCGAACCTCGAGGTCATCATCGACATGCTCAAGCGCTACCACAAGGGCCTCGAGCAGACACTGGTAATCGCGCCGCAGGGCATCACGGTCGCGCAGGCGGGCCTGATCTTCGCGCCGGAGGGTTTGCTGCACTTCGGCCTGTCGATCAATCAGCCGCCGCCATGCCTGACCGGTTTCGTCCCGGCGTCGGAGTGGCGATCACCGGCGGATACCAGCATGGCGCCGTTGCCGTCGGGCACGTACTGCAAGATTCCCAAGGACGTGCAGAACGTGGTCCGCGGTGCCCGCAACTACCCGTGTATGGACGTACCGGGTAAGCGCGCAGCGACGCCCGAAGGAATGCCGCAGCAACGAGCCCTACATTCCGCTGGGCACCAACCCGTGGTACGGCGACCCGAACCAGATCGTGAACTGCCCTGCCCCGGCGGCGCGCTGCGATCAGCCGGTCAAGCCCGGTTACGTGATTCCGGCGCCGTCGGTGAACAGCGGCATGAACCCTGCGCCCGCCGACCAGTTGCCGCCTGGCGGATCCCCCCAACCCGTCAGCGACCCGCTGACCCCGCCCAACCAGGGCAGCGTCCAGTGCAGTGGACAACAGCCCAACCCGTGCACGTACACTCCGGCACCAGGCAGTGCGGTCTACAGTCCGCAAAGCGGCGAGGTGGTCGGACCCGACGGCGTGAAATACTCCGTCAGCAACTCGAAGAACCCAGGAGACGACGGATGGAAGGACATGCTGGCACCCGCCAGCTGAACCCCACCGATGCTGAGGACGCGCCAGACGAGTCGGTAGCGGTATCCGAACAAGAGCAGACTGATCAAGAGCCCGAGGACAGCCCACCCGAAGAGGTAGCCGGAGAGCTACCAGAAGACGTCGCAGACCGTCGTCCGCCGCGTCTGGGGCGGGGATGGGTGGCCAGTATCTGCGTCGGGCTTGGTGGCGCTGACCGTTGCCGCGGTAGTCGGCGGCATTCTGTTGATCCGCGACAACCGGGGTATCGAGGAAGTCGCCAGGAACGACACGGCGGCGCTGCAGGCTGCCAAGGATTGCGTTGCGGCGCTGCAGGCCCCCGACACGGCGGCCATGTCCGCCGCGCAGATGAAGATCATGGAATGCTCCACCGGCGCGTTCGGGGCGCAGGCGTCGACGTTCGGCGGGATTCTGGTCGAGGCCTATCAGGCCGCGAACGTCAAGGTTCAGGTCTCCGACATGCGCGCGGCAGTCGAGCGGCACGACCCCAACGGGTCAGTGGACGTGCTGGTGGCTGTGCGGATCAAGGTGACCAACTCCGATGTCACCGACCAGGAATCGGGATACCGGCTCCGGGTGAAGATGACCACCGACCAGGGCAAGTATCGGATCGACAAGATGGAACAGGTCACCTCGTGACAGCAGTGCTCGACGCAACCGCGAAGGCGGCGGCCGACGATCCGTCGCCGACGCGGCCGCTGGCGTCGTGGCCCGCCCGCGCAGGCGCGCTGTCTTTGGATGTTCTGCTGGGTATCGGCGTCCTCGCCGTGTTGGTGCCACTCGCGCTCACCCCGCCGCAGCGTGGCTGGCTCTGGTGGGTCTACATGGCCGTCGCGGCGGTCATTGTCCTGTTGGTTCTGGCCAATCGGTGGCTGCTGCCCGCCATCACCGGCTGGAGCCTGGGCCGTGCGTTGTTCGGGATCAGGGTCGTGCGACGGGGCGACGGTGCGGCGGCCGGCTTCGGGCGGCTGCTGGCTCGCGACTTCGCGCACCTGCTCGACACTGCCGCGCTGTTCATCGGGTGGCTGTGGCCGCTGTGGGACTCCCGCCGCCGCACGTTCGCAGATCTGTTGCTGCGCACCGAGGTTCGTCTGGTCGAGCGGCCCGAGCGCAATATTCGCCGAATGGCTGCGAAGGCGTTGGCCGCCGCGGTCGTGGTGTGTGCCGCCGTGGTGGCGTTGAACTATGTCGTGGTGTACCGCCAGGAGCGGGCGGCGGATGAAGCCCGCCAGCAGATCGCCGACCGCGGTCCCCGAATCGTCGAGCAGATGCTGAGCTACGGCAAGGACACCATGAAGGATGACTTCGCGCGGGCACAGTCGCTGGCCACGGAGTCTTACCGCCCACAGTTGGCAGCCCAGCAGGAGGCTGTGCAGAAGGGCCAGCTGATACCCAACGAGTACTGGGCGGTCAGCAGCGCTGTGCTTTCGGCGTCAGCGGACAAGGCCGCGATGCTGTTGGCACTGCAGGGGCAGCGTGGCACCGACGCTAAGGATCTGCGATTCATCACCGCCACAGTGCAGGTGGATTTCGAGAAGTCCGCGGGGAATTGGCGAGTCGCCAACCTCACCGTGCTGAAGAAGCCGAACATGGGCGGAGCGACACCATGAGCCCGCGACGCAAGATCGACGCCGAGGAGCCGGAGCTCTACACCGCGCCCGCGCCGAAACCCCCAAGGCGATGGGGGCTTCCGATCGTCGCCAGCCTGTCTGCCGTGCTCATCGCCGCCGCGATCACCGCAAGCACATTGATGCTGGTCTCGCACGAACGCGATCACAAGACGCAAGTCCGGGATGCGGATGTACTCAACTACGTATCGTCCTTCATGACTACTTACACGACGCTGGATCCCTTCCGAGCCAACTACTACGGGGACCGGATCCAGTCACAGGCCACCGGCGACTTCGCCAAGATGTTCAAGGAGAAGATCAACGAGATCCTCGTCCAGGTGGCCCGCGCCGAACCCACCCAGGGCACGGTTGTGAAGGCCGGCGTGCAACGGTGGAACGACGACGGCAGTGCCGACGTTCTCGTCGCCACCAAGACTTCGAACAAGACTCCGGACGGCAAGACCATCGAGAGCGGAACCCGTTGGATCGTAACGGCGAAGAAGGAAGGGCAGCTGTGGAAGATCAGCCAACTGATCCAGGTGATCTGACCACGGATGCGGCTGCGCCATCTTCGACGTCGACGCCGCGTGCTCGACATCGGATGCCGACCGGCAAGAAGCTACGCGCCCTCAATACGGAGACGGATGAGACGCAGCCCGCGCGAGAAGCCGAGGAGACCACCGCCGAAGAGCCATCCGCGGCCGAGGAAGTGACGACGTCGGCCGCGGAAGCGCCAACGACTGCCGAGGAACCGACGACTGCAGCCGTCGAGGACGCGCCCGCCAAGCGGGGTCGTCGGTGGGGCCTCCTGCGACGCCGCAAGAACCAACCCGAGGCGCCTGCTCCCGAGGCTGCGGAAACCGACGAGGTGGAGGCCACCGAAGAGGTGACTGCCGGGGCACCTCCCACCGAGGACACCGTCGGTGCGGCAACCGAATCCACCGATGAGACGCCGGAAACCGCAGAAGCGGTGGAGCCGGCGCAGGGCGAAGCGGCGGAGGCGGAGCCCGTTCTCGTCCCGCACAGGCCCGCAGGCAAACGGCTCAAGATCGCCGCAGCCGCGGCGGCCGTTTTGTTCGTGGCAGGGGGCGCATTCCTGGGCGCGACCGCGCAGCCGGTGATCGCCAACCGGGCGCTGGTCGAAACGAAGCTGGACATCGCACGAACGGCGGCGAGCGCGATCACCACGCTATGGTCATACACCCCGGAGAACATGGACTCGCTTGCCGAGCGATCGGCCCGGTACCTCACAGGCGATTTTGCGTTCCAGTACCGCAAGTTCATCGACTCGATCGTCGCCACCAACAAACAGGCTCAGGTCACGAACGCCACCTCGGTGCTCGGCAGCGCGGTGGAGTCGGTCAACCAGTCGGAGGCGGCCGCTGTCGTCTACACCAATTCGGTTGCGACGAGCCCGGTGTCGAAGAACATCCCGTCGCTGCGGTACCTGTCGTACCGGCTGGAGATGAAGCGCGACGGCTCCGACTGGCGCATCACGCGGATGACCACGATCACCACGCTGGATCTCACTCCGCAGCTGTAGGGCAGGCGCCATGCCCCTCACTTCGCCGGTCTCTCAGCGGCTGACCGTGACGGGGCTGCTGCTGTTGACCTTCGGCACCGGCATCATCGACGCGATCAGCGTGCTCGTACTGGGCCACGTCTTCGTGGCCAACATGACCGGAAACGTCATCTTCCTCGGGTTCTGGTTCGCGCGGCAGAGCGTCGTCGACATGACGGCGGCCGTCGTCGCGTTCGCGAGCTTTCTGTCCGGCGCGGTCATCGGCGGCCGCTTCGCCCGCCACCTCCAGCACGACACACGCCGCTGGGTGACGGTGGCGCTTGCCGTGGAATGTGTTGTCCTGGCGACGTTGTCGCTCCTCGCGGGAATCGGTGTGCTGGATTACCACGACAACACGAAGCTGATACTGATCGCAGGACTGGCCGTGGCCTTCGGCAGCCAGAACGCAACGGCCCGCCAGTTCGGCATTCAGGAGCTCAGCACCACGGTCCTGACGTCGACGATCGTCGGCATCGGCGTGGACAGCAGGCTGTCAGGGGGAAAGGGGAGCGCGAGAAGCTTCGCTGGTCGGTGGTACTCACGATGTGCGCCGGTGCGGTGGTAGGGGCGACTCTGTCGCGGTTCATGGTGGCACCGGTGATCGCCCTGGTGGCCGCGATCGTGGCATTCACCGCCGTTCTCTTCTGGTTTGGGCCGCCGGTCCCGACTGACGTCTAAGGTCACGGCTATGCCATCAGTTCTCGTAACCGGTGCGGCTCGCGGCATCGGCAAGGCGATCGTCGAACACTTGGCGTCCACCGGCTGGGACGTGATCGCCGGTGTCCGCAGCGATCAGGACGCGACGGCGATCACCAAAGTCGATCCGCAGCGGGTGTCAGCCGTCATCCTCGACATCACCAACGCAGAGCACATCGCGAGATTGCCGGAGTCGCTGCCGGAGCGTCTGGACGCGGTGGTGAACAACGCGGGCATCGCGACAGCAGGCCCTATCGAGGCCCTGACCTCCGATGACTTGCGGAGGGTGCTGGAGATAAACGTCATCGGACCACTCGCGGTTACCCGGGCGGTGCTGCCGCGGTTGCGCGAATCGCGTGGTCGTGTTTTGTTCGTTTCGAGTATCAGCGGGCGCTTCGCCGCTCCGATGATGGGTCCCTATGCGGCATCGAAGTTCGCGCTCGAGGCCGGCGCCGATGCGCTGCGGGTCGAGTTGAAGCCGTGGGGTATCCAGGTCATCATCATCGAGCCCGGGAACACCGACACCGACATGTGGCGCACCGCCGGCGACGCGGTACTTCAGACGGAAGCCGCGATGTCGCCCGAGCATCGTGCGCTCTATGCGAATCACATCGCCGGGATGAAGAAGGTTATTCCGACAAACCAGAAGATGGCGGTACCCGTGGACAAGGTCGTTGCCGTCGTCAACGAGGCGCTCACCGCACGCCGACCGCGTGCTCGCTACGTAGTGGGCCTCATACCGAAGTTACTGGTGGCATCGCTGACGAAAACCCCAGTGGCTGTGCGGGATCGCGTCATGGCTGCGGCGTTCAGACAGCCGCGCCGCGCACGTGGCTGACTTCGTCAAGACCAACGACAGCGCACCGCAGGGATTCTTCGCCCTTGAGGCGGCGGGGTTGCGCTGGCTGGCTGTGGAAGGCGGTGTTCCGTGTGCACGCGTGATCGCACATGACGAGCGCACGTTGACGCTGGTGCGACTGTATTCGGTGGCGGCTTCACGCGATGCGGCAAGGGATTTCGGATCGAGGCTGGCGGTGACGCACGACGCAGGTGCGGTCCTGTTCGGATCGGGACCCGACGGCTGGGATGGCAACGGCTACTTCGGCCCGTTGTCGCAGCCGTTGCCGATGTCGTTCAGGGGTCATCAGCACTGGGGCGAGTTCTACGCGGAGGAGCGACTGCGCCCGATGGCAGACCTCGCAGGAGATCGGTTGAGCGCCGAAGCGCGGCGACTGGTCGATGCGGTCACCGACAGGTGCCGTGCGGGCGTTTTCGATGACGATGACCGGCCGGCGCGGATCCACGGGGACCTCTGGAGCGGGAACGTGATGTGGACGCCGGAGGGTGTGGTGCTGATCGATCCGGCGGCGCAGGGTGGGCACCGCGAGACCGATCTGGCAATGCTGGCGTTGTTCGGGTGCCCGTATCTGGACGAGGTACAGGCGGGGTATCAGTCGGTGCGGCCGTTGCGTGAGGGATGGCGAGATCGCGTGGGGCTGCACCAGCTGTACCCGCTACTGGCCCATGTGGTGCTGTTCGGAAGCGGCTACGGGCGCCAGACCGAGGCTGCGGCCGCGAGCGCACTGGCGGTTGCCGGCTAACAATGGCATACATTGCTGATGGCGTTACACCCGCCACCGCCAGCAGATGGTGCTGAAAGGCCGCTGATGATGTCAAGCTCGCGATCAGCGGCGGGACGCGACCAACGGCGGTTGGGAGCGACTTCCTAGACCGCTGTGCGCCAGCGCCCGTCCCACCAACTCCGCCAGCAGAGGCGCCAGCACCCGGGCATACTCGGTCGTCACGTGGTTGTCGTCGCGGTACACCAACGTGTTGCCGACGATGACCGGACAGCGGTCGGCCGTGCAGAACAGCTCGGACAGCTCCGCGTACTGACCGCCGCCCCTCGCCGTCGCGGCCGATTCGGCCGCGATGCCTGCGTCGTTGAGTCCCTCCGATCGCGCGGGCGCGCACGCCGCGGCGTTGTCCATGTGCGCCGACACGCACGTCGGTACCGTCGAGTGCGGATCGGCCACCGGGCCAAGCACCAAAACGCTTGCGCCCGTGCCGCGCAGCCGCTGCACCAGCCGCGTCAGTCCGTCCTGCCACGCCTGGTCGTAGCTCGTGAACCCGAAGTCGGCGCCGTACCGCCGCGACATGTCCAGCACGACGAGCCGCGGCCGCTCCTTCTCCAGCCGGGCCATCACATCGCGCCGCCACTGCTCGCATTCGGTGAACTCGCGGCCGAGATACGGGCTGTTGATCGGCAGGTCCATCACCGGACAGAGCACCTTGCTCATCGTCTCCAACCGCCAATGACGCTCGCGCGCAAGCGGTTCGAGCGCAGGCTGCCACATCGCGGCATGCGAATCGCCTACCAGCGCCACCGTCGTCGGTGCCCCGACATCGCCCGATATGCACTCAGGCTGCGTAACATCCCGCCACGACAACACACACCCGTTGACGAAGACTTCAGGCTTCGCGATCGCGTTGAGCGCCGGAGTCAGGTTCGCCGGAACAGGCGCCGGCTCAGCAGATTTCGCGACTGTGGCCACCACCTGATCGTGCACCGACATCGGTGGGGGAGCCTGAGTCGACGGCGCAGAAGGCCCGGCAGGGACGACGGGTACAACCGGCGCCGCCGCAGTTCCCTGGCCCACCGGCACCGGTCGGACCATCAACAACACCAGACAAGCGCCGACACCCATGGCCGTGAGAACTCCTCCGACCGCGAGGCTGCGCTGCGTCGAGGACTTCAACGACGGGGCGAACCGCGCGGGGTTCTCGATGAGATGCAGCGTCAGGATCGCAAGGCCGAACGACACGACCACCATCGCCAGCCGGGCCCCAAGGCCAAGCGACTCGCCGAACAAAACGGGAGCGAGCAGCAGTACCGGCCAGTGCCACAGGTACCACGAGTACGACAGCCGACCAATCGATCGCATCGCCAGCTTCGACAGGAAGTGCCCGACACCCAAATCCGGTGTCGCACAACCAGCACCGATCACCAACGCAGTGCCCAGCACCGGCAACAGCGACGTCGTGCCCGGGTACGGCGTCCCCTCGCCGATCTGCGTGCACGTTACGACGATCAGCGCCAAGCCACCCCAGCCCACCAACGCCGCCGACGGGCCAGGCAGCCGCCCCCACGCACCAGCCGTCAACGCCACCAGGCCGCCGACCGCCAACTCCCACGCGCGGGTCGGCAGCGAGAAGAACGCCCACGACGGCCAACTGTCGGTCCACGCTAACGAGATGGTGAACGACGCGGCCGCCGCCAGCCCGAGGACCAGAACATACGGCGCGGCAGACTTCGGCGCCGTCGCGCCGGTACGCCTGGCCACACGCGCGAGAAGCCAAGCCGTGCCGATGATCAACGCCGGCCAGAGCAGATAGAACTGCTCCTCCACACCCAGCGACCAGTAGTGTTGCATCGGCGACGGCGGCGTATCTGCCGCCAGATAGTCGGTACCTTGAATCGCGAACCGGTAGTTGCCGACATACAGCGCGCTGGCGATGCCGTCACCGATGACACTCCGCGCCTGCAGCGGCGGCAGCAACACCGCGGCCGCAACACACGTCGCGACAAGCACCGCCACCGCAGCGGGAAGTAGCCGTCGCGCACGCGCTGCGTAGAACCGGGCCAGCCGCACCGTGCCGCTACTCGCGGCCTCACGCCACAGCAGACCGGTGATCAGGAATCCGGAGACGACAAAGAAGACGTCGACCCCGATGAAGCCCCCACCAACTCCGGGCACGCCGGCATGGAACAGGACGACGGCGATGACGGCGACCGCCCGCAGACCCTCGATGTCGGGCCGAAACTGCTTCTGCGGCAGGGCGGTCCGCCCGCTCGCAGGGGAACCGCGTCGGGAGACAGGACGGGGGGCAGCCGCAACTCTGTTCACTCGAGTAACGATCGTCTCACGGGACCCAGGTCGATCCCGGCATCAACGCGCTACCTCGCCAGCCAGGCCAACTCCCGGGGCAGCTTCTCCCGCCACGCCGCCACGTCGTGCCCACCCTCGAAGGACACCCCCGCGGGCGGTCTGCGCAGCGATGCGGCGAATTGTTTCACGGACTTGTAGTAACGGTCGCTGTCACCGCAATCGATGCGAATCGGGATCTCGGAAAGCGCGGGGGTGCCGTACACCGAGTACGCGAACCAGTCCGCAGGACCATCGAACGCGCCCGCCTGGATGGCCTCTCCGTAGTCCGAATACAACGCCGGGGCAACCGCGCAAATCGCGGCAGTACGCGCCGGACCCAGCATCCCGCCGAGCAACAGCGAGCCGTAACCACCCATCGACCAGCCGATGAACCCGACGCGCGACGTGTCAAGGCCCTTGGTCGCCAGCATCGGCAGCAGCTCGGTGAGCACCATCGCGCCCGAGTCCTCGCCCGTCACCCGTCGGTGCCACCAACTGTTCCCGCCGTCGACCGCGACCACCGCGAATGGCGGATAGCGGGCCCTTGCCAGTTGGGCGAGACCCTGCTCGACTCCCATATCCATCACGCCCGACGCCGTCATGTCGCGACCGTGCAGCGCGATCACCGGTCGCAGCGGCCCCACTTGGCCCGGCGGGCGCGCGATGAACCATTCCGTCTCGATGCCACCGCGCGCCGCTGACACGAACGAGCCCGACATCAGCGTCGGCAATCCCTTCGCCGACGAAGGCGACGGCTGGTCGGGCGGAGCACCCGCCGCGGTCGCCAGCCCCAGCTGCCATATCGGGTCGAGCGCACATACACCGGCGATCCCTGCGCCCAGCCGCAAGATATTGCGGCGCGTCAACTCCTGCATCGGCGGTCAGCTGAAGGCGAGCCAGCTCGGTAACGCGCGCTCGCGCGAATCACAGAGCACCTGCTGGGTGTCGCAGCTGCCCTTGGGAACACCTGCGCCGCTCCACATTCCGCCGGTGTCACGCCGCAGCACGATCGCCGACGACCCGCCGCCGTCAAGCAGCACAGCGGCATCGGAGCCCAGACCGCGGAACAAGTCCTGAATCTGGTCCGGTGTGTAGCTGCCGCCCTGTAACACGTACAGCTGATCGCTGGTGCGGTTGTAGGCGATCGCGGTTCGTGCCGCACTCGAACCGCCGTCGTTGAGTTGCCCGGTGTCGCCGGGTGCGAGCAGGCCGATGCCTGCGACCGCGACGAAGCGCGCATTCTGGTCGAGCAGCTTCTGGATCTCGGGTGACGCGGAGTCATAGTCGTTAGGGCCGTTGGGCATAACGACGTAGGGTTGACCACCCGACGGGATGATCATGGTTGCCAGCGACGACCAGTGTTCATTGCCGCCCGACAATCCCTGCTTGCCCGCGTACGCGAGCGTTCCGGTGACCGCGGCGTTCGCGCGGCCCTGTCCGCGGGTGTTGTCGACGTAGGCACCGAGCGGCGAACTGCACTTGGTGTCGCGCCACGATCCACCCTTCTGGCCGCGGACGTCGAAGAAATTCGCGTTGACTGCGATCGTCGGCCGACCGAGCGCCTGCCACGCCTCCAACGGCGCGTAGACCTCCGACGCCTGCCACAGCCCTTCACCGGTGCGTGCACCCGGATCCCGTTCGCAGCGACCCTGGTAACCCTGATGGCTGTCGACCAGCAGTCGCGGCTTCAGCCGACCGGCGGCGCCCTTGATCGTCATCAGGTGCCCGCCGTTGTTCATCTCGTACCAGCCGCCGCCGGCGTTGAGCATCGGTGCCGGGTGGCCGTCGCCGAAGTTGTAGACGAGATACGAGCCGCGGGTGTTCGCGATCGCGCCCGCGAGCAACGTACGACCGTCGGCCCGGGCGACCGGGGCAGCCGTCGCCGCCAGCGCAGCGCACAGCATCAACGCAGCGGCATAAGCCACTAGGCGCCGGCTGATCGCGGCTGGTGTCGGCACGGTTGCCCCTCTAGCAAAAGACCAGGAAACGAGACAACTCTAATCACACCAACCTCACAGTCAACTTCAGTAACGGCGCCGTCACGATTGGGTATCGGCCCGATGGGGCGTGGATTCAGACGCGGAGTGGGTAATCCCGTGTGGGTCGGAACTTATTCAAGGAGCAGACATGATCGGAACAATTCTCAGCGCGTTGATCGTCGGCTTGATCGTCGGCGCACTCGCGCGGCTCATCATGCCGGGTAAGCAGAACATCGGCATGATCATGACGATCTTGCTAGGCGCACTCGGCTCGTTCATCGGGACCTGGCTGACCTACCAGCTCGGCTACCAGAACTCCAACGGCGGCTGGCAGGTCATTCCGTTCCTTGTCGGCATCATCGTCGCGATCGTCCTGATCGCGATCTACGTAGGTATCACCGGACGCCGAGGGACCAGGACCGCGACCAGAACACCGACTGTGCGTTAGCGCTCCGGCGGAGCAAGTCGGTAGACGGCGCCGGCGTAGTCATCCGTGATGTACACGGCGCCGTCCGGCCCGACCACCGCCGCGACGGGGCGGCCCCACCGCGAACCGTCGTCGGCCTGAAAGCCACCCACCAGAGTCTGCTGGTCGCCCAGATTTCCGTGACGCCAAGGGAAGAACGACACCTCGGGCGCTCGCGGCGGTTGCCGATTCCATGAGCCGTGTATGCCGACCAACGCCCCCGCTGCGTACGGTTGCGGCAGGACAGCGTCGGTGAACGCCAGCCCCAGCGGCGCCGCGTGAGCGCCCATGCTCTGCTCGACCGGCGGTAGCGCGGCGCAGTCCATCCGCGACCCGTCCCTGTTCGTCGACATGTCGCGGATGAACGGAAGATTTGCCGGGCCGCCGTCGGGATTGCAATAGGGCCAACCCAATTCGCGGCCGGGGATGAGCCGCGCCAAGGCCTCCGGCGGATGCTCGTTGACGTACTGCATGTCGACGTTGCCGTCCGGGTCGGGCGCGTTGTCGCGGTTGTTGACCGCCGTCCACACGGAGCCGTCCGGCGCGACAGCGAGACCGGTTCCGTTGCGGACGCCCGTGGCGAACGGCGCGGCGAGGCCACCTCCCGGCGGGATTCGCATGATTGTCGCGCGCGGGGGATCGGCGTTGCGGTCATCGGCGGAGATGTTGCCCGTCGAACCAATCGAGAAGTACACCGCACCGTCGGAGCCGACTGCGACGCTCTTCAACGCGTGCGCATAGGCGCCGTGCAGCTCGGGGCTGCGCGCATCGGGAAGGTCGGCGGCCACGGTTCGGCGGTTGGTTGCCGTTCCATTGGCGTAGTCGTATGCGTCGATCTGGTCGCTCTCGGCCACATAGAGGGTCGAACCCGCGAACGCTATCCCGTGCGGCCGGTCGAGGTCTTCGAGCAACGTCGACTGTTCAGGCGCTGCACCAGATTTCGGTGTCAGCTTCATGATCTGACCGCTTGCGGGCACCGACACGAGCAGCGCGCCATCCGGTGTCCACGCCTCGAGGCGGGCCTTCGGGATACGTGCCCACACCGACATCGACCAGCCGTCGGGAATCAACGCCTGCCTTGGTTCGTCGAGCGGTGACTGAGCAAGGTCGCCGGGAATGTCGACCGGCACCGACGCGAGTTTCGCCGACGCCGGTGCGGGCGCGGCAGGGGTCGTCCGCGTGTTCGGCGCGTGTGATTGCCGCGGAGGCGACTCGGTCGAGCACCCCGCCAGGAGGGTGAGGCCGAGCAGTCCGGCGGCCAGCCCGTTACGCGCCGGACAGATCCGCATGCATCTCCCAGACGAGAATCTCGGACGGCGCGGTCGCTGTCACGCGGCGGCCGCCCGCGCTGGTGAACCGCACGGCATCACCCTCGTTCAGAGGCCTGGCGTCTTCGAGCGTCACTTCGCCGCACGGCACGAACAGGTGCAGGAAGGGCGCGTCCGGCAGCTGGACGGCGTCCCCCGGCTGCAGTCGCGCGCCGTGCAGCGCCGCCTTCTTGTTGTGAATGCTGATCGCCGCATCGTCACGAATGCCCGAGGCGATGGTCATCAGGCCGCCGGTCAGCTGGTCGTCGTCGATCTCGGCCTGCTGGTAGCCGGGCTCGATGCCCGATTCGTCGGGGACCACCCACATCTGCACGAAATGCACACGCTCGCTCGCCGATCCGTTCTTCTCCGAATGCAGCACGCCGGTGCCCGCCGACATCCGCTGGGCCAGGCCGGGGTAGATGACGCCCGAATTCCCCATCGAGTCGCGGTGCTCCAGCGAGCCCTGCAGCACCCACGTCACGATTTCCATGTCGCGGTGCGGGTGTGTGTCGAACCCTGCAGCGGGCGCGACCCAGTCGTCGTTGTTGACGAGTAGCAACCCGTGGTGCGTGTTCGACGGGTCGTAATAGTCGGCGAATGAGAACGAGTGCTTGGAGTCCAGCCAGTCCGTCGTGCTCGTGCCGCGTTCGAATGCGCGGCGGATGTCGACGGATGCCGTCATGAACCCCAGGGTAGCGAGCGGTTTACCAGTCCGATTCTGAGAACTTGATGACACCGCGAATGTTCTTCCCGTCGATCATGTCCTGGTAGCCGTCGTTGATGTTGTCCAACGAGTAGGTGTTGGTGATCATCTCGTCGATCTTCAGCAGCCCCGACTTGTACAGACCCCAGCTTCGGCGTCTCGACGTGCGAGCTGCCGCCGCCGAAGATGTTGCCCTTCAACGTCTTCTGCAAATCGTGAACAGGAAGAGGTTGAGCTTGACGTCGACATCGGCCATCGCACCCATGCCGGTCACCACGCAGGTGCCGGTCTTCGCGGTCAGGATCAGCGCTTCCTCGATGTACTCGCCGCGCATCTCATCGACGGCGATGATCGTCTTCTCGGCCATGAAGCCGTGCGTGAGCTCGAGGACCGGCGCGATCGCCTCGGCCATCGACGGGAGCGCCTTGGTTTTCATGACGGGCAATCATAGAACAGGTTACAAAACACCTGTCAAATATGCCCGTTACCAGTCGCTACCGCGTACTAGATAGTCTCACTGGCCAGTGGCCACTTAATGGGCGTCCAGCGGTTATTTGCGATATCGAACTGGCCACTCGGGCCTGGGGATAACACCTCCGCGAGGACCGAGCTTGTCGTTTCGGCCCACGACGGTGTGCTCATGACGATGTCGACATGGCCGTTCGTCGGGACGGAAGCAATCGCCCGCGGCGCTGTGAGCCCACGCACGTTGAAGAGCGGTTATGACCGGATCTACCGCAACGTATACGCGCCGAAAGGTTGTGTGCTCACGCCCGCCGACCGACCGGTTGCGGCGTGGTTGTGGTCGGAGCGGCAGGCTACGGCGGCGGGCCTGTCGGCGGCGGCTTTGCACGGTGCGCAATGGATCGATTTGAAACGGCCAGCCGAGCTGTACCGCAGGAACGGGAAGCCGGTAGCGGGCATCCTCATTCATCGCGACGAGTTGTTCGACGACGAACACGAGTCGATTCGCGGGATATCAGCGACGACAGCGGCTCGTACGGGCTTCGACCTCGGCCGTCGCCGCGGACGAACGATGGCCGTCGTTCATGTGGATGCCCTGGCCAACGCAACCGGGTTGCTGCCGGGCTCGATCCATCAGCTCATCGTCAACCACCCGGGCGTAAGGGGACTTATTCAACTGCGCGAAGTCCTCGACTTGATGGACGGTGGCGCTGACTCTCCGCAGGAGACCAGGACGCGGCTGGTTCTCATCGACGCGGGTCTGCCAAAGCCGGATACGCAGATCGCCGTGGGTCGCTGGCGAATCGATATGGGCTACCGCGAGTTCAAGGTCGGCGTCGAATACGACGGCGAACAACACTGGACGGACCCGCGTCGTCGAACTCACGACATCGACCGGCATGCCGAACTATTCGCACGCGGGTGGGTCATCGTGAGGGTCAGCGCAGACATGCTGCGTTATCGTCGCGGCGTCATCGTGGAACGAACGTATGCGGCACTGCGCGCTGCTGGCGCCCAATGGCCAGTTATTGAGCGCATTTCCGAGAACGGTGGCTCATAAGTGGCCACTCGCACCTCAAAGAGAAGAGGGAAGTCCGAACTTCCCGAAAAGCCCGTCACCCGCGTGGAACGCCACCACGTGCGAGATGCCGCCGGGACGCACCTCGAGGACGTGCAGCTGGAACTCCTCGTGCAATCCCGTCTCGCGGTTGAGCATGTACAGCGCCGCCGCGGGCTGGTCGTTAGCGGAGATGGCGATGAACCGCATGTCGCCGGGGCCCTCGGCGGGGCAGTGAGCCTTTGACAGCGCGACAATGTCGGCCGGGCCCTGGTACCAGCCGTCGAACGGGGGCATCTCGAAAACCGCGTCTTCGGTGAACAGCTGAACCAGCTTGTCCATGTCGTAGTCCTCGAATGCCGCCATGTACTTCGCGAGCTGATCCTTGGCCTCGGGCGATTCTGGCGTGGCGACGTCGGCGTCCTCTGCCGGCTGGGCGGCATCGAGCTGTGCCCGCGCACGCTGCAGCAGGCTGTTCACCGCGGCCGTCGATGCACCGATCGCCTCACCGACCTCGGCCGCCTTCCACTGCAGCACCTCGCGAAGGACGAGGACCGCGCGCTGTCGGGCCGACAGGTGCTGAATGGCCGCCACGAACGCCAGCCGCACCGATTCGCGGGACTCGACGATCACCGACGGATCAGCCGGGTCCTCCTTCGGCGAGTCCTGTAGCGGCTCCAGCCAGGTGATCTCGCGGTGCTCGGCGATGTCGCCGTTCGGGTCCGACGCAGCCTGGCCCAGACCGGAGGGCAACGGCCGACGCTGCCTGCCCTCCAGCGCCGTCAGGCTGGTGTTCGTCGCAATGCGGTACAGCCAGGTTCGCACCGACGATTTGCCCTGGAAGCCCTTGTAGGACTTCCAGGCGCGCAGGTAGGTGTCCTGGACCAGGTCCTCGGCATCGTGGACGGAGCCCGTCATGCGGTAGCAGTGCGCGAGCAGTTCCCGCCGATACCGCTGGGCATCGGCAAGAAATGCATCCGCGGCGGCTGTCTCGTCGGCGGGTTCCAGGCTTTCGGCGAGCACGCTCACGTCGTCGAGCTTACGCAGGGCACCGACAACTGCCACCGACCGATTTAGGTCGGTTAGCTAGTCTGCGCTGATGGCCAGTAGCCGACTCGAACGGTCCTTCGAGGGCGTCGGCGGCGTCCGCATCGTCTACGACGTATGGGAGCCCGACGACGCGGACCCTCGCGGTGTGGTCGTGCTGTGCCACGGGTACGCCGAGCACGCCCGGCGCTACGACCACGTCGCCCAGCGGTTCGGCGAGTCCGGCCTCGCCGTCTACGCCCTCGACCTGCGCGGACACGGCCGCTCCGGCGGCAAGCGGGTCTACCTGCGCGACATCTCCGAATACACCGAGGACTTCCACACCCTCGTCGGCATCGCGGCAGGCGAGTACCCGGACCTCAAGCTGGTCGTGCTGGGCCACAGCATGGGCGGCGGCATCGTGTTCGCCTACGGTGTCGAGCACCCCGACGACTACGCCGCGATGGTGCTGTCGGGCCCCGCGGTCGACGCCCAGGACGGGGTGTCACCGATGATGATGTTCGTCGCGAAGGCACTCGGCCAGCTCCTGCCCGGTCTGCCCGTCGAACAGCTGCCCACCGATGCGGTGTCCCGCGACCCCGAGGTGGTCGCCGCCTACAACGCCGACCCGATGGTGCACCACGGCAAGCTGCCCGCAGGCATCGCGCGGGCGCTCATCGGCGTCGGCGAAACCATGCCGCAGCGCGCCCCCGCCCTGACAGCACCGCTCCTGATCGTGCACGGCGAGCAGGACAAGCTGATCCCCGTGCAGGGCAGCAGGCACCTGATGGAGTGCGTCGGGTCGCAGGACGCGCACCTCAAGGTGTACCCCGAGCTCTACCACGAGGTGTTCAACGAACCCGAGCGCGCCGTGGTACTCGATGACGTCGCATCGTGGATCGAGGCGAAGCTTTGAAAGCTCTTGCCGCCCTGACGCTTTCCCTGATGCTGCTCCTGTCGGCCGGCTGTTCGTCCGATGAGAAGCAGAAGCAGTGGGTCGAGGACGAGGTCAGTTTCCAAGCCGAAGGACTGACCATCCACGGCACCTACCGCCACCAGAAGGACGCGGCGCCCGGCCCAGCGGCGCTGTTGATCTCCGAGAGCGGAAACACCGATCGCAACGGCGACAACATCGTCGTCGGGAAGATCGGCAACATGCGCCAGCTCGCTGAGCTGCTGTCCGACCGCGGCGAAGCGAGCCTGCGCTACGACAAGGTCGGCACCGGCAAGACCGGCCTCGGTCCCTACCAGCAGCGGCCCACCGACGTCGGCAGCGCCGTCTACACCTCCGGTGCGAAGGCGGCGGCCCGGTTTCTGGCCGAGCAGCCGGGCACCGACAAGGCCCGCCTCTCGGTGTACGCGCTGGGCGAGGGCACCGTGCATGCGATGTCGCTGGCGTCGGACACCTCGCCGGATGCGCCCAAGATCCACTCGTTGGGTCTGCTGCAGCCGCTGTCCGGTCGCTACCTCGACATCATCACCAACCGGGTGCGCTCCGACGCGAGCCCCGAGACGCTGAACACCTGGCTGGCCGCCGTCGACGAGGTCCGCATCAAGGGCACCGTGCCCGCCAACCTTCCCGAGGGGCTCGGCGCAATCCTCAACCCCGGCAATGCGAAGGCCATCGAGGAAGCCGACAAGATCGACCCGGTGGCGCTGGCCGCCAAGGTCCCCGCGGCCACGCCGGTGCTGCTGACGTGCTCGGACACCGACCGTCAGGCGTTGTGCGACACCATGCAGCCGCTCATCGACGCGCTCAAGCACACCGCGCTGACCGTCGTCGAGCTCAAGGGCGTCAACCACGTACTGCGCGACGACCCGACTGACAGCATCGCCAACCTCGCGAAGGACGCCCCGATTTCTCCACAGCTGGTGACGGCGCTGGACGGATTTGTCACGAAGTAGTTTTAGTCTGTTGGGCGATGACTGACGACAAGATGCTGGCCCGCATCGCCGCGCTGCTGCGCCAGGCCGAGGGCACCGACAACGCACACGAGGCCGAGGCTTTCATGGCCGCCGCGCAGCGGTTGGCCACCGCGACATCAATCGATCTCGCCGTTGCGCGGTCGCATTCGGATCAACGCACCAAGGCCCAAACGCCCGTGCAGCGCACGATCACCATCGGCAACGCGGGCGCGCGCGGGCTGCGCACCTATGTGCAGCTGTTCGTGCTGATCGCCAATGCCAACGACGTCAAATGCGATATCGCATCCAACTCGACGTTCGTCTACGCGTACGGGTTCGCCGAGGACATCGACGCCAGCCACGCGCTCTACGCCAGCCTGGTCATGCAGATGGTGAGAGCGTCGGAGGCCTTCATCGGCTCCGGTAAGCATCGGCCTACCCCGACCATCACCGCACGCATCAACTTCCAGCTGGCGTTCGGCACCCGCATCGGAAAGCGGTTGGCGGAGGCTCGCGAGCAGGCGCTTCGTGAAGCAACCAAGAGCAGGATCAGCCGCCCCGGCACCGCGATTGCGCTGCGGGACAAGGACCTCGAGCTGAAGGACTTCTACCGCGAGACGTCCGAGGCGCGTGGCACCTGGCGGGCCAGCAGCGCAACCGCCGGCTACTCGTCGTCGGCGCGGCGTGCCGGGGACCGCGCAGGCCGACGTGCCCGGCTCGGCAGCAGCCAAGAGATCAACGGCGCGCGCTCCGCACTGAACCGGTGACCTCCCGCGACACCCAGCGCTCCAAGGTCTACGCCGCCGAAGAGTTCGTCCGGACCTTGTTCGACCGTGCGAGCGAGCACGGCAACCGCTCCGTCGAGTTCTTCGGCACCAACCTCACGTTGCCGCCCGAAGCCCGGTTCGCCTCCGTGCAGACCGTGCAGCGCTATGTCGACGACGTGCTCACGCTCCGGTCCGTCCGCGAGCGGTGGCCCGGTGCGGCACCGCTGACCGCGCGGCCGCGCCGCGGGCTCACCGCTGCGCACTACGAACGTGACGATGAAGGGGCCGTCATCGCGGTGCCCGAGCGACGGACCAACTGGGCGCTCCGCGAACTCGTCGTCCTGCACGAGATCGCCCATCACCTGTGTGACGCCGACCCGCCGCACGGGCCGGCGTTCGTCGCGACGTTCTGCGAGCTCGCCGAGGCGGTGATGGGTCCGGAGGTCGCCCACGTGCTGCGGGTCGTCTACGCCAAGGAAGGTGTGCGCTAGCGGTAACGTCGGGCGCGTGACGAAGCCGGACCCCAAATCCCTTGACGAGGTGTTCAACCGGGTGTTGCGCACCGAGGACGACGCGCTGCGCGCCGCACGGGAATCCGCTGCGGCAGCGGACATGCCGGCCATCGAGGTGTCGGCGCAACACGGGCGACTGCTGTCGCTGCTGGCGAGGATGACCAATGCGAAGCGGGTGCTGGAGATCGGCACGCTTGCCGGCTACAGCACCATCAACCTTGCCCGCGGTGTCGGGCCGGACGGCCACGTCGTCACGCTCGAATTCGAGCCACGGCACGCGGAGGTGGCGCGGAAGAACTTCGAGCGGGCCGGCGTCGCCGACCGCATCGAGGTCATTGTCGGCGCCGCGCTGGACACGCTGCCGCGGCTCGCCGAACGCGGCGAGGCCTTCGACATGTTCTTCATCGACGCCGACAAGGAGAACAACGTCGCCTACGTCGAATGGGCCGTCAGATTGGGCAGGTCGGGTTCAGTCATAGTGGTGGACAACATCTCTCGCATGGGTCGGGTGCTGAACCCCGCCGACGACGATCACCAGGCGAAGGCCATTCGCGACATGCTCGACATGATGGGCGAGAGCCCGCAGCTGGATGCGGCGGCGATTCAGACGGTCGGCACGAAGGACTGGGACGGCTTCGCGGTGGCCCTGGTCAGGTAGCCGTTCCGGCCGTGCGGCGGCCCCTGCTTTACGATCGGCAAGTGGTGTACTGTACGATCGTAAAGTATGGAGACAGTCGCGGTTCAGACAGCGAGTGCTGCCGACACGAGGCAACGCCTGATCGACGTCGCGGTCGACCTGTTCACGCGGCACAGCTTCGCGGGCACCTCGCTGCAGATGATCGCCGACGAGATGGGCTTCACGAAGGCCGCCATCTACTACCACTTCCGTACCCGCGAGGAACTGCTCGCCGCCGTCGTCGAACCGATCTTCGAGCAGCTGAGCGGCATCATCACCGCCGCGGAGTCGCAGCGCAGCGCCGGCGCCCGCGCCGACCACATGCTGCGCGGCTATGCCGAGCTGGCAGTGGCCAACCGGGCCCTCGTCTCGGTGCTCGCGTGCGACCCGAGCGTCACGACGCTGCTCCGAGACCAGCCGCACTGGGCGGAGCTGATCAATCGGCAGCTGGCTCTTCTCGCCGGCGATGAGCCGGATGCCGGCGGCCTGATCAAGGCCACCGTCGTGCTCGCGGGAATCTCGAGTGCCGTCGGACCGGCGTGGATCGCCGTCGGCGACGACGACCTGCTGCGGCATCTCGTGGAAACAGGACGGCGCACCCTTGGGCTGCGCAGGAAAGGAAACCTCTCATGAAGACAGCCGTCGTCACCGGTGGCGCATCGGGCATCGGCCGCGCCATCGCGCAGCGACTCGAAGCCGACGGTCATCACGTCGCCACGATCGACCTGCAGCGCTCGGAGGGCGACTTCGCCTACACCGCCGACGTCACCGACCGCGAACAGGTCGACGCCGCGCTGGCAACGATCCGCACGCAGCTCGGACCCGTGTCGACTCTGGTGAATGCCGCTGGACTGGACGGCTTCTCACGGTTCGCCGACATCTCCTTCGAGGACTGGCAGCGAGTGATCAACGTCAACCTCAACGGTGTCTTCCACTGCTGCCAGGCGGTGCTGCCCGACATGGTCGAGGCCGGCTGGGGACGGATCGTGAACATCAGCTCGTCGAGCACGCACTCGGGTGTCGCCGGCATGGCGCACTACGTCGCTGCCAAGTCGGCCGTGAACGGGCTGACCAAGTCGCTGGCATTGGAGTATGGACCGAGCGGCGTCACCGTCAACGCGGTACCGCCGGGCTTCATCGACACCCCGATGCTGCGCAGCGCCGAGGAGCGCGGCCACACAAACGTGGAGAGGACGATCGCGATGACGCCGGTGCGGCGGATGGGCAGGCCAGAAGACATCGCGGCGGCCTGCGCGTTCCTGGTCTCCGAGGAGGCCGGCTACATCACCGGACAGATCCTCGGCGTGAACGGTGGCCGCAACACCTAACGGGCTGGGGTTGACTCCGCCGGCACTGTGACCTAAATTACTGTGGAAACGTTCCCATGGAAACGTTCCCACAGAGTTGTGAGGCGCAAATTGGCAGGTAGGGGAGTCACCATACGAGACGTCGCCGCGCACGCGGGCGTCTCACTCGGCACTGCTTCCCGGGTGATGTCCGGTCACCCCGCCACTTCGCCCGAGGCGCGGTCGCGCGTCACCCAAGCCGTCACCGCGCTCGGTTATCGACCCAACGTTCAGGCGCGTTCGCTGCGACTCACCCGCACGCACGCCATCGGTCTCCTGCTGTCCGACGTGCGCAACCCGTTCTTCGCAGATGTCGCGCACGCCGCTGAGCAAGCCGCCCTGGGCGCCGACTACGTCACGCTTCTCGGCAACGCCAACGAGAATGTCGACCAGCAGGACCGCTACATAGAGACCTTCCTTACCCAACGTGTGGACGGCGTAGTGCTGGCTCCGCAGGGGCGAGGCTCGGGAAGCCTCGAGGCGCTGATCGAAAGCCAGATGCCGGTCGTGTTCGTTGACCGAACGGTCGAAGGTTTCCAGGTGCCGAGCGTCACCACCGACAGCGGTGCCGGCCTCGATGAGGCGATCGCACATCTTGCCGCCGCCGGTCACAGCCGCGTCGCCTTTATCGGGGGTCCCCAATCGATCTCCACCGGACGCCAGCGGTACGACGCTTTCGTCGATGTTCTGCCACGACATGGAATCGACATCGACCCGGCATTGATCACCTTCGGCGACTTCCAGGAGGCGAGCGGTATCCGGGCTGCCGAGCAGCTGCTCTCCGGACCCAACCGGCCGACCGCCATCCTCGCCGCTGACAACTTGATGGCCCTTGGAGCTCTCGCGGCGATCCGAGAGCACGGCCTGAAGCTCGGTTCCGACGTCGATGTCGTGGCGTATGACGACATCGAGTGGCTCGCGCACTTTGATCCGCCGATCTCGGTCATCGCCCAGGATGCCGGTGCGGTCGGACGTTGCGCGGTCGAACTCCTGTTGAGCGTTATCAACGGTGGCGACCCCGAATCAATAGTGCTGCCAACGACATTCATCGACCGATCGTCAGGGCGCGGCCGTGACTGACATTCGCCCTACTGCGCAGGTGTTCGTAGTCGGCAGCCTCAACGCCGACCACCGAGTCCACGTCGCAAGGATTCCGCAGCCGGGCGAGACGGTGCTCGCATCTGACATCGTCATCGCCGCGGGAGGCAAAGGCGCCAACCAGGCGGTCGCTGCGGCACGTGCCGGTGCGACCACGACGATCATCGGCGCAATAGGTGACGACGGCGACGGCGGAATCCTGCAGCGCGCGCTGTCCGAACAGGACATCGACACCCGGCATGTGCGCGTCATCCGCGGAGCGCAGACGGGGCGGGCGCTCATCACGGTGGATGCCGGCGGCGAGAACACCATCGTGGTCTCGCCCGGTGCCAACGGAAAACTCACGACCGACGACATTGACGTGGGTCTGCGCGGCATCGGCGAGCGCGACCTGCTGCTGCTCCAACTCGAGACCCCCGAACCGCTGGTGAGGCACGCCGCGCGGGTGGCGTCCGAGGCCGGCGGGGTGGTTGTCCTCAACCCGACCCCGGTGCCCGACTCGACGCAGGACCTGTTCGAACACGTCGACCTGATCGTCGTCAACGAACACGAACTCGCTGCGCTCGCCGACGACATCGCAACGCTCGCAAGCGAAGCCGATGCCACGGTGATTCGCACCGCAGGCAGCGACGGCGTATTCGTCACACACCAGGACCGCGTCGAGCACGTCGCGGCATCATCGGTGACCGCCGTGGACACCACCGCGGCAGGTGACACGTTCATCGGCTACCTCGCGGCGCACCTGGCCCTGGTGCCGGACGACATCCTGGGCGCAATCGAAGTCGCGGTGCGAGCCGCGGGAGTCGCCGTGACAAGGGCCGGCGCCATCGACTCCATCCCGTATCACGACGAACTCGAAAGCAACCCAACAGCAGCGGAGGGATAGCGATGAGAATCGCACTGGGCAACGACCATGCGGGCTACCCGCTCAAGGCGCACGTGCGCGGAGTGCTCGAACGTCTCGGACACGAGGTGATCGACACCGGCACGCAGAGCGACGCACCCGTCGATTTCCCCGACATCACCTGGGACACCTGCAAACTCGTCCTCACCGACGAAGCGGACAAAGCCGTGCTGGTCTGTGGCACCGGTCAGGGCGCCGTCATGGCGGCGAACAAGATTCCCGGAATCCGGTGTGCCCTCGCCCACGACGTGTACTCCGCGCATCAGAGCGTCGAACACGACGATGCGAACGCAGTCGCCATGGGCGCGTGGGTCATTGGGCAGGCAACCGCAAGTGAGGTCATTGAGGCATTCCTGGGCGCACATTTCGACGATGACGACGACACCGTCCGCCGTGTCCGCAAGCTGCACGAGCTCGAGCGCAACGCGGCTCGGCAGCTGGCCGATGAATTATCAAAGGAGATAACGCAATGAGCACCGTCATGGACGATCGCCGGCGCCAGGCCGAACACGGGTCGCCTGGCAAGGTCAAGACCGCGCTCGGGGCGGCGGCCGGAACCTGCGTGGAGAACTACGACTTCGTCGCCTACGGCACCGCTTCGGCGCTGTATTTCGGCGACGCGTTCTTCCCCGAGTCGGACCCAGTTACCGGCACCCTGTTGTCGTTCGCCACCCTGGGCGTCGGGTTCCTGATGCGTCCCATCGGCGGCAGCGTGGGCGGATATCTCGCAGATCGGTTCGGCCGCAAGCCGGTCCTCGTCGGGGCGCTGTTGGTGATGGGCATCGCGACCGTCTTGATCGGGCTGCCTGCCCACCTATGCGCAGGTCGGCGTACTGGCGCCGGCCCTGCTTGTCACCATTCGTGTCATCCAAGGTCTCGCCTTCGGCGCCGAGTGGGGTGGCGCGGTGCTGATGGCTTTCGAACATGCGCCTTGGCGCCAACGCGGCCGGTTCGCGGCTATACCCCAGGCGGGCAACCCGCTTGGCATCGCCCTGGCCAACATCGCATTCCTCGCCGCGGCACCGCTCGACAGCGACTGGTCATGGCGCATTCCGTTCCTCGCCAGCGCCGTGCTCATCGGGGTCGGATTGTTCGTGCGCATGAGGCTGGCGGAGTCGCCCGAGTTCGAGGCCGTCAAGGCCGAGGGCAAGGTCGTCCGGAACCCGTTCCTCACGGTCATCCGCCAGGACTGGCGCAACATCCTGCGGGTGATCGCGCTACGGGTGGTCGAGTCCTGCGCCTACTACCTCACGGCCACATACCTGTTGTCCTACATCGCGAAACGGGAACCCGCGGACCGCACCATCGCACTGACCGGAGTCGTCATCGCCAGCGTCATCGCGGTCGGAACGACGTTGTACGCGGGCCGCCTCACCGACCGGGTCGGACGCAGGCGCGTGTATCTGGTCGGCTGCCTGCTGGCGATCGCCTTCGGCATCCCGATGTACCTGATGGCCAACACCGGCCAGCCGTTCCTGATCGTGCTGCTGTTCATCATCGGCATCGGCCTCATTCACGCCGTGCTGACCGGCACGCAGGGCGCATGGTTCGCCGAACTGTTCAGAACGAGCACGCGCACCTCGGGCGCCTCGATCGGCTATCAGGTTGCGGCATCCATCGCCGGTTTCGCCCCGTTCCTCGCCGTTCTGCTCGCCGAAAAGTTCGGCTGGATGGGGCCTGCGCTGTTCTACGTGACGGTCGGGCTCATCGGTCTCGCCGGCGTGTTGGCGACCAAGGAGACGTGGGGGCCGAAGCAGCGTGAAGAGGTCGACGCGCTGATTCGCGGCGACGCGGATTCGCAATCTGTGGAGGCCGCCCCCGCATAGTGGGTATCCACGCGAATGCTTTCCGTCAGCAGACACATCGACGCACCGGCCGACGCCGTATGGAAGGTGCTCGTCGACACCGACGCGTGGCCTCAGTGGGGACCGACCGTCACCGGAGGAGAGGTCGACGGCGGCGTGCTGACCCTGGGCGCGACCGGGCGCGTGCACACCCCGGTGGGCGTCGCGCTGCCGTTCACCATCACCGAGTTCGAAGACGGCCGCAGGTGGGCGTGGTCGGTCGCCGGAGTGCCCGCAACCGCACACACCGTCGAACCGGATGGCGCCGGATGCCGTGCCAGCATGTCCGCGCCGTGGTGGGCGCCGGCATATCTACCGGTGTTGGCGATCGCGCTGCAGCGAATCGAGAAGATGGTCCGCTAGCCGCGTCGGTGTGCTACCCAGGCGCAATGAGGAAAGTAGCCGTGTTCGGCGCCTTAGCGGCAGGCGCCTTGTCGATCGTGCCGCCTGTCGCTCACGCGGATCGCGCTGAACCACCGCCGCTGTACGGGTACTACAACGTGTTCATCGACTTCTCGAAGCAGACGTTCAACGGCATGCCGACACCGATGGAGTCGAAAACCTTTCCCGTCCCATTCACCACCCACTGTGACGTGAACGGTTGTGTCGCGACCTTTGACAACAAGGACGACGTTGCCCGCAATCCAGGCGCTCCTTTGGTTTACGAGTACAGATGGAATAACGACCGTTGGGAAACCAGCGGTGAGTATCCCTACTTCTGTGATCGCAACGACCCCAGCAGCGCCGTGAAGGCCCAGCGCTCGGACTACTGGATCCCGAATCCTGACGGCAGTTTCTTCGGAGAGCGGACTCTCACCATTGATGGAGCCGGATGCCCAGGTGAGGGACCAGGCACCCATTGGCTGCCGATTTCCCTCACCCCGACGGATCCCCCGCCGCCCGCCTAGCCGCAGACCGCTCCGTTGGCCGCCGAGCCGACGAGCTTGGTGTACTTCGCGAGCACGCCGGTGGTGTAGACCGGTGGCAGCGGCTCGAATCCGGCCTTACGCGAGTCGAATTCGGCCGGATCGACCAGCACGTCGAGCGTGCCTTTGGCGACGTCGAGCCGGATCTTGTCGCCGTCACGCAGGAATGCGATCGGTCCGCCGTCGACCGCCTCGGGTGCGATGTGCCCGACGCACAGTCCGGTGGTGCCGCCGGAGAATCGTCCGTCGGTCATCAGCAGCACGTCCTTGCCGAGACCCGCGCCCTTGATGGCGCCGGTGATTGCCAGCATCTCGCGCATCCCCGGACCGCCCTTTGGCCCTTCGTAGCGGATGACGACGACGTCGCCGTTGGTGATCGTGCCGTCCTCGAGCGCATCCAGCGCGGCCCGTTCGCGTTCGAAAACCCTTGCGGTGCCATCGAAGACATCGGAGTCGAAGCCAGCCGACTTCACCACCGCGCCATCCGGCGCCAGCGAGCCGTGCAGGATCGTGATGCCGCCGGTCGGGTGGATGGGGTTGTCCAGCGCGCGCAGCACCTTGCCGTCGGGATCGGGCGGGGCGATGTGGGCGAGGTTCTCCGCCATGGTCTGTCCGGTCACCGTCAGGCAATCGCCGTGCATCAGACCGGCATCCAGCAGTGCCTTCATCACCACCGGCACACCGCCGATGTGGTCGACGTCGAACATCACGTGCTTACCGAACGGTTTCACGTTCGCCAGATGCGGCACCTTCTCCCCGATGCGGGTGAAGTCCTCGAGGGTCAGCTTGACGTTCGCCTCATGCGCGATCGCCAGTAGATGCAGCACCGCGTTGGTGGAGCCGCCGAACGCCATCACCACCGCGATCGCGTTGTCGAACGCCTCCTTGGTGAGGATGTCGCGGGCGGTGATGCCGCGGCGCAGGAGTTCGACGACAGCCTGCCCGCTGCGCCGGGCGAACCCGTCGCGCCGCCGGTCCGTGGCGGGTGGAGCCGCACTGCCCGGCAGCGACATGCCGAGCGCTTCGGCGGCCGAAGCCATGGTGTTGGCGGTGTACATGCCGCCGCATGCGCCTTCGCCGGGGCAGATGGCCCGCTCGATCGCGTCGACGTCCTCGCGCGACATCAGCCCGCGCGCGCACGCGCCGACCGCCTCGAACGCGTCGATGATCGTGACGTCCATTTCGGTGCCGTCGGACATCTTGGCCTTGCCGGGCAGGATCGAGCCCGCGTACAGGAACACGCTGGCGAGGTCGAGTCGCGCGGCGGCCATCAGCATGCCGGGCAGCGACTTGTCGCAGCCGGCCAGCAGCACCGAGCCGTCGAGACGCTCTGCCTGCATGACGACCTCGACGCTGTCGGCGATCACCTCACGCGACACCAGCGAGAAGTGCATGCCTTCGTGGCCCATCGAAATGCCGTCCGAGACGGAGATGGTGCCGAACTCCATCGGGTAGCCGCCCGCGGCGAAGACGCCGTCCTTGACGGCCTTGGCCAACCGGTCCAACGACAGGTTGCACGGCGTGATCTCGTTCCACGACGACCCGACGCCGATCTGCGGCTTGGCGAAGTCCTCGTCGTCCATGCCTACCGCCCGAAGCATCCCGCGGGCGGCGGTCTTTTCGAGGCCGTCGGTGACGTCGCGGCTGCGGGGCTTGATGTCGATCTGACCGGGATCTGAGGGCATGAGTGTCAGTATGCTCGCTGCGTTTCGCCCGGCAAAACCAATATGCATACCCCGGTGGGGTACCGGTACGCTGGAGCTATGACCGCCTCATACGGCTACACGTCCAACAAGGACAACTACGCGAAAAGGCTGCGCCGCATCGAAGGCCAAGTCCGCGGTGTCGCGAAGATGATCGAGGACGACAAATACTGCATCGACGTCCTCACCCAGATCAGTGCCGTCAACAACGCGCTGCAGTCTGTCGCGCTGGGTCTGCTCGACGAACACCTCGGTCACTGCGTGACCCAGGCCGTCGCCGAGGGTGGCGGCGAGGCGGACGCCAAGCTGGCCGAGGCATCGGCGGCGATCGCCCGCCTCGTTCGCTCCTAGCCGCCGAGCTCGCGTTCGATCCGCTCGACCTTGGCAGTCAGCTGGCCGGTGTGACCGGCCCGGATGTCGGCCTTGAGCACGAGGCTGACGCGCGGCGCCGCAGCGGCAACGGCGTCGACCGCCTGCTTCACCACCGCCATCACCTCATCCCATTCGCCCTCGATGTTGGTGAACATCGCGTTGGTCTCGTTGGGTAGGCCCGATGCGCGAACGATACGCACCGCCTCCGCGACGGCCGATCCCACGCCGCCGGTTTCGTCGCCGCCCGAGGGGCTGACACTGAACGCAACGAGCATCGATTACTGCTTCGTGTAAGCGTTCGGGCGCACCACGATGATCACGCGGTCGGCCTTGTCGGGCGGCGGCTCGGTCAGCGGACCGCTGTAGCGGTCATTGAGCTCCAGATAGAACGAGCCGGTCGGATCCGGGATGATCTCCTCGACGATGCCGCGGACCTCGAGGTAGCGGTACGGGGTGTCCGGGTCGATGATCGACATCGCCACATTCGGATTCGCCGCGAAATTGCGGTACTTCTGCCGTTTGGTGGTGTGCGTGAACCGCAGAAGCTCGCCATCCCAGGCGAACCACATCGGGTTCACCTGCGGATTGCCGTCCGGCCTCATCGTGGCCAGATGCCCGTAATTAGGCCCCTCGAGCAGTGACTCGTAACCCTCTGGAATGGCGACCATCGCGATCCTCTCTCGATTGGTGATGTTTCGACTCCCCGTGACAACCTGCTTGCCCGGCATCTGCATCCCGAGCCGCTACCGTGATGTACCCCCTATGACCGTCGACGTCCCCACATTGCCGGGCCGGGCATGGACACCCCGCATCGCCGTGCAGCTGGCGGTGCTGGCATCGGCCGCCTTCGTCTACGTCACGGCTGAGATGGTTCCGGTGGGCGCGCTGCCTGACATCGCGTCCGACCTACACGTCAGCGAGGCCCTTGTCGGCACCTTGCTTGCCAGCTATGCACTCGTCGCGGCGGTGACGACCGTGCCACTCGTCCGGCTGACCGCGCACTGGCCGCGGCGCCGCACCCTGATGCTGACCCTGGTCTGTCTCACTGCGTCCCAACTGATTTCAGCGCTGGCGCCCAACTTCGCGGTTCTGGCCGGCGGCCGGGTGTTGTGTGCGGTGACGCATGGGCTGATGTGGTCGGTGATCGCGCCGATCGGCTCGCGTCTTGTGCCCGCGTCGCATACCGGGCGCGCGACCACCGCGGTCTATGTCGGAACGAGCCTGGCGCTCGTCGTCGGCACCCCGCTCACGGCGGCGATGAGTGAGGTGTGGGGCTGGCGGCAGGCCGTCGTCGCGATCACGGTCGCCGCGGCCGCCGTGACAATCGCGGCGTGGACGACGCTGCCGCCGATGGTGCTGTCGGCCGCCGAAGTCGACACCGTGCGGACCCATGAACGCCACCACCGCAACAGCCGACTGGTCACGCTGAGTGTGCTGACGCTCCTCGGAGTCACCGGCCACTTCATCTCCTACACGTTCATCGTGGTGATTCTCCGGGATGTCGTCGGTGTCCACGGGCCGCACCTGGCGTGGCTGCTCGCCGGCTTCGGCGTCGCGGGCCTGATCGGGATGGCGGTGATGGCCCGACCGTCGGATCGACACCCCAAGGCATCGGTCGTCGGCTGCCTCGCCGCGATGGCGGCCGCATTCGCGGCCCTGACCGCGCTTGCCGGCGGCACACATATAGAAGCCTCGACGATCGCGGTCGGCACCGCGGCGATCCTTCTGTGGGGCGCGGCGTCGACGGCACTCTCGCCGGTATTGCAGGCGGCGGCGATGCGCACCGCTCCGAACGACCCCGACGGAGCATCCGGCGTGTACGTCACGGCGTTCCAGGTCGGGATCATGGCCGGTTCGCTTCTCGGCGGGCTGCTCTACGAGCAGGCGGGGCTGGCGCTGATGGTCGGGGCGTCGACCGCGTTGATGTCGCTCGCCCTCGGCGGCGTCGTGGCCACCCGCAGCCTGTTCGCAATTCGTTCAGGTAACCAGCAGGAAGTAACATCGGACACCCTCTGCCGATGAACACAGCAGCTCAGTGTCATTCACTGGACAGCTGTCCGGGTTGGGGAAGCCCTCTTCGGCATTAGCCGGTCTCCGCGTTGTGCGAGACTGGTCGAAGCTTTGACTGGAGGTGTTCGCATGCCGCAGCGCAAGATGCGGAAGGTTGTGACCGCGACGATCGCGGCTGGTTTGATCGGGGGACTCGCGGCGTTCGGCAGCCCCTTGGCATTCGCCGATCCCGAACCGGCTCCGGACCCGTTCGCTCCGTTGCCCGGCCCGGTGCCTGCCGCCGAGGCTCCGGTCGACCCGGCCGCTGCGGTGGCGCCGCCACCGGCACCCGGGCCTGAGGTCGCGCCCCCCATCGATCCGCTGGCCGCGCCTCCCGCTCCGGCACCGGACCCGTTCGCGCCACCTGTCGACCCGCTCGCACCACCGGCCGGCCCGGTCGCACCGCCGGCGGACCCGTTCGCCGCGCGGCCGACGACCATTCCCGAAGGCACCCCGGGGGGGCAGAACCCGACGCCCTATACCGGCGAACCGGTGTTCCTTCCGCCGTCCGTCAACCCGATCAACGGCTCCATGGTCGGCGTGGCCAAGCCGATCATCATCAATTTCCAGCGGCCGATCGTCAACCGCCCGATGGCTGAGCAGGCGATTCACATCTCGTCGAACCCGCCCGTGCCGGGCAAGTTCTACTGGATGAGCGACACGCAGGTGCGCTGGCGCCCGATCGACTTCTGGCCGAAGGACACGACCGTCCTCATCGATGCCAGCGGCGCCAAGTCGAGCTTCCGCACCGGTGAGTCGCTGGTGGCCACCATCGATGACAAGACGCACCAGATGACCGTCAGCCGCAATGGCAAGGTCGAGAAGACGTTCCCGGTGTCGATGGGAAGGCCGGACGGCAAGCACGAGACCAAGAACGGCACCTATTACGTGCTGGAGAAGTTCGCCGACATGGTGATGGACTCCGCGACATACGGGGTGCCGAACACGTCGGCGGAGGGCTACAAGCTGAAGGTCCAGGACGCGGTCCGGATCGACAACAGCGGCGCGTTCGTGCACAGCGCACCGTGGTCGACCGGTGACCAGGGCAAGCGCAACGTGAGCCACGGCTGCATAAACCTCAGCCCGGCCAACGCGCAGTGGTTCTACGACAACTTCGGCAGTGGCGACCCGGTCGTCATCAAGAACTCCGTCGGCACCTACAGCCAGAACGACGGCGCCCAGGACTGGCAGATCTAACGCATTTCGTTGCGGCATTGACCTGACCGCGCCCAGGATGGGTTATGGCCCATCGGCCGCGCGTCGTCGCCGTGATCGTGCTGTTGATCGTGGCCGCTGTCGCGCTGCACGGATACCTGCCAGGCGGCGAGACGCCGCCGCGCGACCGGCCGACCAGTAGCTTCGGCAGCCTGTTCGCGGTCGTCGCGATGGTGGTGGTCTCGATGGCGATCATCGTCATCGCGATCGTCACGCAGTCGCGGAATCGACCCGTCTCCTACGGTGCAGGCGAACTCCCGCGTGAGATGGGGGGTGAGCGACGGCCGCTGACGTGGCGGCTGATCCTCATCGCGGTCGCCGTGGTCATCGCGTGGCTGCTCCTGGTCGCGCTGCTGTCGCGGATGAACGCGCAGTTGGGTATCGAGCAGCAACCGCCGGATGTGAGCACGCCGTCGTCCGGCACGCCCCAGCCTCCGGTGCAGCGGCCAGCGGAACCCGAGCCGTCGTCCAACGTCTCCGCGCTCTTGGCCGGGTCGATGGTGTTGCTGATGATGACGGTGTTCGTCGGCGCGGCGATTGCGGGTCGCAGGCAGCGCCGCCGCGCGAGCGCACCGGTGTCGTCCGGCGACGAATACCGTCCTGCGACAGCGGCGTCCGCGCCGGATCCGCTTGCCCGGGCCGCGGAACTGGGACTGGCCGAGGCGGGCGATCTGAGCCGCGAACCGCGGGAAGCGATCATCGCCTGCTATGCCGCGATGGAGCGTGAACTCGAGAACTCTCCGGACGTCGTTCCGCGCGAGTCGGATACACCGTCGGAGGTGCTGGCCCGTGCCGTCGAACACCACGCTTTGCGGGCCGACAGCGCAACCGAGCTCGTCGAGTTGTTCGAAGAGGCGCGATTCAGCCCGCATGTGATGACCGAGGAACACCGTGAGGTCGCGGTGCGGGTGCTGAGCCTCGTCCTCGACGAATTACGGAGCCCCGCATGACCCTCAAGAAGCTGGTGGCTGCGGGCCTGTGTCTGGTGATCGGCGTGCAGGTGCTGGCGATGCTGACGCCCGACCGACGTTTCGTTCTGGTGATCGTCGGGGGCGCGGTGGCCCTGGTGCTGCTCGCGCTGCGCTGGTACCTGGTGCGCGGAACGGGCGACGAACCGGTGGCGCCGCCGATCAACGACGCCGAAGAATCGTTGCGCCGCTGGCTGTCTCGAACCGAAACGCTGATCTCGTGGTCGGAGTCCACCCGGTCGGACTGGGATCGCCATCTCCGTCCGATGCTCGCGCGGCAGTTCGGCATCGCCACCGGCCAGAAGCAGAACAAGAATCCGGACGGGTTCCGGGCCACCGGCCGGATGCTGTTCGGCGACGAACTGTGGGCCTGGGTGGATCCCGAGAACGTCGCGCGCACCAATCAACACGTGCCAGGCCCGGGCCGGGCGGCGCTCGACGAAATCCTTCGGAGGTTGGAGCAGGTATGACCCCCTCTTCACTGCCGGCCGCGACGACCACTGCCAACTGCGAAGCGGTGCTCGACGAGATCCAACGCGTGGTGGTGGGGAAACGGTGGGCACTGTCGTTGATCCTCACGTCGGTGCTCGCGCGCGGGCACGTCCTGATCGAGGACCTTCCCGGCCTCGGCAAGACGCTGATCGCGCGGTCCTTCGCGGCCGCACTGGGTTTGGAGTTCACCCGAGTGCAGTTCACACCGGACCTGCTGCCCGCCGACCTGCTCGGCTCGACGGTCTACGACATGCAGTCGGGCCGCTTCGAATTCCGGTCGGGGCCGATCTTCACCAACCTGCTGCTCGCCGACGAGATCAACCGGACACCGCCGAAGACGCAGGCCGCACTGCTCGAGGCGATGGCCGAGCGGCAGGTGAGCATCGACGGCGTCACCCACCGGCTACCCGACCCGTTCATCGTGCTGGCGACGGACAACCCGATCGAGTACGAGGGCACCTATCCGCTGCCCGAGGCGCAGCTGGACCGCTTCGCGATCAGGCTCGAGCTGCGCTATCTGTCCGAGCAGGACGAGGCCTCGATGCTGCGCCGCCGCCTGGAGCGCGGATCGGCAGAGCCGACGGTGAATCAGGTTGTCGATTCCCATGATCTGATCGCCATGCGGGAATCGGTGGAGCAGGTGACCGTGCACGACGACGTGCTGGCCTACGTTGTGTCGCTGGCCAACGCCACCCGCCAGCACCCGCAGGTCGCCGTCGGCGCCAGCCCCCGGGCAGAGATCGACCTGGTTCAGCATGCGCGTGCGCGCGCACTTCTGACGGGCCGCGACTACGTGATACCCGAGGACGTGAAGTCCCTTGCCGTTCCCACCATGGCCCACCGGATCAGCCTGAAGCCGGAGATGTGGGTGCGCCGAGTGCACGGCGCCGACGTGGTGGAGGAACTTCTGCGGCGGCTGCCGGTTCCGCGGGCCCAGGCGTGATCGACACCCGCCGCACCGAGGCCGAGTTGCGTTGGCATGCTTCGCCGTTGACGCGCGCCGTCGCCACGTGTGCCGGGGCCGTGCTCGCTGCGGCGTTGATCGGTTCCCGTTGGCAACTGATCGCGTTCGTCGCGCCACTGCTGGGTGTGCTGTGTTCGATAGGTTGGCAGCGGTCGGTGCCGAAGGTCTGTGTGCACGCCGAGCCCGGCCTGCAGCGTTGCTTCGAAGGGGAGCAGGCGCAGGTGAGTGTGTGGGCGAGCGCTGAACCGGGCGACGTCGCCGTCACGCTCGCGATAACAGGTGTGGAAGGCATGCGACTCGACGTTGCGCACGGCGATCCCCCGGGCAGGCAGACGGTCACCGTCGCGGCCGACCGGTGGGGCCGCTACCCGATCCGCGCCACGGTCGACGTCGTCGCACCGGGCGGACTTCTGTCGGGCACAGCGACCGTCGATGCCACCGACGTGTTCGTGTTCCCGGTGGCCCCACCACAATCCACCGCCGTCCCCAAGACAGAACTACTCGACCGGCTCGGCACACACCTGACCCGGCACATCGGGCCCGGTGTCGAATACGCCGACATCCGGCCGTACGTCCCCGGCGACCAGTTGCGGACGGTCAACTGGCCGGTGAGCGCCCGCCGCGGCAGCCTGCACATCACCCAGAGGTTGACCGACCGGGCCGCCGATGTGGTCGTGCTGATCGACATGTACGCGCAACCGCCTGGACCGGCGACCGAGGCAACCGCACGGGCACTGCGCGGGGCAGTCCAGGTGGTGCAGAGCGCACTGCGCAGCGGCGACCGGGCCGGGATCGTCACGCTCGGCGGACGTCGGCCGCGCTGGCTCGGCGCCGACATCGGGCGGCGCCAGTTCTACCGGGTGCTCGATACGTTGCTCGGTGCGGGCGACGAATTCGAAACCACGACCGGCACATTGGCGCCCCGCGCCGCCCTGCCGCCGGGCGCGATCGTCGTTGCCTTCTCCACCATGCTCGACACCGAGTTCGCGCTGTCGCTGATCGACCTTCGCAAGCGTGGGCACACCGTCGTCGCCGTCGACGTACTCGAGGGAGCACCCTTCGAAGCAGGCAAAGACCCGTTGTTCACCCGGATGTGGGCGATGCAGAGGTCGTTCATGTACCGCGATATGGGGACTGTCGGTGTGGACGTCGTGTCCTGGCCGTCGGAGAACACCCTCGATCAGTCGATGCGGTTGGTTCCCGAGCATCGACGACCGGTGCGGGGGCGGCGATGACGAGCGTTCTTCGGAAGGCCCACCTGTTGTCGGCGGCATTCGGGCTGGTAATGGCCGCGGCGGCAGGATTCCAAACCACCGGGCCCGCACTCGTTCTCGCGATGCTCGCGGCGGCCACGGTGTTGGCGGGCATCGGTTTTCGCGTCGCGGCGACGGCGGCCGTGCTGCTGGCCGCCGCGGCGATCGTCGTCGCCGACGCGCCACCGATGCTCGCCGCGCTCGCCGGCCTGTCCGCGGCGTGCTACCTGGTGCTCCGGTATACCGAGGGCGGCTCGACCCGCGTGCTCGGCGCATCCGCACCGGCAATGGTTGCGGCCCTTGGCTTTACCTTCGTCGGCGTGTTGGCGGCATCGTTCCCGTTCGAGCTGCCGTGGCTACCGCTGCTCGCTCCGCTGGCGGTGTTCGGGATCTACGTGCTCGCCACCCGCCCGTTCTTTCAGGCGGGCGAGGGCCGGCTCGAGATCAGTTCCAGATCCTGACCCGCCGCTGCGGCTCCAGGTAGAGGGCGTCGTCCTCGTCGACCTCGAACGCCTCGTAGAACGCGTCCATGTTCCTGATCACGCCGTTGCAGCGGAACTCAGGCGGTGAATGCGGGTCCACCGCAAGCCGCCGGATCGCCTCCGCATCACGGGATTTCGTGCGCCACACCTGTGCCCAGCCGAAGAACACCCGCTGCACGCCGGTCAGGCCGTCGATCACGGGCGCGGGCTCGCCGTTGCGCGAGAGCTGGTAGGCCAATAGCGCGATGGACAGGCCGCCGAGGTCGCCGATGTTCTCGCCGACCGTGAACGCGCCATTGACGTGGTGGCCGTCGGCCAGCGCCCGGGGTACGAACTCGTCGTACTGCTCGATCAGCGCCGTGGTGCGCGCACCGAATTCGGTACGGTCGTCGTCGGTCCACCAGTCCACCAGGTTGCCGTCACCGTCATACTTGGCGCCCTGATCGTCGAAACCATGACCGATCTCGTGGCCGATCACCGCCCCGATGCCGCCATAGTTGGCGGCGTCGTCGGCATCGGCGTCGAAGAACGGCGGCTGCAGAATCGCTGCGGGGAAGACGATTTCGTTCATCCCGGGGTTGTAGTACGCGTTAACCGTCTGCGGCGTCATGAACCATTCGTCTCGATCCACGGGACCGCCGAGCTTGGCCAGTTCACGCTCGGAGCTGACGGCGTAGCCGCGGCGGTAATTGCCGTACAGATCGTCGCGCTCGATGACCAGCTTCGAGTAGTCGCGCCACTTCGCCGGGTAGCCGATCTTCGGCGTGAATTTGTCCAGCTTGGTCAGGGCACGCTGCCGGGTGTCCGGCGTCATCCAGTCCAGCTGGTTGATGCTGACCCGGTAGGCCTCGCGCAGATTGGCGACGAGTACATCCATCCGGGCCTTGGCATCCGGCGGGAAATGCCGCTCGACGTAGAGCTTGCCGAGCGCATCGCCCATCAGGTTCTCCACCACCGAAACGGCGCGCTTCCACCGTTCCCGGATCGACTCGGTGCCGCTCAGCGTGCGGCCGTAGAAGTCGAAGTCCTCGGCGATGAGGTCGTCGGTGAGCAGGAACGCGCGCGCATGGATCAGCCGCCAGCGGGCCCACCGTTTCCAGTCCTCGAGGTCCGCACCGGCCCATAGCGCCGCGAATGCGGTGAGGTAGTCGGGTTGGCGCACAACGAGTTCCGAGACCGCCTCCGGGGTGGCGCCCATCGCACCGATCCAGCCGGCCCAGTCGAAGCCGGGGGCCTCGGCGGGCAGGTCGGCGAACTTGCGCAGGTTGTAGGTGAGGTCGGCGTCGCGCCGCTTGACGACGTCCCAGTGCGCGGCGGCGAGCTTGGACTCCAGCGCGACGATGCGCTCGGCGGTGGCCTGCCACTCGCCGGGCTGGGGTTCCTCGCCGTATACGAGTGCGAACATCGCGGCGATGTGGCGCGGATATGCGGCCAGGATCTCCGCGTGCTGCTCGTCGCGGTAATACGACTCGTCGGGCAGCCCCAGCCCCGACTGGCTCAGGTGCAGCAGGTAGCGGGTGGAGTCCTTGGAGTCGGTGTCGATGTAGGCGCCCGTCCCGCCGCCGACACCGGTGTGCTGCAGTCCGCCGATCACCGAAGCCAGCGCGTCGGCATCGTCGGCGGCGTCGATCGCCGCCAGCTCGTCGAGCAGGGGCGCTACGCCGATCCGTTCGACGGTGGCCTCGTCCATGAAGCTCGCGTACAGGTCCCCGATGCGCTGCTGGTCGGTGCCCTTCTCGGCCTGGGCCTCGGCGGCCTGGTCGATCAGTTCGCGGATCTGCTCCTCGGCGCGGTCGTAGAGCGACCTGAACGCGCCGTCGGTGGCCCGGTCGGCGGGGATGGCGTAGTCGGCCAGCCAGCGGCCGTTCACATGCCCGAACAGGTCGTCCTGCGGGCGGGCTTGCTGGTCGACATGGGTGAGGTCGATACCCGACCGAATCGCTTCTACCGTCACTCCAACAGGGTGCCAGAAGGGCGAGAGTGCGCCACGACACACTAGTTCGACTAGGAACCTTCCTCAGCGTTGTTGGCAGTGGCGTCATCCAGCTCGAACCCGAGCATCGCGGCCAGGCAGCCGCGCTCCGCGCAGTCATGTTGCGCGACCGCTCCGGCGGTCACTTGACGGGTCGTGGTGGTGGTGTTGGCTGTCATCTCAAATCTCCTGTTTGCGTTGTCATTTCGGATGTTCACCGGTTTGTTCCGGCGACCTCAAGCTATGTGTCCGCAGTCGATGTGGCTCGCTTGTGCGCGCAAACCGCACAAGACGCGATCTACGTCTTTTGCGCATTGTGCTCAAGGAGCCGACGCTGGGGATAACAAGGCGTGCAGACCGCTTAGGTACCCTCACGGCCATGCCCGACGACGAGCGCACCGACGACGACCTCGCCGAGGACGACGGCCGGGTCTTCTCCGGGTATGGCATCGCATCGGCAGCGCTCGGGCTGCTCTCGGTGGCTGCGATCGTCCTCGCGCTGATCATCTGGTCCGGCCACAGGTCCGACGCCGACGAGCGCCGCTACCAGACCGAGGTGCTCGAGGCCGCGGCCGACTGGACCACCGTCCTGATCAATATGAACAAGGACGACATCGACTCCAGCCTGCAGAAGCTGCACGACGGCACGGTCGGTGAGCTGAACAACGAGTTCGAGTCGGTGCTCGAGCCGTACAAGAAGGTGATTCAGACGCTGCAGTCGCGGACCAAGGGCCAGGTCGACTCCGTCGCGATCGAGTCGATCTACCACCGACCGCAAACCCTGGCCAACGGCAGCCCCGCTCCTCTGCCCACACCGCAGCCGGGGCTCGCCGAAATGGTCAGCAGGACCGACACCGTCATGGTGGTGGCGACGTCGATCAGCGACAACGTCGGCGGCAAACCGCAGACCGTGCGATGGAACCTTCGGCTGGACGTCTCCGGCGTCGACGGCAAGCTGCTGATATCCCGGCTGGAGCAGCTCCGGTGAGGAACCTCCTTCGGTTACTGGCGTTCGACGTCGCCGCACCGCTCGCCGCGATCGCCGGGCTGATCTACATCGGCGTCGCGATGGCGTGGCCGCTGTGGTGGGTGTCGCTGGCGTCGGTGCTGTGTCTGCTGATCGTCGAGGGCGTCATCGTCAACGCCGTGTTGGCACGGCGCGACGGGGTGACGGTCGGCACCGACGACGACGGGCCGGGACTGCGGTTGGCGGTCGCCGGCTTGGCCACGGTCGCCCTGGTCGCTTCGGTGGCGATCGGCTACACGAAGTGGACGGTGCCCGACCGCAACCTGCACAACGACAGCGCGGACGTGGTGGGCATCGCCAGCAGCGTCGCCGAAGCCAGCGCGACGTTCACACCGTCGAGTCCAACGGCGGCCATCGATCGGGCGACCGCGTTGATGTCACCGGACCGGGCGGAGAAGTACAAGACCGAATTCGCCGCTGTAGCACAGCAATTGACCAAGAAGAACGTCTCGGCTTCGGCCAGCACGATCTCGGCGGGGGTCGAGGCCATCGGCCCGCAGGACGCCAGCGTCGCGGTCGTCATGCGCGGCACCCAGAACGTGCCGGGTGAACCGCCCGACAACGCGGTGCTGGCGCTGCGCATCACATTGTCCAAGGACGGCGGCCGCTGGCTCGTCGACGCCGTGACACCGATCAACTCGCGCTGAGCAGGCGGGCGTGCTCCACCTTCAGGCAGCGGTCCATCACCACCTGCAGGCCGGCGGCTTCGCCGTCGCGTGCCACCTGCTCATCGGCCAGGCCCGACTGCAACCACAGGGTCTTCGCGCAGACGTTGATGGCGTCGTCGAGCACCGCGGGCAGATGCTCGTGGCGGCGGAAGACGTCGACCAGGTCGGGTATCACCGGTAGCGCCGCCAGGTTCGGGTACGTCGGCGTGCCGTCGATATCGCCAATGGTCGGATTGACCAGGTAGCACTCGTAGTCGCTGGCCGACTCGAGGTAGCGCCAGACGGAGTAGACGGCGCGAGCCCGGTTGGCGGACGCACCGACGATCGCGACAGTGCGCGTTTCGCGCAGGATGCGATCGATGTCGGTGCTCAGTGAGGGCCGCCCGGGCGGTGGGCCTTCATCTTCGCGAAGCGATCCGACAGCCGGCTCATTCGGACCATCAGCGAGGCAGGCGGGCTGGTCTTGCCCTCGATGTAGCCCGCGAGCTCCTCACCGGGCACACCGATGCGCGATGCGAATTCCTGTGGTTTGAGCCCGGACCGGCCGAGCAGCACCCGAATCTGACGAGCGACTTCAGCGCGTTCGTTGGCTTCCAGGCTATCCCTGGTGCGGGTCAGCACTTCTGACAGTGCTTTCGAAACCCCATATGGCCGTGTCGATTCCAACACCTCCTCGACTTGGCGCGCGGTCCTGCCGTACGGATCGCGCTTGATGGCGACGACAATGCGCTGCCATACCGTCAGGTCGTCGGTTTCCAGTGCCTCGCGGATCGCGGCCGTCGGCCAGAACTCCACGGGCTGGTCGTCGTTGGCGGGGCGGCGCGACCGCTTCGGAGCGCCGGTGGGTATGCGTGCGGTGGCAGCGTCGCGGCCCGCGTCCACAGTCACCGTCACCTCGCCTCCTCCAGCATCGCGACCGCCACCGACAGGCACCGCTCCCTGACCTTGGCCCAATCAGCCTCCGCCTCGGGGCCCGACATCGGGATGTCGAACTCATCCGACGGATGCGGATCGGCCAATCGGCGCACCAGTTGGGTGGCCACCCATTGCTTCCTGGATGGCTCACCACAGTAGTACCGATCCATACCGGCCAGAACCACAGCAGCGGTTTGAGTCTCCATCGAGTCGACCAAATCGGCAAACTCGGCGAAATCTTTCGTGCTGTTCCGGCACATGATCAGGTAGCTCTTCAGCCGCAGCGTCTCGGCCCCGGTCGGTATCGACAGCCGGTCGCCGGTCGGCATTTGGACGTTGGTGGTCTCCATCGGGCTGTTGCGTTCGACGGGCGGGCGGTCGGTTTCGGCTTCGGTCTCCAGCGCGTCCAACGCCACCGACAGCCGGCCGCGCCACATCGTGACGGGATGCATAGGTCGCGGACCGCGCTTCAGCTTGACCGTCTTGCCGTTGGAGACGCCGTTGGTGTGCGAATGGCCGTTGGTGTCGCCGTTGAGCGCATTCACGCAATTCGAACCGTTGGACGGCAGGCAGCCGCTGAACGCCAGGGGATCGGCGACGGTGATCGTGTGCGGGGCCATGTTCTTGAGCTTGGCCGCCGACTTGACCACTGTTCGGATGTCGATGCCCGACGCCGCCAGCGTCGAGATGTCGTCCGGGATGATGACCAGATCGCCGATGTCGGCCTTGGGAAGCGGCTTCTCGAAGTCCACCGACGGCAGGATGCGGGCCAGCCAGCCGGGCAGCCACCAGTTCCATTGGTCGAACATGGCCATGAGTGCGGGCACGAGGATCAGTCGCACGACGGTCGCGTCGACGGCGATGGCCACCGCGCACGCGACGCCGAGCTGGGCGACCAGCGGCATGCCCGCGAACGCGAACCCGATGAACACCGCGATCATGATCAGCGCCGCGCTGGTGATGGTGCGTGCGCTGGTGCTCACGCCGTAGGCGACGGCGTCACGGGTGTTGTTGGTCTGCAGGAACCGCTCGCGGATACGGGTCAGCAGGAAAATCTCGTAGTCCATCGACAGCCCGAACGTCATCGCCAGCACCAGAGGGGGGATCGTGCTGTCGAGCGATGAGATGGGCTGGAAGCCCAATTCTTCGAGCCAGCCCCACTGGAAGACGACGACGAGGCTGCCGTAGGCGGCCGCCACCGACAGCACGGTCATCAGCACGCCCTTGAACGCGAGGAACACCGACCTGATGGAGACCAACAGCATCACGAACGCGATGAGTGCGACGAACCCGAACACCGCGGGCTGCGTCTTGCTCACCCGGTCGTCGAAGTCCTTGATCAGCGCGGTGGGACCGCCGACGTCGATCGTCGCGTTGTCGCCGACCACCGGCGGCAGTTCCGCCCGCATCCAGTCGACGGACTGGCGGGCGGCCAGATCCTCAGGGTCAACCGTGAGCACCGCCGACACCAGTGCACTGCGGTAGTCGTTGCCGAACACCGCGGGCTGCACGGTGACGACGTTGGGCGCCTGCGACATTCGTTGTTGTACCGCCTGAAGAAGCGGTTCCTTCGTCGGCGCGGACGCCGAATTGCCGTCGGGGAACGTCACCAGTACGCGGACGGGGCCCAGCGCGCCGGGGCCGAGCGCATCCGCAGCGGCGTTCACGCCGCCGCGGATCTCGTGCGTCGGGTCGAACTGCCGCTGCATGCTGTTGCCGAGCACCATCGAGAACGCCGGTGCGGCCAGCGCGAGCAGAAGCGCCGTCGCGCCGAGCGCCGACAGCCACGGCCGCCGCATCACAAAGCCGGTCCATCTGGTCCAGAACCGCGACTGGGTGGTCTCGGGCCGTCGTGACCAGTGCAGCAGCCACGATCTCTTCGCCGCCGCCCGGCCGAATGTCGCCAGCACCGCGGGCGTCAGCGTCGTCGAGGTGAGTACCGCGACGGCCACCGCGAGGATCGCGCCCGTCGCCATCGACACCAGCACAGGGGTGTTGATCAGGTAGATGCCGGTCACCGATGCGATGACGGTCAGACCGGACAACACAACGGCCAGACCCGATGTGGCCATCGCGGCGTCGGCGGCTTGTTCCGGCTCGCGGCCGGCGCGCAGTTCCTCGCGGAACCGCATGAGAATGAACAGTGAGTAGTCGATGGCCAGCGCGATGCCGAACATCGACACCGTCGACGTCACGAACACCGACATCGTGGTGAACATCGACAGCAGATAGACCAGGCCCATGGTGACCGCGACGGTGCAGATGCCCAGGACCAGCGGCATAGCGGCGGCGGCCAGCGAACCGAACACCGCGAGCAAAACAATCAGGACGATCGGAAGGTTCCACTGTTCGGCCTGGGCGATGTCGTGTTTGGTGGCGGCTGTCGCGGCGGCGCCGAGTGCGCCCTGGCCGATGACGTAGAGCTTGACCTTGCCGTCGGAGACCTCACCCGGCTGGTCGACGTTGATCCCGACCTTCTGGCGCAGCTGCTTGGCCACGTCGACCGCACCGGTGTTGTTGAAGTCCATCTGCAGCGTCACGACGTAGGGCCGGTCCGGCTGGGGCGGCGGTTGCTGCGGGTTGGGCACCACCTTGACGCTGGGCACCTCTCCGGCAAGGCGCTCCAAATGCGCCACGGCGGCGTCCATATCTGCGAAGGACGCATCGGCCCGCGGCGCCGCGACGAGCGCAAGCGGCGACGCCCCCTGGTCGGGGAACTGCTCCTCGAGTTCCCGCTGCACGTACAGCGACTGCGAACCGGCGACCTCGAAGCCGCCACCGGTGAGGTGACTGGACTGGGTCATCCCGAGATACACCGCAGGCGCGAGGAGAAGTAGCCAGACCACGAACACCGCCCAGCGGAATCTGCGCAGGCCACTGCTCATGCGCATCATGAACTGCTGGATGGTTTTCCCGCTTTCTCCCCGGCCCGGGTTACGTAGCGTGAGGATATATCAGCGTGCGCTGGCCCGATGCGGCCTAATTAACGCCTTAAGCTGCTCTAACCAGCCCCTGTGGTTGCTGGATTGGCTCCGGTGATGCCCCGATGGCATTATGTCATCTTGGCTGCCACCGCATCGGCGCCCCTAAGCCGTCCGATCGCAGCCGTTTGCGGGGCACTCGATGTCCGCGAATCGTAAGGAGTTCATCGATGACGCCGACACATGTGACTGCCCACCGCGGCCTGCTCGCCGCATTCGCTGGCTGCGCCGCAGGTGGCGCCACGGTGTTCGCATTGGCCATGCCGGCACGGTCTTCCCTGCCGTCAGCAATCGCCGCACCGGATCCGTGTGCGGCCAGTTCGGTGGCGAAAACCGTCGGGACGGTGGCCAACTCGACGGGCGCCTACCTGGACTCGCATCCGCAGACCAATCAGGCCCTGACGACGATCTCGCAACAGCAGGGCGGGCCCCAATCGCTTGTCGCGCTGAAGTCGTACTTCGACGCCAACCCCCAGGTGGCCAAGGATTTGCAGACGCTGCAGCAGCCGCTGACGGATCTCTCGGGCGAATGCAAGCTGCCGGTGACCGTGCCGCAGATCCTTGGTCTGCTACAGGGCGCGCAGCAGGGTGGCGGACTGCCCGGAGGTTTGCCAGCATCGCTACCTGGTGCACAGTCTGTCGGTATGCCCGGCGCCTCTTTGCCGGCTCAGTCCTCACCGGCCTCGGCCGTGGTGGCTGGCACCGGCCCGCTGCCGGGTCCGACGACCGCCGCCACGCGGTAGCTGGCCGCACCACCACGTTGTTGCAGCCGCCGCCCTGAGCTGCGATTTTTGAATTTTTAACTATCGGTTTCGGCGCAAGGCAGGAAAGTCCGCAGCGATTCTGATTAGCTTTCGGTGTCTGTAACCGCGATGGTTACTGCCATAACTCATTCGATGAAGGAGCCTCTAGATGTTGCTCTCTGCCCGTACTGCGCGGCGTGCGGTAGCCGGCGCGGTCGGAACCGGTGCGCTCGCCGGTGCGATGCTGTTCGGCGCTCTTCCGTCGGCGATGGCCGAGCCGCCCAACTGCACCGCTGCCGACCTTGCCTTCACGGCCGCAGGCGTCTCCAAGGCGACGTCGGACTATCTGTTCAGCCACCCGGACGTCAACTACTTCTTCACCAGCCTCGAGGGCAAGAACCGCGACGAGGTGCGCACCGAGGTGGATACGTACATGAACGCCAACCCGATCACGAAGGGCGAGCTGACCGGCATCCGCCAGCCGCTGGTGGACATCAAGAATCGCTGCGGCGACACCAACGGCGACGGCATCGCTGACACCTCGTAATTCGCGTGCGGGTCGGGGGAGAGCCGCCCGCGCCGGAGAGCACCGGTCGGATGGTGCTGATGGTCGACGACGATCCAGACGTCAGAACATCCGTGGCCCGCGGGCTGCGGCATTCGGGTTTTGACGTTCGGGTCGCGGCAACCGGGAAAGAGGCCCTGCGGCTCCTGTCCAATGAGAAACACGACGCGCTGGTTCTGGACGTACAGATGCCCGAACTCGACGGCGTCGCGGTGGTCACCGCGCTACGTGCGCTCGGAAACGACATACCCATCTGTGTGCTGTCCGCGCGCGACACCGTCAACGATCGGATCGCCGGTCTGGAGGCCGGCGCCGACGACTACCTGACCAAACCGTTCGATCTGGGTGAACTGGTGGCGCGGCTGCACGCCCTGCTGCGCCGGACGAGTCAGTCCGATCAGTCGTCGGACACCATGACGGTCGGCCCGCTGACCATCGACACCGCGCGGCGGCTGGTATTCGTCGACGGTGAGCGGGTCGACCTGACCAAGCGTGAATTCGACCTGCTGGCGGTGCTGGCCGAGAACGCCGGTGTGGTGCTCAGCCGCCAGCGGCTGCTCGAGTTGGTGTGGGGTTACGACTTCGACGTGGACACCAATGTGGCCGACGTGTTCATCAGCTACTTGCGCCGCAAGCTCGAACGCGAAGGGCTGCCGCGGGTCATTCACACCGTTCGCGGGATCGGCTACGTGCTGCGAGACGAAGCGTAGCGGAGCTCGAGCATCTTGTACCGAGACGAGCAGTGAGTGCGCCGATTTCCGTTGGTTCGTTCTCCTTCGCTTCGCACCAGGGTCGCCCTGGCCGCCGCGACCGCCGCCGCCGCTGTCGTCGCGGTGTTCACGATCCTGACGTCGGTGGTACTGGCCAATAACGATGCCGCACAACTGGATCGGCGGCTGGACTCGATCGTCGAGGCCAGCATGAACCCCGACCAGTTGTCCGACCCACGACAGGGCGTACTGACCACCGGCCGGATGGAGTCGACCGGGCAGGTGGTCTTCCAGCGCGGGCTCCAGCTGCCGCCGCTTCAGCCCGGCACGGCCGACGTTGTGGTGAACGGCGTCGACTACCGGGTGCGCACCATTCCCGTTGAGCAGCAGGGCGGCGTGCTGATTTCGATCGGTATTCGCGCTGACAGCATCCTGTTGAGCCGGGCGCGGATCCCGTTCTACGTCGCGGTGGGTCTCGTGACGGTGTTGATCGCTGCAGGCATGGGATGGCTGTTGTCCGGGCCCGCGATCCGGCCGCTGCGCAGGCTCACCGAACACACCAGGCGTCTCGGCAAAGGGACCGAGGAGATGCCGGAAGTGCGCGGTGTGCGCGAGGCCGAGGAACTGTCGGAGGCGATGACGGGCATGCTCAGCCGGATCGCCGCCGCACAGCAGGCGACCCAGAACTCGTTGCAGGCCGCACAGGATTTCGCGGCGAACGCCGCACACGAGTTGCGGACCCCGTTGACCGCGATGCGGGCCGACCTGGACACGCTGCGCATCCACGACCTGCCCGCCGAGGAGCGGGCCGAGGTGGTCCTCGACCTGTCGCGGGCTCAGCGACGCGTCGAGGCGATCATCACCGCGCTCGGCCAACTCGCCTCCGGCGAGCTCGCTCAGGTCGAGGACCGCGAGGTCATCGACGTCACCGACCTGCTCGACCGGGTGGCGCGGGAGAACATGCGCCCCGGCGGGCCGGTGGAAGTCGTCGTGGAAGCCGACGACAACCTGGGCACCATCTGGGGGTGGCCGGGCGGACTGCGGCTGGCCGTCGACAACATGGTCCGCAACGCCGTCGCACACGGACCGGCAACCAGGATCCTGCTGTCGGGTCGCCGGATCGACCATTCGATAACGATCACGGTCGACGACAACGGACGCGGACTGCCCGTAGACGAGCACAACAATGTGCTCGGCCGTTTCGCGCGCGGAAGCACCGCTGCGCAAGGGGGTTCGGGGCTCGGGCTGGCGCTGGTGGCTCAGCAGGCCGCACTGCACGGCGGAAGCATCGTGCTCTCCGACAGTCCGCTAGGTGGGCTGCGCGCCACCCTGACGGTGTCGGCTGCAGATGAGCCACCGTGGGATTCCGACGATCAGGACTGACCGGGTCTGCGCGCGAAAGCCGCTACTGCTACGCGCCAGCCGAGCAGGACCACCGCCGTCGCCGCGGATGCCACCACGACGAAGCTGACCGCGACGCCTGCGGAAGTGGCTTTGCGTAAGAGCATTCCGACCACGACCGTGCTCGCCCACACCACCAGGCCGGTGGGAGCGACGGCGGTCGGACGGCGCCAGCCGCGGATCAGCAGCCAGCCGACCGCGGTGCCCACCAGAAACGGCCAGGCGGTGTCGGCCACGCCCGCAACGGTCAGCCCCTCGGCGTGGCTGCGGCGTCCGATGGTGCAGAACACCAGCACGCCGACGACGTCGGCGAGCACCGCCAGCACGCTACTTCGTCTCATACGTCATCACGTCGAACGACAGTGGGCTGACGTCGGTTTCGTCGCGCGCCGTGAACCCGGGCTGCATCGGCGCGGGCCCGCCCTGCAGGAGCGTGTCGAGGGCCTCGGGCGACGCGACTCGGGAATCGAGGCGGAAGGATGAGATCACAAACGGGAGTCCGTCGGACCGCAGCGGATCCGGGGTGCTCATCACATGGAAATGCAGGTGTGGGGCATCGGTGTTGCCGGTGTTGCCGAGCGCGGCGATGACCTGCCCGGTGCTGAGCTGATCGCCGACCTTGACCTTGACGCTGCCGGTTTTGAGGTGCGCATAGAAGGCGTAGTTGCCGTCGCCGATGTCCTGCACGATGTGGTTGCCGCCGTACTGTTCGAGCGGCAGCCCGGTTGGGCTCTGGCCTGCGACCTGTTCGGGCAGACCCTCCAAGAGGCCGACGACGGGCCCGTCGGCCACCGCGTGGATGTCGGCGCCGAAGTACGGATAGCTCTCCGGCTTGCTCTTGTCGCCCGTGAAGATCGTTCCGTCGGGACTCATCTGAACGTAGTCGATTGCGAACCGCTCAGCCGCCCACAGTCCTCCGCTGAGCGCATTCACCGCGCCGCGGTGTGCGCCCAGTGCGCAACAACTGTCGCCGTCCAACCAGTTCGGGCCGTCCAGTGGCGGCGAAATGACCGGTGGCTTGTGAGTCGACACGGTGACCGGTGCCACCTTCTCGTCCATGGTCGCGGGTATCAGCGGTGGCGACGGTTTCGGGATGGTGATCCCGATCGTGTGGATCAGGTCGGCGGGAATCGGTGCCGACGTGTCGAGCGCGACGTCCAGCCACACAATCCCGCTTTGTCCCGGCCCCAATTTCGTTGTCGGCGTTTGGGTCCCGATGACGCGCGTCCAATCGCCGACCTGATCGCCGGCCAACGTGAGCAATGCTTGGTCGCGCGCAAGTACCTTCACCGACGTGATTGTCACCTCTTGGGTCGTTACGTTCGTCAGCTGCAGTTCGTAGACGAGATGGTTCTTGCCGTCGGTGGCGAGCACCGGCACAGGTGCGGCGACCACGCTGGCCAGCACGGGTGTCACGGCCACCGGAACGTCTTGAGCCTCCGCGGTGGGCGCGGCTGCCGGTGTGCTCGACGGCGACGGCGTCGTCTCCGGTGAACTCTCCGTCGACGATGAGCAGGACGCGACGGTCAGCGTGAGCGCCCCCAGAATTGCGACGACGGAGCGTGTTCTGGTCGGCATGCGGCGCTCCTACGAATCGGGTTGGCGGTTGGCCGGGTGGTCGGTGGCGGGTTCGGTCTGATCCGCTGTCTCGTCGAGCGCGGCGTCGGGGTCGACGTCCTTCTCGGTGCGGAACATGAAGAAGAACACCACCCAACCGATCGCGGCGATGAATAGCCAGCTGACCAGTCGGTAGATGAGCATCGCCGAAATCGCGGACGCCAGGGTCATTCCGCTGGATACCAGACCGGGCACGAGCACCGCCTCGACGACCAGCAGCCCACCGGGCATCAGCGGAATCGATCCGACCGCCCTCGCCGCCGCGTAGGCGACCGTCAGCCCCGCCAGCGATGGCTTGCCGCCCGCGGCGTAGGCGGCGAAGGCCAGACACGCGACGTCGGCGACCCAGTTGAACAGCGACCAGCTGAACGCGATCGTGAGGTCGCGGCGGCTCAGGCTGACCGACTCCAGTTGCTCAAGGTGTTCCCGCCACGCGTCCACACCGGTGTCGGACGGTTTGCCGCGCAGCGAGTTGAACCACGAAAGCACCCTCACCCCGATGCCGTCGATCAGATCGGGCCGCGATGCGACCGCCTGCGCGAGCAGCAGCAAGGCGACGAAACCGCCGAGCGTAAAGATAAGGGAGAAGGGGCTTTTGGACGCACCGAGCAGGAAGGCGCCACCCAGACCGAGCAGGGCGAGACCGACCACCTGCAGCACACCCGACATCACCAGCTGCCAGGACGCGACCACCGGCGAGGCGCCCCAGATCCGCTGCTGGCGGTAGATGAAGGTGGCCGAGAGCACCGGGCCGCCAGGCATGGTGGTCGACAATGCGTTACCCGCGTAGAAGGCGGCCTCCGACCGCCACTGGTGCACCTCGACGCCGGCTGACTTCAGCAGCGTGCGCTGGATCTGAGCGAAGCTGTGCATCGATGCCATCGCCGCGGCGACGGCGGCCAGCACCCACAGCCACTTGGCCGCGTAGAGGCTGTGGAAGGCCTTGGCCAGTTGGTCCCACACCAGGGTGATCTCAACCGTCAGCACCACCACGGCGACGCCGATGATCGCCCAGCGCAACCACCAGTATTTGCCGCGGGTGGTTCCCTCTTGGCTGCGGGCGCCGTTCGCCGCCGCGTCGTGGGACACGGATAAAGGGTAGCGGTGGCCGCCTCCTACCGGCCGTTACGCTACCGGCATGGCCTCTATCGGATCTGGGTACGACGACGCGGTCCCGCCTCTGATCCACAAGGGTGCGGCCTGGTCTTGGCGTCTGCTGGCGATACTCGCGTTCGGCGTCGCGATGATCTGGGTGATCACGCGGCTCGAGGTCATCGTGGTGCCGATCGCCCTGGCGCTGATGCTGACCGCGCTGATGATCCCGGCGGTCGACTTCCTGGTCCGCCGCGGCGCTCCTCGCGGTGGCGCGGTGGCGCTGGTGCTGCTCAGCGGAATCGCGATCGTGGGCGGCATCCTGAGCTTCGTCGTCAGCCAGTTCGTCACCGGCCTGCCCGGCCTCGTCGAGCAGGTCACCGCCAGCATCGAGAAGGCGCGCACCTGGCTGATCGAAGGTCCCATGCATCTGAGCAGGGACCAGATCACCAATGCGGGCAACTCGGCCATCGAGGCCCTGCGTAACAACCAGGAGAAGCTGACCAGCGGAGCGCTTTCGACGGCGGCCACCGTGACCGAAATCGTCACGGGCGCACTGCTTGTGCTGTTCACCCTGATCTTCTTCCTGCACGGCGGGCGGAACATCTGGTACTTCGTCACGAAGATCTTCCCGGAGAACGTGCAGGAGCGGGTGCGCGATGCGGGCGGGGCGGGATTTCAGTCGCTGATCGGCTATGTGCGGGCGACGCTCCTCGTCGCGCTGGTCGACGCCGTCGGGATCGGCACCGGTCTGGCGATCATGGGCGTGCCGCTGGCACTGCCGTTGGCGTCGCTCGTCTTCCTCGGTGCGTTCATTCCGCTGATCGGTGCGGTCGTCGCCGGATTCCTCGCCGTCATCGTCGCATTGCTCGCCAAGGGCTTCCTCTACGCGCTGATCACCCTTGGCCTCATCATCGCCGTCCAGCAGCTGGAGGGCCACGTGCTGCAGCCGCTGGTGATGGGCCGCGCCGTGTCGATTCACCCGCTAGCCGTCGTGCTGGCCATCGCCGCGGGTGCGGTGCTGGCGGGCATCGTCGGAGCGCTGCTGGCGGTGCCGACGGTGGCCTTCCTGAACAGCGCCGTGCGGGTGCTGGCCGCCAGGGAACCCGAGGCCGAGCTGGAGGCCCAGGAAACCGAGCCAGGCAAGGTCATCGAGGCCGACGCCGACGACATCGAAACCGCGAAGAGCGACTAGCGCCCGCGGCCTTCCCGGCGCAACAGGTCAGCGGCGCTGACGCCGCCGACGCCACCGCGACGCCTGCCCTCTTCCTCAGCCTGCTGTGCGGTCAGCTTCTCAGTCGCTTCCGGATCCGGTTGGCCTTGCGCGGGAATCGCGGTCGTCGGCTCCGCGGCCTGATGGGCTGGTTGGCCGCCGCGCGGGTCCTGCACCGGGATGGCGGTGGTGGGCTCTGCGCCCTTCTGCGGGCGGTGCCTCGGTGCGGGCGGCGGCGCCACGGCGGGGCCGTTGCCGCGCAATTCGCCCAGCCACGACTCGATCTCGCGGTCCTCCCGAACGGGTGGCGGCGGTGTCGCGCGCTTGGTGCGCTGGGGCGCCGCGTTCGCGTTGTTCACCGCGTTGCGGGGCTTGCGGCTGTTGGCGGCCGGTATCCGGGTGGTCTGCGGCTCGCCCGCCGGCGGCGTCGGACGCTGTGTCCGCATGCGGGTGGTGCCCGTAGCGGACGGTCCGTTCGTGCGGGCGGGCGCGGTCTGGATCCGCGTCGTCGCGGCGCCTGGCCGTGACGAGCCCTCGACGGCCGGATGGCTCGGGTCGTGTAGTGGGAGCGGTCGGGGTGGCAGCGGTGCGCCCGCGGCGACCAGTGCGTCTTCCTCGCGGACGGCGGGCCGCTTGCGCTCGTCGGGCAGTTCGGTCTCGCCGAGCCCGAGCCGCTCCTGGAGGCGCTTCATCCACTTCGGCGCCCACCAGCAGTCGTCGCCGAGCAGCTTCATGATCGCGGGCACCAGGAACATACGAATCACGGTGGCGTCCAACAACAAAGCGATCAGAAGGCCGAACGCCAGGTACTTCATCATCACCAGGTCGGAGAACGCGAACGCGCCCGCGACGACGGCCAGGATCAGGGCCGCGCCGGTGATCAGCCGGCCAGTGGTCGCGGTACCGACACGGATGGCCTCGGCGGTGGACAGGCCGCGTTCGCGCGCCTCGACCATGCGAGATACCAGGAACACCTCGTAGTCGGTCGACAGACCCCAGATGATCGCGATGATCATGCCGATCATCGGCGCCATCAGCGGCTGCGGTGTGTAGTTCATCAGGCCGGACCCGTGTCCGTCGACGAACATCCACGTCAGCACGCCCATCGTGGATCCGAGCGTGAGCGCGCTCATGACCGCCGCCTTGATCGGCAGCACCACCGATCCGAACGCCAAGAACATCAGGATCGTTGTCGTGATGATCAGAACCGTCACCATCATCGGCAGCTTCGCGAACAGGCTGTGAATACTGTCCTGCTCCAGCGCGGGCGTGCCGCCGATCGACATGGTAGTTCCGTGCGGCGGTGGGATGGCCCGCAGTTCCTCGATCTTCTTCGACGCGTCGTTGCGGGTCTCCAGACCGTTCTGGATCACGCGAACCGAGGGGTCCTTTGACGCCCCGTCGAGGTAGGGGCGCTCCTGCCACATCTTCGACGGGTCGTTGTCGGCGTCGATGAAGCCCGGGATCTGCATCGCCTTGTTGCGCACCTCGGCGATCTGCGCATCGGTGACGGGTTGGCCGTTGTCGCTTTCGATCACCATCGTCAGAGGTTCGGTGCGGAACCCGGGGAACGTCTTGTCGAACTCCTCCTGTGCCTGGCGCACACTGTTGTCCGGTGGCAGGTACTTCTCGCTGATGCCGCCGAGGGACAGCTGGCCCAGCGGAATGATCAGCAGGATCATCACGATCACGATCGGCGCGGCGAAGGCGATGGGCCGCTTCATAACCCGGTTGACCAGCTTGCCCCAGAAGCCCTTCTCGACCTCTTCGCGGGTCTTTGTCTTCTGGGTCTTCTCAGCGAACCAGTCGATGATCCGCCGGGAGAACGTCCAGTTCCGCAGGAACGGAATCCGCAGCAGCGTCCGCACCCCGAGCGCGTCGATATTGGGTCCCACAATGGCGAGCGCACCGGCAAGCACCGTGATGGACAGGATCGCCGAGAGCATGACCGTGGCGATGATCGCGTACGTGATGGACTTCAGAAAGCCCTGGGGGAACAGCAGCAGCGGTAGCGCCGACGCGACGATGATCACCGCGGAGAATGTCACCGTGCGGCCCGACGTCATCATCGTTCGACGGACGGCCGCCTCGGTGTCGTAGCCCTCTGCGATCTCCTCTCGGAACCGGCTCACGATGTAAAGGCCGAAGTCGATCGCGATGCCGAGTCCGACGAGCGTCACCACCGGCTGGGCGAAGAAGTGCACGGGGATGAACTCGGCTGCCAGGCGCATGATCCCCAGTGAGCCGGCGATGGTCAGGCCGCCGACGATCATCGGCAGGCTGGCCGCGATGACGCCGCCGAACACGAAGAACAGCACGACCATCACCAACGGCACACCAAGAAGTTCGCCACGCTGCTGGTCCTCGCCGATGGTGCCGGTCAGCTCGCTGGCCAGTGGTTGCAGGCCGGCCTGTTTGACGTCGACGCCGTCGATGTTCAGCGCCTCTTTGACGGTCTTTCCGTCCTCGCCGACGTTCTTGTTGTAGTTGTTCAGGATCGCGTCGTCGTTGTCGCCCTTGAGCTGGATCGACATGAAAGCGTGCTGCTTGTCGGCGTCGGCCATGTTCTTGAGCACGTCGGGGCTCTTGAAGTAGCCGATCGAGCGGAGAATCTGGTCGGGGTGGTCCTTCTCGACCTGCGCCAGGTTGTCCAGGACCTTCTTCTGGAAAGCCGGGTCGTCGACGGTCTTGCCCTCGGGCGGCGGTATAGATCGCGATGATGTGGCCGGACGTGTCACGGCCGTAGGTCTCGTCGGCGATCACCGAGGCGTGCACCGATTGGCTGCCCTCGTCGTAAAAACCGCTCTGCGTGACGTGTTGGCCCAGGCTGATGCCGTAGATGCCGCCACCAAGGCATAGCGCGACCATCACACCGATCACGATGTATCGGTAGCGGTAGACCGTTCGGCCCCACCAGGCGAACACCTAAGCTCCTAACACTTCACAAGTCTTCTTGCGCCTCGCGCAGTTCCATTGTTCACACACGAGACGTCAGTAGCGAGGACAGCGGCCGGAATGGCTGCAGCCACGCCCCCTGTTCGGGGAGCGAATCTAGGCCGATTCGCGGTAGCGGCTCCCGGAAGACACCCGGGATGTCCTCCAGGTCGACGAACTCCAAAGTATCCGAGGCTAGCGCCCAACTCGCATGTTCGCGAAATCCGAGCACTTGAACAGGGGTACCCGCACGGGCGATGTCCTCCAACGGCTGACGGAACGCCTGTCCGTCGGCCGAGGCCACCAGCAGCCCGGCCAGCCCCTCGTCGCGGCGAAGGGCGATGTGGTTGAGCATGTCGACGTCGACGTCGCTGTCTTCGTCGATCTTGGGTTTGGCGAACACTGCGAAACCCACGTTACGTAGTGCCTCGACCCACGGCCGAACGACGTCGGCACTGCCTGGGGCGATATTGGTGAACACTGAGGCCTCCGGCTCCACGGAGACGCCCTCGTGGCCCACGGACAGCTCGGCGGTGCGGCTCAGCAGCCAACGGCCCAGAGCGTCGAAGCGAGGCCGGTGTGCGGCGGTCGGCCGGCCGCCGAGGATGGAACCAAGGCCCATGTCGAGGTTGGGAGCATCCCAGACCAGCAGGACGCGCGTCGTGCCGGGCGCCAGCGCAGGTGCCTCGACGATTTCTTCGGTGACGCTCATCGTGGTCCTCGGCTCTTCGCGCAAGCTCTCATCGCGGCAGCTTCTCCCAGAGCAGTTCCGCGACGGCGCTCCCCGCGTCGCGCGCCTTCGTCTCGTATTTGGTGATCGGCCGCGCCACAGAGACGGGCAGGTCGTGGTCGGCGGTCACTCGCCTCAGCTGCGGTTCGGCGTCGCCGACCTCCGCGATCTGCTCGGCGTACCCCGCGTGGTCCGTGGCGGCGTGCAGGACACCGCCGGGGCGCAGCCGGTCGGCGATCAAGGCGACGACGTCCGATTGCAGCAGCCTGCGCTTGTGGTGACGCGCCTTGGGCCACGGGTCGGGGAAGAACACCCGCACCCCGGTCAGCGACTCGGATCCGAACATGTGCTCCAGTACGTCGACTCCGTCGCCGCGGACCAGCCGGATATTGGTGACCGCTTCCCGATCGATCGCGCTGAGCAGCTGGGCCAGCCCGCGCCGGTAGACCTCGACGGCGACCACATCGATATCCGGCTCGGTCTTGGCCATCGCCAGCGTCGACGTGCCGGTTCCGCTGCCGATCTCCAGCACCACCGGCGCCGACCTGCCGAACCATTTCCGGGTGTCGATCAGCGCGGCTGGCCCTTCGGGCGACCGGGCATGTGCGCCAAGCTCCGGCCAGAGCCGGTCCCACGTCTCCTGCTGGCCGGTGGACACCGCCGACCGCCGGGACCGGTAGGCGGTGACCCGGGGGTGTAGATGCGAAGCCGGTCGAGTCATCGCCGCCTCTCGGACGACGGCGTGCTGATACCCCAGCGCTGCGCATGCATCCGTCCATGGTCCCGCATCAACACCACCGAACCCGCATTGTGGTGCAGATTGATACCCAACAGTTGCCTGGCGCTGCTACCTGGCGTTGGCGAAAACAAGCGCTCGCACAGGTGCCATGGAGATGCCACCATTTGCGGTGGGGGCCGGGGCCAGAATCCGGTGTGGGGACAGCGAGGCATGCGCGTGTGCGAGACGGCGACCAGGGAAGGCCATCAGATTTTCATTAACGAACTGACACGGGTCGCGCAGCGAGCAGATGATTCGCGGATAACCGCGCTCATCGATGAGCTTCGCGGCCCGCTGCGGGTAGCGGTTCGTGGGCGCGACGGCGTGGGCCGGGAGACTGTTGCGGCCGCTCTCGCCGGCGCCGGGCTTTCCGTCGCCGACGACACCAGCGCCGAGGTGAATGTCGTGGTCGTCGCCGAGGCCCTCAAGCCCGAGGACCGGGCGATGCTGGGGGCGGGCCCGACGCTGGTGGTGCTCAACAAGGCGGATCTGGCCGGCTTCGGGGCCGGCGGCCCGATCGCCGTCGCCGACCGCCGGGCCGCCGAAATCCAGGCGCTGACCGGGGTGCCGACGGTGCCGATGGTGGGACTGCTTGCCGTCGCCGCACTCGACGACGAACTCGTCACAGCGCTGCACACGCTGACCGCCGAGCCCGCCGACCTGACGTCCACCGACGGCTTCCTGTCGACCGGGCACAGCCTGTCCCTCAGCGTCCGCACGCGACTTCTGGACACCCTCGACCTGTTCGGCATCGCCCACGGCGTCCTCGCGCTGCAGCAGGGCAGCGAAGCGGCCGTGCTGCCCGCCGTGATGCGTCGGCTCAGCCAGATCGACCGCGTGCTGGCACGGCTCGCGGTGGTGGGCGCCGAGGTGCGGTACCGGCGGGTGCGCACGGCGCTGGTCCAGCTGGGCGCGATGGCGGCGCGCGGCGCACCCGCGGTTTCCGAATTTCTGTCCGGCGACGAAGCCGTCATCGCCGTGATGGCCGCCGCTGTCGACGTGGTGCAGGCCGTCGGTGTCACTGTCGACACCGACGACAAACCATCGGCGCATCTTCGACGGGCGCTGTACTGGCATCGCTACAGCCGCGGACCCGTCAACACCCTGCACCGCCACTGTGGCGCCGACATCTGCCGCGGCTCACTGAGGCTGCTGCGGCGTGTGGAGGCGCGGTGACCGACGTCGATCAGGCGGGCGACCCGGTCGATGCGGTGGACGCGCTGGTGGCCGGCGTCGATCCGGGGCTGAGCTCACCCGGTGTGCAGAGCCGCGACGTCGTGCTTGTCACCGGGCCGTGGCTGGCAGGCGCGACCGGGTTGATTGCCGCATTGCGGGACCGACTGCCCGAGCACGAGTTCGTCGAAGCCGAAGACATCAGGCCCGCCGAAGCCCCGGCGGCAGTCGTGTTCGTGGTGTCCGCTGTGGCGCCGATCGCCGAATCTGATTACGCCTTAATCGATTTCGCAGCTCAACACACCGACCTGGTGGTGGGGGTGGTGTCGAAGATCGACGTTCACCGCAATTGGCGCGATGTGCTCGCCGAGGACCGTACCCGCCTCGGCGCCCACGCCGAGCGCTACCGGGATGTGCCGTGGGTGGGTGTCGCGGCGACGCCCGATCTCGGCGAACCGACAGTCGACGAGCTCGTCGAGCTGCTGCGGTCGCGCCTCGACGACATCGACGTGAAGCGCCGAAACAGGCTGCGGGCGTGGGAGTCACGTCTGCAGAACGTGATATCGCGGCACGATAAGGACGGGGCGGGCGCCGACCGGCACGCAAGGGTGACGGCACTGCGGGAACGGCGCGACACTGTCCAGCGTGAGCGCAGGCTGTCCAAGTCCGAGCGCACCATCGCACTGCGCAGCCAGATCCAGCAGGCGCGGGTGCAGTTGGCGTATTTCGCCCGCAACCGCTGCACCTCGGTGCGATCGGAGCTGCAGGAGGATGCGTCCGCCATGACGCGACGTCGGCTGCCGGAGTTTGAAACCTACGTCGGCACCCGCGTCAACGAGGTTGTCGGAGAGGTGGAAGCGGGTATCACCCAGCACCTTTCGGACGTCGCGACCGAACTCGAACTCACCGCGCCTGAGCCCCCGTCGCCACCGGAACCGCCACCGGTGCCCGCGCCGCCGCTGAAGTCCCGTCGGCTGGAGACCCGATTGATGATGGTGCTGGGTGCGGGTTTCGGCCTCGGCGTTGCTTTGGGCATCAGCCGGCTGTTCGCCGGACTCGCCCCCGGCCTGACGATCGCAGGTTTGGTGGCGGGCGGCGTGATCGGCCTGCTGCTCACCGTGTGGGTGGTCGGCATGCGCGGACTGCTGAGCGACCGGGCGGTGCTGGACCGCTGGATCAATGAGGTCACCGCCACGCTGCAGTCGACTGTCGAGGAGCGGGTCGCCACCCGGGTGCTGGCCGCCGAGGCCGCGCTGACCGCCGACGGTGCGCGGCGCGACGAGGCCGACGCCGAGGTCGCGTCCGGCCAGGTGTCCGAAATCGATGCCGAGTTGCGCGAACATGCCGTCGCGACCGCGCGGGCCGCTGCGCTGCGGGATCGGCGCCTGCCGCCCCTGCAGAAGGCTCTCGACACCGTGCGCGCGGAGCTGGCGGGTGGACAACCGCAGTAATCAGGCCTTTCTGAATCGTTCCTGTGAGTGATCGGACATAGATCCGAATTTCCTCGGGTATGTCACCCGCGTTAACCTGGTTAAGAGGGCGCTAAGCACCAGTGACGCGTTTACCCGTGTCCTGGCGGAAAAACCTACGCAGGAGATTTTGATGACGTCAGCGACCATTCCCGGTCTGGACACCGCACCGACGAAACACGCAGGACTTCTTGCCTGGGTTCAGGAGGTCGCGGAGCTCACACAGCCCGATCGGGTGGTGTTCGCCGACGGCTCCGACGAGGAGAACGCCCGCCTCTGCGCCCAGCTCGAGGCAGCAGGCACCTTCCGCAAGCTCGACGAGAAGAAGAAGCCGAACTCGTACCTGGCGCTCTCGGACCCCTCTGACGTGGCTCGCGTGGAATCGCGCACCTTCATCTGCTCGGAGCGCGAAATCGACGCCGGCCCCACCAACAATTGGATGGACCCCGCCGAGATGCGCGGCATCATGTCCGACCTGTACCGCGGCTGTATGCGCGGACGCACCATGTACGTGGTGCCGTTCTGCATGGGCCCGCTCGGCGCCGAGGACCCCAAGCTCGGTGTCGAGCTCACCGACTCCGAATACGTCGTGGTGTCAATGCGCACGATGACCCGGATGGGCCAGGCGGCGCTGGACAAGATCGGCGACGACGGCTTCTTCGTGAAGGCGCTGCATTCGATCGGCGCCCCGCTGGAGCCGGGTCAGAAGGATGTGCCCTGGCCCTGCAACGACACCAAGTACATCAGCCACTTCCCCGAGACCCGTGAGATCTGGAGCTTCGGCTCCGGCTACGGCGGAAACGCGTTGCTCGGCAAGAAGTGCTATTCGCTGCGCATCGCCTCGGCGATGGCCCACGACGAGGGCTGGCTCGCCGAGCACATGCTGATCCTCAAACTGATCTCGCCGGAGAACAAGTCGTACTTCGTCGCGGCGGCGTTCCCGTCGGCGTGCGGCAAGACCAACCTCGCAATGCTGCAGCCGACGATCGAAGGCTGGCGCGCCGAGACCGTCGGCGACGACATCGCCTGGATGCGGTTCGGCAAGGACGGCCGGCTGTATGCGGTCAACCCCGAATTCGGCTTCTTCGGTGTCGCGCCCGGCACCAACTGGTCGTCGAACCCGAACGCGATGAAGACCATCGCGGCAGGCAACACCGTCTTCACCAACGTCGCGCTGACCGACGACAACGACGTGTGGTGGGAGGGTCTGGAAGGCGAACCCGACCACCTGATCGACTGGAAGGGCAACGACTGGATCCTGCGGGAGACGGAAAGCAAGGCCGCCCATCCGAACTCGCGCTACTGCACGCCGATGTCGCAGTGCCCCACGCTTGCCTCGGAGTGGGATGACCCGCAGGGTGTGCCGATCTCGGCGATCCTGTTCGGTGGCCGCCGCAAGACGACGGTCCCGCTCGTCACGCAGGCCCGCGACTGGCAGCACGGCGTCTTCATCGGCGCCACGCTGGGTTCCGAGCAGACCGCGGCCGCCGAAGGCAAGGTGGGCACCGTGCGGCGCGACCCGATGGCGATGCTGCCGTTCCTGGGCTACAACGTCGGCGACTACTTCGCGCACTGGATCGACGTCGGCAAGAACGCCGACGAGTCGAAGATGCCGAAGATCTTCTTCGTCAACTGGTTCCGCCGCGGCGGCGACGGACGCTTCCTGTGGCCGGGGTTCGGCGAGAACAGCCGCGTGATGAAGTGGATCGTCGACCGCATCGAGCAGAAGGCCGGTGGCAAGACGACGCCGATCGGCATCGTGCCGACCGCCGACGATCTGGACCTGTCCGGCCTGGATGTCGACGCGGCCGACGTCGACGAGGCGCTGGCGGTCAACGCTGCCGAGTGGCGCGAGGAGATCCCGTTGATCGAGGAGTGGTTCGAGTTCGTCGGCGAGAAGTTGCCGACCGGCATCAAGGACGAGTTCGACGCCCTCAAGCACCGCCTGGCCGAAGCCGACTAGTACCGCGAGCGTGCGTGTCTGCGGCCAACACGCCGCAAGATTTCAGTAATCTGCGCACGCTCGTTGTGCCCATCGGCGTCAGCGAGCGACCTACACTGACGGCGTGATCGAGGTCCCCGAGACCCGGTACGTCAAGTCGGGCGACGTCAACATCGCCTACCAAGTCGTGGGCAATGGCCCCTTCGACCTCATTCACGTGCCGCCATTCGTCTCCAACCTCGAACTGCAGTGGGAGGATCCGGCCGAGCGCCGATACTTCGAGCGCCTGGCGTCGTTCAGTCGCCTGATCATGTTCGACAAGCGAGGCACCGGCCTGTCCGATCGGGTGGCCGTGGCGACGCTCGAGGAACGGATGGACGATCTTCGCGCCGTGATGGACGATGCCGGCTCGGAGCGCGCGGCGGTATACGGCGGTTCGGAGGGCGGCGCGCTGTGCACTACTTTTCGCGACAACGTATCCCGAGCGCGTATCGGCACTCGTCCTGTACGGCGCATATCCGCGCATGACTTGGGCGCCCGACTACCCCGATGGCGTCCCCGAGGAGATATGGGATGAGGGCTTGCGACATCTCGAGGAGCAGTGGGGGCGCGGCCAAGAGGGCGGCCTACCACTGTGGGCCCTCACACCGGGCCGGGCCGATGATCCCGCCTGGCGCAGGGCACACGGTAGATGGGAACGCTTGTCAGCCAGTCCTGGAGCCGCTGTCGCGATCCAGCAGATGATCCGCGCGATCGATGTGCGGCACCTTTGTCGGCGATCCGGGTGCCGACACTTGTCGTGTACAGGACCGCCGACATCGCGCATGCCTCAGGTAGTCGCTATCTCGGCGCACATATTACCGGCGCCAAAGTGGTTGAGCTGCCTGGGGATGAGTATTTTCCGTATCTCGGAGACCAGGACGCGATCCTCGACGAAATCGAGGAGTTCCTGACCGGTGTTCGCCCGGTGCAAGTGCCCGACCGCGCACTGGCGACAGTGCTTGTTCACCGACATCGTGTCATCGACGGAACGCGCGGCATCGCTCGGTGACGATGCATGGACGAGGATGTTGGACCGCCACGACAGCCTGATCGCAGGCGAGGTCGACCGTCATCGGGGTCGCCGAATCAAAACCACGGGCGACGGCATGTTCGCGACCTTCGACGGACCCGCGCGCGCCGTGCGGTGCGCTCAAGCGATCTCCACGGCGGTCCGGTCGCTGGGCATCGAAGTGCGGGCGGGACTTCACACCGGTGAGATCGAACTGCGCGGCGACGACATCGGCGGGATCGCCGTCCACATAGGCCAACGCGTGTCAGCGCTCGCCGGACCGGGCGAGGTTCTGGTGTCCTCCACGGTCAAGGATCTGGTTGCCGGATCGGGAATCACGTTCGCAGACCGTGGATCTCACGTGTTGAAGGGCGTCCCGGACGAATGGCGGGTATTCGCGGCCCAGAACTGAATAGCCCGGACGTATCGCGGACCAACCTGCGTCTTTAACCCTCTTGACACCTGTCAAGTTCGGCGCATCGTAAAGTCTCAGCCATGCAGATTCGCGAGCATGCGCAGGCGCACCCCGACAAGCCCGCCGTCATCATGCATCCGTCGGGCACGACGGTGACGTTCGGCGAGCTGGAGGCCCGCGCCAACCGGCTCGCGCACTTCTTCCGAAAGCATGGTCTGCGCGAGGGCGACGCGGTCGCGATCCTGATGGAGAACAACGAGCACTACCACGTCGTGATGTGGGCGGCGCGGCGCAGCGGCCTCTACTACGTCCCGATCAACACCCACCTGACCGCGGCCGAGGCGGCCTACATCATCGACAACAGCAGCGCGAAGGCCATCCTCGGTTCGTCGGCACTTCGAAAGACTCTCGAGGGTCTGGAGGCCGAGCTGCCCAACGGGCTGCCGCCGCTGCTGATCGTCGCCGACGACGATCTGGACGGCTGGCACCGCTACCCCGAATGCGTTGCGGGTGAACCGGACACACCGATCGACGACGAAATCGAAGGTGACCTGCTTCAGTATTCGTCGGGCACCACGGGCCGCCCCAAGGGCATCAAGCGCGAGCTGCAACACGTTCCGCCCTCCGAGGCGCCCGGCATGATGTCGGCGCTGGTGAGCTTCTGGCTCGACCCCGATGCGATCTACATCAGCCCCGCGCCGCTCTACCACACCGCGCCGTCCGTCTGGTCGATGACGATCCAGTCGGGCGGCATCACGACGGTGGTGATGGACAAGTTCGACGCCGAGGGCTGCCTGGACGCAATCCAGCGCCACCGCGTCACCCACGGCCAGTTCGTCCCGGTGATGTTCACCCGCATGCTGAAACTGCCTCAGCAGGTGCGTGATTCGTACGACGTGTCCAGCCTGAAGCGGGTCATGCACGCCGCCGCGCCGTGCCCGGTCGAGATCAAGAAGCAGATGATCGACTGGTGGGGGCCGATCGTCGACGAGTACTACGCCTCCTCGGAGGCGCACGGATCGACACTCATCACCGCCGAGGAGTGGCTGACCCATCCCGGGTCGGTCGGCAGATCGATGATGACCCCGCTGCACATTCTCGACGAGGACGGCCACGAGTTGCCTCCCGGCCAACCGGGCGAGATCTATTTTGAGGGCGGCTTCGACTTCGAATACCTCAATGATCCTGAGAAGACGGCGAAGTCACGCGACAAGCACGGCTGGAAGACCGTCGGCGACATCGGATATCTCGATGAGGACGGCTATCTTTACCTGACCGACCGTCGTCACCACATGATCATCTCGGGCGGGGTGAACATCTACCCGCAGGAGGCCGAGAACATGTTGGTCACCCATCCCAAGGTGATGGACGCGGCGGTCTTCGGCATCCCCGACGACGACATGGGACAGCGCGTGAAGGGCGTGGTGCAGACGGTCGATCCCGCCGACGCCACCGACGAATTCGCCGACGAGCTGATGGCTTGGTTGCGAGACCGCCTGGCGCACTACAAATGTCCACGCTCGATTTCCTTTGAGGCGCAGCTGCCTCGCACCGATACCGGCAAGCTCTACAAGCAGGAGCTCGTGTCGAAATACTCCTGAGGGCTATTGACCTTCTCGGCGGGGTGGTGTAACCCCGAATCGGGAGCGGTTTTAGCCATCTCAACGGGGAGGCCATCATGGCCGGTAGTACCGAGACCGAACCAGCTCGACAATCCGACGTCTACCCACTGGGTGAAAGCCGTCCTCCGCTCGGGGTCGGCGATCTGCCTGAGCCGGAGGAGGTGTTCAAGGTCTCCCGGCTCGGACCGTTGCAAATCGTCCAGTTCGTCATCGGGCCGAGCCTGATCGCCCTGGGGATCTCGATCGGCAGCGGGGAGTGGCTGCTCGGCCCTCAGGCCATCGGCGCCTACGGCTTCGTCGGTGTCGGCTGGGTGATCACGGTGTCGGCCATCCTTCAGACCTTTTACAACGTGGAGGTCTCCCGGTACGTGGTGGCTACCGGGGAGGTGCCGATCGTCGGGTGGGGCCGCGTCCCGCCCGGCTGGAAGTTCTGGATTCCGTTCTCGCTGATCGTCTTCTATTTCGCGTTCATCTTCGGTGGATGGGCGGCCAGCGCCGGCCAGGGCTTGTTCGCGTTGATCGTGGGGCGGGTGCACGAGAAAGACGAGCTGGAGTACACCAGGCTACTGGCGATCGGTCTGCTGTTCGTGGTGTTCCTGATCTGTGTCTTCGCGCGCAAGATCTCGCGTGCGCTGGAGCTGAGCAACTGGGTGATCGTCGGCCTGCTGCTGGCGGTGCTGATCGTGGTCGACATCGCGATCGTGCCGCCGTCGGTCTGGTGGGAAGGAATCAGCGGCCTTCTCACCCCGGCCGCACCACCCGAGGGCATCACCGCAACCACGCTCGGCGGACTCGCGGGCTTCACCGCCCTTGCATCCGGCCTGAATTGGTACGCGATGTCGCACTACCGGGACAAGGGCTACGGGATGGGCTACCGGGTTGGCTTCATCGCGGGCATGCGCGGCGAGCGGCAGGAGTTGCTGCCGGTGGGCGTGACATTCCGGGACACACCAGAGAACGCCGCGCTGTGGAAGCGCTGGATGCGGCTGCTGCACATCGACCAGTGGCTGGTGTTCTTCATCGGCGCAATGTTGGGCATGTTGCTTCCCACGATCCTGATGGCCCACATCGTCGCCACCACCGGCGAGGAGCCCACCGTGGCGAACGTGCCGACGTTCGCGGCCGAGAAGCTCGGTGACCAATACGGGCAGGGCATGTTCTACGTGATTCTCATTGCCGGGGTGCTCATCCTGTTCTCCACCCAGCTGGGCATCTTCGAGGCACTGGTGCGTAACTTCACCGATGCCGCACACGCGACGAGCCCCCGGCTGCGCCGGCTGCTTGAGGACGATCCACGCAAGTTCTATTACCCGTACATGTTGCTTGTGCTCGCGGTCATTGCCGTCATGATCCACTTAGCCACACCGGTTCGGCTGGTGCAGATCTCAGCGAATATGTCGAACCTCGGCGCGCTGATGTTCCCGTTCATGTTGATGTATTTGAACTCGAAGCTGCCCAAGCCGGCCCGACCGCGGTGGTGGCACTACGTGATCCTTGCGCTGAACTTCCTGTTCTTCGGGTTCTTCTTCGTGAACTTCGTATACGAGTTGGCCACCGGTGGCGCGCTGGTGAAGTTCTGACGACGCAGCCCTTCGTCCCGGTATGGCACGATTCGTACGGCCAGATTGACGCACCGGAGGCGGTAGGCGATGAGCGGCGGACCGTACTTCGACGATCTCGAGGTCGGGCAGGTCTTCGACTGGGCGCCGTCGATGACGCTGACGGCCGGGGCCGCCGCGGTGCACCAGTCGATCATCGGTGACCGGTTGCGTCTGGCGCTGGATGCCGATCTCGCGATCGCGGTCACCGGGGCAACCGGTGCGCTCGCCCATCCACAACTGGTGTGCGACGTCGCCATCGGGCAGACCACCCTGGCCACCCAGCGGGTGAAGGCCAACCTGTTCTACCGCGGCCTGTCGTTCCACCGGTTCCCCGTCATCGGCGACACCCTGTTCACCCGAACCGAGGTCGTCGCCCTCAAACAGAACTCCGCCAAACCCGGGCGGGCCCCGACCGGCCTGGCGGCGATGCGAATGACGACGATCGACCAGATCGGCAGGCTGGTCCTCGACTTCCACCGCTGCGCCATGCTGCCGCTGCGCGATGCGGCCGCCGACACCGGCCACGCCGACGACATGTCGAGGATCGGAATCGACTCCGCGCCCGCGCCCGACCCCACCGCCGGCTGGGACGCCGACGCATTCCGGACCAGGGTCCCGGGCACCCACTTCGACTCCGGAATCGCCGGCGCGGTGCTGCACAGCACCGCCGATGTCGTGAGCAGCGCACCCGAATTGGCCCGGCTCACGTTGAACATTGCAGCGACGCACCATGATTCACGCGCGGGCGGCCAGCGTCTCGTCTACGGCGGCCACACCATCGGGCTGGCCTTCGCGCAGGCCACCCGGCTGCTGCCCAACATCGCCACGGTCCTGGGTTGGGAGTCGTGTGACCACGTCGGCCCGGTGCACGAGGGCGACACCCTCTACAGCGAGTTGCATGTCGACGGCGCCGTGCCGTTGCCTGACCATCGCGGCGGTGTGCTGAAACTGAGGTCGCTGGTGTACGCCGTCGGCGACGGCGCCGAGGACCGCCAGGTACTGGACTGGCGCTTCACCGCCCTGCAGTTCTGAATCCAACTCATTTGACGGTGGTCTGCTGGCCGCCGTCCATTGACGTGCGCTGCTCACCGGCCTAGAGTCTGATTTGCAGAAATAATTTCTACACTACGGAAGATGGTAAGACTCCAGAAGAAAGAGGAGGAAGTAGTGCGCATCCGACACCTCGGAATCGTCGTCCAGGACCTCGACCGGACCGCCGAGTTCTACGAAGACGTGCTGGGCTTCAAGCGCCTTGGCGATGCCCGCACCCCCGGCCACTACCCCGGAAAGGCGCTGGATCTCAGCGACGGCGAGGTCAACTACTCGCTGCTGCAGCCGAATCCGGACATCCAACGCTCTGAATGGACCTACGGAGCGATGGGTCCCAACCACATCGGTGTGACGATCGAGGACACCGGCGCCGTGGTCACCAAGCTGAAGGAACGCGGCATCGAGGTCTACGGCGCCGAGCAGGCCGACCCGCCACGGTTCTTCAAGTTCCGCGACCCCGACGGCGTTGAGGTCGATGTGGCCACGCCGGAGCGTGGCTGGAAGTTCTGACCCCCGCGGCGAAGCCGTGGTGAATCTCAAGGAACGTTCCCTTCCGCCGCTCTGGCTCGTCGGCACCGTCGCCAGCATCTTCTTGCTGCAGGTGGCGGTCACGCTTGCGCGGCCGGTATCGACCTACCGGCTACTGGCGCTCGGTGCCGACGGCACCACGCTCGGCTTGACGGCAGCCTGCTTCGCCGTGCCGCCGATGCTGCTCGCGATCAGCTTCGGTCGCTGGGCCGAGCGGCACCACCCTGCGGTGTTGATGGTGCTCGGCTTCGTCGTCGCCGCCATCGGCGCATTCTCACTCGTCGTCGTCGAGGCCATCCCCGCATTCGCGCTCGCGACCACCGCGCTCGGCATCGGCCACATGTCGGGCACCATCGGCGGTCAGAGCATCATGGCCCAGGCCCAGAGCTCACTCACGCGGATCAGCCGATTCGGCGCTCTCACAACGATTTCAGCGCTCGGTCAGATCGTCGGGCCGGTACTTGGCGGTGTGATCATCGGCCACAGCGAGGACCCCAGCCTGGCGTCGACATCGTCGGCGCTTCAGGTGGCGGCCTGGGTTTTCGTGGGTGGTCTCCCCGCCGCGGCGATCGCGATGCGCACCACGATGCAGAAATCGACCGTGCGCACCGGCAAGCCGGAGCGGGTATGGGGGCTGCTGCGCCGCCGGGGTATGCCTGCGGCGTTGATGACGAGTTTCTCGGCGAAGGGCGGCAACGACCTTCTTCTCGTCTATGTGCCGTTGCTCGGCGCGTCCGTGGGCCTGACGTCGTCGCAAGTGGGCATCCTGCTGGGCATCAGTTCGAGCGGTGCCCTGCTGGCGCGGGCGGCGACACCGTGGTTCGTCCGCCGGATTCCGAGTGTGAATCTGACCGTCGTCGCCACGGTCGTCGCGGCGGTGTGCCTTCTCATCGTTGGACTGAGCCATAACCTGACCCCGATGATGCTGGCGATGTCGGTGCTCGGCTTCGCCATCGGGCTCACCCAGACCACCACGATGGATTGGGTCGTCGACCTGGTGGACGACACCAGCCGCGGCTCCGCCCTCGGCATGCGCGTGGCGACCAACCGCGTCGGGCAGACTTTCATCCTCGCGGCGGCGGGTGTGATTTCGCAGTGGTTCGGCGTCGAGGCGGCCTTCGCGCTACTGGCACTCGTCATGCTGGTGACGGCGGCCGCGGGCGCACTGAGCGCGCGCGGTGGTGCTCAGTCCGAGGGCATCTGAGCGATCACCGGCGACTCGGGCGCGCGAGAGATCGCCTGGATCATCAGATCGCCGATGTGTGAAATCCGTGCCGTGGTAAGCCGACTCATGGGTGCGGCCACCGCGATCGCAGCGGGCCGCCCGGCGAAGTCACGGAATGCAATGGCGACCGAGCCCACATCGTCCTCCGTCTCGCCGGCGTTCACGGCGTATCCGCGTGCCCTGGCGCGCGACACCTCTTTGATCAGCTTCTCCTGCGTCGTGATCGACTTCTCGGTTCGGGCGCTGAACGGCTCGGCCGATGTCGGGTACAGCGCGGCCACCTGCTGATCGGTCAGCTGGCCCAGCAGCGCCTTGCCCAACGACGTGCAGTGCGCAGGCACCAGGGTGCCTGTCCGCGCCACCACTCGCAGAGCCCGCTCCGACTCCACTGCGTCGACGTAGCGGACCTGATCGCCCTCGAGGACGCCGAGGTGGACGGTCTCGCCGGTCTCGACGGCGAGCTCCTCCATCATGGGGCGGGCCTGTTCCCGCACGTTCAGGGATCCGACTACTGCCAAGCCCACCTCAACCAGCGCGGGGCCGGCGATATAGGCGCGGGTGACCGGCTCCTGCTGCACGAAACCGTGGTGGGCGAGCATCGCGAGCAGTCGGTGCGCCGTCGAGTGGGCAACGCCGAGGTATTTGCAGGCGTCGGTGAGCCGCACCCTGGGCTGCTCGCGGAACAGCAGAAGCAGAAGAAGAGCGTTGTTGACCGACGCTATGGGATAGGCGGGTCCGGTTTCGCTCTCCGGTCGTGACTTCTGCATAGAAGAAGCCTACCGCCATCCGGCCAGGTGTTTGCCAACTCGCCGCACCCCCATGTCGTCTCCAAAGTGACGCTTGACACACGGCCGTCAGAGTCCTAGCTTTTTCCTACAGCCAGAAAACTTGTCCAGCATGAAGAATAAGTTCCGCGAAGAGGTTCTGCATGGATCAGGGCGTTCAACCGAAGGCGAAAGCCTCGTCCGACGACGCCGACGTCGCCAAGCCAGGCTGACGCCGACGTCCCGGCCGCGGAAGACGACGACATCGGCAAGCCCGTCGACGACGATGTCGACCATGTCCGCGACGAGCGGATCACCCGGTCGGTGCATATCGTCCTCGGACTGGTGATCGCTGCGCTGGGTGCGTGGCTGCTGTACCGCAGCCGAACGGAGCTCGCATTCCGCGGCCCGAACGGCGAGCCGGGACCCGGCTACCTACCGGTGCTGCTGACAACCGGACTGATCGTGCTCGGGTTGTTACTGACCGCAGTCTGGGTGTTCGGTTCCAGGGCGCGTCACGGCGAGGCTCCCACGTTGTCTCTCGAGCCGCGGCAAATGGGCCGCGCCCTGCTCGTCTGGCTCGCGCCTGGGGCTGAGTGCATTCCTCATCGAGCCGCTCGGCTTCCTCCTTGCCGGGGAAGTCTTTGTGCTGCTGGTGATTTTGGTGATCGAGCGGATCCGCTCCATTCCGCTGATCATCACGCTGCTGCTACTGCCGCCAGCCATGTACTTGCTGTTCGACACCTTGCTCGAGGTTCAACTTCCCGGAGGAACCCTGTGGTACTGAACAACTTTGGTGAGCTCCGCCGAGCGGGAGGGCGCCGGTGAACGCGTTCGAGGGTCTGCTCCACGGTCTTCAGACCGCCATCACGCCGACCAATCTCCTTTGGCTCATCGTCGGCTGCCTGTTGGGCACGCTCGTCGGCATTCTTCCTGGTCTTGGGCCGCCTGCCACGATCTCGATCCTGCTGCCGATCGCCACCGGCTTCGACCCGGCGACCGGCCTGATCATGATGGCCGGCATCTACTACGGCGCCAAGTACGGCGGCTCGACGACATCCATCCTGCTGAACATCCCGGGTGAATCCTCCTCGGTCGTCACGTGTATCGACGGCTACGAGATGGCCAAACAAGGGCCGGGCGGGCAAGGCACTCGGCATCGCGGCGATCGCGTCCTTTGTCGCAGGCACGCATCGGCGTCATCGGGCTGACGTTCCTTGCGCCTCTCGCCGCCGACGTCGCGGTCAACTTCGGACCGCCGGAGTACTCCGCGCTGATGGTGTTCGCACTGCTGCTGGTGATCATGCTGGCGGGCGACTCGATGCTCAAGGGCTTCATCTCGATGTTCATCGGGTTGTTCCTCGCCACCATCGGCACCGACCTGTTCTCGGGCGAGCAGCGATTCACCGGCGACCAGATCGAACTGGCCGGCGGAATCGAGTTCATCGCACTGAGCGTCGGCATCTTCGCGATCGGTGAAGTCCTGGTCAACATCGAGGACAAGACCGAAAAGAAGCTCTTCACGGTGCCGAGCAAGCTCAGGGAACTGCTCCCGTCCGAGAGCGACATCAAGAAGTCGACGCCGGCGATGCTGCAGGGCGGCATCGTAGGCTTCCTGATCGGCATCCTGCCCGGCGCGGGCTCGACGGTGGCCTCGTTCGTCTCCTACATCATCGCCAAGAAGACATCGAAGACACCGGAGGAGTTCGGCAAGGGCTCGATCGAAGGAGTCGCGGCACCAGAGGCGGCGAACAACTCCGAAACCGGCGGCGCGATGGTGCCGCTGCTGACCATGGGCATCCCCGGATCGGGCACGGGCGCAGTGCTTCTCGGTGCACTCGTGCTCTACGGCCTCAACCCCGGTCCGCTGCTCTTCCATGAACACGCCGACGTGGTGTGGCCGATCATCGCCAGCATGTACCTGGGCAACATCGCCCTGCTGATCATGAACCTGCCGATGGTTCCGTTCTTCGCCAAGCTGCTGAACACGCCGTACAAGGTGCTCTACCCGGCGATCCTGCTGATCTCCGTGGTCGGCGTCTACAGCGTGAACTTCTCGATCTTCGACGTCGGCCTGCTGGTGGTGTTCGGCCTTCTCGGGTACGTCATGCGCAAGCTCGACATCCCGCCCGCGCCGCTGGTTCTGGCGTTCGTGCTCGGGCCGATCGCAGAGAACTCCATCCGGCAGTCGCTGCTGCTTTCCGACAACAGCCCGATCATCTACCTGCAGCGGCCGATCTCCGCGGCGCTCATCGGTGTGGCGGTCCTGCTCCTGCTGCTGCTGACCTTCGGACGCCGGACCCGCAAGGTGCGCGAGCAGGTCATCGAGATCGATGCATAACCCAAGTCCCCTATCTACCAACCCTTATCAGGAAGGAATCGGATGATGATCCGAATCAGGCAACTGCTCACCGTGGTGCTGGCTGCCGTCGCTCTCGTCGCCCTCGCGGCGTGCGGGAGTGGGGGAGGTGGAGGCGGTGGCGGTAAATCCGGCCCCGTCGAGGTCGTCACGCACAACGCCGTCGGCGGCGGCAGCGACGTGTTCACCCGGCAGATGATCAAGGTGATGTACGAGAACAAGATCATCGACACCAACTGGCCGGTGCGCAATGTGCCCGCCGGCGACTCGATCGGCGCAATGTCCTACATGGTCGACCGAAAAGGCAACGCGGGCTTGATCGCTCAGGTGACGCCCACCTGGCTGGCCACTCCGATGACCGTCGCGAACGCGAAGGTCAGCCTTGCGGACCTGACGCCGATCACGCTGGTGGCCACCGAGCCGCAGGTGATCGTGACCAACGCGAAGTCGCAGTTCAACTCGTTCTCCGACTTCGTCAACGCCGCCAAGGCCGCGCCCGACACGCTGGTTCAGGCCGGTGGTTCCAGCACCGCCAACGACGCGCTGACGCGTCTGGTGCTCCAGGACACCCTCGGCGCGAAGTGGAAGTTCCTGTCCTTCGAGGACACCGGCTCGCGGATCACCGCCCTGCTGCGCAACGACGCGAACATCATGCTCGGTAGCGCCTCCGACGTCACCGAGCAGGTGAAGGCCGGTCAGCTCAAGGTGATAGCGGTCGTGGGCGACAAGCGGCTGGATACCTTCCCCGATGTCGGCACCACCACGGAGCAGGGCATCGACTCGTCCAAGGTGCCGGTGCAGTTCCGCGCCGTGATGGGCGCCCCCGATATGCCCTCAGACGCCGTCCAGAAGTACCAGGACGACCTGTCGAAGATGGTCGAGACCGAGGACTGGAAGAACCTGACGAAGTCCGACGGCCTGGTCACCCAGAACCTGCAGGACGACGAATTCGCGGCGTACCTCAAGGAGCAGACCGACATCGTCGGTGGCCTGCTGCAGGGACTGGGCCTGAGGAAGGATCAGTGACCTTTGCTGACGGTCCAACGTCACTGCTCGCCAGGTTCGTCGCCGAGCAACAGCGCGAGCAGATACCCGAACCGGTTCTGCACGCCGCTCGGCGCTCCCTGGTCGACCACATCGGGGTTTCAGTGAGCGGGTCGACGGACGACGCCACCCGCCGGGCCAGGGACGCGATCGCCACGGGCGAAAGTGACGGCGCGGCAACCGTAGTCGGGGCGAGCATGCGGGTATCCCCTCCGTTCGCCGCCTTCCTCAACGCGTTCGCCTCGCATGTCCTGGACCTCGACGACGTGTACAACCCGCCGGGGACGACGGTGCACGGGAGTTGTTCGGTCTGGCCGGCGATCCTCGCGGTCGCCGATACCAGGACGGTCACCGGACGTGATGCGCTGGCGAGCTTCGCAGTCGGGTTCGAAGTGGAGACGCGGGTCGCGCATGCCGCGGGGCAGACCCACTACGACGTCGGCTGGCATGTGACCGGCACGTCCGGTCATGTCGGCGCGGCGGCGGCCGCGGCGCGCACGATGGGGTTGGGCCACAAGGAGATTGAGCACGCCATCGCCGCAGGTGCCACCCAGGCGGCCGGGCTCCGCATCATGGCGGGCAGCGATCTCAAGAGCATGCATCCCGGCAAGGCAGCGATGGATGGCGTCCTCGCGGCGACGCTCGCCGCACAACAGCTGACTTCGGGGGCCAAGGCGCTCGAGGGCGACTACGGCTACCTGGCGGTGATGAGTGACGAACCGGCTCCCGAGAAGATCAGCGCGGGACTCGGGGAGACGTGGAACCTGACCAGTAACGGATACAAGCTCTACCCGAGCGGGTCGCTGACCCATCCGATGATCGACGGCGTGATCGCCTTGATGACGGAGAACGATGTCGCGCCAGGCGATGTGACGGTCATCGACATCCGCGTCTCCGGTCCGGCGGCGCGCTTCACAGACCTGCCGCAGCCGACCACCCCCATGCAGGCGAAATTCAGCCTGCGCCACTGCGCGGCTGCGGCAGCCATCTTCCGTCGGCTCGGTCCCGAGGAGCTGGCGCATGCGATCCTGACCCGTCCCGATGTGGTCGATCTGCGCGACCGCGTCAAGGTGGTCAGCGATCCGGCGCTTGGCAAGCAGGACGCCGACGTGGAGATCACGCTGGCCTCCGGCCAGTCATTGGCCGTCCAGGTGCGGGGCAATCGCGGAACGCCGTCGGCGCCGCTCGACGACGACGAGCTCGACGCGAAGTTCCGCGAGCTGGTGGGTCCGGTGCTCGGAGCCGAGCGCACCGAACGGCTGCTCGCCACCTGTTGGCAGTTCGACGAACTCGACGACGTCTCGGAACTGCTCGCGCAGACCGTGCCGAGCGATGGCTGATTCCACACCAGAGATCGCTCTGGTCACCGGGGCTGGTAGCGGGCTGGGCGCAGTGATCGCCGAACGCCTTGCCGTAGAGGGACTTACGGTGGCCGTCAACACCAGGGCTCACACCGAACACGCCGACGCGGTGGCCGCGGCGATCCGCGCCGGTGGCGGGTGCGCCTTCACGGTGACCGCCAACGTCACCGACCCGTCCGCCGTGCGGCACATGTTCGACGCCATCGCCGCGCGCGGCCGCCTGCGCGTCCTCGTCAACAACGCGTCCTACCGTCCGCGTCAGCGCGTCGAGGCGATCACCGAGGACGATTGGTATCAGGTGCGCTCAGTGACGCTCGACGGGGCATTCCGGTGCGTCCGGCACGCGCTGCCCGCCCTCATTCCCGGTGGGCGCATCGTCAACATCCTCGGCCGCAATGCTCTCGCGGGCGACCCGGAGCGGGTGCACCTGTCGGCGGCCAAGCATGGACTGCTGGGGCTCACCGTGGCGCTGGCGGAGGCACTGCGCGACAAGGGGGTGGCCGTGAACGCCGTGTCGCCTGGCATAGAGGGGGAAGTTTCCGACGACCTCATAAACCAGTGTCGCTCCGAAATCGCCTCCCAGGTCGCGCGGCTCGCCTTCGCGGACGCCGCCGAGCTGACCGGAACCGTGGTGCACGTCGACTGCGACGGCGCAGAAGTGGTCAGCGCGTCGCAGGCGTGGTGAGCTCGAGCATCGCTTCGACGCTCCCGTTCGATCCGAGTGAAAAGGCGGCATCGGCAAGCCTTTCCGCCTGTTCCCGGCCGATCACCCGGTCGGCGAGCCCGTGGAACTTCTCCTTCAACTCGTCGTCGGTGAGCCGGTTACCCGGGGTGCCGCGCGCGTGATCGACCCACGTCTCCACCGTCTCGCCGTCGCTGGCGAGCGCGGTCGCTCCGGCCTGTGTGTGCGGCACCTCGGGGTCAGGGACGACCTCGATCTTGGCCATCAGCGCACGGACGTCGTCGCGGTGCACGGCGGTATCGGAGAACTCCTCCTCGCCGGCCTTGCCTTCCAACAGCGCGATGGCGCATGCGAACGTCACAGAGAACTTGCCCTCCAAACCTGTTCGGGGATCGGTCTTTCCGGTGAGTTCGCGAACCAGCGGGTGCACGTGCAGCTTGATCCCGTTGATCCGGTCGGCGGTCAAACCCTTGCGAACGGCGAGGTCGCGGACCGCGTCGATGGCCGGGTGGATCACCACGCCGCACGCGTACGGCTTCACCCCGTTGTCGAAGATCTGCCACCGTTCGCCGAGGCCGTCCACCAGGTCCGCCGGCGTGCTCGTCGACGACATCACGGCGAACATTCCGCGGCGCCCCTGAAGTGGATCCGGCGCTCCGGTGAATCCCCCCGCGGCCAGCAGGCCGGCCCATACGCCCGCCTGGGCGGCGTGCCCGGCGTGGAACGGCTTGGTCATCGTGCCGAACTGCTCGCGGTGACCCGAGGCCTGCGTCGCCGCGATGCTCAGGCAGTGCGTCGCGGTCACACCCGTCAGGCCGAGCAGCCTTATCGAGACCGTCGCCGACGCCAGCGCGCCGGTGGTTCCTGTCATGTGCCAGCCCGCATCGTAATGCTCGGGGTAGAGCGCGTTGCTGACCCGGGCGGCAAGCTCGTAACCGAACGAGTGCGCGGCCAGCATGTCGATGCCTCGGCTGCCCCGCCACTCGGCCAGCGCCGTGCCCGCGGCGTACAGCGGTGTCGTCGGATGCAGAATTGTAGGGACATGGGTGTCATCGAAATCCAGCGCATGGCAGGCGATTCCGTTCACCAGCGCGGCGTCGGTGACCCGCAGCCGGTCAGCTGTGCCGAGGGCCCTGGCCTGCGGGTCACCTCCGAGCATGCGGCACTGATCCCTGGCGATGCCGGCCGCCGGTTCCGCCGCGCCCGCGATGGCCAGACCGAGGTGGTCGAGCAGGCATCGGGTGCTTTCGTGAAGCACGTCTGCGGGTACCGCATCGGCCGGCGTCCGCGAAACGAAATCGAGAAGTGTCCGCGTCTCGCCGGAAGTCCGATCGTCGTAGTCCGACGGAGTGCTAGCCATGTAATCTGTATAACAGAAATTATTTCCGTATCACAGACTCAATCGAACGGGAGCGGTCGGTGACCGATGAGCAGGCGATAAGTCGCGCGCTGGCCGGTTTTGCGGCGGCGCTGCGGATCGACGATCTTCCGTCCGACGTGGTGCACCAGGCCGTGCGGTGCCTGGTCGACTGGCTCGGCTGCACGGTCGCGGGCTCGGCGACCGCGGAGGGGCAACAGGTCCGCACGGGGATCGGTGCGCTGGACGCCGGCGACGGATCACGCACCGCGCCCATCGTCGGCACCCGCCAGCGCGCCGGGGCCGGTTACGCCGCGCTGGCCAACGGAATCGCCGCGCACGTGCTCGATTTCGACGACACCTTCAACCCCGACCGCACGACGATCCATGGCAGCGCCCCGCTGTGGCCGGCCATCGTCGCCGCCGCCGAACTGGTCCCCGTCTCCGGCGTGGCCGCCGTCGAAGCGTTCGTCGCCGGGTTCGAAGTGCAGACGCGGGTCGCCGTCGCCGCCGGGCCGGGACACTACGACGCCGGCTGGCACGTCACCGGCACCGTCGGGCACATCGGTGCCGCCGCGGCCACCGCGCGGCTGCTGAACCTCTCAGCCGAACAGACGCTCGCCGCGATCGGAACCGGCGCCACCCAGGCGGCGGGGATGAAGGTGGTCTACGGGTCGATGGGTAAGTCGCTGCACCCCGGCAAGGCCGCCATGGACGGGCTGCTGTCCGGATTCCTCGCGCGCGACGGCTTCACCTCCAGCACTGAGTCCATCGAGGGGCATCGTGGGTTCCTGCACCTGTTCTCGCCCGACCCGGTGCCGTCGCGGGCCGTCGACGGCCTCGGCACGACGTGGTATCTGCCTCGCGACGGCTTCAAACCCTATGCGTGCGGCTCGCTCACCCATCCGCCCGCGCAGGCGCTGCTCGAGTTGCGCGCCGAGCACGGCCTCGGTCCTGACGACGTCGCGTCCGTGGACGCCTACGTGCACGACTACGTCAAGACGACGACCGGGCTGACCGAGCCGCAGACGGGACTGCAGGGCAAGTTCAGCATCTACCACGTGCTCGCGGTCGCGCTCGCCGACGGAGCGGCGCTGCTCGACCAGTTCACCGACGAGCGGGTGGCCGACCCGGCGTTGGCCGATCTCCGCGAGCGGGTGCATGTCCACACCGACGCCGAACATGGCAAGGACTCCGCCCGAATCGTGTTGACGCTGCGAAACGGTCGCACGCTGGAGCGCCACGTCGCCCACAATCTCGGCACCCCCGACAACCCGATGACCGACGAACAACTGGCGGGCAAGCTCGTCGGCCTGGCCACCCCGGTGCTGGGCGGCGCTCACGCGGAACAGATCGCGGCGACGTGCTGGCGCCTGCTGGAACTTCCCGACGTTCGCGCCGTGCCCGACCTGACGGTGCCTCGCGAACCCTCTCGATGCCACAGCGAAGATCGCCGACGGATCATGACGGCCTCCGCCGTCATTTCAGCAGCGGGTCGCGGGGCAGGCCGAGGATGCGCTCGGCGATGGTGTTGCGGGTGATCTCAGACGTGCCGCCCGCGATCGTCATCGCCCTGCTGCCCATATAGCTGCGGATCAGCTTCTGGTTGGCACCCACGACGGCCGCCGAGCCCGCCAGCGCGATGCCCAATTCGGTCAGGTGCTGGCCCGATTCGGCGACCAGCAGCTTGGTCACGTTGCCCTCGGGACCGGGTTCCGCGCCCGCGATGGCGCGGCTGGCCCGGCGCAGGTTCAGCAGTCGCAGCGTGTGCAGCTCAGCGATGACCTCTCCGGCGCGCCGCACGTGCTGGGCCGCAACGTCGGCGGGAACGCTGTCGAGGAGCTTGACGAGATCGTCCGCGTCGAACCCGGTCTGGCCGCCGGATCCGCCGCCGATGGAGATGCGCTCGTTGCCAAGCGTGGCCCTGGCCACCAGCCAGCCCTTGTTCACATCGCCAACCACATCTTCGTCCGGAACGAAGACGTCATCGAAGAAGACCTCGTTGAAATGGGCGTCGCCGGTGATGCCGCGCAGCGGATTGACCGTCACGCCCTCGGCTTTCATGTCGATCGCCATCATGGTCACGCCGGCGTGCTTGGGTGCGTCTGGGTCGGTGCGGACCGTGGCCAGTCCCCACTGGCAATGCTGCGCGAGGCTGGTCCACACCTTCTGCCCGGTGATCCGCCATCCGCCGTCGACCTTCTTGGCCGCCGTGCGCACCGCGGCCGCGTCGGAGCCCGCACCCGGTTCGGAGAAAAGCTGGCACCACATCACCTGACCGCGCAGCACAGGTTCGACCCAGCGCTCACGCTGGTCGTCGGTGCCTGCCTGCGCGATGGTTAGAGCGACCCATCCGGTGATGCCCATGTCCGCCCGCTCGACGTCGGCGAACTCTTCCTCGATGACCAACTGCTCGAGCACATCGGCCGCCCGGCCCCACGGCTTCGGCCAGTGCGGGACAAGGTATCCGGAGTCGACGAGGAAGTCGCGCTGCTTGTCCTCGGGCAGCGACCGGACCTGCTCAACGGCCTCAGCGGCCTGACGCCGATGCTCGTCGGCCTCGGCAGGCAGTGTGAACGACGCGCCGTGCGCCTGACCGCTTCGCTTGCCTTCGACGACGTCCAGCAGCGGGTCGGCGCCGTCGCCCATCAGTGCCGCCAGTGTGCGGGCGCGGCGAAGGTAAAGGTGTGCGTCGTGCTCCCAGGTGAAGCCGATTCCACCATGCAGCTGAATGTTGTTCTGCGAGTTGAAAATCTGCGCGCGTATGGCATGAGACGCCGCCACCGCGGCAGGGAACCATGCACTGTCCAGATCGTCGGCGCGGGCCGCGTCCCAGACGGCGGCCGTTGTCTGCTCGGCGTCGACGAGCATGTTGGCGGCGTGATGCTTCACCGCCTGGAAAGTGCCGATGGTTCTGCCGAACTGCTCGCGGACCTTGGCGTACTCCACCGCCATCTCCAGGCTGGCCCACGCCACCCCGACGGCCTCGGCGGAGGCCAGGATGCGGAACACCGTGCGGGCGCGCCGCGCTGCGCCGCGCAGCACCCGGTCCTCGCTGACGGTCACGCCACGCAGCGCCACCGATCCGACACTCCGGGAGGTGTCGAGAGCCTCCAGCGGGTTGACCGTGACGCCTTCGGTTGCGGAATCGACCACCACCACGTCGTCACCGGCCACGAGTACCAGCACGTCGGCATCGGGAGCACCCAGCACCGCGGGGCTTTCCCCGGTGATATTCAGATCCGAGCCGACGACCACGCTGCCGGACAACCCGAGCGCACCGACCGACGTTCCATCCGCAAGGCCCGGAAGCAGTTCAGCGCGAAGCGAGTCGGCCGCGCACCGGTCGATCACCAGCGAGGCCGCCACGGTCGGTAGAAACGGTCCCGGGGTCAACTCGCGGCCGTGGGCCTCTTGGACGACCGCCAGCTCGGCGAGCCCGAACCCCGAACCGCCGTACTCTTCGGCGACGGCAAGCCCCAACCACCCGAGTTCCGCGGCCGCCTTCCATACGTCTTCGGGATGGGACGAGCCGCCCTCGAGCGTGGCCCGGGCACTTGCCTTGGTCGACAGCCGGGCCAATTGGCCAAGCGCCGCGTCAGCGAGATCCTGGTGTTCGTCGGTGATGGCTAGCGCTGACTTGCTCACGTTGGAAGTCCTTTGCCGTTGAAGGTCCCGGAGGAAAGTTAATCTGCATTCTGGCAGGTCCGGCTTTGTGATCCAGATCACATTCGACGCTTCAACGTGCGATTAGTAGACAACCTCCGAATGTCGCCGTTTGACGCGGGCGTTGCGGGGTACATTCGGGCAATGACGGTTAGGCCGGACGGCCGGTATTCCGCGCCCGCTTTACGGAAACGCGCCTGCTGGTTTCTCCGCGCCGGACCAAGCGACTATCTGTTGGCGATGAGTGTCGCCTCCGCATCACTGCCCATCATCGGGAAACGTCTTGAGCCCCTTGGTGCTGCGACCGCGATGGGAATCTGGGGATACAAGCACGTACCGGACTTCTTCTCACATAGCGCACGGACGCGGGATACCTCCGACCAGGCGGACAAGCGCAAGCGGGATCTCGAGTCGACCAACGCCGTGATCGATGCCGCGCTGCGGGGCACCGTGTCCGCTGCCGACCTGGCGATCGACTGGCCCGTGCCGGACCGGTACGCGCCGGTGTTGAAGATGCGGCGGCACCGCCGCAGCCTGCACCGCGCCTCGGTTCGCTACGGCGACCACCCGTCACAGTTGCTGGATGTGTGGCGCCCCAAGGAATTACCCGTCGAGCCGGCGCCGGTGATGATCTTCGTGCCCGGCGGCGCATGGATCCATGGCGGACGGCAGCTGCAGGGCTATGCGCTGATGTCGCATCTGGCCCAGCAGGGCTGGGTATGCCTGTCGGTGAACTACCGGGTGTCGCCGCACAATCGCTGGCCCGCACACATCACCGATGTGAAGACCGCGATCGCATGGGCGCGCGCCAACGTGGACCGATTCGGTGGCGACCGCAATTTCGTTGCGATCGCGGGTTGTTCGGCGGGCGGCCACCTTTCGGCGCTGGCGGGGCTGACCCCCAACGACCCCGAGATGCAGGCCGATCTGCCCGAGGGCTCCGATACCTCGGTCGACGCCGTCGTCGGCATTTACGGCCGCTACGACTGGGAGGACCGTTCCACCCCCGAGCGCGACCGGTTCGTCGACTTCCTCGAGCGTGTGGTGGTCAAGCGCAAGATCGACCGCCATCCCGAGATCTTCCGCAAGGCTTCGCCGATCGCGCAGATTCATCCCGACGCCCCGCCGTTCCTGGTCATCCACGGTTCCGGCGACTCCGTCATCCCGGTCGCACAGGCCCGCAGCTTCGTCGAGCGGCTACGCGCGGTGTCCCGTTCAGTGGTGAGCTTCATCGAGTTGCCGGGTGCCGGCCACGGGTTCGACATGACCGACGGCGCCCGCACAGGTTCGGTGGCGACCGCAATCGGCTTGTTCCTCAACCATATTCACCGAAACCGGTCGCTGATGAAGGCCAAAGAGGTTATATAGACGCCTCCGGTAGGAGGTATCAGGGGTGAAGAGGCTCAGCGGCTGGGACGCGGTACTGCTGTATTCCGAGACGCCCACCGTGCACATGCACACCCTCAAGTTGGCGGTCATCGAGATCGGCGATCTCAAGGGCCGCACATTCGGCATCGACGAGTTCCGCGAGGTCATTCGCGGGCGGCTCTACAAACTCGACCCGTTCCGATATCAGCTCGTCGACATCCCGCTGAAGATGCACCACCCGATGTGGCGGGAGAACTGCGAGGTCGACCTCGAATATCACGTTCGCCCGTACCGCGTCGACAGTCCTGGTGGCCGTCGGCAATTGGACGAGGCGGTCGGCAGGATCGCCAGCACCCCGCTCGACCGCAGCAAGCCGCTGTGGGAGATGTATTTCATCGAGGGTCTGGCCAACGGCCGGATCGCGGTGCTCGGCAAGATCCATCACGCGCTGGCCGATGGCGTGGCATCGGCCAACCTGCTGGCGCGGGGCATGGATCTACAGGACGGGCCGCAATCCGAAGAAGCCTCCTACGCGACCGACCCCGCTCCGAGCACGGGCGAGCTCGTGCGCTCCGCAGTCGCCGATCACATACGCCACATCGGCCGGCTGCCCGGCGTGATGCGCTATACCGCGCAGGGCATCGGCCGGGTGCGTAAGAGCAGCAAGAAGTTCTCATCCGAGCTCACCCGGCCGTTCACTCCGCCGCCGTCATTCATGAACCACCGCGTCGACGCGCAACGCAGGTTCGCCACCGCCACACTCGCCCTTGCCGACGTCAAGGAGACGGCCAAACACCTCAACGTCACGATCAACGACATGGTGCTCGCGATCTCTGCGGGCGCGCTTCGCAAGCTGTCCCTGAAGTACGACCATCACGCCGACCATCCGCTGTTGGCTTCTGTCCCAGTGAGTTTCGACTTCTCACGAGATCGCATCTCCGGCAACTACTTCACCGGTGTGATGATGGTGGTGCCGATCGAGCTCGAGGATCCGTTGGAGCGGGTGCAGGCCGTGCACGACGCCGCGGTCGACGCCAAGGAGACCCATCACCTGATGGGGCCCGAACTCGTCAGCAGATGGTCGGCGTACTTCCCGCCCGCCCCGGCCGAGAAGCTGTTTCACTGGCTCGCCGACAAGGATGGCCAGAACAAGGTGCTCAACATTCCGATCTCCAATGTGCCGGGCCCTCGCGAGTACGGCCGGGTCGGCGGCGCGTTGGTGACCGAGATCTATTCGGTCGGTCCGCTGACGACCGGCAGCGGTTTGAACATCACCGTGTGGAGTTACGTCGATCAGCTGAACATCTCGGTGCTCTCTGATGGCGCCACGCTGTCCGACCCGCACGAGTTGACCGACGCGATGGTCGAGGCATTCGTCGAAATCCGCCGCGCCGCCGGGCTTTCCGAGGAGCTGACAGTTATCGAGAAGGCGATGGCGCCGTAGCTACTTCTCGTCTCGCGTGGCGTGCACCCAGGACAGGAACTTCTCGATCGCATGCGCGGTGTAATAGCCCCGCGGCGAACCGAAGAAGTCGAACGCGTGCTGTGCATGCGGGATTTCGGAGTAGACGACCGTCTCCTTCGAGACATTCTTCAGCGCAGCGACGAATTCCCGCGCCTCGGGCACGGGGATCAGCGAGTCATCGATTCCGTGCAGCACGAAGAACGGCGGGGCGTCGGGCCGCACCCGGGTGATCGGTGACGCGTCCCGGTAGACCTGCAGATGCTTCGTCAAGACGCTTCTTGACGACCATTCTCTGCAGCAGAATCAGGACGAACTCCCAGCGGCCGGGCCCCCTCGTGGTGAACCAGTCGTACCGCCCGTAGATCGGAACGGCCGCACCGACAGACGTGTCGGCGTCCTCGAAACCCGGCTGATATTGGGGGTCATCGGGTGTCAGGGCCGCCAGCGCGCACAGATGGCCGCCTGCCGAACCGCCGGTGATCGCGACGAAGTCGGGGTCGCCGCCGTATTCGGCGATGTGCTCCTTGATCCAGGCCAGCGCACGCTTGACGTCGACGATGTGGTCCGGCCACGTGTGCACGGGACTGACCCGGTAGTCGATCGACACGCAGACCCACCCGCGTTCGGCGAAATGGCTCAGCATGGGATAGGCCTGCGGGCGGCGCATGCCTATCGACCACGCCCCGCCTGGCACCTGAAGCAGTACCGGCGCCTTGCCATCTCGCGGCAGGTCGCGTCGGCGCCAGATATCGGCGAGGTTGACGCGGGGGTGCGGACCGTAACGGACGATGTCGGCCTTCTCCACGTACCGGCGCCGCAGTAGCTCATTCGGAAATATCCGGGTCAGGCGTCGGCGCCCGATCGGATGCGACTTCTCGGCGACCGCTTCGTAGTCGTCGCCAAGGGTTTCCCGCAGTGGCCCGTCGAAGTACGGCTCCGATCCCACATTGCGGCGGTGGATGAGATACAGCAGTCCCCAAGTGATCGCCTTGAGCAGCAAGGCGATTCGACCGCCGCTGGTTTTGTAGTCGCCACGCAACCACCGCCAGGCCGCACCGAGGATCGAGCCCGCCAGGTACAGCGGTGCCATCTCCGATGTCGGCCAGCCGAGGAAGAACGCCGGGATGGTGGGGTATCCGTCGCGGCCGAACGGGCGCACGCCGTTCGCCGCGTTCGCGAGCTCCAGGCCTGCGCGGAGCAGGGGTCTGCGCTTACCCATTGTCGACGAGTGCTTGTAGATCTTTGCGCACTATCTTCCCTGTGATGCTCCGCGGAAGCTCGTCGAGAACCGTGATCTGCCGCGGCACTTTGTAGTTCGCCAGGCTCTCGCGCACGTGCTGCTTCAACGTGTCCGGTGTGGCGCTTGAGTCTGCGTTCAGAACCACGAACGCGGCCAGCCGTTGACCGTACTGTTCGTCGTCCACCCCGATGACAGCGGCCTCGGCCACATCGGCGTGCGACGCCAATGTCTTCTCCACCTCGATGGGGTAAACGTTCTCGCCGCCGGAGACGATCATCTCGTCATCGCGGCCGACGACGAACAGCCTGCCGTTCTCGTCGACGTAGCCCATGTCACCCGAGGCCATGAAGCCTTCGTGGAAGTCCTTGGTGTTGCCCGAGGTGTAACCGTCGAACAGCGTGCCACTTCGACAATAGATCTGTCCGACCTCACCGGTCGGGACTTCGCGGAAGCCCTTGTCCAGCACGCGAATCACCGTGCCCGGGGCCGGCTTGCCCGCTGTGTCGGGCGCCGCCCTCAGGTCCTCGGGGGTGGCCGAGGCGATCAATCCGGCCTCCGTGGCGTTGTAGTTGTTGTAGATGACGTCACCGAACTGGTCCATGAAGGCCGTCACCACGTCGGGACGCATGCGCGAGCCCGACGCAGCGGCGAACCGCAACGACCGTCCGCTGTACCGATTTCTTACCCCGTCGGGGAGTTCCATAATCCGGTCGAACATCACCGGGACCACCGCGAGCCCCGTCGCCTTGTGACGGTCGACCAACTCCAGCGTCGCTTCGGGGTCGAACTTGCGGCGGGTGACGATCGTGCAGGCCATCGTCGCGGCGAAGATCAGCTGCGAGAAGCCCCATGCGTGGAACATCGGCGCCGCGACGACGATCGCTTCCTCCGTGTGCCACGGGGTGCGGTCCAGAATCGCCTTGAGCGCGCTGGGGTCGCCACCGGTCAGCTTGGCGCCCTTCGGGGTACCGGTGGTGCCCGACGTCAGCAGGATCGTTCGAGGCTTCTCGGTCGCACGTTTCGGTTCCTGACCCGAGTGCGCGCTGATCATCTTCTCGACCGTGAGCGAGTCGTTGTGCGCCGACGGGTCGTCGGTCCACGCGACGATGTGCGTGGCCTCCGGCCTTTCGGCGAGCGCCCGGTCGACGATCTCGGCGAACTCCTCGTCGTAGATGACCGCGTCCGCGCCTTCGCGGGCGACCACCTCGGCCAGGGCCGGTCCGGCGAACGAGGTGTTCAGCAGCAGCAGGTCGGTGCCGATGCGGTTCGCCGCAACGACGGCCTCGATGAAGCCGCGATGATTGCGGCACATGATCCCGATCACCCGCGGCTGCCCGCCGGGAAGGGCCTGCAGCGCCGCGGCGAACGCATCGCACCGCTGATCGATTTCGCGCCAGGTCAGTGAGCCGATCTCGTCGACGAGGCCGGTCCGGTCCGGGCACCGCTGTGCGGCGGAGGCGAAACCCGAAACGGCCGAGACGTTCTCGCGTCGCATGGCGGCGGCGATCCGTAGGTACTTGTCGGGCCGCAGGGGCGCGATCATCCCGGCCCGTCGCATGGTGGCGACCAGGCCAACGGTGTCGTTCAGTCGGTCAAGCAGCGCCATGGGTCAGCCGAGGATCGGCAGGCGTCGTTCGGAGGCCAGTTCGTCGAGCGCCCGCTGCATGACATGCCGGACGTGCGCGTCGACCTCGTCGATGTCCGGGTTCTCGCCGAACTCGGCGACGATGTCGACCGGCGGCAGCACCTGCATGACGATCTTGGCCGGCAGCGGAAGGTTCGGCGGGACGACGAGGCTCAGGCCGAACGGGAAGCCGAACGAGATCGGCACGATCTTGGCGCGGGCAAGCCGGGCGATCGGCCCGAGGCGCTTGGCCAGCCAGGTGCCGCGGGTCAGGTACAGCTGAGTCTCCTGGCCGCCGATGCCCACCGTCGGGACGATCGGCACACCCGCGTTCAGCGCTGCCTTCACGTAGCCGGTGCGACCGCCGAAGTCGATCTTGTTCTCCGACAGGGTCGGCCGGTACACGTCGTAGTCCCCGCCGGGGAACACCACGACAAGGCCGCCTGAGCGCAGCGCCGCGTCGGCGTTCTCATGGTTGGCGCTGATGTAGCCGATCTTCTTGAAGAAGTCACCCGTCGGCCCGACAGAGAGCATGTCGTGGCTGAGCGTGTAGAGCGGCCGGTCGTAGCCGTGCTTCTCGTAGAAATCGACGGAGAGGATCGGCACGTCCATCGGAAGCATGCCGCCGGAGTGGTTGGACACCAGCAGCGCGCCGCCGGGCGGCATGTTCTCCAGACCGCGCACCTCCGACCGGAAGTACCGCTTGAGGAACGGCCGCATAATCCCCATCACGCGCTCGGTCAGGCCCGGATCCCACTTGGTGAGTTCCGACGGCTCGATATCGGTCGTGGCCATGGGGCCCCCTGTCGAATTAGAACGTGTTCTAGTTTTACATAGTACCCAGTCGCTGTATCGCGCCAAACCCTGGTCGATAGCATCACCGACGTGAGCGAAGAAGCCAACAACGAAGACGTCGTCCTAATCGAACAGCGCGACCGGATTCTCATCATCACGATCAACAGGCCGCAGGCGAGAAACGCGGTGAATGCCGAGGTCAGCCGCGGATTGGCCGATGCGATGGACCGGCTGGACGGCGAGGACGGCTTGTCGGTCGGCATCCTGACCGGCGCAGGCGGCTCGTTCTCTGCGGGCATGGACCTCAAGGCGTTCGCGCGCGGCGAGAACGTCGTCGTCGAGGGCCGGGGCATGGGGTTCACCGAGCGCCCACCGGCCAAGCCGCTCATCGCGGCGGTCGAGGGTTACTGCCTGGCGGGCGGATGCGAGCTGGCGCTGGCCACCGATCTGATCGTGGCGTCGAAGGACTCCGCGTTCGGCATCCCCGAGGTCAAGCGGGGCCTGGTCGCTGGCGGCGGCGGTCTGCTGCGGCTTCCGCAGCGCATCCCGCCCGCGGTCGCGATGGAGCTGGCGCTGACGGGCGAGAACCTCCCGGCCGAGCGAGCGCACGAGCTCGGGCTGGTGAACCTGCTGGCCGAGCCGGGATCGGCACTGGACGCGGCGATCGGGCTGGCGGAGCGCATCAGCAATAACGGCCCGCTGGCCGTCGCAGCCACCAAGCGCATCATCGTCGAATCGCGCGGCTGGAGCCCCGATGAGATGTGGGCCAAGCAGAACAAGGTTCTCGCGCCCGTCTTCATGTCCAACGACGCCAGAGAAGGCGCGGTGGCTTTCGCTGAGAAGCGGCCGCCGAAATGGACCGGCACCTGACCGTTTCTGCGGGGCAGCCGTGGGCAACCAGTAGGCATGGCTTCCCACGACCAACTGCCGCTCACCGACTACGACCAACTGTCCCTCGCCGACCTGCGACATCGGATCCGCGGGCTGGAGGAGGCTCCGCTGCGCACCTTGTTCGACCACGAGACAGAGCACGGCAACCGCATACCGGTGCTGGAAGTCCTGCACGCGCGGCTGAAGGAGCTCCACGGCGGCGCCGAACCGTCGGAAGGCGACCCGTCGAACGCTCCCGGCGTGTCCCACGGAAAGCACTAGCTGCAACACTCGGTCACATGGCAGCCGACGCCGTCACCGTCGCCGAGTATTTCCGCCGCGTCTCCTACACCGGCCCGACCGAGCCGACCCTCGATGTGCTCACCGCGCTGGTCGCCGCGCACAACCGGTCGATTCCGTTCGAGAACCTTGACCCGGTGATGGGCGTTCCCGTGGCCGACCTGCGACCGGAGGCTCTCCTCGACAAGCTGGTTCGGCGCCGCCGCGGCGGCTACTGCTTCGAACACAACGGCGTGATGGCATATGTGCTGTCGGAGTTGGGTTTCGGGGTGGACGTCCTCGGCGGCCGGGTGGTCTGGATGAACACCAGCGGCGAGCTGCCCGCGCAGACGCATCAGGCGCTCGCGGTGACGGTGCCCGGCGAAAACGGTCGCTACCTCGTCGACGTCGGGTTCGGTGGCCAGACGCTGTCGTCGCCGATCCGGTTCGAGACCGACACCGCGCAGCAGACCCGACACGAGCCGTACCGGATCCGTGAGCACGAGGACGGGTATGTCTTGGAGAGCGAGATCCGCGATACCTGGCAACCGCTCTACCTATTCAGCACGCGACCGTTCCCGATGATCGACCGTCAAGTCGGAAGCTGGTATGTCTCAACGTATCCGGAGTCCGGATTCGTCACCGGTCTGTCCGTCGCGCTCGTCACCGACGACGCACGGTGGAACCTGCGCGGCCGCAACCTCGCCATCCACCGCAAGGGCGAGAGCGAACGGATCCGCTACGACACGGCGGCGCAGGTCGTCGAGGCGTTGACCGACCAGTTCGGCATCGACATCACCGGCCTCGGTGACGTCGAGGCCCGCGTCAGCCAGGTGCTGGACAGCTGACGACGAGGTCCCAGGGTTCGCTAGCCAGCGCCATGCGTCCGAGCCGCCGCGCGTAGTGTGCGGTGCTGCCGAAGTCGTCGACCCAGCTTCGCGCCCTCATGGTGGCCAGCCACAGCTGGTGCTCGCGCGTCACCCCGATGGCACCGTGCAGTTGGTGTGCGATGGTGGTCACCGGCTCGACGGCCCGGCCAACGGCCACCTTGGCCACCGTCACCGCATAGTCGGTCTCGGCGCTGTCGAACCCGCAGTCGGCCGCCGCGGCGATCGCCAACACCGTTGCGGCACGGGCCCGTTCGATCTCCCCCGCCATCGCCGCCAACGAATGCTGCACGGCCTGGAACGCGGACAGTGGCCTGCCGAACTGTCGGCGCTCGCGGGTGTGGGTGACGGTGAGATCCGCGGCGGCATCCAGCACGCCGACGGTCTGCACGCAGCGGCTCCATGCGCCGCGGCGGACGAGTTCATCTGCCACGGAGAGGCGCACCGAAGCGAACCGGTCGACCGGTAACTCGAACGTGAAGGAGCCGCGGGGTTCACCGGCGAGATTGTGCCCGTCGATCACTCGGGGGTCGTCGACGACAGCGACGTGGAGTGCGTCGGCGGTGCGCGCGGCCAGTAGCACCGGGGCCGAGTGCGGCCACGGCACATCGGTCGCCGCGCCGACGATCCTGCCGTCGACGGTCTCCGCGTCGGTGATCGCGACGGTCAGCGGCCCGCTGTCGGGCACATCGACTGCGGCCTCGCCCGCGAGCCAGGCCGCAAGCAGATCCGTCTCGGCGATCGGAACGGCGCCCGCGTGGCGGGCCAGACCGGACAGCACGATCGCGGCCTCGGCCGGACCGGCCTCCTGACTGCTGGTCAGCCTGCTCAGCCCGGTCTCCTCGAGATGGCGCCACAATGCCGCGTCGAACTCGTCGGGCGCGCCGCGATGACCGAGCCGTGCGTCGAATGATCGGCGGCCGATGTCGTCGACGAGCTGCGTCAGTTCGTTCACCGCGCCCCCATGCCCTTGGCGACCACTCCGCGCAGCACCTCGTTCGTGCCGCCGCGCAGCGTGAACAAGGGCGAGTGCAGCCGGGCGGTGGCCAGCAGGCCGCGCAGCCGCTCGGAGTGCGGTGAGCGCGGGTCGACGACGTCGAGAAGGTCGGCCACCAGTTCCACCGAGTCCTGCTCGAATCGCGTGCCGAGATCCTTGACCAGCGCGGCCCGGCTCGCGGCATCGTCGCCCTCGGACAGCGTGCGGGCGACCGACACCGACAGCTGGCGCAGCGAGATCATGCGGGCCATCAGGTCGCCCACCTCGGCGGCCGTCCGGTCATCGATATCCTGCTCGGCGAGTGCGCGGATGGCGGCGAACACCAGCGTCGCGGTGGACAGAATTCGTTCCGGCCCACTGCGTTCGAAGCCCAGCTCGGCGGTGACCTGGTGCCAGCCGTTGCCGACCTCGCCGAGCACGTCGCCGTCGGCGACGAACGCGTCGTCGAATGTCACCTCGTTGAAGTGGTGTTCGCCGTTCATCAGCTGGATCGGGCTGATCGTGATCCCCGCGGAGTCGGTCGGCACGATGAACTGGCTGAAGCCGGCATGGCGATGCTGCGGATCGAGTGGGCTGGTCCGCGCCAACACCACGATCTGGTGTGCGAGGTGCGCGCCGCTGGTCCACACCTTGGTGCCGCTGAGCAGCCAGCCGCCGTCGGTCGCGACCGCGCGGGTCTGGACCGCGGCGAGGTCGCGAGCCCGCGCCGTGCTCGCTCATCCCGATCGCCGAGTACAACTTGCCTGCGACGATGCGGGGCAGGATCCGACGCCGCTGCTCCTCGCTGCCGTACGCGAGAAGACCGGGAGCCACCTGACGGTCGGCGATCCAGTGCGCGGCGACGGGTGCGCCGTGCGCCAGCAGCTCCTCTGTCACCACATAGCGATGCAGGTACCCGAGTCCGTGCCCGCCGTACTCGGCAGGGATGGTGAGGCCGACGAACCCGGCATCGGCGAGCCGGGCGGAGAAGTCGGGGTCCCATTTCGCGAGCCACGAATCGACCGCAGGTTCCCAGCCGTAGCTGGCGCGATCAGCGGTCACGAAGTCCCGGATCGACGCACGCAGTTTGGCCAGTTCGCCGTCGTTGGCGCACAAGGCCTCGAATTCGCTCACTGAGCACGCAAGTCTAGTGAGGCGGTCGCAGCAGGAATTGTCATGTCCAACCTGGCGGCGGCCGACCATACTCGGTGAACGTGACCGATCCCGCCCGCCGCGACCGCCTGCGCGAACTGCTCGACGCCGTCGTCGACGCCGACAACACGGGCGTCGGCGCCATGGCGCGCAGCAGCTTCGCGTCGGAGTTCCACTTCACCCGCGAGGTGCGCAGGCTGACCGGGGAGCCGCCCGCCGCATTGCGGCGCCGCATCATGCTCGAGCGTGCGGCCTGGCGGTTGCGTAACGGCGAATCGGTGTCTGCGGTTGCCGCCGACGAAGGGTGGTCATCGGCGGAGGTGTTCTCGCGGGCGTTCCGCCGCACGTTCGGCGTGCCGCCCTCGAAGGCCGTCGACGTCGAGTTCCGGCTGCCCGCGCCCAATGGCTTGCATTTCCATCCGCCGCAGTCTCTGTGGCTGGACAGCGACGGCGATACGAAGGAGCCCGACATTTCACAGCTGATGGTGGCGCACGACGTCGCCGACACCGCATACCTGATCAACGAGGCCGCGCAATTGTCGAAAGAGCAGTGGCTGCAACGAGATTTCACCCGGGCAGGTGGTCCTCGAATGGGACGGCCGGGAACCGAGCGTCGGCGCGGTGCTCGGCGCGATCGTGTGGACGAAGGAAGTCTGGCTGGCGACGATCGAGGGCCGCGACTTTCCCAGTCGCGAGTCCACCCAACCGGAGTCGACCACGCCGGCGCGGCTGGCGGCTCACCACGACGGTCTCGGGAACCGTTGGAGCACAATGGTGTCCGATTACACCGCCGAAGGACGTCTCGGCGATACCATCATCGACGCACTGTGCGATCCGCCGGAGTCGTTTCAGCTCCACGGCATCGTCGCGCACGTACTGACCTATTCCGCACACCGCAGGCAGCTGGCCCGCACGATGCTGGCGCGCCACGGTGTCCACACCCGCACGGGTGATCCGCTCGACTGGATGAGAGGCCATTGACATGGCGACGATCTATTACACGGCATCCAGCATCGACGGCTACATCGTCGACGACCGGGAGAGCCTGGACTGGTTGATAACCCGCAACATCGACGCCGATGGACCCTTCGGCTACCACGCCTTCAGTAATTCGGTCGGAGCGCTGGTGATGGGGGCAACGACATACGAGTGGATCCTGGCCAACGACCCCGACGAGTGGCAGTACAAGCAGCCCACCTGGGTATTGACCCACCGACCGGACATCGTGCGGACCGGCGACGGAGTTCGCGCCTTTCACGGCGACGTGACCGAGCTGCACCCAATGCTGTTGCAGGCGGCCGGATATCAAGATGTCTGGGTGGTGGGCGGTGGCGACGCGGCCGCACAGTTCGCCCAAGCCGGGTTGATCGACGAGATGATCGTCAGCTACGCACCGTGCACGTTGGGGACGGGTGGGCGGCTGATGCCCCGCCACACCGAGTGGAAACTGGAGGAGTCGGGCGTCAACGGCGACTTCATCTGCGCCAGGTGGCGGAAGGCCTAGCGATGGCCGGTCGGCAGACCGTTACGACGAACGAATTCCCTTGACTTGATGAGGAATTCCATCTGGCTTGCGACCTGACGCAACGGCTCCGCATTGCGGATGGATCGGCACAACACCACCGCGCCCTCCAACGATGCGATGCAGGTGACCGCCAATGACTCGGCCTCCGCGGCATCGAAATCGTCGGCGATGAAAGCACGCGTCAACGCATCGCGCCAACGCCCGAAGATTTCGCTCGCGATTGTGGCCAGCTCCGCCTCGTCGCTTGCGCAGCCGATCGCGGCCGCGACGACGGGACAGCCCGCGCCGTAGTCGCTCTCCTGCAGCGTCCGCTCCCAGAACTCGGTGAACCCGCGTACGAGCAGCAGCGCGCCCCGCTCGGCGGCGGCGTCGATGCTTTCGGCGATCGAATCACCGGCCCAGCGCAACGCTTCGGCGAGGATCTGATTTCTGCCCTCGGGGAAGTGGTAGTACACCGATCCGCGGGGGGCGCCGCTACGGGCAAGCACCTCATCGATCGTCACACCGGCAGCGCCGCGCTCGCGCATCACCTCGGCGGCGCTGATCAGCATGTTGCTTCGCGTCGAACCCCGCTTGGTTCGCGTCTTGGTCGTCGGCACGGTCTCTAGCGACCTCACGCCGCCTGCTGGTTGCGGAACTGCGACGGCCGCCATCCCACGGTTCGGGTGGCCAGCCGGTAGATCCGCTGACGACGGTCAGGCACACGGTGCGTGAACTGGCGGCCGGCGAAGTTGAGCTCGATGACCCACATCGGGTGCCTCCTAATAGTGAGCGGCGCCGTTGCCGACTCGCTGATTATGATCAATACCATATAACCGCTGAGTCCTGTCTGCAATTCCGCCAGCCGGAAATTGGCGCCTGATCGGCGGTAAACAGCAGGTAAACACGTGTCAAGCCGCTGGTCAGGGGTTTGACTCAGCCGGAGCCTAATTATGGGAGATTGCATAATCAGGCGCCACGCGCTTGACTCGCCTGATGACAGCACCGGAGCTGAACCTCGACACCATCACGCTGGAACGCGATGGCCACGTGCTGGCCATCGGCCTGAACCGACCTGACAAGCGCAATGCGTTCAACCTGGCGATGCTCGCCGACCTGTCCCGTGCGTACGGGCTGCTGGAGTCCGACGACTCCCTGCGGGCGGGTGTCCTCTTCGCACATGGCGACCACTTCACTGCCGGCCTCGACCTGGTGGACGTCGGACCGAACATCGTCAGTGGGGAGCTGCCGTTCCCCGACGACGGTCGCGATCCATGGCGATTGGACGGGACGTGGACAAAGCCCGTCGTCGCCGCCGCGCATGGCTGGTGCATGACGCTCGGCATCGAGTTGTTGCTGGCCGCTGACGTCCGGATCGCGGCTGCCGACACCAGGTTTTCGCAAATGGAGGTGCGTCGCGGGATCTACCCGTTCGGCGGCGCCACCATCCGGCTGCCGCAGCAGACGGGGTGGGGCAACGCGATGCGCTGGCTGCTCACCGGAGACGAATTCGACGCGGGTGAGGCCCTGCGGATCGGGCTGCTTCAAGAGGTCAGCGCCGACGCCGCGGAGGCGCAGTCCACCGCCCGCGAGATCGCGCACACCATCGCCGAACGGGCCGCCCCGCTGGGAGTCCGGGCGGTGCTGGCGTCGGCGCATCTCGCCCGTGCCGCCGGCGACGATGCCGCGGTTGAACGGCTGCGGCCGGAGATGACGCGATTGTTCGGCACCGCTGATGCCGCCGAGGGCGTCCAGTCATTCATCGAGCGGCGCGAAGCCCGGTTCCAGGGTCGGTAGGACGGTTACGCTCGGCCCAGTCGCTGTGGAAGGGCTAGCCATGGGCCATTACAAGAGCAATGTGCGCGACCTTGAGTTCAACCTATTCGAGGTGCTCGAGCTCGAGAAGGCGTTGGCAACCGGTGAGTTCGGCGACCTCGACGGCGAGTCCGTGCGCCAGATGCTCGAGGAGGCGTCGAAGCTGGCCGAGGGACCGCTGGCCGAGGCGTTCGCCGACGCCGACCGTCACCCGCCGACGTTCGACCCCGAGACGCACGTGGTGACGATTCCCGAGTCGTTCAAGAAGTCATTGCGGGCCTGGCAGCAGGGCGAGTGGTTCCGCGTCGGCCTCGATGAGGACATCGGTGGGGTGGCCGCACCCGCGATGGTGGCGTGGTCGATCAACGAGTTCGCGCTCGGCGCCCAGCCGGCCGCGTTCATGTATCTGGCAGGCCCGATCATGGCGGACATCCTCTATCAGATCGGGAACGAAGAGCAGCGGCGGCTGGCATCGCTTGCGATTGGAACGTAATTGGGCCGCGACGATGGTGTTGACCGAGCCCGACGCAGGGTCGGATGTGGGTGCGGGCCGCACGAAGGCTGTCCAGGAGGCCGACGGCACCTGGCATATCGACGGCGTCAAGCGGTTCATCACCAATGGTGACACCGACGATGTATTCGAGAACATCCTGCACCTGGTGCTCGCCAGGCCCGAGGGCGCTGGACCCGGCACAAAGGGCCTGAGCCTGTTCGTCGTGCCGAAGTTCCTGCCGGATCTTCAGACCGGAGAGCCGGGCGAGCGCAACGGCGTCTTCGTCACCGGGCTAGAGCACAAGATGGGCCTGAAGGCGTCGGCGACGTGCGAGTTGACGTTCGGTCAGCACGGTGTGCCCGCGGTCGGATGGCTGGTCGGGGACTCGCACAACGGCATCGCCCAGATGTTCAAGATCATCGAGTATGCCCGGATGTTTGTCGGTACCAAGGCGATTGCGACGTTGTCGACCGGATATCTGAACGCACTGGATTATGCGAAGACCCGGGTGCAGGGCGCCGACATGACGCAGATGACCGACAAGACCGCCCCGCGGGTCACGATCATTCACCACCCCGATGTGCGTCGCGCGCTGATGACCCAGAAGTCCTACGCCGAGGGCCTGCGGGCGCTTTACCTGTTCACCGCCGCGCATCAGGACCGCTCGGTGGCCGAGATCGTTTCGGGGGCCGATGCCGAGCTCGCCGAGCGGGTCAACGATCTGCTGCTGCCGATCGTCAAGGGCGTCGGCTCCGAGCGTGCCTACCAGTGCCTGACCGAGTCGTTGCAGACGTTCGGCGGATCGGGTTTCCTGCAGGACTATCCGATCGAGCAGTACATTCGCGACGCCAAGATCGACAGCCTCTACGAGGGCACGACCGCGATTCAGGCCCAGGACTTCTTCTTCCGCAAGATCGCCCGCGATCAGGGCGTCGCGCTGAACCACGTCGTCACCCAGATCCAGAAGTTCCTGGACAGCGAGACCGCCAGGCCGGAACTGGCCGAGGGCCGCGCGCTGCTGGCCACGGCGCTCGCCGATGCGCAGGCGATGACGGTCGCCCTGACCGGATACCTGATGAGTGCTCAGGAGAACGCCCGCGAGCTGTACCGGCTCGGCCTGGGGTCGGTGGCGTACCTGCTGGCGGTCGGGGATCTGTTCATCGGATGGCTGCTGCTCGAGCATGCCGAGGTGGCGCTCAACGCACTTGACGCGAACCCGTCCGACCGCGACCGCGAGTTCTATGCCGGAAAGGTAGCCGCCGCAGACTTTTTCACGAAGAATGTGTTGCCGCGGCTGACCGCCGACCGCAAGATCGTCGAGGGTGTGGACCTTGCGGTCATGAACCTACGAGAGGAAGCATTCTGATGAAGGTGATCACGTCGATCGACGATGCCGTCGCTGCGGTGGGGGAGGAACTCGGCGTCAGCGAGTGGCAGGAGATCGACCAGGAGCGCATCAACGCCTTCGCCGATGCGACCGGGGATCACCAGTGGATTCACATCGACGCTGACCGCGCCAAGAACGAAAGCCCCTACGGCACAACGATTGCGCACGGTTTTCTGACGCTCTCGATGATCCCCGCGCTCACCAAGGAAAACTACCGCGTCGAGAACGCGAAGATGGCGATCAACTACGGGTCCAACAAGGTGCGGTTCATTGCGGCCGTGCCGTCGGGCGGACGGATTCGGGCGCGCTCCGAACTGATCGATGCGACCAAGGTGGACGACAACACCGTCAACCTGACGGTGAAGAACACGATCGAACTCGACGGCTCCAACAAACCCGCCGCAGTCGCCGAGACGATCGTGCGGGTGCTGTTCTAGCCGTCTGATGCCGCAGTGCAACTCCAACGTCTGGGGCCGCGCTCAGGCGTCTCACTTCCGATCAACGAGACCCACGACCGTTTCGTTTGCGATGGCGAGATCGGCCCGCAGGACCCAGATCGGATGACGGGCGGTGATTCGCGTCTGCTCAAAAAGATTGCCTTCGATGATATGGCCGGCAGCGATAGTTACCTGCGATAGAGCAAACAGCGCGGCGCCAGCCTTGGGTCTACCCAATAACGCCGCGGCGACACCCGGGAGCGCCAGAACATACCAAGCAACAACCGCAGACCAGCGGTTGAACATATTGAGATGCTCTGACCGCTGCTGGACAGCGAATTCCTCGTATGTTGCGACCATGTCTAGAGGCTTGCACACGTGCCGCGAACCGGGTGGACATCAACACCATGACCCGTCGGCGGCGCTATCCAGACATGACGGCGAAGAGGCGCCATTCGCCGGGCACGCCCTTGAGGTCATGTGCGCCGCGGTCGTCGAACTCCAGCCCTGACCCGATCACCAGGTCGTGCAGCGTGCTCGACACCAGTACTCATTCGGCCCCGCCAGCGCAGACACGCGCGCGCCGATGTGCACGCCGATCCCACTGATGTCATCGCCGCGGACCTCGCACTCTCCGGTGTGCAACCCGGCACGTACTTCTATGCCGAGCGGCTGCACCGCGTCGCGAATGGCCATCGCGCAGCGGATCGCTCGCTGCGGGCCGTCGAACATCGCGAGAAAGCCGTCGACCGAGGTGTTCACCTCGCGGCCTCGAAAGCGATTCAGTTGCACGCGGACGATAGCGTCGTGCGCATCAAGTAAGGCATGCCAGTCACGGTCGCCGATCTCGGCTGCCCGGCGCGTCGAGTTCATGATGTCGGTGAACAACACCGTCGCTAGAACCCGATCATCGGCCACGTCAGCCTGTTGGCCTGTGAGGAATTGGGCGATCTCCTGAAACGACTGACGCCACGGTTCGACGAAGATGAAAAACGTTGCGCCCTGGAAGCTCGACGTATTTCGCGCCGGGTATGCGGTCGGCGACGTCCTTGCCCCACTCGGGCGGGAACAGCGGATCGTCGGTGTGGTGGAGGACGAGTGTCGAGACGCGGACCGCGGGAAGCAACGCCCGGACGTCCATGCCGGCCACCTTCATGCGAGCAAAGGTCCCTGGGCTTGCCGCCAGGCGTTCGTACCGCGCCCAGGTTGCCCGAATTTCTTCGTTCCACGGCATGTCCGGATTCGCGGGATGTGCAAACTCCCCCGTGCCCCACATGGCGACCGCGGCAGCGGTGACCTCCTCGGGTGTGGACCCCTCGATGTGTTCAGCAAGCGGATCCGCATAGCCCTCGAGCGCGACCAGCGCGGCTGTGCGGGACGGATATGCGGCTGCGAACAGCGCCGATTCTGGGAATGTTCCGTCGATCGCGACGAGGACCGCTTCGCCGCTTTCGAGATCGTCAAGCACCGCGGTGATGCTGTCGGCCCGTAGCTCTAAGGTCCGCGTCGCGGGATCAAAGACGCGGGATACAGCGCGTTCATAAGACGGCCAACTGCCTCACTTGCGGACGATGGTGGGACACCAGCCCGGGCGAAGGACCAGCTGGCCCCTGACGGGCTAACGCAATTTAGGTCCGGGTCGCCAAAACCATTGCGGCAGAACGACTACCTAGGCATTCGGTTCAGTTAATCTCGCCGCCACCGCACCACGATGTAAACGGCAACCGCGGCGAACGGTGTGATCAAGACCAGCAAGCCCACCCAGGACGGCGCGGGGTTTTTCAGCATAGGAAGAAGCGCTCCAGAGTTGTCAGCGAATACGCCAGAAGAGTGAGGATTGCGATTGCAACCGGCATCCAAAAGGTCTTAATTGCACGCCTGATTGCGCTGTATTCGCCAGGTTCGTCGGCGGGTTCCGCTGGTCGACCTTCTAGATCAGCGATCCGCTTTTCGAGGTCGTCCTCCTCCATCAACGAATGATCCCACCCCGGGAGTCGATGTAATCGCGGATCAACGTCAGAAGCCGTTCGCGACCGAAGGGATCCCCGTGGCCGGGTACACGACGGTCACCGGGAGATCGGCAACACGCTCGAGTGAACTGATGTAGTCCGAGACAACCGCTCCGCGGATACCGTCCAGCGGTTCCTCGCCGGGATCGAGGTCGTAGACGAGGTCGCCGGAGAAGAGCACTCCCTCGTGTGGCTCGAACGCAGCGATGCTGCCTGGGCTGTGTCCCGGCAGATGCAGTGCCGTCAGGATGCGGTCGGCCAGGTCGATGGTGTCACCGTCGACCGACGGAGTGGCACGTCCGGCTCGCGCTCGAACAAGTGTGGCGCCCCTGACCGCAGCGAGTGCACGCCAAGGCCCGCGTCGACGACGAGATCGCTGTCAGTCCCCCTCAGATGCCAGATGTTGCAGCGCAGGAAGGGATGAACATGGTCGTGACTGCTACTCGGGTTTGTAGCCGAACGGCAGCAGCACGCTCTTGGCTTGGGTGTACTGCTCGATACCCTCCGGCCCGTTCTCGCGGCCGATGCCCGAGTTCTTGTAGCCACCGAACGGCGCGCCGGGATCGAACGCGTACATGTTCACCGCGTAGGTGCCGGTGCGGATCTTCGACGCGATCTTCATCGCCTTGTCGTTGTCGGTGGTGAACACGCTGCCCGCGAGGCCGTATGGCGAGTCGTTGGCGATGCGCACCGCGTCGTCCTCGGTGTCGTAGGGAATGACCGCCAACACCGGCCCGAAGATCTCCTCCTGCGCGATTGTCATCGAGTTGTCGACATCGGCGAAAACCGTTGGCTGGATGAACCATCCGCTGTCCAGGCCGTCGGGCCGGCCGCCACCGGTCACCAGCCGCGCACCTTCCTCGACACCCTTCTTGATGTAGCCCTCAACGCGCTCCCGCTGCTTTTCGGAAATCAGCGGCCCGATCATGGCGCCGGCATTGTCCGGTAGTCCGATCGGCATTCCGGCCGCTGCAGCGCTGATCTTTTCGACGACCTCGTCGTAGCGTGACCGCGGCGCCAGGATTCGGGTCTGGGCTACGCACGCCTGACCGGAGTTCATGAATCCGGAGAACGCCAGCATCGGCAGCGTCGAGTCCAGATCGGCGTCCTCGAGGATGATCGCCGCCGACTTGCCACCGAGCTCCAGCGAGCACGGCTTGAGCTTCTCGGCCGCGAGCTTGCCGATCTCCTTGCCCACCGCACTCGAACCGGTGAACGTGAACTTGTCGATCTCCGGGTTGGCGGTCAACGCGCGGCCGGTCTCCGGGCCGCCCGGCACCACCGACAGCACGCCTTCGGGCAGCCCGGCTTCGGCGAAGATCTCGGCCATCGCGAACAACGACAGCGGGGTCTCGGCGGCCGGCTTCACCACGATCGTGCAACCCGCGACGAGCGCCGGGCCCAGCTTGTTGGCGGCCAGGAAGAACGGCACATTCCACGCCGTGACGGCCGCGACGACGCCAATCGGCTCACGCAGCACCATCGTCTCGCCGTACACGCCCTCGCGGAAATCGCGCCAGGTGAACTTGTCCGCGGCACCCGTGTAGTACTGGAACGCCGCCATCGCTGCGCCGTACTGCATCATGTCGACGATGGTCGGCGGCTGACCCGTCTCGGCAGCCAGCAGGAACTTCAGCTCGTCGGCCCGCTCCTCCATCAGCTTGACTGCGGCGCCGAGCACGGCTGCCCGCTCGTGTGGCGACATGTGCGGCCACGGCCCCTCGTCGAAGGCCTTACGGGCGGCCGCGCAGGCGGCGTCGACATCGGCCTTGCTCGCGAGCGGAACCTTGCCGACGAGCTCACCGGTGGCAGGCGAGTGCACCTCGATGACGTCGGCGGTCGCGGGTTCGGTCCACTTGCCGCCGATGAACAGCTTGTCCCACTCGGTCTTGAAAGCCGTGCTCTGAGTCATGGCGCCACCCTACCCACGAACGGGCAAAACGAGAACATGTTTCAGTCGCGCGATTGCGGCGGGCGAAGAACCAGCACAAGGTTGCTCACCAGAAATTCCCGCAGGAGCGGCACCTTGGTCATCCACCACGCCCATCTGGGGTGGTAGCGGGGGAATGCGGCGACGAGCGCGCCCGACCCGGCGCCGAAATCGAGGCCGTCCGCTGCCGAGACGGCGAACAGTGACGAGCCGTAGTTGTTCTTGGCCGGATGACCGTGTTTGCGGGTGTAGCGGGCTGCGGCGCGGGCGCCGCCGAGATAGTGGGTCAAGCCCATTTCGTGGCCGCCGAACGGGCCGAGCCACACCGTGTAGGACAGCACGGCGAGGCCGCCGGGCCTGGTGACCCGCAGCATCTCCCTGGCCAGCCGCCACGGCTCCGGCACATGCTCGGCGACGTTCGACGACAGGCAGATGTCCACGCTGGCGTCGGCGAACGGCAAAGCCATGCCGGAGGCGCGGACGTAGGTGGCCGTCCCGCCGGTCGCGGGTCCCGCGTGCATCTCGGCTGGATCGGGTTCGACGCCGATATAGGTGAACCCGGCGCTCTCGAACGCCGTCGCGAAGTAGCCGGGACCACCACCCACGTCGAGCAGGATCCGGCCCGCGGCGGGCTCCCGATGAGTCGCCAGCCACAGGTCGCCGACCATCGCGGCGGTGTCCTCGGCGAGCGCCGTGTAGAACCGGGCCGGATCGGTCTGCTCGAAGCGGAACTGTGACAGCAGCCGCACCGACCGGGACAGCGTCGCCCGCCGGGCGAAGACGTCGGTGGCGGACATAACACGACCTTATGCAGCGGTTACGCTGGCACGGATGTCTGGCCGCCCCGTACGCTCCGTGCTCTTGTTGTGCTGGCGGGATACCGGCCATCCCCAGGGCGGCGGCAGTGAGGCATACCTGCAGCGCATCGGTGCGCAGTTGGCCGCATCGGGTGTCGATGTGACGCTGCGGACCGCGCGATATCCCGGCTCTGCCCGCCGCGAGGTCGTCGACGGGGTGCGTATCGATCGGGCAGGCGGCGCCTACTCGATCTACATCTGGGCGGGGCTGGCGATGGTGGCGGCCCGTTTCGGCCTCGGTCCGCTGCGAAGGGTGCGGCCGGACGTGGTGATCGACACCCAGAACGGCCTGCCATTTCTGGCGCGCCTCGCCTACGGCCGCCGCGTCGTCGTGCTCGTGCACCACTGCCACCGCGAACTGTGGCCGGTCGCCGGTCGCTTGAAGGGCCGCTTCGGCTGGTTCGTCGAGTCACGGCTGTCACCATGGCTGCACCGGCGCAACCAGTACGTCACCGTGTCCCTTCCGTCGGCGCGCGATCTGACCGACCTCGGTGTCGACGCCGGGCGCATCGCGGTGGTTCGCAACGGACTCGATGAGGCGCCGCGCGGAGACGCTCGCGCTGCCTCGCGCGGACCATCCGCGGCATCGCGCTGCTCAGCAGGCTGGTGCCGCACAAGCAGATCGAGGACGCGCTGAACGCCCTCGCCGAGCTGCGGCCGCAGATGCCCGGCCTGCACCTCGACATCGTCGGTGGCGGCTGGTGGCGCGACCGCCTTGTCGACCACGCGCGGCTGCTCGGTGTCTCCGACGCTGTAACGTTCCACGGCCACGTCGATGACGCGGCCAAACATGAAGTGCTGCAACGGAGTTGGGTGCATGTGCTGCCGTCGCGCAAGGAGGGCTGGGGCCTCGCGGTGACCGAGGCCGCCCAGCACGGGGTGCCGACGATCGGCTACCGGTCCTCCGGCGGGCTGACCGACTCGATCGTCGACGGCGTAACCGGACTGCTCGTCGACGACCACGACGAACTGGTGGGCGGCATCGAGCGGCTGCTGACCGATCCGGTGCTTCGCGACCAACTCGGCGGCAAGGCGCAGACCCGCAGCGGGGAGTTCTCCTGGCGGCAGAGCGCCGACGCGATGCGCACCGTGCTGGACTCGTTGCTAGCGGGCAAGCGGGTCAGCGGCATTGTCTGACACGGCCTGTCAGGGCAGGTGATCGACGTACGATCCCGGCATGGCGGAGGTGCGGCAAGCCCCTGACCTGCCCACGGGATCGCGAAATGAAGTTGATAGCAGAGGGATTCAACACATCGAGGTCGATCACCCTGACCGGGACCGGCGGCGTGGGCAAGACCAGTCTGGCCGTCCAGGCCGCCGCAGAGATGTTGGGGACGTGTGCGACTCTGCCGCCAGCCTGGCCGACCGATCCGGTGCTTCGCGATCAGCTCGGCGGCAAGGCGCAGACCCGCAGCGGGGAGTTCTCCTGGCGGCAGAGCGCCGACGCGATGCGCCGCGTACTGGAGTCGCTACTCGCAGGCAAGCGGGTCAGCGGTGTGATCTCCGCGACCGCCTAGCACTCGCTCTATGCCGCGTACCCGTTTCGCCCAAACCAACGATAGGGCGGGAAAGTGCGAGTAAATGGAACTAATTTGTCGATCTCGGCACCACCTCGGCGGAGGTAGGCCTCGTAGACGGTCGCCAGGATCTCGGTGGGACGGTCCTCGTTGAGCACTCGGATCACCTGCCAGCCGAACCGTTCGAGTCTCGGGATTCGCTTGGCGTCCTTGACGTACTGAGGACGACTGGTGCGGTGTTGTTCACCGTCGTACTCGACTGCGAGTTGAATGTCGCGCCACCCCATGTCTAGAAAGGCGAACGGCTCCCCACCATCGAAGACCGGAATCTGCGTCGCGGGAATGGGAAATCCGTTGTCAATAAGCAACAGTCGCAACCAGCTCTCCTTCAGCGACTCGGCGCCGGCATCGACCAACGGCAGAAGACTGCGCAATTGACGGACACCTCGTACCGGGCCGTATCGGCGCATCAGCTTCGCAACATCTTCATCGCTGAATGGTGCGGAGCGCATGAGTGCGTCGAGGCGGCCGATGGCGATCGATCGCTTCTGGTAGCGGCCCAGATCGAACGCGGTACGGGTAGGCGTGGTGGCGGGAAGATCGTTTAGGGTCACTATCTCGTCGTCGGCGACGCGATCCATTCGTACGACGAGGCCGGGCTGGCGGCGTCGTTCATCAACGAGGATCTCGATCGGATGGCCATCGTCAACCCAACCGGCACCGTGCAACGCCGATGCGGCGACGCCGGAGATGACGCCGGTCCGGTTCGACGTGAGCCACGCTCCTATCGTCCTGTCGTGTAGCGACGGCGTCGATGTTTTCGGGATGTAAACACCTCGGAACATCGGGCGATACCAACGGCGCAGTTCGTGACGGGGCAGTCCGTCGCCCAATGCTTCCCTGCCGAGAAAGACTTCAACCATGTCCGCATCGTCCACCGGCGGTCCGACACCCGCCGAGATCGACGAAATGGCGCGATCTTCTCGCACTTTCCCGCCCAATCGTTGGTTTGGGCGAAAGGGGGTGGGGTCTTATGCGGCGTCGAATGCCACCGGAAGCGTTGCCGGACCGCTGATTCCGACCATCGGCTTCCACTGCGCGATGCCATCCCGGCGCAGATTGCGCAAGCGGCTCGACATCACCCTGAGCGCGTCGGCGATCTCACGCCTGGCCAGGTTCGCGCCGAGGCAGTAGTGCGCGCCGGCGCCGAAGGTCTGCATCGGCGGGGCATCCTCGCGCAAGATGTCGAAGCGTTCCGGCTCCACATACACGTCGGGGTCGTGGTTGGCGGCGGCCGTGTTGCACATCACGAACGTGCCCGCGGGGATCATCACGTCTGCGATCTCGACGTCCTCCGTCGTCATCCTCATGGCGCCGAAAATCACCGGGGAGAAACGCATTACTTCCTCGACCGCCTTCATCGCCAGCTCCGGGCGCTGCGCCAGCAGTTCCCACTGCTCGGGATAGTCGCAGAACACATCGACCGCCGCGGCGACCTGATTGCGCGTGGTGTCTGTGCCGGCCATCAGGATGCCTGCCGCGAGCATCCTCAGCTCACTGATCGTCAGACGGTCGCCGTCGTCCTCGGCGCGGATCAGTTCGGAGATCAGGTCGTCGGTGAGCGACTCACGCCGGGTGGCGACCATGCCATCGATGTAATCATCGAGTTGTCCCCACGCCGTGAGGATGTCGTTCTCGTACTCGGCGACGTTCCAGGTGAACAGCTTGAAGAAATCGTCGGCCCAGTCGGAGAACAGCCGCCAGTCGTCACGAGGCGCACCCAGCAGGGCGGAGATGATCGGCACTGGATAGGGCCGGGCGACGTCGGCGACGATCTCGCAGCGCCCCGTCGCTGAGAGTGGCTCGATCAGCCCGGTGATGACGTCGACGATGATGTCGTCGAGCCGCGTGACCGACCGCGGGGTGAACGCCTTCGACACCAGGCGGCGTAACCGGTTGTGGTCGTCGCCGTTCATGGCCAGCAGGCTGGTGGCGGCGCGGTCCCACAGCGGGCCCGACGTGATGCCCTGCGTCTCGAGGCCGAGTCCCCGCGGCACCTGGAACCGGGAATCGCGCAGCGTCGTGCGCACCAGTTCGTAGCTCAGGATCTCGGGGCCGTGGGCCCCCATCGCGATCGGTCCCTGCTCCAAGGCCTTGCGGAGGTTTCGATGGGCTTCGTCGGGGCTTGACGCCTCTTCGTACTCGACGGTCGGCAGGTCGGCTTCGAACACGCTCGGGACGCTCATGGCCATCTCCTCGGGCTCAGGATGATCGACATCACAATGCTTCCGCCAGCCGAGGAGGGTCACTAGCGTAGTCGACTACTCCACCCGTCGACGAACGCGCCCGACCAGCACAAATACCCCTCCGCCGACCAGCATCGCCAGCCACACGGCGTGCGTGAACAGCATCAATCCGCGGTGGGGCGAGGCGGGCTGGTCGCCGCCCAGCCGGGTGACCGTGACATCGTCGCCGGACTCGACCACCAGCCAGCCCACGCCTGCGCGGGCCAGCGCGGCGTGATCGCCCCCTGTTGTCAGCAGTCGCTCGACGTCCCTGGCCCGGCCGCCCTCACCGGGCACGAGGCGTCCCGAGATCGTCAGGTCGCCGGTCGTGAAAACGTCGGCGCGGACCCAGCGCGGCAGCGGATCGAGCACGGGTGCATCGCCGGCCCACGCGAACTGCCGCATGCTGCCCGCCGGTAGCACCGCCACCGGACGCGGGTCGGCGTTGATCTCCGCCGCGGCCGCCGCCCAACCGGCCGGGTACTGCACCGCGACGACCTTGCCGCCGACCCCCCACGCCAGGTCGGGCAGTGTCGCTATCAACGCGAGCCCGCACACCGCCGCCGCGGCGAAGCCGGGCATCCACCGCCGCAGCGTCACCACCGCGCCCGCGGCGGCGAGCGTGTAGCCCGGCACGGCCAACGCCACCCACTTCTGCGCATCGCGCACGAGGCCGAGTCCCGGCAGAGCCCGGACCGTCGACTCCACGGCCGCCAACCCGGGGCCCGTCGCCATCAGCGTGGGCACCACGACGGCGGCGGCGGCAAGAACGAGCAGCGGAACTGCGGCAGGCGTTCGGGCCACGACCGGTAGGCCCGCCGCCACCACACCCAGCAGCACAACGGCGGCTACCACCGCGAAAAGCGTTGTCCGGGAAGCGGGTACGGCCTCACCGTTCCAGATGCCGCCCAAGCTGGCCAAGCTACCCAGGGTGGCCAGGCCGGGCTCGGCCCGTGCAGCGAAGGCGGGGACACCCTCGGCCTGAGACGACGACAACGATCCCGACACGGCCGCGGCCGTCAACCACGGCAGCGCCGCGAGAGCCGCCGCGCCGACCCCGGCGATCGCGCACAGCCTGCGTGGCCGACCGGAGCCTGGCGCGAGCGAGCAGACCAGCGCCACCGTCGCGGCCAGCAGCAGGCCCGTCGGCGTCAGCCCGGCCAGCGCAGTAAAGAAGGTAAGCGCGCCGATCTCGATCCACAGCGGCGTCCTGCGCTCTGACCGCATCCGCAGCACCGTTGCCGCCACCCACGGCAGACACCCATAGCCGACCAGCAGGCTCCAGTGCCCCTGCAAAAGACGTTCGGCGACATAGGGATTCCACACCGCCAGCGTCGCCGCGACGAACTGGCCCGGCACACCCGCGTCGGGCAGCACCGCCGCGGCGAGCCGGGCACTGCCCCAGCACGCGAGCCAGAGCCCGGCGATCAACAGAACCTTCACCACGACACCGCCGTCGAGCACATGCGAGGCAAGCGCCACCGCGAAATCCTGCGGCAGGGCTCGCGGCGCCGCGTCCGAAAGGCCAAGCGCCGCATCGGATAAGTAGGACCGCGGGGTCGAGACGGCGTCGCGAAGCAGCAGATAGCCGGGGGCAAGCAGCGGCCCGGTCACCACAAGGGCGAGCGCCAGCGCATAGGCCGGCGCCCAGAACTTCGCGAGATGGCGACTTATCGGTCCGGTGGCTGTCTAGGCCGCTGCGTGGGTAACTGCATCTTCTCGGTCTTCGCCTCGGCGCCGGGCACCTTGATGCCCTGGGTGTCGAAGAAACCGTGATCGGCCTCGTCGAGACCTGGGTCGATAAGCACAGACTCGGCCCGCAGGCTGAACGAACCCAACAGGGCGCCACCGATCAGCGACACCAAGCCGATGGCGGTGAAGGTGATCGGCAGGATCCGTCCCCACAGCGCCACCCGGTCCCGCTCGCCGCGGGCCGCGGCGACCTGCGACTCCACCGTCTGCTCATTGGACGTGACGGTGTAGTCGACGAACGTCACCTCGGGCCGCAGCGCCTCGCGCGCGTAGTACTGGTTGGCCCGTTCCTTGGTCTTGACGATGGTGCCCGACACCGGGTCGACCCAGAACGTCCGCTGGGCGGCGTAGAAGCGGGTCATCGTGATCTGTTCCTCGGGCTCACCGGGCACGCCCCACATCCCTGCGGGCGCGGTCACCTGGCTGTCCTCGTCGTCGTCGTACAGCGAGGCGTACTTCACCGGCTCGGCGAGCTTGCCGTCGGCGTCGTAGCCGACGTTCTGGGTGAACCGGTACGTGGTGAGGCCGTTGACGTCTTCCTCGCCGTCGTAGTTGGCATCGAATGCCTTCTGGGCGATCGGATCGAAGAACGGGTACGTCTTCTTCTCTGTGTCGAACGGGAAGCGGTACGCGAGCCCGTCGTGTGGCAGCGCGATGTTGGTCGGCGGCTGGTCGTCTTCGATGGTGCGCGGCTTCTGCACGGCGCCACCGGGATTGCTCTCGCTGGAGACGGCCATCGCGGACTTGCGGTCAAGGGTCACGGTGTCGACGAGAGCCAGCAACAGCCCGTTGTCCTGTTGCTTGTCCGTGCGGCGCACCGTCGTTCCGACTTGGAGGGTCACGACCTCAGCATTCGACGGCGCCTCGACGCTGATCTGCTGCTGCTGCGACACCGGCGCGTTTTTGCTCACCTCGAACTTCGGAGCGGACAGGGACGCCGGATCGAACGCCGTGCCCGTTCCGTCGCTGACCAGTGTGGCGTCCAAGTCCAACGGGATCTTGGTGATCTTGCTATTGGTGTAGGTGATGAGCAGCAGCGCGGCGATCAGCAGGGCAGCTCCGAGCCCCAAGATTCCGCACGCCGCGATACGCAACGCCACTGCGCGGTTCAAACCGTTCCTCCTTCGGTTTGGGCGATCCCAATGGCTAGCGACCCTAACAGCACAGACTAAGGCCCTCGCTTACTGCGACGGCTTCCGCGCCCGGCACACTGGTCGCTGTGGCGGCGTTCGAACGGCAGTCTCAGGGTGTAGCAGGTACCCGTGGCTTCCTGCCCCCGGTGGAGGGAATGCGCGCCTGCGCGGCCGTTGGCGTCGTCGTCACCCACGTCGCCTTCCAGACCGGGCACACCGGCGGGGTGGCGGGACGGCTTTTCGGCCGGTTCGACCTGGCCGTCGCGGTGTTCTTCGCGCTGTCGGGTTTCCTGCTGTGGCGTGGCCACGCCGCCGCCGCCCGTGACCTGCGTCCGGTACCGGCGACGGGACACTATCTGCGGTCGCGCCTGATCCGCATCATGCCCGCGTACCTGGTGGCGGTCGTCGTCATCCTGACCCTGCTTCCCGACGCCAAGGCCGATCTGACGGTCTGGCTGGCCAACCTGTCGCTGACCCAGATCTATGTGCCGTTGACGCTGACCGCCGGGCTGACGCAGATGTGGAGCCTGGCCGTCGAGGTGAGCTTCTACATCGCGCTGCCGGTGTTCGCGCTGCTGGTGCGGCGGGTACCGGTGCGGTCCCGGATACCGGTGCTCGCAGCCGCCGGTGTCGTGAGCCTCGGCTGGGCGTTGATCCCGATTGCCACCCCCGTCGGTGTCAGCTCGCTGAACTGGCCGCCTGCATTCCTGTCGTGGTTCGTCGCGGGCATGCTGCTCGCCGAGCTGACGGTGACCCCGGTCGGCTGGCCGCACCGGCTGGCCAGGCGACGCGTCCTGATGGCGGTCATCGCGGTCGTCGCGTTCCTCATCGCGGCCTCGCCGCTGGCCGGCCCGGAGGGCCTCACACCGGGCACCGCGCACCAATTCATCGTCAAGATCGCGATGGGCGCGGTGCTGTCAGGTGCGCTGCTGGCGCCGCTGGTCCTCGACGCGCCGGACACCCCGCACCGGATCCTGGGCAACTCCACGATGGTGACGCTGGGCCGATGGTCCTACGGGTTGTTCATCTGGCACCTGGCCGCGCTGTGGATGGTGTTCCCCATCATCGGCGAGTTCGCATTCAACGGGCACATGCCGGTCGTGCTGGTGTTGACGGTGGTGATCGGCTTCGCGATCGCAGCGGTCAGCTACGCGCTTGTCGAGTCGCCGTGCCGGGTTGCGTTGCGGCGCTGGGAGTATCGCCGCAGCAGCCCCGGTGAGCCGGCGCCGCCGCTGGACAGTGCCGTCAGCGCGCCTGAGCCAGTCTCGCGATGACCTCGTCGCGCACGGCCGACCTGCGTGCCTTGCCCGCGTCGTCCCGCAGCGGTGTGTCGGTGAATTCGACCGTGCGCGGCACCTTGTATCCGGCGATGCGCTCGGTGAGGAAGGCGATGACGGCCGCCTCGTCGAGTCCGTCCGACTGGACGATCGCGTAGGGCACCTGGCCCAGGTCGTCGTCGGGTACGCCAACGACCAAGCAGGACAGCACGTCCGGGTGCTCGCACAGAGCGGACTCGATCTCGGCGGGATAGGTGTTGCGGCCGCCGACGGTGAACATGTCGACGCGCCGGTCGTTGAGGTAGAGGAAGCCGTCGGCATCGAAGTAGCCGAGGTCACCGAGTGAGTCCCAGCCGTCGCGGCTCTTCGCGGTCGAACCGATGTAGCGGTAGGTGGGCGGGCTGCCGGGCGCTGGCCGCATGTAGATCTCACCGCTGACGCCGGGCGGGCATTCGTTGCCGTCGTCGTCGAGGACCTTCATCTCGCCGGCGACGACGACGCCGACCGAACCGGGGTGGGTCAGCCACTGATCTCCCCGGATAAACGTCAGCGCCTGAAGTTCGGTGCCGCCGTACAGCTCCCAGACCGTTTCGGGCCCGACAAGGTCGATCCATGCCTGCTTGATAGCGGGTGGGCACGGCGCGGCGAGGTGCCACAACCGCCGGATCGAGGACAGGTCGTAGGCGTCGGGATCGGCCCGGTAAACCGGCAGCAGCCGCTGCATGATCGTCGGCACCGTCGCCAGGAACGTGACTCGGTGCTCGGTGACGAGCGACAGGAACTCGCGCGGTTCGAAGCGCGGCATCAGCACGAGGTGGTGCCCCTGCACCAGCCCGACGGCGAACGTCGTGAAGCCGGTGTTGTGCGACAGCGGAACCGAGACCAGGTTGACGTCGCCCTCCTGCGCGCCGAGCGGATAGCCGGCCCTCGGCGGAAACCGGCTGTCGCCGCCCGCCTCGATCAGCTTGGGCCGACCGGTGCTGCCGCCTGAGGCCATCGACTTCCACACCGGCGACACCACCTCGGGCAGCTCGGCATCCGACAGCGCCGTATCCGGGGTGAAACCCGTTGGCACACTGGGCGTTTTCCCACGAGGATCGTCGCGGCCGACGATGAGTGCCTGCGAGTGCAGATCGAGCAGGGCCTCGAGTTCGGCGTCAGGCAGCCGCGCCGACAGCGGCGTCGGCGTCGCGCCGAGCTTCCACGCGGCCAGCACGGACTGCGCCCACTGGATCGAGTTGGGTAGCACTATCGTCACGTAGTCGCCGACGCCCACCCCGCGTTCGGCGAAGGCACGCGCCAGCCGGTTCGTCGACAGGTCGAGTTCACGGCGGGTCAGGGTCTGGCCCGAGCAGGTGACCGCGGGTGCGTCGGGATCGGCTGCGGCCAGCTGCGATACCTGGGTGCCGATCGGTGGCGTCTCGTCCGCCATCTCAGTAGCCGCCCTGCGCCGCGAAGATCTCGCGCGGGTTGTCCACGAGCATCGTGGTGATCTGCTCGTCGGTCACCCCGCGCTGCTTCAAGGCCGGCACCACGTCGTCGGAGATGTGTAGGTAGTGCCAGTTCGGCATCGCTACCGGAACCAGTTCCTCCGGCAGCCAGTCGATGAAGCACGACGCATCGTGCGACAGCACCATCTTGTCGGCGTGCCCGCGCTCGCACATGGTCGCCACGGTGTTCACCCGTTCCTCGGTCGACAGGAAGAAGTCGAGCCCGAAGCGGTCCATCCCGATGTAGGAGCCGTTGTCGATCAGCTCTTCCAGGTAGCCGATGTCGGTGGTGTCGCCGCAGTGCCCGATCACGACGCGGGACAGGTCGACCCCCTCCTCGGTGAAGATCCGTTGTTGCTCCAGTCCCCGCCGGGTGGCGGCGTGGGTGTGCGTCGATATCGGCACGCCGGTCTGCCGGTGCGCCTGCGCGACCGCCCGCAGCACCCGCTCGACGCCGGGGGTGACACCCGGTTCGTCGGTGGCGCACTTGAGGATTCCCGCCTTGATGCCGGTGCCCGCGATGCCGTCGGTGATGTCACCGACGAACATGTCGGTCATGATCTCCGGACCGTCGAGCAGCGTGCCGGGACCGCGCAGTGAGAATGTCAGCGGCACGTCGTTGTAGGTGTAGAAGCCCGTGGCGACGACGATGTTGATGTCGGTGGCCGCGGCGATACGGGCGATGCGGGGTATGTAGCGGCCGAGCCCGATCACCGTCAGGTCGACGATGCTGTCCACGCCGCGGGACTTGAGTTCGTTGAGGCGGCTGATCGCGTCGGCCTCCCGTTTGGCCTCGTCGCCCCAGGCGTCGGGGTAGTTGCGGTGCGATCTCTGGGTTCAGCATGAACACGTGCTCATGCATCAACGTCACACCGAGGTCGGCGGTGTCGATCTCTCCTCGAACGGTATTGAGTTGCGGCACTCCGCCGATGCTAAGCAGCAGGTTGCCTTCACACTGTCAGTTCATCGCACTTGAGAAAAGGATGTGCCCCTCGAATCCCAGCGATCCAGCACGGGACCGATATTGATCTGCGCGTCGGCGGTACGAGCCGACATCGCCTGCCGCTGCGGCCAGCAATGCCCGCAGCCGCAGCAGGGGCAGCTCATGGATGACAGACCCGTCGTCAGTGGGTGCGCTCGCTAACCGATCGATCTGGGCCTGCGCTCGCGCCAGGTCGCCTTCCGCGCCGCGCTGGATCAGCGATGTCGCGAGAACGGTCGTGGCGGCGCCGCGGTAGATTGCGCCTCCGCTTCGGTCCAACTCGTCGAGCACCCGGCCCGCTGAGTGAATCGCTGCGTCCAGCTCGCCGGTTCGAACGCACTCCGCAGCGGTCTCGACGTCGATGATCGCCACTTCGGACATGGCGCACCGTTCGTGCATCGCGAGATCACGGGCGCTGGCGAGCAAGTCGTAGCCCTCCGATCTACGCGAGCCGCCGTCGCTGTGGATCAGGGTCATGCCGCGCGCCAGCTGGGCGAGGCCGAGGGCCATGTCTTCGCTGTAGCGCTGGGCGATGTCCAGGGCCTCGCTCGTCTCCGCGAGCGCGGTCGCGTCAGGCACCAGCGCTCCCAGCGCGATGCCCGTCACGTACTTGAACATCACCGTCGAGACGAAGGTCGTCTGGTCGACTCCGTGAGCAATCGTGTTGGCCGAATCGAAATCCGCTTTCCAGCCGTGCTGTCCGAGCAGACGCGTGCGACGGCGCGCATGGCGGTGGCGAAGGCGAGCGGGGACCCGGTCAGGATATTGCCCATGTGGCGTCCGCATCGGCGAGGTCGATGACGCGCTGGGCGAGTTGCCGGGTGATGTGCATGTTCCCGGCAAGGTAGTTGGCATGAATCGCGGGGAACAGCAGGCCGACCGTCAGTGTCTGATCGTCAAGCGATTCGACTTCAGCGACGTATTCGGGAGCGAGCTCAGCGGACTCCCGGATACGAGCGTGCACGGACAACGAGGTCATCAGACCACCCATCGCCATACTCCTCGACGATCAGAACCGCGGATCGCGACGTACCGACAGCGCAGAAGCCACCAGACGGGATAGGCGCCGACGGCGCGCGTCCGCAGGAACCTGAACGGCCATGCCGAGTCGCCCGACGCCGAAATCTTCAGCATTGCACATCTTCTGGATCTGCCGAAGCCAGCCGTGCCCGAATCCGGCCGCGCGCCGCGACGTCGTCGAGATCGCCGACCTGGAACACGTCTCGCAGCAACCGGGCGATGACATAGAAACGGCATATCCCGGGCGTGCGACTCGCAGAAGGTCGAGTACGTCTTCACGCCATGCGTATCCGCGAGTTCGGCCAGCTCGCGGCCGATGCGGCTCTTGCCGATACCGGGAGGCCCGGAAACCGAGATGACATGGCCATGGCCCGCAAGGGCATCGTCCAGAAGTGCCGCAATGGAGGCGATCTCGCTGTCACGGCCGACGAGTGCCGACTCGTGTCGCAGCTGCGGCCAGCGCCGCGGCCCCATCGCCTTGAGGAGCCTGGCCGGGATCGGCGACACCGAGCCCTTGATCTCGACCAGCTGTGGATCACCCAGCACCGCCGTATGTTCCACGAGCCGGGCGGTGGACTCGGACACCATGACGCCACCGGCAGGCGCGACCGACTCCATCCGTTGTGCCAGCCCCACCTGCGCTCCGACTGCGGTGTAACTCGTCGGGTCGACTCCGATCTGACCTGTCACCACGGCACCGGAATTCAGCCCGACCCGCAACGCGTACTCGACACCGTCACGACGGTGCACATCCAGTACCAGTCGCCGCACTTCTCGTTGGATCTCGAGGGCTGCCAGGCATGCCCGGGCGGCATGGTCTTCGAGAGCGATCGGAGCCCCGAAAATGGCCATGATGCCGTCGCCGGTGAACTTGTCCACCGTGCCGCCATAGCGCTGGACGATGGCGCCGCAGCGGTTGAACAACTCGCTCATCACCTCACGCAGACGTTCGGAATCCAGCCGTCCCGCCAGGTCCATCGAGCGCACCACATCGGCGAAAAGCACCGTCACTTGCTTGTGTTCGGACGGTGTCCCGGTGGATGCGATCGGTGAACCGCAGGCGTCACAGAACCGGGCGCCGGCCCTTGGCTCGGTTCCACATGTGCCGCATGACGTCTGCGATACCGCCACTATGTTCCCGCCGTCGTGCGATGGTCGCTGGTAGAACCCTAGAGGCCGGGCTTGCTGCGCAACGCTTATTCGACGAGAGACCCTCCGATGGCGACGATTCTGGCGTATACCTCGCCGGCACTGGGAAATTTGTATCCAATGTGCGCATTGCTAATCGCGTTGCGTGCGCGTGGGCACCACATCGTGTTGCGCACGCTTGTTCGTGGCGTCGCTTCGGGTCGCCGGCTGGGTTTCGACACCGCGCCGATCGATGAACACATCGAGGCGATCGAGATGACGGATTGGAAGGCGGCCAACGGTCGTGAAGCCTTGCGGGTGGCATTCGAGGTGTTCGGATCACGCGCGCCGCTGGAGGTCGAGGATCTGGGTGCCGCGATCGCGGCACAAGCACCGGACGTGTTGATCGTTGACCCGAATACATGGGGAGCCGCGGCGGTCGCGGAAGCCAGCGGCCTGCCGTGGGCGACCTTCTATCCGTACACGCCGCTTCTGAGGTCACCGGGCACCCCGCCGTTCGGTCCGGGGATGCGGCCGTGGCCCGGGCGCGCGGGTCGCATCCGGGACGGCCTGTTGCGCCCACTGGTGATGAATGCGGTCAACAGGGCAATGGTCGAACCCGTGAACAGGGTCCGTACCTCGGTGGGATTGGCCACAGTTCGGTCCGCAGAAGAGTTCGTGCGCCTGCCGCCTCTGATGCTGGTCGCCAGCGCGGAACCCTTTCAGTATCCCGGGTTCGGGAACAACCACGAACCTCTTCAGATGATCGGGCCGTGCGAATTCGATCCGCCGGTGGACGCGGAGCCGTGGCTTGACGACATCGGTGAGCCGATCATCTTGGTGACGACGTCGTCTGACCGACAGGCCGACGAGAATTTGGTACGCGTCGCGATCGAAGCTCTGGCCGACGAGCCGGTTCACGTTGTCGCAACGTTCCCGTGCGGTGTACCCCACGGGCTGGCGTTACCCGCCAATGCCACGGTGACCGAGTTCATTCCGCACGGCCGCGTGTTGGACAGGGCGGTGTGCGCGATCACCCACGGCGGGATGGGCATCACACAGAAGGCGTTGGCCCGCGGTGTGCCGGTCTGCGTGGTGCCACACGGCCGCGATCAGTTCGAGGTCGCTCGCCGCGTCGAGGTATCCGGCTGTGGAACCCGCTTACCTGCCAGGAAGTTGACCCCGAAGCGGCTGAGAATCAAGACGCTGCAGGCGATGTCGATGATCCGGGGAGCTCATCGGATGGCCGAGGGCTTCGCCGCCACGGGCGGACCTGATCATGGGGCCGATCTGGTGGAACGTCGGCTGTTGGCCAGGTAGAGACGGCGAGCGCGGCTATGGAGATCAGCGCAAGCAGTTGGACGCCCGCGGAGTGCCCGGCATAACCGTCCACCGATCGCCAAGGGTTCTGCGACAACACCGCGCCCGCCAGAATGAGCCCGCCCGCGCTTGTGCCGACGGTGACGGCGTCGTTGAGTCGCGGCCGATTACGCAGCAAGTAGCGGACGCCGATCGCCGCGCCGACCACCACGACACCGGCGATGCCCGCGATCACGGCGCCGACTGCAAGGATCGCCACCCCCGTCGCGATCGCATTGGGTCGCCACGGCTTCGCCGGGTCGGCGGCGCGGTGGCGGGCGACGCGCGGGCACCAGCGCCAACAGCGCGAGGATCGGCAGGAGTGCCAGCCCGCCCGTGATGCCTGCGCGGTAGACGGCGTTGGAGCCGAATGACAGGGAGATGCCGCCCGACGTGCCAGCCGGGACTACCCAGCCCTGTTGCCAGCCGTTGACGGTCACTGGGCTCAGTTCGGCGCCGTCGGCGGTGCGGGCGGTCCAACCGGGGTTGATGCTCTCGGGCACCACGAGGATGCGTGACGCCTGCGACGCGGGCACATCCACCTCGCGGTGATCGGGGCTCCATGTCCCGGTCTGAACAGGGTTCGTTGCGGCGCTTGGCAATTGACGACCAAGAGGCCCGACGAGCTGCACGCCGTCGACGACGAACGCCGCGCCGGGACTGATCAACAGTTCTTGCTGGCCTGAGGGCAGCGCGATGGGGTCCGGCCGACAGGGCTTGGCCGGAATCGGGTCGCCGTCCAGCAACGCACCGACGGTGGTGTCGATCGCCGTCTGGACGAACTGGCCCGCGACGGCGATGATCGGCCCTCGGCCACACGGCAACGTCACCGCACGCTGCCTGTTGCGTGCGGCGTCGGCGGCGGCGATCGGCCGACCTTGCGCGTCGAGCGCGGTGATCTCGGCCAGACCGGGCGGCTTGATCTGATCGAAACCCAGTGCCGTGCGGTCGATCACGTCGTCCCAGTCCAGAATGGACACCTTGACCGTGTCGGTGACCTTCGGCCGCAGAGACACGGTTTGTGCTTCGTCGCCCGACAGCGGACGTACCTGGGGGCCGTCCCCGAGGTCGATCGCCACCAGCTTCGGATGTGCGGGCAGCGTCGACGAACTCGGCGTCAGCCGCAGGCCGCCTACTTGACGGGCGGACGGCAGCTTCAGCGTGAGGTTGGGCGGCGTGCGGAATTGCGCCACGCGCTGCGGTGCGGTCCACGCGGTACGCGGGTCTCCGTCGGTGGCCGCGTAGACCGAGCCGAGCACGTCGATCGGGTCGGAGTCGCCCTCGGCCCTCGCCGCACCCGGCTGGCTGATCAGGTCGGCGAGATTGGGACCCTGCCGCGGCCGCACCCACACCGTCGGGGTCACCGATATCGGTTCGGGCACCGTGAGCGTGCGGCTCAGATTCACCGGCTCCTCGGGCGACAGTGCCATCGTGGCCGCGCAGTGCACGCCGTCGGGACCGTCGGCACAACCGGAACGGCCGAGCAGCTCCGAACCGAGATCCCATTGTGCGACAGCGGAGTTCGGCGGTGGCCCCGGCACAGACACGGTGTGGCGCAGTTCGATCGGATGGGCGAAACCGGAGGCGTCGTACTGGGTGACGGTGAAGTCGGTGATGCCGAACTGCACGCCGGGCGATCCGTCGTCGGTGCCGATCGCGGTGATGCGCACCCACGGGGTCTCGCCGTATGGCAGCGCCGCGGTGATCGGCTTGCCCGGGTCGTCGTAGCGCAGCGTGCTGGTGCCGTTGACGGTGGAGATCTCGATCCGGCGGACCTGCGCGCCGACCGCCGTCGCGCTGGGAGTGACGGTGATGGTGGCGTTGGTGACGGGGTGGTCGAAGTCGACCTGAAGCCACTGTCCGACGGCGGACTGCAGCGCGTTGGACACCCAGCTCGTCGAGGAGTCGCTGTCGATGGCGGCGGTCGGTCCGGTCGCGGGCGCGACGTTGGGCAGTGCGGTGGAGTCCGCCGACGAACTCGACACCGTGATCCGGCCGCCGGTCCAACCGCCATGCACCATGCGGGTGTCGCCCGCGGGGTAGTCGGGCACGCGGTTGAAGGTGTGCCGCGCATCGCCTTCCGCGCGGATCGCCGACGAGTGATCGTCGACGCGGCCGTAGTCGGTCTCGCGCGCCAGTGGGGTGTCGGTGACGGTGACGACCGGTGTCGGAAGCCCGGCGCGCTGCGCGTCAGCGGTCAGCAGCATGGGCCCAAGCGGCGGCTGGCCGAGCAGCCTGCGGCGCTCGTCGAGCCGCAGCAGCGCCTCGGGTCCGCCGTCGACGCGGGCCATCGCTTCGGTGTCGGCGACATACGGAGCACCAGGCCGGCCGCGGTCATCGACGCGATAGATCTCCACGGCCGGGTACTTCGGCCGCAACCCGCTGTCGGAGATGAAACCCGGCAGCGTGCCCGGTCCGACCTGGTCGCCGAATTCGGCGACCTTCGACAGCCCCGGGGAGCCGTCGATCGCGCGGTGCACCAGCACCGGCCTGGCCGACCGCGACGTCTCCGGGTCGAGGTCGTTTCGGACGACGACATAGGAAATTCCTTGTCGGGCAAGGGTATCCGCCAGACCGGCCGATGGTCGCCCGGCGGCGAACAGCCGCTGCACGGAATCCAGCGCGCGGATCGTCTCCGGCGGTGTGAGCGGGATCGAGTCGCGCACACCCCACGGGCTGCCGCCGAGCACTTGAAGCGGTTCGTCGTGGCTGGATCCCCACACCTGCGTGGCGAACGGAGCACCGGGCGCAACGAGCACCCGCCCTGGCGGCGAACCCGAATTGTGCTCGTCGAGCCAGGCCGCGGTCTCGTGCCAGTACGGCGGGATCGCCTCGAACGCCCCCGGTGGGGTGAGCCGACCCGTCCACGCCAGCGACGTGCCCGTCGCCAACGCAATCAGCACCACGATGCCGACCGCGACCCTCTTGTCGTTCTCGGGGTGGGCGAAGGCGTGCACCCACTCCCGCCGCGGCACGCTTCCCGGTAACGGCAGGCGGCCCAGCAGATGCGCGAGGCCGAGCACCAACGGCAACCGGATCAGCGGCTCCAGCTTGTGCACGTTGCGCAGCGGGGTTCCGCCTGCGTCCAGAAATGTCTGAACCGCTTGGGCCAGAGGAGATCCCAGGCCGCCGGCGTATCCCGCCGCCAACAGTGTGATACCGATCAGCAGGATCGTCACCAGCCGGCCGCGGGCAGGCATCGTGGCATCGCCAGTCCGGCAAGGCCTGCCGCGGCGACGAGCGTGGTGGCCAGCACCGCAACCGTGCCGGTGACCAGAGTCGCACCCGCGGTTGCGTTCGGCGCGACGAACGGGGTCCAGCTGTCGGTGCCGCGCAGCATTTCGGTGAGCGACGTCCATTGCGTTGTGACACCGGAGGATTCGATGAAGTCAAGGAACGGCGGACTGATCCGGCCGAGCATGACGAGCGCCACCACCCACCACGTGATGGCCAGCACCGCACCCAGGACCCACCATGCGGTGAACCGCAACCACAATCGGTTGGGCCGGTGACAGGCCCACCAGATCAGCGCGGGCAGGCAACCGGTCAGCGTGGCGACCGCGTTGACTGCGCCCATCAGGGCGAGCGCCAGCGCGGATCGCGCCGCGAGCACCCGCACCGAACCCGAACCGCGCAACGCCACGACAACCGGCAGCAGCACCCACGGCGCCAGCATCATCGGCAGCGTCTCCGAGGAGATCGCGCCGATCGTGGTCAACACGCGCGGCGACAGCGCGAACGCCGCGGCCGCGATGACCCGCGACCCCGGCGATCCGATGCCCAACGCTTCCGCCAGTCGCAGCAGCCCCCAGAATCCGACCGTCAGCAGCAGCGCCCACCACAACCGCTGGGTCACCCAGCCGGGCAGTCCCGCGACGTCGCCGAGCAGGAAGAATGCGCCGTGCGGGAACAGGTAGCCATACGCCTGGTTCTGCGCCTGGCCGAACGGCAACTCGCTGTTCCACAGGTTGAGGGCACGCGCAAGGAACCGCAGCGGGTTGGCGGTGAGGTCGAGTTTGGTGTCCGGCGAGATCTTTCCCGGCGACTGCGCGAACGTCAGGGCCAGCGATACCGCCGCGACCAGCCAGAGCCAGCGGCGAGCGAGCGGCGTGGTGCTAGCTCCGGTCGCCGTACTCGACACGGTTCAGCACGGCCGACGCCGGATCGCCTGCCTGCACTGGCGGCTTGGTGTCCTGCTGCACCATCAGCGTGATTCCGAAGATTGCGGCCGCGCCCAGCAATAGGCCGACAACGATGCTTGCCGCAGCGGGCACCAGAAACCGGTCCATGCGGCCCAAACTAACATGCACCGCGTCACCGTCTGGTAGCGCCATGACAGCATTGCCCCCATGGCACTCCCCCGTCTACTGGGTGCGCTCGCGGCGCTGACCGGCCTGCTGGTGGCCTGCTCGCCCACCACCGAGAAGCCCGAAGCAGAACCCAGCCCGTCGAACACCTCGATGGATCGGCCGCTGCCCGCCGCAGCCGTCCCGCCCGCCTGCGGCGACGTGCTCGCGGCGATGTCGACCCGCGACAAGCTGGCCCAGCTGCTGATGGTCGGTGTCACCGGGGCGGACGACGCCCGCGCCGTGGTCGCCAACCAGCACGTGGGCGGCATCATGATCGGCAGCTGGACCGACCTGTCGATGATGGGCGCGCCGCTGGCGGACATCGCCGCCTCCGCGAACCCGTTGCCACTTGCGGTGAGTGTCGACGAGGAGGGCGGACGGGTGTCACGCCTGGCCGACCTGATCGGCAGCCAGCCATCGCCGCGGGTGCTCGCGCAGACGATGACACCGGACGAGGTCCGCGGCATCGCATTCCAGCGCGGCCAGGCCATGCGTGGCCTCGGTGTCACGATCGACTTCGCGCCGGTCGTCGACGTCACCACGGAATCCGACGACGAGGTGATCGGCGATCGTTCGTTCGGCTCGGATCCGGCGCAGGTCGTCGAGTTCGCGGGCGCGTACGCCCAGGGACTGCGTGACGCCGGTGTGCTGCCGGTGCTCAAGCACTTCCCCGGCCACGGCCGCGCGTCGGGCGACTCACACGAGAGCGGCGTTGTGACGCCGCCGCTGGCCGATCTCCAGACCAACGATCTGGTCCCGTATCGGACGCTGACCACGCAGGCGCCGGTCGCCGTCATGGTCGGCCACATGCAGGTACCCGAGCTGACCGGAAGCGACCCCGCGAGCCTCAGCCCCGCCGCCTACGGGCTGCTGCGCTCGGGCGGCTACGGCGGCCCCGGGTTCGGCGGCCTGGTCTACAGCGATGACCTGTCCAGCATGGGCGCCATCAACCAGCGCTACGGCGTGGCGGACGCGGTGTTGAAGGCGCTGCAGGCCGGTGCCGATGTCGCGCTGTGGGTCACCACCGACGAGGTGCCAGCGGTGCTGGACCGGCTGGAGAAGGCGTTGGCGGCAGGCGAGCTGTCCCAGGGCCGCGTCGACGAATCGGTGCTCAAGGTGGCAGGTCAGAAGGGCCCGAACCCGAAGTGCTGACGGGCTGAGCTACAGGCCGTACACGCGGGCGGCGTTGTGCACGCCGATCATGTCGACGATCGCGATCGCATCCTGCTCGGCACACTCGCCCGTGCGCACCCACCCGCCGAGGACCAGGCCCATGGCACGCCGCCATAACACGGCCCCGAGCAGATGGAGCTCCGGCGGCCCGAAGGCGTCCGATGAATACAGCTGCTTGGCGAAGGGTGCGGTGTCGAGTGCCTCGCCGACCAGAGCGGTCGATCGGCTGCCGAGATAGTTGATGGCAAGGCCCACATCGAAATTCACGTGATCGAACGCCTGCGCCAGATAGCCGGCCTGACGATGGAACGGATAGCAGTGCAGCAGCAGCACCGGGACAGGCGTCATGCTGCGCAACAGCGGCAGCAGCAGCAGAGGGTCGGTGCGGTTCAGATCCAGGTCCCGGTCGCCGAAGCCGACGTGCACCTGCACCGGCAGCCCGTGCGCGGCCGCTTCGTGCACGCCGAAGGCGATCAGAACCGGGCTGTCGACACGTAAGTCGCTGCCCTGCGAGGCGAGCGAGCGGGCGTGTTCGACGACTGCGACATCGGTCGGGCGCGACCAGTCGATGTCGAAATTCGTGCGGTAGGCGGCGATGGTCTTGGTGCCGACGACGTCCGGCGACTCCACCGCGTCCTGCAGGGCACCCCGGAACGCGGCGGGAAAGTCGTCGGGATCCGTGCCGGTCTCGAGCAGATCCTCGGTGAGTCGTTCCAGCCGCAGGATCTCCGACGCCGGTCTGCCGCTGAGCTCGGTGAGCTGCTCGGGGGTGGTGAGCAGATCACCCTTGAACCCGGTGTCCACGATCCAGCGCGACACACCCGCGCGCGTCAGCATCGCTGCCGTCAGCTCGTCGGGCCCGATTTCGCTGCGGCGGGCCCAGTAATCGTCGGCAGGCGCGTGTGCTTCCAACCCCAAAACGGGTGCGCACCAACGCCGGATCGCGAGACCGAGCGGTGAGTCGAACATCGTCATGAAATCCGGAACGGGATCCGTCGACCCCTCGTTGATCGACGCCTCGAACCCGGCCCGGTCGATCGGTTTGTTGAACGCGCCGTGCACGTGGTGGTCGACCAACGCGATGTTGCGGAGTCGATCGGCCAGCGCGTCGGGCACCCGATCCTGCACGCCCGCGAAGGCGTCCGGCGCATCACCAGCCGGCATACCGCGCGACCTCCTCGGCGTCGACATTTCCCGCGGCGACGTCCGCAATGGCGTCGCCGAGGATGGCAGCGGCCCGGCCTGCCTCGTCCTCGGTCAGCACCAGCGGCGGTGTGATCTCCAGGACGTTGCCGCCGACGTAGAAGACGACCGCCCCCAACTCCCAGGCACGGTAAACCACCTGTGCGGCAAACCGCGGATCACGGTCGCCTGTCTGCGGGTCGACCAGTTCGAGCCCGATCGCCAGACCGCGGCCGCGCACTTCGCCGATGCGGTCCGCGCCGGGTGACCCGGCCAGCCTTCGTAGCGCATCCTGCAGGGCAGCGCCGACTTTCGCCGCGTGGTCGGCCAACTGGTCGGCGACGATGGTGGCCAGCACGGCGCGGCCCGCGGCCGTGCACACCGGATTACCCGCGGTGGTCAGCAGCGCCGCGGCAGGCGGTTCGTCGAGAATCTCCGCAGGACCGACCGCCGCCGACAGCGGCAGACCGCCACCGAGCACCTTGCCGAATGTCACGATCTCCGGTACCACGCCGTCGTGCTCGAAGGCGTGCATGGTGCCCGGCCTGGCGAGGCCCATCTTGACCTCGTCGCAGATCATCGGGACGCCGTTGGCGCGGCAGCGGTCGTGAAGTTGTGCCAGGAACCCGTCCGGCGGCACCACCAGCCCGCCGTCGGACAGGATCGGCTCGACGATCAAGCAGGCGATGGCCCCGGTCGCGAGGTGCTTCTCGGCGAGGTCAAGGCACGCGGCGACGTCGGCATCGATATCGCCGCCGGCGGGCCGGAAAGGGTTGGGGTAGGGCAGGAAAACGACATCGGCATCCGGTGTCGCCCCGGCGTCGACGTGCACGCCCGAGACGCCCATGGCGACGCCGACACCGCCGTGATAGCTGTGCTCGAACGCGACCACCGTGCGCTTGCCCGTAGCGTGCCTGCAGGCGCGAAGGGCGACATCGTTCGCGTCAGATCCCGCGTGGCCCAAATAGACTCGTCGTTCACCGCTGCCCGGCACGAGCGCCAGCAGGTCCTCGGCAAGGCCCACCGAATCGGGATGCACCGCCGACAGCCCGCCTGCGCCTGGCGCCGTGCGCACTGCCCGGCAGACGGCTTCGGCGACGGCGGGGTGGCCGTGTCCGAGCCCGCAGGCCGTCCAGGTAGCCGACAGGTCGAGCAGTTCGCGGCCTTCGGGAGTGACAAGGGTCGAGCCGTGTCCGGACACCACCTCGAGCGGGAAGAAGCGCAGCTTCTCGATGCCCGCGATCGCGGCTTCGTCCCGTTCGTAGAGGGTGCTCACGACTTGAGATTCAATTCGGCCGATAGCGATTCGCCGACGCGCTTGGCGATGCCCGATGCCGCGACGGCGATGATCAATCCGATGATGCACCAGTAGAGCCCGAGCAACGGTGCGGCGGACCATGTTTCGGCGTCCTTGACGTTGAACCACAGCACCACCACGATCACCAGCGCACCCAGCAACGGCAGCACAAGACCGGGCACCTTGCCCTTACCGCCGTGCACGTCAAGGAACTTGGGCGAGCCGACGAACCACGCCGCGGCGACCTCCACCAGTAGGTAACACACCATCAGGCACGCCGAACCGGCAACGGCGAACAGGAAGTACGTGTCGATCGCATCGTTTCCGGTACCCATATCGGGCCAGCCGACCGCGCCGCAGATGAGGTTGACGACCACCGCGACGACGACGACCAGCCAGGTGGCGCGGCGCGGCCCACCGGTGTCGGCGTGGATGTGCGCCAGCGCCTTCGGGCCGAAGCCGTCACGCGCGAATGCGTAGAGCATCCGGCCGGAGGTCGCCGACGTCGCCAGGTGGCAGCCGAACGCCGAGACGATCGCGGTGAAGATGACCACCAGACCGAACCACTGGCCGACGTAGGTACCGCCGAGGTCGCCCAACGTGTTTCCCGAACTCTGGAAGGCATCGAGGCCGGCCTGATCGGTTCCGAAACCGTTGACCTGGGCGAACATCACGACAACGAACAGGACGCCGGTCAGCAGCAGGGTGCCTGCCAGGGCCCGCGGGATGTTGCGACCGGGGTTGTCGGTCTCCTCGCCCATCGAGGCACACGCCTCGAAGCCCGCCCAGGACAGGAACGCCGCGACCACGCCTGCGAGCACCGCGGAGGGCTCGACGCCACCGGAGAACGAGAACACCGAGAAGTCGATACCCGTCGATGGTGCACCGCCCTTCGCGAAGATCACGACAACAAGGACGACCATGGCCAGAATGCCGATCCCCTCGATGACGAGTAGAACCTTGGCGAGCAGCCTGATGTCGCGGCCGGACAGCAGGAATGAGATTATGGCGGCAATCACGACGATCACCAACCATGGTGGCTGGTAGGGGTTTTCGCTGTCGGGCTGCAGCTCGGCGATGAACGCGTTGGTGAACGCCGCGGTCAACGCGAGGGTGCCGATGGAGAATGCCCAGTAGGCGCCGAGCATCGCGAAGCCGGCGAAGAACCCGGTCCTCGGCCCGATGGTGCCGCCGACCAACCCGTATGACGATCCGGCGTGATTGAGGTGCCGGGTCAGTCGGACGAAGCTGTAGCCGACCAGCGACACCCCGACCAGACCGATCAGGAACACCAGCGGGATGGACTTCCCCACGGTGCCGATCAGACCCTGACCGTTCCCCGACATCGCCAGGGTGGGCCCGACAAGCGCGACGGACAGCGCCAGCGCGACCCAGAACGGCAGCTGCCGCCGCGGGATCTGGTCGACCTCGTCCGATGGGCCAGCCGGTGTACTGGTAGTCATCGATGTCTCCTTCGTGCGCAGGGAATTCGGTCAGCAGCTCCAGGCCAGACGCAAAGCCTGGGTGGTTTCGGCCGGCGGCCGGTCGCCGTAGGTGGTGATCTCGTGGCGCCGGACCGCTACCAGCCCCTCAATCACCGCCGGGGTCAGCAGTTCCGCGGCGACCGGCGAGGTCTCGAGAGCCTTGATCACCGTCTGCTGGTCGGTCTGCAGCATCGGCGGCGGCTGTGCCGCCTTCGACGGGTCCTTCGGCACCTCGGTGGGCAGGTCGAGCCCTTGCTCGATGCCACGCAGGGCGCTGCCGAGCAACGACACGGCGGCGAGATAGGGATTGGCGCTGGGATCGACGAGCTTGAGCTCGAGGTTGGCGCCGTGCGGGGTGCCCGGTGTGGCTGCCACGAATCGCACTGCGGCTTCGCGGTTTTCCAGGCCCCAGCACTGCGCCGCACCCGCCCAGTTGCCGGGTTTCAGCCGTGCCGCCGACAGCACGGAACCCGCGTAGACGCCTAGGAGGTCGGGCAGCGTCTGCAGCACGCCTGCGATCGCTGACTCACCCGCCGGACGCATCCCGTGCGGGCCCTGACCGCCGGACAACAGCGGCCCGTCGTCGTCGGCCAGGGACATGTGCAGATGCGCGCCGTTGCCTGCCTCGCCCTCGAAGGGCACCGGGGAGAACGAGATTCGCAGGCCATGGCGGGCGGCGGCTCGGCCGATCACTATGCGCGCCGCCGCAACGGTGTCGACCGCGGCTACGGGAGTGCTCGGCGCGAGGGATACCTCGAGCTGATCGTGGCCGTACTCGGTGTGGATCTGCTCAACGGGCAGCCCGGCGCGCTCGGCGGCCGCGGCAAGGTCGACGAAAAACGCCGACCGGTCCAACGATGTGCGCACACCGTATGGCGACCACGGATCCGTCGACGCATGGCCGGCGTCTGCTGACAGCATCGTGCACTCGAGTTCGACGCCGACCATGGCCGTCAAACCCTTTGCGCGCAGGGTTGATTCGATGCCCTTGAGCAGTGAGCGTGTGCAGAGCGCCGCGGCGGCGCCCTCCTGGTCGGTGAGGTCACCCGGTGCCCAGGCGACGCCGTCGTCGACCAGCCGGAGCTCAGCAGGATCGATGCGGATCCGGAGGTCGCCGTCCACCCCGATGTTCGGGGTGAACGCGATGCCGCTGTCGACGCAGAAAACGCTCCACGACGGCGAGACGCCCATGCCGGCGCGATGGAAGGATTCGAGTCGGCGCAGCGGAACGTACTTCGCGCGGGTCACCCCCGCCAGGTCGGTGATCGAACCCGCTACGAGTGCGACGCCCTCGGCACGAAGTTCCTCGACGTCGGTGGGTAGCGGCATTGAACCTCCTCGGACGTCACGAGTATGCGAGCCGTGTATGTCATAAATGTTTCATAATCTCTAAGATCTGCGCTAGAGGATTGATTTATAAAATCTGTCGGGTTTGGTTCCGTCGAAGGGGTGTCGCCATGTGCCGACTCTTGGGTGTCGTCTCCGCCACCCCGATCTCGGTGTCGCGGGCCGTCGGTGAGGACGTGCTGAAGGACTTCGTCGCGCTGACGAGAATCCACGGCGACGGGTGGGGCATCGCGCGCGTCCGACTGCCCGGTCACGACCCGAAGATCGAGGTCTCAGCCGGCAGCGCTCTGGACGATCCGCACTTCGCCGCGGCCACACATGACCAGCGGTCGGCCGCGAGCCTGGTCCATCTGCGCTGGGCGACGACCGGGATCGCCGTGCGGCCGGAGAACTCGCATCCGTTTCTCGCTGAGCGAATTGCCATGGCGCACAACGGTTCCATCAAGCCGATCGGACAGGTCGGCGAGTTGCTCACACCCGAAATCGGAGCGACGATTCGCGGCACCACCGACAGCGAGCTCTATTTCGGCCTGATCCGCCAGCATCGCGCCTCGTCGCCGGATCTGGCCGAGGCGGTCCGGCGGGCGGTATCCCAGCTGCGTGAGCTCTTTCCCGACGCCAGCCTCAACGCGCTGATCCTCGGCGAGGACCAGCTGATCGCTGTGCACGCACACGCCCGGAGCCGGTTGCCCGATGAGGACGTCGCCGAAATCACGGCGGCAGACCTGCCTGCCGAGCACCTCGAGGATTACTTCGGGATGCGCTGGGCGCGTCCCGACGAGGACAGGGTCGTGATCGCGTCGACGGGGTTCGGGGACCTTGATTGGCGACCGCTGGAGTCGGAGAGTGTCACGTCGATCTCGATGCATGACCTGTCGATGTCGACGCTGCCGCTCATGACCCCCTCGACACCGTGACCGACGAAACGGTCGCGATGCGGACGGGTTCCGCCCTGCCGACGCTGAGTAAGGCCGAGCGCAGGGTCGGTCGGACCCTTCTTGCCGACTATCCGAGCGCCGGGCTGGCCAGTGCCGCCCGGCTGGCCGAACGCGCCGAAGTCAGTCCGCCGACCGTGCTCCGGTTCGCGCAGTCGCTGGGCTATGACGGGTTCACCGATCTGCAGGTCGCATTGCGCGCCGAATTGTCGGCACTGTCGAGCGGCGGCCCGATCAACCGGTTGCCGGATGCGCCGCCCGCCGGCGGCCTCCTCGACCGGCTGCTGCAGCAGGCGCGGGCCCAGAACGAGCGAGCCGTCGACACGCTGGCAGCGCTGCCGACGTCGGCGCTCGATGCCGCCGTCGCGCTGCTGTCGGACACCGGCCGGACCATATATCTGCACGGCGGACGCTTCTCCCATCTGCTGGCCGTGCACCTCGCCGCCCACCTCGAGCAGCTGCGGCCAGGGGTGCGGCTGCTCGCCGATCCGGATGGCAGCGACATGGGTGCGATGCTCGAACTGTCGCGCGCCGACGTCGTCGTGCTGTTCGACTATCACCGTTATCAGCGCAGCGCAGCGGACCTCGCGCTGCGGGTGCACACGCGCGGGGGCGACGGTGCTCCTGATCACCGACGACCTTGCGTGCCCGGTGGCGCCCGACGCCGAGGTGGTGCTCGCCGCGTCGAGCACCGTCGGAACCACGTACCAGAGCATGGCCGCGGGTTTCCTGCTCACCGAGTTGTTGATCCCGCTGGTGATGGATGCGCTCGGCGAGCCGGCTCGCACGCGGATGGCGCTGTGGGAGGAGCAGCGCCGGACCGAGCTTCTACCCTGACCAGCTATTCTCGAGTAATGGCAGGTGGTACCAAACGACTTCCGCGTGCCGTCCGTGAGCAGCAGATGCTGGATGCTGCGGTGAAGATGTTCTCCATCAACGGCTATCACGAGACATCGATGGACGCCATCGCCGCACAGGCCGAGATCTCCAAGCCGATGCTCTACCTCTACTACGGCTCCAAGGAGGAGCTCTTCGGCGCGTGCCTGGCCCGCGAACTGGGCCGGTTCGTCGAAACGGTGCGGGCCGAGATCGATTTCAGCCAGAGCCCGAAGGATCTGTTGCGCAACGCCGTGCTGTCGTTTCTGAACTACATCGACACCAACCGTGCCTCGTGGATTGTGCTGTACACCCAGGCGACCAGTTCGCAGGCGTTCGCACACACGGTGCGCGAGGGTCGCGAGCGGATCGTCGACCTGGTGGCCCGGCTGCTGCAGTCGGGCACCCGGCACCCCGAACCCGACGCCGACTTCAACATGATGGCCGTCGCCCTTGTGGGTGCGGGCGAGGCGGTGGCCAACCGGGTCAGCACCGGCGACGCCGATGTCGACGAGGCCGCCGAGCTGATGATCAACCTGTTCTGGCGAGGGCTGAGAGCCACGCCGAGCGAAAAGGACGCGACCGCCGCGACGGCGACCGGCGGCTAGACCGCCTTGCCCTCGACCAGGCTGATCGGGCCCGCCGTCGGCACCACGCGCGTCAGCTGAAAGCCGGCCTGTTCGTACAGCTTTCGGTATTCATCGGCGGTCCGTTCGCGGGCGGCGACCTGCACCAGCATCTCCATGTCCGCCCACTTGCCGATGAACTCGCGGTCGTGGTCCGGGATCACGAACTCGACCAGCAGAAGCGTGCTGCCCGCACGCGCCGCCTTCCTGACATTGCTCAGGATCGTCACCGCATCCGCATCGGCCCAGTCGTGGATGACGTTCTTGAGCACGTAGGCATCGCCGCCCTCGGGCACCGGTCGAGGAACGAGCCGCCCTCCGACTCGTACCCGGTCCGCGACGCCGTGCTTGTGCAGCAGTTCCGGTGCGCCCTCGACGACTTGCGGCAGGTCGTACAGCACACCGCTCGCACCGGGTGTCGCCGCGATGATCGCCGAAAGCAGCCTGCCGTGGCCGCCGCCGACATCGACGATGGTGCGGTAGGGCGCGAAGTCGTAGGCGGCGACCACTGGGTCGACGGCCATCTCCGACACGCTCGTCATCGCATCGTTGAACACCGCAGCGAGGTCGGGCCGCTGTTCCATGAACTCCCAGCCGCTCATGCCGCGCAGTTTGGGCGGCACGGCCTCGCCGGTCTTGACGGCGTCGAGCAGGCCGCTCCAGTGCTCGCGGTATGCAGGGTGCCCGACGAACCGCGCCATGCCCGCCATCGACATCGGCGCGTTCGACCGCAGAGTCTCGCCGAGTGCGTTGAGTGCGAAACGACCATCGCCGCGCCGAGTGAAAATACCCTCGCTGATCAGCGCCCGCATCAACCGGGCGAGTGCGTCGGGGTCGGCGCCGACGCGGCGGGCCAGTTCGTCAGCGGACAGTGGGCCGTCGGCCAGCGCGTCGGCGACCTTGAGTTCGGCGGCAACGGCGATGCCCTGCGCGCGCCAGGCTCCGATGATCATCTCCATCATCGCGGCCAACGGGGGCACGCTGCGTTGATGGACACGACCGAGGACGTGGCGGGCGCGTTCCAGGACGCGGACGACTTTGGCGGGCGGCATCTTCTGCGCGGTCACCGCTCGACTCTAGGACAAAGAGCCGACGTTCCCTCATCCTGTACACGTGACGTCCGGGGGATTGGTGTGGCGCAGTCTGGGCATGCTGCGTGCGGTGCGCGGCCTCATCGTGGTGTCGCTGCTCCTCGGGGTGGTCGCGTCGGCGTTGCCGTACATCTCCGCCGCGGCATTCGGACCGATGGTGCAGGTCATCGCCGAAGCCGGCGAAAGTGGAAACCTCAGCGGGGTATGGGATTTACGTGGTCCGCTCGTCGCCAGGGATAACGGTCTACTGCAGGTCGGTGGCAGGCTCGGTCCCGTTCGGGGTGCTGCTGGCGACGTGGGCGGGCGCACTCCTGCTGACGCAATGGATGTACTTCGTCAACACCTGGGTCGGCGCGAAGGTCGACCGGCTGCTCTTGGTGGACATCCGGCAACGCGTCCACGACCACCTGCAATCGCTGTCGCTGGACTTCTTCACCAGGTCGCGCAGCGGCGAGCTGATACAGCGAGTGACCGCCGAACCGGCTGGCGTGCAACGCCTCCTGACCGACTGTCTGCTTCCGCCGCTGATCGATATAGTCGTACTGGTCGTGGTTATCGGCTATCTACTGGCCATCTCATGGCAGATGACGGTCGCCGCGCTGGTGCTGACACCGCTGGCCTTGATCACGCTGAGGATACGCGGGCCGCGGTGTCCAGGCAGCGATGCGACGGGTGATGAACGCCGATCGCGCGATGGCCGCCGAGCTCGAGCAGACGGTCAACGGGATCGCCGAGATCCAGATGTTCAACGCGCGAGCCGTTGCGCAGCAAGCGATTTCACAAGGTATCCGAGAGCTCTGCTTTGAGCGACGGCGAACTTCCGTGGTGTGGATGCAGGCGATGGCGAACGGGTCGCAGGTGTTCGTCGCACTGAGCACTGTCGTGGTGTTGCTGGTCGGCATCGCGTTCACTCCGAGCTTCGGCCTGACCTTCGCAGGCCTGATCGTGTTCACCGGGATGGTCCCGACGATGTTCGCATGCGGCGCAGCGGGTCCTGGGCGCCTACACCACCTACCACTCGGTGGCCCCGAACGCGACCTCGACCTACGAGTTGCTCGACACCCGCCCTTCGGTCCGGGACTCCGCGGACGCCGTCGCGCTCGGCGAGGTCCATGGCAACCTGGTGTTCGAGGATGTGACGTTCGGATACACGGAGGGTCAAACCGATTCTCGACGGGTTGTCCTTCTCGATCGCCGAAGGCGAGACGGTGGCCCTGGTGGGCGGCATCGGCTCGGGTAAATCGACGGTGTTCAACCTCCTGCTGCGATTCCTGAATCCGCAGCAGGGGCGGATCCTGCTCGACGGCCACGACATCGCCGGAGTCACCATCGCGTCGCTTACGGGACCAGGTTTCCAAACTCGCCCAGTTCCCGTTCTTCACCAGGGACACGATCCGAGAGAACATCCGGCTGGCGCGGCCGGATGCCGACGACGCCGACATCGAAGAGGCCTGCAAACAAGCCCACGTGCACTCGGTCATCGTCGACCCGACGAAGATGCACGACGGCTACGACACGGTGATGGACGTGCAGGTCCCGTCCGGCGGCCAGAAGCGACTGATCGCGCTGGCGCGCTGCCTGTTACGCGCGCCGGAGGTCTTACTGCTCGACGAGCCGACCGAGAACCTCGATGCCGACGAGCGGGCACGGCTGACCGGCGTGATCCGCGACTATGCGCGCGATCGCACCTGCGTCGTGATCAGCCACGACATGGATTTCATTGCCGCGGTTGCGGATCGAATCCTGGTACTGGAAAACGGGCGCATTGCACAAGTTGGTGACCACCGCACCTTGATCGCCGAAGGCGGCCTGTACAAGCGGCTCTACCAGGCGCAGAACGCCGCTCGCTAAAGCGCCTTGACGCTGCCCTTCAAATGGGGCTCGCCCTTCTTGAGATCGCGCAGGTTCAGCTCCCAGCCGTCGGAGACGCGGTCGACGTACAGGCCTGCGCTGGCGGGCAGCACCACCGGCTTGGCGAACCGCACCGAGTACTTCACCGCATCCGGCAGCTGGCCTTCGATATTGGCCAAGACCGCTGCGGCGCTGAACATCCCGTGCGCGATGACGGTGGGAAATCCGAACAGCTTCGCCGCGACCGGGTTGGTGTGGATCGGGTTGTGATCCCCGCCGACCGAGGCGTAGTGGCGAATCTGCCCTGGCGTGATGCGCAGCACGGCATTCGGCGGGCCCGGCTTCGACTGCTTCTCCTGCGGCGGTTTCGGCTCATCCGACAGGCTCGTCCGCTGCTGGTGTAGAAACGTCGTCACCTGATGCCAGGCGGTGTCGTTGCCGACCTTGATGTCGGTCACGATGTCGACCAACAGGCCCTTGCGGTGCTCGCGAAGGTTCTCCGCATGCACCGCCACGCCGACCGTGTCGGTGACCGCGATCGGGCGGTACTGCGTGATGTGGTTCTCGATGTGCACCGAACCCAGTGCGGCGAACGGGAAATCGAATCCGGTCACCAACGCCATCACGGTCGGGAACGTCAACGCGAACGGATAGGTCAGCGGTACCGCGTCGCCGAACCGCAGCCCGGTGACGTTGGCGTACGCGGCGACGTTGGCCCGGTCGATCTCGAGTTCGTCGACGGCCGAGCGTGCGGTCGGGCAGCGAATCGCCACGCGGGACGAACGGCAGGGCTCCCGCCGCGGCGCGCAGCAGATTCTTCAGGCCAGACGGCTGAGTCACAACGCTAACCCTATGCGCCCAGCCAGGCCTGGCCGCAGACCCGGATCGTATTGCCGGTGACGGCGACCGATGCGGGGCTGGCGAAGTAGGCGATGGCCTCGGCGACGTCGACGGGCTTGCCGCCCTGGTACAGCGAGTTGAGCCGGCGGCCGACCTCACGGGTGGCCAGCGGAATGGCCTCGGTCATCTTCGTCTCGATGAACCCCGGCGCGACGGCGTTGATGGTGACGCCCTTCTCGCCGAGCTTGGGGGCCAGCGCATCGGTGAGGCCGATCATGCCCGCCTTGGTGGCCGCGTAGTTCGTCTGGCCGCGGTTGCCCGCGATTCCGGCCATCGACGAAAGACCGATGACACGACCGTTCTCGGCGAGGGTGCCGTTGTCGAATAGTCCCTCGGTAAGCCTCAGCGGTGCAAGAAGATTCACCGCGACCACGGAATCCCACCGCGACTCGTCCATATTGGCCAACAGCTTGTCACGGGTGATGCCCGCGTTGTTGACCAGGATGTCCAGCGGGGATCCGTGGTAGTGCTCGCGCAGGTGTTCGGCGATGCGGTCCACGGCGTCGTCCGCGGTCACGTCGAGTGTCAACGCCGTCGCGCCGACTTTCTCGGCGGTCTTGCCGAGCGCCTCGCCTGCCCCCTCCACGTCGACGACCACCACGCTGGCGCCGTCACGTGCGAAGACCTCCGCGATGGTGGCGCCGATACCGCGCGCCGCGCCGGTTACCAGCGCGATTTTTCCGTCCAGCGGCCGATCCCAGTCTGCGGGCGGCGCTGCGTCGGCCGCATTGACGCGGAACACCTGCCCGTCGACGTAGGCCGACTTGCCGGACAGGATGAACCGCAACGTCGACTCGAGCCCGGTCGCGGCCGGCTTCGCGTCGGGGGAGAGGTACACCAGCGACACCGTGGCACCGCGCCGCATCTCCTTGGCCAGTGAGCGGGTGAAGCCCTCCAGCGCCCGCTGCGCGATCTGCTCGTGCGGGCTGCCCGCCTCTTCGGGTGTCGTGCCGACGACCACGACCCGGCCCGACGGCCCGATGTTGCGCAGCAGCGGGGTGAAGAACTCGTAGAGGCCCCTCAACCCGGCCGGCTCGGTGATGCCGGTCGCGTCGAACACCAGCCCGCCGAAGGAGTCGGCCCAGCGGCCGCCCAGGTTGTTGGACACCACGTCGTAGTCCTCGGCCAGCGCGCTGCGCAGCGGTTCGACGACGCGGCCGTCACCCCCGATGAGCAGCGAGCCTGCCAGCGGCGGATCGCCTGCCCGGTAGCGGCGCAGCGTCTCGGGCTGGGGGATGCCGAGCTGCTTGGCCAGGAAGTTTCCCGGCGCCGAATGGACGAGTTGCGAGTAAAGGTCGGTAGCCACGACACCGAACTTACTCCAGAGTAATAAGGGTGGGTAGGATGGCCCCCATGGCCAACAACTCGAGCAGGCGAGTCGCCGTTCTCGGCGGCAACCGCATTCCGTTCGCGCGCTCGGACGGCGCGTACGCCAACGCTTCCAACCAGGACATGTTCACCGCCGCGCTGGGCGGGCTGATCGATCGCTTCGATCTGGCCGGCGAGAAGCTCGGCGCCGTGATCGGCGGCGCGGTGCTCAAGCACAGCCGCGATTTCAACCTGATGCGCGAGTGCGTGCTCGGCAGCTCGCTGTCGTCCTACACGCCCGCCTTCGACATCCAGCAGGCCTGCGGCACCGGCCTGCAGGCCACCATCGCCGCTGCCGACGGCATCGCCGCAGGCCGGTATGACGCGGCGGCCGCGGGCGGGGTCGACACCGCATCTGATGCGCCGATCGCGTTCGGTGACGACCTGCGCCGGGTACTGCTCGGGCTGCGCCGGTCCAAGTCCAATCTCGACCGGCTCAAGCTGGTCGGCAAGCTGCCCGCGGCGGTCGGCGTGGAGATTCCGGTGAACAGCGAGCCGCGCACCGGCATGTCGATGGGCGAGCACGCCGCGGTGACCGCCAAGGAAATGGGCATCAAGCGCGTCGACCAGGACGAGCTGGCCGCAGCCAGCCACACCAACATGGCGGCCGCCTACGACCGCGGCTTCTTCGACGATCTGGTCACCCCGTTCCTCGGGGTGTACCGGGACAACAACCTGCGCGCCGATTCGTCGGCGGAGAAGCTGGCCAAGCTCAAGCCGGTGTTCGGGGTGAAGTCCGGCGACGCGACGATGACGGCGGGCAACTCGACTCCGCTGACCGACGGCGCGTCGGTGTCGCTGCTGGCCACCGATGAGTGGGCCGAGGCGCACGGGCACCCTGTGCTGGCCTATTACGTCGACGGCGAGACCGCGGCGGTGGACTACGTGAACGGCAAGGACGGTCTGCTGATGGCGCCGACGTATGCCGTACCGCGTCTGCTGGCGCGAAACGGCTTGAGCCTGCAGGACTTTGACTTCTACGAGATCCACGAGGCGTTCGCGTCGGTGGTGTTGGCGCACCTGCAGGCGTGGGAGTCCGAGGAGTACTGCAAGGAACGGCTCGGCTTGGACAAGGCACTGGGCCGCATCGATGAATCCAAGCTGAACGTCAACGGTTCGTCGCTGGCGGCCGGTCACCCATTCGCCGCAACCGGCGGCCGGATAGTCGCGCAATTGGCCAAGCAGCTCGCCGAGAAAAAGAAGGAGACGGGCAAGCCGGTACGCGGACTGATCTCGATCTGCGCTGCCGGTGGACAGGGCGTCGCCGCCATTCTCGAGGCCTGACCAGCCGGTTCCATCGGCGTGTAACGCCTCCACAGCGGCGGTCGATACACGGGATAGCTCCGTGTTGTCGTCTGACCCCCCGACCCGACGGCAACACGGGGCGACTACCTTGGCGGGTCTTTCACCGCCTTGATCGGCCCCGCCGTCGGCGGTGGCGCGAACAGACTTCCGCCGAAGCTGCCTCGCGTCGTCCGCACAGCGACCAAGCCCCACGTGCCCAGCAGACAGACGTATGCGACGGCCGCCGCGACGCGGAACGCGGGCAGCCCGGTGTGAATGGCCAGTTGCGTGGTGCCGGTGACGAATGTCCCGACGGGAAAGGTCAGGCTCCACCACGTCAGCGCGAACGGCATGCCGCGGCGCAGAGTGCGGACGGTCAGCTGAGTGGCCAGCGCGATCCACAACACCGCGAATCCCCACACCGGGACGCCGAACAGCACCGCGAAAACGTTCATCCCGTTGGCCAGTTCAGGTGGTACGGCCAACGCGGCGTTCGCACCGAGCAGGCCCGCCGCCGTGATGCCCTGGCCGAGCGGGCCGAGCACTATCCACAGAGTCGGCACCCGCGTCGTTCCCGACGTCCCGTAGAGCGCGAGCCTGCTCCAGATCATGGCGATGATGATCAGCGCCGCGACCAGCGACAGTCCGAACATCGCGTAGCAGCCGTAGAGCATCGTGGTGCGCCCTGTGCCCGCAGCCATGTGCGGTATCAGCAAGGCGCCCGCCGCCGCAGAAACCATCGGTGGCACGACCGGCATCAGCCAGCCGCCGAACGCCGCATCCGGTTCGACGTTGAGCTGGGTGAACATGAGGTACGGGATCGTCGCCGCGGTGAACAGCCCGCCAACGGTGCCCGCGGTCCACAACACCCAGGCCAGGTCGACCGCGATCCGCCCGCCGATCAGATCCTTGCCGATCAGCAGCGCACCGGCGCCCACGGTCATCAGTGCCATCGGCGCGGCCCCGTAGAAATGCGTCATCTGAGGATTGCGCACATGGCTGCGCGCCACCGTGGGATGGCGCGCCCACTGAACGGTCACCGCGACGATGAGCACCACCAGCAGCACTGCGGCGACCACCCAGACAACGTGCGAGAACCCGCGCAGCCCCGGCACGTGCACAGGCAGCGTGACGCCCGCCGTGGCCACGATGCCGGTGCCCATGACCGACGCGAACCAGTTGGGCCCGAAGTTCTGCAGCCGCGCCAGTTCAGTGGTCATCGCTGCTCATCGTTTCACGCGCGTGCTTCGATGGATGCCATGCGGATCAGCCTCAACCTCGTCAGCGCCGTCGGCGCATCGCCGATCGATTCCACGGTCAACGCCCTCGCGAAAATGCGCGACGAGGGTTTCCGGAGAGTCTGGATGGCCCAGATGCCTTTCGACGGCGACCTGTTGACCGCGTTGGCGGTGGCGCTTCGCGAAGTCGACACCATCGAGGTGGGCTCCGCGGTGCTACCGATCCAGAACCAGCACCCGATGCTGCTCGCCCAGCGGGCCCTGACGCTGAACAGGATCGCGGACGGCCGGTTCATTCTCGGCCTCGGCATGACGCATCAGGCGGTCACCGAGGGGATGTGGGGAATTCCCTACGACAAGCCCCTGCGCCGCATGCGCGAATACCTCGACGCTCTGCAGCCGCTACTGGCCGGCGAGGCGGTCAACTCGGTCGGTGAGACCGTCACGGCGCGCGGAGCACTTCAGATCACCGGCGCCCCGACGCCGGACGTCTATCTCGCCGCGTTGGGCCCGCAGATGCTGAAGCTGGCGGGGCGGCGCACGTCGGGCACGCTGACGTGGATGTGCGGACCCAAGACGTTGGGCGACCACATCGGCCCGGCCCTGCGCGAGGCGGCCGCGGAAGCCGGTCGGCCGGAGGGCGCCGTTCGGGTGGTGGCCGGCGTACCGATCAGCGTCACCGACGACGTCGCCGGTGCGCGGGCGCAGGCCGCCGAACAGTTTGGCAACTACGGATTTCTGCCGTCTTATCGCGCGATGCTCGACCGGGAGGGCTACGCGAACCCCGAGGACGCCGCCATCATCGGCGACGAGAAAACGGTGTCCGACCGGCTCGACGAACTGAGTGCGCTCGGCGTCGACGAGTTCTCCGCAGTCGTCTTCGACGCCTCTCCTGAAGTGCGCGAACGCACCCGTGCGGTGCTGTTGTCGAAGGACTCCTGACCACCCGAAATTGCCTCTGGTATGACCGTCATCACAGGCGTACAGTCGATCGCACGACGGGTTCGGGAGTGACCGATCCAAAGAGTCGGCAAGAGGTGAAAGCCGACCGCGCGAGACTAATGTGACGCACCTCGAATGTCCTCCCGAACCCGCCCTTTTATGTCCGGGTCAAGAACGCGACGATGCCCGCTGTGATGGCATCGGCATAGCGTTGGCGCCCTTCGGCCGTCTCCATCTGGGCCGCTTCGTCGGCATTGCGCATGTTGCCCGTCTCGACGAGAACGGCGGGGTAGTCGGCGAGGTTGAGACCCGCGAGGTCGGTGCGCCCGTACAGCCCGTTCGAGCCGATGTACGTGGACGGTCGCAGCCCGGCGGCGATCATGGTGTCGCGCATGGTGGTGGCCAGTTGAATCGCAGGCCCGCTCTGCGCGTCGTTGAGCGGTGGCGCCGAGTAGTTGACGTGAAAGCCGTGCCCGGATCCCGGCCCGCCGTCGGCATGGATGCTCACGTCGGCATCGGGACGCATTGCGTTGGCCGCCGCCGCCCGCTGATCGACGCAGGGCCCGACCGAGGTGTCGTCCGCGCGTGACATCTGGATGTGAACGCCCATCTGCTCCAGCGCGGCGCGCACACGCGCGGCGACGTCCCAGTTGAAGCTGTGCTCGGGATACCCGTCGCTGGTTGCGGTACCCGTCGTTTGGCATTCCTTGGTGCCGCCTCGGCCGTTGGGCACCTGGCTGCTCATCGAGGCGTCGTTGGCGCCGCTGTGCCCAGGGTCGAGGAAGACCGACATCCCTTCGACCGACGCCCGCGCGGTTGCGGGCTCGACGAACGGCAGGGCCGACGCCAGCACCACGATCGCCGCTGCAATGGCTCCGCTCGGTCGCATCACCACAAGTAAACCCGGGCGCTCTGGCCGCCGGTGCAGGTGATCCATTTATCGCCGGTGTACTGCTGGCACTTCATCAGGAAGTCCGAGCCGTCGCATTCGGCGCCGGCCACGATGGCGCAGTCGACGGCGCCGGGCGCCGACACCGACCGCGGCAGCGGGCTTGCGTTGCCGTACTGGTCCCAGTACGCCCTCAGCACGCTGTCGGTGAAGAAGCACGACGTCTCAGGCGTGCCTCGTCCGGCGTGGGTCCCGAACCCGTCGCGGGCAGGCAGCGCGAAGCCCTGGTCGCATGACTGGTGCAGCTTGCTCTGGTCAGGTCCGGTCACTATCGGTGCGCCATTGCTCGGAGCGGGACTGGCATCCGTACTCGAATCGTTCTGCACCAGTGCGACTATCGAAATGGCGATACCGCCAAGCGCCAGTGCCGCGGCCACGGCGATGACGGACGGGCGCACCCACTTTCTCTGTTGGACAACAGGTTTCGTTTCCGGCTCGCGCGACCGCGGGTTCGTCGGTCCGGTGGTCGCGACTGCCGGCATGGCGGTCGTAACGGTCGGTTGGCCGCTGTCCAGCGCCCGCTGCGCCGCGCGGCCGAGTCCGCCCGCAGTCCCGTAGCGGTCGTCGGGGTCCTTGGCCATGCCGCGCGCGATGACGTCATCCAATGCGGCGGGGACACGCGGATTCGCCTCGCTCGGCCGCGGCGGCGGCAAGGTGATGTGCGCCGCCAGCAGATGCTCCAGACTGTCGCCGGCGAAGGGCATCTCGCCTGTCAGCGCCTCGTACAACACGCCGGCCAGCGCATAGACATCGACCGCGGAAGTGGCCGGCTTGTCGGTGAACCGTTCGGGCGCCATGTAGTTCAACGTGCCGATCTTCGTGCCTGCCCCTGTCAGCCGGGTGTCGCCGGTGGTCTCGGCAATACCGAAATCGACGAGGTATGCGAAATCGGCAGGTGTGACGATGATGTTCTGCGGCTTGATGTCTCGATGTACGAGCCCTTCGGCGTGTGCGGCATCGAGTGCCGCCGCGACCTGACCGATGATGTCGACCGCTCGCGTCGGTGCCAGCGGGCCCGCGGCCAGCAACTCGGTGAGTGTCTGTCCAGCCACCAGCCGCATGTCGATGTAGAGGTGACCGTCGATCTCGCCCCAGTCGTGGATCGGGATCACGTGCGGTTCAGCCAGGATCGCCGCCGCGCGGGATTCCCGTTGAAACCGGGTTCGGAAGTTCTCGTCGTGGGAGTACTCGTCGGCCAGGATCTTCAGCGCGACCGTGCGTCCCTTGTCGGCGTCGTACGCCTCGTACACCTCGCCCATCCCGCCCTTGCCGAGCATGCGCGAGATGGTGTACTTGCCGAACGTCGTACCGACGCGCGAATCCACCCAGGCAGTATCCCGCGTCAGGCCAGCAGCGGTGCCAATTCGCCGCGGGGCACCGACATCTGGCGCGGACCCGTGTTGTCCGCAGACACCAACTGACCCTCGCCGAAGAAGAAGATCACCGAGTCATCGGTGAGCGCGAAGTTGCGGAAATCCGACGGCAAAATCTTGTGCGTCGGGCGGTCGTACAGCTTGGTCACCTTCGGCCCGAGGGCAGACACCACATCCGCGTCCTGCTTGAACAGCGTGTCGACTGTGATCGGGCGCTGTCTGGTCAGGTCATAGGTGAACGACTTGAACACCGTTTCGGGATGGGCCTCATGGGCGGCGCCGGTGTCGTGATTGATCGTCAGCACCAGGCTGGTGGTGGCCGGCTGCGTCGATGAATACGTCTTCCCGTGGACGTCGTACATGTACTGCCGGGCGGGCCCGTCATGGCCGAACCGATCGATCCAGTCGAGGAAGTACCCGCGGTCGGCGTTCACGAAGTCTGAAACCGACTTCATATTCCGGATAGTCCAGCGGGTACGTGATATCGATTGTGTACTGCGCGGTTTCGCTGTGATCGTGGAACGTGTCGTCCGCTGCGGCAGGACCGCTGCCCATCGGGTGGACCTGGAGCTCGCATGTGTCGATGTCGACGGGGACCGTGACGGCGTTCGTCGTGTCCGGTGCAGTCACCAGCAGTTCGGTGTAGGTCGGGCACGTGTGGGTTTGGTCGTTTCTGTCGACGGCGACCCCCTCGACGACTGCCCTGCCTGGTGTAGTGGCCGTGATCGGGATCGTGGGCGGCACATCGGTGTCCCGCAGCCCGCCCATGAATCCCGCCGTGGTGCGGGTGGCGTGGATGAGCGGACCGCCGGCACCGGAGTCGACGCCGGGGTAGCCGGTCAGCGAGCATTCCTGCGCACCGGGCGCGAGGCTGAACACCAGGACGATCTCGCGGTGTCCGGAGGCAGCCTGCTGCCCGCCGTTGCTCACCTGCACCTGACCATTCGAGCAAGGCGCTAGTTCGTCGGCGTGAGCGGTCGCAGGCAGGGCGATGGTGGCCGCGGCGATCGCCGCCAGCATGGTGAGATTCGTGATCTTCATCGTCAGTTCTCCTCTCGGTATGGAATGGCTTCGGTGACGCCGCCGCCGTTGACAGGGGGGCCGAGCAAAACAGTGGAAGAGTTGGTGGCCGGGTCGTAGGCGACCAACGAGGTTGTGCCGCCGCAGCCAACTTTGCCGAGCAGCTCCAGCTTGTCGCCGCTCATTCCGGCAACCCGGACGCTGTCGCCCATGCCGGGAACGTCCACCCGCGTGGTGTGCCCGTCCGGGGTCAGGCGCGACAGGAACATGGTGCCGCAGGCTCCCGCGGACTGCAGGAAGGTGCCGCTGGGCAGTTGCCACGCGATCCCGTCGCCGTAGTCGCCCTTGAAGCCAGGATCGTCGCCCTGGCCCGAGTTCAGCGCGGTGAGTGCGGTCGGGGCAGAGCCGTCGAGCGGCACCGTCCACAGCTGCGATGCCGAGCCGGCCTTCTTTGTGCACTGGGAGAGCACCACATCGGCGCTCCACCACCGCACTGCCCTGCACTCGCCGTCCGACATCGGCGCGGCTAGCGTGCGGACGATTGTCCCGTCATTGCGCATGACCACCAGACTTCGACCGGTGCCGAGCACGAGCTGCGTACCGTCGACGGACTCGAGGTGGTTGCCGGTGAATTGTCCTGTGCCGCCCAGCTGCTCGGTCGGGTACGTCATCTGCACGTTGCCGCCGAGGTCCATGCGCTTCAATACCGCAGGCCTGACGTTGTCGAAGCCATAGCTGTTGGACACCAGGATCGCCTTGCCGTCGGGCCGGGTGAACTCCGGATAGCCGTTCACCTGGATGGTCGTCTTCGCGCCGGTGTGCAGATCGACCGATATCACCGTGTCGGGTGCCGGGTACTCGTCGCCGAACAACGCATGGCTGCCGTCGCCCGACCAGTCGAGCAGCGCCATGCTGTGCGAGTCTTCCGGTGCGAATGTGGTGATCGCGTACCGGTTACCGGTGGGGTCGACGAGGTACAGCGTGGTGGATGCCGTCTCCCAAGTCGGTTCACCGGGAGCCGCTTCGACACGGCCGGGCATCTGCGGGGTGACTGGGCTCCAGGTGGCCAGCGTCCAGCCGGGGCCGACGTCCGACCACGGCACGTCGGTGATCGAGGCTTCGGTGCCGTGCGTGACGGCTGTCGTGTCTGCGGCAGGCGAAGCGGTGGCGATGGCGGGGCTGATCGAGATCGCGCCCAGGGCGACCGCGCTTGCGGCGATCGCGTGTTTGATGTGTTGGCTCAACATGTTTCGGTTCCTGTCGTGTCGGTGCTAGATGCGGTCGATTGCCGTCTGGGCGAATGTCTTCAATTGCTCGCACGGCTCAGCACCGAGGACGTGCCGGCCGGAATTTGCTTCATCGCGGGGTCGAACATCATGCCGACCACATCGGGCACGGGTCGCGGCCACGTTTGGGCTTCGCACTGCTGCGCGACGGTCGGCCCGGCGTACGCGGCCGGCGCGACTGCGATCGCCGCGGCCGTCATCGCCGAGGACATCAGCGTCAGTGTCGAGATCTTCATGACGGGAACTCTGGCGCGCCCGCCTTGGCGAATTCTTGGCGAGCCGCAATGCAAAAGACCCCCGGGGAAGAGTCCCGGGGGTCTTTTGGTGCGAAGCGGCTGAGAAGGCTTTAGAAGGCCGCCTCGTCCAGTTCCATGATCTCGTTGTCGACGGTGTCGATCACCTGACGCGTGCTGGTGAGCAGCGGCAGCATGTTCTTGGCGAAGAACGACGCCACCGCGACCTTGCCCTCGTAGAAGGCACGATCGTCACCGCTGGCACCCGCATCGAGAGCCTCGATCGCCACGGCGGCCTGCCGCGCAAGCAGCCAGCCGATGACCAGGTCGCCGACGCTCATCAGGAAGCGCACCGAACCCAGCCCGACCTTGTAGAGGTTCTCGGGGTTCTCCTGCGCCGACATCAGGTAGCCGGTCAGCGTGGCAGCCATCGCCTGCACGTCCTCGAGCGCGGTCGCCAGCAGCACCCGCTCGGCCTTCAGCCGACCGTTGCCGGACTCGCTCTTGACGAACTGCTCGATCTGGCCGGCAACGTGTGCCAGTGCCACACCCTTGTCGCGGACGATCTTGCGGAAGAAGAAGTCCTGCGCCTGGATGGCTGTGGTGCCCTCATACAGCGAGTCGATCTTGGCGTCGCGAATGTACTGCTCGATCGGGTAGTCCTGCAGGAAGCCGGAGCCACCGAAGGTCTGCAGGCTCTCGGTCAGCTTGGCGTAGGCCTGCTCCGAGCCGACACCCTTGACGATCGGCAGCATCAGGTCGTTGACCTTGACTGCCAACTCGGCGTCGACACCCTGCACCGCCTCGGCCACCGCGGCGTCCTGGTAGGTGCTGGTGAACAGATACAGCGCCCGCAGGCCCTCGGCGTATGCCTTCTGGGTCATCAGGCTGCGACGCACATCGGGGTGATGCGTGATCGTCACGCGCGGCGCGGTCTTGTCGGTCATCTGGGTCATGTCGGCGCCCTGCACGCGGTTCTTCGCGTAGTCGAGCGCGTTCAGGTAACCGGTGGACAGGGTCGCGATGGCCTTGGTGCCGACCATCATTCGGGCCTGCTCGATGACGTCGAACATCTGCGCGATGCCCTCGTGGGTCTCGCCGACCAGCCAGCCCTTGGCGGGCTTGTCGTGCTGGCCCAGCGACAGCTCGCACGTCGCCGACACCTTGAGGCCCATCTTGTGCTCGACGTTTGTGACGTACACGCCGTTGCGCTCACCGATCTCGCCGGTCTCGAAGTCGAAGAGGAACTTCGGCACGAAGAACAGCGACAGACCCTTGGTGCCGGGGCCTGCGCCCTCGGGGCGGGCCAGCACCAGGTGGAAGATGTTCTCGAACAGGTCTCCGGAGTCGCCGGAGGTGATGAAGCGCTTCACACCGTCGATGTGCCACGAACCGTCGTCCTGCTTGACGGCCTTGGTCCGGCCTGCGCCGACGTCGGAGCCCGCGTCGGGCTCGGTGAGCACCATCGTCGAGCCCCAGCCGCGCTCTGCGGCGATCGTGGCCCACTTCTTCTGCTCGTCGGTGCCGAGGTGGTAAACGATGTTGGCGAAACCGGCGCCGCCGCCGTACATCCACACGGCCGGGTTGGCGCCGAGGATGTGCTCGTGCAGTGCCCACATGAGCGCCTTGGGCGCGGGCACGCCACCGAGTTCCTCGTCCAGACCCACGCGGTCCCAGCCACCATCGAGCATGGCTCGCACGGACTTCTTGAACGGCTCGGGCAGCGTCACCGTGAACGTCTTGGGATCGAACGTCGGGGGGTTGCGGTCGCTGTCGGCGAATGACTCGGCAATCGGCCCCTCGGCCAGCCGAGCGATCTCGCCGAGCATCTCCTTGGCAGTGTCGGCATCCAGATCGGCGTATTCGCCCTCACCGAGTGCCTTGTCCAGGCCGAATACTTCGAACAGGTTGAATACCTGGTCACGAACATTGCTCTTGTAGTGGCTCACGTTTCCTCCTCGTCGAGAACGCCACAACGGTTGGGTACTTTTGGCTAAGTTACCCACCAGTAACTGTGGCTCAATATACCGCCCGGTAACTTCAACGCAAAGCCTCTGCGAGCAATTTCCACCAGCTAAGTAACCCAGTGGTTGATTGGGCCGCGTTTTACCGGCCAAAACGGCGACTGACGTGGGGATTCACCCGGTTGTGATACCTGCCACAGGCGAGTCACACGCACCACTAAGGTGAACGTATGCAACAGCGTGTAGCGGTGTGGGGAACGGGCAACATGGGGTCGACGGCCATCCGGTCTGCGTTGGCTTTTCCTGGGCTTGCGCTCTCCGCGATCATCACCTCCTCTGAGTCCAAGGGGGGCATGGATGCCGCCGAGTTCGTCGGCCTGGACAGCCCGACGGGAGTCGTGGCGACGACGGACGTCGACGCCGCACTGGCCGACTGCGATGCCGTCGCCTACATGGCGTCCGGCGACATCCGGCCCGAAGAGGCCGTCAACGACATCGAGCGCTGCCTGCGCGCGGGCCGCCACGTCGTCACGCCGTCGCTGTACTCGCTCTACGACCCCCGCTCAGCACCGCCGGAATGGGTCGAGCGCCTGACCGGGGCCGCCGAGGAGGGCGGCTCGACACTCCTCGTCAGCGGGGTCGACCCGGGCTGGGGCAACGACGCGCTCGCAGTGATCGCCGCCGGCCTCTGCACCCGGATCCGGTCCATCCACTGCCAGGAGATCTTCGACTACTCGACCTACAACCAGCCGCACGCGGTGAAGGTGCTGTGCGGGTTCGGCGGCTCGATGGACGAGGTGCCGATGATGCTGTTGCCGTCGATCCCGACCATGGTGTGGGGCGGCAACCTCCGGCTGATCGGCCGCGGACTGGGCATGGAGATCGAGGAGATCACCGAAGAAGTGGAGCGTCTTCCGCTCGAAGACGTCGGTCGACACCGTGATGGGCGAGTTCGAGAAGGGCACCCAGGGCGCCTTTTGGCTGAAGGTGATCGGAAAGGTCAAGCGGGCGGGAGCGCATCGTCATCGACCACATCACTCGGATTCACCCGTCATGCGCGCCCGACTGGCCGCAGCCGGACCAGGGTGCAGGCGACCACCGCGTCATCGTGCACGGCGATCCCGAGCTCACGCTGGTCAGCCGGGCCGACGTGCCAGGGGGCACCAGAGCGGACGGCGGAAACACCACGGCCGCGAACCGTCTGCTCGGTGCCATCGGATGGCTGGCGACGCAGAAGCCGGGCATCTACGACGGCCTTGACGTACCCATCCACTCCACGCTGCCCGTCGAGGTGGAAGCGCAGCGCTGGAGCGACTGACCTAAGAAAGCAGCGCCTTCGCCCGTGCCACTTCCGGTAGTGCACTGTCAGCGGGCAACTGGGCTGCCGCCGCAGTCAAACCAGCCCGGGCAGTCTCACCCCGGAACGCGAAATCATCAAGGGCGGCGCGCAATTCAAACAGCGGCCAACCCTGCCGGCGAGCCAACTCCATTGCCGCCGCGAAGTCGGCGGTCCGTGATTCCTCGTCAGTGTGAGTATGCGCCCGTGCCCGCAAGAGTTCGGCGTCGTGGAAGTGCATGCCCGTGTCGGCCGAGATCTGAAGTGCGATCGCGATGCGATCCCGTGCCTCATCGGGGCGGCCCGCTGCCGTCAACAGCTTCGCCAGCACACAGTCGTAATGGGTCTGGTACGCGACGAGCCCTAACGCTCGCCAGAAGTTGACGAACTCGGTCATCGTCGCGATCAGCCCCTCCAAGCCCGACGGATCGGGTTCCGGGAAGGAAAGTGCGATTTCGGCATCGACCATGCATTGTTCGGTCGCGCCGAACAGCTGCCAGAAATCGAAGCCGTAGTTCTCCGCCTTTTCGATCATCTCGGCGACAAGCGATCGGGCGCGGTCGAACTGACCGGCATCGACGCGCATCCAGATCTCGATGTCGATCGCATTGATGATGTTGTACGGACCGCGTGGAACACCCAGTTCGTCTGCGCGCTGCCGCGCGGCCGTCATCGCGGCTTCGGCGCCGGCGAGGTCGCCGTGCCAGATCCGATCCATCGCGAGGTGTTCGTGAGCCATCGCCACCGTGTCATGCGGGACGTACCACAAGGCGTCCATGCGCTGCTGTTCGTCCTTCGCAATGCTCACCAGAGCCTTGTCGAAGAACTCACGTGCACTGCGCATCTCGCCGCGGAAAAATGCGACCATGCCCAGCGCTCCGTTGATGGACGGCCTGAGCCATCCGCGGCCCATGTCGGGTGCGGCCTCCGTAAGCTCCAACAGCTGAACTGCCCGATCCAGATCAGCGCGGAACACGTAGTAGCTCGTCACGGAGACCAACGTGGACCACACTTCGTCGTTCCGAAGGTCGGAGCCGACCAGCTCGAGGCACCGCTCGAAATCCTCGATGACAGAAGGACTCTGGTAACCCTCCATCGCCGCCGCTAGATATCCTCGCTCCAGTCGCGGCACGACTTCAAGCCGGTCCCGTTCGGCGTTGCGAGGACTCTTCTCGAGTTGCGATATCGCATGAGTGAGGTAGTTGCGAGCCTCGGTGAGGGCTCCGCGGAGGCGTGCGACTGCTGAGGCCTCCCGATAGGCAGACGCGGCATCCATGAATCGGTCGGCCTTCTCGTAGTGCGACGCCACCAGGCGCCAGTCGGGATCTCCGGCAGCCCCGCCCAGCAGCGCGTCGGCGACTTTGCCGTGTAGCTCCCGCCGTACGCTCGGTGGTGCGAGTTCAGCAGCCACCTCTCGCAACAGCTCGTGACGGAAACGCCAACCGGCGTCCAGCGGCTCGAGCACCAGTGCGTCCTCGAGCTCGTCGATCACATCGTCGACGTCGTCTTCGTCGAGGTCGGTAACCGCGACCAACAGTCCACGATCGACTTGCCGCCCGATGATGGCCGCCGCCTCCACCACAGGCACCACATTCGGTCGCGCGAGCAGGCGCGCGAACAATGGCTCGTACAACGGATCCGGCACCGAAGGGCGGTTGTCGTCAGGACCCGTTTGACCGAGTCCGCTCACGACTTGCTCGATGTAGAACGGGACACCGTCGCAACGCTCCCGCACGGCGGCGCACTCGTCGGGCGTCACCGTCGGATCGAGCGCATGGATCAGCGCGTCCGTCTGCTCCTCGGTCAGTGGAGCCAGGTCGAAGACCTTCGCAGGCCATTCGCTGGACAACCAGTCGCCATGACGACCGGTCACCGCTACCAGCAGCCGACCATCCGCTGCGCGCAGAAGGTCGCCGATCAGTTGGAGGGTCGACGGGTCGAGCCAGTGGCCGTCTTCGACGACCAGCAACCCGGGTCTCCCGTCCAAGCACGAAAAGAGGTACTCCAGAACGGCTTCGGCGATCGATTCCTGCAACTTTTGGCCCTCGATCGGCGACGGCTCGTAACCGTGCTCGGGTGCGATGGCCAACACCGGCGCCAGCAACGGCACAAGAGTTTCGTGGTCCAGTCCGTGCAGTGCCAGCTCGGCTCGCAGTTGATCCAGCCGCTGTACGGGATCGGTGAGCCGGGTTATGCCGCAGCGCCGTTCCATAAGCGCGCGCACCGGTTGCAGTCCGACATCGGCGTGAAACGGCGACCCCGCCAGGTCCAGGACGACGCCGGCGTCCTGCTCCACCAACTCCATCGCGGCGGCGAACCAGACGGCTCTTGCCGATGCCAGCCTCACCGCGGATCACCACGCCGGGTGTCGACAGTGTGCCGGCCTGGGCACGCACCCACCCCTTGCGAAGTCGGGCCATCTCTCGCTCACGCCCCACCAACGGCCCGCTGGGGCCACGGGACGAATCGATGCGCTCGCAGATCACGCGCGAATGACTGATCAGTCCCTTGATGCCCTTAACCGGCGCGGGCGGCAGCGACTCCAGTTCGAAGGCGTCCTTGACCAGAGGTTCGACGGAATCGGACACGACCACCGTGCCGGGCGGCGCCAATCCCGACACCCGTGCGGCCATATTGGCCGCGAGCCCGAACACGTCGTCCTGCGCGGTGTCGAGGTAGACCAGGCCGCGATGAACCCCCACGCGCACATTGATCTCGAGGTCGAAGCGACGCTGGGCCTGTTCGCTGAGACCGGGCCACGTCGCGGGTGATCTCCAACCCCGCTTGCACCGCCCGACGGACGTCGTTCTCGTGCGCGACGGGATAGCCGAAGACGATGAGCAGGCCATCGCCCTTGGTGGATCCGATGTGCCCTTCGTAGCGCGAAACGATGCGCAGCACCTGGTCTCGGTATCTGCCGACGAGGAGGCGATAGGTTTCGGGCTCGACCTCGGTCGACAGAACCGTCGAATCGACGAGGTCGGCGAACATGATCGTCAGCCGCCGGATCTCGCCGGGCTCGCTCGGTGCGGCGAGCAGATCCTCGGCGTCGGGGTTGCGCTGATCGACCGCAAGCACGTGCCCCGCAATGGCATTGGCGGTTTCCTGGTCGCCGCGGTTTATGGCCGATACCGCGTGATCCAGCAAATCGTCTATCGATGCACCGGTGTGTACCTGGTCATCGGGATCGGGGAGAGCGGGAAAGCCCAGCGGAGGTGCCTGTCCGCCTGGTGACGCCGGGGGCCGCTCGATGCCGGCCCCGGCCCCGGGCTGGCGTCCGGTGCGCGCTGGGTGGGCAACTCGTGGTCGTCGGGGGCGCGGTGTCGCCCTTCTCGGGTCGACGTCGCGGCGACGGTTGTGGTGATGACGGCGCGAGCGGCGTGTGCCAGCTCAATCGTCGTCTGGTAGCGGTCGTCCGGATCCTTGGCCATGCCCTTGGCGATGACGGTGTCGAACTTGGCCGGTATACCGGAGACTGCGGTCGACGGTGTCGGTGGCGGAGTCATCAGGTGTGCCGCGATCTGTTGCTCGATGCCGTCGCTGAGGAAGGGTCGGCAACCGGTCAGGCATTCGTGAAGCACGCAAGCCAGGGCGTAAGTGTCAGAGCGGGCATCCTCGCGACCCTGGCGGAATCGTTCCGGCGCCATGTAGTGGAACGTTCCAACTGCCCGGTTGGTGGATGGCAGATCTGTGTCGTCGATCCCTCGGGCGATGCCGAAGTCAATGAGGTAGGTGAAGTCGAACTTGGCAACGAGAATGTTCGATGGTTTGACGTCGCGGTGCACCAACCCGATCTCATGGGCGGCGTCGAGTGCGGTGGCAACTTGGTCGATGATCATCACGGCGCGGGCGGGGTCCAACGGACCCTCGGCGATCAGGTTATGGAGGCCGCGACCCTCGATCAAACGCATGTCCACGTAGAGGCGGCCCTCGATCTCACCGAACCCGTGGATCGGCACGACGTGGGGATCGCTGAGTCGCGCCGCGGCGTGCACCTCTCGTCGGAACCGTGCCTGGTATTCGTCGTCGTGCGCGAGGTGGGCGGGAAGAACCTTCAGCGCGACGGTCCGGTCGGTTGTCGTGTCGTGAGCGCGCCAGACCTCGCCCATCCCTCCACGGCCAAGCACGTCAAGGAGCAGGTAGCGCCCGAAAGGAGTGCCGTCCACTGTCTGCCTCCCGGGAACCCATCAGCCATTGCACAGCTAACTCACGATAAGGCCCGTAGGAAGTTGACGCAGGTGCTTCGCAGCGGTTGATCCATATCGTCCCGACAGATGCCTGCGGCAAAACGGCATGGCGAAACAAACCCTGGCCGCCGTCCACAGTGAACGGCCGTCGAGCATTTGCCGGGTGCGCGTTGCGACCGGTTCGAATCTCCGTGAACCTAAAGCCGCAGCGCCGGCGCGGCGCTTACCCACTACGCCCGTGCCCACCACCGCGGCGTTGATCAGCAACAGCGCGCCGACGACGATCTGCACTCGGGGCAGGGTGAAGTGGGCTGACCCCAGGGCCGGCCGCAGGACGAACAGCACGATCACGCCCTCCGCGATGGCCATCGCGAATCCGCCTGCGAGGAAGCTGAATAGCTGGAGCAGCGGCCGGGGCCGGTTCATCATCAATATCGTCATGCCGATGCGAAACGGCTCCAGGCTGACGGCAACGGCCATAGCCAGCAGCGTTATCCACATGACGAGCGTCAGGTTACCGCCAGGCGCCCGTGGCCACAGAACGTGGCTACGTGTGAAGATGGACGGTATATGAGCGCAACCGATCTGAGTCCGACGTCGCTACGCGAGGCGTTCGGCCATTTCCCATCCGGCGTCATCGCCATCGCCGCGGAGGTGGACGGCATCCGCATCGGATTGGCCGCCAGCACCTTCGTTCCGGTGTCGCTGGATCCGCCGCTGGTTTCGTTCGCCGTTCAGAACACCTCGGAGACCTGGCCCAAGCTCAAGGACCTGCCCCGGCTCGGCATCAGTGTGCTGGGAGAGGCCCACGACGAGGCGGCAAGGACACTGGCGGCGAAAACCGGCGACCGGTTCGCCGGTTTATCTACGGTGTCGCGCGAAAGCGGTGCGGTATTCATCGAGGGGACCAGCGTCTGGGTGGAGAGCGCCATCGAGCAGTTGGTCCCGGCGGGGGATCACACGATCGTGATTCTGCGCGTTGCCGACATCACCGTGCATTCCGCCGTGCCGCCGATCGTCTTCCACCGCAGCACGTTTCGGCGATTGGGCGGCTAGGGCCGCGAGGCGAGCTCTTCCCGTTTCGCCGCGATCCGCGCTTCGATCTCGTCGGCGTCCCCCGGCCGTCCTTCTTTTCTGGCCAGGTCGGCGCGGGCGGTCAGCTCCCGGATCGCGGTGCGAATGTCGTTGACGCTGTCGGTGTGTCCCATGCTGTGCTGCCTTTCGTCGTTGATTGGCCGCTAACGAAAGGCTACCCGCGATTGCTCGGCTAGTCGGTTTTGCTCTTCGCGCAAGCGCTCTCGCTGAACAACTTGTTTCCCAGCCACACCACGGGGTCGTACTTGCGGTCGGCGGCACGCTCTTTCATCGGGATCAGCGCGTTGTCGGTGATCTTGATGTGCTCGGGGCACACCTCGGTGCAGCACTTGGTGATGTTGCAGTAGCCCAGGCCGTTGTCTTCCTGTGCCTGCTCGGGACGCCGTTCCAGCGTGTCGAGAGGATGCATGTCGAGCTCGGCCTGACGCATCAGGTAACGCGGGCCGGAGAACGATTGCTTGTTCTCCTCGTGGTCGCGCACCACGTGGCAGGTGTTCTGGCACAGGAAGCACTCGATGCACTTGCGGAACTCCTGGCTGCGGTTCACGTCCTCCTGCGCCATCCGGTACTCGCCGGGCTGCAGGTCCTTGGGCGGCGTGAACGACGGGATCTCCCGCGCCTTGTCGTAGTTGAACGACACGTCGGTGACGAGGTCGCGGATGACCGGGAAGGTCCGCAGCGGTGTCACCGAGATGGTTTCGTCCTCGCCGAACGTCGACATCCGGGTCATGCACATCAGCCGCGGCCTGCCGTTGATCTCCGCCGAGCACGATCCGCACTTGCCCGCCTTGCAGTTCCACCGAACGGCGAGGTCGGGCGTCTGGGTCTGCTGCAGGCGATGGATGATGTCGAGCACCACCTCGCCCTCGTTCACCTCGACCTCGTAGTCCTCCAGCGCGCCGCCATCGATGTCTCCGCGCCACACCCGCATGTTCGCCTGGTAGGCCATCAGTTGCTCCGTTCTGGATGCTGGGCGACTTCCTCGTCGGTGAAGTACTTCTCCAACTCGGAGAGCTCGAACAGGTCGAGCAGGTCCTGACGCACCGGGATCTGGTCCTGCTTGGTGACGCTGACCTCGGGCACCAGGGCCTCGGGGTCACCGTCGGTGCGGCAGACCAGAAGGGTGTTGCGCCAATCCGACTCCATCGACGGGTGGTCGTCGCGGGTGTGACCGCCCCGGCTCTCGGTGCGCTCCAGCGCGGCCTTGGCGATGCACTCACTGACCAGCATCATGTTGCGCAGGTCGATCGCCAGGTGCCAGCCCGGGTTGAAGGCCCGGCCTCCGTCGATGCGGACACGCTTGTACCGCTCACGCAGCTCGGTCAGCTTGTCCAGCGCCTCGGTGATTTCTTCTTCCTTGCGGATGATGCCGACCAGGCTGTTCATCGTGTCCTGCAGGTCGAGCTGCAGCGTGTACGGATTCTCCGGTGAGTCCCCGTTCGTCGCGGTCTCGAACGGCAGCAGTGCCCGTTTGACGGCGTCGTCCACGGCCTCCTCGGTCACGGCGGGACGCTCGGAAAGCGCGCGCGCATAGTCGGACGCGCCGAGCCCGGCGCGGCGTCCGAACACCAACAGGTCGGACAGCGAGTTGCCGCCGAGCCGGTTGGAGCCGTGCATACCGCCCGCGCACTCACCCGCCGCGAACAGGCCCGGTGTCGTTGCCGCCGCGGTGTCCGGGTCGACCTCGACGCCGCCCATCACGTAGTGACAGGTCGGTCCGACCTCCATCGGTTCCTTGGTGATGTCCACCTCGGCCAGCTCCATGAACTGGTGATACATCGACGGCAGCCTGCGCTTGATCTCCTCAGCGGGCAGCCGCGACGCGATGTCGAGGAAAACGCCGCCGTGCGGCGAGTTACGACCGGCCTTCACCTCGGAGTTGATGGCGCGCGCGACCTCGTCACGCGGCAGGAGGTCGGGCGTGCGGCGCGCGGAGTCGTTGTCCTTGAGCCACTGGTCGGCCTCGTCGATGCTTTCGGCGTACTGGCCTTTGAACACCGGCGGGATGTAATCGAACATGAAGCGGGTGCCCTCGGCGTTCTTCAGCACGCCGCCGTCGCCGCGCACGCCCTCGGTGACGAGGATGCCCTTCACGCTCGGGGGCCAGACCATCCCGGTCGGGTGGAACTGGACGAACTCCATATTGATCAGCGTCGCTCCGGCCCGCAGGGCAAGCGCATGTCCGTCGCCGGTGTACTCCCACGAGTTCGACGTCACCTTGTAGGACTTGCCGATGCCGCCGGTGGCCAGCACCACCGCGGGCGTCTCGAAGAGGATGAACTTGCCGGTCTCGCGCCAGTAGCCGAAGGCGCCGGCGATCCGGTCGCCGTTCTTGATCAGGTCGGTGATGGTGCACTCGTGGAAGACCTTGATGCGAGCCTCGTAGTCGCCGTACTCGGCCTTGTCCTCCTGCTGCAGCGAGACGATCTTCTGTTGCAGCGTGCGGATGATCTCCAGGCCGGTGCGGTCACCGACGTGGGCCAGCCGCGGGTAGGTGTGCCCGCCGAAGTTGCGCTGGCTGATGCGGCCGTCCTTGGTGCGGTCGAACAGTGCGCCGTAGGTCTCCAGCTCCCACACCCGGTCGGGCGCCTCCTTGGCGTGCAGCTCGGCCATCCGCCAGTTGTTGAGGAACTTCCCGCCGCGCATGGTGTCGCGGAAGTGGACCTCCCAGTTGTCCTTCGCGTTGGCGTTGCCCATCGAGGCGGCGCAGCCACCCTCGGCCATCACCGTGTGGGCCTTGCCGAACAACGACTTGGTGATGACTGCGACCTTCTGGCCCCGTTCACGCGCCTCGATCACCGCGCGCAATCCAGCGCCACCGGCACCGATGACGACGACGTCGTATTGATGCCGTTCGACCTCAGTCATAAATCCTCACTTGCTTTCTTGCCTGGGCTGTGTGAAAAGGGCTGTCAGCCAATAAATCTGAGATCGGAGATGGTGCCGCTGGCCACCAGGGCGATGTAGAAGTCGGTCAGCATCAGCGTGCCGAGCGTGATCCACGCGTACAACTTGTGGCGGGTGTTCAGGCGGCTCACCTGCGTCCACATCCAGTACCGGACGGGGTGTTTGGAGAAGTGCTTGAGGCGGCCACCGACGACGTGGCGGCAGGAGTGGCAGGACACGGTGTACACCCACAACATCACAACGTTGACGACGAGAATCACGTTGCCCAAACCGAATCCGAAGCCGGATGGCGAATGGAACGCCACGATCGCGTCGTAGGTGTTGATCACCGAGATGATCCCCGCGATGTAGAAGAAGTACCTATGCGTGTTCTGGATGATCAGCGGAAAGCGCGTCTCACCGGTGTATTTCGCATGAGGTTCGGCGACGGCGCACGCGGTGGGGGACTGCCACACCGACCTGTAGTAGGCGCCGCGGTAGTAGTAGCAGGTCAGCCGGAACAGCAGCAGGAACGGCAGCGATGCCGCCGCAAAGGGCAGCCACCACACGTCGGGCAGGATCTGGGGCCAGAAGTGGCTGGCCTCCGGCACGCAGCCCGTGCTGATGCACGGCGAGTAGAACGGCGTCAGGTAGTTGTACGCCTCGACGTAATAGTTGTTCTGCAGGAATGCCCGCACGGTCGCGTAGATGACGAACGCGGCGAAGCCCAGGTCGACGATGAGCGGCGACTGCCACCATCGGTCCGTGCGCAGAGTGCGCTGGGGAATCTCGGCGCGTGTCGGCGAGAAGACGCCGGTGCCCTGACGGTCGGCGGTGGGTGCGCTCACTGTATTTCTCCAAGCCTCTACCAGTACGTGCTCCGCAGTGCGTCAGAGCCTAATTCAGCCCCTGCTGTGACCCCCGACACCCTCGTCATCGACGTCCCTCCAGAAGTCCCGCTCGTACTCGGTGTCGGGGATGGCGATCTTTTCTGCCGACTGCCGCTGCCTGGTTACCCCGCGGGTGAGCTCCAACTCCTCGGCGTCGATATCGAGTCGGTCGATGTCGTTGAGGATGCGTTCGGCGTCGTTGACGATGCGGCGCATCGCCGGAGTGTCCCCGTAGCGCGACGCCAGCGATGTCACGCACCGGCGCAGGCCGCCGATCAACTCGTGAAGCTCGGCAAATTCCGTTGTGCTCGACATCAGACCTCCTTGGGCTGAAGGGTGTCTCGGATCACAGTACGACAACCGATGCTAGCTACATCATGGAGATCGGGCGTGAGACAGGTCACTTCGGACAAGGATGGGGATATGGCGGATAAGCAGGTTCTTCAACAGCGCGCGGCCGCGCTGCTCGAATTGCACCAACCCGGCAACCCGGTGGTGCTGCCAACGGTGTGGGACGCGTGGTCGGCGAAGCTCGCCGTCGACGCCGGCTTCGCGGCGCTGACACTGGGCAGCCACCCGGTCGGCGACTCGATCGGCAGGGCCGACAACGAGGGCATGACATTTGACGAGCTCCTCACCCGTGTCGTCCAGATCACCGATGCGGTGGATGTCCCGGTGTCCGTTGACATCGAGTCCGGCTACGGGGAGGCGCCGGCGCGCCTCATAGACGGTCTGCTGGGTGCCGGGGCGGTCGGCCTGAACATCGAGGACACCGTGCACGGCGAGGGCGGCCGGCTGCGGTCGTCCACCGAGCACGCCGAACTGGTCGGGGCGCTTCGGGCCGCGTCCGACGCCGCGGGCGTCCATGTGGTGCTCAACGCGCGCACCGATCTCTTCTTCCGTCAGGACGGCGACGAGTCCGACCGGGTCGACCGGGCGGTGGCGCGGCTGACCGAGGCCGCCGAAAAGGGCGCCGACGTCCTGTATCCCGTCGGGCGTCACGATCCAGATACGATGCGGCGCTTGACTTCCGAGTTACCCCTGCCGGTGAATGCCATCAGCCTGCCGGATCAGGACGATCCGGCGTCCTTCGGCCCGCTCGGCGTCGCGCGGATCAGCTTCGGCCCTTTTCTGCAGTGGGCCCTAACGGAGCGCGCCAAAGAGATCCTGGCTCGCTGGGCTTAGCCTTCCGGCGTGCCCGCACCCGACCACGACCCAGAGCACTGGTCCAACCGGCCCGGAACGATATTCGCAGCAGGCGCGGCGGCGGTGCTCCTGGTCGGGGTGCTGATCTTCGCGGTGATGCAGACCTCGGACGACTCGTCGGAACCGCCTGACTCGTTCATTCCGCCGACGAGCAGTGCGACGTCGAGCACCTATACGACGTCGTCGACGACGACCACTTACACAACCCCGAGCCCGCAAACCAGCGACCAGAACATGCCGTCCGCCGGGTCGTCGACATCCGGCACCGGATCGCCGACTACGACGACCGAGGACACCCCCGAACCTGGAACAGTCACCGAAACGGCGACTTTGTTACCGCCTCCGCCGTAATCACGACTGAAATCGGCGGAATCGTGACCTAGGCTGGCGAAATGACTACTTCGACGCGAATCATGACACTCGTTATGGCGGCCGCGATCGGCTTGATCGCGTCGGGGCTGGGCACCCTATCGGCGTCGGCCGAGTCCGGCAACGGCGCGATGGTCGCGCTCGGCCCCACTTATCGGGCCTGTGATTTCTCCCAGGTCCACTACGTCAGCGCGACCGGCGATGGTTCCGCCACGGCGGTTATCGGCACCGGCGGCACGAACACTGTGACCGCGGACGTCTTCCTCATGATCGGCATACCCAACACCCCGTACCAGGTGAGGTTGATCCAGGGGCCGCGGCCGGGGACCGAGATGTGCAATGCCGGTGCCCCCGGCGTCGCGAGCGCCGTGCTGAACACCGATGGCAACGGGGTCGGCAGGGTCACCCTGCACGACGCCCTTCGATCCGGTGCCACAAACGCGTGGGTGTTCATCGAAGGGCCGCCTAAGGTCGGCCAGATCCGTGGCGACTTCTACACATCAGACCTGTTGACGAGTCTGACGTAGTCCGAATACGACGAATCCGGCGGAACCACATGGGCTCCACCGGATTCGGGTGTCGCGAGTCCTACTTGCTTTCGATCGCGATGCGCTGGGCCTCGGCGCCCTTGTATGCACCGGCTACCCGTACGGTCAGCACGCCGGCGTCGTACGACGCGGAGATCGCGTCCCCGTTGATATGCGTCGGCAGCCGGAACGACCGGCGGAACGAGCCGTAGCGGACCTCGCTCAGCGTGCGACCATCCTTTTCCTCGGCCCGCTCGTCGCGGCGCTCACCGTGAATGACGAGTTGACCCTTGTCGACCTCGACGTTGACGTCCTTCTCGACGTCGATACCGGGCAGCTCCACCCGGACAACCGCGTCGTCGCCGTCCTTGGCGATCTCGGCGGCGGGCCGGAAGCCCTTGAACCAGTCGTCGGCGGCCGCGGGGCCGAAGAAGTCCCGCACCCAACGATCGGTGTTCCATGCGGGCCTGGCCCACAGCGTCACGTTGCTCATCGTGTTCTCCTCGCTTGGTCGTGACCGGCACCGCGCCGGCCTCTACCCACTAGAAATTGAGTCGACCACGCTCATGTTCCGCCGGAGCGTTCGCCGCGAGCGAACGGACTCACATCGTGGGCGGCCAGCCGGTGAGAACACCGTGATGGGCGCGTCACACGGGGCGACATCGCGGCAATATCGGCTGCTTAGCCTCGCGTCATGCCCTCCGATTGCGCACCTGCCAGGCACGTCGTGGTCGTCGGCCACGGAATGGTCGGCCACCGGTTCGTCGAAGCCATGCGTGCCCGTGACGCCGACGGCGACATGGCGGATCACCGTGCTGGCCGAGGAGGCCGACGCCGCATATGACCGGGTCGGGCTGACCGGCTACACCGAGCACTGGGACCGCGCACGGCTCGCGCTGCCCGGCAACGACTATGCGAAGCGACGACCGGGTTCGGCTGCGGCTGGGTGCCCGGGTGCTCGCACGATCGACCGGCCGGCCAAGGCCGTCATCACCGCCGACGGCGAGCGAGTCGACTACGACGCGCTGGTGCTGGCCACCGGCTCCTACGCGTTCGTGCCACCGGTGCCAGGCCACGACCTGCCGGCATGCCACGTCTACCGCACTCTCGATGACCTCGACGCGATCCGTGCTGACGCCGAAGGCCGCCCTCGCGGCCGGCTCATGCGCCGGTCGGCGTGGTGATCGGCGGTGGCCTGCTCGGACTGGAAGCCGCCAACGCACTGCGCACGTTCGGGTTGCACGCCCATGTCGTCGAGATGGCGCCGCGGCTGATGGCCCAGCAGCTCGACGAGGCGGGCGGTGCGCTGCTGAGCCGGATGATCGCCGACCTCGGCATCGACGGTGCACGTCGGGCGTTGGCACCGAAAGCCATCCAGCCGGCACAACGCAATCGGCCCGTCCGGCGGTCGGCCGACGCGGAGGCACTGCGGGTGACGCTCAGCGACGGCACGGCGATCGACGCCGGCGCTGGTGATCTTCGCGGCGGGCGTGCGTCCGCGTGACGAGCTGGCCCGCGAGCTCGGGCCTGGACAGCTCGCCGAGCGTGGAGGCGTCCTCACCGATCTCTCCTGTGCCACAAGGGATTGCAGCATCTACGCGATCGGCGAGGTGGCCGCGATCGAGGGTCGCTGCTACGGCCTGGTCGGCCCCGGCTACACCAGCGCGGAAGTCGTCGCGGACCGGCTCCTCGGCGGCGCCGCGGAGTTCCCCGAGGCCGACATGTCGACGAAAGCTCAAGCTGCTCGGCGTCGATGTCGCGAGTTTCGGCGACGCGATGGGTGTCACGCCGGACTGTCTCGAGGTGGCGGTCAACGACGCCGTCAACCAGACCTACGCCAAACTGGTGCTCTCCGATGACGCGAAGACGCTGCTCGGCGGCATCCTGGTCGGCGACGCCTCCGCGTACGGCGTCCTGCGTCCGATGGTCGGCGAACCGCTGCCCGGTGATCCGCTGGCGCTGATCGCTCCGGCCGGATCCGACGGCGGCAGTGGCGGATTAGGGGTCAGGCGCGCTGCCCGCACGGCGCGCAGATCTGCTCGTGCAACAACGTCACGAAGGGCGATCTCACCGACGCCATCGCGGGCGGCTGCTGCGATGTGCCCGCGCTGAAGAAGTGCACGCTTGCGGGCACCTCCTGCGGGTCGTGCGTTCCGCTGCTCAAGCAGCTGCTGGAGGCCGAGGGCGTCGAGCAGTCCAAGGCGCTGTGCGAGCATTTCAGCCAGTCGAGGGCAGAGCTGTACGAGATCGTCTCCGCGGCCCGTCGATCGGTGCGCACCTTCTCGGGCTGATCGAACGCTTCGGTACCGGAAAGGGTTGCGACATATGCAAACCCGCCGTCGCATCGATTCTGGCTTCGACGAGCTCCGAGCACATCCTCGACGGCGAGCAGGCTTCGTTGCAGGACAGCAATGACCACTTCCTCGCCAATATCCAGCGCAACGGCAGCTACTCGATCGTGCCGCGGGTGCCCGGCGGCGACATCACGCCCGAGCATCTGATCCTGATCGGTGAGATCGCAAGGGATTTCAACCTGTACACCAAGATCACCGGCGGGCAGCGTATCGACATGTTCGGCGCCAGGGTGGACCAGCTGCCCGAGATCTGGCGCCGCCTCGTCGACGGGGGGATGGAGTCCGGGCACGCGTACGGCAAGGCGCTGCGCACGGTGAAAAGCTGTGTGGGCAGCGACTGGTGCCGCTACGGGCAGCAGGACTCGGTGCAGATGGCCATCAATCTCGAGCTCCGCTACCGCGGCCTGCGCGCACCGCACAAGATCAAGATGGGTGTCTCGGGCTGCGCTCGAGAGTGCGCCGAGGCCCGCAGCAAGGACGTCGGCGTCATCGCGACGGAGAACGGATGGAACCTCTACGTCGGCGGTAATGGCGGCATGACCCCCCGACACGCCGAACTGCTCGCCGGCGATCTCGACGACGAGACGCTGGTCCGGTACATCGACCGCTTCCTGATGTTCTATATCCGCACGGCCGACCGGCTGCAGCGCACCGCACCGTGGGTCGAACAGCTCGACGGCGGGCTCGAGCACCTTCGTGACGTGGTGTGCGACGACTCCCTAGGCCTGGCCGCGGAGTTCGAAGAGGCCGTGGCGCGCCACGTCGCGGGCTATGCGTGCGAATGGAAGGGCGTGCTGGAGGACCCCGCGAAGTTGTCGCGGTTCGTCTCGTTCGTCAACGCGCCCGATGCACCCGACCCAACCGTCACCTTCACCAAGCGTGACGGCCGCATTGTGCCAATGGGGATGCCGACGATTCGGAAGGTAGCCGAAACATGACTCTGCTCAACGAGATTGAGGTCTGGACCTCAGCGTGCAGATATGACCAACTGATCCCGTGTCGCGGTGCCGGCGTGCTCCTGCCCGACGGCGGACAGGCCGCGCTTTTCCGTCTCGACGACGGCAGCGTGCACGCGATCGGAAACATCGACCCGTTCTCGGGTGCGGCGGTGATGTCCCGCGGCATCGTCGGCGATCGCGGCGGACGCGCCACGGTGCAGTCGCCTATCAAGAAGCAGGCATTCGCCCTCGACGATGGCACCTGCCTGGACGATCCTGCTGTTGCGGTGCCGGTGTTCCAGGCGCGTGTGACGGCCGACGGCTATGTGGAAGTTTGCTCTTGAGTGCATTGTGGTAACCAGCACGCATGTCCCGAAAGTGCATCGCCGCAATACCCAGGCGATTCGTGCGCAGGTATGGGCGTGCTGATGTCATTCACGACGCGACGTCGCTGCTCATGGAACGTTTCGATCTTGACGCAGGCCAAGCTGTCGCACAGCTGGTGAAAGTGTCCAAGCGGCACAGCGAGTCCATCGAGGCGGCCGCCCGGATGTGCGTCGACGCCGAGCTACGCGGGCAGCGGTACCCGGGCGCGCTTGAACCGGTTGGCGATCAACCGCACCATCGCCGGATGGCCGCCTAGCGGATCGGCCACAAGATCGGCTCCGCTGGTGCGCAGCCGATCTTGAAAGAGACCATCCGCCAACAGGTATGAGGCCAGCACGACCCGATTCGGGCCGCGTCGCCGCAACTCCGCTACCGCATCATGGACTCGTGGCACTCCGGTAGCCGCATACGCCAGCTCGACCCGGTCGCCGATCGTCGCGGACAGCGTCGCCGCGGTGTGGCGCAGGTCGGACTGCGCGTGCGCATCCGATGTCCCGGCCGCGGTCAGGATCACCGAGTCACCTGGGCGCCAACCGCATTCAATGAGTCGCTGCGCCAGCACAGCCACCGTGCTCGGGCACGGGCCGAGAGGATGGGTGACGGTCACCGCGCGATGACCACTGGCCGCCACGTACGCGGGCAGGTCGACCCGGACGTGGTAGCCACTGGCCAGGAATGCGGGAACCACAGTGACCGGTCGGTCGGCGGGCAGCGCGCGAAGCACCTCTTCGGGGGTCGGGCCGAGGACATCGACGAACGCGACATGCACCGGCAGGCCCAGTTGCTCGGACACCCGTCCTGCCAGTTCACCGATCATCTTGACGCCGTTCGGCTTCCGCGTGCCGTGGGCGACGAGCAGCTTGCTCATTGGGCCTGCGCGAGGGGTTCGTCGACGGGCAGACGATAGCCGCGCTTCACCACCGTCGAGACAATGTTCTTGTCGCCCAACGCTGTTCGTAGTCGAAGCACGGCCGTCTCCACCGCATGGGTATCGGTACCCGTGCCGGGGAGCGCGCGGAGCAGATCGGCCCTGCACACGACGGTGCCGGGACGGAGGGCGAGCGCGCGGAGCGTCGCCATTCCCGCCGGCGACAGCTCCTTGACCACACCGTCGACCATGACGCATGTGCCGCGGATCTCCATCCGGTGGCCGGCGACCTGCATGGTGCGCGACTGCAGCAACGGCAGCTCGTCGGTGATGTGGCGGGCCAGCGCACCCAGCCGCATCCGTTCGGGCGCCGACGTCGGCACACCCAACCGGACGAGCGGGCGGGCGGTGACCGGCCCGACGCACATTGCGTGCACGTTCGTGCGAAGCGCGGTGAGCACCCGGTCCTCGATACCCATTTCGCCGGCCCGCATCAGGATCGCAGCGACCGCGGGCGCCGACGTGAAGCTCACCGCGTCGAACTTCTCGTCGGCGATTCCGGCCACCAGTTGGTCCAAGTCACCGTCTCGGGGGACCGGATGCCAGCGGTATACGCGGATCGGGACCACGTCGGCACCCGCGGCGCGCAGCTCGTCGAGAAACTCGGGGAACGGGTCCCATTCCGCGGTCGCGCCGTGCAGCTGGACCGCGATGCGCTGACCGGAGATGCCGCCCTCGAGAAGGTAGTGCAGCAGCTCGCGCGATGACTCTGACTCCGGTGACCATTCCTCAGGGAGGCCGGCGGCGCGCAACGCACCGGTCGCCTTCGGGCCGCGGGACACGATGCGGGCCTTGCCAAGCGATGCGATCAGGTCGTTGGCCAGATCCCAGCCGTCGGCGGCGGCGACCCAGCCTCGGAAGCCGATGCCCGTTGTCGCGATAACGATGTCGGGGGGCACGTCGATCAGGGCTTCGGTGTGCACTCGGAGCTCATGATCGTCGGGCAGCGGCACCATCTCGATGGCCGCGGCGGCCGTAACGCTGGCTCCACGCTTGCGCAGCAGCGCACTCAGCTCGTCGGCGCGGCGGGCAGACGTCACCGCCACCCGAAACCCGGTGAGCGGTGCCCAGTCGGGCTCCTCACTCATGTCCCCAGTGTTTGCACTTCATGTTTCCGGACGATTAACCGGTCATTGCCTCGGCATATCGCCGCCCATCGCGCCGTGATTTTCGTCTCACCACCACCGGTGGCCGCCCGTGAGGTGGGCGGTCAGTCGACCCGGTGCGCGTGCACGACGGTGAAGGGCAGGTGAATCCGGTCGCCGTCGAGCAGGTCGGCGATCGTGCTGAACCGCGCCCTGACGTCCTTCATCTGCTCGAGTGCCTCGGGTGGCATCTGCTCCGCCATCGCCTGCGGAAAGTCATCTCCGGCACTGCCAAATCCGGACGCGCTAGCCAGATACGTTGTGGGGCCGAGGAAGTCGATGCGCCACCCGTTCGCAGTCAGTGTGTCGCGGAGGTTGGCTTCCGGCACCGATCCCATCGGTGCGACGATGCCGTTGACGTTGCCATCGGAGAAGCAGAACAGGTGCCATCGGGCGCCTGGGCGCGTCGCGCGGTACAGGCCGGCGGCATAGGCCTGTCGACCCCCGTCGTCCAGGCAGTGATACAACGCGCTGTCGACGACGGTGTCGAAGTGGCTGTCATACCCGGTCAGGTTGGTCGCATCGGCGACGCCGAATGTCACCGTGACGCCGGCCTGTGCAGCACGGTTGCGGGCCTGCTCGATCGCCGCGGGCGACCCGTCGAGCGCCGTCACCGAGTGTCCGCGCGACGCCAGGAAGATCGCGTTGTCGCCGAGGCCGCAGCCGATGTCGAGCACGTCGCCGCGTATCCCGCCGAGTGCCTCGAGTTCCATCAGCCGCGGCTGCGCCTGGCGGATATCCCATGGCACCGCAGTGGGCGCTGGGGCACCCTCCATGGCCGGCTCACCGCGGTAGAGCTTGTCGAAGGATTCGGGTGTCGGCTGAAAGGCTTTCGGCGTAGTCACCAGATCCAAAGTACCCGCGTCACCACACGTCGCCGTCCCGCCAGTCGCAGGTGATCGCGTCGTCGGTATCCAGCTCGACGGAGACGGGCAGGACGAATATCGACGCGTCGTCGTCGGGAGTTCGCCGCACCCCCGTCGGCGCCAGTACCGACGTCGGCCCGCGCCACGGCAGCCAGCCTCGCGTCGTGTACATGGGCCGCCCCGCCTCCGATGCGCTGAGCGCGCCGAGTTGGTATCCGCCCCGGATCACCTGTTCGACGGCGTCCATCAGGGCACTGGCCAATCCCTGACCGCGCCAGTCCTCGTGCACGGCGACGCCTTCGACGTAGCCGCAGCGCAGCGCCGTGTCCCGGTACAGCAGGTGGCGTTGCACCACCGCGGCGTGCCCGATCAGCGCGCCGTGGTGGGCGATCAGCGCATGCATGCCGCCGAGGGCGTGCTCCCAGTCGGCATCGGTGAAGTCGATCTCGCCGGCGGCGAAGGCATCTATCACCATGCGACGAGCGTCGTCGCGTGTCTCGTTGTCGAGGTCGGCGGTGTGGACCAGGCGGGCGGTTAATACCTGGGTGGGCACACCTTGTGTCTACCCGCTCAGGAACCGTTGCGGAAGGGTCTGCGCGGGCGCGACCAGTGCAGCCGGACGGTCTGTCCGGGACGAACCTGCGCGATCCTGTCGATGTCCTCGTCGATCACCACTCCGATGACCGGATAGCCGCCGGTGACCGGATGGTCGGGACCGAGAATGACCGGAAAACCGTTCGGCGGCACCTGAATCGCCCCTCGGGTGGCGCCTTCACTGGGCAACTGGCGGTCGCCGTAGCGATACTCCAGCGGCATGCCGACCAAGCGGATACCGACCCGGTCGCTGCGGTTGGTGACCTGCCAGTTGGTGTGGACCAGCACATCCGGGTCGGTGAACCAGTCGTCGCGTGGCCCTGGCACCACCGACAATTCGACGATGTCCTCCTCGATGGCGGCCACCGGCGCCTGGTCGAGTTCGGGGAATTCCTCGGTGTGATTGCCGATCGGCAGCAGGTCGCCCGGCTGTAACGGCAGTGGACCGATCGCCGACATCACGTCGTAGCTGCGGGAGCCGAGCACGGGAGCGACGTCGATGCCACCGCGGATCGCCAGATATGAGCGCAGGCCGGAGTGCGGCGCACCAAGCGAGATCACCTGGCCGTCGTGCGCATAGTGGATGCTGTTGGTGCCGAAGGGAACTCCGTTGACCGCAGGATCGGTGTCGGCACCCGTCACCGCGATGGCCACGTCCCCTCCGCGGACCCGCGCGCTGAACCCGCCGAACGTGACTTCGATGGTGGCGCGGTCTCCCGGGTTGGCCACCAGCCGGTTGGCCAGCTTGTGCGAACGGCGGTCGGCTGCCCCGGACCGCGTGACACCGAGCTGTGCCTTGCCGGGCCTGCCGAGGTCCTCGATCAGCGCCAGCGGACCGGTGCGCAGCACCTCCAAAGCGTTGTCATGACGACACCTCCCGGAACTGAACCCACTGACCCGGCGTCAGCAGGGCGGGCTGCTCGCGGTCGACGTCCCACAGGTCGGCGTCGGTGCGGCCGATCAACTGCCAGCCACCGGGCGACTCGCGCGGGTATACACCGCTGAACTCGCCTGCCAGGCCGACCGAGCCCACGGGCACCTTGGTGCGCGGCTCCGACCGGCGTGGCACGTTGAGCCGTTCATCCCCGCCGACCAGGTAGGCGAACCCCGGTGCGAAACCGGCGAACCCGACTCGCCACGGGGTCTCGGTGTGCGCGGCGATGACATCCCGCCGACTCAGTCCGGTCAGCTCGGCCACCTCGTCGAGGTCGGCTCCGTCGTACACCACGTCGATCACGACATCGGCCCGGCCGTCGACCGGCGCGGTGGCCTCCTGGGCGGTCTCCGGCGCCAATCTCAACTTGCTGAGCTGCTGCCGGGCCACCCCCTGGTAGCGCGGGCCGTCGAGCTTGATCAGCACCGTCCTCGAGGCCGGAACGATGTCCACAACGCCGAGCAGATCGGCCTCGCGAAGTACGTCGTTCCACGCCAATACCTCCGCGGTGCTGTCGAACTCGAGCAGCAGCGCCTGGTCGCCGTAGTCGGTGACTGTGCTGATCACCATTGCGTCCGTTGTCACGGTCATCACCCAAAGCTACCGCCGAGTAGGGTGCAAAGCCGCTGCTCTGTGAGGTTTGTCGAGAGCTGCCTTAACGAAGCCTCAGAGGACAGGCCCGTATGTGGGCTCACGGCGTTTGATGTAGGCGATCACGCGGTAGGTTACCGGCAGCAGCACCACCTCGACGGCGGTCTTGTACAGCCATCCCAGAGCCGTGTAGACGGCGAAGTCGCCGAACGTGGTGATGCCGATGGCGCTCGCCGCGATGCTGCAGAAGACGAGAGTGTCGCCGAGTTGGCCTGCGAACGTCGATCCGACCAGCCGCGCCCACAGGTGCCTCTCCTTGGTGCGCTCCTTGATGAGCACGACCACCCACGCGTTGATGGTCTGGCCGACGATGAAGCCGGCCAGGCCGGCGATGATCAGCTGCGTGTAGGCACCGACGACGTTCTCGAAGTGCTCCTGGTTGGCGTAGAAGTCCGCGGCGGGAAGGTAGACGGTGACCCAGAAGGCAAGTGCCGCTAGGGCGTTCATCGCGAAGCCGAGGAAGATCACGCGCCGGGCGGCCTTGAACCCGTACACCTCCGACAGGACGTCGCCGATCACATAGGTCAGCGGGAAGACGATGAACCCGCCGTCGGTGATGATGGGGCCGAACGCGACACCCTTGGTGGCGGTCACGTTGGAGATGATCACCAGTGCGGTGAACACGGCGGCGAGTGCCGGGTAGTAGGCCGACCCGACCGAAGCGAATGCCGCGGGCCGCTCTTCTGCGGAGATCTCCTCCTGGGTCACCCGGCTATCAAACTCCTCAGCCGAGCGCCTTCGCCAAGGCGGGTGTCAGTTGGTCCGCCACCACCGGGTAGGACAGCGGCGACGCGAAGGCGATCGCGCCTGCGAGGTCCTTGCCGGTGAAGACGTTTCGATTGGCGGTGGTCGCCCTCAGCTTGGCGACCGTCGGGTCGGCCAGCAGCGCGGCCTGTTGGTCGTCGCTTTCGGTGGTCCAGATCAGCACATCCGCTGAATCGAGCATCGGAGCCATCTGGTCCCGGGTGATCGTGCCGCCGATGTCGGGGATCGCCAATCCCATCTGGGTGAGGAAGTCGCTGCGCCACCGCGGGGTCAGCACGTGCACCGCGTCGTCGACGATGGCGCCTTCCAACAGCAGCGCCTTCTTGCCGGAGAGCTGCGGGTTGTTCTTCGCGATTTCGGTGAACTTGTCGTCGACTGCCTTGACGAGCGCCGCCATCTCGTCGAACTTGAACGCGGCTTGACCGATGGTGGCGGCCTGGTTCTTCCACGGTTCGAAGAAGGCATCCTGGCCGGACTGCGGAATGGTCGGCGCGATCTCCGACAACTTCTTGTAGGTGTCCTCGTCGACGCCGGCGTTGGTGGCGACGATGAGGTCGGGTTTGAGCGCGGCGATCCTGTCGATCTGGATCCCGTTGGTGAGATCGAGCACCTCGGGTTGCGCGCCGCCGAGCTTGGGCAGCGCCCACGGCCACACGCCGAACGGCTGATCACCCCACCAGTTGGTGACCGCAATCGGGACGACCCCGACGGCGAGCAGGTCGTCCTGTTCGGTGTAGCCGGCGCTCACCACGCGCTTGGGCGCGGCGGGCACCTTCGTCTCGCCGAAGATGTGCTTGATCGTGACGGAACCGTCCTTGGCCACCGATCCCGGCTTTTCACTGCTGCACGCGGCGACCGCCGCAACGGTTGCGGTCATCGCCAGGAAACCTCGCCGCGACCAATCCTTCGGCACACCGCGAGCGTAACCCGCAACCAGCTAACTAGCGCGAAGCGAAATCAGCGAGCCCGCGCAACACCACCTCGAGGCCGAACTCGAAGGCGTCGTCGGCCCGGCCGGGTTTGGGTCCGCCGGTGGCGAGCGCAGCGGCCAGCTCGGGGCCGACTTCGGCGCCCGACTCCCAGGGTTCGACGGGCGCAGCGAGGTCCAGCGCCGAACCGAGTACGAAGCAGTCCATCAGGGTGATTACCCTTAGCGTGTCGTCGTCGCTGAAGCCCGCGCGGTTCAGGGTGGTGGCGAGTGCGTTGTACATCGTGAACGCGTGGCTGCTGTTCACCGCGTGCGTGGTCAGCAGCGGGATCAGCCGCGGATAGCGCGCGTAACTTCGGCGGTACGACCGCATGATCTCGGCGACAGTCTCGGTCCACGGCCGGTGCTGGTCGTCGGCGGGCAGGACCACCGCCGACATCGCCCGTTCCCGGAGCAACTCCACGATCTGCTCGCGGCCGGAGACGTGGTTGTAGAGCGAGGACGGGCTGACCTTCAGGCGGCGGGCCAGCTCCGGGATGGTGAACCCGCCCGTCGTGTTCACCAGATCCATTGCAGCGCTTGCAATGCGATCGGTTGACAGCAAAGCCACAGGCGGGCGCCCCATGAAATCTCCCCTCCACCCCTTGCCAAACGAGTGTGTCAACCATCAGAATAAACGAAAGTCATTCGTTTTAGGAGCGGAATGATCACCCTGACGGCCACAGCCCCAGAACCGTTGTCGCGTACCACCCCCTCGGACCGCCCGCCGCTGCGCGTTGGCCTGGTCCAACATCGGTGGCGGTCGGACGCCAACGAGCTGGCCAAGGTGCTTCGCGGCGCCATCGACCGGGCGGCGGGAGAGGGCGCACGGGTGGTGTTTCTGCCGGAGATCACGCTGCTGCGATACCCGGCCGATACTCCGGCGCCCCCCAATCCGGGTGACGCGGCCGAAGATCTGGCCGACGGGCCGACCTTCGCACTGGCCGCCGAGGCCGCCGCCGCCAACGGCATCTACGTGCACGCGTCGTTGTACGAGAAGGCGCCCGCCGACGACGGTCTCGGGTTCAACACCGCGATTCTGGTCTCGCCCGCCGGCGAGCTGGTGGGCCGCACACGCAAGCTGCACATTCCGATTTCCGCCGGCTATTACGAGGACACCTACTTCCGGGCCGGACCCGCGGACGGCGACGCGTACCCGGTGTACGAGCCCGACGGCCTCGGCGCCCGCGTCGGAATGCCGACCTGCTGGGACGAATGGTTCCCCGAAGTCGCGCGCAACTACTCGCTCGGCGGTGCCGAAATCGTCGTCTACCCAACGGCGATCGGTTCCGAGCCGAAGTTCCCCGCATTCGACACCCAGCCGTTGTGGCAGCACGTGATCGTGGCCAACGGCATCAACAGCGGCCTGTTCATGGTGGTGCCCAACCGCACCGGCAACGAGGGTGCCTTGTCCTTCTACGGCTCGTCGTTCATCTCCGACCCCTACGGCCGTGTGCTGGTGGCCGCGCCACGGGACGAGGAGGCGGTACTGGTTGCCGACCTCGACCTGGATCAGCGGCGCGACTGGCTCGAGCTGTTCCCGTTCCTGTTGACCCGCAGGCCCGACAGCTACGCGGCCCTGACCGCTCCGGTCGACGCGCGGCGGCCCTACGGGGCGGGGCACGCCGCGACGGCCGTCATCAAATGACTCCGCTGAGAATGCCTCTCGGCGTAGGGTCCCGCTGGTGACCGCGACGATCTTCACCGGCGGCGTCATCTGGACGGGTTCGGCAGAGACCGATGCGCTGCTCGTCGCCGATGGAGTGGTGCTGGCGCTTGGCGACGAGGCCGAGGCGACGGCGGCCGGCGCCGACGAGGTCGACCTGTCGGGCGGCTTCCTGATGCCGTCGTTCGGCGACGGCCATGCCCACCCTTTGTACGGCGGCCTTGAGTCCGCCGGACCGGCCGTTCGGCCCTGTAAATCGGTGGACGAAATCGTTTCTGCGGTAGGGAAATACGCGGCGGCAAACCCGGACGACGAGTGGATCATCGGGGCCTCGTACGAGAGCAGCCTCGCGCCTGACGGGCTCTTCGATGCCCGATGGCTCGACGCCGCGGTCCCCGACCGGCCGGTGGTGCTGAGGGCCTGGGACTACCACACCATGTGGTGCAATTCCGTCGCGCTGGAGCGCGCGGGAATCACCGCGGACACCCCGGATCCGGTCCTCGGTGAGATCCCGCACCGTGAGGACGGTTCGGTGCTCGGCACGTTGCGCGAGTGGGGCGCGATGGACTTGATCAATGCGGTGATGCCCGCGCATGACGAGGATGTGCGCGTCAGCGCGTTGGACACAGCAGCCGACTACTACCTCGCCCGCGGCGTGACATGGGTGCAGGACGCCTGGGTGGAACCGGCAGACATCGACACCTACATCGCCGCCGCTCGGCGCGACGCGCTGCGGATGCGGTTCAACCTCGCCCTTTATGCCGATCCTCGCCACTTCGACTCGCAGGTAACGGCTTTCGCCGAAGCGCGTCGCCGTGTCGACGAGGTCGGCTCGCCGCTGCTGACCGCACAGACCGTGAAGTTCTTCGCCGACGGCGTCGTGGAGAACGAGACCGGCGCACTGCTTGCGCCCTACTGCACCGCGCTGCACAACCACGGGCAGCGGAACTGGGAGGGCGATTCGCTCGCCGAGGCGGCAAGCCGGGTCGACGATCTTGGTCTGCAGATCCACATCCACGCGATCGGCGACGCGGCGGTGCGTCAGGCGCTGGACGCGATCGAACACGTGGTGCGGCACAACGGGCCACGGGACCGGCGGCCGGTGATCGCCCATGCGCAACTGGTCGACGACGCCGACATCGGCCGGTTCGCGGAACTCGGTGTGATCCCGAACATGCAGCCGCTGTGGGCGCAGCTCGACGATTTGATGACGGTGCTGACGGTGCCGCGCCTCGGCGCCGAACGCGCCGACAAGCAGTACCGGATCCGCAGCATTGCGGAGTCCGGCGCGCCTTTGGCATTCGGTTCCGATTGGCCGGTGTCGTCGGGCGCGCCCCTGAAGGGCATCTCGATCGCCGTATCCCGGCAGACCGCCGGCGGCGAGCCCGTGGGCGGCTGGACCCCCGATGAGATCCTCCCGATCGAACGGGCGCTCTCGGCTTATACGGCCGGTGTGGCGTATCAGGCGTTCGCCGAAGACGGCTGGGGCCGGCTGGCACCCGGCGCCAGTGCGGATCTGCTCTGGCTGAGCCGCGACCCCAGAACCACTGCGGCGCTTGGAACTTCCAGCACTAGATGTTCGTGCCACGTATCTGCGCGGCAGGCCGGTCTATTCGGCCACGGATTAGAGGAGATAACGACATGTCCACTGCGCCAGCGGATTCGACCTTCCCGCCGCCGTCATCTGAGGAGGGGGAAGGCCATCTCCGGCGCGCCCTTGGCACGCCCTCCCTCGTGCTGTTCGGCATGGTTTACATGGTGCCGCTCACGGTGTTCACCACCTACGGCATCGTGACCCAACTGACCGGCGGCCGGCTGTCGGTCGCCTATCTGGTGACGCTGGCGGCGATGGTGTTCACCGCCAGGTCGTATGCGCGGATGTCGGCGGCCTATCCGGTGGCCGGCTCCGCCTACGCGTACACGCAGAAGTCGTTCGGGGCGCCGGTCGGCTTCCTGGCCGGCTGGTCGCTGCTGCTGGACTATCTCTTCCTCCCGATGCTGAACTACCTCGTCATCGGCATCTACATGAGCGCGGCGGTCCCGTCCGTGCCCCCGTGGGTGTGGATCCTGATCGCGATCGTCGTGGTGACCGTACTCAACATCGTCGGCATCGTGTCGGTGGCGCGGGCCAACTTCCTGCTCCTCGCGCTGCAGGTCATCTTCATCGTCGTCCTGGTGGTGATGGCCATCGTGACGATCTCCGGATACGGAAGTGTGAACTTGGTGGCGCCGTTCAGCGGTGACGGCACGGTCGGCGGCGTGACGCCGATCTTCGCGGGCGCGGCCATTCTCTGCCTGTCCTTCCTCGGGTTCGACGCGGTGTCGACCCTGTCGGAGGAGGCGAAAGATCCCACCCGCACCGTGCCGAAGGCCATCATGATCGCCACGGTGGTGTCAGGTCTCATCTTCTTCGGGTTGTCGTACGTCTCCCAGTTGGCATTCCCGTCGAATGAGTTCGCCGACGTCGATGCCGGAACGACGGACGTCATGCTGGCGGCGGGCGGTCAGTTCCTCAACATCTTCTTCACCGCCGCCTACGTCGCGGGCTGTATCGGATCGGCGCTCACTTCGCAGGCCTCGGTCGCGCGCATCCTCTTTGCGATGGGACGTGACGGCATCATGCCGCGCAAGGTGTTCGGTCACGTGTCGGTGCGATTCGCCACCCCGACGTTCGCGATCCTGGTGGTGTCGGTGATCTCGCTCGCGGCGCTCTGGATTGAACTGGGATTCCTCGCTTCGATCGTGAGTTTTGGTGCGCTGGTGGCGTTCTCGGCGGTGAACCTCACCGTCATCAAGCACTACTACATCGACAGCGGCGAGAAGAACGTGCTCAACAACCTGATACTGCCGCTCATCGGCTTTGGGCTGACGGTGTGGTTGTGGTTCAACCTGTCGGCACTGACTCTGTGGGTCGGATTGATCTGGCTGGCAATCGGATTCGTGTGGCTACTAGGGGTGACCCGCGGGTTCCAGCGCCCGACGCCGGTGCTGGATATGGAGGAGTAGCCCAGTCAGACGATGAAAGCGGTGGAGGTGGCGTCACGCTGGCGGAAAGCACTGCACCCCGGTCGATCTGACTCTTGTCGACCGTCTTGAAGAGCACGCCGCTCTCCACCCGTCCGGTCGCGACGACGCCTCGGTTCTTGATGACGAAGACGCCTTCGACAGTCATCCTGAAAGACATCCGCCGAGGGTAACCGCTAACCGACGGTGAAGTTCCCGAACAGTACGACCGCCAGGCCGAGTGCGACGACGATGTTGACCACTGTCGCCGAGGCGAACAGCGCGATCGGCCGCCATCCGGCTTCGCGCAGGCCCTTGAGCGAGAACTCCAGCCCGATCGAGACGAACGCGAAGATCAGGAACCAGGTGCGCAGATCGTTGACGGTCGCGATCTCGGCCTTGCCGTTGCTGACCCATTGCAGATACAGGGTGCCGATGATCGATGCGGCGATGAACCCGAGCACGAACTTCGGGAACCGCTCCCAGAACTGGCCAAGAGTAGGACGTGCCACTGAATCTTTCTCTGGCGCATTCGCCGTGCTCGACCTTCAGCGCGAAGTATGCGGTCAGCGCGATCGCGACCACGCCGATCAGCGCGTTCTGCGTGGTCTTGACGATGGTCGCGATCTGCAGTGCGTTCTCTCCTGCGATGGCACCGGATGCCGCGACCGCCGCCGTGGTGTCGATGTTGCCGCCGATCCAGGCGCCCGCGACCTCGTCTGACAGGCCGAACACGTCGGACAGCCACGGCAGCAGGAAGATCGACGGCAGCGCGAAGGCGATCACCAGCGACGCGGCGTAGGCCAGTTGTTCGCGCTTGGCCTGCACGGCGCCCGCCGCTGCGATGGCCGCGCTCACTCCGCAGATCGACACCGCGGACGCCAATAGCGCGCGCAGCTTGTCGTCGAGTCCGAGCCGACCGCCGAGCCACCAGGTGAAGCCGAAGACGATGCTGATCAGCAACAGGGCCTGGACGATGGCCGGGCCCGCGGCGGTGACGAGCACCTTCAGGTTGATGGAGGCGCCGAGCAGCACCAGACCCGTTTTGATGAAGAACTCGGTGCGGAAGCCCTTCGACAGCGCATCACGCAGCGCCAGCTTGGACAGCACGAAGTTTCCGATCAAGCCCAAAGCGATGGCGTAGACCGGGAATTCGATCGACTTGGCTACCTTGGCGAATGGCGTGCCGGCAGCCCAGAGCGGCACTTCCTGCTCCAGGAAACGCGTCAGCGCACCGAGGGCGATGACGACGAGCACCCCGGCGATCGCATATCCGAGGATGGGCCGCGACTCACCCTGTTCCTCGGTCGACTGTTCGGTGGTCTGTTCGGTCACGGGATCACGCTGCCCGGAATCGCGCCGACGAGCACCAACACCAACAATGCGAGGCCAACGATGACAGCGAGCCAGTCCTCATTCATGCGCGCGACGGTAACCCCCGCGGCAGTGGCCAGGAACGTTTGCAATCACAGCGAACGCAAAGCTAAAGGCCGGCCAGCCTCTTGTTCACAAGCCGCTGCAGCCACGCGGGTGAGAATCGTGACGCGACCGCCGACACCTTGGTCTGTGAGCCGACCGCGAAGTGCACCTGGTGGATCACGCGACGAAAAAGGCGTGGCTCGACGGCCGCCACGATGGCGTCGGCGACGTCCTGCGCGGTCAGGTTGATGCCGAGGGACTCTGTCGTGCCGGTCTTGATGTTCTCGGTCATCGCCGTCTTCACGTACAGCGGCCACATCGCGATGACACGTATGCCGTAGGTGCTCCATTCGATGTCGAGTGCCTCGGTGATGCCGCGGACGAAGAACTTCGTCGCGCTGTAGGTGGCGAGCTCGGCCTGTCCGTAGATCGCCGACGCGGAGGCGAGGTTGACGACGACGGACTTCGGGGTCGATCGCAGGTACGGAAACGCGGCGTGCAGCCCGTTGACGACACCCTTGGTGTTGATGTCGATCTCCTTGAGCTGGGTGGAGACGTCGATGTCCTCGAAACGGCCGGTCCGCAGGATGCCCGCGTTGTTGATCATCACGTCGAGGCGATCACCGGCAGCCTTCGCGAACTCGCCCACCCGCTGCGCCGTCTCATCGGGGTCGGTGACGTCAAGGTGTCCGGTGACCGCCTTGCCTCCGTGCGCCTCGATCTCGCCGGCCAGCGATTTCAGCCCCAGCTCGTCGATGTCGTATCCGCCAACCGTGTAGCCGTTGCGGGCGAAGGTCAGCGCGGTGGCTCGGCCGATACCCGCGGCGGCGCCGGTGATGAACACGGCTCTGCTGATGCCCACACGTCATGCCTACTTCATCGTGGCCAGGTTGTGCCAGAGGTTCCTGAGGCTGTCGGTGCCGCCGAACAGGGTGGTGAAGTGCGTGGAGTCGATGAGCACGATGTCGCCTGCGCGCTGTCCGTTCGGCGGCATCCAGATCAGTGCGTTGAACTCGGTATTGCCCTCGGCCGTGAACGGATGCGGGCGGTTCGGATCGACGCGCTGTTTCCCGAGGACCCGTAGGGTGTCGCTCTCCGGCGCGGTGAGTTCGTAGTGCGGCAGGTGCGGGTGGAAGTTGAAGGTGCTGACATTGTCGAGCAGCCGCGGGTTGTCGAGGTCGCGGATGGCGGTCAGCGGTGCGATTTCCTTGGTGCCTTCGACGACCGCGGGGCGCAGACCCCAGATGTTGTGCACCGGCACGTCGAGTGCCCGCATCAGCGAACGGGTGTACTGGCTGAAGCGTTGCTGACGCGGCACGAGTCGGTCACCGTGGTGCAGGTATTCGACCTGGCGCTGGTCGTAGTCGTCGGTGAAGCCCACGTCGTGGTGGGGTGCCAGCAGCAGGCAGGTTCCCTCCCGCTTCAGCCACTCGGTGATCGCCGCGATCTCCTCTGGCGCTGCTTCCTGTTCGGACAGCAGATGGTCCAGACCGAATACCATCAGCGTGTCGGTGTCGGCCAGGATCCGTTCGTCGATCAGCAGCTTGTAGCCGGCCTGATCGATGCGCTGGTAGACGGCGACCGGGTGACCGGTGGCCTCTCCGGCGAGCTCCTGGAATGCCAGGGCCGAGCGGTGGAAGAGTTCCAGCGTGCCCGCGACGCCCTGCAGGAAGTTGGCCGCGTCGTATTCCGGCGTCTCGTACGCGGGCCACAGGACGCTTCGCACCTCGGTCATCGTGGAGAACCGGTTCTCGATGATGGCCGGATCGCGTTGGGCTTCCCAGGGATAGCTCCATGTCCAGTAGATGCTGATGCGGCGCCCGCCGGTGTGGGCGCGGGGGACGTGGTTCTGGTTGTAGGTGCGTGGCGGCGGCAGTGTGCTCATGGTCGATCCTTCAGTTGCCGAGCGAGGCCAGGTAACGCATGGCGTTCATTCCGGGGAGGAAGAAGTACGCGCCGCCCGAGAGAGTGGTGAACGCAGGAAGGCCCTTGTGCACCTTACGTATTGGCCGATCAGGGACGGTGAAATCCATTGTGCCGTCCTGGGTCCCGGTGATCGGATCGTGTTCGTTGCCGAGTTCGTGGAATCTCTTGTCGTTGATCCACACGTTCTGCGCGAACTCGAACTGACGCACCAGGTCGGCGCAGATGATGAATGCGGCGATGCCGCGGTCCACCCCGTCGTCGGGCGCGCCCTCCGGTAGTGCGGGCCCGTACGTCGCGCCGCGGCGGATCATGCGTCGACGGTTCATGTAGTGCGCGGTGTCACGCGGATTCAGCCGGCGGGCATGGGAGCCGAGCGGGCACGCATATCCGAAGGGGTCCATCTCCTTGTAGTTGAAGTCGTTGTTGCGCATCGGATCCGCACCGAGTTCGGGGTCATCGGCATCCGGCGCCAGCACCAGCGGCGCACCGCTGCGCCAGCGCCCCATGAACTTCGCGGCGAGCAGTTCCTGCTCCTCCGGTGTCTCCGCGTTCTCGAGCAGGTAGTCGCGGAACGCCCCGACGTGTTCCTGCAGCCTGCGGTATGCCATGTAGCTGCCGTTGCGTGACAACACCTCGGGCTCAGGGAGATTCGCCACCGGCCCGTTCTCGTCGGGATATCCCAGGATGAACTCGCCAGGTTCCAGCGGAGCGCCGGAACCCGGCGTCGGCTCCTCGCCGGAGCCCTTCATCACCGGCTGCGACAACCGGTCGCGGAAGCCGAAATGGTCGTGGGCGTAGTTGAACGGCGGCGACGCGTTGAGGTCGAGGAAAGAGAGACTGCGAACCCCGTCGGTGCGGGCGAGCAGCTTGTCGTGCTCCTCGATGGACCGCCGGCACTGTTCGTCGGTGCGCGAGAACAAGATCGCGATGGCGTGCAGGTCGTCGCCGGCCAGACCGCCGAGCCAGTGCTCAGGTGCGTTGGCTCCGGTGTCCCCGAGGATGTCGGCCCGGGCGGCCATTCCCGTTCGGAACTCCTCGGGGAAGGTCTGCAGCGACTCCTCGGGCACGCCGAGCGCGCGCAGGCCGGTCCACGTGAACGCCAGCGTGACCCAACGGTCGGACTCGTCCATCGTGGCGACGGCTTCTGTGGCGGACTGTGTCTTGTCCAACAGCTCGGAGAGCCAGGCCCGCCCGCCCTCCGGGGTGTCGAACGAGAGGAACTCGTAGCGACCCGTGATGGCCGGCGTGCGGGTCAGCAGGATGTGCTGGATGTCGTCGAATTCAAGCACCGGCGCGGTTCACTGCATCTGGTCGAGCATTTCCGAGAAGGCCGCCTTCAACTTCAGCGCCTTCTTGATCTCGTCGGCGGTCACGTACGGGTATTCGCCGTACTCGAGGAAGCTCGGCACCTGGTGATCCCGGACGAATTTGATGAACGCCTCCGGGTTCTCCTTCCAATCCTCCGGGAACCCTTCGAGTTGGGTGAAGATGGTGGTGATGCCGGTCGCGCTGAACAGCTGCACCGCGTCCTCGGTGTACTTATCGAAGTCGGTGTCGAAGATGCCCATGTACTGGAAGTGCAAGCCGGAACCGACGTCGAAGAGATTCCAGCGCAGGTAGTGCAACTTCAACGGCGCCAAGGCCTCCGGACTGGCTGCGATGGTCTCCTCGATGGTCTTCCCATACGCGCGGACCACGTCCTCGCGGCCCTCCTTCACCTTCGCGATGATGGAGAATCCGTGGCACGCGGGCGTCCTCGGGTAGACGGGGCCGTACCGGCCGCGCTCCTCTTTGAAGTAGCCCTCCGGGGGGATGGCCATCGCCGATGGCTTCGTCCAGTCCTGGTCAGTTGTCGTCATATCCGCCCCTCTGTTCTCGAACCCGATGAAGGGACCGTACTCCGGTAATGTGGCTGTCACGGCTGTTTCCCATCGAAATGTGATGTGCGCTCGTACATATCGCGAACGAGCGAAGCAGATCAAATGCGTTCTGAGGATACGAAGTGTTTGCCCAGTCTTAACAATCACGATCTATGCCGAATGAGTGGGAACGGTTCAAGTAACGAACAACCTTCATAAATTGCAATTTCGCCCACAGGCCGAGTCCGGCGGAACATACTCCCGTGTATGGGCCGCCTGGCCCTAATCAAATTGCAGAGAGGGAGCAGCCGTGCAGATCAACACAGCGCTACCTGATATTGGGGTTGGTGATGGCGTCCGTCCCGTTCACGATCGTCGTCGCGGCGCCACCGGCGAGGGCGGATTGCACCAGCGCCGGGAATTCCACCGTGTGCGCGCAGGGAACGGTCCGCGGCGGTGGTCCGACCGCCCCGGTCGCGGGACCGGCATACCCCTCTTATTGCGCCGACCCCTGGTATTGCGACGACGGCTGGGATATGGACGTGATCATCGGACGGCCCGGTCGTCCCGGCGGCGGAGGTGGTATCGGCGGCGGAGGTGGTATCGGTCCGCGCTGAGCATTGCCATGTCTTGTAAACCACTTAAGTCAAGGAGCCACCATGTTCTTCCGTAGCGTGATTAGCGCCGGCATGATCGCCGGGTCGATGCTCGTTGGTACCGCCGCAACCGCGGCCGCCGATCCGCCGAACTGCACCGCCGCCGACCTCGCAGGCGTCATGTCCGGCGTCAACGCGGGGACGCAGGCGTACCTGTTCAGCCATCCGGACGTGAACGCCTTCTTCACCGGCCTCAAGGGCAAGTCGAGGGAAGAGATGGGCACGGAAATCGCAGCGTACGCTGACGCGAACCCACAGGTGCGAGACGAGCTACGGGCTGTCAGGCAGCCCGCCGCCGACTTCCGTGACCGCTGCGACGCGCCTGTCCCCGACGGCGGCCCTATGGGCTAGAGGTCTATGACTACACCGCGATCATCGCGATGCCGAGGCCGATCATCATCACGGCGATCAGCCCGTCGAGGATGCGCCACGTCATCGGCTTGGCGAACAACCCCGCCAGGCGTCGGGCGCCGAGGCCGAGGCTGACGAACCAGACCGCGCTGGCGGTGACGGCGCCGACGCCGAACAGCCAGCGACCGTCGCGGTGCTCGTTGGCCAGCGCACCCAGCAGCACGACGGTGTCGAGGTAGACATGGGGGTTGAGGAACGTCAGGGCCGCCGCAGTCAGCAGGACCTCGGCTAATCGGGCCGGAGTGGCCTCCGACGGTGTCAGCGACGACGGCCGCCACGCGCGCCGCGCGGCCAGCAGCCCGTAGCAGAACAAAAACAGCGCGCCGCCGAACTTGGCGACGTTGACGGCGGCGGGGTGCGCGTTGATGAGAGCGCCAACGCCGGCTATGCCCGCGGCGATCAGCGCGATGTCGGAGACGGTGCACAGCGCCACCACGGGCAGCACATGCTCACGTCGGATGCCCTGGCGCAGCACGAACGCGTTCTGCGCCCCGATCGCGGCGATCAGGGTGAACGAGGCCAGGAAGCCGACGATCAGGGGCGAGGTCATGCCATCGACGCTAAGCAACCAGCGTGGATCAGTCCAGCTAATGATTCTTCATATGCATTAGCATTGTTAATGTGCAGATCGATGGCCAGCAGCTCGCCGCATTCGCCGCGGTGATCGAACACGGCAGCTTCGATGCGGCCGCCGACCGTTTGCATGTCACACCCTCGGCGGTGAGCCAGCGGATCAAGGCGCTGGAGCAGCGCGTCGGCCAGGTCCTGGTCCGCCGCGAGAAGCCGACCGTGGCGACACCGGCCGGAATCCCGCTGTTGCGGCTCGCTGCGCAGACTGCGCTGCTGGAGTCGGAGGCGCTGGCCGATATGGGCGGCGGTTCGACGGAACGGACCCGCGTCGCTATCGCGGTCAACGCCGATTCGATGTCGACCTGGTTCACCGCCGTGCTCGGCCGATTACCAGAGGTCTTGTTCGACATCCGGATCGAGGATCAGGACCACTCGGCCCGGTTGCTGAGGGAGGGTTCGGTAATGGGCGCGGTCACCACCGAGCGCACGGCGGTGCCCGGTTGTCGGGTGCTTCCCCTGGGCGTCATGCGCTATGTGCCGGTGGCAGGCGCAGAGTATGCCGAGCGGTATCTGCCACAGGGTTTCACCGTCGACGCAGTGGTCTCGGCGCCGTCTCTGGCCTGGAACCGCGACGACGCGCTGCAGGACATGTTGATCCGGTAAGGCGTTCCGTCGCAGTGTCGTGCGGCCGGTCCACTATGTGCCCACCGCGGAGGGGTTCGCCTCCGCGGTCCGGGCCGGGCTTGGCTGGGGCATGTTCCCGGCGAGCCTGGCCGATGCGCATGTAGCGGACGGCTCGTTCGTCCGGATTTCCGATGTGCACCTCGATGTGCCACTGTTCTGGCAGTGCTGGAAGTTGGACAGCCCGCTGATCGACACCGTCACCGGCGCGGTCCGCGCCTCGGCTTCGGGGCCTCGGCTAGGCGGCTGATCCGGATCTTCTCGCGGAATCGAGACGCGAGGGCTGCGTAATGAGACGATCGTCGCAGAAACAGCAATGGGCTCTCCCGACGGGTGGCAGGTGAACACGATGAGTACACGTAGGCGCTTGGCGGCCGGGCTCTGTGTGCTCTCCGTCGCCCTGCTCTGCGGCGGGGTCGGGGAAACAGTCGCGACCGCCGACACAGAAACGGACAGCTCGATCAGCGACACCCAGGGTCTTGGTGACCGCCAGGGCGAGGACGTCGTCACGACGGAGACCGAGCCGACCGAGCTCCTCGTAGCGCTCGGCGCCGAGCCGTCCTCCACACCCGACGGCGGGGAAACCCATGACGGCGGGGAAACTCACGAGGAATCCGGCCTGACTGGGCCGATGGCGATTGGCGTCTCGACGGGCAACGAGGCGGGCGGGGCGGCGGCAGCCGAAGAGGACAACAAGGGTTCTGACTCCGTGGCGACGGCCGCCGCCGAAGAGGTGAATGAGCCGGAGGTCGTCGTCTCGCATTCGCCGGTTACAGAGCCCTCGCCGGAGCCGGAAGCCCAAAGCAGTGATGTGACTGCGCCGGCCAACGATCCTCCCGCGGAGGAGCAGACGGTGGTACAACCTGTCACGAACGAGGTTGCATCGGTTGACGATCCGGCCGCGTCGGTTCAGACCGAAGCCGCATCGCCGGTCAGTGGCGCCGCGCCGGCGAGCGATGTCATTACGGCACTCGCGTATTTCTTCATCGCGTTGACCGATGACGATGCCGCGTTCATCGAAATTCCGGGTGATCTGCTGTCATTGCTCGGCATTCCTCTTATGGGCGACGGAGCGACCCCCTCGTTGACTGCCGGTGGAATCGGAGGAAGTCTGTTAGCAGGTGCGTTGCACACGGCCGCGAGTGCGCAACTGGCTTCGTCTCTGGCAGTGCAGGCAGGCTGGCCCGGGATGCTCATCGCCCCGGGCGATTCGGCCGCATTGGCATCTGCCGGTGCCGTCGTACGTCGGACGCCGGGCGGGGTCGGCGCCACTGGTGCGGTTGAACAACGCTCGGTTGGACTCAAGGCAGTGCTGGCGGACGGGATCCTTCCGGAGAACCTGCGGTCAGTTCTGCAACACACCGTTGATGCCTTCCTGGCTCCGCTGTCCTTGCTGGCGCTGGCGGCACTGGCTTCGCCGGGCGTGACAGGCCTCGTGCTTCTCAGTGCCGCCGGGATGTTCGTCGGGTATCGCCAAGCCAGGGCTGCCTCGATGCTTCGGGCGGTGGGGATCGCTCGCTTCGTGAAAGCAGGACCGCTGGGCGTCGTCAGGTCGGGGGGCCTCGTCGCCCTGCATGCCCGCCCGTCAGACGCAGCACGGCGACAGCCGCCCCGAACCCAGGATCTTCTCGAGACTGTCGCCTGAGCAGGCGGCCCTACCAAACCAAACATTTGTCCCGCAGGGATTGATTAAACAGGCTGCGTAAATTAGGTTCGCGTAGTTGGAGAATTACATTCTGATTGGCGGAGGACCAATGGCTGGACGGCTCGAGGGCAAGGTCGCTTTCATCACAGGTGGTGCTCGAGGTCAGGGACGCGCGCACGCGCTCGCAATGGCCAAGGAGGGCGCCGACATCATCGTCGTCGACATCTGCCGGAACATCGACTCGAACCCGTATCCGCTCGCCACGCCCGATGATCTGGCCGAGGTCGAGCGGTCGGTCAAGGAACTCGGCCGCCGCGTGTTCGCCAGGGTCGCCGATGTCCGCGAGCGCCACGAGCTGCGCGACGCTCTCGAGGCGGGCGTCGCAGACCTCGGCAAGCTCGACATCGTCGTGGCCAACGCGGGCATCCTGCCGATGGCGTTTGGAAAAGAGTTCGATCCGATGCATTTCGTCGACGCCACCGACGTCGATCTTCTCGGCGTGATGAACACCGTCGCGGTCGCCCTGCCCCACCTGCCCAACGGCGCTTCGGTCATCATCACCGGTTCGACCGCGGGCATGATCAAGGGCACCAGCGACAATCCGATGATGGGCCCCGGCGGCGCCGGCTACGGCTGGAGCAAGCGCGTGCTGATCGACTACGTCGACCACCTGTGTCTGCAGGTGGCGCCCAAGATGATTCGGGTCAACGCCATGCACCCGACCAACGTGAATACACACCTGCTGCAGAACGACGGCATCTACAGCGTGTTCCGGCCGGACATGATGGCAGAAGGCAAAAAACCCACCCGCGAGGATGCCGAACCCGCCTTCACCTACTTCAACGCCATGCCGATCCCCTACGTAGAGCCCGAGGACATCGCCAACCTTGGCGTGTTCCTCGCCAGCGAGGAGAGTCGCTACATCACCGGGCAACACATCCGCGTCGATGCGGGTTCGATGCTCAAGTGGCCCAACGGACCTGGCAAGTAGTCGTCAGGAGTTGCGGATCTTGGAGATGAGTTTCTCCTTGGTGAGGTTCGAGTAACCGGACAACCCGATCTCTTTGGCCCGCTTCTTGAGGTCGGTCACGGTCCAGTCGTCGTAGGAGCCGGACTTGCCGCCCTTTTTGCCGACCGCCGACTTGCCCCGAGCGGCTGCCGCGTTGGCGATGCGTGCCGACTTCTGCTTGGAGTTGCCTTCTTTGCGTAGGTCCTCGTACAGCTTCTCGTTCTTGATAGTTGGATTGGGCATGGGTCGCCTCCTTTCGGGTTGAGAGGAAATGCCCGTTCACCCAGTCGGACAAACGGGTTGCGCGTTTTTGATCAGTGATTCGCCGCGTTCGTAGTCGTCGTCTGCGTTCAAGGTCAGCACGCCGACCGTCGCGCCGTCGCGCTCGTACCACGCGGTGAAGCCGTCCTCGTGGTCGATCAGCCAAGTGCGGTCGTAACCGTCACCCCACGCGTGGTACTTGACGGTGGCGTCGCCGATCGTTGTCCAGAATCCGGGTACGCCATCCCATTCCGCGTCCCCACCCGCGGCCGCGGCCCCGGCGATCTCGCCCTGATCGACGGCGTCTTGCCAATGCTCGATGGTGATGTGGCGTCCGGCGGTGGTGTTGAACGCCGCCGCGACGTCGCCCACCGCGAACACGTCTGGCGCGGAGGTGCGCATGTTCGCGTCGACGACAACACGCGAGTCGGCCATCCTCAAGTCCGCGTCCTCGGCCGGCCCGCTCTGTGGGCGCACGCCTGTCGCGGCGAGCACGAGGTCACAGTCGATCGTGACGCCGTTGTCCAACTGCACTGCGCCGTCACCGACGGCCTCGACCGCCACACCGCCGACGTACCGTGCGCCGCTGGACACCACCAGCCTTCGCAGCCGTTCACCGGCGTCGGCCCCAAGTCGCCCGTCCTGAGGCACGGCGTTCGGCGCGACCAACGTGACCGGCATACCGCGCCGGGCAAGGGAAGCCGCCGCCTCACAGCCGATGAAGCCCGCGCCGATCACCACCGCGGAATCGGCACCTGAACTACTGTCCCGCAACCGCTGCGCGTCGGTCAGAGACCGCAGCTGATACGCGCGCTCTCCGCCGGGCACCGGAAGGGGGACGGGCGCCGATCCGCAGGCCAGGACAAGCGAGGAGTACGGATAGCGCTGACCGTCGGCGACGACGAAGTGACCGTCGGGGTCGAACCGCTCGACTCGAGCTCGGACGATGTCAATGCGGAGTTCGGCATACCACTCGGCGGGATGGAGGTAGATGTCCTCCGTCTCTCCGCGCAGGAACTCCTTGCTCAGGGGTGGCCGGGCGTACGGCAGGGCGGCATCCGCAGTGATGATGCGCACGGGTGTGGCCGCATCATGCCGACGGAACGCCTCCGCAGCACTTACGCCTGCTGGTCCGCTGCCGACGACGATCAGTGCTGAACTGGTTGGGGTCACCCACGCGGACTACCCGGCTTCTTGCGACTCGAAGCGCGCCGTGGCTTCGGCTGGGGCATCTCGAAGCGGTCGATGAACCGGTTGACCAACGCGACCGCCTCGTCGTGGCCGCCTGTGGTGCCCAGCGCCTGCTCCAGCACGAGCGTGCGGCCGATCGAGGCGACGACGACCGCCAGCGCGGCGGGCGGGAACTCCTCGGCGTCCATACCGGACTGCCGCACGATGAAATTCAGTGCGGTGATCTGCATTTCGCGCCAGCGCTCCGACCAGGCCGAGATCTCGGCCTTGATCTCTTTGCGGTGGTTCGCCAGACCCATGAACTCGAGCAGCAGCTTGGTGCCGCGCGGCTCGCTGACCGTTTCCCAGAACGCGTGTAGCGGCCGATCCGAAGCAAGCGCTTCCTGTTGCCGGTCGAGGTTCGCCGCCGCGCCGCGCCGGAACACCGCGAGATACAGGTCGTCCATGGTGGGGAAGTAGTAGTGCACCAGTGCGGGTTTCACGCCGGCCAGCGCTGCCACGCGACGTGACGTGGCCGGGCCGGAAAGATCAGCTGCTGCAATTCATCCGGGAGTCGCTGGACGAACTCAGAGCGATCTCGAGGGGCTAACGATTTCGTGCAACGCGGTGTCGGAGCACGTCGGATGCCCGCGCCGTGGTCTGCTCGATGGGCGATGTCCACCCTGAAGCCCGGCGTGCTCGCGGTCGCTTCGGCGGCTGCGGCGGTGCTCGTCGTCGCGCTGCCGTCGGCTTCGGCGGCACCCGCGACCGACGACGACGGCTACGTGAACTCAACTGCCCGCTGCGCTGAGCCGAACTCCGTCGTCGTCTTCGGCAGCACGGATTCGTCGCGCATCGCCATCTGCAAGTCGCCGGACGGCAAGTTCGAATACCGCGGTGTGCGCATCAGCGACGGGGCGAAGCTGATAGTGCCCGCAGAGGAGTCCACCGACGGCGCGTTCGTCGCAGACAACTACGGAATCGGCTACCTGGTGACGGCGAAGTCACTCGTCGTCAGCGAGGGCAACAAGGTGATCCGCGAGGAACCGATGGTGGACTTCCACGGCCCGCAGGCTCCCGCCGCGGCTCCGGCTCCGGCTCGGCGGCAACGCCGACGTCGACGACGCCGTTGCCGCCACCGCTGCCTGCTGAAGCAGGGTCACGGCGGCTGAGCCGCGAGCCACCCCTCCGGCGGTCGGCCGGACAGCGCCGAAGTCAACTGCTGGGCCGCCGTCTGGACCGCGCGCACCAATTCCGTTGCGGGCACATGGGATCCCTGTTGGCGCCGCGTCACGCTGAACGCCGCAACCGGATGGCCGGTGTGGTCGAAGGCGCATGCCGCCACCGACTGCAGTCCCGGAGTGATGAGGCCGACCTCTTCGGCCCAGCCCTGGCGCCGCTCTTTCTGCAACACCCGCCGCAACTCCGGCAGAGAGGTGGGGCCTTCTCCCGTTCTGTTGACGAACGCGCGGGTGGACGGAAACAACGCACGGACCTGGGCGGCGGGCAGATGCGCAAGCATGGCGCGCCCGCTTGCGGTCAGGTGTGCGGGCATCCGCACACCGATCCCGGTGAGCGTGACGGCCATGTGTGCCGCGGTCGGGTGCTCGCGGAGGAGATACAGGGTCTCGGCACCGTGCAGGATCCCGAGGTGGGCGGTCTCGTGCACCTGGGCGACGAGTTGCTTCAGCACCGGGCGAGCCCACATCTCCAGTGGCCCGTGCCGGAGGTAGGCCGAACCCACCTCGAATGCCGACACCCCGAGGCCGTAGGTGCGCTGGTCCGGTAGGTGCACGACGAACCCGCGCTCGGTGAGCACCTCGAGCAGGTGATAGGCCGACGAACGCGGCATGCCCAGATCGCGCATGATCGCCGCACCGGAGACCGGGCCGGATCGCCCGGCCAGGTAAAGCAGGACGTCGAGCGCCCGTCCCACCGCGGGCGAAGTGCTGGACATGGCTCGCCCTCCTGGCAGATGTCTCGGATACGAGACATTAGTGCGTTCCGGGGTCTGGAAGCAATGACCGGTGATCGGGTGTGCTGAAGCCATGACTTCTGTAACCGAGCCGCACACGGTCCGCGCCCCGCGCGGTACGACCCTCTCCTGCAAGGGGTGGCAGCAGGAAGCGGCGCTGCGCATGCTGATGAACAACCTCGACCCCGAGGTCGCCGAGCACCCGGAGGATCTGGTGGTCTACGGCGGCACCGGTCGCGCGGCCCGCAGCTGGCCTGCGTTCGATGCGATCGTGCGCACGCTGCGCGACCTCGAGGACGACGAGACCCTGCTGATCCAGTCCGGTAAGCCGGTCGGCGTCTTCCGGACGCATGTCTGGTCGCCGCGCGTTCTGCTGGCCAACTCCAATCTCGTCGGCGATTGGGCGAACTGGGAGAAGTTCCGCGAGCTGGAGGCGGCAGGGCTGACGATGTACGGACAGATGACCGCAGGCTCGTGGATCTACATCGGCACGCAGGGAATCCTGCAGGGCACCTACGAGACGTTCGGCGCCGTGGCGAAGAAGCGGTTCAACGGAACTCTCGCCGGGACAATCACTCTCACGGCGGGCGTCGGCGGTATGGGTGGCGCCCAGCCGCTCGCGGTGACCATGAACGAGGGCGTGGCGATCTGCGTGGACTGCGATGAGAGCCGAATCGACCGGCGAATCGAACATCGCTACCTCGACACCAAGGCCGCCGACATCGATGAGGCTCTCGCGTTGGCGGTCGAGGCGCGAGATGCCAGGCGGCCGCTGTCGATCGGCCTTGTCGGCAATGCCGCCGAGGTCTTCCCCGAATTGCTCGAACGCGATGCACCGATCGACATCGTGACCGACCAGACGTCGGCGCACGACCCGTTGTCCTATCTGCCGACCGGCGTGCTGTTCGAGGACATGAAGAAAATGGCCGAAAAGGACCCGGTGTACTTCACCGAGCAGGCGCGCGACTCGATGGCCAAACACGTGAAGGCGATGGTCGGGTTCATGGACAAGGGCGCCGAGGTGTTCGACTACGGCAACTCGATACGTGACGAGGCACGCAAGGCCGGCTACGACCGGGCTTTCGACTTCCCGGGGTTCGTTCCCGCCTACATCCGCCCGCAGTTCGAGGAGGGGCTCGGCCCGTTCCGGTGGGCGGCGCTGTCCGGCGACCCGAAGGACATCGAGGCGACGGACCGCGCGATTCTCGAACTGTTCCCCGACAACGCGCATCTGCGGCGCTGGATCACGATGGCCGAAGAGCGAGTCGCCTACCAGGGCCTGCCTGCCCGGATCTGTTGGCTCGGCTACGGCGAGCGGCACAGGGCCGGCCTGAAGTTCAACGAGATGGTCGCTTCCGGCGAGCTTTCCGCGCCGATCGTCATCGGCCGCGATCACCTGGACTCCGGCTCGGTCGCATCCCCGTATCGGGAGACCGAAGCCATGGCCGACGGCTCCGACGCCATCGCGGACTGGCCGCTGCTGAATGCTTTGGTGAACACGGCGTCCGGCGCATCGTGGGTATCGATCCACCATGGTGGTGGCGTCGGCATGGGCCGCTCCATTCACGCGGGCCAGGTATGTGTGGCCGACGGTACGGAGCTGGCGGCGCAGAAGCTCGAGCGGGTGCTCATCAACGATCCGGGCATGGGCGTTATCCGACACGCCGATGCCGGCTACGAGCACGCCATCGCGGTCGCTGCCGAACGCGGAGTCCGAATTCCCATGCAAGAGAAGCGACTATGGACTTCGACGCCCTTCGACTCCCTATGGGAGTCGATCCTCGACGTCGGTCGCGAACCCGCTACCGGCGGTTATCGCAGATTCGCCTGGACCACGGCCGATCTCACGTTGCGCGAATGGTTCACCGCCGAGGCGCAGCGTCGCGGCATGACCGTGGAGGAGGACCGTAACGGCAACATGTGGGCCTGGTGGATGCCCGCCGGTTGGAGCGGGGACCCCAGGGGCGCATTCGTCACCGGATCTCACCTCGACTCGGTGCCCGACGGTGGCGCATTCGACGGGCCGCTGGGCGTGGTGTCGGCGTTCCACGCGGTCGATCTCCTCCGCGCCCGCGGTATTGCGCCCGTCATCCCGATCGCCGTGGTCGCATTCGCCGATGAGGAGGGTGCCCGGTTCGGCGTGGCATGCGTCGGGTCGCAGCTGAGCACGGGGGCATTGACGGCCGACCGCGCGCTGGCGCTCCGCGACAACGACGGAACCACGCTGGCCGATGCGCTCCGCGACGCGGGCCGCCGCCCGGAACAGCTCGGCGCCGACGACACGCTCACCGAACGCGTCGGTGTGTATGTCGAGCTTCACGTCGAGCAGGGGCGGGCGTTGCAAGACCTGGGTCGGCCGGTGGCCGTGGCATCGTCGATCTGGCCGCACGGCAGATGGCACCTCACCTTCGGCGGTGAGGCCAACCATGCCGGGACGACTCGGCTGGTCGACCGGCGTGATCCGATGCTGCCGTTCGCCTCTGCGGTGCATGCCGCGCGAATCGAGGCGGGCCGAACACGGCGCCGTCGCCACGTTCGGAAAGGTCAGGGTCAGCCCGAACGGCGCGAACGCCATTCCGTCCCGTGTCGATGCGTGGCTGGACGCCCGCGCCGCCGACGAGGCCACCCTCGCGACAGTCGTCGAATCGATCCGGGACTCGGCCGCGCACTATGCCAGGGACGGCCACGTCACCATGGACTTCGAAGCCGAGTCGATCACGCCGATTGTCGAGTTCCCGGATGCACCGCGCCTGCGAGTGCAGGCGGCACTGTCGCGGTTCGGCGAGGTTCCCGTCCTTCCGACCGCCGCGGGCCACGACGCCGGAATTCTTTCGGCCAAGGTGCCGACGGCAATGTTGTTCGTGCGCAACCCCACCGGGGTGTCTCATTCCCCCGAGGAGTACGCGGAGATCGCTGACTGCCGCACCGGCGCGGAAGCGCTGGCGGATGTGATGGCCGATTGGGTGTCGCGGTGACCGACGAGACATTCTGGTGTGAGAACGCTTGGCTGGACGGCGAGGTCGTGCAGTCCGTTCAGGTCGGCGTCAGCGCCGGTCGGATCACCGCGATCAAGTCGGGCGTCCCGCCCGCGGCGTCGTCGCGGCTACTGCGCGGTCTAGTGATCCCTGGGCTGGCCAACGCGCACTCGCACGCCTTCCACCGGGCACTGCGGTCGCGGACGCAGCGCGATCGCGGCAGCTTCTGGACGTGGCGAAAGCTGATGTACCAAGCGGCAGGACAGCTGACGCCGGAGCGCTACCGAGCCTTGGCAACGGCCGTCTACGCCGAGATGGCGCTGGCGGGAATCACCGCGGTCGGCGAATTCCATTACCTGCACCACGATGTCGGCGGCAGTCGCTACGAAGATCCGAATGAAATGGGCAAGGCACTGATCGCCGCCGCGTCGGACGCAGGCGTACGCCTGACGCTGTTGGACACGTGCTATCTGCGGTCCGGACTCGACGGCGCACCGCTGGCGGAGGGACCGCAACAGCGGTTCGGCGACGGCACCGCCACCGCATGGGCCGAGCGGGTGGACGCGTTGAGAAACGATGTCGAATCGCAGACGCAGGTGATCGTCGGCGCCGCAATACATTCCGTACGGGCTGTCCCACCGTCCGAAATGGCGGCCGTGGCCGTGTGGGCAGACACCCATGACGCACCGCTGCACGTGCACTCGTCTGAGCAGACGGCCGAGGTCGACGAGTGCCTCGCGGTGCACAACTGCACCCCGACCGCACTCCTGCGCGACAACGGAGTCCTCGGACCCCGCACCACGGCGGTGCACGCCACGCACCTGACGGAGCAGGACATCGCGGATATGGACCGGACGGCGACCGGCGTCTGCTTCTGCCCGACGACCGAACGCGACCTCGGTGACGGAATCGGACCCGCGGCCGCGCTGCTGGCCGGGCGGGGGCCGTTCAGCCTGGGTTCAGACAGCCACGCGATGATCGACCTGTTCGAGGAGGCGCGCGCCGTCGAACTCGACGAACGGCTGGCCCGCCGGGAGCGCGGAATCATCTCCGCGGCAACGCTGCTGGACGCCGCCACCGCCGCGGGTCAACGCGCCCTGGGCTGGACGGACGCGGGCGCTTTTCGGGTCGGTGGGCATGCCGACCTCGTCGCGGTCGACACCGGGTCCATCCGTACCGCGGGTGGCGGAGCCACCGCGGAGAACGTCGTGTTCGCCGCGTCGGCGGCTGACGTCACCGACGTGATCGTCGACGGTCGACACGTGGTGACCGAGCGGCGACACGTCGCGATTCCTGACGTCGGTGACGCACTTGTACAGGCGATCGGGTGGCAGGAATGACCGTTCTCTACGACAACATCGGCGAGCTGGTGACCAACGACGCGACACAGGGCGACGGTTCTGTTCTCGGTCTGCTCAACGACGCCGCGATGGTCGTCGACGGCGACCGCATCGCCTGGATCGGGCCGAAGGGCAGAGCGCCCGACGCCGAGCAGCGGGTCGATTGCGGGAACCGGAGCGTGATACCGGGATTCGTCGACAGCCACGCCCACCTCATCTTCGCCGGGGACAGATCGGCCGAGTTCGCTGCGCGGATGAGCGGCGCAGCATACGACGGCGGCGGAATCGCGACGACGGTGTCGGCGACCCGTGCCGCCGCGGACGGCGAGCTGTCGGGCAACCTGGCCCGGCTGACTGGCGAGCTCTTGCGAAGTGGCATAACCACTTTCGAGACCAAGAGCGGATACGGCCTGACCGTCACCGATGAACTGCGGTCGCTGGAGATCGCCGGTCGCGCCACCGCGGAGACCACCTACCTGGGCGCCCACGTCGTTCCCGCCGAATATCGCGACCGGCGTGACGACTACGTCAGCCTCGTCGCAGGGGACATGCTGGCGGCCTGTGCGCCACGGGCCAGGTGGATCGACGTGTTCTGCGATCGCGGCGCATTCGACGTCGACGAGGCGAGGACGATCCTGCAAGCCGGCGCCGATGCCGGGCTCGGTCTGCGCATGCACGCCTCCCAGCTCGCTGCCGGCCGGGGTATCAAGCTCGCGGTCGAATTGGGCGCGGCGTCGGTAGACCACTGCACCTATGCCGACGACGGCGACCTCGAGGCACTCGCCGCGAGCAGCACGGTCGCCACCCTGCTGCCGGGCGCCGAATTCTCCACCCGCGCACCGTGGCCGGATGGCCGACGCTTCGTCGAAGCGGGCGTGTCGATCGCCCTGGCGACAGACTGCAATCCCGGCACGTCGTACACCACCAGCATGCCGTTCTGCATCGCGTTGGCGGTCCGCGACATGCATCTGACGCCCGCAGAGGCCTTGAGTGCGGCCACCAAGGGTGGAGCGGCCGCCCTGCGCCGCGACGACATCGGAGTGCTCGCGCCGGGCATGCGGGCGGACTTCGTCAGGCTCGACGCACCCTCCTACATTCACCTCGCCTACCGGCCCGGAGTACCCATCGTCGACGACGTGGTTCAATCCGGCGCTCCAACGCAACGAAAGCAGATCGAACAGTGAAGAATGAGTCCAAAGTCGTTGTCGGGGTGGGTCCGGTTACCTTCGCCGATGTCGTCGCCGTCGCGCGCGAGGGCGCTCAGGTGAGTATTTCCCCCGACGCGTTCGACGCCGTCGCGGCCAGCCGCGTTCACATCGAGGCGCTCGCCGAACAACCCACTCCGGTCTACGGGGTGTCCACCGGCTTCGGCGCGCTCGCCACCCGCCACATACCTCAGGAACTACGAACGCAACTGCAGCGCAGCCTCATTCGGTCGCACGCTGCAGGCACAGGCGCCGAGGTCGAGCGCGAAGTGATCCGCGCGATGATGCTGCTGCGGTTGTCGACGCTGACGACCGGCCGAACCGGAGTCCGCACGCAGACGGCGCAGGCCTACGCCGATCTCCTCTCCGCCGGATTGACGCCGGTCGTGTACGAGTACGGCAGCCTCGGCTGCTCCGGCGACCTCGCACCGTTGGCGCACGTCGCGCTCGCGGTGATGGGAGAAGGTTCACGTCCGCACCACCGACGGCACTCTGAAGCCGTCTGGTGAGGCGATGGCCGAGCATGGGCTGTCCCCGGTGACCTTCGCCGAAAAGGAAGGCCTGGCGCTGATCAACGGCACCGACGGAATGCTCGGTCAACTGGTGCTCGCACTCGCCGACCTGGACAACCTGTTCCGGCTCGCCGACATCTCGGCGGCAATGAGTGTCGAGGGCCAGCTCGGCACCGACCGCGTCTTCGCCGACGATCTTCAACGGCTGCGACCACACCCGGGCCAGGCCGTTTCAGCGGCGAACATCACCCGTCTGCTGGCGGGATCGGCGATCGTCGCCAGTCACCGCGGGGATGACTGCACGCGGGTGCAGGACGCCTACTCGCTGCGATGCTCACCGCAAGTCGCCGGCGCCGCGCGTGACACCGCCGAACACGCGCGGGTGGTCGCCGAACGCGAATTGGCAAGCGTCATCGACAATCCCGTGATCACGCTGGACGGGCGTGTCGAGTCGAACGGCAACTTCCACGGCGCCCCGGTGGCCTACGTGCTGGATTTCCTGTCGATCGTAGTAGCCGACCTGGCCAGCATCAGCGAACGTCGGACCGACCGGTTCCTCGACGCCGCGCGCAGCCACGGCCTCAACCCTTTCCTGGCCGATGATCCCGGCGTCGACAGCGGGCACATGATCACCCAGTACACCCAGGCCGCGATCGTGTCCGAACTCAAACGGCTGGCCGCCCCCGCGAGCGTCGATTCGATCCCGTCGTCGGCGATGCAGGAAGACCATGTGTCGATGGGTTGGTCGGCCGCACGCAAGCTACGCCGGGCCATTGACGGTCTTACGCAGGTGCTCGCGATCGAGGTGCTCAACGCGGCCCGCGGCATCGAGCTACGCCGACCGTTGACACCCGCACCCGGCACCGCGGCGGTCATCGCGGCGGTGCGGCAGCATGTTGCGGGTCCAGGCGGGGACCGCTACCTGGCGCCGGAGATCGGCGCTGTCGTCGAGCTTGCGCGGGCCGGGATCGCTGGTCGAGGCAGCGGAGAGCTCGGTGGGTCGGCTGTCCTGACTCACCACACCAGCGGTGACAGGCGCGGAGATAGTGTGCGGCGTATGGGACTTCGCGGATTGGAAGGCAAGGTCGTCGTCGTCGCGGGTGGCGCGACCGGAATCGGTGCGGCCACGAGCAAGCGGCTTGCGCACGAGGGTTGCACGGTGGTCGTCGGCGATGTCGTGGCCGACGGGGCACGCCGAACGGCAGACGAGATCGCCGAGGCGGGCGGTACCGCCACCGGCGTCGCCTTCGACCTCGCCGAACCGGACTCGGTGGTCGCGCTTTTCGAAACCGCCGCCGGGACCTACGGCGGCGTCGACGCGTCGTTCAACGTCGGCGCCGACATGGGCGCGCTCAGAGGTGACTCGGACGTCGTCGACATCGAGCTGGATCTGTGGGACCGCGTGATGGCGGTGAACCTCCGCGGATATGTGGTTGCGATGAAATCGGCCATCCCGTTGATGCTGGAGCGCGGCGGAGGCGCCATCGTCAACATGTCGTCGGCCGCGGCCTTCCAGGGCGAGCCGACCCGTCCCGCCTATGCCACCGCAAAGGCGGGAATCGGTGCGCTGACACGTCACGTCGCCTCCCGATGGGGTCGGGAAGGCATTCGGTGCAACGCCGTCGCGCCGGGCTTCACTGCGACAGAAGCGATTCGATCCGTCCCGCAATGGACGGAACTGGAGGCGGCCGCCCTCAAGCGCATCCGGGGCACCCGGGTCGGCGGTACCGATGACATCGCATCACTCGTCGCATTTCTGATCTCGCTGGAAGGCGAGTGGATCAACGGCCAGGTCATCAACATCGACGGCGGTACGGTTCTTCGATGACTGCAGCCTCCCGCGAACGCGCCGCACTGGTGAACACCATGCGCGCCGTTGGACCCGATGCCCCGACACTGTGCGGCGATTGGACCGTCCGTGACCTGGCAGCCCACCTGGTGCTGCGCGAACGCCGCCTCGACGCGGCTCCGGGCATCATGATTCCCGCGCTGGCCGGCTACACCGCCCGCAAGCAGCAGCACCTCAAAGACTCCACGGAATGGCCGGAGCTGCTGGGCATGGTGGCGTCGGGGCCGCCGCTGTACTCACCGTTCAAGCTGCTCGATCCATTGGTGAACACCACGGAGATGTTCATCCACCACGAGGACGTCCGCCGCGCGTCGCCGGGCTGGCAGCCGCGAACCCTCGACGGCGACCTGGAGTCCGCACTGCGCAGGCAGGTCCGATTCGCGGTCCGGCTGTCGCTGGGCCGCGCTCCTGCAACCGTGACGGTGCAGGACTCCGACGGCACGACGCTGGCCTCCGTCGGCAAAGGCGCGCAGTGCACGATCACCGGGGCAGCGCCCGAACTGCTGCTTTTTCTGTCCGGCCGCGACGCGGTGCAGATCGAATTCGGTGCTGACGATGACACCGTTGAGCAGGTGCGAGAGGCTCGCCGGGCGCTGTAGATCACGTTCGGCGATTTCGAACTACACAGCTGCGCTCGGTATCGTGGTCGAGACATCTTGATCAGGAGCAACGCTGTGACCCTCAACACAATCGCACTCGAGCTGGTGCCTCCCAATGTGGAGCGCGGGCCGGAGTATGCAGTGGAAGAGGCGCGCAAGGTGGCAAAGATCTCCGCGGAGTCCGGCCTCGCAGGCCGGCTCAAGCACGTGATGATCCCCGGGATGATCGACGAGGACGACGACCGGCCCGTCCCGATGAAGCCGAAGCTCGACGTGCTCGAATACTGGTCGCTCATCCAGCCGGAGTTGCCCGGCCTACGCGGGCTGTGCACGCAGGTCACCCCGTTCATGGACGAGGCGGCCCTCGGCGAGCGACTGACCTCCCTTCGCGCCGCCGGGTTCGAGGGCATCGTTTTCGTCGGAGTGCCCCGCACCATGAACGACGGCGAGGGGACCGGTGTCGCCCCGACGGATGCGCTGTCGATCTACCACGAGGTGGTCGACAACCGCGGTGCGATCCTGATCCCGACCCGTGACGGCGAGCAGGGCCGGTTCGATTTCAAGTGCAACCAGGGCGCCAACTACGGAATGACGCAGCTGCTGTACTCCGATGCGATCGTGGGGTTCCTCACCGATTTCGCCAAGAACACCGACCATCGGCCGGAGATCCTGCTGTCCTTCGGCTTCGTGCCCAAGGTCGAGACCAGGGTCGGTCTGATCGACTGGCTGATCCAGGACCCCGGCAATGCGGCGGTCGCCGGCGAGCAGGCGTTCGTCCGGTCACTGGCGAGCCGCGATCCCGCCGACAAGCGCCAGCTGATGGTCGACCTGTACAAGAGGGTGATCGACGGCGTCGCCGATCTCGGTTTCCCGCTGAGCATCCACTTCGAGGCGACATACGGGGTGTCCGGTGCCGCCTTCGAGACGTTCGCGGAGATGCTCACCTACTGGTCACCAGACCGCTAGAGCGCTCGAATTCCGGTGTAGGCCAGTAGAACACCCACGACGAGAAGGATGGCCGCCGTCACGGTGGCATGTTCGCGCTGCATCCAGTCCCTGACCCGTTCGAGCTGACCGTCGACGCGCTCGCCTGCCACCAGGTAGGCGAGGATCGGGGCGATCACCGTCGATCCGGCTAGGGCGGTGTATAACACGACGGCCAGCCAGACGCCGGCGCCGACCGCGGCCGTCCCGATGATCAGACCTGCCGCGGCGTTCATGACGACCACCTTCGGATTGGCCACCACCAGCCCGAATCCGATGAGCCCCGCGCCGACGGGTTTGATCCGGCTCAGCCGGTTGAGAAAGGCCGGCGGACGGGTCTCGCGTTTCCGCGTCATCCACCGTCCGACGGCGAGGGCGATGAGCAGGACACCGAGGGCGATCCGCGCCCAGGGCGCCCACGTCGGGGACTCTCGACCGAGTCCGTCGACCAGATGGGGCACCTGTACGAAGACGACGGTCAACGCCGCCAGCCCGGCAAGCCAGCCGGTCATGAAGGCCAGCCCGGTGGGTCTTGGGTGGTCGGTGTGCAGAACCAGCATTACCGCCGGAATTATCGATACCGGCGAGAGTGCAACTACGAGCGCGAGCGGTACCAGCTCGCCGAGCAACGACCCGGCGGACTAGCGCGCGGGAGTGTGTGCGGGGGTGTGCCTGCCGAGCAGGTAGGTCAACCAGCGGAGATCGATGAGCACTTGATCGCCCTTTCTGTTAGGCGGTCTTGGTGAGTAGAGGAAGCAGGCGGCGCCGTTCGCCGATCCGGTCGGCGATGTCGTGAAGCGCCTCGGCGACGGAGCCCACGGTCGGGAACGTCTCACCTTCGCCGAACAACCGCAGTGTCCGGTGAACGGGTTGGCTGGGGACGACCGACCAATCAACGCCGGCGTGTTGGCAGTCCTCGTCGACGGTGTTCAGCAGTGAAATGCATTCCGGCGAGAACGAACTCACGCCGGTCAAATCCAATACGAAGGGCTTCTCCGTCAAGACAAAGCGCCGTGCATAGGCAGTGATGACATCGAGGTTCGACTCGCCGACTTCGCCGCTGACCGTCACCACGGTGGCCAGCTGACGACACAGCGCACGCATCTGCGCGCCGCTGCAGTCGAGTGCTGGGTTTCCGTACATGAGGTCAACGCTAAGCCGCTGATCTAAGGCATTGGGGAGTGGCCGCTAATACTTTGCTAAGAACCGGTTTTCGCTCTCTCAGGCCTGCGGGCGGCGGAACTGTGCGCCGGAGTAGTTCTCCCACGGGCTGTAGTCCGCGATCAGCTCTTCCTGTGGTGGTCGCAGGTCTTCGGGTACATGCTGCAGGTTGATTCGGATGCGGTACCAGATGGAACTTGGGCCCCGCATACCGTCGAGTAACACGTCTACAGGCTTAAGTTTCTTAGCCACTTCCTCATATTTGTCCCGCCAGGTGTCCAGGGCCGCCATCGCCTCGTCCTTGGTCTTGGTGCGGGCGATCTCGATCAGCGGCTTCGAAGAGACTCGGCCTCCCTCGCTTCCGGTTCCCTTCTTCGCGCCCTTGGGCGCCTTCTCGGCCGGGCCGAGCCGGTCGGCGAGGTCCAGCAACTGGTCGAGGCGGCCGGTCGCGTCGTCCATGCCCTCCCACGGATCGCCGTGTTCGGAGAATCGCTTGGGCACCGTGGCGATGGTGAAGTTCTCCGGGCGGCAGTCGACGACCTCGTCCCACAGCAGCGGCGTCGACACCCTGGCGTCGGGGGTGGCCCGCACCGAGTACGCCGAAGCCACCGTGCGGTCGAAGGCGTTCTGGTTGAAGTCGACGAACACCCCCTCCCGTTCCTCCTTCCACCATCGCGCGGTGGCCAGGTCCGGCGCGCGACGCTCGACCTCGCGGGCGACCGCCTGTGCGGCCAACCGGACGAACTTGAACGGCCAGCGCCGCTCGATGCGCGCATAGATGTGGAAGCCGCGCGAGCCCGACGTCTTCGGCCACGCGGTCAGGCCGTGGTCCTCGAGCACCTCGCGGGCGACGAGCGCGACGTGGATGATCTGTCGCCAGTCGACGCCCGGCATCGGGTCGAGGTCGACCCGCAGCTCGTCGGGGTGGGAAAGATCGTCGGCGCGGACCGGATGCGGGTTGAGGTCGACACAGCCGAGGTTGACCGCCCAGACCAGACCCGCGGCGTCGTGAAGGACCGCCTCCTTCGCCGATGTGCCCGACGCGTATCGCAGCTCGGCGACATCGACGTAGTCCGGGCGGTTCTTCTCCGGTGCCCGCTTCTGGAAGACGGCCTCTTCGGTGATGCCCTTGACGAACCGCTTGAGGATCATCGGCCGCTCGGCCACCCCGCGCAGCGCCCCTGGGGCCACGGCCAGGTAGTAGCGCATCAGGTCCAGCTTCGTGATTCCGAGGTTCGGGAAGACGACCTTGTCGGGATGCGTGATCGGCACCTGCTCGCCGTCGACCTCGAGGTGCTCACCCTTGGAGGACGACGCAGCCATACCGCCATGGTAGTTACGCAGCACTTTCCGGCCGCGTGCGACGGTCGTCACATATTGTGGTGCCATGCCGAAGCTAACCGAACTTCCATTTCAGGCAGCTGCCCTCGTCCAGCAGTACGCCGAGCGCGGCGCAGCCGAGCTGCACTATGCCCGCAAGATGTTCGAAGCAGGCGCGCTGAAGCTGGAACCGCCGCAGAACATCGTCGCGTTCCTGGCCGATATCCGGCGCTGGGGCGAATTCGGCATGATCCCCGCGTTGAACGCGCGCCGCACGCCGAATCGCACAGCGGTCATCGACGACGACGGCGAGATCACCTTCAAGGAGTTGGACGACGCCGCTCACGCCGTCGCCAACGGCCTGCTGGCGATGGGGATCAAGGGCGGCGACGGGGTGGCGATCCTGGCGCGCAACCACCGCTGGTTCCTGATCTCCGTCTACGGCGCGGCCCGTGCCGGCGCCCGCATCATCCTGCTCAACAGCGAGTTCTCCGGGCCGCAGATCAAAGAGGTGTCGGAGCGCGAGGGCGCCAAGGTCATCATCTACGACGACGAGTACACCAAGGCCGTCTCGCAGGCTGATCCGCCGCAGGGCAAGTTGCGCGCACTCGGCACCAACCCCGACAAGGACGAGCCGTCGGGCAGCACGGACGAGACGCTGGCCGAACTCATCGAGCGCAGCAACAGCAAGCCCGCACCCAAGGTGACGAAGCACTCATCGATCATCATCCTGACCAGCGGCACCACCGGCACGCCGAAGGGCGCGAACCGGAGCAGCCCGCCGTCCCTGGCGCCGATCGGCGGCGTGCTCTCGCACGTGCCCTTCAAGGCGAACGAGGTGACATCGCTGCCCGCGCCGATGTTCCACGCCCTCGGCTTCCTGCACGCGACGATCGCGATGATGCTCGGCTCGACCCTGGTGCTGCGCCGACGGTTCAAGCCCGCGACCGTGCTCGCCGACATCGAGAAGAACAAGGCGACCGCGATGGTCGTCGTCCCGGTCATGCTGTCGCGGATCCTCGACGAATTCGACAAGATGGAGCGCAAGCCCGACCTGTCATCGCTGCGGATCGTGTTCGTGTCCGGTTCACAGCTCGGTGCGGAGCTGGCCACCCGGGCGCTCAAGGATCTCGGTCCGGTGATCTACAACCTGTACGGGTCGACGGAGATCGCGTTCGCGACCATCGCGCGGCCGAAGGACCTGTCGATCAACCCGGCGACGGTCGGGCCGGTCGTCAAGGGCGTGAAGGTCAGGATCCTCGACGACAACGGCAACGATCTGCCTCAGGGCGAGGTGGGCCGGATCTTCGTCGGCAACACCTTCCCGTTCGAGGGTTATACGGGCGGCGGCCACAAGCAGATCATCGATGGGCTGATGTCCTCCGGCGATGTCGGCTACTTCGATGAGCACAAGCTGCTGTATGTCAGCGGCCGCGACGACGAGATGATCGTGTCGGGCGGCGAGAACGTCTTCCCCGCGGAGGTGGAAGACCTCATCAGCGGCCATCCCGAGGTCGTCGAGGCCACTGCACTCGGTGTCGAGGACAAGGAGTGGGGCCACCGGCTGCGCGCGTTCGTGGTGAAGACCGACGGCGCCAGCGTCGACGAGGACGCCATCAAGGCCTACGTCCGAGACAACCTCGCGCGCTACAAGGTCCCGAGGGAAGTCGTCTTCCTCGAAGAGCTGCCGCGCAACCCGACCGGCAAGATCCTCAAGCGCGAACTGCGCGAAATGGAAGTGGAGTAGCTCTTCAGCTGATGCCGCTCGAGAACATCGCCGCTGACCAGGGGATTGACAAGCACACCAGCATCAGCGTCAACAGAAACCACCCCGCACCCTGCCAGATCGGCCAGGTGCCGCCGTCGCGCCAGACGCGGTACGCCTGCACAAGAGCACCGACGCCGCCGAGGAACAGGATCGCCGGCACGGTGGAGGCCAGGAGGACCGACCCCTTGTCGACGACGGCAAAAACCGCGAATGCGATACCGGCCACCGCGATGACGGCGATACCGTACTCAACGGCCTTGCGCAGCGCTTCCGGGTCACGCCAACGCTTTTCGACGTCTCTGGTGTCGCTCACTACCAGGGACCGTTGACATACCAGGACAGGCAACCGGGGTGGTCCCGGCAGGCGATGATCGCGCCCGCGTCGGGAGCGGCGCCGCGAACCCTTGGCGCGCGCGGCGGAAGGTTGCAGTTCACCACGTACGGGTTCCACGGGATCACGCCGTTTACGCACGGCTGAGCGCTTTGGTGCGGGTCGGGTTCGCCGACTACGGCGGGCACGGCTATCAAGAACGAGGCGGCAGCCGAGCCGGTCACTACAAGGCGCAGGATGCGTCGCTGAAAATCATTCATCACTACCGCCAACCACTATGGGCATCTACCTACTTCGATGGTAGACCTCGAAATGACGGCGAAGGCTGGCTGTGCAGGCGGCGAGCTCAGTACTCGATCGCCTCGATCAGCGGGGACGGCTCGTCCATCAACGCCCAGAACCGGTCGCGGATGGCGGTGGTCAGCTCGCCTGGCGTGCCATCGCCGAGTGCCTCGCCGTCGAGCGAGATGATCGGCGTGACTCCGCCCGCCGTCGTGACGGCCATCAGTTCGTCGGCCTCGTACAGCTCGTGGCTCGTGACGTCGCGCAGCGTGGCTTCGATCCCCATCGCGTCGGCGATCTCGAACACCGTCTTCCGGGTGATTCCCGGCAACGCGTTTCGCGACGGCGACGCCAGCTTGCCGTCCTTGACGATGCAGACGTTGAAGCCCGGTCCCTCGGCGACGCAGTTGTCGGAGTCCATCAGGATCGCGGTGCGTGCGCCGCGGTCCTTTGCCTCGAAGCTGGCCGCGGTCAGATCGCCCCACTGGTAGTTCTTGATGGTCGGGTCGACGGTGTTGCGCCCCGCGCGCCGCACATGCCGCGGGACGATCGCCGTCGTCCCGAAGATCTGCTCGCTGGGCGGGAACGCCCACAGGTAGGGGATCGCGTAGATGTAGACCTGGTGGGTCAGCTTGGAAAGATCCTTCTCGCCCTTGCGTTTTCCGTACCCACGCGTGACGGTGAGGTTGACGAACGACTCCCGCAGCTGCGACATGCTCACACACCGTTTGGTGATGTCGGCCAGCTCCTCCTTGGTCTAGCCGGCGTCGAGCCGCAGCTTCCGCGCGCCGTCGAGCAGCCGGTCGAGGTGATCACCGAGCCGGAAGATGTTGCCGTGCCACACATGTGCGACGGTGTAGGTCAGGTCGGAGTGTCCGAAACCGGTGTCGAAGATGGAGATCCGGGCATCCTCGGCGGGTATGTACTCGCCTTCGATCCAGGCGACGCCGCCGGCGTACGGGCTCGAGGTGTCCAGCTCGTAGTCGCTGTACTGGATCACCGACCCGGGCGGAGTGTCCTCCCGGATGGCGCCCGGGCTCGACGGCGACGAGGTTGCTGGTGCCGAGGTCTGTTGACGGTCATGTGGTGCATTCCTTTCGGAGGTGTTCTGAGTCAGTCGATTTCAGGTCAGGTGGGTCTTGGCGAAGTCCGGCCCCGGCCTCGCCGCGGCTCAGCCGCGACGCGCAGACCGGTGGCCCACCAGACGCGGCGAGCGACGACGACACGCCCAGGAACACCCACTTGTTGCCGGCGAACTGCGGCAGGAAGATCAGTGCGACGCGCGACGGCGAGGAACACCACCAGGCGAGGACGTAGAGCGGCATGCCGGCAGCGGCCGAGGTCGAACGTGCCCGGCTCGCCGGCGGGAATGGTGCCCCTGCGGTGACCGATGAGGAGGCCGATGGTCTGCAGGATGTAGACGAAGAAGAACGGCCAGCGACGCGATGCCGAGGATGTAGTTGAACGCCTTCTCGTTGACCAGCGCGGAGAGCAGCAGCACCGTCGACAGGCAGCCGAGTCCGAGCACCGCGTAGGTCGGCGTGCGGTTGGTCGCGCGAGACGTGCCGCCACACGTGGGAGAACGGCAGCATGTTGTCGCGCGCCATCGAGTACGTCAGCCGCGTCGCGACCAGGATGTTGGCCAGCAGGCACGCCAGGATGTTGGTCAGTGCAACGGCGACAACGATCTTCGTGACGACCGGGCCGGCCTGCTGGTTGATGATCTCCTCGATCGGTGCGGCGGCGTTGGCCTCGACGGCGGCGGCGTCCTTGATCGCCAGCACGTAGACGATGTACATCAGCAACTCGATGACGATCGACGTCGCCAGCGCGTAGAACATCGTGCTTGGGCACCACGTGCCGAGCGTTCTTGGTCTCCTCGGCGACGTCGGCGCCGGACTCGACGCCGATCAAGCCGAAGAACGGTCCGAGCGCGGCAGCCAGCCAGGCCAGCATGTAGGAGTCGTTGTCGCCGGACTCGCCGCCGGTGAACAGCACCGAGATCGGCTGGTGGTTCTCGGGCGCGGAGAACGCGATGATCGCGACCAGCAGCGGTCGCGCCGACCGTGATCACCAGCTCCAGGCTGACCCCGATGTTGTTCACCATCGTGGCGAACCGGACGCCGTAGATGTTGATCAGCACGCAGACGGACCACCACGCCGATGGCGACGCAGGATCTGGGCGGTCTGGCTCATGCTCCAGCCGAACAGGCCGCCGAGGTAACCGGACAGGATGAACCCGACGCCGGTCATCCCGCACACCCAGCCCATCAGGGCGATGAAGCCGGTGAACCACCCCAGGTTCGGGCCGTTGATGCGGCTGATCCACTGGTAGGAGTAGCCGGCCAGCGGGATCTTGGCGGTCAGGTCGGCGGCGATGAAGGCCCACAGCGCGAACACCGCGCCGGCGAGCAGCAGGGTCCACACGAACGGCGCACCGGCGGTGAAGTAACCCGCGCCGAACCCGGTGAACACGGCGGTGGTGGCGCTGATCGTGGCGAACCCGATGGCGAACGAGGCCAGCGTGCCGACCGAGCGGTCGAGTCGTCTGTGTGTAGCCGAACTCGGCGAGCTTGGCGTCCTCGGCATTGCCTGGGGGCCGGTGCCTTCGCGTCGGTGGCGGGCGGCGACATCTGTCATGGTTTCTCCAGCGCAGACGGGTCGACTACGGTGCTCGACAGGAAACCCCGTCCGACGGCAGGCTCGGCGGAAGTTCCAAAATCTGATCTACTGATAACTGCGTTTATCAGTGGCGTCAGTAATAAGTCGCCGGCCGTTCAACCGGCTTACCTTCGCCGAAGCTCCACTCCTCGCGGACGTGTTGCACCAGCTCGGCCGCCTCGCGGCTGAGGCCGGCCGGATGCCACGCCAGTGCGGTGTAGTTGCGCGGCCGATCCGTGATCGGCACGTAGGCGATGCCCTGCCTGTTGTACAGCCGGGCGCTCGCCTCGCTGGTGAAGCTGATGCCGAGGCCGCGCGCGATGGTCGTCGTCTCCTCCTCGTAGGTGGCGGCGACGGCGGCGATCTTCGGCGGGGTGCCGTCCCGCGCGTCCATCGCCATCCAGTAGTCCCGCCAGGTTCCGGCGGTGGCGGGCGCCACCACGATCGGCTCGTCGAGCAATTCGGCGATCTTCAGTTCGGACCGCTGCGCGAGCCGGTGATCCCTTGGCAGGCAGGCCACCCAGTTCTCGGCGTCGAGGATGAACATCCGGTGCTCCGGCAGGTCGACCGGTGGCCGGATGATGGCTATCTCGGTGGTTCCGTCGGCGAGGCCGGCCGTGGGATCGGAGAAGTCGAATTCCCGTGGCTCGACGGTGATTTCGGGGTGAGCCACTTCGAAATGGCGGACCAGTCGGAACAGCAGATCGGCGCCGGTTCCGATCAGGTAGCCCAGCCGGATGCGACGGTAGTGCGCCGAGATCGCGATGAGATCGTCCACGGCCGAGTCGATTCCGGCCAGCGCGTCGCGCACCTTGGGCAGCCAGGCCGCACCGAGCTCGGTCAACGCGACTTCACGGGTGCTGCGGGTGAACAGCATGACGCCGAGCTGATGCTCGAGCTGTTTGATCGCGGTCGAGAGGGCGGGCTGGGTGATGAACAACCGCTCGGCGGAGCGACGGTAGTTGAGTTCCTCGCCGAGCACGGCGAAGTAACGCAACTGTCGAAGCGTGACGTCTCCGGTCGTCGGCGCGTCCTTTCTTCCTCTACGGGTCGCGGGGCAGACCCAGCAGCCGTTCGGCGATGATGTTGAGCTGCACCTCCGTCGTGCCACCGTAAATGGTGGTGGCCCGGCTGTACAGCAGGTACTCGGCCCATTTCCCCGGCAGCTGTTCGGGATCGCCGATCGCGCCGTCGGTGCCGAACGACGACACCGCGAACTCGGAATAGCCCTGTCCGGTACGCATCGACAGCAGCTTGGAGATCGCAGCGGCGGGCATCGGGTCGCCACCGGCCAGCGTCAGCAGCGTCGAGCGCATGTTGAGCACCTTGGCTGCATGGCCCTCGGCGATCAGCCTGCCTGCGTGATTCTGACCGATCTGGTCGAACTGTCCATCCCTGATGAACTCGACGAAGCCGTCCAGGCTGGCCATGCCCAGCGGCTCGCTGCTGCCGATGGACACGCGCTCGGCGGTCAGGGTGTTGCGGCTGACCTCCCATCCGCGGTCCACCTCGCCGAGCACGTACTCGTCGGGAACGAACACGTCGTCGATGAAGACGGTGTTGAACATCGCGTTGCCGGTGAGTTCGCGAAGCGGCCTCACCTCCACACCCTCGCTCTTCATGTCGAGCAGGAAGTAGGTGATGCCGTTGTGCTTGGGCGCGCTGGGGTCCGTCCGTGCCAGCAGCGCACCCCACTGCGAGTACTGCGCCGCGGTGGTCCAGATCTTCTGGCCGGTGATGCGCCAGCCGCCGTCGACCTTGGTGGCCTTGGTGGACAGGCTGGCCAGATCGGAACCGGCGCCTGGCTCGGAAAACAGCTGGCACCAGATCATTTCGCCACGGAAGGTCGGCGGCAGGAACCTCTGCTGTTGCTCATCGGTGCCGAACGCGACGATCGACGGGATGATCCACGCCGCGATGCCCATCTGCGGGCGCTTGACCTCGCCGGCCGAAAACTCCTGAGCGATGATGATCTGCTCGATGGGATCGGAGGCTCGTCCCCACGGCTTGGGCAGGTGCGGCTGCACCCAGCCGCCTTCGGCGATCGCGGTGTTGCGCTCTGCGCCACGCGAAAGTGCCTTGAGCGCGGCGACCTCTGCGCGGATCTCCTCGCGCAGCTTCTCGGTCTCCGGGTCCAGATCGATGTCGAGCTTGCGCATGCCGGTGCTGGTCGCGATGTCGACGACCTGCTGCGAGTAGTCGGCTGCGCGGCCGAACGACGCAGCCAGCACCAGCGCCCGGCGGTAGTAGACGTTGGTGTCGTGCTCCCACGTGAACCCGATGCCGCCGTGCACCTGAATACAGTCCTGGGTGCAGCGCTGCCCGGCGGCAGGGGCGAGGGTCGCGGCCACTGCGGCCGCGAACTCGAAAGCGCTGTCTTCCGAATCGCCTTCGCCTGCCTCGTCGATGGCACGGGCGGCGTCCCACACCGCCGCGGTGGCCCGCTCGGTGTCCGCGATCATCTCCGCACACTTGTGCTTGATTGCCTGGAACTGCCCGATCGGCCTGCCGAACTGCTCGCGGATCTTGGCGTACGCCGACGCAGTGTCAGTGGCCCACCGGGCCACGCCGACCGACTCCGCGGAAAGCAGTGTCGACATCAGCGCACGCGCGAGGACCCGGCTCAAGTTGCTCAGCACGCGGTCGTCGCCGACTTCCACGGCATTGGCGCGGACATGAGCCACCGGGTCGCAGCGGGTCGACACTGCGCACGGGCTCGATCTCCAGCTGCTCGGCGTCGATCACCACCCACTCTTCGCCGCTGTCGATCGCCACCGGCAGCACCAGCACCGACGCCTGGGCGGCCGCGGGCACCGCCCGCACCTCGCCCCGGATGACCAGGCCGTCGCCCTGCCGGGTCGCGGTCAGGCCGGAGTCGATCGCGTATGCGGCGATCACCTCACCGGACGCCAGGTCGTTCAGCAGCTTGGCCTCGGGGTCGTGCGCGGCGATCAGCGCGCTGGCGATGGCTGAAGGAACGAACGGCCCCGGCACCGCGCCGTAGCCGAATTCGGCGAGCACGATCGCCAGCTCGAGGATGCCGAACCCTTGTCCGCCAACCGCTTCGGACAGGTGCACACCCTGCAGGCCCTGCTCGGCGGCGGCCTTCCAGTACGGCGGCGGATTGGAGATCGGAGTCTCGAGAGCCTCATGCAGAACATCCGATGGCGCCACCCGCGCCACCAGGGACCGAACCGAATCGGCCAGGTCGTTGTGCTCAGGATTGACTGCGATGGGCATGCGGCGTTGCCTTCCCTAATAACCGGTGGGTTGGGAACGACACTACTCGGGCGAATTGACGACGTTTCGAAGGTCCCGCCCGTCACGGATCCGCCGGCAGTTGTCAACGGCTTCGGCCAGGTAGCGGCGCATGGTGTCGGCGGTGTACCAGGTGACATGCGGTGTCAGCACGACGTTGTCCAGGCTCAGTAGCGGGTTGCCTGCGGGCACCGGCTCGACGGCGAAGACGTCGAGGCCCGCCGCCCCCAGCCGCCCGCTTCTCAGTGCCTCGACCAGGGCGTCCTCGTCGATGATCGGTCCGCGCGAGGTGTTCACGATGACGGCGCTCGGCCGCATCAGGGCCAGCGCGGAGGCGTCCAGCAGGTTCGAGGTCTGCGCGGTCAAAGGCAGGTGCAACGAGACGATGTCGCTCGCAGCGAGCAGGTCCGCCAGCGTTCGCCAGCCGGGATGGCCGTCGTCGCCGGTACTGGTGTGCAGGACGTCGGCACCCATCGCGGTCACGATGGTCTCGACGCGTTTGGCGATGTTGCCGTAGCCGATCAATCCCACCGTGCAGCCGCCGACGTCACGGACGGTCTCACCGAGGCTTGGATCCGACGGCCAGCCCGTGCCGGCCCGGGTGGCCCGGTCGAGTTCGGGCAGTCGGCGCAGCGCGGCAAGCATCATCAGCACGGAGCCTTCGGCGACTGAAGCGGCATTGGCGCCCGGCATGTTGGCCACCGCGATACCGAGACGCGATGCGGCATCGACGTCGATGGTGTTGACGCCCGCGCCCAGCTTATGTACCAGCCCGCACCGGACGGCCTGCTCGAGGTCGGCGGCCGACAACGGTCGCAGCACATGCCAGATCACCTCGGCGTCCGGCAGTTCGCGATAAAACGTGTCGTCGTCGTTCTCGGCGCAGTAGTGGACATCCAGCCAATCAGATTCCGGTGCAACGAAGTCCAGAACTTTGTCGCCGGGCGTGAAATGGGCCAGGACCCTCACCGACGAGCGCTCGCGCGAGGAGTCAGCAGCTAACGCCACCGCTTCGCGATCCACCTGGCGATCGTATCGGCCTTCTCGCTGCGCGCTCCCGGAGTGGTGAAGTAGTGGTCGGTGTCGATGGCGCACTGAGTCTTGTCGGCACTGGCGAGTGCGTCGAAGATGCGCTGGGCATCGGATGGATAGACACCAGTGTCCTGCTCGGCATTGATCACCAGGGCGGGACAGTCGATGCGCGCCAGATGCGGCTCGGCGCGCGTCTGCGCGTACCGCAGGCTCCACATGCCGAGCCAGCTGCGCAGCGTGGATGCGGCTGCGATGCCGTGTGCCGACCGGTTGGCCTTGACCGGCTCACCGACGTAGCACATGTTGGGCGGCCGCTTGCTCGGTTCCAGCGTGGGGTCGACCATTCGGGGGTCCGCCCAGGTGCGCAGGACCGTGAACGGGCGGTCGGAGAAACCTGCAGCGCGAACACGTTTGAGTTCGAGTTCGGCCCAGTCGGTGATCGCGTTGTTGCGGGCCACCTGTGCCGAGCGGTAGCGGGTGACGAAATCGTCGCTGTAGGGCGGCCCGTTTTTCGGGTCGAACAGATCAAGATCGGAATCGGCTGCCAGTGGGTCGTTTTCGTCGACGACCGACGCGTCCATCCAGGCGGTCAGGACATCGGGCCGACCGGGATGCGCGGCGCTGGCCACGTAACCGTCGGCGGCGGGGAGCTCGGTGAGCCCCGCTGCGGGCCGCATGCCCTCCAGCGGTGTCACGTGAGGATCGACGGCCTGCGCCTGGTAGGCCGCCATCAACGAGCCACCGCCGGAGTTGCCCAGCAGCACAATTGTTTCCACGCCCTGGACCTCGCGCAGCCAGCGGACGCCCACACCGATGTCGACCAAGGCGTGATCCAGCATGAAGCTGCTCTCGTACCCTCGAAATCGGGTGTTCCAGCCAAGAAATCCGATCCCTCGCGTGGCCATGTAGTCGGCGAGGTAATGCTCGGAGAAGTCGATCTGGTAGTGGACGGCGATCATCGCCACTTTCGGCTTGCGTCCTACCCCGCGGTGATACAGCCCCTGGCAGGGATGTCCGCCCGAACCGGCTCTGCGCGCGGTGGGGGAATCCAACCCGACGAACTCGCGGGTCACACCCGGGGTTCCGGATGACGGTGTTCTGGTCATGTCGGTCCGGTCTCCTTGTGATAGATCGCCCGGTAGAAGACGTTGGCCAACGTGGCGATGCAGGCCTCGTCGTCGATGGCGTCCGCCTCGCCATCGCCGGATAAACGCGAGTAGCAGAACTGGTTGAGCATCGAAACCAGCGCAACCGCAACCAGTTCCGGATCATCATCAACGCTGAAGCCTTCCCGCTGAGCCCGCTTCACCATTGCGGTCATCAACGAGATCGACAGCGCGCAGATATCGGCCCAGTACTGGGCGAAATCGTCGCTGACCATGGCCATCTGCGACACCGCGATGATCTCGGCCAGTCGGTTTCGGTAGGTGTACCAGTGCGCGGCGACCACTTCGAAGGAGCGTTCACGGTTGCTCAGACTCGGATCGCCCGCGGCCCGGGCCCGCTCCTTGACTTCGTCGAGGAACCGCAGCGCCCACTCGCGGACCAACGACTCCTTGGAGTCGTAGTAGTTGTAGAACGAAGCGGTTGACTTGCCTGCCTCGGCGGCGATATCGGAGATTGTGGTTGCCAGAATTCCCTTGCGCGCGACGACAGCTCGCGCAGCGGCGTCGATCGCCGTCTGCGTCTGCCGACCACGCGCGGTCGGCATCTGCTCGCGCGGACTCACCCTCACGATCCCCCCATCGCTCGTGGCTGAACGGACGTTGATCGCACCTGAACCTGATGTTAGATTCATATCTGCCTCCCCACAGGAGTTTCGCGTAGTCGGCTCGAGGAGACGCGACATGATCAAGCCCGATAATCAGAATTCTGAGTTCCAGCTCGGCGGTATCAACCACGTGGCGCTGGTGTGCTCGGACATGCAGAAGACCGTCGATTTCTATTCAGGTGTGCTCGGTATGCCGTTGATCAAGTCGCTCGACTTGCCCGGCGGCATGGGCCAGCACTTCTTCTTCGACGCGGGAAACGGCGACTGCGTGGCCTTCTTTTGGTTCACCGAAGCCGCCGATCGTGTGCCCGGCATCTCCTCACCTGCTGCGATCCCGGGAATCGGGGAGATCACCAGCTCGGTCAGCTCGATGAACCACCTCGCATTTCACGTACCCGCCGAGAAGTTCGACGAGTACCGGCAGCGGCTCAAGGACAAAGGGGTGCGGGTCGGGCCGGTGCTCAACCACGACGAAAGCGCGGCTCAGGTCTCACCCACCGTGCACCCAGGCGTCTACGTGCGGTCCTTCTACTTCCTCGACCCCGACGGCATCACGCTCGAGTTCGCCTGCTGGGTCAAGGAATTCACCGAGGCCGACACTCAGACACAGCCGAAGACGGCGGCAGATCGCCGACGGCCGGTACCCGCGGGCTAATCGAAATAGAGCCCCGGATCGTCCAACGCGCCGAGAATCGCCGTGAGCTGGTCGATGAGTTGCTCCTGGCCCAGGTCGACCTCGCCGGCCAGCCAGGCGCTGATGGTCTGACCCACGCCCCCGACCACGAAGTGAACGGCCGCCCTGCTCCTGCCCGTCTGGTCGCGGCGCAGTGACGCCGCGAGGTGTTGAGCCAATAGGAATGCGAATATCCCACCGAGATCCGAGCGCTTACGCAAGATCACCGGATTCGACATGTGGACGTCGAACAGCACACGGCCGATGCGGGAGTCTGCGCTGATGGTGCGGACCAGGTTCGCCAAGCCCGCGCGCCCCTGCTCAGCCGGAGGTGAGGCGGCCACCGCCGCCTGGGTGGTGGTCGCGATATCGGCGACGGCGGCGTCGAAGACCGCGGCGACGAACTCGTCCTTGTCGGTGAAGCTTTCGTAGAAATAACGCGCGGTCAGGCCGGACCGCTTGCAGACGGCGCGCACGGTCAGTTCCGTCTCGGGACTGTCGGCGCCAAGCAGGTCGAGGCCGGCTTCCACCAGGCGGCGTCGCCGCTGGTCAAGACGTTCAGCCGCCCCGATTCCGCGATAGGGGCGGACCTGTGCCATGCCGGTCATGTTGCCACCTTGACAGCTGTCAGAGGAGTCGGGCAATATCTGACAACAACCGTTCTCACATTTGGGCAGGTAATCAATGACGATTGGTGAGGCTCGCAGACCCCTCTTCCGGCGCCGCACCGATGCCGTCGGCGGCATGATGGGCGTCGGCCTGCTGGCAGGGGCGGCGAACGTGATCATGCAGCTGTCGCGACCGGGTGTGGGCCACGGCGTGGTGGAGAGTCGCGTCGAGAGTGGCCGGATCGACCGCCATCCGATCAAACGGGCCCGCACCACTTTCACCTACCTTGCGGTCGCTGCGCAGGGGACGTCGGAGCAGCAGGCTGCGTACCGGCAGGCCGTGAACGGTGCGCATGCACAGGTGTATTCGACCGAGGAAAGTCCGGTGTCCTACAACGCGTTCGACCCCGGACTTCAGATGTGGGTCGGCGCCTGTATGTACAAGGGCGTCACCGACATCTACAAGATCTTCGTCGGGGAGTTCGACGACCAGGCGGCCGAGCAACTGTTCGAGGAGGGCATCGCGCTCGGAACGATGCTGCAGGTGCCTCGCGAGATGTGGCCCGCGGACCAGGCGGCGTTCGACCGCTACTGGGAGGAGTCGATGGCCGAGGTGCACATCGACGACACGGTCCGTGACTTCCTCTGGCCGATCGCCGCCGGCCGGGTGCGTGGAGCGAAGCTCCCTGCATCTGTGCAACGCAGGCTGGACGACTTCAACCTGTTGATCACGGCGCGGCTTTCTCCCGCAACGGTTCCGCGACGAGATGCGGTTGGACTGGGACGACGAGAAGCAGCGCCGCTTCGACCGGTTGATGAAGCGCATTCGGTTCGTCAACGACCTGCTGCCGGGCTTCCTCCGGGAGTTTCCCTTCAATTGGATGCTGAAGGATCTGGACTGGCGGATCAGGACCGGCCGCCCGCTCGTCTAGTCAGCCCGCCGTCACCCGATAGACGTCCACCGCCGCGGGCAGGCCTTTGAGTTGTTGTGCGCCAAGCGGTTCGAAGGTAAGGCCAGATCCGGTAGCCAAGTCGTACAGCGTGCGTGTGCAGAGAATCTCGGCGGCGCCCGCCATCGCGCACACGCGTGCACCGGTGTGCACCGCCATACCGGCCCACTCGTCGCCGCGGCGCTCGCATTCGCCGACATGGATGCCGGTCCGAATGCGCAATCCATGCTCGGCCAGGGTCGGCACTAACTCGAGCGCGCATCGCGCCGCCCTGCTCGGCACATCGAAGAGCGCGAACACTCCGTCGCCGGTGTGGTTCACCCGTCGGCCGCCGTACTTCGACAACAGCCGGTCGACGATCTTGTCGTGCACATCGAGCTGACGGCTCCAGTGCGTGTCGCCCGCTGCGCCGAGCTGCTCGGTCGAGCCGACGATGTCGGTGAAGAACACCGTCGCCAGCACACGATCTTCGGTTGCGGCGGGCGGTCTTTCGCAGAAGTCGAGGATTCGCGCCACCACGACGTCGAGGATGTCGAAGGCGCCGTGGTCGCCAGGCGGCAGAGTGGCGAACTGCGCATTGGGCATGGCTGCGGCGAGTGCGGCAGACGCCTCGAACGGGACCATCCGGTCGCCCGGCCGCGCGGTCACCAGCGTTGGGCACTTCACACGATTGATTAGATTGCGAACGTCTTCGGTTATACATGTCCGAAACAGCAGTGCTGCCATCCTCGGGCTCGCAAGTGACGACTGAATCCGTCCCCACTGTTCCCGGACGCCGGGCACGTCGGCGGACGCACCGAACACCAGGTCTGCCAGCTGCCCCTTCGCCCCAATGTTCCTCGATCTCTTCGACTCTGTCGTCGATCTGCGCCGGCGTGAACCCCCACGGGAAATCGGGAGGGTCCTGTGTGAATCGCGGCGCTGTTGCGTACAGGATCAGGGACCGCACCCGGGCCGGGTCCGTCGCGGCGAGCGCAATCGACGTCATTCCGCCCGTGAAGACTCCGAAAAGCACGGGATTGTTCACTTCGGCGGCATCAAGCACGCAGACAAGGTCGTGCACGCGGTCATCGAGCGTCGGTGCACGCGTCACAGGGTCGGACAGACCCGGTCCCACGACCGTCGAACACGACGACGCTCAACTGTTTCGACAGCTGTTCAACGGCCGCGCCCCACGGAAACGACGGGTCGTCGTAGCGATCGATGCTGCTGAACATGGTCGGCACCCAAACCACCGTGGTTTCGCCGTCACCGTAGACGCGGTAGGCCAGCCGCACATCACCATTGCGGACGTAGTGCACTCGGCCGTCGGCCACCTCAGTAGTGTGGCAGTCCGCAGGTCAGCGAGTTGTCTGATTTGCGGCGTACAACCGATATATGCGTACCGATAACGACACCTGGGATATCACCTCGAGCGTCGGCGCGACGGCATTGTTCGTCGCCGCCTCCCGAGGGTTGGAGGCGAACAAACCGGATCCGCTGGTCGTCGACCCGTACGCGGAGATCTTCTGCAGGGCAGTCGGCGGCGAGTGGGCCGACGTTCTCGACGGCAAGGCACCGGAGAACAAGCTGATGTCCGAGTTCGGCGGGCACTTCGTCAACTACCAAGCCGCGCGCACCAAGTTCTTCGACGACTACTTCTATGCCGCGGCCGATGCAGGCTTGCGCCAGATAGTGATTCCCGCGGCCGGCCTGGACTCGCGTGCCTACCGGCTGGCGTGGCCGGAAGGGACAGTCGTCTTCGAGCTTGATCAGCCGCAGGTCCTGGAGTTCAAGCGAGATGTGCTCGCCCGTAGCGGAGAAGCGCCCACCGCCGAACGTCGCGAGATAGCCGTCGACCTGCGCGACGACTGGCCGCAGGCTCTTCGACAGAGCGGATTCGATGCGTCGAGGCCGTCGGCCTGGCTGGTCGAAGGGTCTGCTGGTCTATCTGCCCGCCGCCGCGCAAGGTGAGCTCTTCACCGGCATCCACAGCCTGGCGGCGCCCGGCAGCCATGTCGCGGTCGACGACGGGAAGCCGTTCAGCGATGAGCTTTTTGAACAGGCACGCGAAGCTGAGCGGGAGTCCCAGGACGGCTCCCAGTTCTTCTCGCTGATCTACAACGAGCAGCACGCGCCCGCAATCGACTGGTTCACCGAGCACGGATGGCAGGGCACCGCAGTCGACCTGCCCGACTACTGCCGGCAAATCGACCGGCCCGTACCGCCGCCTGACTCCGAGGCCGGCCCGATGTTCGCCAGCATTTCGCTGGTCAGCGCCAGAAAGGGATGATCGGCCTAGTTGAACATGAAGTCGCGCATGAAGCGCGTCATCCTGCGCAGGTAATCCGGCTGGCTGACATGCAGGATGTGATTGCCGGGGAACCAGTGGAACGCGCAGCGGTCCCAGTGCTCCCACAGCGCTTCCGCCTGCTCCGGCGGGGCGAGGCGGTCGCCGAGACCGGCGATGATCAACCGTCGGTCCTTGGGGACTACCGCCGGATAGTTCAGCGGCGAATGGAACATCGCTGCGGCCGTTGACAGTTCATCGTCGGTGTCGGTGAGCATATCGCCGAGTGCGACCAGCATGTTGGCCGGCCACCATTCGTCGACCAATTTCTCCGGCATGACGACTGGAACGTTCGGAATGACCGCCTGGATGCGGTCGTCGGCGCAGGCGATCAATGCAGAGGTGTAGCCACCCAACGACATACCGGTCAGCGCTATCCGGTCGACGCCGGTGTACTCCAGGTAGTCGATCGTCGACCGGAAGTCGTACACGGCCTGCGCCATCGCCTCGGCGAAGCCCGCAAAGCCGTTGGCGAACAGTCCGTAACCACTGTAGGGAGAGTACTTTTCGGCGCGACGGCCATGGAACGGCAGTGTGTAGAGCAGGATGTCGTAGCCGGACCGGTAAAACCACGGCAGCGAGAAGAACAACCCGTTGAACAGGTACGCCGACCCCATGAACCCGTGGATGACGCACAAAGTGGGGCGCGGCCCGTCGTCGTGGCGCCAATGCTGGGCGTGTACCACGTTGTTGCGCGCAAACGATCCGCACCGGTCGCGCATCGTCGGATTGACGGCCTCGAAGCTGCTGTTGAACCGGATGTTGTGCACTCGGCCGTTGGCCATCCACTCCGCGACGGGGTTCGCGGGGCGCGACGAGATGCGCGGCACGTCGGTCGGTGCGGGGAACGAAAGCTCCCTGTCCTTCGCCGCACCCAGCTCGGCGTAGAACTGCAGCGCATCACGTTGCTCCTTTGCGCCAGACCCGTTGAGTGCCGCCAGCGCCACCTGCGGAAGCATCGCCGCACCGACAATCGAAGCCAGCGCGGTACGCAGGCCGAGATCGGCGATCGCCGAGGAATCGACGATCAGTCGTTGGCGAAGCGTGAGATCCACGCGCCGCGGCAGGCCACGCGCACCCGCGTCGGCGCCGGGAACGTCGGGGACGGGGATGGGAGGATCAACCGGCGCGGCACTGGGCGGCTGGGAACTGGACACGGCCCGATGGTATCTAGCGATTGCCAGGTAGACGACCTCGCCGCGGCATTGCTGGTCGTCCGGCTGGGCCGTCGCTGCGATCCGGCGTGAACCGGCAGGTGCAACACTGTCTGCCATGTGGAATCCCGACGTCTACCTCACCTTCGCCGACCACCGCGGCAGACCCTTCTTCGACCTGACGTCGCGGGTGGGCGCCGAGAATCCGCGCCGGGTCGTTGATCTGGGTTGCGGTCCAGGCAATCTCACCGCCACCTTGGCGCAGCGCTGGCCCGACGCGGTGATTGAGGCGTGGGACAGCTCTCCGGAAATGGTCGAGTCCGCCAGGGAACGGGGAGTGGATGCGCAGGTCGGCGATGTCCGGTCGTGGGAACCGAAGCCCGATACCGACGTGTTGGTGAGCAACGCGACGCTGCAATGGGTGCCCGAGCACGTCGAGCTGCTGGTGCGCTGGGCCGGCGAGATGGCGACCGGTTCGTGGATTGCGGTGCAGATGCCGGGCAGCTTCAATACACCGTCACATGAGGCGATTCGAACCGTCGCGCGGCGTGAACCGTTCGCGAACAGACTGCGCGACATGCCGTTTCCCGAACGCGACAGGGTCAGCCCCGCAGCCGAGTACGCCGCCGTACTGACCGATGCGGGTTGCCGAGTGGACGCGTGGGAGACCGTCTACATCCACGAATTGACCGGAGAACATCCCGTGCTGGACTGGATGTCGGGCACCGCGCTGCGGCCTGTGATCGATCGATTGTCGGAGGAGTCCTGGCACCAGTTTCGCCAGCAGCTCATCCCGATACTGGACGAAACCTATCCACGTCGACCCGACGGTCGGACGTTCTACCCGTTCCGCCGGATATTCGTGGTGGCACAGGTCGGCTAGCGGCGCTGATTGAGCAGGTCGATCACCTGCGATGCGAGCTCGTCGATGTCGGCGCCGGTGGTGTCGAGCACGAGATCGGCGTCCTCGGGTGCCTCGTACGGGGCGTCGACTCCGGTCAGCCCCTTGAGTTCTCCGGCCCTCGCCCGCGCATAGAGGCGTTTGGGGTCGCGTCGCTCGCACTCCGCCAGCGATGTGGATACATAGACCTCGATGAACGGAAGCTTCGCGGCATCGTTGAGAGTGCGGGCGATCTCCCGGTCGGATTTCAACGGTGACACCAGCGAAGCCAGTGCGACGACACCGGCATCGGCGAACAAACGGGTGAGATGGCCTACCCGGCGGATGTTTTCGGCGCGGTCGCCTGCCGAGAAGCCGAGGTCGTCGGACAGGCCGTGGCGGATGTTGTCACCGTCCAGGAGATAGGCGACGTCGCCCGATTCGACGAGGGCCCGCTCGACGGCGACCGCGAGCGTCGACTTGCCGGAGGCGGGCAGTCCGGTGAACCAGATGGTGGCGCCGCGTTGGCCGATGGCCGTCCATCGGTGGTCGCGGTCCAGCGATGAGGGGTGCCAGCGGATGTCGTTCCTGGTTTGCACACCCGGCTTGACCTCGCGAGGTTCCGTGATGGTGCCTGCGCCGACGGTGTCGTTGGAAGTCTCGTCGATCAGAATGAAGGCGCCGCTGTCGCGGTCTTCGGTGTATGGGTCGGCGACGACTACCGAACTGGTTCGCAAGGTCACCGAGCCGATGTCGTTGAGCACCAACTCGACTGGATTGTCGAGGTCGTCGAGTGTCTCGGGGTCGAGTCGTGAATGCAGCGCCTGCACGGTGGCCCGCACGGTGCGGGCGCCCTGCTTGAGCGCGACCCGGTCGCCCGCACGCAGCGGGCTGTCGGCGAACCAGCAGACGGTTGCGTCCAGCTCGCGTGCTTGGACGGGCAGGACGGCACCTTCGTCGGCGCTGACGAACACATCGCCGCGACCCACGTCGATGTCGTCCGCCAGCTCGATCGAAACCGACAGCGGTGCAACGGCTGTCGTGCGGGAATCGTCAAGGGTGTCGATGGCGGTGACGGTCGATCGGGTACCCGCCGGAAGGCTGATGACGGGATCGCCGACTTGTAGTGTCCCGCCGGACAGCCGGCCGGTGTAGCGGCGGCGCTGCTCGGCGGACGGTCTCGACACCCACTGCACCGGCAGCCGCAGTCGCGCAGCTTCCGGTTGGGGCGCCGACAGCTCGACGCCTTCCAGGTATTCGAGCAGAGTGGGCCCTTCGTACCACGGCGTGCGGTCCGACCGGTGCACCACGTTGTCGCCGTGTTTGGCGGCGATCGGGATCACTGTCACGTCGATGCCACCGAGTCGGGCCGCCACCTGATGCAGTTCCTCTTCCACCTCTCGGTATCGCGCTCTGTCGAAATCGACCAGGTCGAACTTGTTCACGGCGGCGACGAAGTGCTTGATGCCCAACAGTTTTGCGATCCTGGCGTGACGGCGGGTCTGCCGCAGCACACCTGCGCTCGCGTCGACGAGGAGAACCGCGACGTGAGCGTTCGACGCTCCGGTGAACATGTTGCGGGTGTAACGCTCATGGCCGGGGGTGTCGGCGAGGATGTAGCTCCGCGCTTCGGTCGAGAAGAACCGGTACGCCACATCGATGGTGATGCCCTGTTCGCGCTCGGCGCGCAGACCGTCCGACAGCGCGGCAAGGTCCGCGACACCCTCGTCGTCGGTGACGGCGTCCAGATGATCGGTCGGCAGGCTGTCGGTGTCGTGCAACAGGCGGCCGATCAGCGTGCTCTTGCCGTCGTCGACGGAACCCGCGGTGGTGATCCGCAGCAATTGACGGGTCATCAGAAGTATCCCTCGCGCTTACGGTCCTCCATCGCGGCGGCCGAGGTTCGGTCGTCGGCGCGGGTTTCACCGCGTTCGGAAACGGTTGCCGCGGAGATCTCCTCGATCACCCGCTCGATGTCGGTGGCGGTCGAGCGGACCGCTCCGGTGATGGTCAGGTCACCGACCGTGCGGTAGCGGACCCATTCCACCGAGGCGGTCTCGCCATTGGCAGGCCCGGCGTACTCGGACACCGCGAGCAGAATGCCGTCACGCTCGAACACCTCTCGCTCGTGGGCGAAGTAGATCGGCGGCAGCTCGAGGTTCTCCAGCTCGATGTAGCGCCACACGTCCAGCTCGGTCCAGTTGCTCAGCGGGAAGACCCTGACCTGTTCGCCCTTCTTGATCCGGCCGTTGTACAGCGACCACGGTTCGGGGCGCTGAGCGCGTGGGTCCCATTGGCCGAACTCGTCGCGGAAGCTCAGAATGCGCTCCTTGGCGCGGGCCCGTTCCTCGTCGCGGCGGGCGCCGCCGAATGCCGCGTCGAATCCGCCGGCCTCCAACGCATCCAACAGCGTGCGGGTCTGTTGCCGGTTGCGCGAAGCGCCGGGACCGGGATCGGGCACCCGACCGCTGTCGATGGACTCCTGGACCGACGCGACGATCAGCTTGTGGCCAACTCCTTCGACCCTGCGGTCCCGGAACTCGATCACCTCATCGAAATTGTGCCCGGTGTCGACGTGCATCACCGGGAAGGGCAGCGGGCTGGGCCGAAACGCCTTCTCCGCCAATCGCAAAAGCACGATGGAATCCTTGCCCGCGGAGAACAGCAGCACTGGCCGTTCCAGTTCGGCGGCCACTTCCCGGATGATGTGCACCGCCTCGGCTTCCAGCAGCCGCAGTTCGTCGACGTGCAGGGTGTCGTAATCGGTGGGGGTTGCGGTCATGTCGGTAGGCCCTCCTTCTCGGCATCCGCTCGGTATCGGTCTACCCACTCGTCGGACCGTTGATCCGCCTGTCGCTCCAAGACCGGGGTCGGCGCCAGCTGGGGGTCTTGGCCCAGCGCCTCCAGGACGGTGCCGACTATTTGAGTGAGGTTGCGCCACAGCACCGGATACGACACCTCCAGCGGCGAGACGTTCTCCTCGGCGAACCACGTCCGCCAGCCCTCCTCCTGGGCTCGCAGCATGCTGACGACATGGGCTATGGCGCCGGCGTGGTATTCGGCCGCGGAGTCTCGTCTCGGATCAGGCCTGCCGCGCCAGACCCGCGTCTGCACCGCCCGCCAGAACGAAACCGCCTGCGAGACAACGTCAGGGCGGTGCACGTGGATCAAGTACGGGTCGGTGCCGATGACGTCTCGGATCGCCGACAGCAATCCGTCGCCGGAGCGGCCCGGCAGCCCGGCCGCGCGCTGAAGCAACAACGGGGTCTGGTTCCACATCAGCTTGCCGCCCCAGATTCCGTTGGGCGTACGGCCCACCGTGCGGATGTAGTCACGCCAGATCTCCGGCGTCGCGAGGTCGGGCTTGCCCTCGTCGAGCAGGGTCGAGCAGGCTCAGGATCGATTCGTCTTCGACGCCCTCGAACCACTGCCTCGGCTGTGGCGACTGGCTGGTGGTCGGCAGGTACTGGAAGAACTCGCCTGGCTCGCCGGCAACGCCGGTGGCCCTGAGAGATTCGACGAGCAGCGTGCTGCCGCTGCGTTGCGACGCCAGTACCAGATACGCCGAAGAAGTCATTCGCGTGAACCTAACTGTGCTCGTCTTCGATGCCGCGCTCAGCGGCGATCGCCGATCGGCTGGTCACTGCCCGGCCGCGGATACGTTCGTAGGTTTCGGTGATAGCGTTCCGAGATTCGCGTTCCCGCGAACTCCGATGGAATGACGTCGTTGGTCTTCTGTCGCCAGTCGTTCAGCAGCAACGCGAGCTCGTTCGAGATCGCCTCCGCTTTGTCCGTTGCCGTCCGGGCCGAGCAGATTTCGTGATTCGGTCGGGTCGTCGAGTAGGTCGTACAGTTCGCGCTCCGGTCGCGGGCCGCCGACGGATGCCGCGACCGCGAGACCTGGTGCGCTGTCCGCGATGTCCCACGGCAGGTCGAGCAGTGGGCGGGATGCGTAGTTCTCGATGTAGCTGTATTCCTTGGTCCGGATCGCCCGGATCGGGTCGAAGGAATCGTGATAGGTCTTCGTCGTGTACACCTCGGACCGTACGGGTGTGTCGATGCCCGAAGCGGTGCGCAATGCGGGTGCATGGGAGACCCCGTCGACATCGGCGGGCACCTCCACCCCGAGCAGGTCGAGCAGCGTCGGGAGCAGGTCGACGCCGCTGAACAAGTCGTCGTAGACGCGCGGCGATCGACCCGTCCGTAGTGGCGGCCGGACGATGACGGCGATGCCGGTGCCCGCGTCGTACAGCGTCGACTTGGCGCGGGGCAGGGCCGGGCCGTGGTCGGTCATGAACACCACCCAGGTGGTGCGGTCCAGGCCGGTGCCGGCCAGCGTGTCGAGCAACTGCCCGACGGCGGCATCGGCAACCGTGATCGAGCCGTAGAACTCGGCCAGATCCTGACGGACCTCGTCGGTCTCCGGTAGATAGTCGGGAACCGCGACGGCACTCCGGTCGGCGGGCTCATAACGGTCAGCCGGGTACGGGCGGTGGGTCTCGAAGAAGCCGGCAGTCAACAGAAACGGCTCGCGCGGTGGACTGGCGAGCCACTCGACGGAGCGCTCGACCACGTACTCGCAGAACGAATTGGACACATCGAATTCGTCGAAGCCAAGCCGGGCCGGGTACGAGGTCTCGTGCTGCATACCGAAAAGCGCTGTATGCCAACCCGCTTCCGACAGGATCTGCGGGAGGGTGCGGACGTCGGCCCGGTACTCCCAGCCGTGATGGGCCAATCCCAGCAGCCCGTTGTTCTGCGGGTAGCGGCCGGTGAACAGCGAACCCCGCGACGGAGAGCAGAGCGGCGCGGTGGCGTGTGCGCGGGTGAAGACGATGCCCTCGGCGGCGAGCTGGTCGAGCCGTGGGCTGGAGACGTCTGCGTGGCCGTAGACACCGAGATAACGGCCGAGATCGTGCCAGTGCACGATCAGCACGTTGTCCTTTATCGGGTCGGTCACTGCGCATCCTTTCTCATGCCGTCGCTACACCGAACAGGTCGGTGAGCAATTCGGCAACCGTTTGGCTCAAGGAGAGCAAGTTATCCACAATTACGCGTTCATACACAGGCAGGGGTTTGACGAGGTGGTTTGGGGCCACGTGAGCCACTAGAACCCACCGCTATGGAGACGCGACGGCCAAGAGATGCCATTCGCCGGGCACGCCTTTGAGCTCGTGAGCGCCGCGGTCCTCGAATTCGAGTCCTGACCCGATCACGAGGTCGCGCAGCGTGCTGGACACCAGCACGTCGTTCGGCCCTGCGAGGGCGCTCACCCGTGCGCCGATGTGCACGGCGATCCCGCCGATGTCATCGCCGCGGACCTCGCACTCGCCGGTGTGCAACCCGGCGCGCACCTGGATGCCGAGCGCCTGCACCGCGTCGCGGATCGCCATGGCGCAGCGGATCGCTCGCTGAGGACCGTCGAACATCGCGAGAAACCCGTCACCCGATGTGTTCACCTCACGGCCCCGAAAGCGAGACAAGTGAGATCGAACGACGGCGTCGTGCGCATCGAGCAGTGCATGCCAGTCCCGGTCGCCCATCTGCGCGGCCCGGCGCGTCGAGTCCACGATGTCGGTGAACAGCACCGTGGCCAGCACCCGATCGTCGGCCACTTCTGCCTGGTGGCCGGTGAGGAACTCGGCGGTCTCCTGGAAGGACGCGCGCCAGGGTTCTACGAAGTGCCACATGTTGCGGCCTGGCAGCTCGACGTACTTCGCGCCCGGTATGTGGTCGGCGACGTACTTGCCCTGCGCGGGCGTGATGAACATGTCGTCGGTGTGATTGACCACGAGGGTGGGCACGCGGATCGTCGGGAGGACCGCCCGCACGTCCTGCCGGGCCGCGAGCGGCAGCATGCGTGCGAGGGTCGCTGGGCTATTCGCTAGGCGTTCCATGCGAGCCCATGCTGCCCGGATCTCCTCGTTCCACGGCATGTCCGGACTGATCACATGTTCGTATTCCCCCGTGCCCCACGCGGCGACGAAGGCAGCGAGCACTTCCTCGAGATCGGCGATGCCCGACGGATCCGCGTTGCCCTCAAGCACGACCAGCGCGGTTGTGCGGGACGGATGGGTCGCGGCGAACAGCGCCGCTGCCGGGAGCGCGCCGGGAACCGCGAGGAGGACGGCCTCACTACTTCCGAGATCGTCGAGCACTGCGGTGATGCTGTCTGCCCATTGCTCCAAGGTCGGCAACGCGCCCGGCGTGACGGGGTCGGAGGCTCCCGTGCCCGGCTGGTCGAAGAAGATCAGTCGCCCGATCGAGGTCATCGCCTCGACCCACCCTTGAAGCGACGGTAGCTCGGGGGCGACCTCACAGTTTGTGAACCAGTTCGGCACGAACACGAGGTCGCGCGGACCGTCGCGCGACGTGCGATAGGCGACGCGCAAGTCCCCGTTCAGCGCGTAGCGCGTCTCCGAGAACACCGCAGAAGTCTAAGTCCCGGGAGCGCGTCGACAGACGTTTATGCTGTTCAAGAGCTTTCCTCTGGAGTGTATTTAGCGCAGTCGGTACCACCACTTGCTCAACACTTTCTGGGGCGGAAACCGGCTGGCGCGATGAACAATTGCCCGACGGCACTATCATTTAGGGGCAGAACCGATACCAATCTGTGCGAGAAAGCCTGCGCGGTCCCAGTAGTCGCGGTGATCTTTCACGAGTCCGTGATCGTCCATCGTTCCGACCGAAACAATCCTTAGCGCGAAGCTTCTTCCGTCGCCGGGTGATCACCAATAGCGGCCGTGTTTGTTCCGCTCCACAAACTCTCCACGGCGAAAAGTGATCCGTTGGTCTGTCGGGTCAGCACTGCAGCCTCGACATCCGATGACCAGTTATAAGCACCCTGACACTTCCGCCTCATGCCCTCATGGCCGTCGTACACATTGGCCGTTGGTACGTCTTCGTAGCGCATGTCTGGGCTGCAACAGTTGAGTAGCGCCTTCAGCTCACTTTTGCCGTGCGGTGCTCCCGCCAGGGGGTGGACCAATCACGCGTCCACGTATCGGTCGAACGATGATGTGTCCATGTCAAACCTCTCGACTTCGACGAGGCTACCCATCTAAGCGCCCGAAGACATCTACTTTCGGCCCTACCTGTATCCCAGGAAAATTCCCGTGGACACGGTGGGCAGCGACACGGCAGCGGCCTGAGCAGATGCGGCACTACCGCGACCTGTAGAAACGGCCGCCAGCCCTGTGGAGTCACCTACAATCAATCATCACCTACAATCAATCATGTTGTTGTTCAACGTATTTCGGTGATGTAATTTCGCGGTCCCCGCAATTGGATCGGTACCTACTCGATACCTACCGCCATACCCGGCTGATCGGCGGGTTAGCCTCGGCAATGTGGCTAGCCCGGTGCTCGATCTGCTCCTGGGTCCCGAAGGCCCGAATGTGCTTGGCGCTGCGGTCGCCGAGTACGGCTGTCGGTTGGAAGAGCTGCACCCGGCCGAGGTCAATGTGGACCCATCCGGCGCGGCCATCGTCATGTACGTCGGCCGAGTGTGTCGGCCAGACGGCACCTCCACGACGGAATTTCTTGGCGCGACGACCGGGAGCCGGATCCCGGCCGGTGCGGCCGTGGTGGCGGGCGAGTACGGCGGTGAGCCGGTCGAGGTTGGAATCTGGGCGTGGCCCCGCGATCCCGCGCTGCCCGCGCTACCGAGTGCCAGCGACCCCGTCCTGCTGGCCGAATTATTTCGCGGGTTCGGGCTGAGCGATGCGGCGACCCTAGACATCCGGCCCTGCGGCTACCTGCCCTCGCGCCATGCCGTTCTCGAGGTGAGCGACGGCCGATTCCGATGGTTCGCCAAAGTCGTGCGGCCCTCGGCGGTCGCCGACCTCCGCCATCGTCATGACATCGCCTGCCGAGATGTGCCTGTGCCCCCGGTGCTTGCCGCGACCCCGGACGGTGTGATCGTGCTGCCCGGGGCGAAGGGAACGCCACTGCGCACACTGATCATCGACGGCGACGCCGCGCTGCCCTCGCCCGAGGCGCTTGAGTCTGTCTTGGACGCACTACCAGCCGAGCTGATGGCGCTAGACCGCGAGCCATCGCATCTGCAGATGGTGGATTACTACGCGGGCGCGCTGCGCTGCGTAGCGGCCGACGAGCCCACGGTGCTGACCCGGCTCGCCGAGGTGGTGGAAGGCCTGCATTTGGTGGAAGTCCAACCGGAGGAGGTGGTGCCGGTCCACGGCGACTTTCATGAAGGGCAGCTTTTCGCCGACGACGGGCGGGTGACAGCTGTTCTCGATATCGATGCCGCAGGGCCCGGGGAACGATCCGACGAGTGGGCGACGCTGCTCGCGCACCTGTCGGCTCTGGCTCTCGACACCGCAGGCCGGGGCCGGGAAACGGTCGACGGTTATGCAGACGCGATACTCGCCCACGCCGAGCGTCGGGTTCCAGCTATCCAGTTACGACAGCGGTCGGCTGCGGCGCTGCTCGGGCTGGCGACTGGGCCGTTTCGCCTGCAGCATCCCCAGTGGCCCGAGCACACCATCGCGGTGCTGGATCTTGCGATGACGTGGCTAGCAAGAGCGAGATGAAAGACCACCTCGCCTGGCCTTGCAGGCGTTCACATTGCGAGCAAGACTTGGGGGCAGGCCGGGGAGAGGAACTGAAGAAAAGAAAGGGGGTAGATCAATGGAACGACCGGCCACCTGGAAAGTCGTGACCGTTGGCGTCGCCCTCGCCGGGTTCAGCGTCGCGGGCGCTGGGGCCGCACAGGCAGAGCGCGGATCCCTGGGCACCGCTCCCGCGTCGGTGGGCGCGGCCAGCGATCTCAACGCACCGCTCAAACCATTCCACTTCACACCGTGGATCCCCACCCCGGGGAAGTGGATCGGCAGCCCGGGGAAGTGGATCCCTACCCCCGGGAAATGCCTAAAGAGCCCGTGGAAATGCGTCCCCGGGTGGTGATGCCTGACAGCCACCACGACAGCTCGGATTGATGGTATCTAGTCCCGACACCTTCCACTATGCGGGTGTTTGGGCTTAGGGGGCCGTGGAGGCCGTCGCCTTCCGGGAAATGCCCAAGCGGCTTATCTCTAGCGCGGTGTCCAAGCCGAAGAATAACCTGTATCCCAGGATGATTTCCGACGGCACCGACAACCGCTCGCCGGTCAAAACCGCGAATAAGTCAAAACCGCAAATAAATTGGGCAGAGGATGTTTCAGCCTCAGAGGGTTTGCAGGCAGAAAAGCGCCCAGGTTGCAACGCTTCCTAAGAACATGGCGCGGCATTATTCTGGTAGGGAAATGAGCGCCTATCAGACCCTGGTGGTCGGCACCGATGGCTCGGACACATCGTTGCGTGCGGTGGATCACGCAGCCGCGGTCGCCGCGGAAAATAACGCGAAGTTGATCATCGCGATGGCGCACTTGCCTGAGGTGGACAAGGGAGGCTGGGGAAGACCAGGCCGGCCGGATCGTGTTATTGATCCCGGCGCCGAGGTCGTCCTCAGGGGCGATGGGGACTACAAGATGCACGGGGAGGCCCCCGTCTATGAGATCCTGCGGGAGGCCCGCGACCGGGCCAGGGCGGCTGGGGCGAAGAATATCGAGACGCGACCGATTCTGGGTGATCCGGTACACGCGCTATCCCGCCTCGCCAAGGAGGTTGAGGCGGATCTGTTGGTGGTTGGCAACGTGGGACTGGCCACACGCAGCGGCAAGTGGCTTGGCTCGGTGCCCGGCAACGTCTTGGCCAGGGCCAAGAAGACCGCCGACGTGCTGATCGTCCACACTACCGACTGAGGCATCGGGAGATTCTTTCGGCGTCGGGCCGCGACCTGTATCTCAGAACTTTCACCGACGGAACCGTCATTTGAACAGCCCGGGCGGGCAGACGTATACAACGCGACCCGGAAGCTACGCGCTGTTTCCAAGGTTGTGTGAACCGACCGCGCCCGTGGCGATGCAGGCGACAGCGGTTATGTCGCAATGGGCTTGCACCTTGACGATGCCTCTGCGGAAGCGCACTCGCATTGAGGATTGCGCGGAGCGCGTCCGGGCCGAACGTCGGCACAACGAGAACTACAGCGCCGAAAGACGACTCAGTGCCATGCGGGGCCCCGAGCGAGACAAACCGTCGCCCTTCTAGGTCAGCCCTCTAGTAGCGCGACTACAGCCGACGGGTCCTTGTAGAACACGTCGAGTTCCGCGATCAGGCCGTCGCGAACCACGAACACTTCAGCCACGCTCATCTCGGCACTCTTGGCTGAGGCACGCGCGGTGAATGTCAGGCGGTAGTAGAGCACGACTTTGTCGCCGTCAACGAGATACTGCATCTCCGGGCTCGGCGTGAGGTCGAGTACCGGCAAGATCTTCGCGATGAGCTCGGAAAAGCCTTCGGCGCCTAGATAATCGCCGCTGTACGGCACACCTCCCGCGGCATGAACAACGAATTCGTCGTGCAATAGGCGAAGCGCGTCATCGAGCCTTCCCTCGCCGAACGCATTGACGAACGTCTCGACGACCGCCCGGGTGTCCACCGTCAGCCTCTGGCGGGGACGCCGACCGCGCGAAGGACGTACTCGGGCGGTACCTCGAAGGCGAGCGACCGACGGGGCAGTCGAATCAGGACGTCGTCGGGGATCGGCGTCTTGTAGTTCAGCGAGAGATGACCGCTGAACTTGGCGTCGACCTCGCCGATGTCGACCTCGATGTGCAGCCCGGTATTCGAGATGTCGGCCTTGACGGGCCCACTCTGCGCCGCGTCCCACCGTTGGTCGATGGTGCGGCCAGCGAGCTTGGGCACCGTCGACAATGTGCCGAGAACACGCTGCGGGGTGATCGCCAGCGAACCGACATAGCTCGAGATGTTTGTGTTGGACTTCTTGCCGGGCACGGATCCGCTGAATCGCCGGGTGACCGGGAGGTACTCGGCCAGATAGATGATGCCTTCGGCTTCGGTTTGAGCTCGAAGCTCGTCGGGCAAACCCCCGATGCGGAGCAGCTTGCGCAGAAACACGGCCATGAGGGCACCGTAGCGTGGAACCGTGACGACGCGGAAATGTTGGCTCGTTGGCCTGGCCGCGTCGGCCCTTGCCCTCTACGCGCTGCTGTGGGTAGGTATTGCGCAGCAGTGGCAGTGGATCGACACCATGGATCGGTTCGCCCTCGATGTCCTGCACGATTTCGGAACCGCCCACCCCGGTTGGGTCGTGTTCTGGGACGTGTTCTGCATAGTGCTGGGGCCGACCGTGTTCCGGCTGGTCGCCCTGGTCGTGATCGTCGTCGCCTTGGCCCGGCGCAATGTGCGGCCGGCGATGTTCCTCGTCATCTCCGTCGAGCTCAGCGGGTTGATCACCGAAGCGGCCAAGGCCGCCGCAAATCGTCCGCGACCCGCCGAGGCTTTTGTGCACGCATGGTCGACGTCGTTCCCGTCGGGACATGCCGTCGGTGTGATGGTCGCCGTGCTCGCGTTCCTGACGCTCTTGCTACCCATTGCGCGCAGGCCATTGCGACCCGTGCTGATCGTCATCGGCGCGATTGTCGTGGTCGCGATCGGGTTCGGCCGGGTGGCGCTCAACGCACATCACCCGTCTGACGTACTCGCCGGATGGGCGTTGGGTTATGTGTGGTTCGTCGTGTGCGTGCTGTTGGTGCCGCCCGTCGAAGCGATCACGGCAGCGGACGAAACACCGGCAGCGCACGGTAGTTCACGCTGAACCTGGCCTCATCGCACTCGGTGCCGATCTCGCCGTCATGCGCCAGTTCAGTGCACCCGTCCACGGCGGTGAAGGCGAACTCGGGAACCCGCATCTCGTGGTAGAGCGGGCTGCGGGTAAGCCGCCCAAGGGCCAGCGAGCTGACAATGCGCAGCCTGCTGAACTTGCGGCCGGTTTCGAGAATGCGAACGTCCATCAGGCCGTCGTCCATCCTTGTGCGTCGGGACGGCGCGAAGCCAGACGGCAGATACGTCGAATTGCCGAGGAAGAACAGCGATGTCTGCAACGTCTTGTTGTCGTAGGCGATCGTTACCGGCTCGTCGCGGCGCAAGGTATGGAACATCGCGTAAAGGCCTGCGAGTGGCTTGCCGATCTTGTGCTCCAGCTTCTCGCGTGTCTGCACGAATCGTGGATAGGCGCCGATGCTGGCCGTGTTGACGACGATGTGTTCGTCGTTGAGGCGCACGAGGTCGACGCAAGAAATGTCACCGCGTCGGATCGCCTCGACCGTCTTGGCCACACTGTCGCAGCCGATGTCCTTGGCGAAGTGGTTGAAGGTGCCGCCGGGGAAGACCGCAAGTGGAATTCCGTGCTCGACGGCGATGCCCGCCGCGCACGCGACGGTGCCGTCGCCGCCGCCGACGGCGAGGACCTCGGTGCGCTTGGCCGCGTCGCGCAATGCCTCCTCAACGTCGTCGTCGTCGCCAAGCTCGACGATTTCGGCTTTGGGCAGCGCTTCGCGCACTTCGTCGACGACGCGCGCCCCCGTCCCGCTGCCCGACGCCGGGTTGATCACCAGCACGACGCCCGCGCCGTCGGGTCGCGGCAGCGTAGTGACCCGTAGCGGATCGGCGGTCGGGATCTTCGTGGGCGTGATCGGCGGCACGATCCGTCCACCCAGCACGGCGATTCCCGCTCCGATTCCGAAGCCCGCGAACACGTCACCCGGATAGTGCGCGCCGACGGCGACGCGGGACAGGCCGACCAGACCGGCCAGCAGTGCCAGGCCCAATCCGACGGGCGGGCTCTCCAGTCCGACACCGACGGCGAACGCGGCAGCGCTGGCCGAGTGCCCGGACGGCAGCGAGTTCGACGTCGGGAAGTGTCGGCTCTGCCGGGCCAGGGGCACCAACATATTGTTGGGCCGTGGCCGTTTCCAGACACGCTTGGCGAACTGGTTGGTGACCAGGCTGGTGACAGCCAGGCTCAGAACTCCGCGCATGGCGCCTCGGGCGGATGCCTTGTGTCGCGTCGCGACCAGCGCGGCAGCGATGACGAACCACAGTTTGGAGTGATCCGCGGCCCTGCTCAACCGGGGCATGGTGGTGTCCAGAAGAGGACTCGGCGACTCCGCGACCGCCTCGAACACCTCGCGGTCGAGGGTGCCGAGACCCTGGCCGATCTGGGTCAGGCCGCGCAGACCCTGTGGCTTCCGACGAAATCGCATGACGCCAACTTACCCAGCTGGCCAGCAGCCCAACCGCCTCGTCGTATGCAACCATGGGCGCGTGCGCCGATGGCTGGTACCGCTGATAGCAACGCTGTCGTTGGGCCTGGGGGCGGTTGCTGCGCCGGCGAGCCATGCCGACTACACGCCGTGGTTCGCCCCGAAGGTCGGCAACGCCACTCAGGTCATTTCCGTTGTGGGAGCTGGTGGTTCATCAGCGAAAATCGACGTTTTCCAGCGCACCGCGGCCGGCTGGCAACCGGTCAGGACCGGCATCCCGGCCTTCGTGGGTGAGAACGGTATGGCCCCGGAAACTCATGACGGCCAGGCGAAAACCCCGATGGGAATCTTCAGCCTCGATTTCGCCTTCGGCACAGCGCCCAACCCCGGCGGCGGCCTGCAGTACGTCCAGGTCGGGCCCGACCACTGGTGGGACGGCGACATGAAGAGCCCGACCTACAACACCATGCAGGTGTGCAAGAAATCGCAGTGCCCGTTCAGCACCGACCCCGCCAGCGGCACCGAGAACCTCGAAATCCCGCAGTACGTCCATGCCGTCGTAATGGGTGTCAACAAGGAACGCGTACCGGGCAACGGTGGTGCGTTCTTCCTGCACGCCACCGACGGCGGTCCGACCGCGGGCTGCGTGGCGATCGATGACGACACCCTTGTCGAGATCATGCGCTGGCTGCAGCCGGGCGCGCTGATCGCAGTCACCCAGTAAAGCTCAAATATTCAGCGCCGCACCGGATGTCACCTTGAAATTGGTGATGGATTCGGTGGACATATTCACCTCGTATGTGCGCTGGTACCCGGTGGCGGAGATGCGCCATCCGTCGGGCGTGCGCCGGTAGCGGTCGTGGTAGAAGGCGGCGCCGTAGAGCATGAAGTTGAAGTCGGGGACGATGACGCGGTCCTGCAGGTACCAGATCCCGGTGGCCTCGTCGCCGTCGACGTCGATCTCGGGATGCGTAACCCGGTGCTCGGTGAGCACGTTCGCAGGCATCGAGGTGCGCATGAACTCGACCAGCGTGTCACGATCGGTGAAATGGTGTTCTTCACCGAGCGAGCTTCCGTAGTCGCCGACGATGTCCTCGGTCAGCGTCTCTGCGAAGTCGTCCCAGTGCTTGGTGTCCAGCGCCCGCAGGTACCGGTACTTCACCCGCATGATCTCGTCGATATCACCCATGCGGGGATACTACTGAGCGGCAGTCAGATCCCTGGTCGCAGGACCTTCGAGCAGCTTGCCGTCGGGGTCGAACCTGGAGCCGTGTAGCGGGCACTCCCATGATTCGTCGGCATCGTTCCAGTTGACGATGCCGCCCAGGTGAGGGCAGACCGGCGACACGCGACGCTCCACGCCGTCCACGACGCTGCGACCCTCGAGTTGCCACGGCGGGCCGCTGACGACTCCACCGTCGTCCGGTGTGCGACTGCCGATCCGCGTCACCGGGGTGATCCAGCCCCTCGCGAGGTACAGGCCCACCTCGAGGTTGTTCTGCATGGCTTTCGGGATTCCGGACAGCTCATGGGGACTCCAACTGGCGAACGCCTCGGCCCAATCCATTCGGCCGCCCAGAATCCGACTCGATAGGGCAAGCGCCGCAGCCGTCCCGTTCGTCATACCCCACTTGTCGAAACCCGTTGCGACGAAGATCTTGTCATTGCCGGGAAGTATCGGCCCGACGTAGGGCAGCTCGTCGATGGGCGAATAGTCCTGCGCCGACCAATAGTGCGTCTGCATCGCACCCGGATAGTGCATCTTGGCCCAGGCGTCCAGCTCCTGCACCGACGATGCCGGATGCTTCTCGTGTCCCACCGGATGCCCGGCGCCGCCGACGATCAGGCGCTGGCCGTCGGCGGTCGGTGCATAGCGGACGGACCGGGTGGGGGAGTCTGTCGAGATGTACATGCCGCTGGTGATGTCACCCGGCACCCGGTAGGCCATGCAATAGGACCGCTGCGGTTTCAGGCGCGCGAAGAACCCGCCGCGATCGAGGATGGGAATGCCGGTGGCGAGCACAGTCTGTTTCGCCTTTACGATGAACTCGTCGGCCTTCGTTGTGCGCACATGCAGCGCAAGTTCGTCGTCCTCCCCCGAAACCCGTTGCACACGAACGCCTTGAGCGAGGCGTCCACCGCGCTCGTCGAGCTCCACGATCAGGCTGTCCAACAGTGGCATCGGATCGAACTGAGCCTGGTCGGCAAGGCGGACGCCGCCGTGGAACGGAAATGGGACGTCGGCATCGTCGGCCCATTCCGCTGCGAGGCCGGCGGCCTCGCACGCCTGGAGTTCTGCCCTCGCTGACGAAACACCCTCGTCGGACTGCGCGTAGGTGAAAGCGTCTTCGCGCTGCACCGAAATACCCTGCGCCTCACAGTGCTCGATCAGCCAGCTCTGACCTTCGCGATTGCCTTCGACGTACTGCTGCGCTCGTTTGGCGCCGTGCTTGCCGATGATCTTCGACAGCTTGGTGCCCTGCAGCAGGCTGATCTTGGCCGTGGTGTTACCGGTGGCACCCGCACCCGCCGAGTGTGCCTCCAGCACGATGACGCTTTTGCCCGCCCTTGCCAACAGCACGGCGGTGACAAGGCCGGTGATACCCGCTCCGACCACCACCACATCGGCGTAGCGGTCGGTCTCCGGCAACGGGTCGGGCGGTGATGGGCGATTTGCTCGGTCGGCCAGCCACAACGAAGTCATGGAGTTCGCAGTACCCTGCGATGCGGTGATGAAACGCAAGCCCTCAAAAGCATGCTGGCGGAACGCTGTTCAAACGGCCCGCGCACGGAGTGTCTGAGCGGTATCTGCCCATAACAGAGCTATGGTTTGGGCCGTTATGAGCGACCCCTTGGGGTTGTCTGTCGGGACAACAAACCTGGTCGCGGCGCGTGTCGGCAACCAACCTGTGACGCGCCGCTCGATGCTGACCCTCGGGCAATCCGGCGGCACGATCAGTGGCTTCGTCGAACGAGTCGGCGACCGGGTGCCGCTGGTGACCCCCGACGGGAAGAGCTACCTCGCCGAACAGCTACTGGTCGAAGCGCTCGACTCGATGGTCGAACTGGGCGGTGGGCGCTCGTCCGACGTCGCGATCGCGGTTCCCGCGCATTGGAATGCGACGACGATATGGGCATTCCGTAGCGCACTGGCCAACAGCAAGAACCTGGCGCAGACCAGCCAGCCGGTTCGGGTGGTCTCCGACGCCGTCGCCGCATTGACGGCGTTGCAGGCCAACCCGGGTGTATCGCCGCGGATGGTGTGGTGGCGCTGCTGGACTTCGGCGGAAGCGGCACCAGCATCACGCTGACCGACGCCGCGGCAGGTTTCGAACCGATCGGCGAAACCGTGCGGTACCCGGACTTCTCGGGTGACCTGATCGACCAGGCGTTGCTGGCCCACGTCCTGGATAACCTCGCCGACAAGGTCGACCCCGCCGGAACCACCGCGGTCGAGTCGCTGGCCAAGCTGCGGGATGAGTGCAGGCGGGCCAAGGAGCGGCTGTCGGCCAATACCGCGACCCAATTGGTCCTCGAACTCCAGGGCCATCGAGCCGATATCCGGCTCACCCGAGACGAACTGCAGGAGTTGATTCAGCGGCCACTGGACGGCGTCGTTTCTGCTCTGGACGAACTGACCGAGCGCAACGGCACCTCGCCGACCGGCCTGGCCGCGCTTGCGATCGTCGGTGGCGGGGCAGGCATTCCGCTTGTGACTCAACGGCTTTCCGAACACACCCAGCTTCCGGTGGTGACCACACCGCAGCCCGCTCTCAACGGGGCCGTCGGTGCCGCCCTGTTCGCCGCATTCGGGGCCGACGCCGATGCGCCGACCGGAGCCAATGCGGCGACCGCCCTCGATGCGGACGCCCCGACGGGTGCCGCCGCTGCCGCCACCGATGCGACAGCGGCCGAACCTGTCTACGACGGGCCGGGCCCCGACGCACCTGGCTCGGCGACGTTCCGGGCGCTGGCGTGGTCTCAGGAGGAGATCGGCGATGACCTCGTTCCATACACCGGTGAAAATCCCTATGAGATAACGGATTCCGATGTTCGCCCGGTGCTCGAGTACGCGCCGACGACAGGCAGGGTCTACGTTGAGCCGCGCCGACCGTGGCATCGGGTGACGGCGCTGGCGATCGGGGTCGCCGCCGTCATCGCCGTCATCACGGTCGGCGGGGTGGCCTACGCGCTGACCAGTGCGACGGAAAGCACCAAGGCGAGCGAAGAGCCGCGTCCGGAACCACCCAAGCAGCCCGAACCCGAGCCGCCGTCGCCGCCGAAGCAGGAAAGTCCTCCGCCGCCAGAACCACCGCCACCGCCGCCGCCACCACCCAGCGAGGTGACGATCACCAGCGAGGCGCCTCCGCCACCACCGCCGCCTCACCGACGTGGACGCCGACGACTGAGCACCTCACCACCACGAGGACGACCACCACGACGTCGCCGACGACGACAACGACCTCCCCTACCACCACCACGACGTCGCCGACCACCACGACGACGACCACGACCACAACCACCAGCACCACGCCGTCGATGACGACGAGCTACATCACGGTCCCGTTCGTGCCGGTGCCGGTGCCGATCCAGGTCCCCAACCAGGGTCCGCCGCCGCCCCCGGCCTACCAGCCGCCGCTGTATCAACCCGGACCCTGGGGCTAGTGGCACACTGGGTAGATGAGCAGCAATGGTCCGTTCGGATTCGATCCCGACGACTTCGATCGAGTGATTCGTGAGGCAGGCGAGGGACTGCGCGACGCGGTCGGCAAGATCTTCGATATGACCGGTGAGCGGGCAGGGCTTGGCGTCATCTTCGATGAGTTCGCGCGCCGTCAGCGACACGAGCCGGAAACAACAGGCGAGACCGGCGACGGGGTGTGGTCCATCTTCACCGTCGACCACGAGGGCAAGGCACACGTCGAAGAGGTGTACGCCTCCGAGCTCGACGCGCTTCGGGCAAACAAGAACAACACCGACCCGACGCGGAAGGTGCGCTTCCTTCCGTACGGCATCGCGGTCAGCGTGTTGGACGCCTCGCCGGATGTTTCCGACGACCCCGCCGACGAAGCAGCAGACGACACCGAATAGTCAACGGCCCGGCCCTTCGCTTTCTAGGATCGGCGAATGGTGAAGAGCAGACACATCGGGCCGACAGCAGCGGCGGCGATCGTCACGGCATGCATCTTGTCCGGCTCCGCGGCGGCGACCCCGGCCGAAGGCGACGTCGAGCGCACTGATCTGGCCAAGGGCACGACCAGTACACCGATCTCGATCGTCACCAACGGCGAGGAGACGGCGTTCTATGTGCAGAGCCTGGTCCTCAAGCCCGGTGCGAGCAGTGGCTGGCACGCCCATCCGGGACCCGAACAGTCGGTGGTCACCGAAGGCACCGTATTCGTCCAGACCGCCGCCAACTGCATTCCGGTCGCGTACTCGGCCGGCCAGACGGTGTTTCTCCCGGCGGGAACGCCCCACGTCGTCGCCAACAGGGGCCCCGGCGACGCCGATGTGGTGGTGACCTACACGCTGCCCGCCGACCGCACGGTCAGAGACGACATCCCCGCAGCCTGTCCCTAGACGTTCTGCGGATGGTGGCAGGCCGCGAGATGTGCCGGGCGGTGATCGAGCAGCGGCGGCTCGTCTGACGTGCAGACGTCGGTCGACCATGGGCACCGCGTGTGAAAGCGGCAGCCAGGAGGTGGGTCGATCGGGCTCGGAACGTCGCCCTCGAGCACCAGACGTTCGCGTGCGGAGTTCCGCTTCGGATCGGGGATCGGCACCGCGGACAGCAGCGCGTTGGTGTACGGGTGGATCGGCTTGTCGTAGAGCTCGTCTGCGCCCGAGTCCTCGACGATCTTGCCCAGGTACATGACCGCGATCCGATCGGAAACATGGCGGACGACGCCGAGGTCGTGGGCGACGAAGAGATAGGACAGCCCGAACTCGTCCTGCACGTCCTCGAGCAGGTTGATGATCTGCGCCTGCACGGAGACGTCGAGCGCGGAGACGGGCTCGTCGGCGACGATCAGCTTGGGCCGCAACGCAAGTGCGCGGGCGATGCCGATGCGTTGGCGCTGGCCGCCGGAGAACTCGTGCGGGAACCGGTTGTAGTGCTCGGCCTGCAGGCCGACGCGGTCGAGAAGGTCCTGCACGCGCCGCTTCAGCTCGGCGCCGCGGGCCAGCCCGTGCAGTTCGAGCGGGTCGCCGATGATCTGGCCCACCCGCTTGCGCGGATTGAGCGAGGCGAACGGGTCCTGGAAGATCATCTGCATCTGCCGGCGCATCGGGCGCAGATCGCGACGTGACCGGCCGACCAGTTCCTCGCCGGCGAACCGGACCGACCCGGACGTCGGCGTTGTCAGTTGCAGGATCGCGCGGCACAGCGTCGACTTGCCGCATCCGGATTCGCCTACCAGGCCGAGTGTTTCGCCCTCTCTGAGGGTGAAGCTGACGCCGTCGACCGCACGTACCCTGGCGACTTCGCGGTCGACGACGACGCCCGACTTGATCGGGAAATGCTTGACGAGGTCGGTCACCTCCAGAAGCAGATCGCCTTTAGCCATATTGCTCCTCGCGTGCGCCGCCGCCATGGCGCGCCTTCACTTCGGAGTCGAGCCAGCATCGGTCGAGGTGGGATCCGCCGGTGCGTGGCTCGAGCGGGGGAAGCTCGGTGCACTCGTCGAAAACGTGTGAGCAGCGCGGGTGCGAAGCGGCATCCCGGCGGCGGTCCAAGCAGCGACGGGGGCGCTCCGGGGATCTGCGTGAGCCGTGCGGTCCGCGGCTGGTCGAGTCGGGCGAGAGAACCCAGCAGCCCCCATGTGTAGGGATGCTTTGGCTCGTAGAAGATCTCGTCGAGCGTGGCGTCCTCGACGACCTGGCCCGCGTACATCACGAGGACCCGGTCGGCGATCTCGGCAACCACGCCGAGGTCGTGAGTGATGATGATGACTGCGAGGTCGCGCTCGCGATTGAGCTGGTCGATCAGCTGGAGGATCTGCGCTTGGATCGTGACGTCGAGAGCGGTGGTCGGCTCATCGGCGATCAGTACGTCGGGTTCGAGCGCGAGTGCCATGGCGATCATCACACGCTGCCGCATACCGCCGGAGAACTCGTGGGGGTAGAGCCGTACCCGCCTCTCCGGGTTGGGGATACCCACCGACCGCAGCAGCTCGACCGCCTTGGCCGTTGGCTTCCTTCTTGGAGACGTCGCGGTGTGCCCGGATCATCTCGGTGATCTGGTCGCCGACGCGATAGACGGGGTTCAGCGCGCACATCGGGTCCTGGAAGACCATCGCGATCTGCTCGCCGCGGACGTCGCGCAGCTGGTTGTCGGTGAGCCCGTTGATCTCTCGGCCGCGGTAGTTGACCGAGCCGGTGATCCTGGCGTTCGAGCGCCCGGGTCAGACCGGTCAGCGTCTGCGCGGTGACGCTTTTGCCGCAGCCGGATTCGCCGACGATCGCCAGCACCTCGCCTGCGGCCAGTTCGAACGAGACGCCGTCGACGGCCTTGACCACACCGTCTTCGGTGGCGAAGCTGACCCGGAGGTCCTCGACCGTCAGGATCGCGCTCATGCGGGCGCCGCCTCTCCGAGTCGGATGCGGGGATCCAGCACCGCGTACAGGATGTCGACGATCGTGTTGAACAGCACGATGAAGAAGGCCCCGAACATCACCACCGCCATCAGCGGCGGCAGATCCAACGACCGAATCGCCTCTCCCGCATATAGTCCGACACCGTCGAGGTTGTAGACGGTCTCGGTGAGAATCGCGCCACCGCCGATCACCATGCCGAAGTCGAGCCCGAACAGGGTGATGATCGGGATCATCGAGTTGCGAAGCACGTGGCGGATCCGCACCTGGCGTTCGGACAGGCCCTTGGCGCGTGCGGTGCGCACGTAGTCCTCGTTCATCGCGTCGAGCATGTTGGACCGCAGCACGCGGCTGTAGATGCCGACGAACAGCACCGCCAGCGTGAACCACGGCAGGATCAGGTGGTACGCCCACTCGACCGGGCTCTCCGTCAACGGCACATAGCTGCCGGTCGGGAACAGCTCGACCTTGAAGCTCAGGAAGTACAGCAGCATCGCCGCCAGCCAGAACACCGGCATCGAAATGCCCGACCAGGGAAAGGATTGTCAGCGCACGGTCGGTGAACTTGCCTGCATGCACGGCGCTGAGATAGCCGAATAGAATCGCCAGCGACATCCAGATCACCGCCGCGCCGATGCAGAGCGAGAAGGTGGCGGGCAGCCCCTCCCAGATCTGTTGGACGACGTTGCGGTCCTTGGCGTAGGACGTCAGTTGGCCGGTGAAGATCTGCTTCATCATCGTCAGGTACTGAATCGGCAGCGGCTTGTCGAGGCCGAGATCGGCGTTGACGCGGGCGATCAAGGCCGGGTCGGCGTTCTTGCCCGCGATCCGGGCGGCGGGGTCCGAGTTCGGGATGACGTTGAAGATCAGGAACACGATCACCGAGATCGCGAACAGCACCGCGATCATTCCCAGTAACCGCCTGGCGACGAAGCGGGCCATCGGTCAGTGCTCCAGCCGGATCTTCGCCCGCGGATCCATCGCGTCGCGTAGGCCGTCACCGAACACGTTGAGCGACAACACCGTCGCGACGATCATCAAGCCGGGCACGACGGTGAGGTGAGGTGCCGTGAAGATCACCTGGTAGCCGTCGGAGATCATGGAGCCCCACGATGCGTTCGGCGGGCGCACGCCGGCGCCCAGGAACGACAGCGCCGACTCGAGCAGCATGTTGTTGGCGATGTTCAGCGTGAAGAAGACCACGACGGTGGACACGATGTTGGGCAGCAGCTCGGAGAACATGATCCGCAGCGGCCCTTGCCCTGAGCGACGGCGGCCTCGATGAACTCCTTCTCGCGCAGTGCGAGGATCTCGCCGCGAATGGGCCGGGCGAAGTAAGGCACGTAGACCAGCCCGATGATCAGGATCGGTATCCAGATCGAGTCGCCAGCGATCTCGATCGGGCCGACCTTCAGGCCGCCGATGGACAGCGTGGTGCCCAGCGCGATGCCGAGCAGCAGCACGGGAAATGCCCAGATGACGTCCATCGTCCGCGACAGCACCGAGTCGATCCAGCCGCGGTAGTAGCCGGCCAGCAGGGCGACGACGACGGCCAGGATCGTCGTGACCGCCGCCGCCGCGAGCCCGACGTAGATCGATGTCCGGCCGCCGTACATCAACCGCACCATGACATCTCGGCCGTTCTGGTCGGCGCCGAGGAGGAACTTGCCGTGCAGCCCGGGCCCCAGCGGCGTGCCGTCGGGCGCGACGACGTCGGTCTCCTGCCCGTCGATCATCACCGTGTCGGTGAGGTGGTTCTCGTTCGGTCCGGTGTGCGCCACGTGCTCGGCCCACAGCGGTGCCGCAAGGCAGAACAACACGATCAGCACGAACAGCACGCCGCACGCCAACGCAACCTTGTTGCGCCGCAACCGCAGCCACGCGAGATACCAGGGGCTGCGCCCCTGGATCTGCGCGGTCGGCACACCTGTCGGGATCGGCGGCTCGCCGGGTGCCTCAAGAATCGGGGAGGGTGGCCATCACCGACGAGTCGATCGCGCGAGACCATCGACGCCTACTTGATGGCGAACGAGGTGTAGTCCTGGTTGAAGAGCAGATGGTGATAGGACTTGTCGAAGTCCATGCGCTCCGACAGGAATGTCGTGAACTGCTCGTTGCCGTACGGCGCCCAGACCGCCTGCTCCATGTACGCCTTGTCGAGTGCGGCGTACTGTTCCTCCACGCCGCCGTCGCCGATCAGCTTGGTCAACAGCTCGTCCATGCTTGGCGTTGTTGGGAGCGATGTTGACCCGGGAGAAGTTGTTGCCGTTGGTCGGCAGGATGCTCTCACCGTGCAGCAGCGGACGGAAGAAGTCGTCCGGATGCGGGAAGTCCTGGAACCAGTCCGCGAAGCCGGTGTCCACGTCGGGTGTCGACTGGTTGCCGATCGTCGTCCAGTACACGTCGCCCGCAATCACCTTCAGCGTCGCGTTGAAGCCCAGCTGGGTGAGCAGGTCGTGGTAGTACTCGCCGATGCGCTTGCGGTCGGGCTCGTCGTCTGTCCAGACCGTGATGTCCTTGTCCGCCGGATTGGCCTCGGCAAGCAGCTGTTTGGCCTTGTTCATGTCCGGACCGGGGTAGAGCTTGTACTCCTGGTAGCCGGGCATGCCAGGGGGCAGGATCTGCTGCGACGGATGCAGCCGGCCACCGAAGATCCTGTTGAGCGCCTCGGGATCGATGGCGTAGTTGATGGCCTGGCGGACCTTGATGTCGTTGAACGGGGCCTTCTCCGTGTTCATGAAGAAGTAGTAGGTGTTGATCGAATCCTCCATCCGGAAGCGATCGCTGTACTTCGCCTTGACCTCCGCCAGGCGGTCGGCCACCGGCGGGTCGAGCATGAAGTCGACCTTGTTCTGCTCGATGTCGGTCACCTGGGCGCTGTTGTTCTTGTTCTCGTTGACGATGATCTTGTCCACGTTGGCGTCGGCCACCTCGGTGGCGCCGGCGTCCTTGACGGTCTGGAAATTCGGGTTGCGCTCCATCGTCAGCGACCGCGGCGCATTGACCTTGCTGATCATGAACGGACCGCTGGCCGGCGGCGGATTGTTCGTCGCGTCCTTGTCCAGCGGTGTCGTCGGCGGCACGGGTGCGGCGAACATCAGGCCGAGCACGTTCTCGAAGGTGCCGTTCGGCTCGGTCAGCGTGATGGCGATGTCGCCGGTGTTGTCGTCGGTCTTGATGCCGCTGATGTTCTGGGCCTTGCCCTCGGCGTAGTCGGTTGCGCCGACGATGACGTCGAAGAACACCGAGCCGCCCGAGTCGGCCTTGAACAGCCGCTGGATGCCATAGGCGAAATCAGACGCCTTGATCGGGGTGCCGTCCGAGTACTTCATATTCGGCCGCAGCTTGAGCTTGTACGTCTTGCCGTCGGCGGAGATTTCGGGCATGTCTTGCGCCAACCCCGGAACCACCTGGGTGCCTTCCTTGCCCTTGACGTGCTTGTAGGTCAGCAAGGGCGTGTAGACGTTCCAGAGAACCTCCCACCCCTCGACGGTGTAGGAGAGCTGCGGGTCGACGTAGTCGGGGAACGAGGTGAGCGCGATGTTGATCTCGCCACCCTTGCCGCCCTCGCCACCCTCGCTTTTCTCGCTGCCGCATGCGGCCACTCCGAACGCCGCGAGCGCGGTTACGCACGCGATCATCAGGATTTTGCGCAGTGTGAACATGGTGCTCCCTCTGACAGGCAATCCGGACACCCCATACACCTACGCCACTCTTCTGGACTTGGTTGGGGCTTCGGGGAATCTCGGTAATTGCACCTTCTGCCACCTTTAGTAGCACTGCAACTCGAGGGTCAAAAGTCGCCGATCGGGACTAGGATTGCGTCCTAAGAAGGTCGGAAACGATCGAGGAGGCCTTCGATGATGAGCAAGCTTCATCGCTCTGCAACCGTCGGCGCGGCTGCGTTCGGAGCGCTGGCGTTCGCCACAACTGTGACCCCTGGGGTCAGTAGTGCCGTCGATTGCGGATGGGGAACGGTGTTCGATCCGCCGTCGAACACCTGCGTCGCGGCACCGGCGCCCCCGCCGCCGCCACCACCACCACCTGCGTGGAATGGTGACATCACGCCCTACTTCTCAGTGGGGGTCTGTGCGCCCATCCCGTTCGTTTCGATCTGCACCGGGATCTAGCGGCCCTCACACTCGTCAAATTTTGCTGAAGGGCTGGCGCGACTTCGCTGTGTGTGTCACCATGGTCGGTAATTCCTGCCGTTTGTCGGCGCAGGTGTACAGAGAAGGACAATTAAATGAGGACACAGAGTCGTTTGCCCCACCGTATAGCGGCGGTTGCCGGGCTGAGCGCGATCGCCGCAATGGGCATGATCACCGCAGGTTGCGCGAAGGAAGAAGAGAAGGCGCCCGAGACCTCGACGACGACCACCACGACGACCACGACGTCCCCGGCCGCACCCCCTTCGCCCACCGAGAAGGCCCCGCGGATCGATCCGAACGCGCCGAACCAATTCACACCGCCCGTTGTTGCGCCGCCGGCCTCGCAGGTCCAGCCCGGCGAACATGGTCGGCACGTAACCAACGGTTCCTAGAAGCATCACCGAAATGCGGCGGCGTTTGCCGGCGCTCATCGGGGCGTCGGCGATCATCGTCGCGTCGGGGCTGAGTGCCGGCTGCGCGCCGACCAGTTCGGCGGTCATCAAGGGTCCGTTCGCGGCACTGCTCGCCAGCTCGACAGATCTCGGGCCGTCGCGCGCTGGTGATGCCCAACTGACCGTCACGCTCCCCGGCGCGACTCGTGCTGATGCTCTGATGGCATGGGCAAGCGCACGGGGCATGTGGGTGCGATGGCGCCCAGGCGATGCCTGGGCGATCGTCGAGGGTCCCGCCGATCACGTGGCGCGCGCGTTCGAGGTACCGGTGAACGACTACCGGGGCCGAAAGGGCCAGGTGTTCTACGCGTCGCCGGAGCAGCCATCGGTGCCGGAGGCGCTGCGCGATGTCGTCACCGGGCTCGGCCGGATCATGAGCTACACCCCGCATCGCACGAAACGGCCCGACAACCTACCGCTCGATGTGCCGAAGGGTGGACTGACGCCGGCGGGCTTGCTGGACGCGTACAACGCCACCCCGCTGGCGAAGGAAGGCCACACCGGTAAGGGCGAGACCATCGTGTTCTTCGCATTCGATGGCTTCGACCAACGCGACCTCGACACGTTCGCCGACACGTCGGACTTGCCGAGGTTCACGCCCGAGGTGATCGGTGGGATACCGGACGAAGCGCACGGCGAGACGACGATGGATCTCCAAGTGGCGCATGCCATCGCGCCCGACGCGCACCTGGTTGTGGTCAACGCCAGACCGACCTTGGTGGCCGACGGTGCGTACGAGAAGATCGGCCAGATGTTCTCCGACGCGGACCGGCGGTTCCCCGGCGCGGTGTGGAGCCTGTCGATCGGGTGGTCGTGCGACTCATTCGTCAACGCCACCGACCTCGCGCCCGTCGAGTCCGCATTGGCCAGGGCGCAGGCCCACGGCACGTCGGCGTTCGATGCGACAGGAGACAATGCCAGCCTGGAGTGCAAGGGTGCCGACGAGTGGTCCTCGCCGCCGGGACCGGATGACGTTGGGCTGGACGCGATCTCGTCGCTGCCTGCGATGACCGCGGTTGGCGCGACGACTCTTTCGACGGGACCGCGGGGCCAGTGGCTGGCGGAGTACGCGTGGTTCGATTCGCCTCTGTCGCAGGGCACGAGCGGCGGCGTTTCACAGCTGTTCGCGCGGCCGGCATGGCAGGAAAAGCTGACCGACGATCGCGACACAGGCCGGCGCAGACTGTCGCCCGACGTCGCCGCGGTCGGCGATCCGCTCACCGGCGTGAGGTTCATCTTCAGCCAAAACGAATACGTGGGGGCCGGTACCTCGCAGGCAGCACCCATCTGGGCCGCGCTGACCGTGCTGATGAATCAATACCTGAAGGCCAACGGCGGCAGGCCGCTAGGAAACATCAACCCCCTGCTGTATCGGGTCGCGGCCGGCGCCGAACTGACCGGGCTTTCGCGATATTTCATTGGGCGGCAACGCGGTCGACCTCACTCGACCCGGCTACGACCTCGTCACAGGACTCGGCACCCCGAACACTTATAACCTCGCGCAGAACCTTCTCGAAATTCAATCGCAGGCAGCACCTCAATGACACAACCGCCCGTCGGCGATGGTGGCGTGGCCACGATGTCGTGCGGGGCGTGCGGTACCGAGGTGCCGGCCGCGGCGTACTGCGCGGCGTGCGGTGCGCAGTTGGCAGAGCCACCAGCGGCGGGACGTGACCGACTGCGGATGGGCGCGTATGCCGCGGCGCCCGGCGAGCACGTGGTGCGCCTGTCTGTGGCGAGTTCCTTGTTCCCGCACCTTCCGCACCGGTCCCGCACTGCATTTCGGGTGGGCCTCGCGGCTCTCTTTCTGTTGTTGATCGCCCTTGCGCTGCTGCGCTGGCAGGCGCCGATGATCGCGATCAGCTCACTTGGCCTGCCCCTGGTGTTCCTGCTCTACCTTTACGAAGCGGACGTCTACCGCGACTTGATACTCCGATCGTTGGTGCCGACCGCATTGCTTGGTATCGGCCTCGGCGTCGGATGGGCCTTGGCGACCAGCACTCTGGTCGCCGGCTTCTACGATGTTTCGCTGGCTGACGCAGACTCCAGACGGCTGGCGCTGGCCGTGGGCATCGCGGTGCCGGTGGGCGGAGCGATCCTCATGCTGGTGCCTGCGGTGGTGATCCGATTCGCTCGACCTAGCCGAGAGTCGTTGGACGGCTTTGTGATCGGGTCGTTGGGTGCCATCAGCTTCACTGCCGCTGCCACGATCATCCGGCTGGCGCCGCAATTCGCGACGGGGGTGATTGCCGATAACCGGCCCGCTGAAGTGCTCTTGGTCCAGGCCGGCGTGCAAGGCGTCGCAGTGCCCTTGACGGCGGCGTCGATGGGCGGGTTGGTCGGTGCGGCACTGTGGTTCGGCCGGCGAAACCTCGTCGTGTCGAGCGTGCTGGCAACACTGGCGTTATACGCCGTACTCGGCCTCACGGAAGCCAGTCCCGTGCTGGAGCGCCTGCATCTCGGTGCCAACCTCATGATTGCCGTCATCGCCTTGCTGGCATTGCGAATCGGTCTGCAGTACTGCCTGCTCTTCGAGGAACACGATGCGCCGGATAAGGGCGGGCACGTGCTCTGCCCCCACTGCGACCATGTCATCCCAGACATGGCGTTCTGCCCGAATTGCGGGGTCGCCGCAGCAGCGTCGTCGCGTGCGTCACGAACCGCTCGTCGGGCTGCCGTCAGCAGCGGAATCGAAGTGCCGCGCCCGGGTTACGCCGCCCCCGCCGGCATGTATGAGGTTGCGCCGGTTCGCCATACCCCTCATGGCCGGCTGTTGACGACGCTGGCCGCAGGCGTCGGTGTCGTGGTCGCAGCCGGTGTGACCGCGTCGGTTCTGGCAACTCCGGCACGTCCGCGATACACCTGTCCGCCCGACTGCGGGCGTCCGCCGATCGGTCAGCCGATCGATACCAATCCACGCTTCGTTTCCGCTGACGGAGAGTTCTCGGTTCAGTACCCGGGCCCAGGATCTCTTTACAAAGCCACGCTGTACTCGGATTGGGTCGCGCTGGAGTATTTCGGCGGCGATACGGGCACGCTGGATCTCTGGGGGGAGCCTGCGGGTAAGCGCACACCGAAGCAGATCGTCGACAAGATGATCGCCGACTACTACCCCGACGCCGCGCTCGAGTACGAGATCCCCAACGCGATGGTCGGTTACGAGCCGGGCTATGGCGCCGTATTCGACCAGTACCCGCAAGATTCCAGCGGCGAGTACACCCGGCTTCGGCTCGTCACCCTCTGCGCGGTCAAGAATGACTATGCGCTGGTCGTTTCCGCGGTCGGTCCGTATCACGAATTCACACCGGACTTCGGCACCGGCCATCCCTCAGGCGCCAACCTCGCTCTGGCCCTGGATATGGGTAAGTACGTCAACAGCTTTCGCTGGCGCAGCGGGCCGTCGGCCTGAGCCCTCAGATTGAGACTGTTGAGGCGGCAGTGAACTTGACGGGCATCGAGTGGATGCCGTTCATCAGATTCGACCGCACGCGCTCGACGGGCCCGGCGAGCTCGAGGCCCTTCATCCGGGACAGCACCTGAGGAATGATCGCGGTGGCTTCGACACGGGCGAGGTTCGCACCGAGGCAGAAATGTGTGCCGCCACCGCCGAACGCCAGGTGTGGGTTGGGCGCACGGCCGATGTCGAAGCGATCCGGATCGGTGAATCGCGATTCGTCGCGGTTGGCCGACGGATAGAACATCGCCGCCCGGTCGCCCGCCTTCACGGGTATTCCGCGCAACTCGGTGTCCTTCGTCGCCGTGCGCACGAACACCGTCACCGGACTGGTGTAGCGCAGCATCTCCTCGATCGCGGTCGGCAGCAGCGATGGGTCCGCCGCAAGGCGGGCTTGTTGGTCGGGGTGCTCCATCATCGCGAGGATGCCCGCCGCGACCAGGTTCCGGGTGGTATCTCCGCCGGCATTGATGAGCAGCAGAAAGAACATGTTGAACTCGAGGTCGGTGAGGCGCTCGCCGTCCACTTCGGCTTCCAGTAGCGAGGTCGCGATGTCGTCGCCCGGCGACTCGCGCTTGCGCGCCGCGAGTTCGGTCCCGTACTGGAACATCTGCAACTGCGCGTCCAAGACGGGCGACACGTCGTGGTGGGTGTCGCCGACGGCACCGCTGTTCATGATCTCGGTCAGTTCGTACAGCCGGCGACCGTCGTCCAGCGGGATGCCGAGCAGCTCAGCGATCACGTACGACGGGAGTGCGCCTGCAATGTCGTCGACGAAGTCGCACTCGCCACGCTCGACCACGTCTTCGACGATCTCGCGCGCCATGTCGGCCACATGGTTGTTCAACTTGGCGACCTGACGGGGTGTGAAGCCCTTGCTGACCAGTGAGCGCAGCTTCGTGTGGCGTGGCGGGTCCATCGTCAGCATCATCAGCTCGAGCTGGTACTCATCCTCAGGGCGCGGAACATCGAAGAAGACCCCCGTGGATTGCGACGACCACGTGGCGCTGTCGCGAGAGACGGCGAGGACTTCCTGGTATCCGGTCAACGCCAGGAACCCGGGCCCGTCTTCATACGGGTGCCAGGCAACGGGGGCCCGACTCCGAAGCTCGCGAAAGGCGCCGAACGGCATGCCCGAGGCGTAGGTATCCGGATCGGTGAGGTCGACTCCGCCGATGCTGATGGCGTCTTCAGGCACGTCACACAGTGTGACTGACACGGCCAACCGGCGAGACACATCGAACCGGTCGAGCGAAAACTGCCGGCTCGGTCAAAGCGCCCGACCGATTCGATTGCCGTTCCACGGTAGGTCCCCAACCAGTGAAATCGGCACCCGGCACGCCGATGAGCTGCGGAAACGTTACCTTCCCGTGACTATTAGCTGTTCGTAGCGCTATCGCGCTCCTTAAGGGATCACTGAGGGATTCGGTGAATTCGGCAGTTTGCTCGTATGGTGCTACGTGATGGGGAGGCACAGTGTCGCTCGCCGCCGACGGATAACGCCGTCGGTGGTCCCCGCGGCTGCGGTGATCGCCCCCTATGCCCTTCTGCTTGCCGCCGGCGGAGACGTCTCGGCACCCGCACCGATCGGCGAAGCGGACTCCTCCGATCAAATCGTCGACGACGTGGCAACGCGAAGCGTCGAGATCGTCGCCTCGGCGTCGACGGACTTCTCGGCGCCGTCCAGCGTCGAGGCCGCGATTAGCGCCGCGCCGGTCCAGTTCGCGACGGCGTCGAGATACCGGGTCTACAACCGAGAGGCCGAGCGAGTACTACCCGTCGGCAGGGCGCCGGAGCGTGGTCTTCAGGTCAAGACCATTCTGGTCGCCCGCAGCATCAGCGCGCTGTTCCCGGAGATCCAGAACATCGGCGGGGTTCGGCCAGACTCGCTGCGGTGGCATCCGGATGGCCTTGCACTGGACGTGATGATTCCCAACGCGAGTTCGGCCGCCGGCATCGCGCTCGGAAACCGGATCGTCGAGTTCGCACTGGAGAATGCGGACCGATTCGACCTGCAGGACTGCATCTGGAGGGGCATGTACTACACGCCCAGCGGTGCGAAAGCCGGCGGGTACGGCCACTACGACCACGTCCACATCACCACGCACGGCGGCGGATACCCCAGCGGCGATGAGGTCTACATCCGCTGAGCCTGCCACGCACGCGCGGCCATGAGCTCGGGCACCAACACCTCCGTCAGTAGCCGGACCGTGTCGTCGCCGTCGCCGGGGTAGCGCAGGTTGTATTGCGTTCCCGGCACGACCCCGCCTACGCCGATGACCGTGCTGCCGCGCTCGGTCGTCCACTCGGCGAGTTGGGCTTCCCACGTTGATCCGGCGAACACCAGCAACCGGTAGTCGATCGTCTTTGTCAGGTAGACGTCGACATGGCTCCAGTCACCCGTCTCGCAGCCGACTGCAGGCAGTCGCGGGCCTTCACGCAACATCAACGCGCCCTGCTGCGCCGAACTGAACCGCTCCGCCGGTGCCGCAAGGTAGACGCCCGACGGACCGAGAAGCGGGTCGGAAACCTCTAAGCGCCAATCGCTCTCGGTATCCAGCAGATAGGCGCTGGCATCCGCCGACAACGCAACGGCGTGCGCGAGCTCACCAGTGTCGTTGCCCGTGAGGTGGCACTCGAGTGCAAGCAGCAGGGCCAGCGTGTGCTGGTAGCTGCGACACGCAACCCCACCCACCTCGGGTTCGGCGGCCAGGTCCACCACCGCATCGCACCGCTGCGCAATCGCCGAGTCCGCAGTGTTCGTCAGCGCGACCGTATGCGCAGATCCCGGCAGACGATTCAAAGCGTCCAACGTCTCCGCCGAACCTCCGCTCGCCGATGTCGCGACGACGAGCGTTCCCTCTCCCCAGTTCGGGAGCAGTTGTGACGAAGCCAATTCCGAAGAAGCGACTAGTCCGCGGGCACACATGCGCGCCGCTGCGACACCACCCGCGTACGCCGACGATCCCATACCGAGCAGAACCACTCGCTCGGTATCCGGCGGCACGATGTCCGCCCATGGATTTCCGTCAGCGAGCATCGCCGAGAGCCGTCCGAGCACCTCCGGCTTTCGGTACAGGTCAGCGGCGAAACCATCTGGCTTCACGATGGCACCCCTTCGTCGAGAAGAGCAGGCAGTGCCGCGTCGGGCACATACATCCACCTGCGCAGATGCCTTGCCGCATAGATGATCTCACGCAGCACCTGCTGCATTCGGAATGCCCGGAGAGGCCGTCCGTCGTACAGCTCGGCCGGTCCGAGCGATGCCAGGTGCCACTCGTAAGCGTCCAGGAATGCCTTGCGGCCCGCCGCATCGACATCCGCGACGGCTGCCGGATCGAGCTCGGTGTACTTGCGCGCGACGACTGCCGCGTGCGCGAACGACTGAACCATGCCGGCGACATCGAGCGCCGCGGGAATCGGTAGGATTCGTTGTGCCGCAGGCAGTACCGGGTTGCCATCGAAGTCGGTCACGAAGAACCTTCCGTCGCTGAGCAACACCTGGCCGACGTGAAGGTCACCGTGTCCCCCGATAACGGGGGTGCCGGCCAGCGCACCGAGACTCTCCAGAGTGCGGGCAATCTCGCTTCGACGTGCCCCCGCGTACTCGTGCAAGGAACACGCATCATCGAGTAGGTCGAATGCCGCGTCTCGCCACCGCTCGGCATCCTGAGTCGAGGCCACCGTCGCCGTCGTGCTCAGAGCCGCGTGCATCTCCGCCACAAGGATGCCGACCTGAGCGCCGGCATCGGCGACCGGTGCGACGTCACCGTCACTGGCCGCCGCAGTGATCAGATCCACCGCCCACGTCCAGCCGTCCACTGCCCCGGGGAGGTACCTGTCGACGCTCGCCGCCACAGTCTCCGTGCCATCCAAGGACCGCCACGTGACGAAACCCCACGGGGTAGGCATGCCGTCGAAACCGGCACCGCGCAGCACCGCCACCCGTCGCGGTGCGGGATGCGGTCCCTCCTGCAGATGCGTCGCCCACTTCACCACTGCGGCGTTGCCGACGATCATCGATTCGTTGGTCTGGTCAACGCCGATTGCCTTCTCTCCCAGCGCGGAACGTTCCGTCCACGACTGAATGGTGAACGGACCCCGCGTCGCCGCACCGGATTCTCGTGCCAGCACATCCAACAGCGCCTCGGCCACTCCGTCACCCGCCGACGCGCGCCGCCACCGCCCATCCGTGTCGCACACCATTGGAAGCGCCGCCAGGCCGCCGTCGTCCTCGGCGACGATGGCCAAGCGCTTGCCGTCGGTGAGGTCGAGCGCGTCGAGCAGCTCAGGCAACCGAAGCCCGATGTTGCACACCCACCTTCTCGATGACGTCGGCGCCCACCCGCAAGCCGTCGCGACCGCGGATCGCGTCCCCCATCTCGGCGAGCCGGCTGCGCAGCTCCGTATCGGCCAGCAGCCGGTCCACCGCACCCGTCAGCTCGTCGTCGGCGAACTTGTAGGTATCCAGCCGAACGCCGAACCCGAGTTCGTCTATGCGCTGGGCATTTTCGTATTGATCCCAGAACAGCGGAAGCACGATCAACGGCTTGCCGAAGTGCAGCGTCTCGGTGACCGTGTTGTTGCCGCCATGGGAGATAACCAGGTCGACCTGTGGGATCACCTTGGTCTGCGGCAGCATCTGGGCACCGACCATGTTGTCCGGCAGCATGATTCGATCAGCCTGGGGGCCCTTGCTCACAATGTAACGATGCCGAGTCTTACCCAGCACGTCGACCAGGCGCTGCATGAGCTCGACGTCGGCCCCGCCGAGCGAGCCCAGCGAGAGATAGACGAGCGCACTGCCTTCGGGTCGGTCGGCGACCTCGGCGGGTAGCTGATATTCCTCGTCGGTCTCGCGCACGCTCGAGTCCATCCGGGCCCAGGTGTCGTCGAGCGGGCGGGCGTCGAGGTAATCAGCCTCGGCCGGATAGACATACAGATTGGCCGCCGTCGTGTGCGGCATGAACTCCAGCTCGCGTAGTGGGTCGGCGCCCTGCGCCCGCACCCAGGCGTCGAAGTCGGACCACATCGCGCGGTGCGTGCGGTCGAACTCGGTGCGGTAGGCGTCCCACTGGCTGCGGTCGGCACTCGGAAGGCCCGAGAACGGTGGCGGCACATCGGGACCGGTCACCTCAAGCGGGCTGCACGACACGATCCGCACGAACGGCGCACCGGACGTCACCAGTGCGGGGAACAGCACGACGTTGTCCTCGACGATGACATCCGGCCGGTGTTTGGCGACGATCTCACGCAGCCGGGGCTCGCAATACTTAGCGCCGTCGATGAGGGCCTGGTAGGTGGGCTGGATGAACGAGCCCAGCTGTTCGACGGTCGGCTTGCGGAACTCCGGCGCGGTCTCTGCGATGAACTCGGTCCAGAACGCCCCGGCGTCCTCATCGCTCGCACCCTCGGCCGGTTCGGCCAGGTCGACCAGTTCCTCAATGAAGCCGAAGGGGGCGAGCTTGCCCGCCCACGAGCTTTCGGCGGCGAACACGATGGTGTGACCGCGGTCGCGCAGGATGGCGGCAAGGCCGATGCACTGGTTCGTCGGCCCGTACGCCGACTCCGGCCAGAACATGATGGTCAGTGGCGTCGGCTCTGAAGACATGATCGGACGATACTTCCCGGGCGGCGCCTGCGTCATGGCCGGAACGTCACTCCGCCGTCGACGCTGATGGTCTGGGCGGTGATGAAGCTGCCGTCGTCAGAGAGCAACAGCGCACCCATTGCGGCGACGTCGTCGGGCTTGCCGAAGCGGGACTTGATCATCTGCCGGGCCCTCGTCTGGTCGACGATCCCGTCGGGCATCGGATTCTCGTCGAACTTGTAGTGCCAAATCAGTCCTGGCGCAATGGCATTGGCGCGGATACCCTTCGGTCCGTACTTGCGCGCGATGTGACGCATCAATGCCAGCTCGGCGGCCTTGCTCATCTGGTACGACACCCGCGTGCTCGCACCGTTGTAGGCGTCGATCGACGCGGTGAAGACGATCGCCCCACCGCCGCTGTCGATCATCGGCGGAATCGCGTGCTTGGCGCAGATGACGAACCCGCGGGTGTTGACGCGCATGACCTCGTCGAACGCCTCGAGCGGCAGATCGACGACACCGCCGGGCAAGTAGGCGTCGGCGGCATTGGTGAAGTTCAGGTGGATACCGTCGAGCCTGCCGAACGTCTCGACGGCGAGCTGGACGGTTGACCGCACGGAATCTTCGTCGGCGCCGTCGAGCGGAACGCCGTGCACCCGCTCACCCGACGGGTCGATCGCGTCACTGACGCGCGCGGCGAGCTCTGCGTCGAGATCGCCGATCACCAGCAGCGCGCCCTCGTCGGCGTACCGCCGCGCAAGTCCATTGCCGATACCGCCCAGCCCCGCAACGATGACAACCTTGTTCTCGAGCAGTCTTGCCACACGTCAGATACTGCCCGATGCGATGAGTTTCCAATGCCGGTCGTGTCTATATATATAGAGGGCACCGAGAGGAGATCCACATGGCCGAGAACGCTGCGAAACCACCGGTCGTCGACCAAGAGACCTGGCGCAAGGAGCTCGACGAGCTACGCCGGCGCGAGAAGGCGGCGACCCGCGAGCTGGACGCCATCGCCGCACAGCGCCGTCGGCTCCCGATGGTCGAGATGGGTGACTACACGCTCATCGGCGAGGACGGTCCCATCCGACTCGTCGACGTGTTCGACGGCCGCTCGCAGCTCATCGTCTACAACCACATGTGGGAGGACGGCGCGGAGTGGCAGTGCGGCGGCTGCACCGGATTCACCTCCCAATTCACCCGGCTGGAGTTCCTGGACAACTACGACGCGCAGTTCGTCATCGTCACCAACGGGCCGATCGAGGAGGCGCTGGCCTACCGCGACAAGGTCGGCAACAAGATGAAGTGGTATTCGTCGTCGGAGAGCTCGTTCGGCGCCGATGTGGACGCGCCGCCCGGCGCCGGTTTCGGCGTCAACGTCTTCCTGCGTGACGGCGACAAGGTCTACCGCACGTGGCACACCAACGGCCGCGGCACCGAACAGCTCAGCCACTCGTTCGGCCTGATCGATCTGCTGCCGTGGGGACGCCAGGAAGAGTGGCAGGATTCGCCCGAGGGCTGGCCGCAGTCGCCGACGTACTCGAACTGGCTGGACTCACCCGATATCGCGAAGGCCTACGGCGCTACCTGACGCAGAGGTCGACGTTGCAGTCCGTAACGGGCGGCGACGCTGGGGCTGGATCCACCTTCTTGGGTGCGGGCCCGACGGGATCGGGGACCTGCTGTGGCGCGGGCCCGACGGGGTCGGGCACTTGCGCCGGCGCTTGCGCGGGTGGCTGCGCCGGGACCTGAGCCGGTAGCTGTGCCGGAACTTGGGCCGGCTTTTGCGCGGGTGGCTGCGCCGGCACCTGGGCGGGCAGTTGCGCCGGAAGCTGAGCCGGATTCTGCGCCACGGGAGGCATTCCGGGAATGATCGCGGGAAGCGAGCCGATCGGTAGCTGAGGAATCTGGGCTGGCGCTGGCACCTGGGCAGGGGGCGGCGCCAGGGCGGGCGCCTGCGGCGTCGGAATTGGCGCCCGCGGTTGCGGCGTCGGAATCTTCGCCTGCGGTGTGGGCAGTTGGGCCGCCGGACGCGGTGTCTGCACCGGTTTCGGCGCCGGAGTGGCCTTGGGCGGCTGCGGCGTTGGCAGAACCGCCGCGGGCGTCGGGGCGGGGACCGTCGGGGTCGGCGACGGCGATGGTGCGTCTTGCACGACACCACTCGGGGAGAGCGCCGTGCTCGGTAGATACACCCAGGCCAGCGTTCCGCCGAGGACTGCCAGCGGGATGGCGATCAACAACGCCATGAAGGGCACCACACGACGCTTCGAGTCGTCCTCAGTCGGTCCGCCGACCAGCACCGCCGGCTCGTCGTAAGCCACATACGACTCCTGAATTTCATCCGGAGGTGGCTGGATCGCGGGCCGGAGCGCTGTGTTGGCCGCGTGGAAATTCGACTGATCGACCTTGGGACCGCGAGCTGTCGCCGCGCCCTGCGACGGGGTCCCCATACCGTGCGAAGCGGATGTCAGCTCGAAGTCCCGTTCGACGCTGTTCTTCAGCCACGCCGGCGCCGGGATGAACACCGGGGCGCCAAGCAGAGCAGCCGGACTCACCGATCTGGAGCGCAGATCCTCGCACGCATTGCACGACTCGATATGCCGGGCAATGCGCTTGCGCATCAGGATGTTGAATTTTCCGTCCCAGCCGTGCAGTACCGCGGCCAACTCCGGGCAGCTGCCCGGGTCGGACTGGATGCGGCGCGCCACCAACAGGGCGCCGAGCGATCGCTCGATGGTTTCGCGTAAGCGGCCGACCATGGTGTTGGCGTTCGTCTGAGTGACCCCGAGGGCCATCGCGAGCTCGGGTCCGTCCAGCCCCTGCCGGTAAGCCAACTCCAGCACGGCCTGGTCGCGGTCCGAAAGCCCGCCTGCCGCTTCGGAAATGAGGTTGGCCAACTCCATGCGATGGGCCAGCGTGTCCGGGCCCGCATCGTGGGAGACGACGTCGGGCATCTCGTCAGACGGCCGCTCGCGGCGAAGCTGGCGCAGTCTCTTGTGGGCTTCGTTGCGGACGATCGCGTAGAGCCACGGGCGCAGCTTGTCGGGCTCTCGGAGGCCACCGAGGGTGGTGGACGCGATGCAGAACGCGTCCTGGACACAGTCCGCCGCCGAATCGCGGTCGCGGAGCATCCCGATGCAGAAGTCGTGCAGCCGGTCGGCGTAGCGGTCGTAGATTTGGGCAAACGCGTTGCGGTCGCCGGCGGCCGCCGCGACTGCGATCTCCGCGTCGCTGCTGCCTGGGCCTATGCCACTCCAGTTGGATAGTGCGGCGGTCATGGTCGAGACTCCAGATTGATTGCGTGGCGGTAGCTGTCAGCGTAATTGCTGTGCCCCGCCTGAGCGAGATATTCGAACGATGAATAGTGCTCAGCCCAGGCCGGGTGACCTGGGCTGAGCGGTGTTGTGGGGGGTTCACCCGAACGGCAGGTTGTCGAAGACATCGTTGGCCTGTTTGAGCTGGTCTTGAACCTGCTTGTTGAGAGCTTCGTTGGCGGCCTCGTCGGTGGTCGCGTTCCCGGCCTGCGTTGGGCCCTCAGCGGTGGTGCCTGCGCCGCCCGCGGGCTTGCTGCCTTCGCCGCCGGTGGACGGGGTGGTGGTGCCGCCGCCGGTGGACGGGGTGGTGGTGCCGCCGCCGGTGGACGGGGTGGTGGTGCCGCCGCCGGTGGACGGGGTGGTGGTGCCGCCGCCGGTCGATGGTGTAGTGGTGCCGCCGCCGGCCTGGGGACCCGGGACCGCGACCACGACATCGCCGCCGTTTTGACCGGGAACGCCGACCTCGACGCCGGGCGTCTTCACTGACACGCCACCCTGGCTGGGGACTCCCACCTCGACGCCTGGCGCCTTGACCGAGACACCCGGGCCTGGCTTCGGTGCGGGAGCGGGTGCCGGTGCAGGGGCAGGCGCGGGACCAGGTGCGACAGCCGGCTTCGGGGCAGGCACGGTGACCGGCTTCGGCGCGAACGCGGGGCCATTCACGCGAACCGGAGTCGAGTTGTTGACGATCACGGGAGCCGGAGTGTTCTGCGCGGGCGCAAGCGCCGGAATGTCAACCGCCGAGGGCAGATTGACGATCGTGGACCCGGTGGTATCTGTGGCGGGGGTGGTGGTGGATGCCGTCTGGGTCGGCTGCGCGTCGTTCGAGTTGAGGAGCATCACACCGCCGAACGCGGCGGCGCCCACGACGGCCAGCCCGGCGACCAACAGGAGGCCCTTACCGGAAGACGAGGACTTCGCGACCGGCGCCTGCATCGGCTGCTGCGGCATCGGGGCGTACTCGTTGTAGTAGGAAGCGTTCGGCTGCTGCGAGTAGCCGTAGTCCGGCTCGGGCAGGCACTGAGAGTAGGCCTGCGAAACGTTCGAGCGCACGGTCGGCTCGGAGTACCGGATGTAGGTGGTGGCGGTGGTGTTCATGATCTCTCCTTGGTCTGAAGCCGCCGGTTGTGGCTGCTTTCATGGGTAGGAGCGATCGGGGTGGATCAGTCGCACACTTTTTTCAGAAATTTTTTGAAGATCTTTTCGCAGATGCATCGATGCAGGTCAGCGGGCCACACAGGCCCCCGCCTCGGCCGATGTCAAAGGTCACCATTGGGAAACGGTGCGGCGCGCCGAGTCGCCTGGCCCGTACTGGCTCCTGACTATTGACGAGGTTGCCAAAAGCGGACCTTGTGAACGCGAAGGAATGGAGTCGACGTCGATGCCGATCTTTGGACGATTCAACATCAGAACGGTCGTGGCCTGCGTCGCGTTATGCGGGGCCGCGATAGCGTTGAGTCCGGACGCGGCAGCGAGCGGTTACGAATGCTTGCAGGGCGCGGCAGGTCAAGCCGGTGGAGCGCCCGCCGCAGCCGGTGGAGCGCCAGCCGCAGTCGGCGGAGCGCCAGCCGCAGCCGGTGGAGCGCCAGCCGCTGCGAGCGGCGGAGCGCCGGCCGCAGCCGCGTGCAGTGCGGCGGCTCCACTCAACGACATGGCGGGCGTTCCGATGGCTTTGCCAGGGCCAATACCTGCGGCTCCGGCCGTGCCGGTGGTTCCCGCGGCACCGCCGATCCCGGTGATTCCAGTGGCTCCCCCCGTGCCGGTGGTGCCCGCCGCCGCGCCCGTACCAGCGGCCGCGCCGTTGGCGGCCGGCGCTGGGCTCACTGACATGGCTGGCCTCGGAGGTAAGGGTGCGGCCACTACGGGTCCGCCTCCGGCTGGCGCGCCAGTGCCGGGTCAACCGGTTCTACCCGGTCCTTCAGCCGCAGGCGCGAGCTGAGTCTGATCCTCCAATTGCCTCTGTCTTCAACAGGATTGGGACCCATGCGGGCTGTAGTTCGGTATGTGCTTGCGGCGATGGCGGTTGCTGCGAGTGTGGTCGCGGTGCCGGCCGGATCGAGCCTGGCGGCGGCGAACCAATCGCCCGGATTCGCCATCGCGTCGGTGCAGCCGACACGGGGCGAGGTGGTGGGTGTGGCGCACCCCGTAGTGGTGAACTTCAATGCGCCTGTCGCCAACCGGCAAGCGGTCGAGCGCGCCATCGAAGTCACATCGGTACCCGCGATGACCGGCACGTTCGACTGGGTCGACGACGACGTTGTGCAATGGGTGCCCGACGGATTCTGGCCGGCGCACAGCACGGTGGCCCTTTCGGTCGGCAGCCTGTCCACGAACTTTGCAACAGGTCCCGCCGTCGTCGGGGTCGCCGACATCTCGGCCCACACATTCACCGTGAGCATCGACGGCGTCGACGCCGGACCGCCGTCTGCACTCCCGTCTCCGCACCACCGCCCCCACTGGGGACAACCGGGAGTCTTCCCGGCCTCGATGGGTCGACCGGAGTACCCGACACCGGTCGACACCTACACGGTGTTGTCCAAGGAACGTGATGTGGTGATGGATTCGAGCAGCGTCGGTATCCCCGTTGACGCTCCCGATGGTTACCACCTCACGGTCGATTACGCCGTCCGGATCACCGACCGTGGCCTTTTCGTGCATTCAGCGCCGTGGGCCGTCAACTCACTCGGGTTTGAGAATGTCAGCCACGGCTGCATCAGCCTGAGCCCGGAGGACGCGGAGTGGTATTTCAACACGGTCAATGTCGGCGACCCCGTGATAGTGCGGGAGAACAGCCTCGAAATTCCTCGACCCGTTTCGGCCTAGATTTGGAGACGATGACGAGAAGCCCGGTTGGGTCGGGTCCAGGGATGTAGGCCCTTCGGCGTGCGCCGACACCTGAGCCCGCGATGCATCGGTCGTAGAGCTCAAGATATGCCGCGGCCATGACGGCGGGGGCGAAGTGGCGTTCTGCGGCCTCGCGGCAGCGGGTGGGATTCAGCGTGTCGATATCAGCGATCAGCCGGGCCAATGCGGCTTCATCGCCGAACTCGGCGAGTAGCCCGGTGCCGGGCTCGATCAGCTCTGGCAGACACCCACGGCGGAATCCGACCACGGGCGTGCCAAGGGCCAGTGATTCGATGACCGCGGTACCGCCCGGTTCATCCCAGCACACCGGAAACAGCGTCGCTCGTGCAGTCGCGACATAGTGGTCCCGCTCCATGCCGGTCACATTTCCGATCCATCGCACCTGCACACCGTCGACGTGCGGCGCGACCGCCTTTCGCCAGTACCGCACGTCAGCGTATCGATCAGCATGCGGGTCCGCATCAAGGCGCTCGGGCGTTGTGTAGGGCCCGACCGGTCCGGCCAGCACCAGCTGCCACCCGAACTGCTGTGCCAGGCGAGCAGCGATGTGCTGCCCCTTCTTCGGAGTGATCCGGGCGACCAGGACCAGATGATTCTTCTTGCCCGGGGCGGGCCGACGGGTGGCGTCCTGGGCCAGCGGTGTGGCCAGATGCACATGCCCGAGGCTGTGATGACGAAGCCGTTCGGGTGCGCGCTGCAGCTGCGCGGCGGAGACACCGTTGACATGAAACCGCTCGTGGCCGTCGAATCCGCTGTAGAAGGCTCGATGCTTGGCTAGGTCCCAGTGCAGGGTGTGAAGAACCGGCGGCCGGCCGGCGCCCATGGCGGCGAGCACGCTTGGCCCGACGACCTCCATATGGTCGTGAACCAGGTCGATGTCTGAACGGCGTAGCAGTTCGGCGGCGATGCGCTGCAAGTGTGCGGCCGCGATACCGACGACGTCGTTGTAGGGCTCGGCAATGTGGGCGAACTGCGGCTCATCGAAAACGCTGATCTGGTCGTCAACCTCAATGGTGCTTCGGCCGACGGTGGCAAGGATGACACGGACGCCGTGTCGACGAAGCTGCGGTATCAGCGTTGCGATGATGTTCTCGATCCCGCCGTAGCCGACGGGCGGCACCGACAGCCACGGCCCGGCGTTGATCAGCACTGTCGGTTTCATGGGTTTGGGCTCATCAACGGCGAGATGCGGTCGGCTGGAGCCGTCGTCGCCAGGTCTTCGACGCGGCGGACATGCGCCAGGGGTGGCCGTTCCTGGACGGCGATGTCGGAGACCATCAGCTGGTGATTTACGGGCGACGACGCGTCGTGGCGAAACTGTGTGAGCCAGGTCGCTGGCGCGTCTGTTACACCGCGGTGCGATTGCTGGAGTCGTAAGGTGGCGGTCTGCAGGATCTGAGCAGCCATGCGGCCCAACGCCTCAACGTCATGGTGACGATGTGTCCGCGTGCCCAGATCCACCTGTGCGAGCGCGTTCAGACCGACAAGGTTCAGCAGGTCGATCAGCATGGCGAATTCGACGCCATAACCGGTGACGAACGGAATCTGTTCCAGGACACGTCGATAGCCGCCGTATTCACCTGCCAGGGGCTGCACGAAGCCGGCCAACCGCGGCCAGAACATGTTTATCAGCGGCCGGGCGACCAGCTCGCTGACCCGACCGCCGCCGCCGGGGACCGTACCGTGATCGGTCACGAGTGGGCGCAGATAGTGCGCCTTGACGAACGCCACATCGTCTTGACACAGCAAGGGGCCGAGCAGTCCGACGATGAATTGCGTAGTGAAGTCGCGCAGGTCTGAATCGACGAACAGCACGACATCGCCGGTGCTGGCGGCCAGCCCCTTCCACAGCGCATCACCCTTGCCTTCCATCCGCGGCTGTTCAGGCAGCACTTGGTCCTGGTGATAGACGGTGGCGCCGGCCGCAGCCGAAACAGCGGCGGTGGCGTCGGACGATCTGGAGTCGACGACGATGACCTCGTCGACCAATCCGACGTCCTCGACGAGTTGGCGGCGCAGCTTCGCGACAATGCGCCCGACCGTCTGCTCCTCGTTACGCGCGGGCAGCACGACGCTGATCCGGTTGGCGCCCTTGGCCTGCATCACGCGCTGCAGGGTCCACGACACCCCGCGGCTGCTACGCCGAGGCAACCAGTGCCACACCTCCGGGTCAATCCCGGCGGGAACGTGCCGATCGTCATCGCGCATAACACTCGAAATACCCCTTACGTCGGCGTCAAATCCACCCGAAGGGGTGGCGTACTGGCGGCGGGTCGGGGTACCCGTAAGCCGTCGCCGACCCGGGAGAATGAACTTGGATCGCTGCAAGGTTGGGTTTGTGGGAGCCGGTGGTGTTGCCGTGCGCCACGCGCGCCATCTCACCCAGTTGAGGGATGTACGGATCGTCGCCGTGACAGACCCGGATATGACGGCTGCGCGATCATTTGCGGAGACGACGGGCGCCATCGTGGTTTCCGACCTGGAGGCACTTCTGAACACATCGCCGGATGCTGTGTATGTCTGTGTTCCGCCGCATGCTCATGGCCCGATAGAGGAGCAGGCGCTCTCCGCAGGAACCGCATTGTTCGTCGAGAAGCCGCTGGCGCTGGACCTGCCGACCGCACAGCGCATCGCCGACACGGCACGCCAGAGGGGTGCCGTTACTGCAGTCGGACACCACTGGCGCTACTCGCCGGCCATCAATTTGGTTCGGGAACTGCTTGATGGCCGACCGGTTCGGCTGGCAGTCGGGTCGTGGATCGACCGCGTGCCGCCGGTGTCATGGTGGAGTACACGGGCGCTGTCGGGCGGTCAGATCGTCGAGCAGGCGGTCCATGTATTGGATCTGATCCGGCTGCTGTGCGGCGACGTCGTCGAAGTCGATGCCTACGCGAACGCCGCGCCGCCGTGTGCCCCGGATGCGGATGTCGACGGAGCCACCGCGGCAATCCTGAAGTTTCGCTCGGGAGCGGTGGGAACCGTCGCGGCGGCGTGCTGTCTGAATTGGAAGCATCTGGCCGGCCTCGACCTGTATGCCGACGACCTCTCGGTCACGATTCACGAAGACAGCATCGTCGCGCGGACGGCGCAAGGACCCGTGCAGCGCAGCCTCCAACCCGATGAGGCGAAGCGCGCCGCCGACCGTGCGTTCATCGATGCTGTGCTTGGTAACGGAGCGGCCCGCAGCGGCATACTGGTTGACTATGACGAAGCACTGCGAACCCACCAATTGGCCTGCGCCATAGCGACTTCGGCGGTGCATCACCGGGCTGTGAGACTCGATGGCTGACCGCCGCTTCACCGTCGCGGTCGAGCGCTGCGGCGTTGTCACACTCCGCGATGAGCAGCCACCGGGGCCGGTGCGTGATGGCCGATTCGATGTAGAGACCATTTTCAGTGGGCTGTCGACCGGAACAGACCTCAGCTGGGTGAAAGGCTCCAACCCCGCGCTGCACCGCAGGTGGGATCCAGAGCTGGGCCTGTTCATGGCAGGCGAACCGGACGCGGGCTATCCAATCGACAAATTCGGGTACATGCAGGTCGGCCGGGTGACTGATAGCGCGACACCGGCCGCAGCACCGGGTGACCTGGTGGCGATGACCTACGGGCACCGCAGCGCTTATCGCGCCGACGCGCTGACCGACCGTTTCGTGAAGTTACCCCAAACACTTGAGCCGGTCTTGGGCATCTACGCCGCCCACATGGGACCCATCTGCGCGAACGGACTCTTGCACGCTGCAGCCGACGTCCACGGGACCGATGTGCGCAGCCTGGCCGACGGCGTCCGCGGTCGCCGCGTCGCGATCACCGGTGCCGGGGTCGTTGGCCTATTGACCGCTTTGTTCGCCCGCCTACACGGTGCAGCATCAATAGTGCTTGTCGACCCCACGCCGTCGCGCTGCCAAGTCGCGGCCGACCTTGGCTTGGAAGCCGTCGATCCGCGCGACGCCGACCCAGCCGTCGTGCTGAAAAGCCGATGGCGCCATGGGGCCGGCGACCGCGGAGCCGATGTCGTGTTCCAGTGCCGCGGTCAGGACAGCGCACTGGCTCTGGCCCTGCGCATCGTGCGCCCCCAAGGCACGGTCATCGATTTGGCTTTCTACCCGGCGGGATGCGAGGAAGTCCGACTGGGGGAAGAGTTTCACCACAATGGTCTCAGCCTGCACTGCGCTCAAATAGGACGAGTGCCGCGCGGGACCAGCCATCTGTGGGACCGCGATCGCCTCAGCAGCGAGACGTTGGCGCTTCTTGCCGCCGAGGGGGAGAACATCGCCGCGCACATCATCACCGACTACACACCACTGTCTGAGGCGCCACAAACCCTGATGAGACTGGCCAGCAGCCGGCATACAGGGCTCCAACTCGTGTTCACCGTCACGAATTAGCTGAAGTATTCAGGCCAGTCAGGCGGCACAGCGCAGCGAAGCCGTCGTCGCTGCCGGGCCAGTGGCGCCGCACCGCAACGATTCCGGCTCGACGAACGACACCGCGCAGGACCGCGGTGACGATGACGGCATCATCCGCGTAGCCGAGCACGGGTATGAAGTCGGGGATCAGATCGAACGGCAGTGCCAGGTAAGCCAACAACATCCAGAGCCGAATGCGCACACCAGAGGGCAGCGTCTTGTCTGCGGCCAGTCGGCGGATAAGGCGAAGCACGTCGGGGAGGATTCGGAGGGCCTCGCGCACTAATCCGCCGGGCGGCCGGAGGAACGCGAGAGCGACGATGAGTGCCACCCAAGCCAGGGTGAGGGCCGCAGCTATGCCGACTGCGACGTCCCACCAGAACGACCCGGTCACACGACCTCCTTTTTTCATCGTGCGTCGATGGCGCCCAAGACCGGAGTCGATCGGATCGAATCGCGTTTGCGAACTTCAATGTGGAGCCGATGACGGGAATCGACCCCGCGTATTCAGCTTGGGAAGCGGGTTGAACCCGTTGGTGCCCGTGCGGGGAAGGCTTTCACTGCCCTAGGAATAGTGGCCATCCTGCCGTCGGGGCCGCGTCAGTCACTTTCCGTCGCTTGATTCGCGATCTCGACGGCGCGATTCAGCGTCTCACGGTCGACGACGTCGGCAGCATTCATCGGTCCGGTGAGCACGCCCGACTCGGTCGCGATGTCGATCATGAACTTCACGCTGTCGTCGGAGAGTCCGCCGTCGTCCGTCCAGAACGGATACGCGTCGATGAGTCCGAACAGCTCCCTCAGTGATTCTTCGGAGGGTGGCGCTTCGACGTATTCGTGGACCGCGGCCTGGAACAGGGCGAAGTCGCTCTTCAGTGCCTTCATCGCGCGCAGCGTGGTGGCACAGTACCTGGCGGCGAGTTCGCGGTTCTGTGCGAGCCAATCCGCTCGGGCGGCCTGAGCTACCTTGATGAATCCGGGGGCATTCTCGTAGAGGGTGGCGCACGATCGTCCGCCGTTGAATGCTCGGCGCCTTCGAGATCGCCCGACAACGTCGAACGATGGGATGCGCACCGCTCCGTTCCCGACAGCGCCAGGATGAAGATGGACGTATGGGGTCGGACTGGTGGCTTGTCCCGATTAGCGTCGTCTTTGGCGTGCTAGTGATCTGGGCCGCCCTGTTGGCCGCAATGTGGTTCGCCAAACCGAACGAAATTGAAGTGCGAGATGCCCTGCGGTTGTTGCCCGACCTGCTCCGACTCTTGAAGCGACTGGCATCCGATCCGACGATGCCGCGTGGTGTTCGGCTTCGCCTCGTACTTCTGTTTGTGTACTTGGCGCTGCCGATCGACCTGATCCCGGATTTTGTTCCGGTCCTTGGCTACGCCGATGATGCGATCATCGTCGCCTTTGTGCTGCGTTCCGTTACCCGGCGTGCTGCACCGGAGGCATTAGCCAAACATTGGCCGGGTACTCCGGATGGTCTCGTGGCCGTTCGACGGTTGTGCCGACTCCCTGAACCTGAGTGACGAGACGAGAACAGGCATCTTCGTAGGCCAGGCGTGCGGTGGGTACCGTTCCGCCGGCCAGCAGCCCTGTGCGGCAACGTCATCCCGCTGCGCGGTTAGCTCTTCTTCTTACCGATGTGGTCCCAGAATTGCGGGAAGAACAGTGAAAGCTGCGGGAACCGAACCCGCGTATTCAGCTTGCGTGCATCGCGTGTACTCGAACATCTGCCAGTCCTGAGCCGAGCCGAAGGTGCCGCGAGGACCGGCGACGGCCTTCACCGTTTTGGGCGCGTCATAAGCGCGATTGTGTGATCGTTTTCGGATGCGTAAATTCGCCCTAGGCTCCCTGTCGGTCGTCAGTGCCATCGGGCTGTGCACCGGCGTTGCGTTGGCCGCGCCTCCCCCACCACAGATCCACGTGACACCGTTCATCATGGGCGGCACGGGCAGGCCGAACCCGGCCGACTTCCCGGGGTACATGGAGAACGTCCGGTCCTACTACATCGTGCCGAACACCCTATGCGGTACCACCGGGGCGGCGTACGTCTGCGATCCCTCGGTCTCTGTGTTCACGCCCGAGACGGCCTGGCCCGTCTACGGCGGGTTGCAAGCGCTGACCTGGAAGGACTCGATCAACCAGGGCGTCGTGGATCTCGACACCACCTTCAGAGACACCTACGCAACGGCCGACCCCGAGACCGACAGATTCGTCATATTCGGCTACTCGCAGAGCGGCGCGATCGTCGCCATCGAGAAGCGCGCGCTCGCCGACGATCCCACCATCGACGAAAACTTGATCGAGTGGGTCATCATCGGTAACTCGTCCCGTCCCAACGGCGGCATCAACACCCGGGTTCCGTTCACGATCCCGATCGTGAACTTCCCGTACGGGCCTCCGACGCCGACGGACACCCAAATGGATACGACGGACATCGCGTTCAAGTGGGACATCATCGCCGACGCACCCACGTACTTCTGGAACCCGGTGGCACTGGGCAACGCATTGCTCGGCTTCTGGTACGTGCACGGCACGATGCCCGATCCCACCGCGGCCAGCCCCGACAGCACGCCCGGCGGGTACTCCCAGGAGCAGTGGCAGGACATGATGGACCATCCGGAGAACTACCCGGACATCATCAAAATCGATCACTACGGCGATACGACATACCTCACTGTTACCCCCACGGTGCTGCCGCTCGTGCAGCCGCTGCACTCAATCCCAGTTGTGGGCGTCCCGGTCGCGGACTTGATGGAACCGGCGCTCCGGGTGTTCATCGAGGAGACGGGCTACGACCGGTCCATCAATCCCGGTGTACCGACACCGATGAAGTTGATCCCGATCATCAACCCCATCACGTTGACCGTCGACCTCGCCCAAGCGGGCGTTCAGGGCGTCGAGAAGTTCGTGAGCGACCTCGGCGGGTTGACGGGGTCCCCAACGACACCGTTGCAGACGACCTCGGAGCAGCCGCTCGCCACGTCGGTTGAGCCCGCACTGGCACCGATGACCAACACGCTCAGCACGCTGACCGAGCCGCCCGCGACCAACGGGTCGGTGCTCACGACGGAGCCTGCGACCAAACCCCACAAGCCGTCGGTCAAGCTGGGCAACTTGTTCAGGCCGGGCTCGGTGACACCCGATTCGGGCGCCACCGGGGAGGGCACGCAGAGTCGTCCGAATGCCTTCAGGCCGCTGGCGACGCTGCGGGACACGCTGTCGCATGCGCTGGGGCAGGCCGATGACCCAGCGCCTGCGTCGGACGGCGCGGTGTCGGACGGAACGGCGTCGGACGGCTAGGCACTTCGGAGCCGATGACGGGAATCGAACCCGCGTATTCAGTTTGGGAAGCAATTCGAGCGCCGACCGCCAGTTCGGAAGCGTACTGGTGACGAAAGGCGAACCGCCCTTAGCGCACGAAGTTGACGACCGCCTCTGCGGTCTGCGTAGGCTGCCCGAGCCATGGCGCGTGCCCGGTTGGTAGGACTTCCAGTCGCGCGCGTGGGATTAGTTCGGTCGCTGCGCGGGCAACGGCAACGCTGCCCAGCCGCTCGTTTTCGCCCCAAATGACTAGCGTCGGGACCCCCAGCTGGCGCAGCTCGTCGGGCTGCACACGCGAACGACGTCGGAATCCGGACGTGGATAGCAAGGCGAATGGTGACACGAATACTCGAAGCTCTTCTGTGGTGACTCGGTCGGCGATCGGATCTCGATGGATGGCCACCATTAGGTCGACCAGATCGGGGTAGCGGCCGAGAGTCTCCCGCTCTCGGGCCGCGTGGTGCGCGAACTGCAACACCGACTTCGGGCTGGGCGGCAACAAGCGCGACAGGAGTTGTCCCAGCCCGGGCGTGGCGGCGAGCCGCATCGGCATTGGGCAATGCGTGTTTGGTAGCCCAGGCGGACCGATCAGGACGAGCCGCTCGACGCGATCCGGATGCGCCAGCGCGTACCACAAGGCCCACATCCCACCGCCCGAGTGGCCAAGCAGCGCAACGGTACCGAGCCCGAGGACGTCGAGGACGCCCTCCAGCCATGTGACCGCGCTATCACGGTAGCGATGCCGTGGTAGGTCGATCGGGTCGCTCAGCCCCATCCCCGGCCGATCCAGTGCCAGCGCGCGGACCCCCTGCAGTTCATTTAGTAAGGGTAAAAAGAATCCGGCTGAGTCTCCCGATCCGTGGAGGAGCACTACCGGTGGCCCAGAACCCTTTTCCAGGAGATGGACGCGCGGCGGCCGGCCTGCCGCCTCGACATAACGGCTGCGCATCGACGCTCCGGTTAACACCCGGTCGTACACCCGTTGGACCTCAGCGGAATGCGGTATGGGAGCGCCTCCTTCGGGTTCCTTGGCATCTCGAGGCTACGCGCGGTACCTGCTCCAAACCCTCTGTCGCAACGTTCTCTGGTCGTTAGAAGTTCTTGGATGCGTTCGCCGACATCGACGCGGTGCCGTGGTGGTCGGTTGTGCACAATCCGCCGAGGTGGTCCACAACCCACCCCAGACGGCTAACCGCACCACGTGAAGGCGACGCCAAAGGTTCACAACACCACGAGACTTCTCACCTGCGGTTTCGTGGAGCCGATGACGGGAATCGAACCCGCGTATTCAGCTTGGGAAGTATTTTCGACGCCCCAGCAAGTGAGCGATAACTGACTGGTTACCGGCTTGCGAGCAAATGCAGACATGTAGGCCTGCGGATTTAGTGCGTTGGGTTACTGAGTTACCGTCGCCTGCGATGCGGTACGGGCACACGGGGGTTCCGCGCTGAAACCTGTGAGAGTTCCGTAGCGTGCAAAACCTGCGAGATTTCTGCGGCCTTGCTGCACCATTGATCGAGCGAGGTGAAGCACACTGATGGACTTCTACGCGGTGTTCGACCAGGCGGTGGAACTCCTCCGCGGGCGACGGCGGGTGTCCTACCGCGCACTTCAGGCGCACCTCGAATTGGACAACGAAAAGCTCGAGGCTCTCCGAGAAGAGCTCTTGTACGCCTACCCCGATGCTGTCACCGAGGATGGCAAAGGGCTGGTTTGGACGCCCGACCCCCATTCAAGTGCGGAGCGGCGACAGCTCACCGTGATGTTCTGCGACCTGGTGAACTCAACGCCGCTGGCTAGCCAATTCGATCCCGAAGAATGGCGCGAGGTCGTGAGGGCCTATTACGAGACCTGCGAAAAAGTGATCGCCCGCTTCGATGGTCACGTCGGCAACTACCTCGGCGATGGCCTGCTCGTGTACTTCGGCTTTCCACGTGCGCATGAGGACGATGCCCAGCGAGCCGTACGCGCGGGGCTGGGAATCATTGAGGCGGTCAGGCAGCTGAACACCGTGATTTCGGAAAGGCACGGCGTGTCTTTGGCCGTCAGGTTGGGTTGCCACACCGGCCTGGTGGTCATCGGTGAATTGATGCGTGGAACAGGTCACGACGACATGGTGCTTGGGGACACGCCCAACATCGCGGCGCGCCTGCAGGGTGTCGCTGCCCCCGACACACTCGTGATCGGGGCCCTGACGTACCAGCTCCTGGGCGGACTCTTCGCTTGCGAGTCGCTGGGTGCTCCACCCCTCAAGGGTGTTGCCGCCCCGCTTGCGGCCTACCGCGTCCTCTACGAAAGCACCGCGCGGACGCGTTTGGAAGCCCTCGGCGGCGGCGGTCTGACGCCACTCGTTGGTCGTGCGGGCGAGCTCGGGCTGCTCGAGACGAGCTGGCGGCAGGTCGTGGATGGTCGTGGACAGGTCGTCCTTGTCAGGGGCGAGGCGGGGATCGGTAAATCCCGGTTGGTCGGAGCACTCACAGAAGTTGCGGAGAAGAATCGGGCGTGGTTCACGCAATGCCAATGCTCGCCGTTCTACCAACAAACGGCGCTATACCCTCTGATAGAACTACTGGAACGAATAGTCCTTCGGTTCGAGCCGAAAGACTCTGCGGCGCAGAAGCTCTCCAAACTGGAAGGCTTCTTGGTCGAGAGCGGCCTGCCACTGGCCGACACGATCCCGCTCTTCTCAAACCTGCTGGCCATCTCGACAGACGCCCAATCTGCCTCCGCCAACACGGCACCCGAGCAGCAGAAGCAGCAGACCATGCGCGCGCTGATGACCATCGCCTTCCACAGAGCGGCACAACAGCCCGTCGTCTTCATCATGGAAGATCTGCACTGGGTCGATCCGACCACGTTGGAGTGGCTGGACATGTTGGTCGCCGACATCCACACGATGCCCATTATGGCGGTGCTGACCTATCGCCCAGACTTCAGCCCGCCGTGGACAGACAGTTCCAATGTCACCCTTCTGGATATCAGTCGCTTGCCGAGCGATGAGGTCGTTAACCTGACTCAACAAGTGGCGCAGGGGAAATCGCTGCCGGACGAGGTTGTGTCAGAGGTGCTATCGAAGACCGACGGCGTCCCCTTGTTCATCGAGGAACTCACCAAGATGCTGCTCGAATCGGGACTGCTCGAGGAGCGTGGCGACCGCTACGACCTGACTGGCCCGCTGCCCCCACTGGCCATACCCAACACCCTGCAAGATTCGTTGATGGCGCGACTGGACCGCTTGGCGGCCGTCAAGGGTCTGGCACAGCTCGGGGCAACTCTGGGTCGCGAGTTCAGTTATCCACTGCTGCAAGCAGTCTCACCGTGGCCGGACGACATCGTTCGCGAGGGTCTCGAACAACTGGTGGCCGCCGAGTTCCTGTACGAGCAGGGGCGCCCGCCACAGGCGACGTACCGCTTCAAGCACGCACTGATCCAAGAGGCCGCCTATCAGTCGCTGCTCAAGAGCACGCGCCAACAGCACCACCAACGTATCGCCGATACATTGGAGAATGCCGATTCCCAGAGATCGTCGAAACCCGGCCTGAACTGTTGGCTCACCATTACACCGAGGCCGGCCTGACCGCGCAGGCGATCCTGTACTGGCAGACGGCTGGCCGACGAGCACTGCAACGCGCCGCCAACCGCGAAGCCGCCAGTCACGCTCTCCGCGGCTTGGAGTTGCTCAGCACCCTGCCTGAGACCCCCGAACTCGCTAAGCACGAGCTCTCCCCCTGCAACTCACTTTGGGGGGCGCGTCGGGCTTAGTGACTGGCCCACAATCGGTCGAGCACGTCACGCCCGAGCCTGCGAACTGGCACGACAGGTTGGGTAACACCCCTCGAGCTATTCCCGCGCTTTCCGGCCTGGCGCACTCCGAGATGGTGCTCGGACACATGCATGAAGCGCGGGCTCTTTTCCGAGGAATTCTTGCAGCTGGCCCGGCGGGAAAGCGATTGCCCGCTCATCCTGGCTGTGGGACATTCGATGCTCGCCTACACCGCATGGTGGCAGGGCGACTTCATTGATGTGCGTAACCATAGCCGTCATTCCTTCAGCGTTATACACCCCGCAGCAGCACGGCGCCGGTGTTGTGCCCTATGACCAGGACCACGAGCACACATCGTCTCCGGATATCTCACCGCACTCAGCAGTTGGATGCTGGGATACCCGACTCAGGCGGTCCAGGCGATGGAGAACACGCTCACGCACGCCCGTGAGCTCGACAATCCGAACAGTGTTGGGATATCGCTTCTGTTTTTCGCCCAACTGTCTCAGCTTCGTCGCGAGCCCCAGAGCCCGCCACGACACGAGCGGAAGAGGCTCTGGCAGTGGCTGCGGAGCACGGCCTTCCCGCACTGGAACTGTGGTGTCTCTTGCCGCGGGGTTGGGCCGCCGCTTATCGGGGCGATGTCCGTGCGGGGATCGCTGATATCTGTGAGTCGATGGACCGTCGACGGTCGATAGGCATGGGGGCGGTGTGGCCGTGGTTCTTCGCGCTGTTGGCTCAAGCGCAAGGCTTGGCGGGGCAGGTCGACGAGGGGCTGTCCTCGCTGGAAGAGGCGCTCGGCTGGGTGGAGCGCAACGATGAGCGTCTGTACGAGGCCGAAGTGCACCGACTCAAGGGCGAGTTGTTGCTCACACGGGACACGCCTGACGCGCCACAGGCCGAAGGCTGTTTTCAGCAGGCGCTGACTATTTTCGCGGAAGCAGCACTCGAAGTCCTGGGAACTGCGCGCTGCGATGAGCATGGGCCGGCTATGGCAACGGACAAGCAAGCTCGCAGAGGCTCGCGAGTTGTTGGCGCCCATCTACGGCTGGTTCACCGAAGGCTTCGATACGGCGGATCTACAGGAAGCAAAGGCTCTATTGGCGGAGCTCTCATGATGGTTGTGCGGTTCGCTCCCAGCCGAATTGTCGTTCGTTGAATCACTTTTGGAGTCGACGACCACGCCGAAGGTAGCCACTAAAATCGCTAACATTTGGTCGGCGGCCACCAGGGCTGTCGCGGAGTCGTTCACCATCTCAGCGACCGTCGCCGGTAGACACAGGTTCTTTAGCCAAGCTTCTCGAAGTTGCAGGGGAAGTCGTAGTGGAAGTATTTGCTGACGCTCGGGGGCGTCGCCATTGCAGTAGACGACCTCGCCCCGAAATGCTTTTGTAATGCTTGAATTCCTTTCCGATGTCGATGATCTGGGGGTCGACCCCGTCCGCTTTGCCGACCTTTGTTGCTCGAAATTGCTGTTCTTCGCTGCTGAAGTCAACCCACACCCGCATCCCACGGATACGCCTCGGCCTGGAGCAGGTTATCTCCATCGCCCGACACCAGTGGGTCACCCGCGCCGGGGACCGTCAAAGTCCGGTACGGAGGCAAATGGCCGACCCCGAGCCGTGACTCAGGCCTGAATGCCGTGGTAGATATGGAGCCGATGACGGGAATCGAACCCGCGTATTCAGCTTGGGAAGCTGATGTTCTGCCATTGAACTACATCGGCTAGCCCGGCCGAGCCGGTGATCACGAAGGCTAACACCCCAGCGGCTACGCTCGTCGGGTGCTGCTCTCAGATCGCGACATCCGTGGCGAGATCGCTGCGGGACGTCTTGGTATCGATCCCTACGACGAGAGCCTGGTGCAGCCGTCCAGCGTCGATGTTCGGCTCGACAACCTGTTCCGGGTGTTCAACAACACCCGCTACACACATATCGACCCGTCGACGCGCCAGGACGATCTGACCAGCCTCGTCGAGCCCAAAGAAGGCGAGCCGTTCGTCCTGCACCCCGGTGAGTTCGTACTGGGTTCGACGCTGGAGCGGTGCTCGCTTCCCGTCGACCTCGCGGGCCGGCTGGAGGGCAAGTCATCGCTTGGCCGGCTCGGCCTGCTGACGCACTCGACGGCCGGCTTCATCGACCCGGGCTTCAGCGGACACATCACGCTCGAGCTGTCGAACGTGGCGAACCTGCCGATCACGCTGTGGCCAGGCATGAAGATCGGGCAGCTCTGCCTGTTGCGATTGACCAGTCCGGCCGAGAACCCCTACGGCAGTGCGAAGGTCGGGTCGAAGTATCAGGGTCAGCGGGGACCGACGCCGTCGAAGTCGTATCAGAACTTCATCAAGTCGATTTAGGGGACGCAGGGCGCGGAGCGGCGGAGGGGCACGTGGACACGCAGGCGAAGCGTTTGACGGAAATAAATCTTCGCGGGAAGTTAGAGCGAGGCATTCGCGTTTTCGTCGACGCGAGTAGGGTTTATGTACGGCGCCGACGAGCATTCGTGCCGTCTCGATCCGGCCAGGTCTTCACCGCCACCAGCAAACGCGGTTGGTTGTAACGCCCGCCCTGGCAGTGGCGATGAAGTAACTAGTTGTCGGGTCGTGTGGTACGAGCGCGCGTCGGCAGCCCAGATAGCGTAGCAAACACTTTGGAGGATCTCGTGGACATCGTACTGGGTGTGTCGATGACACCTACGACGGTCCGCATGGTGCTGGTCGAGGGTGAAAAAGCAGACGGTGTCACCGTCGACCACGATGCGTTCGACATCAAGCCAGCCGACGGCGCAGCAACGTCAAATGCGGCCGACCAGGTCACTGCGGCAGTGCTCGGAACGCAGGAGAGCGCCGCCGCGAGCGGTCATCACCTGAAGTCGATCGGCGTCACGTGGACGCACCATTCCGATGCCGCGGCACTGCGCGACACCCTGGCGGCGCGCGGCATCGAGGACGTCATGCTCGTGTCCGCCACGCATGCCGCCGCGTCGCTCGCCCAAGCGGTCGGCCGCGCGATCGGCTACGACACCACCGCACTGCTATTCATCGAGAAGGACATCGCAACCCTGTCGGTCGTGCAGACCGAGGACGGGTCGGTGGTCAAGGTGCTCAGCCGTGATCTGCACAATTCCGACGCGATGGCCGTGTTCACCGAGATGGCCATGGGCGTCGAGTCCGCGGAATCGCCACCGCAGGGCCTATTCATCGTCGGCTCCGGTGTCGATGCGTCAGCCGTGAAGGCTCACTTGGAGAACCTGGTGGCCCTGCCCGTCAGCGCCCCCGACGAACCCGAACTCGCCCTCGCCCGCGGCGCGGCGCTCGCATCCGCGCATGCGCCAGAGATGGAGGCGTCCACCGCAGGCCTCGCCTATTCGCAGGATCATGACGGACCCACCGCGGGCAGCGCCTACCCGGAGCTGGCAGGCGCGGTCACGCAGATGGCCGGTGTGGCCACGCAGATGGCGCCCGTCGATGCTGCTGCCGCCGAGGCGTATTCCGACGCGCTGGCGTACTCCGACGAGGTCGAGGTACCCGAGCCCGAAGCGTCCTACGACGACGAGAGCCGCAAGCCGTTCCTGCTCGTCGGCAGCGCCTTGACCTCGATCTTCGTCGTCGGCGTTGTCGCGCTCGTGATTTCGCTGGCGGTGAGCATCCGCCCGACGGTTGACCAGCGGCCCAGCCCGGGCCAAACGCCGGTGATCCCGAGCCAGGCTGCGCCTGCCCCCGTGCAGAAGCTGGCCCCTGCCGCTCCGCCACCTGCGCCGGCCCCCGCCGCCCCGCCTCCCGAAATCATCAAGGCACCGGTGCCGGTGGTCCAGCAGGCGCCCGCGCAAGCGCCCCGGACGGTCTTCGTCGAGAAACCCGCGCCCGCCGCGGCGCTCCCGCCCGCACCTGTGGCCCCGCCGCCGGTACCCGTGCCTGCCGCACCGGTGCCGGTGCCCGCGGCCCCGGTGGTGCCCCCGGTTTTCACGCCGCCGGTGTACAACCCGCAGCCTCCGGTCTATTACCCGCAGCGGCCCCCGGTGTGGGTTCCGCCGTGGCAGCGGCCGTCGCAGCAGTCGCCGTGGCAGCCACCGCAGCAGATCCCCGACGATCCGCCTCAGCAGTCGCCGCAGTATCCCGGCTCGGGCGGTTACCCCGGCTCGGGTTCGGGTGGATACCCGAGCTCGGGTGGCTACCCCGGTTCGGGCTCAGGTCGCTTCGGTTCCGGTGGCTACGGCGACGGTGGTTCCGGCTCGCGGGGTGGCGGTGGCCCGAGCATCTGTGTGCTGGGGCTCTGCACCGGCGGCCACTAGCCGGTCATCTACCGTTGGCTTCCCGCTAAGTGTCGCTTAGCAGTTAGCTCATCGCGGCGGCCTATACCGGCCTTATGCGATGCACTGTGTTTGGCACGGGCTATCTCGGCGCGACACATGCCGCCGGGATGGCCGAACTTGGTCACGAAGTTCTCGGCGTCGACATCGATCCCGGCAAGGTTGCGAAATTGGCGGGCGGTGACATCCCGTTCTACGAGCCTGGCCTGCGAAAGATGTTGAGCGACAACCTCGCCGCGGGCCGGCTGCATTTCACGACGGATTACGACGCTGCCGTCGAGTTCGCCGATGTGCACTTTCTCGGCGTCGGCACACCGCAGAAGAAGGGCGAGTACGGCGCCGATCTGCGTCATGTGCACGCCGTCATCGACACCTTGGTGCCGAAGCTGCAGCGCTCGGCGGTCATCGTCGGCAAGTCGACCGTGCCCGTCGGCACGGCATCCGAACTGGGTGTCAGGGCCCGCGCTCTGGCCGCCGACGGCGTCGACGTCGAAATCGCCTGGAATCCCGAGTTTCTCCGCGAGGGCTTCGCCGTTCACGACACCCTCCATCCCGATCGCCTCGTGCTCGGTGTGCAGCCGGACTCGATACACGCCGAAGCCGCGATGCGCGAGTTGTATGCGCCTTTGCTCGACGAGGGCGTTCCGTTCCTGCTGACCGACCTGCAGACCGCCGAGCTCGTCAAGGTGTCGGCGAACGCCTTTCTCGCGACCAAGATCTCGTTCATCAACGCGATCTCCGAAGTATCTGAGGCCGTCGATGCCGACGTCACACTGCTCGCCGATGCACTCGGCTACGACCCGCGCATCGGCCGCCTGTTCCTCAACGCGGGCCTCGGCTTCGGGGGCGGCTGCCTGCCAAAGGACATCCGTGCCTTCATGGCGCGCGCGGGTGAGCTCGGCGCCAACCACGCCCTGACGTTCCTGCGCGAGGTCGACAGCATCAACATGCGCCGGCGTACCCGGATGGTCGAATTGGCGACCAAGGCCTGCGGCTCGCTACTCGGCGCCAACGTCGCGGTACTCGGCGCGGCGTTCAAGCCCGAATCCGACGACGTACGGGATTCGCCCGCGCTCAACGTGGCAGGCATGCTGCAGCTCAACGGCGCCACCGTCAACGTCTACGACCCAAAGGCGATGGAGAACAGCCAGCAGCTCTTCCCGACCCTGAACTACTCCACGTCGGTGGTCGAGGCGTGTGATCGCGCAGACGCCGTGCTGGTGCTCACCGAGTGGCGCGAGTTCGTCGAGCTCGACCCGCACCAGCTGGCCGACACTGTGCGCGCGAAAGTCGTTGTGGACGGCCGCAATTGCCTGAATTCGGCCAAATGGACAGACGCGGGCTGGCGGGTGTACGCGCTGGGCAAGAGTGCCACTGTTTGACACTTGTATAACAACGCAGACGGTCGTAAGCTCGCGTCATGAGGCAACGAATCCGTTGGTTTGCCCTGCACGGCGTCGTCCGCGGCCTCTCGAAGCTAGGCCTTCGCAGCGGCGATCCTCAGGCGCGGCTCATCGCTGATCCCGCCGTCCGGGACAACCCGGGTGCCTTCGCCGACCAACTGCGCGATAAAGGCCCGCTGATCCGATGCCGCGCCGTGCTGATGACCTTCGACCACGGCGTCGCGCATGAACTGCTGCGCTCGGACGATTTCCGCGTCACGGAGCTGGGCGGCAATCTGCCCAAGCCGCTGCGCTGGGTCGCTCAGAAGACTGATCCTGGACTGCTTCACCCGCTGCGTCCGCCGTCGCTGTTGTCGGTCGAGCCGCCCGATCACACGCGGTACCGCAAGCTGGTGTCGTCGGTGTTCACGCCGAGGGCTGTTGCGACGCTGCGGGAGCGGGTCGAAGAGACGGCGACGGCGCTTCTCGATCAACTCGAAGGCAACACCGACGTCGTCGACATCGTCGACCGCTACTGCTCGCTGCTTCCGGTCGCGATAATCGGCGACATCCTCGGCGTCCCCGACGAAGACCGGTCGCGCATCCTGCATTTCGGTGAGATGGGCGCGCCGAGCCTCGATATCGGGCTGTCCTGGCAGCAGTTCCAGCAGGTGAACGAGGGCATCGTCGGCTTCAACAGCTGGCTCGCGCGCCATCTGCAGCAGTTGCGCAGGAATCCCGGCGAGGATCTGATGAGCCAGATCATCAAGGCTTCCGACGAGGGTCCGCGCCTCAACAGCGATGAGCTGCAGGCCCTCGCCGGCCTGGTGCTTGCCGCCGGATTTGAAACCACAGTCAACCTGCTGGGCAACGGAATTCGGATGCTTCTCGACGCGCCGGAGCATCTCGCGACACTCGGCGCCCGCCCGCAGTTGTGGCCGAACGCCGTCGAGGAGATTTTGCGGCTGGAGTCTCCGGTGCAGATGAGTGCGCGCATCGCGTGCAAGGACACCGACGTGGCGGGCACCCGTGTGCTGGCAGACGAACTCGTGATCCTGCATCTGGCAGGCGCCAACCGCGACCCGAACGTCTTCGCCGATCCGCATCGCTTCGACATTGAACGCGATAACGCGGGCAGGCACCTGTCCTTCTCCGGAGGCAGGCACTTCTGCCTCGGCGCGGCGCTTGCCCGCGCCGAAGGGGAGGTCGGTTTGCGCACGTTCTTCGAGCGGTTCCCCGACGCCCGGCTCGCCGGCATCGGCAGCCGCCGCGACACCAGGGTGCTGCGTGGCTGGTCGTCGCTTCCGGTCACACTCGGAACGGCGCGCGCGATGAGTTCGCCGGCCTGATCCGGTCGTAACTCATATGTCGATAAAACATGTGTTGGCCGTGGTGCCCGTATCCGACATCGACAGAAGTGAGCAGTGGTACGCGTCGCTGTTCGGGCGCCCCGCCGACAACAACCCGATGCCATCGCTCGTCGAATGGCAGGTCCTTCCCGGTGCCTGGGTGCAGGTGTTCAGCGATCCGGATCGAGCAGGCAGGGGCCTGCTCAACTTCGCCGTCGATGACCTCGAGAACCACCTTGCCGAGATCGGTGGGCGGGGCATCGGATCGGACGAGATCGTCGACGCCAGCAAGGGTGTGCGGACGTCCTCGGTGACCGATCCCGACGGAAACACGATCGCGTTCATCGGGGGTTTCCGTGTCGACTATTGAGTTAGGTTCGTGATGTGGATACCCGCGCTTCGCTCGTCGAGGAAACCGCGGCGTTCGGCGACCTGATTCGCACCGCCGATCCGGCCGCCCCCGTTCCGACGTGCCCGGACTGGACGATCAGGCAGCTGTTCCGCCACGTCGGCCGCGGAAACCGGTGGGCTGCACAGATCGTCGCCGACCGGCGCGACGAGGCGCTTGATCCCCGGGAAGTACGTGATGGCAAGCCGCCCGACGATATCGACGCGGCCATCGACTGGCTCAATGCGGGCGTCCGGCTCATCCTCGACTCCGTCGACGCTGTGGGCGCCGACACCGACGTCTGGACGTTCATCGGCCCCCGCCCCGCACAGTGGTGGATCAGGCGCAGGCTGCACGAGGCAACCGTGCACCGAGCCGACGCGGCTATCGCGGTCGGCGCCGAATACCGGCTGACGCCCGAATTGGCCGCCGACGGGATCGACGAGTGGCTGGAGCGCATCGCCGTCGAGGTGAGCGCCGAATCGTCGCCCCTGGATGCCGGCCAGACGTTGCATCTGCATGCCACCGACGGCGGCCTGGACGCCGCAGGGGAGTGGACGATCACCGGCACGGGCGATGGAATCGCGTGGTCGCACGAGCACGGCAAGGGCGACGCCGCGCTGCGCGGAAGCGCGAAGGATCTGTTGCTGGCCGTGGTCCGCCGGCAGACGGCGGCCGGTGGCGGGCTCGAAGTATTCGGCGACACCGCCGTTTGGGACGGGTGGCTGGACCGCACCCCGTTCTGAGTGGCGTACGTTTCGATCATGACGACTTCGGAGATCGCCACCGTCCTCGCCTGGCATGACGCGCTGAACGCGGGGGACTTCGACACCTTGTTACAGGTGTCCAGCGACGATATCGAGTTCGGCGATGCGAACGGGGCGGGCCAGGGTCACGAGGCCATGCGTGAGTGGGCGCGCTCGCTGGGCGTCACCGCCGCCGACCCGGGCCGGATGTATGTCCGCGACGGCGTGGTGGTCGCCGAGGAACAAGACGGCGATGCGGTGGCCTTCCGGGTGGTGCGGGACCATGTCACCTCGGTGTTCCGGCATGCCGACCTGCGCTCCGCGTTGGCGGCGACCGAACTGACCGAAGAGGATCTCGCGGGCTGATGCGGGGGATCATCCTGGCCGGCGGATCGGGCACGCGTCTGTACCCGATCACGATGGGCGCCAGTAAGCAGCTGATGCCCGTCTACGACAAGCCGTTGATCTACTACCCGCTCTCCACGCTGATCATGGCGGGCATCCGCGACATCCAGGTGATCACCACCGCCGACGACGCACCGAACTTCCGCAGGCTGCTCGATGACGGTTCGGCGTTCGGGATCAACCTCACCTACTCGGTGCAGGATCAACCCGACGGTCTCGCTCAGGCCTTCGTCATCGGCGCCGACCACATCGGCAGGGACTCAGTGGCTTTGGTGTTGGGCGACAACATCTTCTACGGCCCTGGCCTTGGCACGAGCCTCCGCCGGTTCCAAAGCGTCAGCGGCGGAGCAATTTTCGCTTACCGGGTGGCCGATCCGTCGGCCTATGGCGTCGTCGAGTTCGCCGCCGACGGCACCGCGCTGTCGATCGAGGAGAAGCCGGCCACGCCAAAATCGCACTATGCGGTGCCCGGACTGTACTTCTACGACAACGACGTCGTGGAGATCGCGCGCTCGCTGAAGAAGTCGACCCGAGGTGAATACGAGATCACCGAGGTCAACCAGGTTTATCTGAATCAGGGCAGGCTTTCGGTCGAGGTTCTCGACCGCGGCACGGCGTGGCTCGACACCGGCACATTCGACTCGCTGCTGGACGCCAGCGACTACGTCCGCACCATCGAGCGCAGGCAGGGACTGAAGATCAGCGTGCCCGAGGAGGTGGCGTGGCGCGTCGGCTACATCGACGACGACCAGCTCGCCGAGCGCGCCCATGCGCTGCTCAAGTCGGGATACGGCGCCTACCTTTTGAAGCTGCTGGAACGTCAGTAGTGCCCCCTGGCGTGGCCAGCACTGCCGCGATGGCAGTGGTCAGCGGGACCGACAGCGCGAGAGCGATACCGCCGACCGCGGCGCGGGATATCTCGATGGCGACGGTCTCACTGGTCAGCACGTCGCCCAGCGACCGGTCGGCGACGCTGAACAGCAGCAGCAGCGGCAGGGCGCTGCCCGCATACGCCAGCACCAGCGTGTAGACGGTGCTGGCGATGTGGTCGCGACCCACCCGCATGGCGCCGAGAAAGATCCCGCGCCTCGAGCCGCTGTCGCCGACACCGGCCAGCTCGAACACCGTCGATGCCTGCGTGATGGTGACATCGTTGAGCACACCGAGCGAGCCGACGATGAAGCCCGCCAGCAGCAGGCCCGTGATCGACACGTTTCCCATGTAGGTAACGACCGCGCTCGACTCTTCCTCTGAAAGGCCGGTGAGGTGCGTCAATTCGATTGCGCCCCATGATAATAGGGCGGCGAGCAGTAGGGATGTCAGAGTGCCGAGAAGTGCCGCGCTGGTGCGCAGGCTCACGCCATGTGCCAGGTAGATCACCACGTAGAGAATCGCTGCCGACGCCACTAACGCGACGGGGATGGCGGATGCTCCGTCACGCAGGGCCGGCAGCATGAACCCGACCAGCACCACGAACGCGACGACGATGCCGACCAGCGCGCGTAATCCGCGCCACCCGGCGACCGCCACGACTACCACCGCGAACGCGGAGGCGAGCAGAATCAGCGGCCACTTCCTCTCGTAGTCGTAGAACGAATAGGTCGTTGTTCCGGTTGGATCGACCTGTCGGGTGATGCGGATGTGGTCACCGACAGCGAGTTGGGGCTGGCCGGGTCCGCTGCCGAACTCCAGCACCGTCGTGGCGTTGGCGTTGGGCCCGGATTCGATGGCCACCACCGCGTGGATGCAGGGGGAGTCCTTCACCTCGGTCGGTGTCACGTCTCTGGTGATCACCGCGCCGACGTCGGCGCCGCCACAGTCCGCCTTGCCGGCGGACAGCACATTCCCGGCCTCGGTGGTCACCGCCCCGCCCGCGGCGTTTTGGTATGGCAGCGGAATCTCGAGCTTCGTCTGGCTGGGCCACAGCAGGGCGGCCCCGGCCAGAACCACGACGCCGATGGCGATCAGTAGTCCGATGACGACCTTCGCGGCCAACGGTCCAAGCGGGGAAGGTCCGTGCAGGGTATGCGAGTGGGCGTGCGAGTGCGTCACCCGGATGAGGGTAGAGGCAGGACCTGAACGCGCCCTCAGTAGTCGGCGAGCGCCTCGACGGTGCGCCAACTCGGCCAGGTCGTCTCCTGGTGATCCAGACCCGAGCCGCCACGCGGCCGTCGGCCTCCACCCATGCCTCGTCGTCGTAGGTGATGGCGTAGGAGATCGGCGTCTCAGAGACCCCGCGGTGGCTGGCTTCGAACTCCGCGAAGGTCTGTGACACTCATTGGCGGTAGCTGGACAGGAAGTTGCCGAGTCGTTCGATGGCGTTGGTCAGGTCGCGGGCCCACGGCAGGGTGACGATGCGCAGGTGATCGGGTGTGGGCCAGTTGAACCCGGTGCCCTGAGTTATCAGGATCTTCTCCTGCAGCAGCAGATCCAGGACGAGTTGTTCGTCGTCGGCGATGTCATACACTTCGGGATCCAGCCGAGGGAAGACGTACAGCGCGCCTTGCGGATTCACGCACGACACCCCGGGGATCTCGTTGAGCTTGGTCACAGCCACGTCGCGCTGCTCGAGCAGGCGCCCGCCGGGCAGCACCAGATCTTCGATGCTCTGATGCCCGCCCAGCGCGACCTGAATCGCGTACTGGGCAGGGACGTTCGGGCACAGCCGCATATTCGCCAACAGGCTGATGCCTTCGATGAAACTTTCGGCGTGCTCCCTGGGGCCGGTGATAACCAGCCAACCCGACCGGTAGCCGGCCACCCGGTAGGCCTTCGACAACCCGTTGAATGTCAAGGTCAGTACGTCCGGTGCCACCGATGCCGTCGCGATGTGCTTCGCGTCGTCGTAAAGGATCTTGTCGTAGATCTCGTCGGACAAGAGCAGCAGCTGGTGTTTGCGCGCGAGATCGGCCATCGCCGTAAGCACTTCCCGGCTGTACACGGCACCGGTGGGATTGTTCGGGTTGATCACCACAATCGCTTTGGTGCGGTCGGTGATCTTGGACTCCAAGTCGGCGATGTCGGGCATCCAGCCCTGCGTTTCGTCACATAGGTAATGGACGGGGGTGCCGCCGGCCAGCGAGGTGCACGCGGTCCAGAGCGGATAGTCCGGTGCGGGGATCAATACCTGGTCGCCGTTGTCCAACAGCGCCTGCAAGGTCATCTGGATCAGTTCGGAGGCGCCGTTGCCGAGATAGACGTCGTCGACGTCGAACCGGGGGAAACCGTCGACGAGTTCGTAGCGCGTGAAGACGGCCCGGCGGGCGGCCTGGATGCCCTTGGAATCCGAGTAACCCTGCGCGTACGGCAGCGCCTGGATCATGTCGCGCATGATCACGTCGGGCGCCTCGAATCCGAACGGCGCGGGGTTGCCGATGTTGAGCTTAAGGATCCGGTGGCCTTCGGCCTCCAACCGCGCCGCATGCTCGTGCACCGGTCCGCGAATCTCGTACAGGACGTCCTGCAGCTTCGACGACTGGGTGAACGTGCGCTGCCGCGGGTGCTGGCCGGTCGCGTGCCACGGCACCTGATGGGTAGTCACGTCGTTCATCGTCTCATTGATGGCAAATTGAATTTGCCGATCGATATCGGGCCGTGACCTTTCGCCGACGTCAGCGCTTTCCCGGCGGACGCGCACCCTTTGCGATGCCAAGCCCTTTCACCGGGGGTGCAGGCGTTTCACCGTTGCCCTCGCTGGAAGGCTCAGGCGCAGGAGCGGATTCGCCGTCGGATTCCGGTTCCGGCTGCGGCGCAGCGGGTTTGGCGGCGGGTGCAGCAGATGGTTTTTTCGCACCAGGCCTGCGCGCACCCGCGGCGATGCCGAGACCCTTGACCTCGGGTTCGGGCTTGGCGGGTGCCTCTGCCTGCGCTTCTGCAGGTGGCTCTGCCTGTGCTTCTGCAGGTGCCTCCGTCTTCACCTCGGCGGGAGCGGCTGCCGGTGCCTTCTTCGCGCCCGGCCTGCGCGCGCCCGCGGCGATGCCGAGACCCTTGACCTCGGGTTCGGGCTTGGCAGGCGCCTCTGCCTGCGCTTCTGCAGGTGCCTCCGCCTTTGCCTCGGCGGGCGCGGCGGCCGTCTTCTTTGCGCCTGGTCGCTTGGCACCCGCGGCCAGACCGAGTCCCTTTGCAGGCGCTGCTGCCGCTGCGGGCTCTTCCGGCGCGGTCGCTTTTGTCGGCTCGGCCGGCGTGGCCGCCTTCTTCGCACCCGGACGCTTCGCACCGCCCGCGATGCCGAGTCCGGTCACCGGCTTGGATTCCGCCGCGGTCGCGGCGTCGGCCTTCGGTTCCGGCTTGGCTTCAGGTTCGGCCTCAACGGTCGCGGCTTCTGCTTTGGCCGGAGCCTCCGCGGCCTTCGTCGCGGCGCGCTCCTCGGCTACCTTTGCGGCGGCGCCCTTCTCGGGCAGCGTGATCGAGCTCATGTCGAGCGAGCCAAGCAGCAGCTGTGCCACGTCGAGAACCTCGGCCTTCGGCAGGTCGTTCGCCGCGGCCACGTCGTCGACGCCGTCGGTCATCATCACGCGGCAGAACGGGCAGCCGGTGGCGATCTTCGACGCACCGGTGTCCAATGCCTCCTCGACGCGTTCGTGGTTCACCCGCTTGCCGATGTGCTCTTCCATCCACATGCGGGCACCGCCTGCGCCGCAGCACAATCCGCGGTCGGCGTGGCGAGGCATCTCGGTGAGCTTGGCACCGGACGCACCGATCAGTTCACGAGGCGCGTCGTAGACCTTGTTGTGCCTGCCGAGGTAGCACGGGTCGTGGTAGGTGATGTCCGAGCCTTCGCCGTCCACCGGCTTCACCGGCACCAGCTTCTTGTCCCGGATCAATCGGTTCAGCAGCTGCGTGTGGTGCAGCACCGTGTAAGTACCGCCCAATTGCGGGTATTCGCGGCCCAGCGTGTTGAAGCAGTGCGGGCAGGTGACGACGACCTTGCGGTCGACCCGCTCGACGCCTTCGAACAGATCGTTGAGGGTCTCGACGTTCTGTGCGGCGAGCTGCTGGAACAGGAACTCGTTACCGGAGCGGCGGGCGGAGTCACCGTTGCAGGTCTCACCCTCGCCGAGCACCAGGTACTTCACCCCGGCGGCCGCGAGTAGCTCGGCAACGGCCTTGGTCGTCTTCTTCGCGCGGTCCTCGTAGGCGCCTGCGCAGCCGACCCAGAACAGGTATTCGTAGCCCTCGAACGAGTCGACGTCCTTGCCGAACACCGGCACGTCGAACTCGACCTCGTCGATCCAGTTGGTGCGATCCTTGGCGTTCTGCCCCCATGGATTGCCCTTGGTCTCAAGGTTTTTGAACAGCACACCTAGCTCGCCAGGGAACTCCGATTCCATCATCACCTGGTAGCGACGCATGTCAACGATGTGGTCGATGTGCTCGATGTCCACCGGGCACTGTTCGACGCACGCGCCGCAGGTGGTGCACGACCACAACACGTCGGGGTCGATCACGCCGAGCTGCTCGGCACTGCCGACCAGCGGGCGGGTGGCCTGCGCCGGGCCCGAGCCCATGACACGTTCGAAACCCGACTCGGGGACGTGGTGCTCTTCGTCGTGCTTCTCGCCACCCAAGTTCTCGCCCAGGCCACCCTCGGGGGTGTTCTCCAGCGGAGTTTCCTTGTCGCCGAGGATGTATGGCGCCTTCGCGAACAGGTGGTCGCGCAGGTTCATGATGACGAGCTTGGGGGACAGCGGCTTTCCGGTATTCCATGCCGGGCATTGGGACTGACAGCGTCCGCATTCCGTACACGTGGTGAAGTCGAGGTAGCCCTTCCAGGTGAAGTCCTCGATCTTGCCGCGGCCGAGCACCGCGTCCTCGGCGGGATCCTCGAAGTCGATCGGCTCGCCCTTGAACTCCACCGGCAGCAGTGGGCCCAGCGCGTCGGGCAGCCGCTTGAACGTGACGTTGAGCGGTGCCAGGCCGATGTGCAGGTGCTTGGAGTGCAGCACGATCAGCAGGAACACCAGCATCACGCCGATGTGCAGCAGCAGCGCGACGGTTTCGATCCACTCGTTGGCGGTATGGCCGAGCGGGTGCAGGACCCAACCCATGAACTGCGAGAAGAACGCGCCGTTGCCGTAGGGCAGGTTGTCGGTGTTCACCGCCGAGCCACGGACGAGTGCATACGTCCAGATGACGTTGAAGATCATGAACAGGATCAGCCAGGCGCCGCCGGTATGCGAGCCGTAGAACCGGGACTCGCGGCCATGCTCCTTCGGCTCGGTCCGCAACCGGATGATCGCGAAGGTGGTGATGCCCGCCAGAACGGACAGTGCGATGAAGTCCTGCAGGAAGCCAAGCGCATCCCAGCGGCCGACGAACGGGATGTGGAAGTCGTGCACGAACAACAGGCCGTAGGCCTCGAGATAAACCGTGGCGAGGATGAAGAAGCCCCACATCGTGAAGAAGTGCGCAAGGCCGGGAATTGACCATTTCAACAGCCGGGTTTGCCCGAAGACTTCTGTGATCTGGGTTTTGATGCGGGTGCCGAGGTCGTCCTTGCGGCCGTGTTCGTCGCTGGTTTTCTGGCCGGACCGAATCAGGTTCGTTAGCCATAGGACCCGGCGAGCGGCGAAGACCAGTACAACCGCGGTCATCCCGAGCCCGACGACGAGCCTGATCAGCGTATGGGTGTCCACCCGCGTGCCTCCCGGTATCTAAGTTACCCAAGAGTAACTTATCTAAAGTTACTCGCCGGTAACTTATGCTCGATGCCTGCTCATAGTTGCATCTCGCCGGGAAAGCCCGCTACGAAGGCTCCCCTTACTAGGGTTGAGGTGAGAGCACGGGCTCCAATATCGGCGCCACCAGACCGGGCTTTGCCGGAGCCTTCTCCGCGCCGCCGGTGCCGGTGTCCATCCCGGTGCCTCCGGTGCCAGTGCCGCCGTTCCCGTTCCGGTGCCGGGGTCGATCGGAGGCGTACCGGTGCCGCCACCGCCGGTGCCGGGGTCGATCGGAGGCGTTCCCGTGCCCGGATCCGTCGGGGGTGCCGGATTCTCGGGAGCCGGCGCGGGCGGAGCAGGCGCGGGTGCGGGAGCTTCAGGGGCGGGAGCAGGGGCAGGTGCGGGCTGCTGCGGCGCGGGCGCAACGACGGGCGCCTGCTGCTGCTGCGGTCGCGGCGCAACACGCGGCTGCGGCCGTGCCACCACGGTCGTGACAACAGGGGCCTGTGCAGACGCGGGCGCCTCCGCAGCGGGTGCGGGCGGCTCCGCGACCTGTGCCGGTGCGGGGGCGATGCTCGACGAGGTGCCTGCCGGAACTGTGGAGGTGTCGCGCGTGAACGTCGTCAGGCCGAAGACCACCGCGGCGACAACGGCGGCCGCCGCCGCAAGGCCGAACAACAGAGCCGGACTGCGCCGACGCGACTGGGCCTGCTCTTCCCACTCTTCGTGCTGGAAGCGCACCTCCGGTCGGCTGTCGGCCGGCGTCGCGACGAATTCGTCGTCGAAGTGCGGTTCGGTCTCCAGGATGGCGTGGGGATCGTCGGAGACCTCGGACCATGCCAATGCGCCGACGGCCGACGGGGCACCACCCGCCGCGAACGCCGCCGCAGCGACGGTGGCCGTCGCCGGAGCGGCAGGGGCCATCGCCGTAGCCGTCTCGACGATCTGGCTGCGGTCGGCGATCAGCGCGGCGCCTTCGGCGGCCGTCAGCTGCGGCTGCGCCGTGGTGACGACCGCTGTGCGGAGGTGCTCGGAGAGCCGTTGCGTGACCAGGGGGATGCGGGCACCGCCGCCGATGGTCGCAACGGCCGAAATGCCGGCCAACGGAACCCGATTGCGCTCCAGTGTGTCGAATAATGCCGCCGTGAATTCGCCCAACGGCTCGTCGATCAGGTCGTCGAGCTCCATCCTTGTCATCCGCACGGTCGTCTCCAACCCGGGCACGTCGACAACGATGGCGGTGGCCGTCTCGTCCGACAGCCGCTCCTTCGCCTGCCTGCACTCGTCGCGAAGCCGAGCGAGCGATCCGACCATCGAGGTACTCGCAGGGTCGGCGTCTGACGCGTCGAAGATCCCCGTCACGACCCTGGACAAGATGGCCTGGTCGAGCTGGTCACCCGAGAAGTCGGGCACCCGGACCGTCTCGCCGACCGGAGCGTCCTTCGCCGCCGCGTCGACCAGCGTGATGCTGGAGCCGCTGCCGCCGAAGTCGCACAGGACGATCACGCCCGTGGTCGGAAGGCCGGGGTTGGAACGCAACGCCGTCAACGCGGCGGCGGCGTCGGACACCAGGGGGGAGCGAGCCAGACCCGGCTTGCCGCGCATGGCGCTGCGCAGCGCCTCGACCATCGGGGTGCGCCAATGCGCAGGTACCGTCACCGCGACCTCCGACACCGGCGCCTTGGCTGCGGCGCGGGCAACCCCGTCGAGCGCCTCCACCAGCAGAACCTCGGGCCGGTGCTGGGAGCCGTCCTGGGCGACCATCGGGACGGGATCGCCGACGCGGTCGACGAAGCCGGTGAGCGTCAAACCCCGCTGCAACGTCATCGCCGACGGGCGGATGACGGGTCGTTGACCGTCGCCCACGCCGGCAAGGTTGGTGGCGCCAATGGTCAGGCCAAGCGAATTGCCCTTGCCGCCATGCGGATTCGACATGTCACACCTCTGCGTCGGGTTGGTCACGAAACGATTGGATCGACCGTAAGCTGCGGAAAGCCGTCGCGGATCGGTGCTCACCCCGGTGCTCAGCCGAGACCAATGAGGGAACGCGATTAGGGGATTGAGGGGCGTTAGGGGATTTGCCGGCCGGTCAGGTCGGCGTGGCCAGCATCGCCCGCAGCATCGACAGCATCTCCGATCGGGAGTCCGCCCCCAACCGGCGGCGGATTCGCGCCACATGATGCTCGACGGTCTTGGCCGAGATGAACAACTGGCTCCCGATGTCGCGGTACGGCATGCCCAGCAGCAGCAGTTCGGCGACCTCGCGCTCACGGTCGGAGAGCCGCGACGACTGCTGACGCGTCGACCCCGTCGGTGCTGCCGTCACGGGCGCCGACTCGACACCGGGACCGTCGTCGGCCGCAGTCGCCAGTTTCAGGTCGCGGGCCAACTGCAACATCGCGCCGGACACTCGCCCGTCGGGGGTCTGCAGCGCGGCCTGGCCCGCCAGTCGGGTGGCGTCGGAGGTGAGCCCGAATTGAGAGAGCGACCGTGCGGCGGCGGTGACCTCGTCGACATCGACGTGGTTGGCCAGCACCCGCAGCCACGTCCGGCCCGCGCCGGAGAGCGCCTTTGCGAACGCACTGCTGCCTGCCGCGGCCGTGAGCGCATGGCCGTGAGGGGCGACGGCCTCCGGGGAGTTGGCCAGAATTCCCGCGTGCACGCCGGCCCAGTGCAGCGGCACCGACCACAGCACCGGGTTCCCCAACGACGTCAGGATCGCGAACGCCTCGTCCAGCGTGTGCTGAAGTCGGTCCACCTGGCGCATCCGCGCTGCGGCGACCCACAATTCGCCGAGCGGAAGCAGCGAGAAAAGGTCGATGGAGTACTCGGCGAGCACTTCGACGGCGGCATACCAGTGCTTCTGAACTGCTCCGCCGTCACCGCTGCGGCGGGCGATGGCCGTGTTGAGGGCCGCCGCCCACAGCGCATCGCGGCGATGCAGTGTCGCGTCACCGACTGTGGCGGCGTCGGCCATCGCCGTAGCAAGCTGACCGTCCTGCATCCGTGCCCACCCGAGCAGAAGCCGGTGCCGATGAGACGAGAAGGCGTCGTCCTCACCGCCGGCGCGCACCGCACGCCCGATGACGCTGCGCGCCCTGACCGGGTCGCCGCCATGCAGCGCCGCGAGCGTGACCAGTGCGGCCGGACTGTCCGGTGCGACGCCGGGCTGTTGTTGTTCGGTCGTGATGGCCTGGCCCAATCGGGCGACGGCGACTGGGAACGGTTGGTCGAGGGAGAGCAACAGCCCCTCGGCAAGGCTGCGTGCCGCCCGGGCGGTTGACGTTGGCGGACCGGCACTTTCGGTGCTCAACGCGACCCGAGCGGCTTGCGAGTCACCCGATGCTACCGACACGACGGCATTCGCTGCGCTGACGAAGGCGTCGGGGTAGGGACCCAGCCAGCGGAACAGGTCTGCCGCCTGGGTGGCACTGCCGTCATGGACGGCGATGCTCGCCGCGATGCGGACCGCGGCGGCCCGCTCGGCGGCGTCGTCGGACGCCAGCAGCTCGTCGGTCAACCGACCCGCGGTCGTGCAGTCGCCCGTCATCGCCAGCGCGTCGGCCAGTCGCGCGCTGACCGCGGTCGCGCCCGCCTCCGCTGCCGCGCGGTACAGCTGTGCCGCCTTGGCCGGTTGGCTCCGGTGATGAGAAGCCAGGTCGGCCAACGCGTTGGCGAGTCGATCGTCACGCAGCCCGTGGTCGGCCATCCTCAACGCGAGATCCGTTGACAGCGTGGACAATTCGATCTGGGACGACAGCAGGGCGACCTCGATGTCGTGATGCCGTGCAGCGCCGATGATCGCGGCGACGCCGAGATGGACCGACCGGAGAAAGGCCTGACTGTGCGAGGGTTCGATGAGCCCGCTTGCGCGGGCACGGTCCACCAACCGCTGCGCCTCATCGGGGCGCAGGCGTAGTGCCGCGGCGACGTCGTCGGGGCCGAGGTCCGGGCTCAGTGACGACACCAGCAGGGTGTCGAGCACCGGCTCATCGACCCGGCGCAGCCGCTCGATCAACGCGAACTTGGCCGCCTCCACGATGGCGTTCACCGCAGCCTGGCCGTCCGGCGATACCGCGGCGGTGATCGCAGGGCGGAGCAGGAACGGCAGACCCGCGGTCGAAAGCATCAGCGCCCGAACGATTTCCGTTGCCGGCTGGCCACCGGCAGCCAATCCGGCCGCTTCGGTGACATCGGGCGGGGTGAGCGCGCCGAGTGTTATCACCGGATTCTCGCGTTCGAGCACGGTGACCAGTGCCCGCAGAGCCTGCCGTTGGATGAGCGGTTCGGCGGCAACCACGACGGTCGAGCCCGGATCGGATACCCGCTCGGCGAGCTGTTCGAGTTCCTCGTCGGCGAGCAGGTGCGCGTCATCGATGACGATCGCGGCCGCCGGATCGTCACCCGCACGTGGTGCCCGTGTCATCACCTGGATGTCGGCCGACCGCAATGCATTCCGCATCATTGCGAGCACGGAACTCTTGCCGGTGCCGATGCCGCCCGACACCAGAATTCTGACCGGCTCGGCGGGCGCCGCGGTCAGTGCCGAGACGGCATCTCGGGCCGCCGGCGGTATGTCGGTAAGTGCTTGGGGCGCAGGCCCGGCCATCGCTGATTCTCCGCTAAGCCCCGTCGGGCGGGTTGGGCTCAGGCTGCGGTATGGGTGCCGGAGGAGACGTCGTTGTCGTGGTCGTCGTCGTTGTGGTCGTTGTTGTTGTGGTCGTTGTTGTTGTGGTCGTTGTTGTGGTCGTCGTGCTCGACGTCGTGGTCGGCGTCGTCGTTGTCGTAGTGCTCGAAGACGGTGGAGGCGGTGGAGGCGTGACGACGGTGGTGGTCGGTTGGCCGTCGGACCCTGTCATCGTGACGGTCGTCGGCTCAACGGGTGCCGGCGGCTGCCCGGACGACGGGCCGACGGAGAAGGTCGTGCTCGTTTCCGTTACCGGACCCAGCACACCGCTGTTACCGGTGAGCGTGATCGCCAAACCGCCGATCGCAAGCAACGCCGCAACCGCCGCCGCTCCGAACAGGACTGGTGGCCGCTTGTACCACGGCAGCGGCGCCGGCTCGTCATCGTAGGGCGGCTCTTCGCCGGGAGTGAACGCCACCTGCGGCCGGGCATCGGTGGGCCCCGAGTACACGTCGGCGCTGTAGTCCCCGCCGGTGTATGGCACGGGTTCGCTGCCGGCAGCGTCGTCCTGCGACCAGGCCAACGCGCGGAACGTGGCCGAAGGGGCGCCGTCGGCGGCCGACTCGCTCGCCGCGACTCCGGCGGCTCCCGCGGCCCACGCCGCGGGCGCGATACCCGTTGGGACATCGGCGGCGGCCGACAGTCCGGTCGGCGCGTCGGCGGCCAGATCCCGGCCGGCCAGCAGCGCCGCGCCCGCCGCGACATTCAGTTGCGACTGCGGCGTGGTGATGACCGGCACGCGGAACTGTTCGGACAGTCGTTGGGTGACCAGCGGGATGCCCGCGCCACCACCGACGGTTGCCACGGCGGCGAGGGTGGTGGGCGCGATGTTGTTGCGCTCCAACGTCTCTTGGATCGCGGCGAGCAGGCCCGACAGCGGCCCGGCGATGAGGTTGTCGAGCTCGGTCCGGGTCAGCCGGACATCGGACCGGAACCCGGGCAGATCGACGGGCACCACGGTGGCGGTCTCCGCGGACAGGCGCTCCTTGGCCTGCCTGCTCTCGTCGCGCAGGCGGGTCAGTGAGCCGACCGCTGCGGTGCCAGCCGGATCGGCGTTGTTGGCATCGGCGACTCCGGCGAGAACGTGATTGAGGACCGCCTGGTCGATCTCATCGCCGGAAAATTCGCCGTACCTTACGGTTTCGCCGATCGGCGCGAGGTTCGTATTCGCATCGGCGAGCGTGATGCTGGTTCCGCTGCCGCCCAGATCGACGAGCGCGATGACGCCGGCAGGCAGGCCCGGCGCGGCCTGCAGCGCGGTGAGCGCGGCGAGTGAGTCCGGTATCAGTGCCGCCGGCACACCGCCCGGCGACAGCTGCGGCTTATCCCGCAGGGCTCCGCGCAACGCGCCGATCGTGGCGGGCCCCCAGTGCGCGGGCACCGCAATGGCGACGGGCTGGCCGCCACCCACCGTCTCGGCCATCGCGTCGAGGGCTTCGACGAGCACGCGTTCGCCGCGGTGGGAGCTGCCGTCCTCGGCGACCAGCGGGACCGGATCACCGACCCGTTCGACGAAGCCGGTCAGCACGACACCGGGCTGATTGAGCGCCGGGTTCTCCGCGGCGACGCCGACCTCGGGCGCGCGGTCGGCGAACAGCGTCAGCACGGCGCGGCGCATCACGGGCGGACGGCCGACGCGCGCGGCGACCAGGTTGGTCGCCCCGATGGACAACCCGAGAGCTTCGGTGCTCATGTCTCGGCTCCCACTCGCTCCGGTCCTCGCTTCGCTGCGATCCTCACTCGCACTCGCCTTCGGTGCTCATGCGCCGCAGCCTCCTCTGTTCGGCCGTCCATCACGATAGCGGCCGAAGACGCGCCGAACACGCAGATCCCCCTAGCGGTGTAAAACCCCTAACGTCGAGTCCCCTAACGCTCTACCGGCAGGGGCGGGTTTCACACCGATCACGCCACACCTGCGCCTGGATAGCATCGTGTCTAACCAAAGGGCACTCGCCCGAAGTATCCGCGATAGGAAAGAAGGTGTGTCATGGCAAACCCGCTACTCGACTTCGTGATGTCGTTGGTGCGGGACCCTGACGCTGCTGCCCAGTATGCCGCTGACCCGGCGCAAGCCATCCACGCCGCCAATTTGACCGATGTGACCAGCGCAGACGTGAATGCGCTGATCCCGGTTGTGTCAGAGTCGCTGTCGACGGCAGTGCCGACCACCGGCGCGGATCTCCTCGGCGCAGATCCGAGTGGCAACGTGTGGAGCAGTGGAGCGGCGACCGCGGCATTCGATGCATTCGACGACCATGCGTCGGTCCCCGCGATCGACGACGGGCACAGCCTCGCGGCGAACGTCATCGAACAACCCGACGATTCGTTGCACGCGGGTCTGGACGCCCTGCACGACGCCGATGTTCCCGCCGTCGCGGATTTCGACGATCCGTCAGCGCAGCTCACAGACGGAATCATCGACGACGCGCCACTCATCGGCGACGCCGGCGACACCGACTGGCAGTCCGCACTCGACGACGCCCAGCATCATCTGGACATCGGTGACACCGGATACGACATCTTTGACTAGACGCACAAGCACGTCCGCAACGGCGCCGCCACCTGACGGCCGCGCCGTTGTCGTCCGTAGAAACCCTGCTCAGCTGGCCAAATGACGCTATCCCCAGCCACCCCCTAATCCCCTAATGGGGGATCCCCCATGATCCCTGCAGGGGGTCCCGTAGGGATAGGTGTCGACCCCGTTTCCGAGGGGTTGCCGGGTCCATAACGTAGTCCCCAGATCGCCGGACAGCCGGTGACGACCACAACAGAACACACCCACTCACCGAAAGGCACTCCAATGTCGAACCCCATCTCCTTCCTGTTCGATTGGCTCCTCGGCCTGACCCGGCCCGGCGCCGATCCCTCCGATGTCCGCGCCTTCGTCGCCAACCCGACTCAGGCGGCTTCGCAGGCAATGGGCACCGCGGTGACCCAGGCCCAGCTGACGCAGGCCGCATCCGCGGTTGTCGCGCCGGCAGCCGTCTACGGCGGCGGCAACGCGGTCCAGGCTCTGCAGCACACGGTGGCCGACAACAACGGCTTGACCTTCGCGCCGCAGCGGACGTTCGCACCCGAGACGGACTTCGCCAGCCACAATGACACCGCGTTCGCCAGCGGCAACGACATCGGCAGCCCGCGGGCCGGCGAGGACGTGCAGCAGGGCGTCGGCAACCTCGACCTGGACTTCGACTTCAGCCGTGACATCAACGCCAGCGACGGCAGCACCGTCAACACCGGCACGATCAACGGCGACGTCGACAGCACCAACGTCGAGGGTGACGGCAACGTCGTCGGCGACGACAACGACGGCAACAACACCGGCGACGTGCTCGCGGGGCAGGGCTCCAACGTCAACGCAGGCGGCATCGACAACGACATCGATGACAACAGCAACGACGTCAACACCCAGGCGGGTGGCGACGTGGCGACCAACACCGGCAGCGGACAGAACACTCAGGTCGGTGACATCGACACCAGCGGTGGCGGTGCGGCCGGTGGTGACGGTGGCCATGGTGGCGGCGGCCTCATCAATGTCGGCAGCGATGGCGGCGACGGTGGCGGTGCGGCCGGCGGTGCCGGTGGCGGCGTGATCATCGCCCCGACGCAGAACACCAACAGCAACAACCAGTCTGCGGGCGACGACATCAACAACGTCGACGCGGGTGGTTCGCACGCTCCGGTATCCGTCGGCAACGAGGACGACCACTCGGTCTCCTCGGGTGGCGGCGACGTGACTCAGGCCGATCACGTCGGCGGCAACGTGGATGCCAGCCACGACGACAACTCGACGCACCACCAGTCCGGCGTCGACGTCGACCTGTTCTGACCGACAGCCACAACCGCATAGCGCAACTGGCGGGGATCGTTCTTCGATCCCCGCCAGTTGGCACGTCTACCGTTGGGGGCACCATGACGCAACCGAATGACCCGCGCAAGGTGAAGGTCATCCTCGAGCTGATCGACCACACCAAGAAGATCGCCGAGGCCAACGAGCGCGGGGACCTGGCCGAGCGGCTCGAGAAGGCCCGGGTGCGCATCTCCGACCCCCAGATCCGCGTGGTGATCGCCGGCCAGCTGAAGCAGGGCAAGAGCCAGTTGCTGAACTCATTGCTCAACGTGCCGGTGGCCCGTGTCGGCGACGACGAGACGACGGTGCTCGCCACCGTGGTGTCGTATTCGGAGCAGGTGTCGGCACAGTTGATCGTGGCCGCGCCCGACGGCGCCGAGCCCTCGGTGATCCCCATTCCACCCGCCAATCTCCGCAACGATCTGCGTCGCGCGCCGGAGGCCGGTGGCCGTGAGGTGTTGCGCGTTGAGGTCACCGCAAGCAGCCCGCTGCTCAAGAAGGGCCTGGCGTTCATCGACACCCCTGGGGTCGGCGGTCACGGACAGCCGCACCTGTCGGCAACCCTCGGCCTGCTGCCCGATGCTGACGCGATGCTGATGATCAGCGACGCCAGCCAGGAGTTCACCGAGCCGGAAATGAGGTTCATCCGGCAGGCCCAGGAAATCTGCCCGGTGGCAGCCATTGTCGCGACCAAGACCGACCTCTACCCGTACTGGCGCGAGATCGTCGCGGCCAACCAGGCTCATCTGCAGCGTGCGGGTTTGGCGCTGCCGGTGATTCCCGCGTCGTCGCTGCTGCGCAGCCATGCCCTTACCCACAGCGACAAGGAACTCAACGAGGAATCCAACTTCCCTGCCATCATCAAGTTTCTCAGCGACAAGGTGCTGTCCAGGGAGGACGACCGAATCCGCGACCAGGTTCTCGCCGAGGTTCGCTCGGCTGCAGAGCATTTGACGCTGAGGGTGGAATCTGAGTTGTCTGCGTTCAACGATCCCGACGCGCGGGACCGATTGAAGGACGAGCTGGAGCGGCGCAAGGAGGAAGCCCAAGATGCGCTGCAGCAGACGGCGCTGTGGCAGCAGGTGCTCAACGACGGAATCGCCGACCTGACATCGGATATCGACCATGATCTGCGCGCCCGCTTCCGCGCGATCACCCAGCACACCGAAAAGGTCATCGACGAATGTGACCCGACCAATCACTGGGCGGAGATCGGCACGGAACTGGAGGACGCTGTCGCCACGGCCGTCGGCGACAACTTCGTTTGGGCCTATCAGCGGGCTGAGGCGCTCGCCGAAGAGGTGGGCCGGACGTTCGTCGAGGCCGGTCTGGACGCGGTGAAGATGCCGCAGATCGATGCCAGGGAGCTGGGCGCCGGTTTCGGCGAGCTCAAGTCGCTGGGCCGGCTCGAGGCCAAGCCGATCAAGGCCGGGCACAAGGTGGTCACCGGCATGCGCGGCTCCTACGGCGGCGTGCTGATGTTCGGCATGCTGACGTCGTTCGCCGGACTGGGCATGTTCAACCCGCTGTCGCTGGGCGCCGGACTTCTGTTGGGGCGCAAGGCATACAAGGAGGACATGGAGAATCGGATGCTTCGCGTCCGCAACGAGGCGAAGATGAACATGCGCCGGTTCGTCGACGACGTCGCCTTCGTCGTCGGCAAGGAGTCGCGGGACCGGCTCAAGGGAATCCAGCGCCAGATTCGCGACCACTACCGCGGAATCGCCAACCAGGCCACCCGCTCTCTCAACGAATCACTGCAGGCGACGCTCACTGCCGCCAAACTCGAGGAGAACGAGCGCAACAGCCGGGTCGCCGAGTTGGAACGCCAGCTCAACATCCTGGGCCAGGTGACCGATCACGCGAACAAAATTGCGGTGTCCGCGTCGCAATCGGCCCCCCAGCCCGTGGGCAGCACCTAGCCCGACCAACCCCACCAGCGGTGCTCAGACCCGGTGAATAAGCTGGTTGACCGGAATGAGCACGAGCGATCAGGTGCGCGCCATCCTGGGCGGCACCATTGGGGCCTACAGGGCTGATCCGGCGTACCGTCAGCGCCCCGACGTGCACAACGAGCTGGACCGGATTGGCCGTCGGCTCAACCAACCCATCCGCATCGCATTGGCCGGGACGCTGAAGGCCGGTAAGTCGACGCTGGTGAATGCGCTTGTCGGCGAGGACATTGCACCTACCGACGCCACCGAGGCCACTCGGATCGTGACCTGGTTCCGCAACGGCCCGACACCCAAGGTCACCGCGAACCACCGTGGCGGCAGAAGGTCCAACGTGCCCATCGCCCGCAATGGCGGTCTCACCTTCGACTTCGCCACCCTCGATCCCGAGGATGTCATCGACCTCGACGTCGAATGGCCTGCGGCCGAACTGATCGACACCACGATCATCGACACCCCTGGCACCTCGTCGCTGTCGCGCGACGTCTCGCAGCGGACGTTGCAACTGCTGGTCCCCGACGACGGCGTACCCCGCGTCGATGCGGTCGTGTTCCTGCTGCGAACCCTCAACGCCGCCGATATCGCGCTACTCAAGCAGATCGGCGAACTCGTCGGTGGTTCGGCGGGCGCGCTCGGCGTGATCGGGGTGGCCTCGCGTGCCGATGAGATCGGCGCAGGTCGGATCGACGCGATGCTGTCGGCGAGGGATGTCGCCAAGCGGTTCACCTCGGAGATGGACAAGACCGGCATCTGTCAGGCCGTCGTCCCGGTGTCGGGCCTGTTGGCGCTGACCGCACGCACCCTGCGTCAGAGCGAGTTCGTGGCGCTGGAGAAGCTCGCCGCGGTGGACGCCGCCGAACTGGCCAAGGCGATGCTCTCGGTGGACCGCTTCGTTCGCGAAGACAGCGCGCTGCCGGTCGATGCCGCCACCCGCGCCGCCCTGCTGCATCGGTTCGGCATGTTCGGTCTGCGAATCTCCATCGCCGTGTTGCGGACCGGCGTCACCGACTCGGTCGGGCTGGCCGACGAGCTGCTCGAGCGCAGTGGCCTTGTCGCGCTGCGCGACGTCATCGACCAGCAGTTCGCGCAGCGCTCGGATCTGCTGAAGGCACACACGGCGCTGCTGTCGCTGCGCCAGTTCGTCCAGAACAACCCGATCTACGCGACTCCCCACATACTCGCCGACATCGACCCGTTGCTCGCCGACACCCATGCATTCGAGGAGTTGCGTCTGCTGAGCCAACTACGCTCGCGGGCAACGACATTGAACGAAGATGAGATGGTCTCGCTGCGCCGCATCATCGGCGGCTCCGGCACCGACGCCGCCAGCCGGCTTGGCCTGCAACCCGATGACCCGTACGACGGGCCGCGCGCCGCATTCGCCGCGGCGCAGCGGTGGCGGCGCCGCGCGGACCACCCGCTCAACGACCCGTTCTCCACCCGTGCATGCCGGGCCGCGGTGCGCAGCGCCGAGGCGATGGTCGCCGAATACGCCGCCCGCGGCCGCTAGCCGCCGGCCCCGGGAATCGGGATCTGCGGGATCGGAATCTGGGGGACCTGCGGGTTGCTCGGCGGCGGTGACACCGTTTCGGTGACCGTGCTGGTGCTCGTGCTGGTACTGACAGACGTGCTCGGCTCGGTCGTCGTCGTTGTTTCGGTCGACGGGGTCGTCGTCTCCGTGCTGGTCGACGGCGACGTCGTCTCGGTGACGGTCTGGGTCGGCCCAACCTCCGGCGCAGACGTGGTCGGGGTGGTCGACGTGGTGGTCGTGCTGTCCGTGCTGTCCGAGGAGTCCGACAGCAGGCTCACCGACAACCACACGATGAGCGCGACCAGGAGCGCGATGAGCGCTCCGAAGCCGATGAGAGCCGCAGGCGTTCGATACCAGGGCGTCGGGGGCTCTGGTGGCGGCTCGCCCGGCTGCGGACCATAGCCGCCTTGGTCGCCATAGTTGGCCGCATACTCGGTGGGCTCGCTATCCGAGTAGTAGTTCGGGTCATCGGGTCCATGTCCAGCCACGGGGTTCGATCGTAGGCGGTCAGCCCAACGGTCCGGGACCCAGTGTGCGGGTGATGTTGAAGCGCGGTCGCCGGGAAGTGGGGCCGCCGGGGCTTTCGTCGGCCTCGCGCTGGCGCGGCGGTGTGAACGGCGCGCTGCTGCTGCTCTCGCCGCTGCTGCTGCTGGTGGTTTCCGACGAACCCGAGGTCGTCGGCGGTCCGGGCGGGACGTTGATCTCGGTTGTGGAAAGCCGCGGGGTACTGGTGATGGTCGGGGTTGTGGTCGTCGCGGACGACGCCGATACGGCCACGGTCTCCGAGAACGACGGGTCGACGAAGTTCAGCGGCGCGTCGGTGGGCTCGTCACCTCCGCTCATGAACATCACCGCGGCGATGAGGACGCCGATGACGGCAACGCCGGCTGCGCTGGCTCCCACCACCGCGCGCGTGGAGTTGTGCCACGGCTCCGACCGCTGGGGGCCGCCGAACTCATCGTCGTCAAGGTCGGGCCCTGTCACGGCCTCCGATATTAATCCCCCGACCTGCGGTAACGCCGATCAGCTGAGTTGAGGAACCACCTCGGCGGCGAACAGGTCCAGGTGATCGAGGTCGGACATGTCCAGAAGTTGCAGGTAGACCCGTTGCACGCCGATCTCTGCGAAGCGGCCGAGCCTGTCGACGATCTCGTCCGGCGTACCCACCAGCGGCGAATTGCCGCGCAGCTCGTCCACCTCGCGCCCGATCGCCGCCGCGCGCGCGGCGACCTCGGTGTCGTCACGACCGGCGCACACCACGAACGCCGCCGAATAAATCAGTGAGTCCCGCGAACGGCCTGCTTCGGCGAGTGCCGAACCGACGCGGTCGTAGGTGGCCTTGGCAATGTCCAGCGACATGAACGGGGCATTGAACTCGGCGGCGAACTTCGCCGCGAGCGCGGGGGTCCGCTTGGCTCCAGCGCCGCCGATGATGATCGGCGGATGAGGTCGCTGGACGGGCTTGGGCAGTGCAGGCGAATCCGCGACCGACAGGTGCTTGCCGGTGTAGGTGAACGTGTCACCGTCCGGTGTGGTCCACAGCCCCGTGATGATGTCCAACTGCTCGCGCAGCCGCTCGAACCGTTCGCCGAGCGGCGGGAACGGAATCGCGTACGCCTTGTGCTCGGCCTCGAACCAGCCTGCGCCGAGGCCTAATTCGACGCGGCCGCCGCTCATCTCGTCGACCTGCGCCACCGAGATGGCCAACGGGCCGGGATAACGGAAGGTTGCCGACGTGACCATGGTGCCGAGCCGGATCGACGATGTCTCGCGCGCTATGCCGGCCAGCGTGACCCATGAATCGGTGGGTCCGGGCAGGCCGTCACCACTCATGGCCACGTAGTGGTCGGATCGGAAGAACGCCGAATAGCCAAGCGCCTCAGCGGCTTTGGCGACGGCGAGCTGGTCGGCGTAGGTGGCGCCTTGCTGGGGTTCGACGAACGCGCGAAAATCCACGACGTTCAGCCTAGAGGGCCGGCCTGCCTAGAAGGTTGCGACTTTCTCGATGCTGACGAACATGCCGTGCTTGGTCCGTTGGTTGGTGAACCGGGTGCCGTCGGTGGACGCCACGATCGTCCAGCCGACGGCGCTGTATGTGCGGTAGTCGATGGTCACGGCCGGGATGTCGCCGATGTTGCCGACGATCCAAGCCACGTTTCCGTCGGCGGACAGGTTGACCCCGTTGGCCCGCACACCGTCCTGGATCGGCGTGTTCGTGAATGGTGCTTCGCAGCCGACCGACTGCTCGTCGAGCTGACAGCGGGTCTGGCCGGACTTGGTCTCGATGAAGACGTAGCCGGACTCGTCCGGCGGGAGCACCTCCGCGGCGGGCGGCGATACGGGTCTCGACGGCGTGGTTTTCGTCGGTGGCGCCGCGGTCGGCCTGCTCGTGCTGGGCCGCGAGGTCGGAAAACTCGGCTCGGTGGGAGACCCCGAGCTGGTGACCGGGATGCCCTGCGTGCCGGATTGGCAACCGGCGAGCAAGCGCACACCGCCGCGAGCGCACACGCCAGGACCAGCCGCGCCATCATCGAAGGACAAGGCTACTGAGCCGCAGGTCCTGGGCCCGTCAGTGACGCGCCGATGATGCCTGGGAACAAACCGTCGATACCCGCCGTTGACCAATTCGACAAGTTGAGTGGATCAGACTCAAGTCTGGCTTGACACGGAAGCGTCGGCAGTAGCAGGCTTGAGCGCGGTCCACTCAGACCCCAACAAAGCTATCAGGGAGGAACACCATGGCTCGTGCGGTCGGAATCGACCTCGGGACCACCAACTCCGTCGTCGCGGTACTGGAGGGTGGCGACCCCGTCGTCGTCGCCAACTCCGAGGGCTCCCGCACCACCCCGTCGGTCGTCGCGTTCGCACGCAACGGCGAGGTGCTCGTCGGCCAGCCCGCCAAGAACCAGGCGGTGACCAACGTCGACCGGACCATCCGTTCGGTCAAGCGGCAGATTGGCACCGACTGGTCCATCGAGATCGACGATAAGAACTACACGGCGCAGGAGATCAGCGCCCGCATTTTGATGAAGCTGAAGCGCGACGCCGAGGCCTACCTCGGTGAGGACATCACCGATGCGGTGATCACCACGCCGGCTTACTTCAACGACGCCCAGCGGCAGGCCACCAAGGAGGCCGGCCAGATCGCCGGGCTCAACGTGCTGCGCATCGTCAACGAACCGACCGCTGCCGCGCTGGCCTACGGGCTGGACAAGGGCGAGAAGGAACAGACCATCCTGGTCTTCGACCTGGGCGGCGGCACCTTCGACGTCTCGCTGCTGGAAATCGGCGAAGGCGTCGTGGAAGTCCGCGCCACCTCCGGTGACAACCACCTCGGTGGCGACGACTGGGACGACCGGATCGTCGAATGGCTCGTGGACAAGTTCAAGGCTTCGGCGGGTATCGACCTGACCAAGGACAAGATGGCCATGCAGCGGCTGCGTGAAGCGGCTGAGAAGGCCAAGATCGAGCTCAGCTCGAGCCAGGGCACCTCGATCAACCTGCCTTACATCACCGTCGACGCCGACAAGAACCCGCTGTTCCTCGACGAGCAGCTCAGCCGGGCCGAGTTCCAGAAGATCACTCAGGATCTGCTGGATCGCACCCGGCAGCCGTTCAAGTCGGTGATCGCCGACGCGGGCATCTCGGTGTCCGACATCGACCACGTGGTGCTTGTGGGTGGCTCCACCCGCATGCCAGCGGTGGCCGACCTGGTCAAGGAACTGACCGGCGGCAAGGAGCCCAACAAGGGCGTCAACCCCGACGAGGTCGTCGCGGTCGGTGCTGCGCTGCAGGCCGGCGTGCTCAAGGGCGAGGTGAAAGACGTTCTGCTGCTTGACGTCACCCCGCTGAGCCTTGGTATCGAGACCAAGGGCGGCGTGATGACCAAGCTGATCGAACGCAACACCACGATCCCGACCAAGCGGTCGGAGACCTTCACCACGGCCGACGACAACCAGCCGTCGGTGCAGATCCAGGTGTATCAGGGTGAGCGTGAAATCGCCTCGCACAACAAGCTGCTCGGCAGCTTCGAGCTGACCGGTATTCCGCCGGCCCCGCGCGGCGTGCCGCAGATCGAGGTCACCTTCGACATCGACGCCAACGGCATCGTGCACGTCACCGCGAAGGACAAGGGCACCGGCAAGGAGAACACGATCAAGATCCAGGAAGGCTCCGGCCTGTCCAAGGAGGAGATCGACCGGATGATCAAGGATGCCGAGGCGCACGCCGATGAGGACCGCAAGCGTCGCGAGGAGGCCGACGTCCGCAACCAGGCCGAGTCGCTGGTCTACCAGACGGAGAAGTTCGTCAAGGAGCAGCGCGAAGCCGAGGGCGGCTCGAAGGTTCCCGAGGACACGTTGACCAAGGTCGACGCCGCGATTGCGGATGCGAAGACGGCGCTGGACGGAACGGACATCTCCGCGATCAAGTCCGCGATGGAGAAGCTGGGGCAGGAGTCCCAGGCTCTGGGCCAGGCGATCTACGAGGCCACTCAGGCCGAGCAGGGCGCTGACGCGGGCGCACCCGGCGGTAACGGTTCGTCGGACGACGACGTCGTCGACGCCGAGGTTGTCGAGGATGACCAGGAGAACAAGTGAGTTCCAACGATCCGCACGAGCCGGTGACCGTCACCGACAAACGGCGTGTCGATCCCGAGACCGGTGAGATTCGCCCGCGCACGCAAGGAGCGGAGAATCCCCAGCAGGCAACCGGCCCGGCCCCCAGTGGGCCGGCGCCGGCGGCCGCGCCCTCGGGCAGCGCCGACAAGGTCGCCGAACTGACCGCAGACCTGCAACGGGTGCAGGCCGATTTCGCCAACTACCGCAAACGGGCGTTGCGCGACCAGCAGCTGATCGCTGATCGGGCCAAGGCCGGCGTCATCGCCCAGTTGCTGGGCGTGCTGGACGACCTCGATCGCGCCCGCAGCCACGGTGACCTGGAATCGGGTCCGTTGAAGTCGGTTGCCGACAAGTTGGTGACCGCCCTTGAGGGACTGGGACTTTCGGGCTTCGGCGCCGAAGGCGACGAGTTCGACCCCGCGCTGCACGAGGCCGTGCAGCACGAAGGTGACGGAACCCACCCCATCGTCGGCAGCGTCATGCGGCGCGGCTACAAGGTCGGCGATCAGGTGGTGCGCCATGCCATGGTCGGCGTGGTGGACACGGTCCCCGCCGCCGGTGAAACGGCCGACAACCCCGACGCTCCGCCCGGGCAGGACGCAGAATCAATCGAGCAGGACAACTAGACAGGTAAGGAGGTGACGCGAAATGGCCCAGCGTGAATGGGTCGAAAAGGACTTCTATAAGGAGCTCGGCGTCTCCTCTGACGCCAGCGCCAAAGACATCAAAGGGGCCTACCGCAAGCTCGCTTCCGAGTTGCATCCGGACAAGAATCCGGATGGCGCCGATCGATTCAAGGCCGTGTCCGAGGCGTACAGCGTGTTGTCCGACGAGGCCAAGCGCAAAGAGTACGACGAAACCCGACGGCTGTTCGCAGGCGGTGGTTTCGGCCGCGGGCGCTACAGCGGCGGCGGTGGCGGCGGCGGCAACTTCGGCGGATTCGGTGGAGACGGTGCCGAGTTCAATCTGAACGACCTTTTCGACGCGGCAGGCCAGACCGGCGGCGCGAACATCGGCGACCTGTTCGGCGGGTTGTTCGGCCGTGGCGCACAGCAGCCTCGACCCAGTAGGCCGCGGCGCGGCAACGATCTGGAGACCGAGACCGAGCTGTCCTTCATGGAGGCCACCAAGGGTGTGGCCATGCCTTTGCGGCTGACCAGCCCGGCTCCGTGCACGAATTGCCATGGCAGCGGGGCACGTCCGGGCACCAGCCCGAAGGTGTGCCCGAACTGCAACGGCGCGGGCGTCATCAACCGCAACCAGGGCGCGTTCGGCTTCTCCGAGCCGTGCACCGAGTGCCGTGGGAGCGGCTCGATCATCGAGCAGCCGTGCGACGAGTGCAAGGGCACCGGCGTCACGACACGTACCCGTACCATCAACGTGCGGATCCCACCGGGTGTCGAGGACGGACAGCGGATTCGGCTCGCCGGACAGGGTGAAGCCGGGCTGCGCGGTGCGCCATCCGGCGACCTCTATGTGACCGTCCATGTGAAGCCGGACAAGGTGTTCGGACGGGATGGCAACGATCTCACCGTCACGGTTCCGGTCAGCTTCTCCGAACTTGCTTTGGGCGCAACGCTTTCGGTGCCTACGTTGGAGGGTAAGGTCGGCGTGCGGGTGCCGAAGGGCACATCGGACGGCCGCATCCTCCGGGTACGCGGTCGAGGTGTTCCCAAGCGGTCCGGCGGCCACGGCGACCTGTTGGTCACCGTCAAGGTCGCGGTGCCACCCAAAATCGAGGGTGAGGCGGCTGAGGCGCTGGAGGCCTACGCGAAGGCCGAGCGGGCCAGCGGGTTCGATCCGCGGGCGGGATGGGCCGGTGCGTGATGGCAGGCAAGCGCTCCGACGACCGCGAGGCAGCGAGGACCTTCCTCATCTCTGTTGCCGCCGAGCTGGCGGGTATGCACGCGCAGACGCTGCGCACGTATGACCGGCTCGGTCTGGTAAGCCCCCAACGTAGTTCGGGCGGCGGCCGCCGCTACTCGCAGCGCGACGTCGACCTCCTCCGCGAGGTGCAGCGGCTGTCCCAGGACGAGGGTGTCAACCTGGCCGGCATCAAACGGATCATCGAGCTGACCAACCAGGTCGAGGCGCTTCAGTCCCGGCTGGCCGAGATGGCTGATGAGCTGGATCGGTTGAGCGCCAGGAAGAGCCGCGACATCGCGGTCGTGCCAAAGAGCACCGCGCTGGTGGTCTGGCAGCCGCGCCAGAAACGTTAAATCACGGTCACCGAGAAGCGCGTCGTCTCCGGCTTGCCTGCAGAGGCGTAGCGGTAGTTTCCGCGACGCAGCGCGTCGGTGGGGGCCGCCATCGGCTCGATGGCGACGAGGTCTTCGCTTGGTGGCGCGAACAATTGCGCTGCCCCATAACCTTTCTCGAAGGTGACCTCGATCCGGCGGCTACCGCCTTCGAGCGTGAATACGGCACCTTCGGGCACGTTGTCGAATCCGTCGTCATACGTGACGTTCTTCAGTGGCTTGGTGGCGCCGGTCCAATCCTCGGACTCCCCGGTGGGCAGGCCAGTGCTGTCGACGGGGAGGCGCCGCATGGTGGGCGTGGTCAGTGTCCACTCGTCGCGCGGCACGTCCGGAAGCTGGAAATACGGGTGATAGCCGAAGCACAGCGGCACCGACGCCGCCGTTGTCGGCATGACCGTCGTCTCGATGGTCAGGGTCCGGTCGGCGAGGGTGATCTGCTGCGTCAGCACGTGCGGGAACGGAAAGGACGCCAGCAGGCTCGGCCTGCCGCCAAAGTCCAGGACGGCTGTCAGCGCGTTGTCCGATCTGGCGGTGACCAGCCAGCCGGGATAGGCCGCCAACACGCCGTGAATGGGGACGCCGTGTTCGTCGGCGCGAACGCCGCCGGTGCCCACTGTCAAGGAGACGACGGATCCGTTGATCCCATATGAGCTGGCGCTCAAGCGGTTTGCCCACGGGTAGAGGATCGGGATGCCCATCGTCTTGCCGTTGGTCACATACGCGTCCAGCCCGCGACGCTGACCGAGAAACTCGACGCCGTCGTCGGCGAGAGAGGTGCAGATCATCCCCGCGACCGGTACGTAGCACGCCGACAGCGATGACGACGGGTCGCGAAGAGTTACGGACTCGAACTCACCCATGGTCGCGATCCTGCCACGCGGAGTCAATCAGTCGTAGACGATTACCGCCCGTCCCACGAAGTCCCCGCGGGCCAGGGCGTCGATGTGGTCGTTGACCTCTTCGAACCGGACCTCGGTCAGGGAGTCCTTGATGCGGCCCGCCTCGGCGAGGGCGATGACCTCGGTCAGGTCGTTGTAGTTGCCCCAGAACGAACCGAAGTAGGAGAACTCCCGTCCGACGAACGGGAACAACGGAACGTCGACCCTGTTGCCGACCAGGCCGACCGACGCGACTGCGCCCTCCGTGGCCAGCAGCGCGAACGCCAAGCGCACCGTCGCTTCCGCGCCGACGCATTCGATGACCGCGTCGACCTCGCGCCTGCCGGTGGCCTTCTCCAGCGCGTCCCGAACCTGGTCGTCGGACTTGTCCCGTGTGTTGATGGTGTGGTCGGCACCGTTTTTCGTTGCCAGTGCCAGCTTTTCGTCGCTGCGCGCCAGTGCGACGACCGTCGCCCCCGCGCCCAGCAGCTTGGCGTACTGCACGGCGTATGCGCCGAGCCCGCCGACACCCATGACGGCCAGCGTCGCACCGGGTTGCAGGACGCCCGCCGCGCGCAGCTTCTTCAGCCCGCGGTAAGGCGTCAGGCCCGCGTCGGTGAGCGGGGCGAGTGCGACCGGTGACAGCGCCTCACTCACCTTGATCGCCTGCCGGTAGCTGATCGGGACGTATTCCTGATACCCGCCGTGCGGGCCGAACCCGACCCAGTGCCCCTGATTGCAGATCTGTTCGTTGCCGCCGTGGCACTGACGGCAGGAGCCGTCGCCAAAGGGTCCGAACACGGCGACCGAATCTCCCTCCGACAGGCCGGCGCCGGCAGGCACGTCCGATCCCACGGCGGCGACGGTGCCCGCGATCTCGTGGCCGGGCGTGACCGGGAACTCCAGCGGCAGGTTGCTGTGGAAGTAGCCGTCGATCAGCTGAAAGTCGGTGCGGCACATGCCTGCCCCGCCGACCTTGACCAGAACCTGGGTGGGCTCGATATCGGGGATCGGGATCTCCTCCAGCCGCAACGGCTGCTTGTAGCCGTACATCCGCGCAGCGCGCATCTTCGCCATGAAGTCTCCCTCTTTCAGCCGGCCAACGGATCGTGCTGGATACGTTCGGGCGGAGCGCCTTTGGTGATCAGCGCGTCCTTCGTCGCGGTCACCATATCGGGGCCGCCACAGATCAGGATCTGTCTGTCGCCCCAGTTTCCGTACTTGGTCACCACCTCGGGCAGCCTGCCGGTCTGGCGCAGATGTAGACCGCGGGGAGGCTGCACGTCAGGGTAGTCGGCCGCCCACGGCGGGTCCTGGCGGAACTCCGAAACCGGCGAAACCGAGAGCCAGGGATTGTGCGACGCGATCTGCCACAGCGTGCGCAGGTCGTACAGCTCGCACGGGTACCGCCCGCCGAAGAACAGATGCACCCTCGGGTTCACCCCCCACCGGGTGAGATCCATGATGAGCGCCCGCAACGGCGCCAGCCCGGTGCTGCCCGCGACCATCAGCACGTCGCCGCCATCCCGGTCGATCTGCATGCCGCCGTGCGGATTCGACAGCCGCCACCGGTCGCCCGGCTGGGTTTCGACGACGACGGTGGGACTGACCATTCCGCCGGTCACCGAGCGGACGTGGAACTCGATGGCGCCGCTGGGGTCCGGCGGCATGGCCGGGCTGAGGTATCGCCAGCGGCGCGGCCACTGTGGCACCTGGACGGTCACGTACTGGCCTGCGAAATAGGACAGCGGCTGGTCCAGCTGAAGCCGCACCACCGAGATGTCCCGAGACACCCGATGCAGCTCGACGACCGTGCCGTCGCAGAACGGCGGTCCCTGCTCGGCGTCTGCGGCGCCGCGCATGACGCCGATGAACAGCTCGAGGGCGGCGCGAGCGGTGTCGTCGAGCTTGTCGTCCCAGTTGTCGCTCAGCTTGCTGCGCAGCGTCGTGTAGAGCGCCTCGTGCATGCTGAAGTAGTGGCTTTGGACCACACCGTATTTGCGATGATCGCGGCCCAGCTGAGCCAGAAATGCGACGGGCTCCTCGGCCCGCTGGTCGACGAGCTCGCCGAACAGCCACGCCATGGCCTGGCTGAACACCGTGAACTGGGTGCCCAGATCGGGCGGGAACAGGTCACGCACCGCCATGTCGATGGCGAACCACTTGGTATAAAACTGGCGGATCAGTTCCTCGCCCCCGAGGCGTGGGTCGACCGCGTCGCGCAGCATCCGCAGCCCGTCGCGGTCGTCGAGTCCCACGCCGCTTGAGTGTAGGTATCAGCCGGGCAACCGCCCACCCTTGCCGTTACGCACCGCGGCAATCGCTATCAACCCGGCTCCCGCGATCGCCCATCCGGCCAGCACGACGATCGCCATCGCGGCCCCCGATCCGCCGAAGAACGCCGTCGAGCGCAGCAGCGTGGCATTGGCCCCTTGCGGTAACCATTGACCCAGGGCGCCCCATCCGCTGGGCAGAAGCTCGGGCGCGCTGGTCAGCCCCGACAGCGGGTTGCCCAGCAACAGCGCAAGCACCGCACCGGCGGCCAGTCCGACACGGCCGAACAGCGAGCCGAGGCCCAGCATCGACAGCCCCGACGCAAGCGCGCCGAGGGCGAGGCCGCCGGCAACGCCCCAGAAGTTCGCGTCGATCGAGCCGAACACGAACCGCAGCAGGGCGGCGATTGTCCAGCCGGCCAGCCCAGCGAACACCACGGCGGCCGCGAACCGGGTCCACACCTCGCGGCGCAGCATGAGCACGAGCGCGACTGCGGGCAGCAGGCCCGCCAGCGTGATGGGTAGCGCGGACGCCGCCAGCCCGGCGCCACGCGGGTCATCGGCGGTCGGCGGGGCCACGTCTTCGGTGCGCAGCTGGACCCCGGCGTGCTGGGCGATGCCATTGCCGACCTGGTTCAGCAGCTGCGCGACGGTCGGGCTTGCGCCTGTCGCGATCAGCAGGGTGCGGCCGTCGGGCCGCAAGGAGATGCCGCCGTAGACGTCGCGATTGCGGATGGCGTCGCGCAGTGCCGCTTCGCCGGGGTAATAGGTGATCTCGAACGCGCCAGGCGCATTCTGCTCGAGCATGTCGGCAACTTGGCCGCTGGCCGCCTGCGGGCCCGCCGCGCCGATCGGGACGTCGTGCGGCTTCGACCGCGCCGCAGGCAGGGCGAAGGCGATCGCGACGATCGCGATCACCACGGCCAGCATCAGGACTATGCCGGTCGCGCGTAGTGCGGCGGGGGGTTCATGGGCATCCGCGGCGTGATGGGTGTGCCCCTGGAGCGACTGCGTCGTCATTGCTCACTCGCTTTTCATCCGGCGTTGAATTTCTTGTCAGCGGCCAGCGTATCGCCGTCGCGAGCCGGATTTCAACACCTATTGAAATGATACCGTCGACATATGGCTCCACCAGCGAAGACGACGAGCCGCCGCCGCGGGAGGCGGCAAGGCGAGCCGGTGTCACGCGACGCGGTGCTGCGCGCCGCCAAGCAGCGGTTCGCGGTGGAGGGCTACGAGAAAACCACGCTGCGCGCGATCGCGGACGACGCACACGTCGACCCGTCGATGGTGCTCTACCTCTTCGGGTCGAAGGCCGAACTCTTCCGGGAGTCGCTGCGCTTGATCATCGACCCCGACGTGCTCGTCGCGGCACTCGCGGACGGTGATGAGGACATCGGCACCCGGATGGTGCGCACGTACCTCGGGATCTGGGAGCACCCGGACACCGCCGCCAGCATGGTCGCGATGCTGCAGTCGGCCACCTCGAACTCCGACGCACACGAAGCGTTTCGCGCGTTCATGCAGAGCTATGTGCTGACCGCGGTGTCCAGTGCGCTCGGCGGTGGCGAGCAGGCACGCCTGCGGGCCATGCTGGCCGCGACCAACCTGGTCGGGACGGCGATCCTGCGCTATGTGATGCGCGTGCCGCCGCTGGCCACGCTGCCCGCCGACGACGTCGTCACGCTGATTGCGCCATCGGTGACCCGCTACCTGACCGCATCGGCCGAGGAGCTGGGCCTGCCCGCGCTATAGACCGTGAATTCCCTTGTACAGCACCAGAAGACCGATGACGATCAGAATGGCGGCGACGAGGGTGGCGTGCTGGCGCTCCATCCAGTCCTTGAGCCGGGTCAGCGGTTCGTCGAGGCGGTCTCCCGCCACCGCGTAGGCGAGAATGGGGATCGCCACGGTTGAGCTGGCCACCAGGACGTACCAGGCGACGGCGCCCCACGCCCCCGGCGAGCGCAGTCCCGCGGTGCCAATCGCCAAACCCGCTGCGGCAGAGATGAAGAGCACCTTCGGGTTGAGGACCGTCAGCGCCGCTGCTGTCAGGGTCGCGCGCGCGGGCGTGAACTTGCTCATGCTGTTCATCCAGCCCGGCGTGTGTGCGGACCGCTTGCGGGTGAACCAGCGGTAGAGGCCGAAGACGATCAGCGCCGCGCCGACCACGATGCGCAACCATGACGCCCAGGTCGGTGGCTTGTCGCGCAGGCCGCCTGCCAGGCTGGAGACCTCGAGGAAGATCGCCGTCAGCACGGCAAGCCCGAACAGCCAGCCGGCCAGGAACCCCAGGCCCGTCGGCCTGGGTCGAGGGGTGTGCAACACCAGCACGGCCGGGATGATCGACAACGGCGACAGTGCGACGACCAACGCCAGCGGAATGAGCTCGGTCAGCACCGATCCCCAACTGCCAGACATCGGCGGCCCTTTCGTCGCATCGTCTTCGGTGAAGGTAGCAAGCCGGGAGGCCCTCATGGTGGCGATCAAGGGCGGAAGCCTGCCAGTGCACAAGCCATCCGCGCGGCGGTGATGGCTTGCATTTATCATTTGCCATCGGCCGTGGTTCAACATGATGGGCGACTCGATCGGCTGATTTGCCGTCCTACATGCTGCCGGGCTGACATACTCGCCTCCCATGACGCGACCCGCAATGGCGAAGTGCGCGGCCGTTTTCGCGCTCGCTGCCGTCCCCGCCGCCGTCCTCACAGTCGCGCCGCAGGCCTCCGCGCTGGCGGACAGCTGCGCGGACGCGGCGGCCAACTCTGCGCTGGCGATCGATGTCGGTCCCTGTGCCGACGTGCTCGCGCAGGAGAGACGCTGGCTGACGGCGATCACGGAAGGCGACCGTGCGACCGTGGAATCGATTCTGGCGCCGGGCTTCAAGCACATAAACGCCGACGGCGAGCTGCTCGATCGCGCACAGGAGATCGCCGCCCTGGAAAAGGTGTCGTTCACGATGAACCCGTCCGAACAGCTCGTCGACATCGCAGGAGATACCGCGGTGATTCACGGAGTCAACACCCTCATCGACGGCGGCAAGGTGCTGGCGCGCGAGCGGTTCACCGACGTGTTCGTGCTGCAGAACGGAACCTGGATGGCGCTTTCCGCCCAGGAGACCACGCTCGGGTAATTGGTTCCGGCGGATTTGCCACCGGCGTAAGCCCTGCTATGTAGTGTTTTTGCTGCTTACTACGCAACTCCGGAATTGGAGCCTCAAATGCGGCGCCTTCGCAGCAACTCGATCTTCGTCGTCGCGCTCGTCTTGGTCATATCGATGACCGCAATGATGACGGCCTGCGGCAAGGAGAAGTCGGCGCCCGCGCCGCAGGCCGGAATCAACGCCGGGCCGGACGGGAAGCCGGAGCCGTTTCGGGAACCGGTCCGGCTGTCGAGCAAGGACGGCGTCCTCGAGGTTCGACTCTCGGCGCATCAGGGCACCGTCAACCTGGACACGGTCAAGGAGCCCGTCACCAACTTCCTGGTCTTCGGCTACGAGCTGATCAAGGGCAGCAGCTCGGACGGATCGACCAAGGGCGACAACATGTATCCCGCGCCGACCCTCCGCGTCGACCCCGGTGAGCGCCTGATCGTCCACTACGACAACGACCTTCAAGGTCTCACGATCGATGACTTCAACGCTCAGACGTACATTGCCGCAGGCAAGGACATCCCGATCTACCCGACGGTGCTGCGGGAAACGCCGCTGAACCTGCATACCCACGGACTCCACGTCAGCCCGTCGGGCAACGCCGACAACGTGCTGCTGTCGATTCCGGCGGGCATGGGCAACACGTACGACTACGCCGTGCCGTCGAACATGCCAAACGGTCTGTACTGGTATCACAGCCACCGCCACACCGTCACCGCCCAACAGACCTACATGGGCCTGGCGGGGTTGTTGGAGATCGGCAGACCCGACGGCAACCTGCCACTGGTCACGAAGAACAACATCCCGATCCGCAACATGGCGCTGCAGTACAACTTCGTCTTCGACCGCCGCAATGGCGGACACCAACTGAACAACCCCTATTGGGAGCAGTGGGTCAGCACGCTGAAGCCGCCCGAGGGCAACCAACTCGCCGACGGGACGTATCGGCCGAGCCTGGCGCCGGTGAACTTCGAGAAGAGTTCCAAGGGTGCCGAGTTCTTCACCAACTGGTATGCCGGGCCGCTGTCGATCCGCAACCACCGCGGACAGAACCAGTTCATCCCGCAGAACCTGCAGACGTTCACGAGCCCGACGAAGACCATCCCGGCCAACCCCGCGCTGCCGGAAAACGAGCGCGACGTGCAGTTCACCATCAACGGACAATTCCAGCCGGAAATGAAAGTCAAGCCGGGCCAGACCGAGATCTGGGTGTTCGCCAACATGAGCGACATCGCCTTCGTGCCACTGCGATTCACCGAGACGGCGACGGGCAACCACCCGAAGTTCGCCGTCGTCGGGCAGGACGGCAACCCCTACACCCAGGTGCAGCGCCCCGTCGACGGCGACGGAACGTACCTCGAGATCCCGCCGGGGTCGCGCTACGCCGTCGCGGTCACCATGCCCAAAACCGGTGACCTCGTCGTGGACATGCCGCCTGCCCCGGGGGTCAAGGGTATCGACGAACCCGGTGTGCTCTATACGAATAACGGCACCGAGAACTCACCTGCCGTGCTGGGCAAGGTGACCATCGACCCCAAGTACATCGCGGCCCGGGACGGGTTCTTCACGTTCCCGACGCAGACGCTGTTGAAGGTCACACCCGACAGCGGCGAGGGGCAGACGACCGCGTTCGAGCCGGGCCAGAACCTGGATGCGTACACGTCGTTCGTCGACACGTCGGTGATGGAGCCAGACGTCAAACGCGGGTTCGAGATCGGCGGTGGCTTCAATGACAAGTACGCCAAGAACGATCCCAAGGCCTTCACCTACCAGTTCCAGAACAACATCTTCCCGAACGTCCCCTTGATCCAACCGCGACTGAACTCCGTGGAGGAATGGGGTTTCACCAACTTCAACAACGATAGTCATCCGATCCATATCCACGTCAACGACTTTCAGGTCCAGCAGGTGGTCAGTCCGCTCATCGGCACCACCACCGGCGTCCAGCCGTTCGGTATCGACAACGCGAACGTCCCACCGCCGGAGATCGACGAGAACGACACCGCGACGAAGACCTCGTCGCTGACATTGCGGTCGGATTTCATCGAGTACGCGGGTACGTATGTGGTGCACTGCCACCGACTCAACCACGAGGACAACGGGCTGATGATGACGATCAACGTCATCCCCGAGGTGTCGACGTATGCGGTCGCGGTGCCAGGCTCCAACGGAAAGCCAGCGTCGGTACAGATACACGACGGCGACGGGGACAAGGTGATCGCCTATGTCACTCCATTCCCGGGTTTCGAGGGCATCCCGTCCGTCGCGATGGCCGACGTCAACGGCGACATGATCCTCGACTTGATCGTCGGGACGGGGCCGGGTACCGAATCGCAGGTCGTCGCCTATGACGGCAACGACTCGTCGCAGGGTCGTTTCACCGCGGAGTTGGCCCGGTTCAACCCGTTCGACGCGGGATTCACCGGCGGCGTGAACGTCGCAGGTGCCGACATCGACGGAAACGCCATGGCGGACAACATCATCGTGGGATCGGGCCCTGGCATCGAGTCGCAGGTGAAGGTGTTCGCATCGACGTTGCCCGCCGAGGAGGCCAAAGCGCCCGATGTGTTCTCCACCTTCACGCCTTATGCCGGCTCGAAGTCAGGTGTTTCACTGGCCACCGGGATGGTGGAGCTCGGTTCCGGCCGCGAAAGCATCGTCACCGCGCCGGGACCAGGGGATGCGCCGCAGGTCAAGACCTTTCGTTTCGACCTGTACACGCCCACGGCGCGGGCGCAGGCCAGTGGCACGGCGACGGCCCATGGCGCCAAGCCGAACGAACCGAGGATGACCTCGAATTTCCTGGCCTACGACGAGGGCTACACCGGTGGGGTATCTCTGTCGACCGGGTGGGTCGCAGGCGCGGAGGGCGGCGCCAAGAGCATTGTGACCGGCCAGCTCGGCGACAGCGGAACGGTGCGGGTGTGGTCGAACGGCTCACGGCTCGACGGATTCCCGGCCATGTACACCGAGAGCCCCGACCATCACGACGCGGAAATCAAATATCGCCAGATCGCGTCGTTCGAACCCTTCGCCGGCGCAGGAGTGACGGTCGCGACCACAAGCACCACCAGCGGCGCGGATCTGTTGGTCAGCCGGAGTGGTCCCGGCGGCGCCGAGGTCCAGAAGCTCGCACTCGCCCGGCCCGATCCGGCCGCGACGACGGTGGCGCCCAGGATGATCGCCGCGCTACCGCCGCTTCCTGGAGTGGGGGTACCCGCGCCGCTGGGCGGTCAGTAGCGCGCTAGGGCAGGTGCCAGAAGACCCTGGTGACGAGATAGAACACCACGGTCCAGAACGCAAGGGCGGCAACGGAAATAGCGATGCCGCGCCAGTTGGTACGCGACTGCGGCACGTTCGCGGGAGGTCGCAACCAGTGCTTCAGCAGGGGATTGACGTAGTACGGCATAGTCAAGAAGGTCATCGCGAAGCTGGAGAACAGGTTCCCGATGAGCAGGCCGAGCCATAGCGGCATGTGCAAAGGCGACAGCGCGAGCGTGAGGAATACGACCGTGGGGTACAGCCCCACCCAGACGGCGACGGACGTCCTGATGTCTGAGGGTGGCGGAGCGTCGACGCCGTTCTCGTCGAAGGCGAACCAGCTGCCGAACGAGTTGTCGACGGTACGCAATTGAAAGTCTGAGAACTTCTTGCCTTCGGCGAGGAGCTTCATGCGCTCTTCGGAGGTGAGCCACGTGTCAAGGTCTTCGGCTGAGGCGTAGCGGTACAGTGCGGTCCACTCATCTTGCACGCCCTCGATGGGGCGGAACAGTTCGGTGCCCCGGAAGCCGTCGAACTTGCCTTCCGCCAGCCGAAGTCGATCCTGCCAGGCAAGGAAATCATCGATGTCCTCAGGCTTGACGCGGTGGGTCACCACGACTGTCACCAGCTGGTCGGCGGGCTTCGCGGCACCGCCGACCACTTGTTGGGTGGGCGGTCCGTCGACAAGATGACTGCCGACCTTCAGGCCCTTCTGCCGAGTGGCGCTGTTCATCCAGGCCTGGAGGTTGGCGACGGAATCGAAGCGGTAGACCACGGCCCAATCGGGCTGGACGGCAGTGGGTGGGGTGACCTCCGCCCCGATGAATCCGGGGTAATGCGAGGCGGCTTCGTTCAATTCGTGCTGCCAGGCAATGTATTCCTGCTCCGAGCCGGGACGGACTCGTTCCCCGATGATGACCGTGGCGGCGGTGTCGGGTGGCTTCTTGGTGTCCATGCTCAAGTTGCCTCAATCAATTTGATCGAATCGAGCCGGGCATAGATCCGTTCGGGCGTGAGCGGCAACTCGCGATAACGGACGCCGGTGGCGTCCTGGAGCGCGTTGGCCAATGCCGGTGCCACCGGGTTGACGTTCGACTCCGCAATTCCCTTGGCCCCCATCGGCCCGACCGAGTCGGTCGACTCCACGACCAGCACCTCGGTGCGTGGGATGTCGGCGAAGGTGGGGATGCGGTAGTTGCGCAGGTTGGGATTGACCATCACGCCCTTCTCGTCGACGTGAAAGTTCTCGGTGAGCGCGAAGCCGATCGCCTGAGCCACCCCGCCCTCGATCTGTCCGCGCACCTGCGTCGGGTTGATCACCACGCCGGCATCGGTGGCATGAACGCTGTAGAGGATTCGGATCTCGCCGGTGATCCGGTGCACGGCGATGCGGAAGCCGTGCGCGTTGGACGTCACGCTTCGCGGCGATCCGTAAGCCTTGCGGGACACGGAGAACCGACTCCGTCGTTCTCTGGCGGCCGCCAACAATTCGGTCAACGGCACGGTGACATCGCCACACTTCACGGCATCATGCCTCAGCGAGCACGACGCCGTGTCGATACCGACGTGACCTGCCGCGAAGCGCAGAATGCTGTCGCGTAACGCGGTCGAGGCCTTCTGCACGGCGTTGCCTGACACGAACAACCCTGCGCTGGCGAAAGCCCCGGTGTCGAAGCCGGTCCTGTCGGTGTCCGACTGCACAAGCTGCACCCGCGACGGCGTCGTGCCGAGCACGCTCGCTGCGATCTGCACATGCGCCGTTGAGGTGCCCTCGCCGAATTCGACAGTGCCGACGGCGATCTCGTAGATGCCATCGTCACGCAGGGTCGCCCACGCCTCGGAGATGTGTTCGGTTGGCGGCGCGGTTTCGTGGATGGAACTCGCGGTGCCCGTGCCGATAAGCCAGTCGTCGCCGAGCGCATATCCGTTGGTGCCGCGCTGCAATGCGGCGTCGACCAGGTCGATGCATGCGGTCAGGCTGTCTTCGCTGAACATCACGTCGTCGGGATGTTCGCCGATCGCCACCAGCGCATCGCCGGGACGGATCACGTTGCGCCGGCGCAGCTCCAGCGGATCTAGGTTCAGTGCCAGCGCGAGCTCCGTCATCGCGGACTCGACGGCGAACGAAGGCTGGGTCATGCCGTATCCGCGTAGCGCTCCGCTGGGCACCGTATTGGTATAGACCGAGTAGCCGTCGAATTTCTTGTTGTGACAACGATATTGCATCAGTGCGGCACCGCCTGCGAACAACGTCTCGCCACCGTGGTTTCCGTAGGCGCCTGTGTTGGACACATTCCGGAAGTGGAAGGCCGTCAGTGTGCCGTCGGCCTTGGCGCCCAGCTTGACGGTGATCTTCATCGGGTGCCGCGGTGAGGCGGTGGTGAATTCTTCCTCGCGGGTGTACTCCCAGCACACCGGCCGCCCGATGTCGATCGTCGCCAGCGCAACCAGATCCTCGGAGATCACCTCCTGCTTGCCGCCGAAGCCGCCGCCGACCCGCTTGCAGAACACCCGGAGCTGGTCGGGCCGCAGGTCGAACAGATGCGACAGCTTGAGCTTGCAGATCGACGGCGACTGCGAGCTGGTTCTCACGTTGAGCCTGCCGTCCTCCATCCAGGCGATCGACCCATGTGTCTCGAGGTGGGCGTGCTGAACACGGGGAGAGAAGTAGGTGCCCTCGTGGATCACGTCGGCCTCGGCGAAAGCCGCGGCCACATCGCCGGTCTCACCGTGCAGTTCGAGGAGGATGTTGTGTTCGGGATCCTGGATGAACGGGTCGTGCGTGCCGTGTAGCTGGGGCGCGCCGTCTTTCATCGCCTCTTCAGGGTCGAAGACGGCGGGCAACACTTCGTAGCCGACTTTGACCCGGCGACATCCCTCCTCGGCGGCGCCGACCGAATCGGCAACCACCGCGACGACCCGTTGGCCAGCGAATCGCATGACGTTGTCGAGGATCAAGGTGTCGTCGGGATCGACGAGATGATCGGTGTGGATCGCTGTGTTGAACCGCTTCCTTGGGACGTCTTCCCAGGTGTAGACGCGGTGCACGCCGGGCACCGCCAGCGCGGCGGTCTTGTCGATCGACACGATGCGGGCATGCGCGTGCGGTGAATGCAGCACCTTGAGGTGCAGCATGCCCTCCATCTCGGTGTCCATCGTGTATTCGGCACGGCCGGTGACCACGTCGGTTGCGGCTGGTGCTCCGACGCTGGTGCCGACCGCCTCGCCGGGGGCCGCTTCTTCGATCTCGACAACGCCGTTGATCGCATCCTCGATCGCCCGGTATCCCGTGCAGCGGCACAGGTTTCCCTTCAACGCGCGCGGCAGATTCTGCTTCTGTTCATCGGTGAACGTCGCCGAAGTCATGATCATGCCCGCGGTGCAGAAGCCGCACTGGAATCCGGGGGCGTCTCGGAACTGTCGCTGCAGCGGGTGCAGGTTCTCCGGTGTGCCGAGCCCCTCGATCGTGGTGACCTCGCGTCCCTCGGCGCGAAACGCCGGCGTGATGCAGCTGTGCACCGGATCGCCGTCGAGCCACACCGTGCAGGCGCCGCAATCGCCTGCGTCACAACCCTTTTTGACGCCATGCCAGCCGAGTGACCGCACGAATGTGCGAAGGCACTGCCCCGGTCGCGGCTCGTCGGCGAAGGTCTTGCCGTTGACGGTGTAGGTCATGCCAGCTCCCCCCGGATCTCTTCGGCGAAGTGTTTGGCCAGGTGTCGCCGATGGTCGGGTGTCCCGTTCGGGTCGTCGAACCACACGAAGTGTGGAATCGAGTCGATGCTGTGCTGCAGTGTCTCGGCATCGGGCACCGAATCGAACGCGAGCCGTACAGGGCGGGTGGTGCCTGCGGTGATGGTCAGAAGTAGGTCGCCGTCGCCCTGTGTCGCGATCATGAAGATGGTGGACCGGCCGAGGTGCGTCAGGGTGAATCGCCTGTGGGCGTAACGCTTTCGCAATGCGCTGGCCGGGATGTCGATCTTGCGCAGCAGCTCACCTGGGGCCAGGACGTTCTCGTGGTTGCCGGTGACGAAATCGGCCGCGTCGACACTGCGTTCGGACCCGTCCGTCGACTGCACTGTGTAGGTGGCTTCGAGCGCCACGGTCAGGGTGATCATCGGTCCCGCGGGAAGGGACATGCAGATGTTGCCCCCGACCGTCGCGGAGTTCCACACCTTGAACGACGCCAGGAAGGCCTCGCAGCTGGTTGTGAACAGCGGTGCGGCTCGCCAGTCGTTCGGGGCCGTAAACGCATAGAGGTCGCGGACCGTGCACATCGCGCCGATCTCGAGGCCCGCTTCGGTGGCGACCAGCCCGTCCCAGCCGAGCGGCACCAGGTCGATGAGTCGGCGCAGGTCAGGTTGCTGGTCGGAGAACAGCCAGGTCCCGCCCGCCAACCACGCATCGCCCTCGCGCCAGTCGCTGCCTGGTTGCTCGGAAGGCCGTCTGACGACCTCGGTGATCGTGTTGATGTCCACGTCAATGACCCTTCGAAGAATGGGAACGCAGAAGGCTGGGGCAGGCAAAGCCGCGTGGCTGACTGTAGTCGGGAGCCCCCAAGATCGTTGGTGATTAACTTGTTGTTCGGGCCTTTGCCAGGTATCGCGGCGTCACCACGTGCCCGCGGCTACGTTCTCGACGGCATCCGCCGCGTTGCCCGGGCCGCCGACGGCGTGCAACTCGTCGCGAATGGCATCGATGCGCGTGCGCACGTCCGGATCCGTTGCGACAAAACGAATCGCGTCGCGGATCTCGCCCGGGCTCGGCGAGTCGGCGGTCAGGTGGCGGCCCACACCGAGCGCCTCGAGCTGAGCGGCGTTGAGTGGTTGGTCGACCGCCTGCGGGATGGCCACCATCGGCACCCCGTACCACAGCGCCTCGGTGCACGACCCCATCCCGGCGTGCGTGACGAAGGCATCTGCGGCTCGCAGCACCGCGGGCTGCGGCACCGTGGCGCGCAGCTGCACCCACTCAGGCATTGCGCCGAGCCGATCACCCGCGACCTTGCCCGTCGCGACCACCAGCCGCCAGCCGGTGCCGTCCAAGCCGTCGATAGCGTTGCGGTACACGTCGATTCGATCGGTGTAGGACGTGCCGAACGCCAGCAGCGCCAGCGGGCCGTCGCCAGGAGGCGGTGCCCAGCCGCCCGGCTCCTCGCGGCGAGGGTCGATGCACGGGCCGACGAAGCGGTAGCGTTCGCCGACCATCTCCGCGTGCGGCTGCATGGCCCGCGGAATCATCACCAGGCACCGCCGTGGCTCGCCTGTCACCTGCTCGAAGGTGAGAGCCGAACCCGTGCGCGCCAACCAGTCGTCGAAGGCGGTGCGGTAGTCCCGGTAGCCTGCGCTGGCCAGCATCGGCGCGAGCACCTCGGCCATGTCTTCGTGATATGTCTCCCAAGCCACCATGCTCGGCGACACCTGGACGGCGGGCACGCCCCATCGCTCGGCGGCCACCGGGCCCGCCATGCCGCCGATGTCGTACAGCACGATGTCGGGCCGGTCGGCATCGAGTGCGGCGTGCACCTGCGGCAGCACATGCATCGCCTCGTCGAGAAAGAGGCGCATGCCCGCCACGTCGTCGCCGGACCAGTCCGCGGGCGCACCAGGCGCACCGGGCAGCAGGGACGTGCAGCCGACGACGTCGGCACCGGTGGCGCGGGCCAGGTCGGCGAGGTGGCTGGACACCAGGTAGCTGACCCGGTGCCCTCGTTCGACCAGCTCGCGCACCACCGCGAGGTGTGGGTGCATGTGGCTGGGAGCGGATGCGGCGACGACGGCGATATGCACGGTAGGGGGCATCGGCACCCATTCTCCAGTCCCCTTGATTCTGCGATCTCTCAGCAGGCTCGCGGAGAAAAAGCTAAAGTTGAGCGGAACAGACTCAACCTTGACGGCGTTGACTTATGCGACCAGCATTTTCTCTAGGAAGATCGGAGGTGTCGTGGACTCGTTCAATCCGACGACCAAGACCCAGGCTGCGCTGACCGCGGCGTTGCAGGCGGCGACCACCGCAGGCAACCCGCAGATCATGCCTGCCCACCTGTTGATGGCACTGCTGACCCAGAACGATGGCATTGCCGCCCCCTTACTGGAGGCAGTCGGCGTCGAACCCGCGACCATACGCACCGAGACGCAACGGCTCCTTGACCGGCTGCCCAGCGCCAGCGGTTCCAGCTCGCAGCCGCAGCTGTCCCGTGAATCCCTTGCGGCGATCACGACGGCACAGAACCTGGCCACCGAGATGGACGACGAGTACGTCTCGACCGAGCACCTGATGGTCGGTCTGGCCACGGGCGACTCGGACGTCGCCAAATTGCTCACCGGCCACGGCGCATCGCCCCAGGCGCTGCGTGAGGCGTTCGTCAAAGTGCGCGGCAGTGCCCGCGTCACGAGCCCCGACCCCGAGGCCACATATCAGGCGCTGGAGAAGTACTCCACCGACCTGACCGAACGAGCCCGCGAAGGCAAGCTCGACCCGGTCATCGGGCGCGACAACGAGATTCGCCGCGTCGTGCAGGTGCTCTCCCGTCGCACCAAGAACAACCCGGTGCTGATCGGTGAGCCCGGCGTCGGCAAGACGGCGATCGTCGAGGGCCTCGCCCAGCGCATCATCGAAGGCGACGTTCCGGAGAGCCTGCGCGACAAGACCGTCGTCTCGCTCGACCTCGGTTCGATGGTCGCGGGTGCGAAGTACCGCGGCGAGTTCGAGGAGCGGCTTAAGGCTGTGCTCGACGACATCAAGAACTCCGCGGGCCAGATCATCACGTTCATCGACGAGCTACACACCATCGTCGGCGCTGGCGCGACCGGTGAATCGGCGATGGATGCGGGCAACATGATCAAGCCGATGCTGGCCCGCGGCGAGCTGCGACTGGTCGGCGCCACCACGCTCGACGAGTACCGCAAGCACATCGAGAAGGACGCCGCGCTGGAGCGCCGCTTCCAGCAGGTGTACGTCGGCGAGCCGTCGGTGGAGGACACCGTCGGCATCCTGCGCGGGCTGAAGGACCGCTACGAGGTGCATCACGGCGTGCGGATCACCGACTCCGCGCTCGTCGCGGCGGCCACGCTGTCCGATCGCTACATCACCGCCCGCTTCCTGCCCGACAAGGCCATCGACCTAGTCGACGAGGCCGCATCGCGGCTCCGGATGGAGATCGACTCCCGGCCCGTCGAGATCGACGAGGTCGAGCGCATCGTGCGTCGCCTCGAGATCGAGGAGATGGCGCTTGCCAAGGAATCCGACGACGCGTCCAAGGAGCGGCTGGAAAAGCTGCGCGCCGAGCTGGCCGACCAGAAGGAGAAGCTCGCCGAGCTGACGACCCGCTGGCAGAACGAGAAGAGCGCAATCGACGTGGTCCGCGAGCTCAAGGAGCAGCTGGACACGTTGCGCGGCGAGGCCGACCGGGCCGAGCGCGACGGTGACCTGGCCAAGGCCTCCGAACTGCGGTACGGCCGCATTCCCGAGCTGGAGAAGAAGCTCGACGCCGCGATACCTCAGGCCGAGGCGCGCGAGGACGTGATGCTCAAGGAAGAAGTCGGGCCCGACGACATCGCCGACGTGGTGTCGGCATGGACCGGCATTCCTGCTGGGCGGATGCTCGAGGGCGAGACGGCCAAGCTGTTGCGGATGGAGGACGAGCTCGGCAAGCGCGTCGTCGGCCAGCGTAAGGCCGTGCAGGCCGTCTCCGATGCGGTGCGCCGCAGCCGTGCCGGTATCGCAGACCCGAACCGCCCGACGGGCTCGTTCATGTTCCTCGGCCCGACCGGTGTCGGTAAGACCGAGCTCGCAAAAGCGTTGGCGGAGTTCCTCTTCGACGACGAGCACGCGATGGTCCGCATCGACATGAGCGAGTACGGCGAAAAGCACTCGGTGGCCCGCCTGGTCGGTGCGCCACCCGGTTACATCGGCTACGACCAGGGCGGTCAGCTGACCGAGGCGGTTCGCAGGCGGCCGTACACGGTGATCCTGTTCGACGAGATCGAGAAGGCGCACCCGGATGTGTTCGACGTGCTGCTGGCTGTCCTCGACGAGGGCCGGTTGACCGACGGTCAGGGCCGCACGGTCGACTTCCGCAACACGATCCTGATCCTGACGTCCAACCTGGGAGCAGGCGGGACGGAGGAACAGGTGATGGCCGCGGTGCGCTCGGCATTCAAGCCGGAGTTCATCAACCGGCTCGACGACGTCATCGTCTTCGACCCACTCAACCCCGAAGAGTTGGTGGAGATCGTCGATATCCAGCTGCGGCAACTCGACAAGCGGCTGGCTCAACGGCGGCTCACCCTCGAGGTGTCGCTGCCCGCCAAGAAGTGGCTGGCCGACCGCGGCTTCGACCCGCTCTACGGGGCGCGTCCGCTGCGCAGGCTGATTCAGCAGGCCATCGGCGACCAGCTGGCGAAGATGCTGCTGGCCGGCGAGGTGCACGACGGCGACGTCGTGCCGGTCAACGTCAGCCCGGACGGCGACTCGCTCGTGCTGGGTTGATCTCGCCGAGCTCGAACTCGCGGGTCTGGGCTCCCGCGTCGAGGATCGCCTGTAGCCGTTCGCGTGCGGCCGGCTGTGCGAGGGCTTCGCGCATCAGCTGATCCTCGACGCGGAGACCGTTTGCCAGGTCGGTCTGCTCGTCCAGCGCGACGTCGACTGCGCGTTTGGCTGCCGAGATGGCTGTCAGCGGGCACGACGCGATGCGTGTGGCGAGCTTGTCGACAAACCGTCGCAGCTCGTCGGCCGGCAGTGCCCGGTTGACATATCCCCAGGCTTCGGCGGTTTCGGCGTCGATGTCCCGACAGCCGAGGATCACTTCGAGTGCCCGACCGCGACCGACCAGGCGAGGGAGCCGCTGTGTGCCGCCGCCGCCGGGGATGATTCCAACCGCCACCTCGGGATGACCTAGGACCGTTGTGCCGAGCGCGGCGTAGCGCATGTCGAACGCCATCGCGAACTCGCAGCCACCGCCGCGGGCGGTGCCCTCGATGACGGCGATCGTGGCCTTCGGCAGCGTCCGGAACCGTTCCATCGCAGCATTGAACGGTGACAGCTCGTCGTGCAGCGACGTGTCGTCGGTCGGCAGGTTCCGAATCAACTCGACATCCGCGTGCGCGATGAAGAACTCCGGGTCGGCCGAGTCGACGACCAGCACGCGCACCTCGTCGTCGGACGCGACCTCGTCGGCCAGGCGGCCGATTTCGGTCAGCAGCTGCACATCAAGCAGGTTGATGGGCGGATGGTCGATGGTCGCGCGACAGATGCCGCCGTCAACAGCGATGCGAAGTAGTTCGTAGTCGTCGTAGGCCATAGCGAGACGCTATGCGACCCGGATCACCAATTACGGCGCGCGACCCGGATCACAAATTGACGTTTCCGTCGGCACGGCGCTGGGCTATCCCTCCGGTCGACGAGGAGGTCAACGAAATGTCGGAGTTGGTGTGGGTTCTCATTGCAGTGTTGGTAGTGGCTGTGGTGATCGTCGTCGGATGGTCGCTGAGCCGGCGCAGGCGGTCAACGCGCCTGCAGGAGCATTTCGGCCCGGAGTATGAACGAACGGTCGGAGAGCTGGGCGAGCAGCGCGCTGCGGAAGCCGAGCTGGTCGCGCGCGAGAAGAAGCGCAAGAAGCTGGACATCGTCGATCTGACGCCGGAGGCACGGGCTGAGCACGCAGCGACCTGGAAGGTGGTGCAGACCGACTTCGTCGACGCCCCAACCGATGCCGTCGGGCGCGCCGAGCGTCTGGTGACGCGGGTGATGCGCGAACGCGGCTATCCGATCGACGACTTCGATCAGCGTGCCGCCGACATCTCCGTCGATCACCCGGACATCGTCGAGAACTACCGCGGTGCCCACGCGATCTACCAGTCGCAGCACACCGGTGAGATCAACACCGAGGACGCGCGGCAGGCGTTCGTGCATTACCGCGCCCTTTTCGACCGGCTGCTCGGGACCGATCCCGAGCCCGAGAACGTCAACGACGAACACAGGAGGCAGGAACATGACCACGCATGACACGCAGCCCGAAATGGCGGATCCGACGATGCGCCGCGATCGGCCGGTTGAGGGGCAACCCACTGAGCCGCCTCTCGAAACCGTTGACGCCACACCAGATTTTGAGGCTCCCAGGCAGACTCGTGAAGCTCCCGCCGAGACCGCCAACGCTCGCGTCGAGGCAGTCCCGCCCGCCGAGACGGACGATTCGTCTGACCAGATGCTCTTCAACGACGCTGAGCTGACGGCTATGCGCTCACGTTGGACCGAGGTGCAGTCTGCCTTCGTCGACGATCCGCGCGACTGTGTGCAGAAGGCGGACGGCCTGGTTGCCGACGTCGTCGACAAGCTCACGACGGGCTTCTCCGGGGCCAGGGCGCACCTCGAGGAGCAGTGGAGTCGAGGTGAAGAGGTCTCGACGGAGGACCTGCGAATCGCGCTCAAGCGGTACCGGGAATTCTTCGAACGCCTGCTCGCGGTCTAGTGCTGGGCTAATGGGGCACGTGAGGCCACGCGTAATTGGGTTGTGACCTGCTCGAGTTCTGGCTATCTATCCCTGAGCAGATAGGCTAGGGGTAATGGTCCCCCTCTGGTTCACGCTGTCCGCACTCTGTTTCGTGGGTGCGGCCGTGTTGCTCTACGTCGACATAGATCGTCGGCGTGGTCTGGGGCGCCGCCGTAAGTCGTGGGCCAAGTCGCACGGCTTCGACTACGAGCATGAGTCGGACGACCTCATCCAGCGATGGAAGCGTGGCGTCATGTCGACCGTCGGCGACATCAGTGCCAAGAACGTCGTCCTCGGTCAGATCCGCGGCGAGGCGGTGTTCATCTTCGACCTCGAGGACGTCGCCACGGTGATCGCGCTGCACCGCAAGGTCGGCACGAACGTGGTGGTCGACCTGAGGCTCAAGGGCATCAAGGAGCCGCGCGAGAACGACATCTGGCTGCTCGGCGCGATCGGCCCGAGGATGGTGTACTCCACCAACCTCGACGCCGCCCGGCGCGCCTGCGATCGGCGGATGGTGACGTTCGCACACACCGCACCCGACTGCGCCGAGATCATGTGGAACGAGCAGAACTGGACGCTGGTCAGCATGCCGGTCACCAGCACACGGGCCCAGTGGGACGAAGGCCTGCGCACCGTGCGCCAGTTCAACGACCTGTTGCGGGTCCTGCCGCCGATACCGCAGACCGGCGTCGGCGCTGCGGTGGGCCAACCCGCCCGCCGTGCCGCCGCCGCACCTGGTCGTCCGGCCACGCCGGCCCCGACAGAGGCGCGCTACGCGCAGCCGCGCGCCGACGCCGACCGCTCGGACCCGGCCCTGCGCCGTCAGCCACCGCGAAACGGCCGCCAGTCACCGCACTATCAGCGGTAAGTAACCTGTCTGCATGCCGCGCCCTGTCGCTTTGATCACCGGACCGACATCCGGGCTGGGGGCGGGTTTCGCGCGGCGCTACGCCATCGACGGATACGACCTCGTACTGGTCGCCCGTGACGTCGAGCGGCTGGAGCTGCTCGCCGCCGAACTGCACGACGAGGCGGGCGCCACGGTCGAGGTGCTGCCCGCCGACCTGGCTGAAGCGGCCGACCGCGCCAAGGTCGCCGACCGGCTGTCCGCCGGGGTTCGGGTGCTGGTCAACAATGCCGGATTCGGCACCTCCGGCGAGTTCTGGACGGCGAGCCTTTCGGTGCTGCAGGCACAGCTCGACGTCAACGTCACCGCGGTCATGCAGCTGACGCACGCCGCGCTGCCGCCGATGCTGGATGCGGATGCGGGCACCGTCATCAACGTCGCCAGCGTCGCCGGGCTGCTGCCGGGGCGTGGATCGACCTACTCGGCGTCAAAGGCGTGGGTGGTTTCGTTCACCGAGGGCCTGGCCAACGGTCTGGTCGGCACGGGCGTCGGCGTGCACGCGTTATGCCCGGGCTTCGTCCGCACCGAGTTCCACGAGCGCGCGGGCATCGAGATGGACGGCACGCCGGGGTTCCTGTGGCTTGAGGTGGAAGACGTCGTGCGCGACTGTATCGTCGATGCCGCCAAGGGCAATGTCGTCATCGTTCCCGGCGTGCAGTACAAGGCGCTCACCACCGCGGGGCGGCTGGTGCCGCGAAACCTGGTGCGGCGCATCAACAAGTCGGTGGCCAAGGGCCGTGGCCGCACCTGAGTCCTGGTGCGCGCGCTAGTCGCCTTGCTGTCGGCGGCCATGTTGTTGGTGACGTCGGCATGCGCGGGCGACGACGGCAGCGCGCACCCGTACGGCGTGCAGACGGCCTCGGTGGGCGAATCGCTTGCCGTGCTCGGCTGGAACATGTCGCTGTCCAACCTCCGGTTCGACGGCGACTACGTCCTCTTCGACATCGACGCATCGCCGACGCAGGCCGACGCCCCGCATGCCAAGCCCGAGGACATCCGGTTCGGCTTGTACGGCGCGCTTGCCCATCCCTTGGAGGCCAACGCGATCGGCGGCTGCCGCGACGTCACCAGCCTGGCGGTCGAGCCCGCTGCCGCACCGACGCCCGACCGGCTATCCGGCACGGTGTGCGTCGGTCCGATGCGCGACCAGTCCCAGGTGCGTGGCGCCTACGTGTACTCGCCGAGGGACCGGATGGCGGGCACCACGGTTTCCTACGGCGCCGCCTACCCGGTCGGGCTACCGCAGACCAATCAGAACGACACCGGCCTTTCGATCAGCACGACGAGCGTCGACGGCTTCCGCGCCGACGGCGCCCAGCTCGATCCGAGCGCGCTCGGCGACCCGACCGCGTTCAACGGCAAGGGTTACATGCTGCTCGGCCTCGAAATCACCGGTCTGGCAGCGCGATACCGCGATGACTCGGCCGCGCGTGGTGGCCCGATGATGGTGCTGGTTGCGCCGACACTGCCCGCCCCCGGCCTGTCCCATGCGTGCGACATCTACGGTGCGTCGATGCTTGTGTTGCCCGACGCGTCGCTGGACGCCGTCCAAATGAGGGCGTCGCTGTGCACGCAGGGTGAGATGGAGGCCGCGCTGCTCTACGCGTCGGTGTCGCTGGTCGGCACGCACGCCGGGTTGTGGACCACCGATGAGTGAAGCGGGGCCTACTGAATGGGGTGAGACCACCGGTGTCGGTCCGTGGCAGGGCCCGTTGCCCGACGACCCCCGCTACGACCCCGCGTTGCTGCGCGACGGCGACACCCGAAATGTCGTCGACGCCTATCGGTACTGGACCCGCCAGGCGATCGTCGCCGACATCGACGGGCGCCGCCACGGATTGCACGTGGCGATCGAGAACTTCGGCAACGACGCCAACATCGGCTCGGTGGTGCGGACCGCCAACGCGTTCGCCGTTGACACCGTGCACATCGTCGGACGGCGGCGCTGGAACCGCCGCGGCGCCATGGTGACCGACCGCTACCAGCGCCTCTGCCACCACGACACGACCGCTGACCTGCTGGCATTCGCCGCGGACGCCGGGCTGACCGTCGTCGCGGTCGACAACGTCCCGGGCGCGCAGCGCCTCGAAGAGACGGGGCTACCCGCGAGCTGCCTGCTGGTCTTCGGGCAGGAGGGCCCCGGCATCACTGCGGAGGCGAGAACGGGTGCCGCGATGACGGTGTCGATCGCCCAGTTCGGGTCGACCCGCAGCATCAACGCGGGCGTCGCGGCAGGCATCGCGATGCACACCTGGATCAGAGAACACGGTGACATATCCCGGGCCTGGTAAGGCAGGATCAACGGCATGGATCAGGTATGGGCCAATCGGGCGGCGAGCGCCGAAGCCGCCGTCGCAAAGCGCCATCTGAAACGGCTCTGGGCGCTGCCCGGCACCCAGCTCGGAATGGTCGGATTTCCCCCGACGCGTAAGGATCTCCTGTTCGGCACGTGGCATTACTGGTGGCAGGCGCATCTGCTGGACAACCTCGTCGATGCGCAGCTGCGCGATCCGCAGCCCGACCGCGAGAAGAAGATCAAGCGGCAGATCCGGTCACATCGACTGCGTAACAACATGTCCTGGGTCAACAGCTACTACGACGATATGGCCTGGCTGGCGCTGGCACTTGAGCGGGCGGGCAGGCTCGTCGGCGTCGAGAAGCCCGGCGCACTGAAGAAGCTCTGCGACCAGTTCGTCAACGCGTGGGTGCCCGAGGATGGCGGCGGCATCCCGTGGCGCAAGCAGGACCAGTTCTTCAACGCCCCGGCCAACGGGCCCGCGGGCATCTTCTTGGCCCGCTACGACGATCGCCTGCGCCGCGCCCAGCAGATGGCGGACTGGATCGACGAGACCCTGATCGACCCGGAGACCCATCTGGTGTTCGACGGCATCAAGGCCGGGTCGATGGTGCGCGCGCAGTACACCTACTGCCAGGGCGCCGTGCTCGGGTTGGAGACCGAGCTCGCCGCGCGGACCGAGGACGCCGACCACGCGAAGCGCGTGCACCGGCTTGTCGCCGCGATCGACAAGGAGATGGCCCCCGAAGGCGTGATCAAGAGCGCGGGCGGCGGCGATGGCGGGCTGTTCCACGGGATCACCGCCCGCTATCTGGCGTTGGTCGTCACCACACTGCCCAACAATTCACCGGAAGACACAGCCGCCATAGCCAGCGCGCAAAATATCGTGCTCAAGTCCGCGCAGTCGGCATGGGACTACCGCCAGACCCTTGACGGTCTGCCGCTGTTCGGACCGTTCTGGGACCGCAATGCCGAGCTGCCGGTGGCGGGTGGGCAGGACGCCCAGTTCGTCGAGGGCGCCGTCAATTCGTCCTCGGTTCCCGAGCGCGACCTGTCGGTACAGCTGTCGGGCTGGATGCTGATGGAGGCGGCGCACGCCGTCACGAAGGAGGACACACCGGAATGACCGAACCCGGCGGCTGGACACCGGACGATGAGACCGTCGAGCAGGCCAACGTCACCCGTTTCATGGCGTGGCTGGCCGAGACCGGTCGCGGCGAGTTCGACGACTACCACCAGCTGTTGGCGAAGTCGCTCGAAGACATCGCATGGTTCTGGGATGCGGTGTGGAACTTCTTCGACATCCGGGCGACGACACCGGCCGACACGGTGCTCGCCGGCCGGGAAATGCCTGGGGCGCAGTGGTTTCCCGGTGCGACGCTGAACTACGCGATCGAGGCGTTCCGGCACGAGACCGACGAGCATCCCGCACTGGTGGTGGCCGGCGAGGACGGTTCGACGGAGTGGTCGTGGGCGCGGCTGCGGCAGGAGACCGCCGCGTTCGCGAACTACCTGCGCAGGCTCGGCGTCAAGCCGGGGGACCGGGTCGTCGGATACCTGCCGAACATCGGCGAGGCGGTCGCGGCGTTCCTCGGGGCCGCCAGCGTGGGTGCGACGTGGGCGGTGTGCAACCAGGACCTCGCCGTCGACGGTGTGGTGGCGCGGCTCGGCCAGCTCGAACCGACGGTGCTGGTGGCCAGCGACGGTTCGGTCTACGCCGGAAAGCGTCATGACCGCAGCAAGGAACTCGCCGAGATCCGGTCCAAACTAACGACTTTGAAGGCGACCGTGCTGGTGTCCCGCCTCGGTGGCGAGCCAAGCGACGACGTGACGCCGTGGTCGAAGGTCCTCGATCTCGATGCGCCGCTGGAGATCACACCGGTGCCGTTCAGTCATCCGCTGTGGGTGCTGTTCTCCTCCGGCACCACCGGCACGCCGAAGGGCATCGTGCACGGTCACGGCGGCGTGGTGCTCGAGCACCTCAAGTACCTCAGCCTGCACGCCGACCTCAAGCCGGGCGAGCGCTTCTGCTGGTACTCGACCACCAGCTGGATGATGTGGAACCTGCTGGTCTCCGGACTGCTGGTCGGCGCGACGGTGGTGCTCTACGACGGCAGCCCGACCTATCCGCGGACCGACAGCATGTGGAAGGTCGTCGCCGACCACGACGTCGCCCTGTTCGGCGCGGGCGCAGGCTATTTCCTCGGCTGCGCCAAGGAGGAGCTGCATCCCGGTAAGGAGTACCGGCTTGACGCGTTGCGCGGGGTCGGCTCCACCGGATCACCCCTACCGGCATCCGGCTTCCGCTGGATCCAGGAGGGCGTCGGTCGGCCTGTGCCCGTCATGTCGATGAGCGGCGGAACCGACGTGGTGACCGCGTTCATCGGCGGCTGCCCCACTGTTCCGATCGTCGCGGGCGAACTGAACGTCATCTGCCTCGGCGCCGATGTCCAGGCATGGACGGACGCGGACACTCCGGTGGTGGGCGAGGCCGGCGAATTGGTGATCACCCAGCCGATGCCGTCGATGCCGGTGTTCTTCTGGAACGACGCCGACGGCAGCCGCTACCGCAAGGCCTATTTCGACAAGTATCCCGGTGTCTGGTGCCACGGTGACTGGATCACCATCACCGACCGCGATTCGGTTGTGGTGCATGGACGTTCGGATGCCACCCTGAACCGGCAGGGAGTCCGGATGGGCAGCGCCGAGATCTACAACGCGGTGGAATCGTTGGCTGAGGTCCAGGACTGCCTGGTGGTGGGTGTCGAGAAGGACGACGGCGGCTACTGGATGCCGTTATTCGTCCACCTCGCCGATGACGCCGAACTGGACGACGAGTTGCGCAAGAAGATCACCGTCGCCATCCGAAACGGCGCATCGCCCCGCCACGTCCCCGACGACATCCTGGGCGTGCCCGGCATCCCCCGCACGATGACCGGTAAGCGGTTGGAGATTCCGATCAAGCGAATACTGCTGGGCGCCAAGCCCGCCGACGTTGTGTCATCGAGTGCTGTCGACAAGCCGGACCTGCTTGCCGTCTTCGCGGAGCACGCCCGGGCGTGAGCGTCGACGCGGCAGACTCGAGCGCCAGCGGCTTCCCGCGCATCGTGCGGATGCTGCCCACCCGCTTCAGCCGCGACCCGAAAGCGAAGAAGTCGGGGGAGAACACCGCCGCCGGTCTGCTGCTGCTGGCCACTGTCGTCGCGATCCTGTGGGCGAATTCACCGTGGGGCGAGAGCTATTGGGCATTGCTGGACACGCATATCGGCCTCAGTTTCGGCGACATGCAGTTCGAGATGACCGTCAAGCATCTCATCAACGACGGCTTGATGACGTTCTTCTTCTTCGTCGTCGGCCTCGAGGTGATGGCGGAATTCACTATCGGTGAGCTGACCGATCGCGCACGGGCGGCGGTCCCGGTGGTCGCGGCGATCGCGGGTCTGGCCGTGCCTGCGCTGATCTTCCTGCTTGTCAATTCGTCGGGAGAGAATGCGAGCGCATGGGGCGTGGTGATCTCGACCGACACCGCGTTCCTGATCGGTGCGCTGGCCATCATCAACCCGAAATTCCCTGCGCGGCTGCGGCTTTTCCTGCTGACCCTGGCCGTCGTCGACGACGTTGGCGCGCTGGCCGTGATCGCGCTGTTCTACAGCGACGAGATCAGGATCGGGCCGCTGCTGCTTGCCGCGGGCCTGATCGCGGCGATCGCGCTGGTGCGCTACCTTCCCGCGGGTCGCGGCCCCGCCTACGCCGTCATCGGGTTGGCGCTGTGGGTGGCGTTGTACTCCGGCGGTGTCCACCCGACGTTGGCAGGGGTGGCGATCGCGCTGCTGATTCCGGTGTTCACACCGGAGCGCAGGCAGGTCGAGGAGACCGTCGACCTGATTCGCGCCTTCCGCCAATCGCCGAACTCCGACTATGCGCGCGCAGCGAGCCGCGGCCTGCGGGACTCGATTTCGATCAACGAGCGGTTGCAGACCCAGTTCGGCCCCTACGTGTCGTTCCTGGTGCTGCCGTTGTTCGCACTGGTCAACGCCGGCGTGAGGTTGACCGCGGAGACGATGTCATCCGCGATGCGGTCGCCACTGACGTGGGGGATCGTCGGCGGTTTGGTGCTCGGCAAGTTCATCGGCATCACCGGCGCGACGTGGCTGGTTCAGCGGTTGGGCTGGGGTCAGCTCGCCCCCGGCCTGACGCTGCGTCGGGTCGCCGGAGGCGCGGCGCTGTCTGGAATCGGTTTCACCATCTCGCTTTTCATCATCGACATCGCGATCGACGATCCGCTGCGCCAGGACGAGGCGCGGGTCGGCGTGCTGCTCGCATCGCTGCTGGCGTTCCTGCTCGGCTGGGCCATTTTCCGGATCACCGATTGGATCAGCCCGCCGGAGGCGGTCGGACTGAAGCTGGCTCGGCCCGTCGATCCCGATCGGGACCACATCCGAGGTGAGCCCGATGCGCCTTTGACCCTCGTCGAGTACGGCGATTTCGAATGCCCGTTCTGCAGTCGTGCCACCGGATCGATCGACCAGGTTCGCGAACACTTCGGCGACGAACTGCGGTACGTGTGGCGACACCTTCCGCTGGAGCGCGTACACCCGCGCGCTTTCGACGCGGCGAGGGCCAGTGAGGCGGCGGCGCTGCAGGGCAAGTTCTGGGAGATGGCGCGCCAGCTGTTCAGCCATCAAGACGATCTCGAGTGGTCGGACATCTACCGCTACGCCGTCGCCGCCGGCTGTGACATCGAACGGTTCGACAAGGACGTGCGGGTGCACGCGTCGAAGGTGCTGCACCGCGTCCAGGACGACGCGCAGGACGCCGAGGTGATGGACCTCAACTCGACGCCCACCTTCTTCGTCAACGGCAAGCGACACAAGGGCCCGTGGGACGCCGACAGCCTGATCCGTGCGTTGGAGTCTCCTAACCCCGTCGGATAGCGCGTCAACTCCACAGTGTCACATGCACTTTGGGACGGAACTTGGTCACGCCGACACCGGTGCCGCGCAGCATCGCCTGGGTACAGCGCGGCGTGGTGATGAAGCGGACCAGCTCCGAGACGGCGGGCTGACGGGCCGACGGCGCCAGGGTCATCGCACACCACTCTCCGGGTACCTGCAGACCCTGCCCCTTCACGTGTACCACGCGGCCTGCCGAGAGATCCTTGCCGACGGCGAAGCCGAGCGCCAGCGTGACGCCGCCGACCCGCTGCACCTCCTCGAGTGCGGCGGCATCGCTCTGAAAGATCCGCTGCTGAGACTCCGGAATCGCCAAATTTCGTAATATGGCCGCGATCTCACCGTCCGCGTTGCCCGCCGACGGACCCAGCATCCATTGCAGTTCACTCAACAGTGCTGTCGTCGGGGGGCGGCTCGCGAGCGGGCTGTCGGGCGCGGCGACGGTCAGGATCTGATACTTGAGGAAGGGCCGCACGAAAATCGATCCGTTGGACGCGCCATCGTCCACACTGGGACCGAGTGCGATGTCGACGGCGCGCGAACTGATCAGCTCGCGGAATCGGCTCGTGGGATGAACGGACAGTTCCACGGAAAGATCGTTGGCCCGCGAGGAGAACAGCTCGATCAGCCCCGGCGCGGCATGCTCGGCGAATGCGCTGGAAGCCGCGATGCGCAACAGCCGCCTGCCGTGCGCCGCCTCGGTCACCTCGATCGCCGTCTGCTGCTGCAGGCCGAGGATTTCCACCGCCCTGCTGGCAAGCCGCAAGCCGCCGGGGGTGAACGCGAGACCGGCGCCCGTCTTGGCGAACAACGGGTCATCGAGCTCCTTGCGCAGTTGCGCAACGTGCATCGAGATTCCGGCATCCGACATGCCGAGTTCCGCTGCCGCTGCGTGCACAGAGCCCAGCCGCACCACGGCCGAAAAGGCCCGAAGCTGGGCAGGTGTCACGAATTGAGCCTACGTTGGGTTGCGTGCGTGAGGTGCTGACCGAGCTGCTGGCTGTCTGGGAAGCGGGTGAAACCGCTGGTGTCGGCACCGTCGTTCGCACCTTCCAGTCGGCCCCGCGACCTGCGGGAGCGTCGATGGTGGTGGCGCCGGACGGCCAGGTAAGCGGGTCGGTATCGGGCGGCTGTGTCGAGGGTGCGGTATATGAACTCGCGAATGACGTTGTGCGCGACGGAGAGCCTCGACTGGAGCGCTACGGCATCAGTGACGACGACGCCTTCTCCGTTGGGCTCACCTGTGGTGGCATCCTCGACGTCTTCGTCGAGCCGATATCGCGGAGAACGTTTCCCGAGCTGGGCGCCGTCGCCGAAGACATCGCCGGCCATCGGCCGGTTGCGGTTGCCACCGTGATCTCCCATGTCGATCCCGAGTGGGTGGGACGCAGGCTGGTGGTCGGACCGGACGCAACGCACGGGTCGCTCGGCTCGACGCGGGCCGACGCCGCGGTCGCTGACGATGCCGCGGGCCTGTTGGCCGCGGGTCGCAGCGAGGTGCTCACCTACGGACCCGACGGTCAGCGCCGCGGCGCGGGCATGGAGGTGTTCGTGGCCAGTTACGCGCCGCGGCCGCGGATGCTCGTGTTCGGTGCCATCGACTTCGCAGCGGCGATCGCGCGGCAGGGCTCGCTGCTCGGCTACCGGGTCACCGTATGCGACGCGCGGCCGATGTTCGCGACGCGCGCGCGGTTCCCGACCGCCGACGAGGTCGTCGTCGAATGGCCCAACCGATACCTGGCGGCGCAGCACGAGGCAGGCGAGATCGACGCCCGCACCGTCATCTGCGTGCTCACCCACGACCCGAAGTTCGACGTTCCGCTGCTCGAGGTCGCGCTGCGGCTGCCCCAAATCGGATACCTCGGTGCGATGGGGTCACGACGCACGCACGATGACCGGATGGCGCGGCTGCGGGAAGCCGGGCTGACGGAGACCGAACTCACCCGGCTGCACAGCCCGATCGGGCTCGACCTGGGTGCGCGCACCCCCGAGGAGACCGCGGTGTCGATCGCCGCCGAGATCATCGCCCGCAGGTGGGGCGGCGGGGGCCGCCCGCTGACCGAGACCGACGGCCGGATTCACCACGAAACCAGCGAATTAAGCGATCACTTAACTCAATATTGACGCACCTGCCGGACCGGCCGACACTGGGCGTCAGCCCATCAAGTGAGGTCGGTCACATGCAGGTACCTGGACCTTTTGAATACGAGCGTGCGACGAGCGTGGACCATGCGGTCGGATTGTTGGACCGGCTCGGCGACGGCGCACTGATCGTGGCGGGTGGGCACAGCCTGCTGCCGATGATGAAGCTGCGCATCGCCAACCCCGAGTACCTCGTCGACATCAACGACCTTGCCGACGAGCTCGGGTACATCACCGTCGAGCCCACCCTGGTCCGGATCGGTGCGATGGCGCGGCACCGCCAGGTGCTCGAGAGCGACGAGCTGGCCGCGGTCTGCCCGATTTTCCGCGACGCCGAAAAGGTGATCGCCGACCCCGTTGTCCGCAACCGCGGCACGATCGGCGGCTCACTGTGCCAGGCCGACCCCGCCGAGGATCTGACCACGGTGAACACCGTGCTGAACGCGGTGTGCCTGGTGCGGGGACCGTCGGGTGAGCGCGAGGTCCCCATCGACGACTTCCTTGAGGGACCGTACGAGACGTCGTTGGCGTTCAACGAGATGCTCGTCGAGGTCCGCATCCCGCTGCGGGACCACTCGTCCAGCGCCTACGCCAAGGTCGAACGCCGCGTCGGCGATTGGGCGGTGACCGCGGCGGGCGCGGCGGTGACGCTCGACGACGGGACGATCTCGGCCGCCCGCGTCGGTCTCACCGCTGTCAACGCCGACGCAGCCGGGCTGGCGTCGGTCTCGGAAGCGCTCGTCGGCAAGCTCGCGACAGAGGAGACGTTCGCCGAGGCAGGCAGAGCAGCATCGCAAGCCTGTGCACCAACCGACGATATGCGCGGCAGCGCCGACTACAAGCGACATCTGGCAGGCGAGCTGACCGTTCGAACTCTGCGCACCGCGGTCGAGAGGAGCACCTGACCATGCAGGTGACCATGACAGTCAACGGCGAGCAGGCGACCGCCGAAGTCGAGCCGCGAATGCTGCTCGTGCACTTCCTTCGGGATCAACTGCAGCTCACCGGAACTCACTGGGGTTGTGACACCAGCAACTGCGGCACCTGTGTCGTCGATATCGACGGTGAACCGGTGAAGTCCTGCACGATTCTCGCGGCGATGGCGTCGGGGCACGCTGTGCGCACCGTCGAGGGCATGGAGACCGACGGCACGCTCGACCCCGTGCAGGAAGGATTCATGCAGTGCCACGGACTGCAGTGCGGGTTCTGCACTCCCGGGATGATGATCACGGCCCGGGCGCTGCTCAACCGCAACCCCGACCCCAGTGAGGACGAAATCCGCGAGGCGATCTCCGGCCAGATCTGCCGGTGCACCGGATACACCACGATCGTGCGGTCGGTGCAGTGGGCGGCCAGGCACGCCAACGGCCGCGTAGTGGATCCGGGGCCCGATGGTGAGGACTTCGCCCCCGAGGCGCAGACCGACGACACCATGGGGCCCGAAGCGGGCGATCACATTCTCGAGACAGGCAGCCCGTCATGACGACTGTTGAGGTAAGGCCGGACGATCTGGCCGACAACGACCAGAAGCCGTGCGGCCACGGCCGGATGCTGCGCAAGGAGGACCCGCGGTTCATCAGGGGACGGGGCAATTACGTCGATGACGTCAACCTGCCCGGCATGCTGCACCTGGCGATCCTGCGCTCGCCCTACGCGCACGCGCGGATCAGCAGCATCGATGTCACTGCGGCCCAGGCACATCCGAAGGTCAAGGCCGTCGTCACCGGCGCCGATCTTGCCGAGAAGGGCCTGGCGTGGATGCCGACGCTTTCCAACGACGTCCAGGCCGTCCTCGCCACCGACAAGGTGCGCTTCCAGGGTCAGGAGGTGGCCTTCGTCGTCGCGGAGGATCGCTACTCGGCGCGCGATGCGCTGGAGCTCATCGACGTCGAATACGACGCTCTTGCGCCCGTGATCGACGCGCGCAAGGCACTCGACCCCGACGCCGAGGTGATCCGCACCGACCTCGACGGCAAGACCGACAACCACTGCTTCGACTGGGAGACCGGCGATGCCGCGGCCACCGACGCCGTTTTCGCCAAGGCCGACGTCGTCGTCAAGCAGGAGATCGTGTATCCGCGTGTGCATCCCGCGCCGATGGAAACCTGTGGTGCCGTTGCGGATCTCGACCCGGTCACCGGCAAGTTGACACTGTGGTCGACGACGCAGGCGCCGCACGCCCATCGCACGCTGTACGCATTGGTGGCCGGCCTGCCCGAGCACAAGATCCGCGTCGTCTCGCCGGACATCGGCGGAGGGTTCGGCAACAAGGTGCCGATCTACCCCGGATACGTGTGCGCGATCGTGGGCTCGCTGCTGCTGGGCAAGCCGGTCAAATGGATGGAGGACCGCAGCGAGAACCTCACCAGCACGGGCTTCGCGCGGGACTACATCATGGTGGGCGAGATAGCGGCCACCAACGACGGCAGGATCCTGGCCATCCGGTCCAACGTGCTCGCCGACCACGGCGCGTTCAACGGCACCGCCGCCCCGGTGAAGTACCCGGCAGGCTTCTTCGGTGTCTTCACGGGCAGCTACGACATCGAGGCCGCGTACTGCCACATGACCGCGGTGTACACCAACAAGGCGCCGGGGGGCGTCGCGTATGCCTGCTCGTTCCGCATCACCGAGGCGGTGTATTTCGTTGAGCGCCTTGTGGACTGCCTGGCGTTCGAGCTGAAGATGGATCCGGCGGCGCTGCGACTGCAGAACCTGCTCAAACCGGACCAGTTCCCGTACACGTCCAAGACGGGCTGGGTGTACGACTCGGGTGACTACGAGACCACCATGCGCAAGGCCATGGAGATGATCGGCTATGACGCGCTGCGCGCCGAGCAGAAGGAGAAGCGCGAGCGCGGCGAGCTGATGGGCATCGGTATGTCGTTCTTCACCGAAGCGGTGGGGGCGGGGCCACGCAAGGATATGGACATCCTCGGGCTCGGCATGGCCGACGGTTGTGAGCTACGGGTCCATCCGACCGGGAAAGCCGTTGTCCGGCTTTCGGTTCAGACTCAGGGGCAGGGTCACGAGACGACATTCGCCCAGATCGTCGCCGAGGAGCTGGGCATTCCGCCCGACGACATCGATGTGGTGCACGGCGACACCGACCAGACGCCATTCGGCCTCGGCACCTACGGCAGCCGCTCGACGCCGGTGTCGGGGGCCGCCGCCGCCCTTGTCGCACGCAAGGTCAGGGACAAGGCCAAGATCATCGCCTCGGGCATGCTCGAGGCATCCGTCGCCGACCTGGAGTGGGAGAAGGGGTCGTTCCACGTCAAGGGTGACCCGTCGGCATCGGTGACGATCCAGGACATCGCGATGCGCGCACACGGCGCGGGTGATCTGCCCGAGGGGCTCGAGGGCGGCCTCGATGCCCAGATCTGTTACAACCCGGAGAATCTCACCTATCCCTATGGCGCGTACTTCTGCGTCGTCGACATCGATCCTGGAACGGCTGTGGTGAAGGTGCGCCGGTTCCTGGCCGTCGACGACTGCGGTACCAGGATCAATCCGATGATCATCGAGGGACAGGTGCACGGCGGCCTTGTCGACGGCATCGGCATGGCGCTGATGGAGATGATCGCCTTCGACGAGGAGGGCAACTGCCTTGGCGGCTCGCTGATGGACTATCTGATTCCCACCGCCATGGAGGTGCCGCACTTCGAGACGGGGCACACCGTCACCCCGTCGCCGCACCATCCGATCGGAGCCAAGGGCATCGGGGAGTCCGCCACGGTCGGATCCCCGCCCGCCGTGGTCAATGCGGTGGTCGACGCGCTGGCGCCGTTCGGGCTCCGGCACGCCGACATGCCGCTGACGCCGTCGCGGGTGTGGGAGGCCATGCAGGGCCGGCCCACCCCGCCGATCTAGAGGACGTCATGCGGACAGTGATGAGGATGGACGAACGGGCGCAGCAGCTGCGGCGGGCCAGGACGCCGTTCGTCCATGCCACCGTGGTGCGCGCGGCGCCGCCGACGTCGGCGCATCCCGGTGACGAGGCGATCCTGTTGTCCGACGGCACGATCGAAGGTTTCGTCGGTGGGCATTGCGCGCAGAACTCGGTTCGCAAGGCCGCGATGGGAGCACTGCAGAAAAACGAGAGTGTGCTGCTGCGGGTGCTGCCCGACGGCGATGTGCACTTCCCGGAGGCGGCGGGCGCATGCGTCGTCGTGAATCCATGCCTGTCCGGCGGCGCGCTGGAGATCTTCCTAGTGCCGGAGGTGCCCGCGCCGCTGGTCCGGGTATTCGGTGCGACGCCGATCGCCGACTCGTTGGTGGAACTCTGCTCAGCGATGGGATACGACGCCCGAGGCGGTGATGTTGACGATCTGGCAGGCGCCACCGCGGTGGTGATCGCGAGCCTCGGTGGGCCAGAGGCCGAGACGATCCGCGCGGCGCTGGACGCGGGGGTCGGCTACATCGGGCTGGTGGCCAGCCGTGTGCGCGGCGGGTCGATTCTGAGCGGTCTTGACCTGACCGATACCGAGCGCACCAGGGTGCACACGCCGGTCGGCCTGTCGATCGGCGCGAGGACACCCGCCGAGATCGCGGTGTCCATCGTGGCCGAGGTGATCCGGTCGATCCGGGTCGACGGGCTGAAAGCCACCCAAGACGATCGCGAGTGAGCGTGAGCACGTTCGCCGATATCGACGAGGTGATCCACCGTTTCGACGCGCAGGACTACCTGCTCGACCTCGGCACCGCATCGGCGATCTACCTGGCCGTCACCCTCGGCCGTCCGCTGCTGCTGGAGGGTGAGCCGGGGGTGGGAAAGACGACGGCGGCGAAAACCCTTGCCGCAGTGATGGGCACACCGCTCGTTCGCCTCCAGTGCTACGAGGGGCTGACCGCGGCCGAAGCCCTCTACGACTGGAACTACCAACGCCAGCTGTTGAGTATCCGGCTCGCAGAGACAAGGAACGCGGGTATCGAGGAGTCCGACCTGTACACCGAGGAGTACCTCGTCGACCGCCCCATCCTGCAGTGTGTCCGCTACCGCGGACCCGGCGCCCCGGTCCTGCTGATCGACGAGATCGACCGTGCCGACGACGAATTCGAAGCGCTGCTACTGGAGTTCCTCGGCGAGGCGGCGGTGACCGTGCCGGAGTTGGGCACCTTCGTCGCGGAACGGCCTCCGGTCGTGGTTCTCACCAGCAACCGCAGCCGTGATCTGCACGACGCCCTGCGACGACGTTGCCTGTACCACTGGATCGACTATCCGGATCCGTCGCGGGCGGTGGCGATCGTGCGCCGCACGGTGCCAGGCGCGGAAACCGCACTGATCGAGCATGCCGCCCAGTTCATCAGCTACACAAGAGGTCTCGATCTCGACAAACCACCGGGCGTCGCCGAGACCATCGACTGGGTCTCCGCGCTGGTGGCACTCGGGGTCGCCGACCTCGTCAATGCGGACACCGAGCGGCCATTGGCCGGCCTCGGCGCGTTGGCCAAGACCCCTGACGACTTCGCATCGATCAGCGAGGCATTCGCCCAGTACAGCTCACAGTGAGAGGACCGCTTCATGAAGATAGCCAACGAGTTCACCGTCAGTGCGCCGATCGAGGACGCGTGGAACGTCCTCACCGATCTCGAGCAGGTCATCCCGCTGATGCCGGGGGCACAGATGACCGGTCGCGAGGGCGACGATGTACTGGGCAAGGTGAAGGTGAAGGTCGGCCCGGTGACAAGTGAGTTCAGCGGCAAGGTTCACTTCGTCGAGCAGGACGCCACCGTGCACCGCGCCGTCATCGACGGAAAGGGTAAAGAGGCACGCGGCACCGGCAACGCGGCCGCCACGGTCACCGCGCAGCTGCATGACGCGGGCGATCACACCAGGGTCACCGTCGACACCGACCTGAAGATCGTCGGCAAGCTCGCCCAGTTCGGCAGCAGCATGCTGCAGCAGGTGTCGGAGAAGCTGCTCGGACAATTCGTGGAGTCGCTCGAGGCGAAGCTGGCCGCGGACAGTGCGCCCGCGCCGCCCGCGCACAACGGCCAGGCACCAGGGGTGGTCGATGCTCCGCAGCAGCACGAGGCCGAGCCCATCGACCTCATCCAGCTCGCAGGTGGTTCAGCGCTGAAGAAGTTCGGGCCGCCGGTCTTCGGCGCATTCCTGATGGCGGTCGTGGTATTCACCATCGGTCGGCTGCGGTTGGCGCGAAAGGCGCTGCGCGGCAGTCGATGACGCACGGACCTCTGCTGCCAGGCGTCGACCTGTCCGCCTTCGCGGTGGCGTTGGTCGCCAGCCTTCGTGGCGGCGGCGTCGCGGTGTCTGCAGATGGACCCGCCACGCTCGTGGCAGCGATGCATCACATCGCCACCGCATTCGCGCACCGCGCTGTACTGGGTGGCTCGCCTTGCCCTGGTCAACCGGGCTGAGGACCTGCGCGCGTTCAACGCGGTCTTCGACGCGATCTTCGACGACGCGTTCGCGGCACGGCGGATCCAGCCAGAGGACCGCGGGCCCCTTCCGTCCGGCGCAGCGGTGCCTGGCGTCGGCAGACGCGACGACGGCAGAGCAGGCGAAGGCGATCGCCTGCCATGGACGACGTTGCCGACGTCGATGCGCGCCGCCGAGTTCTCCGAGGACGGAACCGCGGTGCCCGATGCCCTGCCCAGTCGTCTGGTGGTGCGTGCCGACGAGTCGTTCGATCGCTTCGACGAGGCCGATCTGCGCCGCATCGGCAACTGGCTGGAACAGCTGACCGCCCGCTGGCCCAAGCGGCGCAGCATGCGCAGGGAGGTGCACCGCCGCGGCAAGCGCATCGACGTGCGGGCGTCGATGCGATCGGCGCGCCAGACCGGCTGGGAGGTGTTGCGGCTGCAGCGCACCCGCGCGCGCTATCGGCCGCGCCGGGTGGTGCTGGTATGCGACGTCAGCAGATCGATGCAGCCCTACGCGACCATCTATCTGCATCTCATGCGGGCAGCGGCATTGCGCCAGAAGGGTGTTCGCCCTGAGGTCTTCGCGTTCTCGACATCGCTGACGCGGCTGACACCCACGTTGTCGCATCGTTCAGCGGAGGTCGCCTTGGCGAGGGCGAACGCGAAGGTGGTCGACCGCTACGGCGGAACACACCTCGGCCGCTGCGTTGGCGGGCTGTTGGCCGCACCGCACGGCAGCACGCTGCGCGGCGCCCTGGTGATCATCGCATCGGACGGCTGGGACAGCGATCCGCCGGACGTGTTGGAGCATGCGCTGGCCCGGGTGCGGCGCAGGGCGGCGATGGTGGTCTGGCTCAATCCGCGGGCCGCACAGCCTGGTTTCAAACCGCTCGCGGGTTCGATGGCGGCTGCGCTGCCGTACTGCGACCTGTTCCTGCCCGCGCACTCGATTGACGGACTGCGCGAGCTATTCGACGCCCTGGGCTGAACTCTTGGCTGCCTTTCGGCGCCGGTACCACTCGACGATCATCGGCGTGATGGAGGCGACGGCGATGAGGATGAAGATCGGCTCGAGCAGCTTCTGGATGATCTCGAACTGACCCAGCCCGTACCCGAGAAGCGTCAGGCCGACGCCCCACACGACGGCGCCGATGACATTGAAGAGGGTGAAGACGCCGTAGCCCATCCTGGCGGCACCCGCGGTGATCGGCGCCAGCGTCCGCACGATCGGCACGAATCGGGCGATCACGATCGCAAACGGTCCCCGCTGTTCGAAGAAGGCGTGGGCCTCGTCCAGGTAGCGCTGTTTGAGGATGCGCGCGTTGGGCTTGAACATCGTGGTGCCCACGTACCGTCCGATGAAGTAGCCGACCTGCCCGCCGAGGACGGCGGCGATCGGGATGAAGATCAGCAGCTGCCACAGCTGGAAATTCGCCTGCCCTGCCGCCGCGGTACCCGCGGCCAGCATTCCCGCCACGAAGAGCAGCGTGTCGCCGGGCAGGACAGGGAAGAGCACGCCGGACTCGACGAAGATCACCAGGAGCAACCCCACCAGGGCCCACGCGCCGAAGTAGCCGATGAGCTTGATCGGGTCCAGGAAATCCGGCATCAACATCACCGTCGTGCTGGTCATGGCTCACCAAGATACCGGCGTGTCCGGTAGGGGCTGCTCAGCGCGTCCGGCCTTGACATACTGCGGGTGAACAGTTGAACCAGGGAGAGGACGGCCCATGCCCATCGCCACACCCGAGGTCTATGCCGAGATGCTGGCCCGCGCCAAGGAGCACTCGTATGCGTTTCCCGCGATCAACTGCACTTCCTCGGAGTCGATCAACGCCGCGCTGAAGGGGTTCGCCGACGCGGGCAGCGACGGCATCATCCAGTTCTCGACCGGCGGCGCGGAGTTCGGCTCCGGGCTCGGGGTGAAGGACATGGTCATCGGCGCGGTCGCGCTCGCCGAGTTCGCACACGTCGTCGCCGAGCAGTATCCGATCACCGTCGCGCTGCACACCGACCACTGTCCGAAGGACAAGCTCGACACCTACGTCCGGCCGCTGCTGGCGATCTCGCAGAAGCGGGTGGCCGACGGCGGAAACCCGCTCATCCAGTCGCACATGTGGGACGGCTCGGCGGTGCCGATCGACGAGAACCTGACGATCGCCAAGGAACTGTTGAAGCAAACGGCCGCCGCGAAGATCGTCCTGGAGATCGAGATCGGCGTCGTCGGCGGCGAAGAGGACGGCGTCGAGGCCGAGATCAACGAGAAGCTCTACACCACCCCCGAGGACTTCGAGAAGACGATCGAGGCCCTCGGTGCGGGCGAGCACGGGCATTACCTGCTGGCCGCGACGTTCGGCAACGTGCACGGCGTCTACAAGCCGGGCAACGTCAAGCTGCGCCCCGACATCCTCCAGCAGGGTCAGAAGGTCGCCGCCGCCAAGCTCGGATTAGCCGACGACGCACAGCCTTTCGACTTCGTCTTCCACGGCGGGTCCGGCTCGCTGAAATCGGAGATCGAGGAATCGCTGCGCTACGGCGTGGTCAAGATGAACGTCGACACCGACACCCAGTACGCGTTCACCCGACCCGTCGTAGGCCACATGTTCGCCAACTACGACGGCGTGCTGAAGATCGACGGCGAGGTCGGCAACAAGAAGTTCTACGATCCGCGCAGCTATATGAAGAAGGCCGAGGCCTCCATGTCGGAGCGGGTCGTCGAGGCATGCAACGACCTGCACAGCGCGGGCCGGTCGGTGTCGGTCGGCTGACTAACTGCTCGGCGCCTGGCAGATCTTCCACTGGTCGTCGCGGAACTGCAGGTCGAAGCTGCGGGTGGACCGCATTTGCGGCGCATAAGCCATGAACGTCGTCACGTTGGCCTCGGCATGGTCGTCGTTGACGACGATCTGGTCGATGCTGGCAACCACCGGATACTGCTTGGCGGCGGCCACCCGGGCGTGGGTGTCGGTCCAGGCGCGGTCGTCGTAGTTGACGTAGCTGTCTCGGGTGGCGCCGCAGGTGATGCTTCGCAGGGTGGCCAGATCGCCTTTCTGGACGGCGACGTCGAAGTTCTGAATCGTCGTGCGGACCATGTCCTCCTGCGACGCCTTCGAATCGGAATCGCGGGTCAGCAGAAGGGTGCCCAGTATCGCGACGGCGGCGAGCGCGGCGATCACCAGGATCAGTGCCACCACCCAGCCCCAGCTGCGACTGCGGCTCGGTGGTTGGGGTGCATCGTCACGCCCCGGAATCATCTGTGGCGCAACCGGTTTGTCGGACGACATCGGTGCGTTGGGCGTCGAGATGATCTCGGTGGCCGGCTCGGGATTGGTTTCGATGAACTTCGTCGCCGACGAGTCCATTCCCGACGGTGCGGTATATCTCCGCTCGGCGGGCTGCTCCTCGGTTGCGGGCTCTGAATCCACCGCACCGGTGTCCTCCACCGCCATCACTTCGGTGGGGTGCTCCTCGACTATCGGCGCCGCTTCGGTGGGGGCGCTGTCCTCGGTTGGCGTTTCGTCGCCGGGTGTGGATGTGTCGTCGGCCGGTTTGTCCGACGATTGGTCAGCCGTTTCATTTCCCTGGTCGGGCCCCGATGGGTGTGACATCCCTGCAGCAGTCCTCCCGTAACGACGTCTCTGCACGAGCTTAGTTGCCCCACGGCACAATAGGGCCATGACGCGGATGGGTGATCTCCTGGGACCGGATCCAGTGCTTCTTCCCGGTGACAGTGCGGCCGAGGCGGAGCTCGAAGCCGACGAGAAGCCGGCGATCGTGGCGGCGGCTCACCCCACCGCTTCGGTGGCGTGGGCGGAGCTGGCCGAGGGCGCGCTGGCCGACGAAAAGGTCATCACCGCGTATGCCTACGCCAGGACCGGCTACCACCGCGGCCTCGACCAGTTGCGGCGCAATGGCTGGAAGGGATTCGGACCGGTCCCCTACTCGCATGTGCCGAACCGGGGCTTTCTGCGTTGCGTAGCGGTCCTCGCGAAGGCGGCCGACGCGATCGGCGAATCCGACGAGCACGCCCGCTGCCTCGATCTGCTCGACGACTGCGACCCGACGGCGCGCGGCGAACTCGGTCTGGCCTAGTTACCAGGTCGCTTCGCAGTTGCAGTCGCCTGCGGCGTCCGGCGGCTCCACCTGCACCGTCGCGTGTTCGAGACCGCGTGCGTTGAGCACCGCCTTCGCCTCGTCGAGCACTTTCGCCGAGTCCGCGGTCGACGTGAGGTGTGCGGTAACCATGTCCTTGCCGGGCACCAGCGTCCACACGTGCAGGTCGTGCACCTCGGTCACGCCGTCGACTGCGCAGAGGGCGGTGCGTAGCTCCTCGACGTCGATGTGGGTCGGCGAGGACTCGGAGAGAATCCGCAGCGCCGCCCGTGCGAGCGCGATCGCGCGCGGCAGCACCCACAACGCAACCAACACCGCCACCACGACGTCGGCATAGGGCCAGCTTGTGGTGACCGTGACGATGCCCGCGATGAGCACACCGATGCTGCCGACGGTGTCGGCCACGACCTCCATGTAGGCGCCCTTGACGGCCAGGCTGGACTCGGAGTGCGAGCGAAGAAGCAGCACGACGATGGCATTGGCCACCAGGCCCGCGAGGGCGACGACAATCATCGGCACACCGGGAACGTCGGGCGCATCGCCGAGCCGCTCGAACGCCTCGAAGAGGATGAAGGCGGCGACCCCGATCAGCAGCACGGCGTTGGCGACGGCGGTGAACACCTCGGCGCGGTGCCAGCCGTACGTCCGTTTGGGCGAGGCGCTGCCGTGCCGGGCGAGCAGCACTGCGGTCAGGCCCATGAACATCGCCACCAGATCGGTGAGCATGTGGCCCGCGTCGGCCAGCAGCGCGATCGAGTTGATCAGCAGCGCGGTGGTCAGCTCGATGACGAAGAAGACGGAAAGGATGGCCGCCGCCATGAGCATCCGGCTCACACGGGTGTCGGAACCTCCGTGATTGTGGCCCGCACCCATCTTTCCAATCTATGCGTAATGACGCATATGTCGCAAGCCGCTGCGCTACAGCCAGGCCGACCAGAACTGCGTGAGCCGAAGGCCGGTGCCCACGAGGAACCTCTCGACGCCGAAGAGGTCGACGAACCAGGTGATGACCCCGAAGAAGTACTGGCTCAGCGGCGTCGCGATGAACAGGATCAGAAGGATGAACAGGCCCCACTGCTTGGCGGGCGCGAGGGCGCGCTGGGTGTCGGGGCTCAGGTGCGGCTCGAGCGCGCCGTAGCCGTCCAGGCCGGGCACCGGCAGCAGGTTGAGCACGGCGGCGGTCACCTGGAGGAAGCCGGAGAACGCCATGCCCGCCCAGAACACGTTGTGCCCCGGGTCGTAGAACACCGCCGTAACCGCCAGCAGGATCACTGCGAACACCACATTCGTGAACGGGCCCGCGAGGCTCACGATCGTCTTCTGCCACTTGGTCATGAACGACGTCCGGACATACACCGCGCCGCCGGGCACACCGATGCCGCCGAGCGCGATGAACACGATCGGTAGGACCAGAGACAGCAGCGGATGTGTGTACTTGAACGGGTTCAGTGTCAGGTATCCGCGCATCGCGACACCGTGGTCGCCGAACCGCCATGCGGTGAATGCGTGTGCGAACTCGTGCAGACACAGCGACACGATCCAGCCCGCGATGACGAGTGTGAAGACCCCGACGTAGGCCAGCGGTTTGATGTTGTCGGCGGCCTGCCAGGCCACGACACCGCCGACGGCGGTGATCGCCACGATGGCCAAGAAGACCGGGCTGGGCCGCACCGATCCCCGCACAACTGGAACGTTCACCTCACGAAACTACCGGCCAGTCGCATTCGGTCAGCTCGGCCGACAGCTTCCACAGCCGGTTGGCGGCTTCGGCGTCGGAGGCCTTCTTCAACCGCTTGGTCACCCGCGGCTTGCCGAATTGCTTGAACACCGGCGCCAGGTACGTTCCGGGCGGCAGGTCGCTCGTCGCGCCGATGATGCTCGAGCGGGCGGCGGTCTTCGCGCTCTGCGGGAAGTTGCGCAGCCAACTCAGCCGAGACGACCAGCCCAGAAAGCCGGTGCTGTAGCGGGCGATATTGGTGTCGGCGCCGCCGGGATCCACGACGATCGCGCGGACGCCCTTCCTGGCCAGTTCGTCGGTGAACAACATGAGCGCGAGCTTGGACTCCCCATAGGCGGCCCACTTCGAGTACTTGCGGGTGTGCCAGTTCAAGTCCTCGAGGTGCAGGCTGCTGAACATGTGGTTCATGCTCGTGACCGAGACGACCCGGTCGGAGATCCGGTCGCCGAGCAGGCAGGTCAACGCGAAATGGCCGAGGTAGTTCGTGCCCATGTGGGTCTCGAACCCATCGGCGGTGCGGGTCAGCGGCAACCCGAGGACGCCGGCGTTGTTCACCAGCACGTCGACGGTGTCCACCGAGTCGGCGAATTTGCGCACGCTGGTCAGATCGGCCAGATCGAGGTGAGCCACATCGACGTTGCCCGGCATCTCGGTGGCCGCCCGCTCTGACTTCGGGATGTCGCGCGCCGCGATCAGCACGCTGTGGCCCGCGGCCGCCAGCGCCGTCGCCGTTTCCTTGCCAATACCGCTGTTGCCGCCGGTCACGATGATTCGCACGCGCCTATCTCACCAGCAGCCAGCCCTGTGTGTGGCGATAAAACGTAGATCGGCGAACAAATCGCCCCGCGGGTACACCGTCGCGCACCACAAGCGCGCCCGGCGTGCCGAGCTGAGCGGCCCGCCCGACCACCCAGCGCGACCGGCCGCCGTCGCGGACGGCCGCCCGCAGCCCGGGCATCGCATGCGTCGGCTCGATCCGGACGCCCGCGACCTCACCGTCGAACAGTTGCGCGTCGTCGACGACCGCCTCGCCGTGCAGCGGTGCACCGTCCTCGCCGCGCCACTCTGCCGACCCGACGACGACGTGGCCCGTCTCGTCGCGGATCAACGGCACCCGGCGTGCGGTGCCCCGGCGTGCCCGCCTGGCCGTCCACCATCCGGTCGCGTGGCCCACCTCGACGTCGAGCCGGTCGGTCCGCAACAGGCGGGTCAGCACCGCGGCCAGATCCGCATCCGAGCCCACCACGATCAACCGGTAGCAGTGCCCGGCCGCGTCGTCGATGTCCTGCGGCCCGTCGACCGCCTGTGCCGCCAGACCGGCCAGCGGCCGGAGCGGGCGCCGTCCGCCGAACAGCAACACCACGACATCAGCGGTGATCAAGGCGGCTCCTCACGTCTGCTGGGATAGGGTGGCTCACCGGCTGGATCACAATAAGCGGGAGAAACGCCATGCCGGCAATCGTGCTCATCGGCGCTCAGTGGGGTGACGAGGGCAAAGGTAAGGCCACCGATCTGCTCGGGGGCCGGGTCCAATGGGTCGTGCGGTACCAGGGCGGCAACAATGCCGGCCATACCGTGGTGCTGCCGACGGGCGAGAACTTCGCGCTCCACCTCATTCCGTCGGGCATCCTGACGCCAGGCGTCACCAATGTGATCGGCAACGGCGTGGTGGTCGACCCCCGCGTTCTGCTCGACGAGCTGAAGGGCCTCGAGGATCGCGGCGTCGATACCGAGCGGCTGTTGATCTCCGCCGACGCGCACCTGCTGATGCCGTATCACGTCGCCATGGACAAGGTGGTCGAGCGGTACGCCGGCAGTAAGAAGATCGGTACCACCGGCCGCGGAATCGGCCCGTGCTACCAGGACAAGATCGCCCGCATCGGGATTCGTGTCGCCGACGTTCTCGACGAGGCGCAGCTCGCCCAAAAGGTCGAAGCGGCACTGGAATTCAAGAACCAGGTGCTGGTCAAGATCTACAACCGCAAGGCCCTGGTGCCCGAGGAGGTGACCGAAAGCCTGCTCACGACAGCGGAGGGTTTCAAGCATCGCATCGCCGATGCCCGCCTCCTGCTCAACGTCGCCCTCGACAACGGCGAGATTGTGCTGCTGGAGGGCTCGCAGGGCACGCTGCTCGACGTCGATCACGGCACGTATCCCTTTGTCACGTCGTCGAACCCGACCGCGGGGGGCGCCGCCGTCGGCTCCGGCATCGGCCCGACCCGCATCACCACGGTGCTGGGGATCCTGAAGGCCTACACCACCCGGGTCGGCTCGGGTCCGTTCCCGACCGAGTTGTTCGACGAGATGGGCGAATACCTGTCCAAGACGGGCGGAGAGTTCGGGGTGACGACGGGCAGGCGCCGTCGCTGCGGCTGGTTCGACTCGGTGATCGCGCGCTACGCCACCCGGGTCAACGGCATCACCGACTACTTCCTGACCAAGCTCGATGTGTTGTCCAGCCTCGAAACGGTGCCGATCTGCGTTGGCTACACGGTGAAGGGCAAGCGCACCGATGACATGCCGATGACGCAGAGCGAGATCGCGGCCGCGGAGCCGATATACGAGGAGATGCCGGGCTGGTGGGAGGACATCTCCGAGGCCCGGGAATTCGACGACCTGCCCGCCAAGGCACGCGACTATGTGCTGCGGCTGGAAGAGCTTGCCGGCGCCCGTATTTCGTGCATCGGCGTGGGACCCGGCCGGGACCAGACGATCGTGCGCCGCGACATTCTGGCCGGCTCGTGACTTCCGCCGACGCGCGGAGCAATTCAGACCGAGATCCCCGGCTCGTCGACCCCGAATACGACAGGCACGGCGGCTTCCCGAATTTCGAAGCGGCACAGCCCGGTCCGGGGTTCGGGCGATTCCTGTCGGCGATGCGGCGGACGCAGGACCTCGCGGTGTCGGCCGACCCCGACAGCGACACCTGGAACGAGGCGGCCGACCTGGCGGAGAAGCTGGTCAAGCTGCTCGACCCGTTCGAGGCGGCCGAAGGTGTCGGTCCGGCCAACCGGGTGCCTGCGCTCCCGGGTTCGGGCAGCCTGCTGATGCCGCCGTATGCGGTGACGAAGTTCGAATCCGACGGCGTCGCGTTGAGCGTGCAGTTCAGCCGCTATCACGTAGGTGGCAATTACGCGGTTCACGGCGGTGTTTTGCCGCTAATGTTCGACTCGATGTTCGGCATGGTGATTCACGCCTCCGGACGGCCGATCAGCCGGACCGGCTTCCTGCATGTCGATTACCGGAAGGTGACGCCGATCGACACCCCGCTGACGATGCGGGGCTGGGTCGAGCGGACCGAGGGCCGCAAGGCGTTCGTCAACGCCGAACTGCGCGATCCCGACGACAACCTGCTCGCCGAGGCCAACGGCCTGATGATCCGACTGCTGGCCGGCCAGCCATGACCTCGCCGAAGCCGCACCCGCTGACCACCCCTCGTGCGGCGGCACTGGCGGGCGTGTTGTTCGGAGTGTTGTTCGGGACCGCGCTGATTCTGATCCGCACCGCGCTGCCCGAAGGCGCCGAGGAGGGCGCGCAGTGGGTGGACGCGGGCAGCCAGCGAATGAGAGTGGCCGCCATCTTGATGCCGTTTGCGGGCATCGCGTTTCTGTGGTTCATCGGCGTGGTGCGAGATGGTTTCGGCCGCCTCGAGGACAAATTCTTCTCGACGGTGTTCATCGGTGCGGGGCTGATGTTTCTGGCGATGGTGTTCGTATCGTCGGCCATCGGTGCGGGGTTGGGCGCCAGCAGCAGGGATGTGGTGGACGTGTCCGCGCACACGGAGGTGGCAACGTTCGGGCAGATGGTCCTGATTACGTTGACGAAGACCTATGCACTGAGAATGGGTGCGGTTTTCATGATCTCGCTGGCCACTATCTGGCTCAAGACGGGCCTGATGCCGCGCTGGCTGGTCATCGTGACTTATCTTCTGGCGCTTGGGATTCTGTTCGCCAGCGATTTCAGCATGTGGATGACGCTGGCGTTCCCCGTGTGGGTGCTCATCGTCAGCGTGCTGCTGCTCGTGCGGGCAGGCGTGATCGACCTGGACCGCGAGCAAAGTGAACCGTTTGCTTAAAGCGCTCAGATTCTTGGCGACGACAACTACCATCCGCGGATGGACCATAGCGTCGACGTCGTGGTGGTCGGGTCTGGCCCTGCGGGCTGCACCGCAGCAATCCTGTTGGGCCGCGCCGGGCTGAGCGTCGCACTGCTCGAGGCGCATAAAGACCCCGCGCACTATAAGCGCCTGTGTACCCACAGCATTCGGTCGGCGACATTGCCAACCCTGAAGCGGCTGGGCCTGGACAAGGTGATGGATGGGCTCGGCGCGGTGCGCCATCACGAGAACGGGTGGACAAAGCGCGGCTGGATTCATGAGCGCACGGAGGCAGCGCACGGCTACAACATCCGCAGGGTAACGCTCGATCCTGCCCTTCGGGCAACTGCGGCGGCCGTGCCGGGCGTGGAGTTGACGATGGGCGCGCGCGTGCGCGAATTGATCAGTGACCGCGACGACCGGGTGGCTGGCGTCGTCGCTGAAATCGGAGGTAAGCAACAACGCATCCTCAGCCGGATCGTCGTTGGTGCCGACGGATACACCTCGAAAGTCGCTGAGCTTGCCGGCCTGCCGGGCAAGATATCGCCCAACAACCGGTTCGGTTATCAGGCCGGCTATCACAATGTCTCACTGCCGCAAGGTTGGAGCGGCGCGGGCTGGGTGCAAGAGCCCGTAGTCAATGTCAACTACATCTTCGTCAACAACGACGGTGTCGCGATGCTCGCCGCATTCCATTCGAAGGACGGCCTGGCCGACTTCAAACGTGATCGTGAGGCCGCGCTTCTCTCGTCGTTCGCCTCGCTGCCCGGCGTCGACCTCTCCCGAGCCGAACGGGTCACCGATGTGATCGGCACAACCGACTACCCGAGCATCACACGCCGACGGATGGTGCGACCCGGCGTTGCGCTGGTCGGCGATGCGGCAATGGTCGGTGATCCCCTGTGGGGCACAGGGTGTGGCTGGGCGTTCCAAACCGCGGAATGGCTTTGCGACGCCATCGCCGGGCCGCTTGTATCAGCCGGTAATAGGGATGTGGACGCGGGAGCGCGCCGATATCAGTGGAAGCACCGCCGCAAACTGCTGCCGCATCAAGTCACCAACATCGACTTCAGCCAGAAAGCCGCTCTTAATCCCCTTCAGCGGACGCTCTACACGGCCGCACCCCGTGATCAGTCGATTGCCGACCGATTCATCGCAGTCGCAACACGCAACTCATCACCGCTGACGCTGTTCGACCCGATCCTGTTGACCCGGGCCGCGATGGCGAATCGCAAGCACGTCAGTCCTGCTTGATCGTCAGCGCCTGTGACGGGCAGAGCTTGACGGCTTCGCGCGCCTTGTCCTCCTCGTCGACGGGGATGTCGTCGACGAGCACCACCACGATTCCGTCGTCGTCCTGGTCGAAGAGGCTGTCCGCGACCATCACGCAGTTGCCCGCCTGAATGCAGACATCGCGATCGGCGTGCACCTTCACCAGCTCACCTCCAATGACTTCAACCCGTAGATGAAGTTCCAGGTTCGGAACGCCACATCGGTGAAATCCTCGGCCAGCGCCAGGTTCGGGAATCGGCGCAGCAGTGCGGGAAACGCGATGCGCATCTCCATCCGGGCCAGCGGCGCGCCGAGGCAATGGTGCACGCCGTGCCCGAACGCCAGGTGACCGGGAGCGCCGCGGTGGATGTCGAGGACGTCGGGTGAGTCGATGAAGTCGTTGTCCCGGTTGCCCGATGGCATGGATGGGAAGACCAGATTGCCCGCCGGGATCTTCACGCCCGCGACCTCGACGTCGGTGGTGGCGATGCGCGGGATCGCGCGTCTGCACGATGGAAAGCCAGCGCAACAATTCCTCGATCAGCGGGACCGACGGCGTCGGGATCGTCGCGCACCATGGCGAGCTGCTCGGGGTGACGCAGCAACGCCAGCGTGCCGAGGCCGAGCATGTTCGACGTGGTTTCGTGGCCGGCGAGCAACAGCAGGCCCGCGACACCGATGAGTTCGTCGTCGGTGAGCTCGTCGCCGTGTTCGCGCACCAGCATGCCGAGGATGTCCTCGCCCGGCTGGCGTCGCGCACGCGCGACCAGCGTGGCCATGTAGGCGCGCCCCTGCCGCTGCAGCTCCAGCCGCTCGGGTATTGGAACAGAGAAGTCCAGCTGCCGGACGCTGCGTCGCTGGAAGTCCTCGCGGTCGTCATACGGCACGCCGAGCAGTTCGCAGATGACGAGCGAGGGGATCGGCAGCGCGAAGTTCTCCACCAAATCGACTGGCGGGCCCGCATTTTCCATCGCATCCAGCTGCGCGTCGACGATCTCGACAATGCGGGGCTCGAGACGCTTGATCCGCCTGATGGTGAACTCGGGTGTCAGCATGCGGCGCAGCCGCGAATGGTCAGGCGGGTCGAGGCCGAGCAGGTTGCCTGCGCGTGCGGTGGCCTGCTCCTCCTCGGTCGACTGCGGCACGCCCTGCACCGCGAAGCCGGGCGGGCGCTCGTTGGAGAACCGCTCGTGGTCAGACAGCACGGCCTTGATGTCCTCGTGCCGGGTGACCAGGAACACCTGCATGCCGAACGCGTTGGTGAATTCGCGCACGCCCTCGGTCTCGCGGATCTCCCGAAGCTCCGCGGTGGGGCTGAACGCATCGCGGCGCATGTGCAGCGGCGGCAGCTCAGTTGCTTCGGCCATGATTGAAACGCTACTCGCGAAAAACGAACTCCTCGATGAGCGTATTGACCAGTGGCGGGTTCTCCAGCCCGGCGAGATGTGCGACGCCCTCGAGCACCGCGACGGCCGCACCGGGTATTGCCCCGGCCATTGCGATGGTTTCGGGCAGTGGGAACGTCGCGTCCTCGGCTCCCGCGACGACCAGTACCGGCGTCGAGATTTTCGCGAACAGCGAACGCTGGTCCGGGCGGGCGGGAACCACGCTGCGCACGGCCCAGGATCCGGAACCGATGTCGACCGCCTGCACGGTGTCCCGGACGAACGCGACGACGTCGGGCCGGGTGGAGAAGGTCGTCGGCCCGAGGAACGCTTTGAGCACCGACCGGGTCAGCGGCGGCCGGACACCGCCGAACAGTTTCGCCATGCGCAACAGGAACCCGTACTCGATCTTCTGCCGGGTGCCTGCAGGCGATGCGGTGCAGTTCATCAACACGGCGCGGCCGATCCGGTCCGGGTAGGTCGCGGCGAACGTGCCGCCGATCATGCCGCCCCAGGAGTTGCCGACGAAGTGCGTGCGCTCCTCGCCGAGCGCGTCGAGGATGTCGACGATGCAGCGGGCGCAGTCGGCGAAATCGAACATCGCCGTGAGCTTCTGGCTCTGCCCGTGACCCGGCGGGTCGACCAGGATGACGCGGCAACGGTCGCCGAAGTGGTCGGCCTGGGCCGCCCACATGTCGCCGGTCATCAGCAGGCTCGGCCAGAACATCAGGGCCTCGCCGCTACCGCGAGTCTGTACTCTCAACCGCCCCAGCGCGGTGTCGACCATGTGTCTTTCCACTGTTCGAACCGTAGCCCGCATCGCGCAGTGCGGGCCACCAGATCCGCGGCCCGATGAGCGTGAACAGGGCGGGGATGATCACGGTGCGCACGACGAAGGTGTCCAGCAGGATGCCGAGGCCGACGATGATGCCGATCTGGGTGAGCACGATCAGGGGCAGCACGCCCAGCACGCAGAACACCGCGGCCAGCACGATGCCCGCGCTGGTGATGACCGCGCCGGTGGCCGAGACCGCACGGACGATGCCGTCCCGGGTGCCGTGGGCGGGCGTCTCCTCGCGGGCACGGGTGACAAGGAAGATCGTGTAGTCGACGCCAAGCGCCACCAGGAACAGGAACGCGAACAGCGGGGCGGTGTTGTCGAGCGCGGGGAAGCCGAAGATGTGCACGCTCGCCCAGCCGCCCAGCCCGAGCGCCGCCAGCGCACTGAGCACCGTCACGGCGACCAGGATCAGCGGCGCCAGCGCCGATCGCAGCAGCACGTAGAGCACGATCAGCACGACGGCGAGGATGGCCGGGATGATGACGAGCCGGTCCCGCGCGGCTGCCGCGCTCGCATCGCGGGCCTGCGCGTCCGGCCCGCCGACCAGTGCGCCCGAATCCACGTCATGGACCGAATCGCGAAGTGTGTCAATGGTTCTGAAGGCATCGTCGGATGCCGGCTCGGCGCTCAGCACCACCGACCATTGGCTGAGTCCGTCGGGCGATGCGCCTGCCGGATTGGCCGACACGACGCCCGGCGTGGACGTGATCGCCTGTTCGACCTCTGCCGCCTTGCCGGTCGCGGCGATGACGCGGGTGGGGTTGGTCAGGCCGCTGGGAAAGTGGGCCGCAAGCGTGTCGTACCCGCTGACCGACTCCGCCTGCACCCGGAACTGCTCGGTCTGTGACAGGCCGATCGGTGTGGTCAGCAGTCCGAGGCAGAGCAATAGGAGGCCCGCGACGGCCACTGTGGTGACGCGGGCGGGCCTGCGTGCCACCGCGTCGGCGATGCGGTGCCAAATGCCGCTGTCGGTAAGGGGTTTCGCACCGACCTTCGGGACGAACGGCCAGAACAGCCTGCGACCGAACAGGGCAAGCAGGGGCGGCAGCACAAGCAGCACGAACACGGCGGCCACGACGAGTCCCGACGCGGCCTGCACCCCGAGGCTTCGGGTACTCGGCGAGGAGGCGAGCACCAGAGTCAGCAACGCCAGCACGACGGTGGCGTTGCTGGCCAGGATCGCAGGACCGGCCTGGCGGACGGCCACCCGAAGTGCGTCGCGGTGATTCTCCGTGCGGCCCAACTCTTCTCGGTACCTCGAGATCATCAGCAGCGCGTAGTTGGTGCCCGCGCCGAATACCAGCACGCTGGTGATGCCGGAGGTCGAGCCGTCTGGAGTCATCCCTACCGCTTGGGCGATCGCGCTACCGACGACGGCGGCGACGCGATCGGCGAAGCCGATCACGCCGAGCGGGACCAGCCACAGCACCGGCGATCGGTAGGTCACGATCAGCAGCAACGCCACCACGAGTGCGGTGACGGCGAGCAGCGTGATGTTGGCTCCGGAGAACGAGTTCGCGATGTCGGCGCCGAACGCGGGGCCGCCGGTGACTTCGACGCGAGGTCGTCGGGCAGCCCGTCGCGCGCCGATTCGCGCAGCGCCTTGACCGCATCGCCGAGTGCGAACCCGGACAGCCCGGCGTCCAACGGCACCGTGGCCACCGCCGCCCGGCCGTCCTCGGCCACCACGACGGGCTGTTGCTTGATCGCGCCCAGGTCGGTCGGGGTCAGGGCGGCGCCGTCGCGACGGCTGTAAACGACGATCGCCGGAACCTTGTCACCGCCGGGCAGTTGTGCCCGCACGGCGTCCGCACGAGCGGACTCGGCGCTGGTGGGAACGGGGACCGGCGACTGCTCACTGGAGTCGTCGCTGCCGATCAGGCCCAGCAGCGCACCGGAGACGATCAGCACGGCCAGTGCCAGCACCCACGAGAACCGCCCCGTCATACACTCCAATATTTCAGATACTTAATTATTAATCAAATGAAACTGTCGCGGCTATGCTGTTCGGGTGGCCAAGACCGACCGTGCTGCGCTGGAGGCGCTCATCGCGGCCGACGTGCGGGCGATGACCGCAGAGTCCGATCAGATCGGACGGCATTTCGCCGGACAACACGATGTGGCCGCCAACGACTTCCGCGCTCTGCTGTATGTCATGGTGGCCGAGACGTCGGGATCGCCCCTGACAGCGGGCGAACTCAGGACACGGATGGGCATGTCCGGCGCGGCCATCACGTATCTCGTCGAGCGGATGATCACCTCCGGGCACTTCCGCCGCGAGTCCGATCCATCCGATCGGCGCAAGGTCATCCTGCGGGTTGCCGACGACGGAATAGCCGTCGCCCGAGGCTTTTTCACGCCGCTGGCCGAACACAACCGGCGCGCGATGGCGGGGTTACCGACCGACGACCTCGCCGCCGCGCACCGGACGTTCACGGCGATCATCGACGCGATGCGTGCATTCCGTTCTGAGCTCGACCCGTCGTGACCTCGTCGATGAGTCGCTTGGCCGCCACCGAGGCCCCGTCGGTGCGGATCCTGCCTGCCATTTCGGCCGCGCGGGCGCGGGTCTCGGGGCGCATGGCGGTCTGAAGCGCCACCGACAGCGACTCGAGCGTCGGGTTCGGACCGTCGTGCGCGGCGCCGATGCCGAGCGCGGCCACCCGGCCGGCCCAGTAGGGCTGGTCTGCGATCTGGGGGACGACGACCTGGGGCGCGCCCGACCTTGCGGCCGTCGTCGTCGTGCCCGCGCCGCCGTGGTGCACGACCGCGGCCACCCGCTTGAACAGCGCCTGATGGTTCACCTCGCCGACGGCGAAGCAATCGTCCTTGTCGTCGATCAGTCCCAGGTCGGCCCAGCCGCGAGAGACGACGACGCGGCGACCCTTCCCGCGGATGGCCTCGATGGCGACCCGGGCGACGTCCTCCGGTGCTCGCACGCTGCTGAACCCCACGTATACCGGCGGAGTGCCCGCATCCAGGAATGCCACCAGATCGTCCGGAAGCGGGCGGTCATCGGGCAGGATCCATGCGCCGGTCTGCACGACGTCGTGGTCCGGCGAACCCGGCCACGGGCCAAGGATCGGATCCACCGCCAGCCATGGCCGGTCCGTGTGGACGTGATCGCGGACGTTGTCCACCGGCGGCAACCCGATTGCGGCGCGATGCGCGTTGAGCGGGTCACGGTAGAGCGCATTCACTCGCTCCGCATCGATGTCCCACAGCGCCCGGTTGTCGTTCTCGCCCGGCGGGAACGGTCGGCCGGGCCGCTGCAGTGGTGTTTGGTGCGGCGAGGGGATGGTGCCGGGAAGGAAGCCGACGCACACGTAGTGGATGCCCAGCTTCTCGGCTATCGATCGCACACCTGCGGGCATCAATCCGGTCGCCACCACCGCGTCACATCCTTCGGCGGCGGGGGCGACCGTGTCGAATTGCATCGCGACGAGATTGGCCGCCGTCTTGGGCGCGTCCGCCGGCGTCAGCGGCTTCTCCCCGTGCAGCATCTCGCGCAACGACTTGCCCATGGGGATCAGCGGCACGTCGACCCTCGCGGCGAGGTCCGCGAAGTCCGGTGGTGCGCACACCCGAACCTCCGCGCCGAGCTCGCCCAGCCGCAGCGCGAATCCCATCAACGGTTCGACATCCCCGCGGGAACCCCATGACGACAACAAAACACGCATGTCTGCCCCCAAACTGCTCGACTTCTGGTTCAGGCCAGTGATTCTGGGGCATGACCGGGGTCTTGCCGCAAGACCCCCTGTGCGCTATATGTTGAAGAGGGAACCTCGCGTGCGCTATGTCCGGTTGAGCGTCGCTTCCTCGAGATCCAGTCCGTGCAGCACCGACCGCAGCACCTCGTCGTCGATGTGTCCGCTGTCGCGCTCGGCGATGAACGCCGCGCGTTCGGCGGCCAGCATCTCCAGCCGTAGTCGCCGGAACGCCGACGTCGGACTCTCGCCGATCTCCTCCTTGGTGCGTCCGAGCCGCTCCCACGCCGAGTTGCGTCGCCGAGTGTTCCACGCGCGCAACACATCTGCAGCCCGTTCGTGTACTTCCGCGGTCTCTGGATCGGCCAGCAGCTCGTCGAGGCGGTCGGCAGCCGCGGTCGCGGCCTTCTCCTGCGCGGCCGCGGCGGCGATCGCATCGGTGCGCGCCTCGTCGCCCTGGACGCCGAGCCGCCGGATCAGCCACGGCAGCGTCAGCCCGTGCAGCAGAAGCGTGCCGATCACGACGACGAAGGTCAGGAACACGATGTGCGGGCGTCCGGGGAACGGGGAACCCGACAGCGTCGTCAGCGGCACCGCGAATGCCGCCGCCAACGAGACCACACCGCGCATCCCCGCCCACGCCACGACGAAGACCTGTGCGACGGTCGGCGCGGGCTCTTGTTCCCTGATGCGTGGCGACAGCACTCTCGGCAGGTAGGCGAACGTGTACACCCACAGGATCCGCACGACGATGACGGTCGCGAGCACGGCCACCGACGAGGCGAGGATCACCGATGCGGAGATGCCCGAGAGCTCGCCGATCACCGGTGGCAACTGCAGGCCGATCATCAGGAACGCGAACGACTCGAGCAGCAGCTGGACGGCCTTCCACACCGCCTGGTCCTGCAGCCGGGTCTCGTAGCCGGCATGCGGTGACAGCTGGCCGAGCATGAGCGCGGCGACCACGACCGCCAGCACGCCCGACCCGTGTGCCTCCTCGGCGGTGAGATAGATGACGAAGGGTGCGACGAGCCCTAGCGCGCTTTCCACCAGCGGGTCCTTGAGCCGGTGCCGGATGAGGGCGATGACGGCGCCCAGCGCGATGCCGATCGCGACGCCGCCACCGGCGGCCAACGCGAACGTGCCGAGGCCCTTGCCCCAGGTCGCGGCGCTGCCGATCGCCGCGGCGAGCGCCACCTTGTATGCGGTCAGCGCGGTCGCGTCGTTGAGCAGGCTCTCACCGCCGAGCAGTGTCATCGCCCGGCGCGGCAGCCCCAGCCGGCGGCCGACGGCCGTCGCCGAGACCGCGTCGGGCGGAGCCACGATGGCGCCGAGTGTCAGCGCAGCCGCAACCGTCAGCTCGGGCACCGTATGGAAGGCGACGAAGCCGACCGCGAACGTCGTCGCCAGCGGCAACCCGACTGCAAGCAGCCCGATGGGCCGGATGTTCCGTTTCAGGTTGAGGTAGCTGCTTTCCAGGCCCGCCGACCACAACAGCGGCGGTAGCAGGACATAGAGCACGAGCTCAGGATCGAGCTCGATGTCCTTGAAGCCGGGGATCGCGCTCACCGCAAGGCCCGCCACCACAAGGGCCAGGGGGGCGGACGCGTTGAAGCGACGCGCCAACGCGGCCAGCAGCACCGACAGCACCAACACCGCAAGCAGGGAGCCTTGCACCCGTCTCACCTCCTAGACCGAACCTCGATGGGTCGATGTGCCTATCCTTGGACAGCATGCTCAAGAGATCGCGCGGACGCGAAGCGAACGCAACGGCTGCACCGACCACATGCACGCATCTCTCGACTGCAACCTCGCAACCCGAGCCACTTACTCCCGGACAATGCCAGGCCTGCGCCGAGCTGGGCGAGAACACCTGGGCGCATTTGCGGATGTGTATGACGTGCGGGCACGTCGGCTGCTGCGACTCGAGCCCGCATCAGCACGCGAGCGAACACTTCCGCGACACCGGCCACCCCGTCATGCGATCCGTGGAGCCCGGCGAGGACTGGCGATGGTGCTACATCGATGTCCGGCTTGGGTGAAGATCTGGCAGGCTTGACCCCCGATGAGTGAAACCACTGAATCCCCCGTACCCGAGGACACGTCGGACGACGAGTCGCCCGCCACTGATCCGCCTGCGCAGCGCGACGACCGCAGCGCGGTGATGCTGCTCGGTTCCGGCGAGTTGAGCCGTGAGTTGGCGCTCGCTTTCCAGCGGTTGGGCCGCGAGGTGGTGGCCGTCGACCGGCATGCGAACGCGCCCGCACACGGTGTCGCCGATCGCGCGGCGGTGGTCAAGATGAACGACGCCGAAGCGCTCACCGCGATCATCGAGCGGGCAAACCCGCTGTATGTGGTCGCCGAGTCCGGGGTCATCGCAGTGGACGCGCTGGTCGCTGCCGCCGAGCGCGGCCTGGAGGTTTACCCGACCCCCCGCAGTGTGCGGATGATCCAGGATCGGGAGGGCTTGCGGAAGCTGGCCGCCGACGAGCTGGGCCTGCCGACCGTGCCGTTCTGGTTCGCCGGCTCGGTCGACGAGCTGACCGCGGTGGCCGAGCACGCCGGCTTCCCGCTGGTGGTCAAGCCGATCGCGGGTGTGCCAGGCGAGGGCGAGTCGGTGCTGTTGCGCACCGAGGATGTCGAGGCGGCGTGGCAGCGCGCGGTGGCTGCGGGCCGGGTTCCACACAGCCGGGTGCTCGCCGAGACCGTCGTCGAGGTCGATTACGAGGTCACCCTCATCACCGTCCGGACCACTGGACCGACCGGGCCTGCGCTGCACTTCTGCGAGCCGATCGGCCACCGCGCTGGAGACAACGACCTGTTGGAGGCATGGCAGCCGCAGTCTTTGTCGGCCCCGGCGCTGGACGCGGCGAAGTCGATCGCCGCGCGCATCGTCAACGCGCTCGGTGGTCGCGGCGTCTTCGGAGTCGAACTGCTGGTGAGCGGCGACGACGTGTACTTCGCCGACATCCGCACCAGGCCGCACGACAGCGGGTTGGTAACCCTTCGGTCGCAACGGCTTTCGGAGTTCGAACTGCACGCCCGGGCGATTCTGGGGCTGCATGTGGACACCATCATGATCTCGCCGGGTGCCGCGGAGGTGACGTATGCCGGCGCCGAGTCGGCACCGGTCGACATCGCGCCGGAGAACGTCAACGCCGTGCTGGGCGACGCATTGGCCGTGGCGGAGAGCGATGCCCAGCTGTTCAACCGGCCCGACGAGGGCGAACCGCGGCGTCGGCTCGGGTTGGCGCTCGCGACCGCACCGGACGTGACGACCGCCAGGGACAGGGTGCGCCGAGTCACCGGCGTGCTGCGCAAACTCTGGTAGCCGTGCCGTCCGACGAGGCCGCCGACAGGCCGACGATGGCCCCGTTCCTGGGTGCGCTGGCAATCATTGTGGTCGTCGTGATCGCAATCTGGTTGTTCAGCCTTTTCGAGGGCGACCGCACCCCTGAAGACCAGCGGGTCGGCCGGGCCGCGGTCGGCCAGAACGACGCGCTGCAGCGGGAGAACTTCGCCGACTTCGGTAACTACACCTGTGAAAAAGTGCGCGGTTCTGAAACCGACATGGTTGCGCGCCAACGGGATTCAGCGGCCAAGCGCGGCGCTCGGTTCGTCGACGACGTCACCGACGTCAAGATCGACGGGGACCGCGCGACGGCGACCGTCACGTACCATTTCGACAAGGCACCTGACGAGAAAACGCCTGTTCCGATGACCTTCTTACGCGAGGATGGAGCATGGAAGGTCTGTTCGACCGGGCCCAGTTAGGTATGGGACACTCGCGATCGTGAGCTACGCGGGAGACATCACGCCTGAAGAGGCCTGGAAAATTCTCAACGATGACCCCCAGGCCGTGCTCGTCGACTGCCGCACCGACGCCGAATGGCGCTTCGTCGGCGTGCCCGACCTGACGGGTCTCGATCGCGATGTCGTGTACGTCGAGTGGAACCGCACCGACGGCAGCCGAAACGACGGCTTCGTCGACGACCTCGTCGCAGCGGGCGTCGCTCCCGGCGATCGGCCGGTGGTGTTCCTGTGCCGCTCTGGAAACCGCTCGATCGGCGCCGCCGAGGCCGCCACCGAAGCGGGGATCGCGCCGTCCTACAACGTATTGGACGGATTCGAGGGCGACCTCGACGACGACAGGCACCGCGGTGCCACCGGCTGGAAGGCTGTCGGCCTGCCCTGGAAACAGTCATGAGCAGCGAAGGCGAGCGCGAGTGAGGATCGCAGCGAGGGACGAGCGAGGACCGGAGCGAGTGGGAGCCGAGCCATGAGCAGCGACACACCGTCGGTGCGCACTCCGGCCCCACTGCCGGAGGGCGTCAGCCAGGCCACCATCGGAGTGCGCGGCGGCCTGTTGCGGTCGGGCTTCGAAGAGACCGCGGAGGCGATCTACCCGACCTCGGGCTACGTCTACGCAAGCGCGGCCGAGGCGGAGAAGGCGTTCACCGGCGAGATCGACCGGTATGTGTACTCGCGGTACGGCAACCCGACGATCTCCATGTTCGAGGAGCGGCTGCGGCTGATCGAAGGGGCGCCCGCGGCGTTCGCGACGGCGACCGGAATGGCAGCGGTGTTCACCTCGCTGGGTGCGCTGCTGGCTACCGGTGACCGATTGGTCGCGGCGCGCAGCCTGTTCGGCTCGTGCTTCGTGGTGTGCAACGAGATCCTGCCGCGGTGGGGCGTGGAGACGGTCTTCGTCGACGGCGAGGATCTGTCGCAGTGGGAGGAGGCGCTGTCGAAGCCGACGCAGGCGGTGTTCTTCGAGACGCCGTCCAACCCGATGCAGTCGCTGGTCGACATCGCGGCGGTGACGGAGATGGCGCACAGTGCAGGCGCGAAAGTGGTGTTGGACAACGTGTTCGCCACGCCGATCCTTCAGCAGGGGTTTCCGCTCGGCGTCGATGTGGTGGTGTACTCGGGCACCAAGCACATCGACGGGCAGGGCCGAGTGCTCGGCGGCGCGATCCTCGGTGACAAGACCTATATCGACGAGCCGGTGCAGAAACTGATGCGGCACACCGGTCCGGCGCTGAGCCCGTTCAATGCCTGGGTGCTGTTGAAGGGCCTGGAGACGCTGGCCGTGCGGGTGCAGCACGGCAACGATTCCGCGATGCGCGTCGCGCAGTTCCTGGAGGGCCACCCCGCCGTGAGCTGGGTGCGCTACCCGTTCCTCGAGTCGCATCCGCAGTACGACCTGGCCAAGCGCCAGATGACCGGCGGCGGCACTGTCGTCACCTTCGAGCTGAAGGGCGGCACGAAGGAGCGCGCCTTCGAGGTCCTGGACAAGTTGAAGATCGTCGACATCTCCAACAATCTCGGCGACGCCAAGTCGCTCATCACCCATCCCGCCACCACCACCCATCGCGCGATGGGGCCAGAGGGCCGTGCTGCGATCGGGCTCGGTGACGGGGTGGTGCGGATCTCGGTCGGGCTGGAAGGGACCGAGGACCTGATCAACGATCTGGACCAGGCGCTGGGCTAGGTGTCGCGAAAGACGGATGCGAAGCGAGCGCGTCGCGACAAGCGGCGGGCCACCCGGGACGTGAACTGGATTCCCGACGCGGTGCTGGAGGAGATGGTCGACGGCATCGAGCTCGTCGAGGGTTTGGAGAGCTTCGACGCGCGAATCATCGAGCGCGGCTGGACATTCGATGACGACCAGTCCGACGAGGAGTTCGTCATCTGGTTCTATCCGCCGTCAGGCACCGAGGTCGGCGAGGGCTTCGAGCCGGTGACGACGATCTGGATGCATGTCACCGAGAACGCCGAACTCGTGCACGTGATCCTGGTCGGGACCGCTGACGATCGGCAGATGACGCCCGACGAGTTCTTCGAACGGGTCGACGAGATCGAGGGCTACCGCTCCGGGGACTCCACGACGCCCTGAGCGGCCTGCGCGCGCTGTTCGTAGTTCTGCCGCGCCTCCGCATCGAAGTTGAGGAACACCGTGTCGTTGCCCATCTTGTGCGACATCCAGCGGCGAGCCCTGGCAGACAGCGTTGGCGTGATCGCACTGATGAACCGGCCCCACGGCGGAACCGAAACCAGCGTGGTCGGCTTGTCCAGCACCTTGACCACGGCCGCCGCGATGTCCTCGGGCTCGACCGGCTTCTGCACCGCAGAGGTGTGGGTGCCGGTGATGAGTTCGGTGTTGGTGAACGTCGGCATCACGCAGCTCACCTCGACACCCTGCGAAGCGAACTCATCGGACAATCCGGAGGACAGACCGACCACCGCGAACTTGGTCCCCGCGTAGACAACCTGCCCGGGCACGGCCAGCATGCCGGCGAGCGAGGCGATGTTGACGATGTGGCCGCTGCGGCGGGCCACCATCTCTGGCAGCACCAGCTGGCAGCCGGCGATCACACCGTAGAGGTTGACCTCGATGGACGACCGGATCGCCTGCTCGGACTGTTCGAGGAAGGGGCCGATCGGCATCACGCCCGCGTTGTTGATCAGCACGTCGATGTGGCCGCCGCCGTCGGTGCGGGCCTTGTCGAGGAACGTGGCGAACGACTCGCGATCGGTGACGTCGAGCGGGTAGCCCGATACCGGACCGAGCTTGGTGAGGCCGGCGACGGCAGACTCCTGCAGCGCCACATCGCGGTCCCCGATGACCACCCGCGCGCCGCGGGCCAGCAGTGCCTTGGCGGTCGCGAAGCCGATGCCACGGGCGGCGCCGGTGATCGCGATCGTCTTGCCCCGTGATCTTGTCCATGCGACCAAACTTTACAGGTGTCAAGTTTCGGTTGGAAGTGCCGGACGCCGGCAATCCTGCCGACATGTCAACCGGCGCTGAACTCGAACTCGAATTCGCGATGACCTACGTCGTGCAAACCAGTAAGCCGCTCGACCCAACGACCGGCTCGCCGTGGGGTGCGCGACAGTACTGGCAGGTCAGCGAGGCCACGTTGGACGGGCCGCAGATCAAGGCGCGCCTGGCAGCCACCGGTCTGGATTGGATGGGCGTAAGCGACAACGGGTTCTGGCGGCCGGATGTGCGGGCCCAATTCCTCACCGACGATGACGCAATTGTGTTGATGGCCTACACGGGCCTGGTGCAGCAGACCGGAGGCCGCGGAGGCCGCAGAGGCCGCAGAGGCCGACGAGCCGACCGAGTGGAGCGATCAGTACATGCGATTGTCGATCCGATTCGAGACGGCCGCGCAGCGCTACGCGTGGCTGAACACCAGCCTGTTCGTGGCGCGCGGTCGGCTGCTCGGCACGGGACACATTGAGTACCAGGTCTTCCGCGTCAGCTGACTCATCCCGCAATATTGCTATGAGGGCTGTCGTCTATCGCGATTCACGACCCTGATTGCAAAATCGACACTAGCGACCTGCGGATATTTGCGATCATCCTGACCCGAATCAGGGGTAAGGAATGCGGTTTTGCGATGTGCGTTAGACAGTTAAGTGATGCCCGCGCACGCCATTGACGAGCTCCGCTTCACGGCGGTCGACCAGGATGACCCACTGGCCGAGCCGCTGCTGGCGGAATTGGCGCTGGAGTACGCCAGTCGCTATCGCGCACCGGTGGAAGCGGTGTCCAAGTGGCTGCGCACGTATCCGGCCCACGAGTTCGCGGCACCCGACGGGGCGATGTTGATCGGCCTGAGCGACGGCCAACCCGTCACGGGCGGCGCGTTCCGGCGGTTCGACACGGAAACCGCCGAGCTGAAGCGCATCTGGACCGACAGCAGGCATCGGCGGCGTGGGTATGCCAAGGCCCTGCTGGTCGAGCTGGAGAAGGAGATCGCCGCCCGCGGCTACACCCGTGTCTACCTGACGACGGGCGATCGCCAGCCCGAGGCCGAAGAGCTGTATCTGACCACCGGCTACCGCCGGCTCGATGAGCCGTTGCCCGCCGAGGGCGAGGTCTATCCGCTCGCGTTCCTGAAGACGCTGGTGCCATGACCGAGCACTTGCACCTGGCGGTCGCACTCGATGGATACGGCTGGCATCCCGAGGCGTGGCGGCGATCGCAAGACGCCGAGCCCGTCACCAGCGGCCGATACTGGTCCGATCTCGCCATCACCGCCGAACGCGGGCTGCTGGACTTCGTGACCTTCGACGACGCGCTCACTCCCCAGCGGCGCCGCCGTGCCGAGATCGAGCCCCGGTGGCTGGCAGGCAGACCCGATGCGGTGCTGGTCGCCTCGCGGGTCGCACCGGTCACCCGACACATCGGGCTCATCCCGGTTGCCACCGTCACCCACACCGAGCCTTTCCACATCTCCAAAGCCATTGCCACGCTGGACTTCGTCTCCCATGGCAGGGCCGGCTGGCAGGTGAGGATCAGCAGTTCCGAACACGAGGCGCAGCTCTTCGGCCGCCGAGACGTCGCCGGGGTGGACCTGTTCGACGAGGCGGACGACGTCGTCGAGGTGGTCCGCCGGTTGTGGGACAGCTGGGAGGACGACGCGGTGATCCGCGATATCGCGGCAGGCCGGTTCGTCGACCGCGACAAGCTGCACTACATCGACTTCGCGGGTAAGTACTTCTCCGTCAAGGGGCCGTCGATCACCCCGCGGCCGCCGCAGGGCCAGCCCGTCATCGCCGCCCTTGCGCATCAGCTGCCGGTCTACGAATTCGCCGCGCGCAGCGTCGATCTGGTGTTCATCACGCCGCAGGATGACGACTCCGTACGAGCGATCCTCGGCCAGGTCCGACGGGCCGGCGGCACCGACCTCGAGGTCTACGCCGACGTCTTCGTCTCTTTCTCGGGAGCCGTCGACACTCGTTCTGACGCGGTGGTCTTCGACGGCACTCCCGCCGAACTGGTGGAGCTGTTGAGCCGCTGGCAGCGGTTGGGTCTCGACGGCTTCCGGTTGCGACCCGCCGTGAACGCCACCGACCTTCCGGTGATCGTCGACGAGGTGGTGCCGCTGCTGCAGCGAGCGGATCTGTTCCGTACCGCGTACCGCGACGGCGAGCGCCTGCGGGAACGGCTCGGCCTTCCCGTCGCCGACAACCGCTATGCCAGGGTGGAGCCGACATGACCGTCCCACTGTCGATCCTCGACCTGTCGCCGATCAGCGAGGGCAGCGACGCCGCGACCGCGCTGCGCAACACCATCGACCTCGCCCAGCATGCCGAGCAGTGGGGATTCAAGCGCTACTGGATCGCCGAACACCACTTCGTCGCGGTGGCCAGCTCGGCACCCGCGGTGCTGATCGGCCAGATCGCGGCCGCCACCGAACGCATCCACGTCGGTGCCGGTGCCGTGCAATTGGGCCACGCCACGGCCCCGTCTGTCGTCGAGAGCTTCGCCATGCTCGACGCCTTCTATCCCGGCCGCATCGACCTCGGGGTCGGCCGGTCCGGACAACGGCGGCGCGAGGCGGCCAAGAAGCCGTCGGCGAAGCCGAAACCGAAACGTGAGCTGCCAACGGAATGGCGTGACGTCGGCGGAGTGGTCGTGCCGCCGCCGTTCGACGTGCGGACGATCATCACCGACCAGCTGCGCGCGCAGATGTCGATTCTGCAGCAGCCCGAAGCGGTCTCCCCGGACTTCGGCGACCAGGTCGACGACATCCTCGCCATGCTGAACGGCTGCTACCGGGTGAGGGACTACGACGTGCACGCGGTGCCCGGTGAGCGAACCAGCCTGACGCCGTTGGTATTCGGCAGCAGTAAGGGGCAGAGCGCGCAGGTGGCAGGCGCTCACGGGCTGCCGTTCGTGGCCAGCTATCACATCACCCCTGCGACCGCACTTGACGCGGTTGACGCCTACCGAAACGCGTTCACCCCGTCGGCGACGCTGTCCGAGCCGTACGTGGTGGTCTCCGCCGACGTGGTGGTGGCCGACGACACCGAAACCGCCCAACACCTCGCATCCACCTACGGCCACTGGGTGTACTCCATCCGGAAGGGCGGCGGCGCGGCCCCCTACCCCGACCCTGACACCGCCGAACCGCTCACCGACGAACAGCTGGCGATCGTGAAAGACCGCACTGCAACGCAATTCGTCGGTGATCCCGATGTGGTCGCCGAACGACTCGAGACGCTGCAACGCGTCACCGGTGCCGACGAACTCGTCATCACCTCCGTCGCGCACCGGCACGCCGACCGGCTCCGCTCCCACGAGCTGATCGCCAAGCGTTGGGGGATCTGATGACAGCTGTCCGAGAAGGCAAGCACCGCAAGCCCATTCACCTCGCCGCGCATTTTCCCGGTGTCAACAACACGACGGTGTGGTCGGACCCCGAGTCGGGCAGCCAGATCGAGTTCGACTCGTTCGTGCACATGGCCCGCACCGCAGAGCGTGGCCTGTTCGACTTCTTCTTCCTCGCCGAGGGCCTGCGATTGCGTGAGCACCGCGGCCGCATCCACGACCTCGACGTCGTCGGCAGACCCGACACCTTCACGGTGCTGGCGGCGCTGGCCGCGGTCACCGACTATCTCGGCCTGACAGGCACCATCAACACCACGTTCAACGAACCCTTCGAGGTGGCAAGACAATTCGCCACCCTCGACCACCTGTCCGACGGCCGCGCCGGCTGGAACATGGTCACGTCGTCCGACGCGTTCACCGGCGAGAACTTCCGGCGCGGCGGGTTCCTGGATCACGCCGACCGCTACAAGCGGGCCGAGGAGTTCGTCACTGTGGCGCGCGAGTTCTGGGACAGCTGGGCACCCGACGCCGTGCTCGCCGATCGGGACAGCGGCGTCTACATTGATCCCAGCCCGGGTGCGTACGGTCGAACATCGCGGTCCGCAGTTCGACGTTCGCGGGGTGAGTACGCTGCCGCGTGCGCCGCAGGGCCATCCCGTCCTGCTGCAGGCGGGTGACTCCGCCGACGGACGCGCGTTCTTGGCCAAGTACGCCGACGCGGCGTTCACCTTGCACTCGACCTTGGAGGCGGGACAGTCGTACTACGCGGACGTCAAACAACAGGCGGCGTCGTACGGCCGAGATCCCGACCGGCTCAAGGTCTTTCCGGCGGCCACGTTCGTGCTGGGCGAGACGCAGGCCGATGCGGCCGACAAGGCCCGCCATATCCGCCGTCAGCAGGTCGGCCCGCAGACCGCGATCGCGATGCTCGAACAGGTATGGCAGCGCGACCTTTCCGGCTATGACCCCGACGGCCCGCTGCCCGAAGTCGAACCGGCCGACGACCCGACCATCACGCAGGGCCGAGTGCGGCACGGTGACCCGAAGGCCGTCGCCGCCAGCTGGCGGGAACGCGCGCAGGCCGACAACCTCAGCATCCGCGAGCTGGTGATCGCGGTGACCAGCCGCCAGCAATTCGTCGGCACCCCCGCCCAGGTCGCCGACGAGATCGACCTGCACATTCAGGCCGACGCCTGCGACGGCTTCATCCTGGTCCCGCATCTGACCCCGCACGGCCTCGATGAATTCGTCGACCAGGTGGTCCCGTTGCTGCAGGAGCGTGGCGCATTCCGCACCGAATACGCCGGCCACACCCTGCGCGACCACCTCTGCCTATAGGCTTGGTCGAGGCTGTCGCACAGAGCGGCAGGGGGTGTGGTGGGGTGCAGATTTCGCAGACGACCGTAGGGTGGCTGCTCTTTGCCGCCGCCGGCTTGACGCTGGCGGCCGGACTCGTGCTGCGTTCGTTGATCGGCCGTCGGCGGGAAGCAACCGACGACGCCGATCTCGACGACAAGATTTTGATGCCGACATTCGTGGTGTGCTGCGGGCTGTGCCTGACCGCGATCTTCCTGCTGGGCTATGAAGCGCTCGCCTAGCGCGGCGTGGCCTGTGCTGCGGCTTCGCGGATAGGGCCGCGCCACACCGGGCCATGACCGGGCACGCAGCACGTCGGTTTCGAGCATCGCCAGCGCGGCCAGGCTGCGGACACAGCCGTCCTGGTCGTGGTTGAACACCTTGTGCAGCAGCTGAGGGCCGCTGCGGGTCGCGACTGGATGCCCCGTCACCAGCGCATCACCGCTGACCAGCACGCCGTCGACGACGAACGAGCAGTGCCCACCCGTGTGTCCCGGGCTGGGGATGGCCATCGGAGCACCGGGCAGTCCGGCGGCGACGTCCTCGGTCAGCGCCTGTGCGGTCGGGATACCGTCGCGCGTGAACGCCCCCTTGCGGCTGATCGCCACCGACCACTTCAACCAGCGCGGCTGCCAGGCATGCGTGGCCACGTCGACGGGCGATGCCTGCTCGAGGTACTCACGCTTGGCGTGGCCGACCTCGTCAGCGTGGCAATACACCGGTGTGCCATGGGTTTTCGCGAACCAGATCGCCGAACCGAAGTGATCGATGTGGGCGTGGGTCAACAGGATCGCGCGCAGGTCGTCGATGCCGAAGCCGAGGTGGCGCAGCGAGGCCAGCACGTCGTCGCGGCTGCCGGGAAAGCCTGCGTCGATCAGGATGACGCCCGTGTCGTCGGCGACGAGCGTCCAGTTGACCAGGTCGGTATGCGCGAAATGCACGCTGTCGGTGATGGCGCTCAGAGCCGGTGCCATCTGCCGAGTGTATGAGGGTGGAGTAGAAACGAATGCAGCGGACGTGAGGAGCAAAAAAGGCAATGGACTTGAAACTCGGATACAAGGCGTCGGCGGAACAATTCGCGCCGCGCGAGCTCGTCGAACTGGCCGTCGCGGCCGAGGCGCACGGTATGGACAGTGCGACGGTCAGCGACCACTTCCAGCCGTGGCGCCACGAGGGTGGCCACGCGCCGTTCTCACTGGCCTGGATGACCGCGGTGGGCGAGCGAACCAAGCGCCTGATTTTGGGCACCTCGGTGCTGACCCCGACGTTCCGCTACAACCCCGCTGTCATCGCGCAGGCGTTCGCGACGATGGGCTGCCTGTATCCGGACCGGATCTTCCTTGGCGTCGGGACGGGCGAGGCGCTGAACGAGATCGCCACCGGATACGAGGGCGACTGGCCGGAGTTCAAGGAGCGCTTCGCCCGGCTGCGCGAGTCGGTGAAGTTGATGCGCGAGCTGTGGCTCGGCGACCGCGTCGACTTCGACGGCGAGTACTACCGCACCAAGGGTGCGTCCATCTACGACGTTCCCGAGGGCGGTATCCCGGTCTACATCGCCGCGGGCGGACCCGTGGTGGCCAAGTACGCAGGCCGTGCGGGTGACGGCTTCATCTGCACCTCTGGCAAGGGCGAGGAGCTGTACAAGGACAAGCTCATCCCGGCGGTCAAGGAGGGCGCCGAGGCCGCGGGCCGCGATCCCGACGAGATCGACCGGATGATCGAGATCAAGATCTCCTACGACACCGATCCCGAGCTGGCACTGGAGAACACCCGGTTCTGGGCGCCGCTGTCGCTGACTGCCGAGCAGAAGCACAGCATCGACGACCCGATCGAGATGGAGAAGGCCGCCGACGCGCTGCCCATCGAGCAGGTCGCCAAGCGGTGGATCGTGGCGTCGGACCCCGACGAGGCGGTCGAGAAGGTCGGTCAGTACGTCACATGGGGCCTCAACCATCTGGTGTTCCACGCTCCCGGCCACGACCAACGCCGTTTCCTCGAGCTCTTCCAGAAGGATCTGGAGCCCCGGCTGCGCCGGCTCGGCTGATACGTTTGCGGCGTGCCCACCGCCATCTATGTGGCTTCGCCCGAGGGCGACACCGGCAAGTCGACGATCGCGCTCGGCATCCTGCACCGGCTGGCGGCCACCGTCGCCAAGGTCGGGGTGTTCCGGCCGATCACCCGGCTGGGTGAAGACCGTGACTACATCCTGGATCTGCTGCTGGCGCACACCACAGCCGGTCTGTCCTACGAGCAGTGCGTCGGCGTGAGTTACCAGCAGCTGCACGACGATCCGGACGCGGCGATCGCCGACATCGTCGACCGCTTCCACGAGGTGGCAGACCGCTGCGATGCCGTGGTGATCGTCGGCAGCGACTACACCGACGTCACCACCCCGAGCGAGCTGGACACCAATGCCCGCATCGCCGCCAACCTCGGCGCACCGGTCGTGCTGGCGGTCAAGGCCAAGGACCGCACCCCGACCGAAGTCGCCCAGGTCGTCGAGCTGTGTCTGATCGAGATCTCGGGCCAGCACGCCCACACCGCCGCGGTGGTGGCCAATCGATGCGAGCCGTCGCAGATGTCGGCCGTCGCGGAAGCGCTCAAGAGCATCACGCCGAAGGCCGTACGTGCTGCCAGAAGAGCCGCTGCTGGTTGCGCCCGCGGTCGGCGACCTTGCGCGTGCCGTCGACGGCGTCATCGTCAGCGGCGACCCCGAGCTGCTCAAGCGCGAGGCGATGGGAGTGCTCGTCGCGGGCATGACCGCCGAGCATGTGCTGGAAAGGCTCACCGACGGCGTCGCGGTCATCACCCCCGGCGACCGCTCCGATGTCGTACTCGCGGTAGTGAGTGCCCATGCCGCGGAAGGCTTTCCGTCGTTGTCGTGCATCATCCTCAACGGCGGGCTTGAGCTGCACCCGTCGATCGCCGCGCTGGTGTCAGGGCTGAATCAGCGGCTGCCCATCATCGCGACCACTCTCGGCACGTTCGAGACGGCGAGCAAGGTCGCGGCGACCCGCGGCCGCGTCACCGCGTCGTCGCAGCGCAAGGTCGACACCGCGATCGAGCTGATGGACGCCCACGTCGACACCGCGGATCTGCTTGCGCAGCTCGCGATTCCGATCCCGACTGTGGTCACCCCGCAGATGTTCACCCATCAGCTGCTCGAGCGCGCCAGGGCGGACCGCAAGCGCATCGTGCTGCCGGAGGGTGAGGACGACCGCATCCTCAGGGCGGCGGGGCGACTGCTGCAGCGCAATGTCGCCGAGCTGACCATCCTCGGCGACGAGCCGCAGATCCGGGCCCGCTCAGCCGAACTCGGCGTGGACCTCTCCGATGCGAAGGTACTGAACCCGCGGACCAGTGAGCTGTGCGATCAGTTCGCCGAACAGTACGCCGAACTGCGCAAGAACAAGGGTGTGACGGTCGAGCAGGCGCGCGAGACCATCCACGACGTCTCCTATTTCGGCACCATGTTGGTGCACAACGACATGGTCGACGGCATGGTCTCGGGTGCGACGCACACCACGGCGCATACCGTTCGGCCAGCGTTCGAGATCATCAAGACGCTGCCAGGCATCACGACCGTGTCCAGCATCTTCCTGATGTGTCTCTCCGACAGAGTGCTCGCCTACGGCGACTGCGCGATCGTGCCCGACCCGACGTCCGAGCAGCTGGCCGACATCGCGATCTCGTCGGCCCGCACCGCCGCGCAGTTCAGCATCGAGCCCAGGGTGGCCATGCTGTCCTACTCGACCGGAACGTCGGGAACGGGCGCCGACGTCGACAAGGTCAGGGCGGCAACCGAACTGGTGCGCAACAGAGAACCCGACCTGCTGGTCGACGGACCCATTCAGTACGACGCGGCCGTCGACCCGACGACGGCCGCCTCCAAGATGCCCGACTCGAAGGTCGCGGGCAGGGCCACGGTGTTGATCTTCCCCGACCTCAACACCGGCAACAACACCTACAAGGCCGTGCAGCGAAGCGCCGGTGCCATCGCGATCGGCCCGGTGCTGCAGGGACTGAAGAAGCCGGTCAACGACCTGTCGCGGGGTGCGTTGATCGAGGACATCGTCAACACCGTGGCGATCACCGCGATCCAGGCACAAGGCAAGTGATGGCCGCCTCGCCCGCGGTGCTCGTCATCAACTCCGGTTCGTCTTCTTTGAAATACGCTGTCGTCGAACCGGACTCGGGAACGATGGTGGCCGACGGGATAGTCGAGCGGATCGGCGACGGGCCGGTCGCCGACCACGGTGCGGCCCTACAGGAGTCGTTCAGGCAGCTCGCCGAATCCGGGCAGCCGCTGGAGACCCTCGAGTTGGTGGCCGTCGGCCATCGCGTCGTGCACGGCGGGCCCGACCTGTACAAGCCGACGCTGATCGACGACGCGTTGATCGCCGAGCTGGAGGACCTCGCTCCGCTGGCGCCTCTGCACAACCCGCCTGCCGTGCTCGGCATCCGCGTCGCCCGCGAGGCGCTGCCCGACCTGCCGCACATCGCCGTGTTCGACACGGCGTTCTTCCACGATCTTCCGCCCGCAGCAGCGACCTATGCCATCGACCGGGATATCGCGCAGCAGTGGCACATTCGCCGCTACGGATTCCACGGCACGTCGCACCAGTACGTCAGCGAACAGGCGGCGGCATACCTGGGCGAGCCGCTGGAGTCGCTCAACCAGATCGTGCTGCACCTGGGCAACGGTGCCTCCGCTTCGGCGATCGCCGGGGGTAAACCCGTCGACACGTCGATGGGCCTCACACCGTTGGAGGGCCTGGTGATGGGTACCCGGTCGGGCGACATCGATCCGGGCATCATCTCCTATCTGTCGCGCACCGCAGGAATGAGCGTCGAGGACATCGAGACGATGCTCAACAAGCGCTCGGGCGTGCTCGGTCTCGGCGGCGAGATCGACTTCCGGGTGATCCACAAACGCATCGAATCCGGCGATGCGGCAGCACAGTTGGCCTACGACGTCTACATCCATCGGCTCCGCAAGTACATCGGCGCCTATCTGGCTCTGCTCGGCGACACGGACGTCATCACCTTCACCGCGGGGGTCGGCGAGAACGACGCAGCCGTGCGCCGCGATGCGCTTACCGGCCTGACCGCTCTTGGAATCGAGCTCGACGAAGGGCTGAACGGCAACTCCGACAGGAGCGCACGGCGGATCTCGGCGGAGAAATCTCAGACGACGGTGCTAGTTGTTCCGACCGACGAGGAACTGGCGATCGCGCGCGCTTGCGTAGACGTCATCGAGGACTGACTGCGAATCCGCGAGCGGCAGGCTGCCGTCCGGATCGCATATCGCCAAGAGGCGGCGCAGCTGTCGACCCGCCTTCAGAACCCAGCTGACTTCGTACCGGCAGCAGATCACGTTGACGTTGTGCAGCGCCGCGAAACCGGCGGTGCCGAAGAAGTCGACGAGCCGAAGGTCGAGCTCGAAGCGCTCAGACCCGGCGACCCGGCCCTCGACATAACGGGCCAGTGCGCGGCTGTTCGCCGCATCGACGTCACCCTCGACGGTGACGAGCAGGGTCGACGACGGTTGATGGCTTGCGGAGAAAACCGCACGCCCGCTTTCCTCGCGAAGATCGAGTGCGCTGGGATCCATGCGAAACACTCGACTGGTGCCGATATCGGTCATGGCGACCTCCCTCAGCCGAACCTGGCGTCGCTGTGGGTGGCTGTTCACTCAACCTGAAGAGCAGATTACTACGAAATCCGACGGTCGGCGATACCCAATTTCAGAGGGCTGACCTGGTGTTTATCCTGTTTAGCGGTGTGAGGATCAGGGGCCTCGGTGGATTTTCTCCCCGCGACGACTGATTTCGCATCGCTGACCTTGGCGAGCCTCAATGCGATGAACACGTCGGCGAAGGTAATGAAAAGGCCCCACCAGTACATCCACTTCAGCGTCGGGTCCGGCTCTAAAAGGTACTGGTCGGGCGCACGCTGTTGGCGAGATCGACGAGTGCGTAGCGGTGCGCCTGCGTCGGTGCCACCCGGGCCAGTCCCCGCAGCGAGGCTTCCACGCCGAGTTGCAGGCCGTGCTCGGTGAACGGGAAGCCGAGAATGTGGTTGGTGCTGGCGGTGTTATCGGCCAGCCAGTCCATCGCGGTGCCGAGAACAAGCGCTCGAATCTGCAGCACCCGCGGCTCGGAGTCGGGTAGCGCCTCCACGCGGCGGGCGGCGTCGCGGATGTGCTGCTCGGTGATCTCGGTCATGGAACGGCCGGACAGCAGCGTCACCGCACTGGTGAGCCGCGCCGTCGTGAAATGCCTTGAGGTGGCGGGCACTTGGTCCAGGGTCCGGACGGCGCCGTCCCGGTCGGCGCCCGCCGACTGCGCCGCGGGCCAGGCCGAAGCCCGCAGAGATCACGCCGTTGTCGCTGCACCACACCGTGTGATAGAACTTGCGCTCGTCGGCGCTTCCGGCCAGCTCGGCCGTCGCCGCCAGCGCCAGTTTCGGCGCCAGCTCGCCGGGCAGGGTGTCCAGCACCTCGGTGAAATGCTTTGTGGCCGAATCGTAGTCGGCCGTCAGCATCTCCGAAACGGCGCGGAACCAGACTAGCCGCCACCGCCAGCCCACCCTGCCCGCGAGATCGTCGAGCTTGCGGGTGGCCTTGGCGACATCGCCGAGATCAAGCAGCGCACGCACCTCCATCAACGGCAGCTCGACCGACTCCGACAGGTCGATGCCCTCCGAGTCGAGCGTGCCGTGGCGTGCCGCCCGCAGCGAGTCCAGCGTCTGCACCGGTTGACTCAGCACGGTGGCCGACACCGCCGCGGCGCCGACATCGGTCGGATCGACCAGCGGCACCTGCAGAGCCTTCACGATCTCCTGCGCCGTCAGCTTCTCCGAGTGCACCTGCCCGTCGAGGTACACGTCGGTGTGCGCGACAAGGAGGTCGATGCCGAACGTCGAACGCGTACGGGCTGAACACCGTCGACAGGCCCGGCCGCGGCGCCCCGCTGTCCTGGGCGACCACCTCGCGCAGCACGCCGAGCAGCTGGCTGGTCATCTCCTCGGCGCTGCCGAACCTGCGCTGCGCGGATCGGGATCGATGGCCCTGCGCAGCAGCCGGCGAACGAGTCGTACTCCGTCAGCACCGGATCGTCTTCCGGCAGGCCCTCGACGTAGCGGCCCTTACGGGTGCGCAGGTTGAGCGTCAGCGACGCCAGCGTGCGGCCGACGGTGTAGATGTCGGTGGCCATCGTCGGGCCCGTTCGCACGATCTCGGATGCCTGGTAACCCGGTGTGCCGTAAAGGTATCCGAACGAGTTGATCCGAGACACCGCACCGAGGTCGATCAGCTTGAGCTGATCCTCGGTGATCATGATGTTCTCCGGCTTGAGATCGTTGTAGGCCAGCCCGATGGAATGCAGATAGCCCAGCGCGGGCAGGATCTCGAGCATGTAGCCGATGGCCTCGGCGACCGGCAGCTTGTCACCCCTTGCCTGCTTGAGCGACTTTCCGCCGACGTACTCCATCACGATGTAGCCGACCGGATTGCCGTGCTGGTCGGGATGTTCGACGAAGTTGTAGATCTTGACGATCCCCGGGTGCGTCACCTCGGCGAGGAACTGACGCTCGGCCATCGCGATCTTCTGGGCTTCCGCGTCGCCGGAATGCACCAGGCCCTTGAGCACGACGGGCCGTTCGTTGACGTTGTGGTCGAAGGCCAGATACACCCAGCCGAGTCCGCCGTGTGCGATGCAGCCCTTGATCTCGTACTGGTCGGCGACCATATCGCCGGGAACCAGCTGAGGCAGGAACGAGTATGCGCTGCCGCAGTGCGGGCACCAGCCCTCCGACAGCGCCCTGCCGTCGGACGAAGACCTGCCGACCGGCTTCCCGCAGTTCCAGCAGAACCGTTTCGACTCGGCCACAACGGGATTGGTCATCAGCGCGGACAGCGGGTCGATTTCGCGCACCCGCGGGATCTCCACCAGCCCGCCGCCGAGCCGTCGGGTCGGTGACAGCGCCCGCGTCATCGCCGTCGGCTGGTCCTCGGGCTCGGTGTCGGCCGTGCCGACCGAGACGCCGTCCGAGTCGTCGAAGTGCGGCCGGAAGACGGCCTGGGTCGCCATCGGTCGCACCGTGGAAACCGAATCCACGTCGAGTTCCTCGAGATCCTCCAGGCTCGCCGGCTGTGTACCGACGGTCGGCTCGGGTTCTTCTGCAGTAGACATCAGTCCGAGTACCTCGGGACGGGGGGTGCGGGCGGCGGGCCGAGCACCGTCAACCACTTGCGGTACAACGTGCTCCACGTGCCGTCGCGGCGGATGCGGTCCAGCGTGCCGTTGACGAACCGGACGAGCCCGGTGTCCTCCAGGTTGATGCCGATGCCGTAGGGCTCCTCGTTCATGCTGGGCCCGATGATGTGCAGATACGGGTCCTGTGCGACCAGGCCGGCGAGGATGGAGTCGTCCGTGCTGACCGCCTCGACCTGACGCTGCTGCAGAGCCACCAGACAGTCGGCCCACGTCACCACCTCGATGACGATCGGCGACGGGTTGATCTCCTGGATCCGCTGCAGCGACGTGGTGCCCTTGACCGCGCAGACCCGCTTACCCGAGAGGTCACTCGCCTGCGCGATCGGCGAGTCGCGCGGCGCCAGGATTCGTTGGTTCGCCACCAGATACACCGTCGAGAAGTTGACCAGTTTCTTGCGCTCGCACGTGATGCTCATGGTCTTGACGACGATGTCGACCTGGTTGTTCTGCAGTGCCGCAACGCGATCGGCCGACGACAAGATGCGGTACTCGACCTGCGACGGGGTGCCGAAGATGTCGCGGGCCACCTCGCCTGCGATATCGACGTCGAATCCGGTGATCTCTCCCGTGATCGGGTCGCGGAAGCTGAACAGGTTGCTGCCGATGTCGAGTCCGACGATGAGCCGCCCGCGGGCCTTGATCTTGGCGACGGCGTCGTCGGCCTGCGCGCGGTCCGGGAAGGGCCGCAGGCTCGCGGTCACGTCGCAGTCGTCGTCGGTGTCCTCCTGCGGTGGCACCAACTCGGGCGCCAGCTCCTCCATGCCGGCAGGCGTCGGCGGCGCCAGCGTGAGGGTCGGCGTCGGCAGCACTCCTTCCGCGCGGCCGCAACCCGCCAGCACGGTCACCATGGCGACCGCGACACAGAGCATCCGGATGTTCATCGGTACTCACTCAGTCTGGGCCACAGGCCCAGCGCCACCGCGATCGCCGCCACCACCGACAGCACCGCCGCTCCGACGGTCGCGCCGGACAGCACCCGCCTGGCGTTGAGGATGTCGCTGCGCAGTTGCTCGCGGCTCTCGGCGATGCCCTTGTTCAGTGCCTCGTCCAGCCGGTCGAAGGCCGGCGTCGAGTCGTCCTCGCCGCGGCCGAGCGCGACCTGCGTCGCGGCTTGATAGTTGCCGACCGCGATGTAGGAGCTGATCCGGTCGTCGGCCGCACGCCAGCGCCGCAACAGCTGCTCGGCGTCGGACAGGTCCCCCTTGTCGATCGCGTCGTCGCGACCGAGATATTCGGACAGTTCCTGTTGCATGGTGTCGATGCGTTGGTAGTAGGACTGCTTACGGACACTCTCGTCGCCGCGCCGGATCAGTGACAACGTCTCGTCAGCCCGCGCCTGCTGCGCGGTGATCGCCAGGGTGGTGACTGTCTTGAGGGACTCCGCGGCGGTGTTCTTCGCACTGCGGCTGTCGATCGTCGAGATCACCAGCGCGGTGAATACCCAGATCAACATGATCAGCACGGCCATCCCGCCCGCCACGAACCCGATGTTGACGCGGCGGCGGGTCCTGCGTGCCAGCCAGCGGTTCGCGAACGCGCCGAACAGCAGCGTCGCGAGCACCACCAGGATGACCGGCGCCGGGATGCGGGTCGACGCCGTCGTCTCCCTGTCCACCCGCGCGGAGGTCTCCTCGTAGAGCTTTTGTGCATCGGGCAGGATCGTCTGCTGCATCAACGACGACGCCTCGGACAGGTACGACGAGCCGACAGGATTTCCCGCCCGGTTGTTGGTGCGCGCGGTCTCGACCAGCCCGGTGTACACCGCGAGGTTGGCGTTGATCCGGCCGAGAAGCTGCACCAGCGGCTCATCGGTCAGCCCGCTCGATGCCCTGGTGACGGCGCTGGCGGCGTCGGTGATCGCCTGTTCGTAGCGCTGCCGAACGTCCCGCGGCTCCGCGCCCGCGATGAAGGCCGTCGCTGCGGCGGCATCGGCGACCGAAAGCGTGGTGTAGAGCTGCCCGGCCGCGAATGCCAGCGGCTCGGTGTGATCGAGGACGGTGGTCAGCGCCTGCTGGCGGTCGTTGACGGTGGTCGAGGTGGCGAATGCGCTGGCGATCACCAGCGCGGACAGCATGACGCCGATGGTCAGGATTCGCCCGGGAGTCGTCCAGAGAAACCACCACCGCGGATGCGCGGGTGTTGTCGGCGACCGCGACGCGAGTGGCTCGGTCGATGGATGCGCCAGCTCCACAGTCACGGGTGCCCGGACCTCATCTTTTCGGCTCTTTCCGGCTGCTCTTCAGACCTGCTTCCATATCTATAAAAGAAGTCTAAGAGTTATTCGAGTGACGTGTGGGCATTCGAGGCCCACCGGTTTGCCGTGTGTTCCCTAAGCTGAACGGGTGCGTGGCGACGGCGACGGCTGGGTGGTGTCCGACAGCGGCGCGGCCTACTGGGGCAGGCACGGCGCCGCGGGTCTGTTTCTTCGCGCGCCGCGTCCCGACGGCTCGGCCGCTGTGCTCCTGCAACACCGGGCGCCGTGGAGCCATCAGGGCGGCACCTGGGGACTGCCCGGCGGGGCGCGCGACAGCCACGAAAGCGCAGAAGAGGCCGCCGTTCGCGAGGCTCACGAGGAGGCCGGGCTGGAAGCAGGCCGGCTCGTCGTGCGCGCGACCGTGGTCACCGCTGAAATTCTTGGGCCGAGCGGACCCCACTGGACGTACACCACCGTGATCGCCGATGCCCCCGAACAGCTCGAGACCGTGCCCAACCGGGAGAGCGCCGAGCTGCGCTGGGTGGCCGAGGACGACGTCGCGGCGCTGCCGCTTCATCCCGGGTTCGCGGCCAGCTGGCAGCGGCTGCGTGAGGTGGCGGCAACTATCCCGCTGATGCAAGCCGAGCTTTGAGCCTGCCCGCCGCTGCTCGAGGGTCGTCGGCCGCGGTGATCGCGCGCACCACCACGATGCGGCGCGCGCCTGCGTCGAGCACCTCCGGCAGACGTTGCTCGTCGATACCGCCGATCGCGAACCAGGGCTTGTCGGTAGCGAGTTCGGCGGCGACCTTCACGAGCGGCAGACCCAGGCGCCGGACGGCCCGGCTTGGTCGGCGTCGGCCAGCACGGCCCGACGCAGTAGTAGTCCACCGGCTCGGCGTCGGCGGCGACGACCTGATCGCGATCGTGGGTGGAGCGGCCGATCAACGTCTGCGGCCCGACGATGTCGCGGGCGATCGGAAGCGGCAGGTCGTCCTGGCCCAGATGCAGCACATCGGCGCAGGCGGCACGGGCGATATCGGCCCGGTCGTTGACCGCGACCAACGCGTTGTGGCGGCGCGCGGCGTCGGTGAGTATCTCGAGCGCGGCGAGCTCGTCGCGGGCCTCCAAGGGGCCGAACTCCTTCTCACCGGGCGACCCCTTGTCGCGCAGCTGGATGATGTCGACACCGCCCGCCAGCGCAGCGTCGGCGAACGCGGCCAGATCACCGCGCTCGCGGCGGGCGTCGGTGCACAGATACAGCGACGCCGAAGCCAGCCGAGCCAGCCGATCCTGGGGGTGGTGCACACCCGCGAGAGTAATGTGGAGCGTCGACACGGGAGTCCCGGGAACCGGGGGCTGAGAGTGGGCACGTTGAACCTGCCCTTACCGTCGCACCTGATCCGGGTCATGCCGGCGAAGGGAGGGGAATGCACTCGATCAGATCTCTGGCCGTCGTCGGCGCGGGCGTCATCGGCCTTTCCGTCGCGCGCCGCGCGGCGCTCGACGGCTGGTCCGTGCGCGTGCACCGCGGCGAGGATCCTGGCGCGTCGTGGGTGGCGGGCGGCATGCTCGCCCCGCACAGCGAGGGCTGGCCGCGTGAGGAGCGGTTGCTTCGGCTCGGGCTTGCGTCGCTGGCTTTATGGCATCGGACGGGGCATGGCGATTTTCTCGACGGGCTGCCCGAGAGCGTGATCACGGCGCGCGAATCGTTGGTGGTCGCCGTCGACCGCGCCGACGTCACCGATCTCAAGACGGTCGGGGAGTGGCTGGCGGCGCAGGGATATCCGGTGAACCTCACCTCCGCCGCACGCGATGTCGAACCACTTCTCGCCCAAGGAATTCGACATGGCTTCGTGGCCGAGACGGAACTCGCCGTCGACAACCGGGCGGTGGTCGAGGCGCTGGCGGCGCACTGTGACCGGCTCGGCGTGCAGTGGGCGCCGCCGGTGGACGATCTCGCGGCGGTGGACGCGGACATGCGGGTGGTCGCCAACGGTATCGACGCCCCGACGTTGTGGCCGGGCCTGCCCATTCGTCCGGTCAAGGGTGAGGTGCTGCGGCTGCGGTGGCGAAAGGGTTGTATGCCGGTGCCGCAGAGGGTGGTTCGCGCTCGCGTCCACGGACGTCAGGTCTACCTGGTGCCACGGCGCGACGGCGTCGTCGTCGGCGCCACCCAATATGAGCACGGCCGCGACACCGCGCCCGCGGTGACCGGTGTGCGGGAACTGCTCGACGACGCCTGCGCGGTGATGCCTGCGCTGGGTGAGTACGAGCTGGCCGAATGCGCGGCGGGCCTGCGTCCGATGACGCCTGACAACCTGCCCATCGTCGGCCGCCTCGACGACCGCACCCTGGTGGCCGCGGGCCACGGACGGTCCGGCTTCCTGTTGGCGCCGTGGACCGCGGAGGCGATCGCGGGTGAACTCAACGGCGCTCCGTTGCCGGAAGCAGAACTGGTGGAGGTTCGATGAAAGTCATCGTCAACGACGAGCCCGTCGAGGTGGACGACCAGACCACCGTCGCGAGCCTTATCGAGCGACTTGGCTTCCCGGAGAAGGGCATTGCGGTCGCGGTGGATTGGACGGTGCTGCCGAGGTCGAGCTGGCAGACGACATTGACCGACGGCGCGCGGCTGGAAGTGGTCACGGCGGTGCAGGGTGGCTGAGAAACTCACGATCGCAGGCCGGGAGTTCGGTTCGCGGCTGATCCTCGGGACCGGCGGGGCCGCCAATCTGGCCGTGCTGGAAGAGGCGCTGGTCGCATCGGGGACCGAGCTGACGACGGTCGCGATGCGACGGGTGGACGCCGAAGGCGGTACCGGCGTGCTCGGCCTGCTCAACCGGCTGAACATCACGCCGCTGCCCAACACGGCAGGATGCCGGGGGGCCGCAGAAGCCGTGATGACGGCACAACTGGCCCGTGAGGCGCTGCAGACCGACTGGGTCAAGCTCGAGGTGATCGCCGACGAGCGCACGCTGCTGCCCGATGCCATCGAGTTGGTCCGAGCCGCAGAACAATTGGTGGACGACGGTTTCGTCGTCCTGCCGTACACCAACGACGATCCGGTGCTGGCCCGCCGGCTGGAGGAAACCGGCTGTGCTGCCGTCATGCCGCTGGGTTCGCCGATCGGGACCGGCCTCGGCATCGCCAACCCGCACAACATCGAGATGATCGTCGAGCAGGCGGGCGTCCCGGTGATCCTCGATGCGGGAATCGGGACCGCCAGCGACGCGGCGCAGGCGATGGAATTGGGCTGTGACGCCGTGCTTCTCGCCACCGCGGTGACCAGGGCGGCCGACCCGGCCCTGATGGCCGCCGCGATGGCCGCCGCGGTCACCGCAGGCCATCTCGCGCGTCAGGCGGGCCGGATCCCGAAGCGGTTCTGGGCGCAGCCGTCCAGTCCGTCCCTATGACGAAAAAGTATGTAGCGCTGGGCAGTTCGATGGCTGCGGGCCCCGGCATTCCGCCCCGCGACAAGGATGCGCCGTTGCGGGCAGCGCGGTCGGCGGCCAACTATCCGCACCTGGTTGCACAGCGACTCGGCCTCGATCTCGTCGACGTGACCTACTCCGGTGCAACCACCGCTCATGTACTGACCGATCGGCAGAACGACGAGCCGCCCCAGATCGACGCGCTCGACGGTTCGGAAGAGCTTGTCACCGTCACGATCGGCGGCAACGACGTCGGGTACATCCCGCTGCTGACGGCGGCAGGTCTGCCGCGGGCGGTGCGTTCGGTGCCGGTGCTCGGTGGCCGGCTGCGGGAACTGCTCGACCCGACCGCCCGCGACCGTGCGCTGGTCGGTGTGGCCGTGTCGCTCACCGCGGTCGGGCAGACGGTTCGAGAGCGGGCGCCGCGGGCGCGCGTTCTGTTCGTCGACTACCTGACGGTGTTGCCGCCCGCCGGCCAGGATGCCTCGCCGCTGTCGGGGGTGGACGCGGCGCTCGGCCGTCGCGTCGCCGCCACGCTCGAGCGACTGACGTCCGAAGCCGCCGCGGAGACCGGATGCGAGGTGGTGCGGGCATCCGATGCCAGCCGCGAGCATCACGCGTGGTCGGCGAACCCGTGGACAACAAAGCCGGTGAGATACGGGCTGCCGATTCCCGGCCGTCCCTTCCCGGCCCATCCGAACGCTGCGGGCATGCGTGCCGTGGCCGACCTGATCACCGGCCAACTGTGAACTATCCGACCTCGTCGTGCCCACCTTGATTCGACGTTCTAATCTTGAGCTTCACAAGCGGTCATGAGGCGTGCATACAACGACGCTGTGACGCGGGGCATTGTCATAGGTCGCCGCTAAGGTCGAATCGTGCAGAGGCGGTACCGGTATCGTATTGAACCCAGGCTGGCCCAAGAGAAGTTGCTGGCGCAAATCTTCGGGTGTGCACGAGTGGTATTCAACGACGCATTGCGCGTCCGCGATGAGGCGCATCGCGCCGGAGTCACGATATCCGACGCTGAAGTTCAGCGCCGGGTAATCACCCAAGCCAAGACTACTGACGAGCGCCGTTGGCTCGTAGAGGTTCCTAGCGTTGCTTTGATGCAATCGGTCAATGGCGCACGTCGAGCGTGGCGGAATTTCTTTGATTCCCACGCTGGTCGGCGCAGGGGACGCCGGGTTAATCGTCCACGTTTCAAGTCTCGCAAGAACTATCGGCAATCTTTCAGGCTCACCCGCAATGGATTCAGCATTCGGCCGAACGGAATGCTTTTCGTTGCGAACGTTGGCGACGTGCGGGTGCGCTGGTCGCGCCTTCTACCCAACGAACCATCGAGCGTCACGCTCATCCGTGAGCCAAACGGCCACTACTACGCCAGCTTCGTCGTTGAAGTCGAATCAGCGCCGCTGCCAGCTTCGAATCGCGAAGCTGGGCTCGATATGGGTGTCACGAGACTAGCGACTATTGCGACTAGCGATGGGTTGCGTATCGACGTTCCGAATAAGAGATGCCTGCACAACAGGTTGCGAAAGCTGAGGAGGTTGGAGCGCGAGAAATCCCGTAGGCAGAAGGGATCGGCGAATCGGAACAAGACGCGGCGCAATATCGCTGTCGTCCACAACAAGGTGGCGCGGGTGCGCCGGGACTATCACCATAAGCAAGCTCTGACGTTGGTGCGCGAGAACCAAGTGATCCACGTCGAGAGCCTCAACATCTCTGGAATGGTCAAGAACCGACGACTCGCACAGGCGATTAGCGATGCAGGATGGGGACAGTTCATAAAGATAATGTCCGAAAAAGCCGACTACTATGGCCGATCGGTGCATACAGTGTCGCGCTGGCTCGCGTCGACCAAGACCTGTTCGGCCTGTGGACATCGCCTCGACGAATTGCCTCTGCAGTTCCGGAAGTGGGCATGTCCAAGGTGTGGAGTCGTCCATGATCGCGACCACAACGCCGCCAAGGTTATCCTCGCCGCCGGGCAGGCGGAGAGAATAAACGTCTGTGGAGCCCGTGTAAGTCCGCAATTGGTTGTGGCCGTGGGCGCCGAAGCAGAAAGCACCCATCAGCCGGCCTGAGACTCAATTGGGGTCGCCGCCGGTCCTGTCGGGGAGCATGTCAAAGTATGGGGACGATGATCGAATTGGCCGGGCTTACCAAAGTATTTGGCAGCACCCGCGCAGTCGACGACCTGACCTGCACCATCGAACCCGGGGTGGTGACAGGGTTTCTCGGTCCCAACGGAGCGGGCAAGACCACGACGATGCGGATGATCCTGGGTCTGGACCATCCGAGCTCGGGCACCGCCACCATCGACGGCAAGCCGTACCGCGCGCTCGCCGAACCGCTGCGGCACGTCGGTGCACTGCTCGAGGCCAAGCAGATCCACCCCAACCGGTCGGTGCGCGCGCACCTGCGCTGGATCGCGGCCACTCACCGGCTACCGCCCGGCCGCGTCGACGAGGTGCTCGACATGGTCGGGCTGTGCACCGTCGCGGCCAAGAAGGCGGGCACACTGTCGCTCGGCATGAGCCAGCGGCTCGGCATCGCGGCCGCACTGCTCGGCGACCCGCCGGTGCTTCTGTTCGACGAGCCGGTCAACGGGCTGGACCCCGAGGGCATCCGCTGGGTGCGCACGCTGATGCGCACGCTCGCCGGAGAAGGCCGCACGGTCTTCGTATCCAGCCATCTGCTCGCCGAGATGTCCAACACCGCAGACCGGCTGGTGGTGATCGGGCGCGGCAAGCTGATCGCGTCGACGACGGTCAGCGAGTTCGTCGGCCGCGCCGACACCGTCCGCGTGCGAAGCCCGCAGCTGGACCTGCTGCGCCAGGTCCTGACCGATTCGGGTATCGGGGTCGATGACGACGCGGAGGCCTCGGCGCTGCTGGTGCGGGGGGCGGCCAGCGATGTGGTCGGTGAGCTCGCCGCGCGCAACGGAATCACTTTGCACGAGTTGACCTCACAGCAGGTGTCGCTCGAGGACGCATACATGAAGCTCACCGACGACGCCGTGCAGTACCGGGCGGCGACATGAGTGCAATAGCGGTGCTGAACGCCGAACGCATCAAGCTGACGACCACCCGTTCGCCGCTGTGGTCGGCGGTCGCCGTCGCGGTGCTGAGCCTAGGGCTGGCCGCGATTCAGGCGTCGACCGTATACGGTCCGGGCCCGCTGGAGCCGGAGAAGGCCGCCATGGGTGTCGCCGTCTTCGGGGTTCCCGTGCTGATGATCCTGTCGGCATTGACCGTCACCAACGAGTACCGCAGCGGCCTGATCCGCACCACCTTCATGGCGGTTCCGAATCGGACTCTGGTGCTGGCGGCGAAAGCGATTGTCGCAGCGGCGTTTTCCAGCTTCTACGCCGCGGTGATGGTGGTGGCCTCGATCGTGGTCGCGCGCTCGGACTTCGACTGGCGGCTGGTCGGGGAATCGCGCTGTACGCGGCGCTGGCTGCCGTTCTCGGTGTCGCCGTCGGCGCACTGCTGCGGGCCTCGGCGGGCGCCGTGGCGCTGCTGTTGCTGTGGCCGCTGGTGGCAGAGCCCTTGCTCGGCAACATGCCCAACATCAGTACGCAGGTCGGTCCGTACCTTCCGTTCGGCAACGCGTTCAGGTCCATCGGCGTGCAGTGGCTCTACCCGTACTACGCGATGCCGTGGGGCGAACTCGGATCGATCATCTATTTCGCGGGCGTGGTGGCGGTCGTCTTCGTCGCGGCGCTGGTGACCATCAACCGACGCGACGCATGAGCGAAGCTTGCGAGCGAATCATCGGCCCGGCAATGACACCGGCTAACGTGGGGGCAATGGGGCGTAAATCGCGTGGCGGTGTTGGCTGTGTTCGCGGCCGTCGTCATCGTGGCTGCGTTCGGCGGGTGCGGTGACAAGGCTGCGAAGGAAGCCACCAACCCGCCAAGCTCACCCGCGGCCTCCGGCGCGGCGGCCCAGTACGCATCGACGCTGCGCGACCGGGTCAAGGCCGACGCGATGATGGCGCATCTGAAGAAGCTTCAGGAGATCGCCGACGCACACGACGGAAACCGCGCGCTCGGCACCGCCGGCTACGACGCGAGCGTCGACTACGTGGCGAAGATGCTGCGCGATAAGGGTTTCGACGTTCAGACACCCGAGTTCGAGGTGCGCCTGCCCTTCGCCGAGGATCCCCAGCTCACCGTCGGCGGCGCGCCGATCGAGGCCAAGCCCCTGCAGTTCACCGTCGGCACGCCTGACCAAGGCGTCTCCGGTCCGCTGGTCGCCGCCCGCGTCGAGGACTCACCCGGCTGCACGGCATCGGACTACGACGGCTTGCCCGTCCAGGGCGCGTTGGTGCTTGTCGATCGCGGCTCCTGCCAGTTCTCGCAGAAGCAGGCAGCGGCCGCCGAGCGCGGTGCGGTGGCGCTGATCGTCGCCAACAACGATGAAGGCGACGAGATGGGCGGCACGCTCGGCGAGGATTCGAACCCGAAGATCCCGGTCATCAGCATCGCCAAGGCTTCGGGTGAGCGGCTGCGCGGCGCGCCGGGTGAGACCACGCTCAAGCTCGATGCCGGGGTCCGCGTCGAGAAGACCCGCAATGTGATCGCCCAGACGAAGACCGGCTCCACCGCCGACGTGGTGATGGTCGGCGCCCACCTGGACAGCGTGCCGGAGGGTCCCGGCATCAACGACAACGGGTCCGGCGTGGCCGCCGTGCTGGAGACCGCGCTGCAACTGGGCCCATCTCCGGCGGTGAAGAACGCGGTGCGGTTCGGTTTCTGGGGCGCAGAGGAGCGCGGGCTGAGGGGTTCCAACAACTACGTCGAGTCGTTGAATGTCGACCAGCTCAAGGACATCGCGCTGTATCTGAACTTCGACATGCTGGGCTCGCCGAACCCCGGTTATCTCACTTACGACGGTGACCAGTCGGTGCCGCCGAACCCCAGAGAGGCCGCCCCGCGTGTGCCGGAGGGCTCGGCGGGCATCGAACGCACCTTCGTCACCTACCTCAAGGATGCGGGTGAGACGGCGCAGGACACGGGGTTCGACGGCCGCTCCGACTACGACGGGTTCACCTTGGCGGGAGTCCCCGCGGGTGGCTTGTTCTCCGGCGCCGAGGAGAAGATGACCGAGCAACAGGCGGAACTGTGGAACGGCAAGGCCAATGAGCCGTTCGATCCCAACTACCACAAGAAAACCGACACCCTGGACCACATCGATCGAAACGCGCTTCAGATCAACGGCGCCGGGGTCGCCTACGTCGTCGGCATCTACGCACAGGACCAGCGCGGCCGCAACGGCGTGCCGGTTCGTGACGACCGCACCCGCCACGTACTCGCGAAGTCATGACGGCCGGTCCGTCGGAGCCGCGCCGGCGGCGACATCAGGCTTTGGCGGGCGCGGCAGTCGCCGTCGCCCTGCTGCTCGGTGGCTGTTCGTCGGCGCCGCCACCGTCGGAGGACCTCGCCCGCGACCTGGCGGACCGGGTCGGCATCGACGGCATGTACGTCCACCTGCGCAAGCTTCAAGAGATCGCAGACGCGAACAACCGGTCCCGCGCGGAAGGCACGTCGGGGTATGACGCCAGTGTCGAATACGTCGCGAAAACCCTGCGGGACAAGGGTTTCGACGTTGAAACGCCGGAATTCGAACGGCTTGGTGTGGCGTCGCCGGGACGGCCGACGCTGACCGCCTCCGGCCGCGGCTACCCGATTGACCAGGCGTCGCTGCTGAGGCCGACCCCGGCCGGTGGCCTGAAGGCTGTCACGGTACGTCCGCAGAAGCCTGCAGGCTGCGCCGCCGCCGACTACGGGGCGAAGAGAGTGACCGGCGCCATCGCCGTCGTCGACGACACGGCTTGCTCGATCGTCGACAAGCAGGACACCGCGGTCCAAAAGGGCGCCATCGGGCTTCTCGTCGTGAGCAACCCCGGCGCCTCAGGCAGCCCGAGGGGGTTGTTCACGCCGGGTTACTACCGCGGCCTGAAGGTTCCGGTCGGGGTGATCGACGCCGACGCCGACGCCGCGCTGCGCCGCACCGATGCGCCGGTGCTGCTCACACTCGATGCCAAAGCCGCCATGGTGACATCCCGAAATGTGGTGGCGCAGACGAAGACCGGCGACACCCACAATGTGGTGGTAGCGGGCGCGCATCTGGACACTGTTGCGAAGAGCCCTGGCATCAACGACGACGGCACCGGGGTCGCGGCGCTGCTGGAAACCGCTGCGGCGCTGGGATCGCAGCCGCAGATCACCAACGCCGTGCGGTTCGGGTTCTGGGGTTCGGAGGAGGCCGTGCTGGAGGGGTCGACGAAGTATGTCCAGAGCCTCGACCGTGACCACCTGAACGACATCGCGCTGTATCTCAACTTCGACATGCTGGGTTCGCCCAACGCGGGGTTCTTCACCTACGACGGCGACCAGTCCGGTCAGCCGAACCCCGCCGTCCCGGCGGATGCCGTGCCCCTCGGCTCGGCGGGCATCGAACGCACCCTTGCCGGCTATTTGAACCTGGCCGGGATCCGGCCCGCCGATATGCCGCTGGGCAAGGCGAGCGACTACAGCCCGTTCCTCGACGCGGGCGTCCCCATCGGTGGCATGACAACCGGTGCGGCGCAGCGGAAAACGGAGGTGCAGGCGCGGTTGTGGGGCGGTACCGCAGGCGTTGCGTTCGACCGCAACTATCACCTTCCCGGCGACACCGTCGACAACGTCAGCCGCGACGCGCTTGCCGTAACCGGCCCCGGTGTGGCGTTCGTCGTCGGCACCTACGCCAAGTCGATCGAGGGCGTCAACGGGGTGCCTAGCCGCGAGCAGCGCCGCCGGAATACGCCTTAGCGACCCGGCTGACGAACTGGTACACGCCGTCCTCGTCGGGGGCCAGCGGTCCGGGCCGCGCGTGCGGTGACGCGAGGCCGCGCTGCACCGATTCGCACGCAGCCCAGTCCTGACGGTTGGTCAGATCCCAGAAGTCGACCGCATAGGACGGATCGAAGTCCGGCTTCTCGGCGACCTCCCTCGGGAACGCCCATGCGCATTCGACATGGGTGCGGTCGACGGCCAATGGCGTCATGAGATGGGTCATCACGTAGTCGGGATGCAGGCTGATCAGCAGGTTGGGATACCCGACCACATACATCACGGTGTGCAGTTCGTGCTCGGAGAGCCCCTTGATCGCGACACCGCCGCTGGCGCCGGTCAGCGACATCGTCTCCGCGCCTTCGATGATCGACATCCAGCCGCCGATCCACGACCCCGCCGTTTCCAGGTTCTCGCCGCTGGTCGGCGGGCTGATTCGGGACAGCTCCGGGTGGATCGTCGAGCAGTGGTAGCACTCCTGGTAGTTCTCGGCGATCACCTTCCAGTTGGTGGCCAGCTCGTAGGAGTGCCGGTCGACGACCGTCAGATCCTCCGGCCGATACGGCGCGAGGACGTCCTCCCAACCCGCGACATGGTCGGCGAAATCGGCGTCCTGACCGCTGGGGTCGACGAACAGCCAACCGTGCCAGTTCACCAGCCGCAGCTCGGCGAGACCGAACTCGTCTGCGTCGAAGCCCTCGGTGTCCTTGAACCCCGGCGCGTTGCGCAGCCTGCCGTCGAGCCGATACGACCACGAGTGATACGGGCAGACGATGCTGCGTCCGCGGGTTGCCTGATTGCACGCCAGCAGTTCGTGCCCGCGGTGGCGGCAGGTGTTGGCGAACGCGCGGACCGTGTCGTCGCCGCGGACGAGCAGGACCGCGTTCGCACCGCTGCCCACCGCCTTCTGCGCGCCGACCGCGGCCAGATCGGAGGCGTGGCCGACGCAGGTCCACCCGGAGAAGATGTGCTGCTGCTCCCACGCGAAGACGGCGGGGTCGACGTAGGCTTCGCGCGGCAGCATCCGGGACTGGCCGAACGGGGCCATTGCCGCGGCGACGCCGTCGGCGGGGAGTGGAGCCGGTGGATGCTGTTTGAACATACAGTCAGACTAGTCCATCAGGCCTCTCCGGTGAAGCCACCGAGTCCGCTGTCTGGCGGTGCTGTCGCCGCGGGTCATGCGCCGGTACACCAGGAAGCCGATGACAACGGCGGCCAACGCAGCGAGGAGCAGCAGGCTGGCCAATGCGTTGAGCGCAGGCGTCGGCGCGGCGCGGGCGGTGTTGTAGATCTTCACCGAGACGGGCTCGGTGGAGGCGTCGCCGGACAGATAGCGCACCAGCACGAAGTCGTCGATGACGTCGGCGAAGACCAGCACGGTGCTGGCGAAGATCGCGGGCATCAGCATCGGCACGATGATCCGCCGCAGTGCGCCGAGCGGCGACGCGCCGAGATCCATTGCGGCCTCTTCGTATTGGGGCCCGATGGTGGCCAGCCGGGCCCGCACCAGCACCGCAGGGTAGGACACCTGGAAGGTGACGAGGCCGATCACCTGCGCGGTGGTGCCGAGGTGGACGGGTACCGCGACGGTGGTGATCACGAACAGCAGCGCGACGGCGAGCAGCACTTCGGGGAGCACGAACGACAGCAGCATGAGGAAGTTCGCGCCGTTGGGCAGCCTGCCGCGCCACCGGTCGATGCCGATCGCGAACAACGTCCCCAGTGGAACGGTGATCAGGGTCGCGATCAAGCCCAGCTTCAGGGTCTGCAGCAGTGCGGTGTGCAGCGCGTCGTTGTGCCACACCGAAAGTGTCTGGTCACCCCAGTACCAGCGGGTCGAAAAGCCCTGCCAGGTTGTTCGCGATCGGCCGGCGTTGAACGAGTAGAGCACCGCGATGAGAACCGGCAACAGCGACCACAACAGGTAGCCGATGGTGATGGCTATCAGGAAGCGGGGTGGCCGCCACGGGTTGTTCCACCATGCAACCGGCCCTCTCACGAGGCCACCTCGCTGCCCCGCGTCACCGAACGAAGGTAGTAGAGCATCGGCAACAGCGCGATGAGGAATACCAGCATGACGAACGCGCCTGCCTGGCCGGTCTGTCCCGGGGCCTGCACGCCGTCGTTGATCAGGTTGCCGACCATGGTGGTCTTCGGCGACGCGGACAACATGTCGTTGGTGAAGTAGTCGCCGAGCATCGGCAGGCAGGTCAGCAGAAGCGCCGCCACGATCGTCGGTCGGCACAGCGGCAGCGTCACCCGCCAGAACGACGAAAGCCGGTCGGCGCCAAGGTCACGCGACGCCTCGAGCATCGGCTGCGAGAGTCGGTCGAGGCCCGCGTAGAGAGGCAGGATCATATAGGGCACATAGCCATAGACCAGCCCGAGAATCACCACCACGGGCTGGCCGGTCAGCCACTTCACGTCGGGGGTGAACAGTCCGCCGAGGCTCAGCATCTTGTTGAAGAGGCCGTCATCCTGTAACAGGTTGACCCAGGCAAACATTCGCATCATGTAGCTGATCCAGAACGGCGCGATCAGCAGCGCCAGCAGCAGCCCCTTGCGCTTGCCGGAGAGCCGAGCCACGTAGTACGAGACCGGGAAGGCGATGAGTAGGCAGAGCGCGCTGGCGACCAACACGTAGATGAAGGTGCGGAGGATGGCCGGGCCGTAGACACCGTTCTCGCCGACGATGTGGGTGAGCACATAGGTGAACTGGGTGGGATCCCACTGCAGCGGGTTCCACACCGGGATGGGCGTGCGGAACAGCGGGTCGATCTGGCCGAAGACGATGCACAGCACGACGTAGAGCGGGAAGAGGAAAAACGCAGCCAGCCAGACGATTCCGGGTGCGGCCAGCACGGCCCAGAGCCGATTGCGATGCTCGCGGTCCGGCGGAGCCTGCCGCGGTGGCGCGGTGACTACCGGAACCGCCACTTGTACTTACGACCCGCCGGCCTGGAAGGCCTGCCACACATTGCGCCATGCGGTTTCGTTGGCCGCATCGAGCTCGAGCAGTCGGTAGCCGGTGTCGAAGTACTCCGGCTTCACGATCGCCGAGCGCAGGTGTTCCGGGATGAACTCTTCTGCCACAAGCGAATCCGGGGTGATGGTGTTCTGTGGCGGCTGGTAACCGATGGCGGAGAAGTTCTCCTTCGCCACCTCGGGGTTGAGCATGTGGTTGATGAACAGGTGGGCGAGGACCGGGTTTTTGCCGCCGCGCAGGGCCACCAGCATGTCGTTGTCGACCATGCCCTTGCCGTCCGACGGGAACCAGTACCGGAGGATTTCCGGGCCGGTCCCCTCGGGCAGGTAGGACTGCGCATTGATGATGTCGCCCGACCACATCTGCGCGAGACCCATTTGTCCGGCGGGAAGGTCGTTGTACATCGTGATGGTGACCTTCGGCGAGGTGGCCTTCACCAGCGCCTGAAGTTGTTCACCCACCATCTTCAGGTCGGCTTCCGAGGAGGTGTTGACGTCCGTGATGCCTTGCTTCAGTAGCACCATGGCCATCGCTGTGTGGAAGTCGTCGATGACGGCCGTCTTGCCCTTGTACTGCGGATCCCACAGCGACTCATACGGATTCTTCAGCGCGCCGATATCGGCGGGCACCTGGTCGGTCCGCCAACCGATTCCTGTGGTGTAGATGGTGTACGGGACGGAGTAGCGCCACTCCTGGTCGTACCAGGGGTTGGTGAAGCTCGGCCACACGTTCTTGATGTCGGGGATATAGGAGTGGTTCAGCGGTCGGAGCAAGTTGCCACCCACAAGGCGGCTGATTTCGGTGTAGTTGGCGTTGTAGATGTCGAAGTCGACTCCACTGCGCAGCTTGGTGATCGCTTCGTCGCCGTCGTTGAAGGTCGAGACCTCGATCTTGATGCCGTACTCATCCTCGAAGCTCTTCATGGCCTGCGGGCTGAGGTAGTCGGCGTAGTTGTAGATCTTGAGCGTCGCGCCCTTCTCCGGGGCGAGCCCGTCGGCGATCGGCTTGTTGTCGTCGGCGATGTTCCACTTGACCGGGCTGTCCGGCGCGGCGAGCGTCAGGCTCGGCTGGCCGGACGACGGACCCGACTTGCGAGCAGGCCTGCAAGAAAGGCGCCGAGGGTGGGGGCGGTGGCGGCCAGAATCGCCGCTCGCGTGAGGAACTGTCGTCGGGTCGGACCGCTGCGGTGTGGTCCATTGGGTACTGGCATCTGGGGCCTCCCCGTTGATTTCGCGGCTTGTCGCTGGTAGGACTCTCGCATAGACTGAATGCTCAGTCAACCGTTCTGGAGTGGAGGTTTCACCGTGTCTTCGTCGGTAGTGTCGGGCGAAAAATCAAGCACAGTGGCCGACACCGTAGACCAGCTGATCGCCGATGAGGAGCAGGTATTCCTGCGCCGTCAGCCGCGCAGCTCCGAGCTCATCGCCGAGGCCCGCGTGCACCTCGCCGGAGGGGCCACTTCGAACTGGCAGATCGCCCAGCCGCAGGCCGTCTGGATGAGCCACGGCCTCGGCTCGAAGGTGTATGACGTCGACGGCACCGAGTATGTCGACATGCACGGCGGCTACGGGGCCGCCATCGCCGGGCACGGCCATCCGGCGATCGTCGCCGCGGTGAGCGACCGGGTAAGGCGCGGAACACATTTCGCGCAGCCGACCGAGGACGCCATCTGGATCGCGGGCGAGCTGTCGCGTCGATTCGAGCTACCGCTGTGGCGGTTCGCCAACTCCGGCACCGAAGCCACGATGGACGCCGTGCACCTGGCCCGTGCGCTGACCGGGCGGGACCTGATCATCAAGGTCGAGGGCTGCTATCACGGTCACCACGACTCGGTGCAGGTCTCGGTGCTGCCCGAGGCCGACGAGGTCGGACCTCGGGATAAGCCCAACGCGGTTCCCGGCAACTCCGGCATCCCCGCCGCGATCCGCGATCTCGTCATCGTGGTGCCGTTCAACGACACCGGTGCGGTGGCACGGGCACTCGCCGAGCATCGCGGGCAGGTGGCCGCGATGATCCTCGAGCCGGTGATGATGAACGCAGGCATCATCCCGCCCGACGACGGATACCTGGCCGTCATCCGTGACCTGCTGCACGGCGAAGGCGCGTTCCTCATCTACGACGAGGTGAAGACCGGGTTCACCACGGGGCCGGGCGGCATCACCGCCCGCAGCGGCGTGGTGCCCGACATGGTGTGTCTGGCCAAGGCGCTCGGCGGAGGTATCTCGGTCGCGGCGATCGGCGGCACCGAGACCGTGATGTCGGCGATCGCCGACGGCCGCTACGAGCAGGTGGGCACCTTCAACGGCAACCCGCTCGCGATGGCGGCCACCAGGGCGACGCTCACCGATGTCCTCACGCCGCAGGCCTATGCACACCTCGACGAGCTGGCGACCCGGCTGCGCACCTCGCTGGAAGCCACCATCGCCGAGCATGGATTCGGCTGGCGCGTCGTCACCGCAGGCGCCAAGGGGTGCGTGACCTTCCGCCGCGAGCCGGTGCGCGAGTTCCGCGACTTCCTGCACATCGATGCCAGGCTGGGCCACCTGCACTGGCTGATGCAGCACAATGGCGGGGTATTTCTCCCGCCATGGGGGAAGGTGGAGCAATGGCTGCTGTCGGTTCAGCACGACCGCGACGATGTCGATCGGTTCGCGGCCAACTTCGCCCGGTTCGCCGACTCCATTTCGCGGCTCGCCGCGGTGGCGGTCGCGCCTTGATCGGTCGGGCCGGATGACGGGCGGCGCGATCCGGCTCGAGCAGCTGGTCAAGTCGTTCGACGGGGTCCCGGCGGTAACCGGTATCGACCTCGACATCCCGGCCGGCCAGTTCTATTCGCTGCTCGGCGCCTCCGGTTGCGGCAAGACGACCACCCTGCGCATGATCGCCGGCTTCGAGAAACCCGACTCCGGTCGCATCGAACTCGACGGCCGTGACGTCGCGGGCGATCCGCCGCACAAGCGGCCCGTCAACACCGTGTTCCAGACCTACGCACTGTTCCCGTTCATGACGGTGTGGGACAACGTCGCGTTCGGGCTGAGATACCAGAAGGCTTCCAAGGAAGTACACCAAGACGCGCGTCGGGGAAGCGCTCGAGCTGGCGCGGATGGGCGATTTCGCCAAGCGGCGTCCCGCCCAGCTGTCCGGCGGACAGCAACAGCGCGTCGCGCTGGCGCGGGCACTCGTGCTTCGCCCGAAGGTGCTGCTGCTCGACGAGCCGCTCGGTGCGCTGGACGCCAAGCTGCGCAAGCAGTTGCAGCTGGAGTTGCGCGCCGTGCAGCGCGAGGTCGGCATCACGTTCGTGTATGTCACCCACGACCAAGAGGAAGCGCTCACGATGAGCGACCAGATCGCCGTTTTGGCCGAGGGACGCATCGAGCAAGTGGGCCCACCCCAGGAGATCTACTCCGCGCCGGCCACCACGTTCGTCGCCGGGTTCCTGGGCGCTGCCAACATCTTTGACGCCGACGTGCTCGAGGCCGGCAACGGTTCAGCCGTGTGCTCCGCGCTCGACACCCGACTGGGGGCTGCGGTCGAGGATGGTGCCGCCAAACCGGGTGAGGCGGCCATCGTCATCCGGCCCGAACGCATCACGGTCCAGGGCGCCGACGAGCCGGTCGGGCAGGGGCACAACGCCATCGCAGGCGTCGTGTCGCAGGTGGTCTACCTCGGCCACTGCACACAGGTGCACGTCGATGTCGGGGCACCCATCGCGCTGATCGTCGAGGTGCCAAACCATTCCGGTCCCGGGTCGGTCAGCCACCAGCCGGGGGAACGGGTGAACTGCGTCTGCACGCATGACGCGGTGCGGGTCCTGCACCGCAGCTCGGCCCCGGTCATCACCGACCCGGTCGCCGAAGACCTTGGCGCACTTAGCGTTTCTTGACCGAAGACGTCTTCTCGGCAGGCAGATTCAGTTCCCGTTCGGCGAACCGCATGGCGATGTCGTAGGCCACCGCCGAGTCGACTTCCGGGTCGTCGAGCGCCACCTGGATGGACAACCCGTCGAGCAGCGCGGAGAACTCAAGGGCGAACATGCGGATGTCGACGTCGGTGTCCGGGTCGGCGGTCCTTACCGCATCGACGATCATCGCGCGCCAGCGCGCGTCGAGTTCGACCCGGCCCGCCTTGACCTCGTCGTGCCGAAATGCCTGCGCCCACAGGTCAAACCACAGCCCCCACGCACCCGGAATCTCGTCATCGGCCTCCGGCACGCAGGTCCATTTGATCAGCAGGGACAGCCGATCACGCAGAGACGAGATCTCGGCGAGCTTCTGCTCCATCGCTTCATACCCCGACTCCTCGGAGTACCGCAGGGCGTCGACCAGGAGGCGGTCACGGGTGCCGAAGTAGTAGATGACGAGCGCCGAGCTGACCCCGGCGCGCTTCGCGACGTCGGCGATGCGGGTGTCGCCGAAGCCCCGCTCGCAGATCAGCTCCGCCGCCGCGCGAAGCATTTCGATGCGACGGGCTTCGTTGTTCTCCGTCGCGGGTGCCGGTTCCGCCATGGCGTGATGCTCCCCCTCGTAGTCGCAGCGTTGCCACTTGTTTCCAGCCTAACACTTGATTAGATTGAACAGTCAGTCAAGACGCTGAGCGAGGCGTGAAAGTAGGGCTCTCCATGTCGAACACATACGACGCGCTGGTAATCGGCGGTGGCCACAACGGGTTGGTCTCCGCGGCATATCTCGCCCGATCGGGCGCCAAGACCTTGGTCCTGGAGTCCCGCAACTCGCTTGGCGGTGCGGCCACCACCGAAGCGCCGTGGGAGGACGCGCCGCACCTTCGGGTCACCCGGCTGTCCTACGTGATGAGCCTGATGCCGCCGACCATCGTCCGGGATCTCGAGCTCGAGCGGCACGGCTACAAGGTGCATCCGATGGGCCCGTCCTACCAGGCGTTCCCCGAGGGTGGATCGCTGATCATCTACGAGGACGATCCGGCGCGCACCCACGAACAGCTGGCCAAGTTCTCCAAGAAGGACGCGGACGCGTTGCCGAAGTACAACGAATGGATCGAGGGCATCGCCGAGGTGATGGGCCCGCTGCTGACCCAGGTGCCGCCGAACATCGGCTCGAAGCGCCCGTCAGATCTCCTCGACCTCGCCAAGCTGGCCTGGCCGCTGCGCAGCAGCATCACCCCGCGCCTCACCGCGGACATCACGAGGCTGCTGACCATGAGCATCGCCGACCTACTCGACGACTGGTTCGAATCACCGCAAGTCAAAGGTCTGATGGCCGTCAACGGCATCATCGGCACCTGGGCCGGTCCCTGCGAACCGGGCACCGCCTACGTGATGGCCCACCACTCCATCGGCGACGTCGGCGACGGCCAGCTCGGCAGCTGGGGGTATCCCGAGGGCGGTATGGGTGGGGTGTCGGAGGCCATCGCCAAGTCGGCGCGCAGCTTCGGAGCCGAGATCCGCACCAACGCAAGGGTTTCCCGGGTACTCACCAGCGGTGGCCAGGTGCGCGGGGCGGTGCTCGAGAACGGTGAAGAGGTGACGGCTCCGTTGGTGGTCACCACGCTGCATCCGAAGATCGCGTTCCTGGACCACCTCTCGCGCGCGGAGCTGCCCGACGATTTCGTCGCCGACATCGAGCACTTCAAGACCCGCAGCGGCGTAGTGAAGATCAACGTCGCACTGTCCGAGTTGCCCAGTTTCACCGCCAACCCGAGTTCCGGAATGGCCGAACACCTCACCGGCTCGATCGAGATGGCGCCGTCGATCGAGTACCTCGAGGCCGCGTTCCAGGAGGCCCGAGTCGGCAAGCCCGCACTGCTGCCGTTCAGCGACGGGGTGATTCCGACGACGTTGGACAAGACTCTGAATCCCGATGGCACCCACATCATGTCGCTGTTCACCCAGTGGGTGCCTGCCGAGTGGGCAGATGCACCGCACACTGAGGAACTGGACGCCTACGCCGATCGGGTCATCGACACCTACGACCAGGTGGCACCGGGGTTCAAGGCGTCGATCACGCACCGCGACGTCGTCGGACCGCACGAGATGGAGCAGGAGTACGGCCTCATCGGCGGCAACATCTTCCACGGTGAGCTGTCGCTGGAGCAGCTGTTCCACATGCGACCGGCACCGGGCTACGCCGACTACCGCACGCCGATCGCCGGGCTGTACAACGGCAGTTCCGGCACGCATGCCGGCGGCGGCGTGTGCGGCATTCCGGGCTGGCAGGCCGCACGTGCGGCGCTGGCCGACAAGAAGCGAGGGCTGAAGCGGTTCCGGCGCTCTCGATGAGTTCACCCGAAGCTCGTAGCCGCGATGCTCGGCGCGCGGTCGATGGCGCTGGTGGGCGCCAGTCCGCGCCCGGACAGCTTCGGCTCGCGCATGGTCCTTGAGGCCCAACGGGGTTCGGCGCGTTTCCATCTCGTGAACCCGCGCTACGACCGGATCGGCGAGCTACCGTGCGTGCCGTCGATCGCCGAGGTGGACGAGCCCGTCGACGTGGTCCTGCTCGGCGTTCCCGACGCCGCACTTCCCGACCAGTTGGCAGCCGCTGCGACGGCGGGCGCCAAGTCCGCGGTGCTGTTCGGGTCCGCGCACGGCCTGAAGGATGAGATCACGCGTATCGCCGCCGATGCCGGAATGGCGGTGTGCGGTGCGGGCTGCATGGGCTTCGTGAACAACGCGCTCGGTGTGCGGGCGCTGGGCTATCTGGAGCCGGATCCGTTGCCCGATGGCGGCGTCAGCCTCGTCACCCACTCGGGTTCTGCGTTCTCGACGCTGCTGCGTGCGCGTCGCGGGTTCGGTTTCCGGCTGGCGGTGTCGTCCGGGCAGGAGCTCGTCACCGACGCCGCCGATTACGTCGACTACGCGCTGGACGATCCCGAAACACGCATCATCGGACTGCTGCTCGAAGCGCCGCGCTCCGTTCCCCGGCTGCGGGAGACCCTTCTGCGCGCCGCGGGACAGGACGTGCCCGTCGTGATCCTCACCGTCGGCGGCTCGCCGCGGGGGAGGGCGATGGTGGCCGCACACTCGGGTGCCCTGGCAGGCGAGCGCGCGGCGTGGGAGGCGTTCTGCGCGGCGACCGGCGCGGTACACGTCAGCGATCTGGCCGAGTTCAGCGACACCCTCGAGCTGTTCTCCGCCGGACGCAGGGCCACGCCGGGAGGCATTGCGACCGTGCATGATTCGGGGGCCGAACGTGCGCTGGTCGCCGACCTGGCCCACGAGCTCGGTGTCGAGTTCGCCGACCTCGCGCCCGAGACGCTGACCGCCATAGGAAGCAATCTCGACGATGGGCTGGCGGCCACCAATCCGCTGGACGTCTGGGGCACCGGCGCCGACACCCGAAACCTCTTCGGCGCCTGCCTGCGCGCGATGGTCGACGATCCGGCCGTCGCGGTCACCGCGCTCGCCGTCGACCTGGTCACCGAGTTCGACGACGACACTGCCTACGCCGATGCGGTTACCGACGTCGCCAAGCACACCGACGCGCCGATCGCGGTGATGGCCTCGGTCGCATCGGCGATCGATCCGTCCACCGCGGAACGACTGCGGGACAGCGGGATTCCCGTGCTGGAAGGCGCCCGCAGCGGGCTGGCGGCACTGAATCACCTCGCGCGCTGGCCGCTACCCGTCGACAAATCCGACGCCGCCGTGCAATCGGACAGGCGGGAGCGATGGGTGTCCCGTCTGCGCACAGGGGTAGCGCCGTTCGAGCTGCTTGCGGACTACTGCGTACCCGTCGTGGACGTCCACGGGGCCGACTCCGTCGGTGCGGTGCTCGAGGCCGCCGATGCGGTCGGATATCCGGTCGCCTTGAAAACCGTTGCTGCCCTGCATAAGAGCGACGTCGGCGGCGTGGCGCTGGATCTGCGCGACGAGACCGCGCTGCGGGAGGCGTACGCGGCCATGGCCGACACACTGGGACCCGCGGTGACCGTCGAGCCGATGGTCGGGGCCGGTGTAGAGGTCTCGGTGGGGATGGTGCGTGACCCGGGCTTCGGGCCGCTGCTGATCGTCGCGGCCGGTGGCACCCTGGTCGAGTTGCTCGCCGACCGGGTGGTGGCCTGCCCGCCGGTTTCGCACGCAGGCGCCAGGAACCTGCTCGACGGCCTACGCATCCGTCCGCTGCTGGCCGGCTGGCGCGGTCAACCCCCGGTCGACATCGACGCGCTGGCGCAGGTCATCGTGGCGTTCTCGCAGATGGCGGTCGAAATCGGCGACGTGGTCGATGCGGTCGAGGCCAACCCGGTGATCGCGTCACCGCATGGTGTTGTGGCAGTCGATGCGCTGCTGATATCGAATCAGCTGAACTGATTGACGAGCAGTTGGAGACGGTCCGAGTCGTAGCCAGGGCGTAGTCGGTCTGCACCGCTGAGGGTGACCAGTCCGTGCAGGGCGGCCCAGAACACTTCGGTCAGCGTGTCCGCATCTTGTTCGTCAGCGACGACGCCGATCGCTTGGCGCAGCTCTGCGAAGGCCGCCGTCAGCTGAGGCGGTGTGTCTTGTGCGGCGAAGCGCAAGGTGGTCGCGCGGGTGAACATCGCGTCGTAAACGGCCGGGTTGTCGCGGGCGAAGTCGAGGTAGGCGTGCGCAATCCTGGTCAGGGCGCCGCCGCCAGCCGTGCCGGCGCGGGACCGGGCGGCCCGAATCACGTCGGCGAGCTCGCCGAACCCGTCGATGGCGACGGCCTCAGCGATTTGTTCCATGCCGGTGAAGTGCTTGTACAACACAGGTTGGCTGTATTCGATCTCGGTGGACAGCCGACGGGTGGTGACGGCATCCCAGCCTTCGGCCTCGGCCATCTTGCGGGCCGTCGTGATGATCAGCCGTCGGCGGGCGGCTCGCTCACGCTGACGGCGATCCTCGATGGCCATAACGCGCATGATAGCACCGCTAGAAGAACTAGCGCTGCTATTGACGCTGGACGGAGTTGGGGTTAGCGTTGCTAGCAGTTGCGCCTGAAGGGAGTTAGGACATGGCCTTGGACCACATCACCCGTGCCGCTGCACTGATCGCGGTGCTGGGTACCGCGGTGGTCTACGGCACCGACGTGTTTTGCGCGATCGTGCTGCGACCGGCCTTGGCGGTGGTCGACGACCGTGCCCTGGTCGCGGTCATGGGAAGCGTGCACCGATACGGAGACCGGCGCATGCCGGTGCCCGGGGTGCTCGGGGTCGTCGCTACCGCGGTGAGTGCGGCGCTGGCCACGGTCGCCGCACACTGGGCGCAAACGATCGCGGCGGGCGCCGCCCTAGTCGCGCTGTTGATTTGGCTTGTGCTTTACACCCGGGTGAGCGCACCCATCAATCGGCAACTGACAGCGGCTGCCGACGCAAGCCGGGCGCTCCCGAACGGGCGTGCGCTGCAAGCAAAGTGGGACCGAATCATCGGCGCCCGCGCGATGCTGCAAGGTCTGGCAGTAGCCGCCCTATGCGTGGTGCTGATGAACTGATGTTTCAGCTCAGGATCTACACCCTGCGATCGCCTGAAGCTCTGCAGAAGTATGCGACGGTTCACTGGGCCCGCCACCTGGCAACCTTCAAAACATTCGGCATCAGCACCCACGGTGTGTGGACCGAGCGAAGCGGCGGCGCGAATCGACTTGTCGCGCTGATCCGCTACCCACCGGGCGCCGACCCCGAACAACTCGCGCGGCACATCATGAGCAGCCCAGAGTTCGCCGCCGACATGGCCGGCTTCAACGTCGACGAGATCATCGACGTTCAGTCGGTACCGCTTGACCCGACATCATTCTCACCGATTCACTGACAAATCCCCAGGAGTGCTCGACATGACCGCCACCACCGTCGGCTACACGCTCGCCGGACTCATCGCCGCGGGCATCATATTCATCGGCGCACGATTCATCGTCGCGCCGCGCGTCGCCGCCGCCGGCTACGGCGTGCAACCAGATCTCGGCCAGCCATCCGCCGGCGCCTACTTGACCGTCAAAGGCGTCCGCGACATAGCATCGGGGCTGTTCGTCTTCATCCTGATCGCCGCGGGCGCGACCCATCTGCTCGGCTGGGTGATACTGGCCGCCACGATCATTCCGCTCGCCGACGCGGCCATCGTGCTCGGCAACGGCGGCCCCAAGTCAATCGCCTGGGGAGTCCATGGCCTCACCGCCGCCATCATGCTCATCACTTCTGCGCTGCTGCTCGCTTCCTAGGGAACAAGAAGACGGGTGGGGCACAATCTCGAGGTATGGCATGGGACTTCTCGACCGATCCGGATTTTCAGAAGAAACTCGACTGGGTCGAGGAGTTCTGCAAGGAGGAGGTCGAGCCGCTCGAGTTCGTCTTCCCCTACGCGGTGCGCTCGCCCGATCCCCGGGTGAAGGCGTATGTCCGCGGCCTGCAGCAGCAGATCAAGGACCAGGGCCTGTGGGCGCTCTTCCTTGACGAGGAACTCGGCGGTCCCGGCTTCGGCCAGCTCAAGCTGGGGTTACTGAACGAGGTCATCGGCCGCTACTCCGGTGCCCCGCAGATGTTCGGCGCCGCCGCCCCCGACACGGGCAACATCGAGATGCTCGCCGCCTTCGGCACCGACGAGCAGAAGAAGCGGTGGCTGGAGCCGCTGCTGAATCAGGACATCTTCTCCGCGTACTCGATGACCGAACCCCAGGGCGGCTCCGACCCCAATCTGTTCACGCACGACGGCAGTGCGCGACGGCGACGAGTGGGTGATCAACGGCGAGAAGTGGTTCACATCGGCGGGCCGCGTCGCCGACATCCTCTTCGTCATGTGCACCAATGGGATGTTCGTGGTGCCGCGCAATACCCCAGGCGTGGAAATCCAGCCGGAGCCCCGCAACCACAACCACATCATCTACCGCGACGTCCGGGTTCCGCTCGACCACCTGCTCGGCCCCGAGGACGGTGCCAAGACGCTGGCCCAGCGACGGCTCGGTGGTGGTCGCATCCACCACGCGATGCGCACCATCGCCCAGTGCAAGCTCGCCTTCGACATGATGTGTGAGCGCGCGTTGTCGCGTGAGTCGCACGGCAAGGTCATCGCCGAGCACCAGATGGTGCAGGAGAAGATCGCCGACTCCTACGCCGCCATCCGGATGCTGCGGCTATTGGTTCTTGAAACCGCTTGGAAAATCGACAATTCCAGCACCAAGGAAGCCCGGACGGACATCGCGACGGTCAAGTTCACGATGGCCAAGGTGCTGCGAGAGGTGTCCTTCAACGCCCTGCACATCCTCGGGTCACTCGGAACGACCGACCTGACTCCGTTGCAGGCGATGTATGCGAATGCGCCGACGATGGGCCTCGCCGACGGCGCCGACGAGGTGCACAAGGCCACCGTCGCGCGCCGCGTGCTGCGCGACTACTCACCGCAGGAGCATCCGTATTGGCCGACGGAGTACCTGCCGGCCAAACGGGAGGCGGCGTGGGCGAAGTTCGAGCCGAAGTTCGAAGCCGACCCCGAACTGAGGGCCTCGGCTGAGGCGTACAAGAAGTACTTCGCCCGCAGGCGCTGAGGCGCGAAAAGACGACGACTTAGCAGATTTGGCCAGCCACACACGAGGCTGTCGGCTGAGCGGGTCCACGATAAAGGGATGGAAGGGTATCCCCCGCCACCGGGCCAGCCCGGTTGTAGCCCACCGCCGGGCACCCCGACATCGAAGGGTTCCGGACTGAGCCGCGTCAGTCTGCGTAACCCGCTGTCGATAATCCTGATCGCGGTGATCGTGATCGGCTTAGTCGCCGCCGGCCTGCTCGCCAGTGAGCTGTACGCCCGTCACCGCGCCGAGAGCGTGGTGGCCGCCGCCACCGAATGCCTGGTGCAGGATAAGGCGAGTGTGTCGTTCGGCGCGACGCCGCTTCTGCTTCAGCTCGCGACCGGCCACTACAGGAACATCTCGATCCACACGGCCGGCAATCGGATCGGCAACGCCCGAGGCATGAAGGCCGACGTGCAGATCGACGATGTCCGGCTAGATGGCGACGCCGATGGCATGGGCGCTGTGGGAGCTCTAGACGCCATGATCACCTGGTCTGCCGACGGCATAAGGCAGAGCATCCAGGAAGCGATCTCGCCGTTGCGTGGCTTGGTCACCGCGGTCCAGACCAACCCGGACGAAGGCACTATCAAGCTGCAGGGCAACTTGGGCAGTGTCACCACTAGGCCGCAGGTTACAGACGGACGAGTGGCGCTGCAGGTGGTCGATGTCACCGGGCTGGGTTTGTTGCTGCCCAGCGAGACGGTGCAGTCGGCGCTAGACGCGTTCACCACCCATATCACCGAGAATTATCCGCTCGATATCCATGCCGACAGCGTGCAGATCACCTATGACGGTGTGACAGCACATTATTCGACCCGAGACACGCCGATCCCGCAGGGCAACCAGGGCAACCAAGGGAACCGAGGGAACAAGGACAACCAGGACCCCTGCTTCGCAAACCTAGGCCGGCGATGCAGGCGCGCGAAGGCGGCGAGCGCCTACGCGACTCCAAAGGTGCCTAGTGCGCAGAACTAGGTGGGACACGCAGTGATGACTTGATGTAGAACCTTCACGACCCCGATCAATCCGGCAATAATGTGCCCAACGTTGGGATGCCGGACACCCGAGGCTCATACACCGAGCCGGGTCCCATCGTTGTGGGCAGGCAACGCCGGCGTCGTCGAGGAGATGGTCATGATCGCTCGGATGTGGCGAGGCTGGGTTCGGACCGAGCAGGCGAACGCCTACGTCGCCTACATCACCGGCACCGGTTTGCGTGAGTATGCGGCGACGCCGGGCAACCTTGGCTGCCAGATGTGGACGAGAGACCTGGGAGATGGTCGAACCGAAGTCCTGACGGTCAGTTGGTGGGAGTCACGGGTTGCCATCATCGGGTTCGCGGGATCCGACATCGAGGCCGCCGTGTTCTACCCCGAGGATGACGAGTACCTCGTCGATCGCGAGACCACGGTCTCGCATTTCGAGGTTGCGGCCGCCCAGCCGGGGTGACGTCGCCGCTGAACCTCCACCAATCGGCGCCGCCAATGAATTCGCGGTCGTCTTCTATGTGAAGTCCGGCCACACGCCCTCCGGACAGCCTTCGCTGATCCACCTCAAACGTGAAGCTGGCGGACGGACAACGCTTGATTTGACGCATCATCGCAGCGTTGCAGGAATGCGACATCACCGCATGCTGGCATGGCGGTGCACGCAAATAGGGGTCTTGTGCTGTGTCTGACCTGTGACCATGTGCCGGTGACTCAACCCAACGGAGAACCGGAGCCTGAGCTGTTGCCGACGTGCGGCGGGTCTGTGCCCGAGGTCGACTACGCCTGGTTCGATGATGCTGACCTGCTGGAACTACTGCAGTTCAGCGATCCCGAGGCACGACTAGAGCTAGAGCGGCGTGGGGTTCGCCTAGACCAACCGAGCGCGAAGTGAGCAGCTTGTGATGCCACCACCAGAACCACTCGACCCGCCCGTTGGCGATGTCGTCCCCTACCCGAACGACATCCTATCGGATCCCTGGCCCGCTCGCGCTGCGATCACCGGCCGATCCAATCACAGTCGGCCGTCCGGCTGCCTTGCGCAGCTGGAAGTCACCGAGTCGGCCCGCCACGGTGGCGATCGTGTGGGCGTTACCCGGCGACGAGCCGGTTTTCCAGGCCACAAGCGCCGCGACCGACCGCGCGCCCGTTGCGCCCCAGAGCTCGTCGCGATCCACCTCGGCCACGATCTCGACGATGCGCGCGTCAATTGCGTTGCGCTGACCGGCCAACTCCGCCAACTCGTCGAAGAGCACCTCGAGGCGCTGGTCAGCACCCACTTCCTCGGCGTTCTGGGAGGCTGCCGCACTGCGCGGCACAGGTAAGCGGCTCAGCGAACTGCTGCTCGGCGGGCTGAACCCAAGGAGGCACAACATCGACGGCCTTTCAGATGAGCTGGACATGCTCGAATGGCTGCAGTTCGAGGCCGAGGAACTCCTCGCGGCCGAGCCAGAGAGCGAGCAGGCATCTCGGCATGTCGAGGCCCTAAAAGACCGGATCAACAGACTAAAGACCGACATGGTGATCGTTTTCGGCGGGGACGTCGATCGCGTCGAGTGACTCCGGTGTCGGGACGCGGGCTATCTGTGGGTCAGTGCTCCACACCCTGTCGTACTGACTCCTAGCAGCCTCCCTGGCGCACGGATGTCCATCTGGGTACACCCCTGATTGACACCATTTCCTTTCATTGGTGTCAGCGATGATCGGCGCTAGAAATTCAGCCCGGAGAACATGACTCGACCGGGATCATACTTCTGCCGTACGGCGCTCAGCTTGGACAGATTCGGGCCGAAGTACCGCGCCGGCGGCTGGCCCGCTTCCACATAGTTCACATAGCCGCCGACCGAATACCGTTGCACCGCTTGGTGTGCCGTATTGATCCAGTTGACTGCTGCCGACGGGGAACCGGCTGGTTCGACGTACCACTGCACCAGCGCGGAGTGCTTGCGCCAGGGAAATGCGGTCGCTCCCGGTGCCACCGTTGCGAGGGCCCCGTCGAGTGCGTGCATGATCGCCAGCATGCGGCCCGCATCACGAGGAAAGGCGTTGACCGCTGCGGCGATGCCCTGCGCCGCGCCCGCGTCGATGATCGGGAAAACATCGGACCCGCCGACGTATCCGAGCGGCGCCGGGTTGAGATTGTTGCCTGCCAGATACTTCACCAGATCCAAATAGTTGAACGTCTGGATGTCGGTCCCGGACGGTTGCATTCCGACGGCTGAGGTGACGGCCTTCGCGACGCTGTTACCGGACCCGACCGGGCAGGTCGCCATGATGCGACAGTGCGTACCCGTCGCGTCGGTGGTGCTGTCCGCCAGCGCCCAATTGCTCCGGTCGGCGGTCCGCAACCAGTTCTGCCAACCGACGAGGACCTGCGCAAAGGACTCCGGCGCGAAATGGACGTTCACGACGTCGACGTCCGAGATGGCGAAGGTGGCAAAGGTCAGAGAGGTCGTCACCCCGAAGTTTCCGCCACCGCCGCCACGCAACGCCCAGAACAGGTCGGGGTTCTCGGCGGCGGACGCGGTGACCGCCTGGCCCCCGGGCAACACCACCGATGCCGACGCCAGCGCGTCAGAGAGCAGACCCGCATGCCGGGACTGGGCGCCCAGCCCGCCGCCAAGGGCGTGCCCCCCAGTGCCGACCGTCGGGCAGATCCCTGTTGGGATGCCCCGTCCTGCCGCGGCCAGTGTTTGGTGCAGTTCCCACAAACTGGTCGCGGGCGTCGCCGTGACCCGCCCGCTGGCGGCGTCGTAATTGATTCCGCCGGGCAGCTGACGGAGGTCGAACACCATGGCGCCGTTCGCCGTGGACGCGCCTATGTAGGAATGCCCACCACTGCGCGGAGCGACCTTGAGTTTGTGAGCAGAAGCGAACGCCATCGCCTTTTGCACGTCCGCAACGGTTTTCGGCGTAACGATGGCTGCAGGATTGGAGCCGCTGTAGATGGTGTTGAAAACCTGCTTCGCCGTTGCGAATTGCCCGTTGTCGGGCAGTAGGACTGGGTTGCCGATGGCGGTTGACAGAGCGTCCCAGCCGGAGGCAATCGGCTCGGCGGCAGCCCGTACCGAGCCGAAAACCGTGCCGGCGGCTAACGCTCCTGCAGCGCCCCGCAGAAACGTCTGGCGGGAGATCTCACGCGCCAACGTACGACTCCCGCGATTGCGTCACACTCCGGATTGTCAATCACGGAACGACAAACGCCGCGTTGCCGCACGAGCCGTTGCGCGACAGAGACCGAATCGAGATCAGAAGATGGAGTAGACCTTTCGCACGGTCTCGTGAATATCCCAGGTGCCCTTCCAGCCCGTGGGGAACACCGCGATGTCGCCTGTGCCGACGTCCGAAGGCTCGCCACCGTCCGGGGTCACCGTCATCCGACCCGACAAGAGGTAGATGACCTCGTTCTCCTCCTGGACCCAGTACGAAGGTCCAGGCGTGCACTGCCAGATGCCTGCCGACTTGTCGCCGTCGACCCACATCTCGAATCCGTGCGTGGCCATCGGAGCACCGGTCGCCTCTTCCAGCGGACCCCAGTCCTCCAGCTCGACGTCGGCGGCATTGGCAAGGATTTCAGTGGTAATTGTGTTCACATCGATGCTTTCTCGGGGAAGGGAAGTGAAATCGGTTCGGGCGCAACGCGACTGTTGCCGTCGGCATCGAATCGGTCGAGGCCGAGGTCGGTGAGGTCGAGCCAGTCGCATCGGCCGGTCATCGTGAGGTCGACGGCCACCTCGGCGACCGCCGGGCCCCACATCATGCCGTGGCCTGCCGGGCTGGCGACCACGGTGCCCTCGACCGGGCCGTCGTCGGTGAGCAGCGGGCCGAGGATCGGCAGATGGTCGGGGGTGTAGTCGATCGTCGCCGCCCACGTCCTGCGCAGCCCGAGCCCCTTCAGGCCGGGGAGCAGCTCCTCGATCCGGTCACGGGCCTTCTGGTAGTAGATCTCGTCGAATTCGGCCGCCACCCCTGGTGCTTCTTCGGGATTGCTCATACCCCAGAGCAGCCCGCCGGCTTCGCCCGGCCGCCAATAGATTCCAGAGGGGAGGTCGAACACCATTGGCACCTCGTGCACGTTGAATGCCGTCACCGGTGCGGTCACCACCACCTGGTGACGCGCTCCGCCCGCAGGCACCCGCGCACCCGCCGTGCTACCGACTTCGGCGAGCTTCGGCCCGCCGGTGAGCACGACGTGTTCGGTGTCGATCGGCCCGTCGGAGGTGTCGACACCGATTACGCGGCCGCCCTCGGTGCGCAGACCCGTGAACCGGCAGCGCTCCCGCACGTCCACCTTGAGGGCGGTCAGCGCCGCGGTGTAGGCCAACACATTTCGCGGTGCGTCGATGTAGCCGTCTCCCGGTGCGTACGACGAGCCGAGCGTGGCGCCCGCCACGATGCCGGTGTGCATGTTGTCGACGTCCGAGCCGGACAGCCACTCGACATTGAGGCCGAGTTTCTTTTGCAGCGCGATGCGGTCGTGAGCCTGTGCCACCTCGGGGTCGCTGAAGCACGGCATCAGGTACCCCTGTGCGACGAAGCCGCAGTCGAGTGGGAACCGGTCTCCGCTGGCGGCGTAGAAGTCCTGGGTGCGCATGCCGAGCACGATGGCGGCTTCGGTGCCGCCCTGGGCGCGCACCATGCCTGCCGCACGGCTGCTCGCCCCGTCGCCGAGCGTCGCCTTCTCCAGGAGAACCACCCGCTCGACGCCGCGTTCCGCCAGCTGGACGGCCGTCCACGCTCCAACCGTTCCGCCACCCACGACTACAACGTCAGCACTGGTCATACTGTGGAACGCTGGCATAGACTGAACGCTCAGTCAAGAGCGAGGAGCGTGGTTTCACGATGTACGGACTCACGGAGGAGGATCTGCGGATCCGCGATACCGCGCGGGCCTTCGTGGAGTCGTTGATGCCGCATGAGGTCGAGGCCGAATTGGCGGGCGGCCTGCTGCCCAAGGAGTTGACGGCCGAACATTCCAGGCGGGCATTCGACCTGGGTCTGTACGCCACGAACATGCCGACGTCGGTGGGTGGCCCCGGCTGCACGGCCCTGCAGCAGGTGCTGGTGCAGGAACAGTGCGGGCGGGTGACCAACGGCCTGGCATGGGTGATGGCGACGCCGCCGCAGTGGTGGCCCGAGGTGGCCACCGACTACCAGCGGGAGCGCTGGCTGTTGCCGTCGGTGCGGGGCGAGAAGCACGAGGCGTACGCGATCACCGAGGAGTTCGCCGGATCCGACGTTTCAGCACTGCAGACCACCGCGCGCCGCGACGGCGACGAGTATGTGATCAACGGGGTCAAGTGGCATGTCACGTCGTACAACCTCGCCGACTACGTCTTCGTCGAGGCGGTGCTGACGACCGGTGACCATGCCGGTGACCACGTTCTGTTGGTGGTCGATCTGCCGTGGCCGGGGATGGAAGTCGTTCGCACGCCGCACTATTCGCACAACATCGCCGACGAACACCCGATCGTCGCATTCAACGACGTCCGGGTTCCGGCATCGCATTTGGTCGGGGCCGAGGGTGAACCGATGACCTTCACCCAGGACTGGTTCCGGTTCGAACGGATGATGGTCGCCGCTCGTTGCGTGGGTGCCGCGCAGCGCCTCGTCGACGAGATGACCGCGTTCGCGCAGACCCGCGAGATACGGCGGAAAGCCGCTCGGCGAGTACCAGCTGGTGGCGGGCATGCTCGCCGACAGCGCGACCGAACTGTTCGCCGCGCGCACGATGCTCTACGAGGTGGCCCGGTCGATCGACGCGGGGCTCGAGCGTAAGACCCTGCACGGCCAGGCGTCGATGGCCAAGCTGTACTGCTCGGAGATGGCCGGGCGGGTCGCGGACCGTGCCGTGCAGGTGTTCGGCGGCCGCGGCTACATGCGCGAGAACGTCGCCGAGCGAATGTTTCGCGAGCTGCGCGTCGAACGCATCTGGGAAGGAGCCAGCGAGATCCAACGGATCATCGTGGCTCGTCAGATGATGACCCGCGGGCCGGCGGCGGTGCTTGAGGGCCGGTGACGGCGGGACGGCCGCGAAGGCGGACCGATAGGCAGGTCACACACCCCTCGAGTTTCTCGAACTCGGAGATGTCGACACCGATCACCCGGTAACCGCGCTGTTCGAAGAGATTCGCCGTGCGCGGTGCGGCCGATGACATCAGGAGCGCGTCGTCATTCAGGAGTACGACGTGTGACCCGGGCTCTTCGGGAACGCCGAGGAACCGGTCGCCCCAGATGCCCGGATCGTCGACGACCGGCTGGTAGCCGATGATCGTGCCGTCGGGAAGCGCTGTGACCGCGGACTTGAGGTGGAGAGCCTTCGGCATGGGCACGGCCACCACGCTGGCGCCGAACGGTTGAAGATGCGCCGCCAACTGCGCGACGCCTTCGGCATTCGTGCGCCCGCCGATGCCGACCCAGACGGTGCCGTCGTGCTTCAACACGTCGCCGCCGTCGAGTGTGCCCGGCGCTTCGATCGCAGCGACGCGATATCCCTGAGCGCGCACCGCGTCTTCGGCCGCGCCGATTTCGCGCCGCCGTTGCGCGGCTCCCGGACGGCTGATGACTGCGAGGTCGCCGTAGACGACCATGGTGTCTTCGACGAACACCGAGTCGGGACACTCCGGTGCGGCGACCACCTCGTGTGTGGTCCAGCCCGCGACTCGGAGGGCGACGACGTATTCGTCCCATTGACGTTGGGCGAGTTCGGCATCCACATGTTCGCTTCGACGGATGTGGGTGACGAGCCCTTCGGCGAGCCGAGGGGATGGCCGCCGGACCAGGGCGTGGCGAGTGAACATCACTCCCTCGTGCGCAGACCGAGCAGCCGCATGCCGTGGTAGACCACGAGCGCGGCGATCGAACCGAGGGCGATACCGGTGAACGTCAAATCGCCCAGCTGCCAGGTGAAGTCGGCGATACCGATGATCAACGGGATGGCCGCAGTCATCTGGTTCAGCGGTTTGCCGAAGTCCACGTCGTTGGTCAACCAGATCCGCACGCCGAGCACGCCGACCAGCCCGTACAGCACGATGGTGGCGCCGCCGAGTACGCCGGGCGGTATGGCCGAGATCGCCGCGCCGACCTTGGGGCACAACGACAATGCGATGGCCACGGCGGCGGCCACCCAGTACGCCGCCGTCGAATAGATGCGCGTGGCGGCCATCACGCCGATGTTCTCGGCATAGGTCGTCGTCGCCGATCCGCCACCGAAGCCGGCGAGCGTGGTGGCGACGCCGTCGGCGGCCAGTGCCCGGCCCATGACCGGGTCGACGTCCATATCCGTCATCTGACCGACGGACTTCACGTGCCCGATGTTCTCGGCGATCAGTGCGATCACGGCAGGCAGGAACATCGGCAGCACCGCGAGCGTGAAGGTCGGTGTCTGGAATTCCGGCAGCCCGATCCACGGCGCTGCGGCGATTCCCGACGTGTCGACGTCGCCGAGGATCAGTGCCAGCACGTATCCCGCGACGACGGCAAGGAAGATCGCGAGTCTGCCGATGATGCCGCGGAAGAAGGCGAGCGTGGCGACCAGCAGCACCAGGGTGACGATTCCGACCAGTGGGCCCTTCTCGAAGTTGGCTTTGGCCGCGGGCGCGAGGTTGAAACCGATCAGCGCGACGATCGCACCGGTGACCACGGGCGGCAGGGACACATCGATCCAGTGCGTGCCGACGACGTGCACGACGAGGCCGATGACGATCAGCGTGACGCCGACGGCGACCAGCCCGCCGAGGGCGCTGCCGGTGCCGTGCGAGGCGACCGCCGCCGTGACGGGCGCAATCACGGAGAAGCTCGAGCCGAGGTAGCTGGGCAGCCGGTTGCCGGTGATGATCAGGAACAGCACCGTGCCGACGCCCGAGAAGAGCAGCGTCGTCGCGGGCGGAAAGCCGGTGAGCACCGGCACCAGGAAGGTGGCGCCGAACATCGCGACCACATGTTGGGCGCCGATGCCGATGGTGCGGGCCCAGTGCAGTCGTTCATCGGGTGCGACAACGAAGTCCGGGTCGGCCTGCGCGTCCACGTGGTTCCATGACAGCGGGATCACGATGAGTATCTTGCCTGGGCTAGAGCAGTTCCGCGGTTATCAGCGGCAATGGCTGCGCGGCGACGCGCTTGCTGGCGTTACGGTCGCCGCCTACCTCGTGCCGCAGGTAATGGCGTACGCGACCGTGGCGGGGCTGCCGCCGGTCGCCGGGCTGTGGGCGGCACTGGCGCCGCTGGCCGTGTACGCGGTGCTCGGCTCGTCGCGACAGCTGTCCGTCGGGCCCGAGTCGACCACCGCGCTGATGACCGCGACGGCGTTGGCGCCGCTCGCGCTGGGCGATCCTGGCCGCTACGCCGCACTGGCGGCCGCGGCCGCGCTGCTCGTCGGCGCGATTTGTTTTGTTGCAGGCCTGGTGCGCATCGGCTTTTTGGCCGATCTGCTGTCGCGGCCGGTTCTGGTCGGCTACATGACCGGTGTCGCGGTCATCATGATCGGCAGCCAACTCAGCAAGGTCACCGGTGTGTCCGTCGAAGGCGACGAATTCGTCGATCAGGTGCGGTCGTTCATCGAGGGGCTGGACGGCGTGCACTGGCCGACCGCCGCATTGTCGGCGGCTGTGCTGGTGTTGCTGCTGGCGCTCGCGCGACTGGTGCCGCGACTACCGGGTCCGTTAATCGCGATCCTGCTGGCGACGGCGGCTGTCGCGGTATTCTCCCTGGACCGCAACGGGATTCGGGTGATCGGCGAGATCCCTGCCGGGCTCCCGACGCCAGGCCTACCGGGGGTCGGGTGGGCGGACCTGTCCGCGCTGGTGATCCCGGCGGCGGGCATCGCGATCGTTGCCTTCTCCGACAACGTGTTGACGGCTCGCACCTTCGCGGCCCGGCACAGCCAGCGGGTGGATGCTAACGCGGAGCTGCGGGCGCTGGGCGTCTGCAATGTCGGAACCGGTCTGCTGCACGGATTTCCGGTGAGCTCGAGCGGCAGCCGCACCGCGCTGGGTGACGCGCTCGGTAGCCGAACCCAGCTGTATTCGGTCGTCTCGCTGGTGCTCGTGGTCGTGGTCATGGTGGCCGGGCGGGGCGTGCTGGCGAACTTCCCAATGGCCGCGCTCGGGGCGCTGGTCGTGTATGCCGCGCTGCGGCTGGTCGATGTGCCGGAGTTCAAGCGGCTGGCCCGATTCCGTCAAAGCGAGCTCATCCTGGCCCTGGCCACCACCGCTTCGGTTCTGTTGTTCGGCGTGCTTTACGGCGTGCTGGTGGCCATTGTGCTGTCCATCCTCGATCTGCTGCGCCGGGTGGCCCGCCCACACGACGCGGTGCTGGGATTCGTCCCCGGCGTCGCGGGTATGCACGATCTCGACGACTACCCGGAGGCCGACCCGGTCCCCGGGCTGGTGGTGTACCGATACGACGCGCCGTTGTTCTTCGCCAACGCCGAGAACTTCCGCGAACGGGCACTGGCGGCGGTGGACGACAACCAGGATCCGGTCAACTGGTTCGTGCTGAACGCCGAATCGAACGTGGAGGTCGACCTCACCGCGCTCGATATCCTCGACCAGCTGCGGGCCGAATTGAAAAGCCGCGGAATAGAGTTCGCGATGGCCAGGGTGAAGCAGGATCTGAGGGATGCCCTCGAGGCCGCCGGGCTGATCGACAAGATCGGTGAGGATCGCATCTTCATGACGCTGCCGACGGCGGTGGAGGCCTACCGCAACCGTCGCACCGAGTAGACGACCGCGCCGAGCAACACCACGCCCGCACCGAACAGCACCGAGCTGATCGGCAGCAGAACGGCCAGTAGCAGACAGCCTGCAAGGCCAACCGCGGGAATCACCCTGCGGCCCAATGTCATAGCCGACGCGTTGGCAATCGCGTAGTAGACCAGCACGGCGAACGCCGAGAAGCCGATCGCTTCCCGTACGTCGGCCACCGCGGCGATCACTGCGACGAGCCCGCCCACGACCAACTCGGCGCGGTGCGGGGTGGCGAACCGCGGGTGCACCGTGGCCAGCGCGTGTGGCAGGTGGCGATCGCGGGCCATCGCGAGCGTCGTCCTGGAAACGCCGAGGATCAACGACAACAACGACCCCAGCGCCGCGACCACCGCTCCGGCACGTATCACGGGTTCGAGGCCGGAATGGCCCGCAGCGCGCACGGCGTCGGCCAGCGGGGCACTCGACGCGGCTAAACCGGCGCTGCCCAACTCCGCCAACACCGCCACCGCGACGATCGCGTAAACGGCCAGTGTGACGCCGAGTGCGATCGGGATCGCCAGTGGGATCGTGCGTTTCGGGTCGCGCACCTCCTCGCCGAGCGTGGCGATGCGGGCGTACCCGGCGAAGGCGAAGAACAAAATGCCCGCAGCCTGCAGTACCCCGTGGATACCTGCGTCATCGCCGAAGAGTCGCGAGCCGTCGACGTCACCGGCGCCGAGCACGACCACCACGACTGTGGCGAGCACGGCAAGCACGATCGCGACGATGACGCGGGTGAGCAGCGCCGACTTCTCGATGCCCGCATAGTTGACCGCCGTCAAGACGAGGACCGCGGCGACCGCGACGGCGTGCGCATGTGCGGGCCATGCGTAGATTCCCACCGTCAGCGCCATGGCCGCGCACGATGCAGTCTTGCCGACGACGAAGCTCCAGCCCGCTGTGTAACCCCAGAACTCGCCCAGTCGCTCGCGGCCGTACACGTAGGTCCCCCCGGACTGTGGATAGAGCGCCGCCAGCCGGGCGGACGACGTCGCATTGCAGTAGGCGACGATGGCGGCGATCGCCAGCGCGATGAGGAGGCCCGAACCCGCTGCCGCCGCGGCGGGGGCCAGTGCGACGAAGATCCCGGCGCCGATCATCGAGCCGAGCCCGATCGTCACGGCGTCTGCGATGCCGAGGTGCCGTCGCAGCGCCGGCTCGTCCTGGGTACTCACCGGAGCGTGATACTAGGCCGAGGCGTCCTCTCCGAACACCGACTCACGGCCCCACAGGGTGGCCGCCACGAACACGATGACAGCGAGCAGGATCGAGCCGATCGCCACCAACGGGATCGTCCAGAGACGGCGCAGCATCAGTGCGGTCTCGCACTGACCGACGTAGTCGCCACCGGTGGCCTCGGTCGCCTGCGTCATGTTGGCGAAGTATCCGGTGCCGCACTTGATCTGAAAGCCGAACTGGTCGTACACGTTGATGAAAACGGGGAAGTTCAGCGCGAGCAGCCCCGTGGCGATCATGGCGAGGCTCAGCACACCGAGGTAGAAGGCGCGGTGGTGGTAGTGATGCAACGATGCCTCCCGGTTATGTCATGCAGACGTTGGCGACGAGCAGCACCGGCCACGAGACGATCGCGCCCAGGAAGGACACCACCAGGTCGATGCCGTCCATCTGGTTCAAATGGTCGGTATGGGTGCTCGACCAGATTGCCCCGACGATGAGGTACGGGGTGCCGAGCACGAGCGCCACGATGATCAGCTCACCGATACTGACTCGGTAGCCGAGCATCCTTCTCAGCGCGTTGAGCACGGGACCCCCATCCGGCCTACACCCGTCCGTTATGTTAATGATCATTCTTACACCAGTGACGACTTTGACAATATTTGGCAACCGAAGTCGGCCGATATGTGTGGATCAACTCCGTTAGGGTGATCGCCATGGCGCGCAGCCGGCCCACCCCAGATGCCGGCATCCGGCGACGGCCCAAGGATCGCAAGGCGCAGATCGCCCGCGCGTCCGCGGAGGCGTTCAGCACGCTCGGCTATCACGCGGTCAGCATGGAGGCGATCGCGTCGCGCGTCGGGATTTCCGCGACCGCGCTCTACCGGCACTACCCGAGCAAGTACAACCTGTTTCGCGACGCGGTGCTGGCCCTTGGCGAGCAGTTGGTCGGTTGCACGGAATTCGCCGAGGACGCGCAGGCCGATGCGGAGACGCTGCAGCGGCTGATTTCGGCGATCACCGACACCGCGCTTGCCAATCGCGAGTCGGGCGGGCTCTACCGCTGGGAGGCGCGCTTCCTTCGCGGCGACGACCAGGCCACCCTGAACAGCCAGATGCGAACGGTGAACCGCCGAATCCAACTGCCGCTCATGGCACTTCGGCCGGAGCTTTCCTCGCGCCAGCGCTGGATGCTGTCCTCGTCGATGCTGAGTGTGATCGGCAGCATCGTCGACCATCACGCGAAGTTGCCCGCCGTGCACATTCGCGCCGTGCTGGGCGAAATCGCCACCGCGATCTCGACGGCAGTCGTGCCCGATCCGGCTGACGGGCCCGCCGCGGAAGTGCAGCGCAGAAGGCCCGCGGGGGTCGACACATCGAAATACGAAGCGCTGCTGACAGAGTCGGTGCGGCTGTTCAATCGAAAGGGCTACCGCGACACCACGATGGAGGAGATCGCGTCGGCGGTGGGCATTCCGACGTCGGGCATCTACCGATACTTCTCCGGCAAGAACGACATTCTGGCCGCGATCTACCGGCGGGCCGCCGATCGGCTGTCCTCGGAGGCCTCGTCGATCCTCGGCGCAGTCACCGATCCGGAAGCGGCGCTGACCGGATTGATCGACGCGTACGTGAAGAGGTCTTTCGACCACCCGGAACTCGCCTACGTCTACTACACCGAACGGATGAACATGGCACCCGCCGACCGGAGGATCCTTCGCAACCTGCAGAGGGCGACGGTCGAATCGTGGGTGCGGTTGTTGACCGAGATCCGGTCGGACTGGACCGTCGGCCAGGCGCGATTCGCCGTGCACGCTGCCATGGCGCTGGTCGTTGATGTGGGCAGGCTGGTGCATTACGACAACACCGTCGCGTCGCGTGTCGCTGTCGGCGGGTTGCTCAGATCTCACGCTGCTTGGCCGTTACCGATTGCGGACGACGTTGCCCGCCAGATAGGCGCCGTAACCGATCAGCCCGATGATGGCCAGTGGCCGGGTCTTTCGCGTGATGAGCCCCAGCGCGACAGCGGTTTCGATGGCGCCGTCGATGTAGACGTGCCTACGGGTGTCGCGCGGGAAAGCCTGAGCGGTGAGTCCATCGAACAACTGGGGGCTGACGAAGTGCGCGACCCCGGTTCCGGCGACGGCCACGCCGGCGATCGTCGCGGCGACGCGCGATCCTCCAGATTTCTTGGTTGCCACAATTGATCCTTTCTGGTCTCCGCTCACTTCTTGAGGGTTCCGCTGCGAGGCGAGTCCGTGGTCGCGATGCAGGTGACCGTCCGATCGCCCTGACCCCAGGAGTCCTCACTCGGATATAGCACGAACAGCCCGACGTCGGGATCCTCGGCGGCCTCGGGCGAGTACTTCGCCAGCGCCGGCGCGCACTTGTTCTGATACTCCTCGATCTCGAACTGGCCAGGGAAATCCCCTTCGGGCATCTTCATCACGGAGAAGATCTCGCCCGTGTGCGGTTCGCCGCACGGAGCCGTGTCCACAGTGATCACCAGACCGGAGGCGGGCAGTTCCTTGAGACAGTCACCCGCCTTCACCTCGGTGGCGCTGACGGTGCCCTTGTCGAAGAAGACGAGGAAGGCCACCACAGCCACGATCCCCACTATCCAGAGTCCGGAGAGCACGAGGCCCGCGATCGCCATCCCGCGGCCGCCCTGGCCCTTCTTGGCCCGGTTCAGCCCGACGATTCCACAGATCACGCTGATCAGGACGCCGCCGAGGACGCCGAAGATCAGCGAGATGACGGCCCACCAGTTGGTGCCCGGAGTCGGTGGCGCGTACGGCCCCTGCGGTGGCGGATAGTACGGCGGCGGGGGATACGCACCCGGCGGCGGTGGCGGATACGCCCCATGCGGTGGCGGCGGGGGATACGGTCCCCGCGGCGGTGGCTGGTCGGGTGGTGGAGGATAGCCCGGCGGCGTGGTCACGAGAGCAACCGTAGCGCCGCGTCCACCGCGAGCACGGGGACATCGAGCGTCTTGGAGCCCAGGTCGTGGCGGGCGCCGGTGATCTCGACGACTTCGGTGGACACCGGAATCAGCGCGGCGGCCGCGCGCAGTTCGTCGATGGAGCCGAACGGATCTGACGTCCCGTGGGTGAACACCGTCGGCACCTCGATCCGCGGCAGGTGTTCGGTGCGGGGCTTCTCGGGCTTGCCCGGCGGATGCAGCGGGTAGGAGAACAGCGTCAGCGCGTCGACGCGCGTCGCGCCCTCGGCGACCACCATCGACGTCATCCGGCCGCCGTAGGAATGGCCGCCTGCGATAACCGGACCATTCGCCAACGTGGCGACCAGCTCGATCGCTTCGACGACGCCCGCCTGATCGGTGGCCGCCGACCCCGACGGCGGGCCCTTGGGCCTGCGCCTGCGGTAGGGCAGGTTGTAGCGCACCGCCAGCCAACCGCGGCGTGCCCATTCGTCGCAGATCCTCTTCAGCAGCGCCGACTCCCGACTTCCCCCCGCGCCGTGGGTCAGCACCACCGTGCCCCTTGGCTTGCCGTCGGGCTCGTGCGCGATTCCTGCTATCGCCGCAAGGTTCACGGTGCATCCGATAGCCGGAACAGCGGCGAAACCGGACCGTGGCCGTGACCCAATGGGTAAGCGGCGCGCAGACATTCGGTCACCCAGGACTTCGCGAACGCCACCGCGTCGACCATGGTATAGCCGTGCGCCAGCGCACTGGCGACAGCGGCCCCAAGTGTGTCACCCGCGCCATGATCGTCGCCGGTATCGATCCGCGACGCCCCGAACTCGTAGAAGTCGGTGCCGTCGTACAACACGTCGGGGCTGTTCGGCGATGACCGCAGATGGCCACCCTTGACCAGAGCCCATGCCGGACCGAGCGCATGCAGGGCACGGGCAGCGTCCCGCTGGGAGGCATCGTCGACGACGTCGATGTCGACGAGCAGTCGCACCTCGTCGAGGTTCGGCGTCACCAGCGTCGCGAGCGGAAACAGTTCAGTCCGAAGCGTATTCAGCGCGCTCGGGTGCAGCAGCGGATCGCCGTGCATGGACGCGCAGACCGGATCGACGACCAGCGGCACCGCACCCGCCAAACCCTGCGAACGCCAGGTATCGGCGATCGTCGCGATGATGGCCGACGACGCCAGCATCCCGGTCTTGGCGGCCTGTATCCCGATATCGCTCGCGACCGCCTCGATCTGTCCCGCGATGACGTCGACGGGGATCTCGTGGAAACCCTTGACCCCCATCGAGTTCTGCACGGTTACGGCGGTCACAGCGACGCAGCCGTGCACGCCGAGCAACGCGAACGTGCGCATGTCGGCCTGGATGCCCGCACCGCCGCCGGAATCCGAGCCGGCGATCGTCATCACCCGCGGCGGGGTCTGACCGCCGGGAGTCAGAGGAAGGAAACTCACGACAACTCCCTACGCCGGCATTACCCGGTCAGGTTCATACGGTCGACGGCGGCTCCAGCCGTCCTCTCAGCGCGCTCGATGCGCGCTCCCGCGTGGTTCTACAGGCCGCACTCACGCTATCGCATGGAACACAAATTGCTCCCCAATGGTTTGTATAGCTAACATATGTGTTTTGCAGCCGAAACGATACGTAAGCGAACTTGATGACGACCGAGACTGAGATGACGAAACCCCCAATCGTGGCGAATGCCGACGTTGCTGTCGTTGAGACCGCGCGCAGGCGTAGGCGGATGGACCACGACCACCCCTTCTACAAGTGGGTGGTGCTGTCCAACACCACGCTGGGCACGCTGCTGGCCACCATCAATGCGTCCATCGTCCTGATCTCGCTTCCGGCCATCTTCCGTGGCATCGGCCTCAATCCGCTGGCACCGGGCAACGTCAGTTACCTGCTGTGGATGCTGATGGGCTATCTGGTGGTCACGGCCGTGCTGGTGGTGCCGTTCGGCCGTCTCGGCGACATATTCGGCCGGGTGCAAGATCTACAACCTCGGCTTCGTGGTGTTCACGTTCGCTGCCGTCGCGCTGTCCTTCGACCCTTTTCACCTCGGCGGCGGTGCGCTGTGGCTGATCGGGTGGCGGGTGGTGCAAGGCATCGGCGGCGCGATGCTGATGGCGTCGTCGTCGGCGATCCTGACCGACGCGTTTCCGTCGAACCAGCGCGGCATGGCACTCGGCGTGAACATGGTGGCCGCCGTCGCCGGATCCTTCCTCGGCCTGCTCATCGGCGGATTCCTCTCCGAGTGGCACTGGAAGGCGATCTTCTGGGTCGGCGTGCCCATCGGCATCCTCGGCACGATCTGGAGCATCCGGTCGCTGAAGGAACTCGGCGTCCGCACGCCGGGCCGACTCGACTGGGCGGGCATCCTGTCCTTCGGTGTCGGCCTGACGGTGCTGCTGACCGGCATCACCTACGGGATACAGCCGTACGGTGACTCGACGACCGGATGGACAAGCCCATATGTCCTCGGCGCAATCCTCTTCGGCCTGCTGTCGCTCGTGGCCTTCTGCTTCATCGAGTTGCGGGTGGCTGACCCGATGGTCGATATCAGGCTCTTCCGCTCCGCGTCGTTCGGTATGGGCAACCTCGCCGGGCTGATGTCCTCGATGGGCCGCGGCGGTCTGCAGTTCATGCTCATCATCTGGCTGCAGGGCATCTGGCTTCCGTTGCACGGCTACAGCTTTGAGTCGACGCCGCTGTGGGCCGGCATATATATGCTGCCGATGACGGCAGGCTTCCTGGTGGCCGGCCCCCTCGCGGGCTCACTGTCCGACCGCTTCGGAGCGCGCCCGTTCACGGTCGGCGGCATGCTGCTGATGGCGGCGACTTTCGTTGCGCTGGTGATGATCCCGGTGAACTTCAACTACTGGGTCTTCGCGGTGCTGGTGTTCCTGAACGGCCTCGGCGGCGGCATCTTCACCGCACCCAACACCGCGGCGATCATGTCCAGCGTCCCCGCAGCCCAGCGCGGCGCCGCCTCAGGTGTGCGTGCGACGTTCTTCAACGCGGGCTCATCGCTGTCGATCGGCGTTTTCTTCTCGCTGATGATCGTCGGGCTGGCGCACACCCTTCCGTCGGCTATGAGCAGCGGGCTGCAAGCTCAGGGCGTTCCCGCATCCGTCGCGCACGAGGTGGCCAACCTGCCCCCCGTCGGCAGCCTGTTCGCGGCGTTCCTCGGCTACAACCCGATCGCCGAGCTGCTGGAACCCTCGGGGGCGCTGCAGGACCCTGGCGTCAACGCCGACGTGCTGACGGGAAAGACCTTCTTCCCGCAGTTGATCACCGAGCCGTTCCACACCGGACTCGTGGTGGTGTTCGTCGCGGCCGCGGTGATGATGCTCATCGGTGCGGTGGCGTCGATGTTCAACCCCGGCCGGTACGGGACCAGCGACGAGGACTAGGGACGGCCTCGCTGGGCAAAAGGCCTGGGCCACTCCGTAAGTGAACTTACGTCCACTGAATCACGCCATAGACATAGTGAATTGACAGCACACTCGCGGAAATGCGCTGTGGAACCGCGAATCTGCAGCGAGGCATCGACGCGCTGGCACGCAGCGCACGTTCCCCACTGTTCGGGTAACTGGGGATGCCTCGCCATTTGCGAAAACCAGTGCATATCACTCACAGTGTGATACAAGGATCAGTTAGCTGCACGCGTGGACGAGTTCCTAGCCGACTGAGAGTATTCACCAATGGCCACAGGAGTGGTGAGCCGTGAGACGGAGTCTCGGGCGGTTGAGGAATTCCTCGCAGCAGTGCCGTCTGGACCCGCCGCGCTCGTGGTGGAGGGCGAGGCGGGCATCGGCAAGACGACGGTGTGGTTGGCCGGCCTGGAGCGGGCGCAAGAGCTCGGATTTCGGGTGCTGTCGGCGCGGGCGACGTCGGTGGAGTCGGTGCTGCCGTACTCGGGGTTAGCCGCCCTGTTGGAGGGTTTGGACGAGGCGGTATTCGCGGATTTGCCGCCGCTACAGCGACTTGCGATCGATCGGGTGATGCTCCGGGTCCCCACCGAGGATGGTCCGGTCACCGATGAACAGGTGGTGAGGGCCGGCTTCGTCGCGGTCATTGAGCGCCTCGCGGAGACGGCTTCTGTACTGGTGGCGATCGATGATCTGCAATGGTTTGACCCACCTAGCACTCTCATCATCTCATCGGCTGCGCGCCGACTCGCTGGACCGGTAGGAATGATCGCGACGGTGCGTGACGGGCCGAACATGGGCACGGTGGTGTCGTGGCTGGAGCTGTGTCGGCCAGAAAGGTTGTACCGGCTTCGGGTGCGACCTCTGAGTATGGGGGCACTCCATACGGTTCTCTGCGACCGCCTCGGGCGGTCCTTCTCGCGACCGAAGATTCGGCGGATCCACTGTATTTCTGGCGGCAATGCGTTCTATGCCTTGGAATTGGCACGCGCCATGGACGACGACACGGGAGGCGTCGGGGCATCGCTGCCGGGAACGCTCGCCGAACTGGTGCGAGCCAGGATCGGTCGGCTGGCCGACGACGCTCGACAAGCGCTGCTCGCCGCGTCCTGTCTGGCCGACCCCACAGTGGAGTCGGTGGCGCGAGCCACTGACTCGGACTCCGAACAACTTCTGTCGATCCTCGCCGAGGCCGAGGACGAGGGCATCGTTGACATTGCCGGAAACCGACTTCGATTCGACCACCCGTTGTTGGCGCACGGGGTCTACTCGGACGCGACTGCCGGCCGGCGTCGGGCGATGCATCGGCGACTGGCCGACATTGTCGATGAACCCGAACTCAAGGCGCGACATCTGGCGCTGGCCGCGGCGAGCGGTGACGCACTCACATTGCGTTCGCTTGACGAGGCAGCCGAAATGGCTCGCATCCGTGGAGCGCCGTCGGCCGCAGCCGAACTCGTTGACTTGGCGATGGGACTGGGCGGAGACACCCCCGAGAGGAACATCAATTCGGCGTCGTACCACTTCAACGCAGGCGACGCCGCGCGTGCTCGCACGATGCTCGAGCGCGCTGTCGGGCGGCCCGCACCTGCGCCGTTGCGCGCGGAGGCGCTGCGATTGCTGGGCCTGTGGAGCTTGCTCGATGGGAGCTCGCGTGAGGCGGCAGGCTTGCTCGAGCGTGCCCTCGCCGATGCCGGAGACAATCTCGCGCTGCGCGTACAGGTCTTGATCCCGTTGTCTTTCGCCCAGGTCAATGGCCACCAGTTCGATCGAGCGCGAGCTTACATCGAGGATGCGGTCGGATGCGCCACGCGGCTCGACCGGCCGCACCTGCTCAGTCAGGCCCTCAGCATGCGGGTCCTCGTGCAGTTTCTGCTCGGTGACGGTCTGGACAAGCAAGACATGCGGCGTGCACTCGAGTTAGAGGACCGTGAGCTTCCGATGTCTGCTCTGCTCGGGCCGTCGGTGCAGCACGCTCAGCTTTTGGTAGGAACCGGAAAGCTCGAACAGGCTCGACTTGAACTGCTGAATATCCGGCGGCGGTACATCGAACGCGGCGAGGAGAGCGAACTCATCATCGTCGCCTTCCACAGCGGTCTGAACGAAATCTGGCAGGGCAACTTCGCCGAAGCCGCCCTGATCGCCGAGGATGCGATGGAGCGGGCATCGCAGTTGGATCGCGACCTTCCGTTATCGGTCGCCCTGATGGTTCGTTCGGCAGTTGCCGCCTACGCCGGGGACGAGATTGAAGCGCGGCGCGACGCCAGCGAAGCGCTTGCAATCTGCCAGCGTTGCGACTCTCCGACCCTGGTATCCGTATGGCCTGTCACAACTTTGGGATTTTTGGATGTTTCGCTTGGGCAACTATGATGCCGCGTTGTGCACCCTTGAGCCCCTAATCCGCAATCTCGACGGAGCGCCGCAGGGCACAGAGATCTTCGTGGCTCCATTCCTCCCGGATGCCATCGAGGCCATGATTCACCTGGGTCGGCTTGACGAGGCCGAGCCCCTGATCGAGTTGTTCGAAGGAAACGGTCGCCGGCTAAACCGCGCGTGGATGTCGGCGACAGGCGGACGCTGCCGCAGCATGCTGCTCGCCGCTCGCGGCGAGGTCAAAGCAGCGACACGCGCCGTCGAACAAGCGTTGGCCGAACATGATCGAGTGCCGATGCCTTTCGAACGGGCCCGCACTCAACTCCTGTTGGGGCAGTTGCAGCGTCGGATGCGGCATAAGGACGCCGCTGCCGCCACCCTGCGGGATGCCATCAGCACCTTTGAGCAGCTCGAACACAAGGCTCTGGGCTGAGCGTGCCCGAAACGAACTGGCGCGGGTTGAGGCCATCGGTTTGGGCCAGCCCGGCGTGCTCACACCGTCCGAAAGACGCGTGGCTGAACTCGCGGCATCGGGCATGACCAACCGCGAAGTTGCGGCCGCTATTTTCCTCAGCCCGAAGACCGTCGAGTTTCACCTGCTTCACATTTACCGCAAGCTCGGCATTCACTCCCGGGCGGAACTCGGCCGTCGAGTGGGCCCAACGGCGGGATAACCCGTCCGCCAGCTGCTCATAGCCGTCAATTACTAGGGAAACACCTGGTTCGTTGCGGTCCTTCGCGCAATAGCGTCTAGGCAGCAACAGCAACCGTCTCGACTCGGGGGGATCGGTTCATGTCGAACACGGCACAAGACCGGCCAAGCATCCAAACCTGCGCCCAGCACTACGCGACGGCTCGTCGGCAATACCCTGTTCGTCGGTGGGCTCGTCCTCTGTGGCGGTGCCCTCGTGCAGCCAACTTACGACGCGCCGTCGGTGCTGCTCACCAATGGCACGACTGGCGGTACGTGCGGGGACGACCAGTGGTGTTTCGTCGGGCGAGACGTCGGGTGGGTCGAGCGGGACGACGAGTGGTGGTTCGTCGGGGACGACCAGTGGTGGGTCGAGCGGGACGACCAGTGGTGTTTCGTCGGGCGAGACGTCGGGTGGGTCGAGCGGGACGACGAGTGGTGGTTCGTCGGGCACGACGAGTGGTGGGTCGAGCGGGACGACCAGTGGTGTTTCGTCGGGCGAGACGTCGTGGTGGGTCGAGCGGGACGAGCGTCGGCGAGTGGTGGTTCGTCGGGCACGACGCAGTGGTGGTTCGTCGGGGACGACGAGTGGTGGGTCGAGCGGGACGACGTGGTGGTTCGTCGGGGACGACGTCAGTGGTGGTTCGTCGGGGACGACCAGTGGTGGTTCGTCGGGGACGACGTCAGTGGTGGTTCGTCGAGCGACGACGTCAGTGGTGGTTCGTCGGGGCACGACGAGTGAGGGTGGTTCGTCGGGGACGACCAGTGGTGGTTCGTCGGGCACGACGAGTAGGGTGGTTCGTCGGGACGACGAGTGGTGGTTCGTCGAGCGGCGACGACGTCGAGTGGTGGTTCGTCGGGCACGACGAGTGGTGGTTCGTCGGGCACGACCAGTGGTGGTTCGTCGGGCGACGACGTCGAGGGTGGTTCGTCGGGCACGACCAGTGGTGGTTCGTCGGGCACGACGAGTGGTGGGTCGTCGGGGACGACCAGTGGTGGTCGGGCGGACGTCGGGTGGTCGACGGCACGACCAGTGGTGGTTCGTCGGGGACGACGCAGTGGTGGTTCGTCGGGCACGACGTCGTGGGTGGTTCGTCGGGGACGACGTCCAGTGGTGGTTCGTCGGGGACGACGGGTGGGTCGACGGGACGACCAGTGGTGGTTCGTCGGGCGACGACGTCGGGTGGTTCGGCGGGACGACCAGTGGTGGTTCGTCGGGCGACGACGTGGTGGTTCGTCGGGGACGACGAGTGGTGGTTCGTCGGGGGACGTCGTCGTCGAGTGGTGGTTCGTCGGGGACGACCAGTGGTGGGTCGAGCGGGACGACCAGCGGTGGTTCCTCCGGGACCACGAGTGGAAACGGTTCGTCGGGGACGGCCTCGGGCTCGACCGGCGTATCGGGTGGAATCTTCGGCGTCCTGGACGATTTCGTTTCGCGGACGCTGGCTTTCATTGGGGGCCTGGTGAGTACGTTCCTGGGACTGCTGTTCGGGTCGAGGCGTGGTAGCGGGTGGTTCGGCTAGACGGCCGCGGGCGGGCGTCGCCCCGGGGCGGATCAAAAGCAGGCCTTCAGGGCCTCCAGCGCAGGTTTGAAAGTTCGGCCATTGGTGAGGCGTTGATCGGCGCCCTCGTTGCCCTGATTCTCCTTGTTGGGATCGCCTGGAATCTGCCTGCTTCGGAAATCAAGAACAGGCTCGTCCCGGTGTTGAGGCCGGTCGCAACAGCCACCGGGACCGATCAGGTCTGGCAGATGTATGCGCCGAATCCCGTTCGCCGCCTCGAAGTCGTCGAGGTGCATGTGACGCTGGCCGATGGCAACGATCGGTCTGGACGCTTCAGCGAGGCGATCTCGTGATCGGCCCGTTCAGCTGGTACCGCTGGCAGAAGCTCAAGGAACAACTTGTCCGCGAGCCCGCCGATCCGGGCCGAGTTCGCGCGGTGGGTGGTGCGAGAGCTCGCTCCGCCCCCGAACCAGCCGACGTTTGTCGAGATGACCTTGCGTACAACGGATATGCCACCGCCCGGTGAAAACAGTGCACCAGCGACCACGTTGGAGACGCTGTACTCCGAAGACCTGACCCGGCACTCATGATCGACAACGATCCGGCGAACGACGGTCTGTGGTCTTGGAGGCCTGGCGCAGGTTCTGGTTTGCACCCGAACCCGCCTATCCGTTGGGTTTGGTGCGGATCGCCTTCGGTGCGTTAGCCGTTGCGTGGACTGTGTCCTTGCTGCCCGACCTCAACAGCCTGTTCGGCGATCAGGGTGTCATGCCGAATCAGCCCACAGCGGACTATGTCTGGGGCCTATTCGGTATCGCATCCAGCGATCAAGCCCTGCTGATCGGCTGGGTTGTGCTGCTGGTGTCGGCCGTGGCGTTGACTCTCGGCTGGCACAGCCGGTTGGCAGCGCTCGCCGTCTTCGTACTGATCCATTCGTTCCAAGCAGCGCAGTCCGTTTGTGTTCAACTCCGGCGACGGGTTGATTCGCGTCGTGGCGCTCGTCCTCATCTTTTCCTCGTGCGGTGCGGCGTTGTCGCTCGATCGTCGCCGCGCCTCGGGGTCGTTCTGGTCGGCAGAACTTCGCGCGCCGTGGGCGATACGGCTGCTGCAGGTTCAGCTCTCCCTCGTCTACCTGTCGACGGTCAACGCGAAACTGGCGGGCGATTCATGGCGTGAGGGCACCGCGGTCTCGTACGCCCTGCGGTATGACGACATGCTCATCGTCTCGCCTCCGCACTGGCTGACCAGCAACGCACTGTTGATGAACGTCGCGACGTGGGGGACGCTGGCGTTGGAGTTGGCGATCGGAATTCTCGTCTGGGTCAAGCCGTTACGTCGCTGGGTCCTAGGCGCCGGACTGCTCATGCATTCGACGATCATGGTGACCATCGGTGTCGGCTTCTTCACGCCAGCGATGTTCGTCCTGTACCTGGCATTCGTCCCGCCCGACACCGTGCGACGGCTACCCGCAACGATCCGGCGGCGCATCGCGGCCGCGCGATCAGCCAGTCCGCTTCGACACCGTCTCGACGACCACGTGCCGCCCGAGCGGATCGAACCGACCGCCGACACCATCGCCGAGGGTGTCCCTTGACCGCCGTCGCGCAACAACCCTTGTCGACGGTCGATGCGCCCGCCGAGCCGCGGTCGCGCCGTCAGTGGGGATGGGTCCTAGCGGCTGCGTTCCGACGGTCCTGACCGGACTGCACGCTGCTTTCTACGGCCAGTGGATCGTCGATGATGCCGGCCTCTCTTTCGCCTACGCCCGCTCGCTGGCGACAGGAGCGGGTCCGGTGCTGCAGCCCGGTTCAGTTCCCGTGGAGGGCTTTTCGAATCCGACCTGGGTGGCGGTGCTCGCCGTCGGGCGCGCGCTTCACCTGTTCGACCACGGCTCGTGGTTCGGGACACCCGACCTCGTGCTGTATCCGAAGCTGGTCGCACTGCTGTGCTGCTTCGGGATGTTCGCCCTCATGTTCTCGATCGCACGCACCGTGTCGCAGCGACCCGTCGCGATCACCCTCGCCGCGGGCACAGCCACCGCGGCGGTGCCGTCGTTCGTCATCTGGACCACGAGCGGTTTGGAGAACGGGCTCTTCGCGCTCATCGTCATGGCGATCGCCGCCGTCCTCGCGCGTACGGCGGTGTCCGGTCGGCTACTCGACCCTAGAACCGCGCGTGGCGGCGGGGATCCTCGCGGCGCTCGCGGCGTTGACCCGGCCCGACGGTATCGTCTTCCTCGCCGCATTTCCCATCGCGACCGTCCTCACCGTAGGCCCGCGACGATCAGGCGCACCGTGACGGCGAACCTGATCTCGTTGGCGGCCTTCGCGATTCCGGCTGGTACCTATCTGACGTGGCGGCTGCTCACCTTCGGCGATTATCTGCCCAACACCGCACGTGCCAAGGAGCAAGGTCTGCCGAGCGTCGGCGATCTGGGTAGGCCTGAAGCTCTCGTCGAGTACCTCGGGTGGCTCACCACCGGCCTGGCCGTCGCCGTGATCGCCGCGGCGGTCTCGCGTCCGTCGCCGACTCGCACAGTGGTCGCTATGTTGCTGGTTCCACTCGGGCTGGCCGTCGCGAATTACGCTATTCTGCGGCCGGATTGGATGGCACAACACCGCTTCGCGACCGCGGTGTGGCCGTTGGCCGCGATAGCGGTCACATTGTCGGCCTTCCACGTCCTTCGGGGTGCCTCCACTCGGCGACGAGTCGTGGCGACGACAATCGCGACAGCCGCCGCGGGGCTGACTCTTACCGGGTTCTGGCACTACGCCACAGCGTTCAGGTCCGATCCGACAGTGGGGATGTGTGCCGTCGCGCAGAACACGGGCTATTGGATCAACGGTACGCCGACATCCTCGGAGTGCGGGACGGAACGCTGCTGGCGGTCGACGGCGGCGGATCTTCGCTGACGAGCCGGCTGCGTCTAGTCGATCTGTCCGGCTTGGCCGATGCCAGGATTGCGCGCTTCTGGCAGGACGACGACATGTCGGGCCTGCGCGACTACGTGCTCGAGGATCTGCGGCCGACGTTCATGAAGTACTTTTCCGGGTGGGCGGGTCGCGATCGCCTCGCGATTGAGAGCGATCCACGCTTCAACGCCGATTACGTGCAGCTGTGGTCCGGTGGCGACTGGGTGCGCCGCGACGCGGTGCCCGACCTTGAACGGCTTGCCGCGGCCAGGCAGTGGGGCGACGATGTTCTCACCCTCATCGATCGCCAGTACACGGCGGTGCCGCACAGATGGTGGTGCGGCGACACGCTCCGGCCCAGCGACGTCGGCTCCGGCTCCCCCGCTTCGTCTCCCCTTACCCGGGCACGCTAAAGTCGCGAGTTCGACGAGCACAGGCGCGTGATCGCTGGGCGCCTTGCCTTTTCGCTCCTCGCGGACGATCTCGGCATGGGACACGCGCTGCGCCAGCGCAGGTGAGCCGAGGATGAAGTCGATGCGCATGCCCCGGTTCTTCGGGAACCGCAGCTGGGTGTAGTCCCAGTACGTGTAGACCGCGGGCCCCGGCGTGAAAGGCCGCACCACGTCGGCGAATCGGGCCTCGACGATCGCGTTGAACGCGGCACGTTCGGGCCCGGTCACGTGCGTGCTGCCCCGAAAGAACTCGACGCTCCAGACGTCCTCGTCGGTGGGCGCGATGTTCCAGTCACCCGTCAGCGCGATCTGCGCGTTCGCATCCTCGGCCAGCCACCGTTGCGCCGTATCCTTCAGCGCGGCAAGCCATTCCAGCTTGTAGCCGTAGTGCGGGGAATCCACCGTGCGGCCGTTGGGTATATACAGGCTCCACACCCGTACACCGTCACACGTGGCGCCGAGCGCACGTGCCTCGGCCACGGCTTCGACGTCGGGCTTGTCACCCCACGTCGGCTGCCCGTCGAAGCCGACCGCAACGTCGTCGATACCGACACGCGACGCGATCGCCACGCCGTTCCACTGGTTGAAGCCGCAGTGCACGACGTCGTATCCGAGGGCGGCGAACGGCATGGTGGGGAACTGGTCGTCGGCGCACTTGGTCTCCTGCATGGCCAGCACGTCGACGTCGGCGCGTTCCAGCCAGTCGGTGACGCGGTCGACGCGGGCCCGGATCGAGTTCACGTTCCAGGTGGCGAGCCGCATGGCTACAGGCTACGACCGTCGATATAGCGCGCGTGGTGTTGCGTGGTGAAGCCGAGCTGTTCGTATAACGCGATCGCGGGCGCGTTGTCGACGAGCACCTGCACGTAGCAGCGGTGCGCACCTCGCTCGGCGGCCCAGGCCATCAGCGCCGAGCACAAGGCGCGGGCGTGGCCTTCTCGCCGCCGCCCGTCGGCGACGCGCACCGCCGACATGCCTGCCCAGCGTGTTCCGTCCGGCCCGGCGGTGACCGCCCCGCGGCCCACAGCGGCGTCGCCGCGAGTCGCGAACACCACATCGCCGTCGACGACCGCGGCGAGCACATCGACGGGCACCTTGCGCTCGTAGAGCGCAAGCCAGCTCGCGTCGGGGCGCGGCGCCAGCGTCACCGTCGCATCGGGCTCACCCGCAGGCAGGTCGCGGACCATCACGACCGTTTCCAGATGCGCGGGAACCCTTCCCGGCAGGTTCAGCAGCCGGTCGGGCACCGACAACCACGGTGTCTGACCGCGCTGCGTATACCAGTCGACGATCACGGGCACGGAATTCAAACCTGCCTCGACACCAAGCGGCACAGCGGAATTCGCCCGGTGAGTGTGCCCTCCCGCGCCGCGCAGCAGCCAGCCGTCGATCCACTGCTGTTCGGTGCCCGGCCACGCCATCGCGGCGGCGTGCTCCGTCGCGCGGATCTGCGACGTGCGCACCGGCGCAGCGGTCAGAGACCGCACCGCGACGACGTCGTCGGCCGAGATCTCCACCACCGCGCCTGTTTTCGTCCGGACGCGGATGCGGGGACCGGTTTGAAGCAGCTGACCGATCACATCGGTCAGTGGTGGCACCGAACCTTCCTCGCGTCGGTAACGCAGGCTGACCCGGGTGCCCACCGCGGGAAGGTCGGCCACGTCAATGGCCGAACGGGTCGGGGTCCTCACCGGGCATCCACGTCAGGCCCGGCACACCCCAACCGTGCGACTTCACCGCCCGCTTGGCGCTGCGCGCGTGCCTGCCGAGCAACCGGTCAAGGTACAAGAACCCGTCGAGGTGCCCGGTCTCGTGCTGCAGCATCCGCGCGAACAACCCGCTGCCCTCCAGCGTGATCGGCGTGCCGTCGGCGTCCAGCCCGGTCACCCGCGCCCAGCTGGCACGGCCGGTCGGGAACGACTCGCCGGGCACCGACAGGCAGCCCTCGTCGTCGTTTTCCGGGTCGGGCATCGTCTCGGGCACATCGGTGGTTTCCAGCACCGGGTTGACGATCACACCGCGCCTGCGGGCCGTCTTGCCGCGATCCTCTGCGCAGTCGTAGACGAACACCCGTGCCGACACCCCGATCTGGTTGGCCGCGAGGCCGACTCCGTACGCGGCGTCCATGGTGTCGTAGAGGTCCTTGATCAAGTCGGCGATATCGGGCGGCAGCGAACCATCGTCTGCCACCGGCACCGGAGTGGTCGCGGTGTGTAAGACGGGATCTCCGACGATTCGGATGGGTACGACTGCCACGGTTGGCAAGCTTAAGTGAGCCGACTCGCCCGGTTGGCTGACGGCCCAACAAGCAATGCCGTGGTTCAATATTCGCCGTATCGCTAGCGAGATCGAGTGTGGGAAGGGTCCAGGAGCAACATGGACGGCGCCATGGCGCGGACTGAGCAATCCGGGGACGACTCTGAACTCACTGATGGGCTGACCCGCCGCGAACACGACATTCTGGCCTTCGAACGGCAGTGGTGGAAATACGCCGGCGCCAAGGAAGACGCCATCAAAGAGCTGTTCTCGATGTCGGCAACTCGCTACTACCAGGTGCTGAACGCGCTGGTCGACCGGCCGGAAGCGCTGGCAGCCGATCCGATGCTGGTCAAGCGGCTGCGGCGGCTCCGTGCCAGCAGGCAGAAGGCCCGGGCGGCGCGCCGTCTCGGCTTCGAGGTGACCTGAGCCTTTCGTGGGTTCGCGCACCACGCCGATACAGTGGGCCAAATGAACGAGCGCCATTCCGACTCTTCCGGGCTGCCTCTGCGCGCCATGGTGATGGTGCTGCTGTTCCTGGGCGTGGTATTTCTGCTGGTCGGATTCCAGGCGATGGGCTCGGGAGACGACTCCAGCGCCGACGAAGCGCCGGTGGCCACGGTCAGCACGACCTCGACACCGTCGCCGACCTCTTCGGGGGCGCCTGCGCCTGCCGCGAAGGCCGAAGTTCGCGTCTTCAACATCTCGGAGACTGCCGGAGCCGCCGAGAACACGGCCAATCAGCTGCGGGACGCGGGCTGGAACGTCACCGAGACGGGCAATCTCACCCTCGAGGGGGTGACCGCCACCACCGTCTACTTCAGCGACGCGCCCGGCGAGCGGGAGTCCGCCGATGAGGTGGGCCAGCTGCTTGCGGCCCCGGTCGAGCCGAGGTCGCCTGAGCTGACCGAGCAACCACCGGGCGTGATCGTGGCGGTCACGGGATAGGCTCACGGCATGTTCAGGACCGTCGCAGTCGCTGCCCTATTCGCATTGCCCGCTTTGGCGCTGAGCGCATGCAGCGCTCCCGAGACGCCGAGCTCGACGCCGGGCACCACCCCGTCGATCTGGACGGGCTCGCCGTCGCCGTCGCCGTCGGCACCGGCCGACGAGGGCGCGGGCGAAGCCGCACCGGCGGGCGAGAAGTTGACCGCCCAACTGAAGAACGCCACCGGCGCCACGGTGGCCACCGCCGACTTCGCATTCTCCAGCGGCTATGCGACCGTGACCGTGAAGACCACCGGCCCCGGTCAGCTGACACCGGGCTTCCACGGCATGCACATCCATTCCGTGGGCAAGTGCGAGGCGAGCTCGGTCGCCCCGACAGGTGGCGAACCGGGTGACTTCAACTCCGCCGGAGCGCATTTCCAGGTGCCCGGCCACAGCGGGCATCCCGCCAGCGGCGACCTCACGTCGCTGCAGGTGCGCGAGGACGGCACCGCCGAACTGGTGACGACCACCGACGCCTTCACCGCGGAGGACCTCCTGGCAGGCGCCAAGACGACGATCATCATCCACGAGAAGGCCGACAACTTCGCCCACATCCCGCCGGAGCGCTACCAGCAGATCAACGGCACCCCGCCGCCTGACCAGACCACGTTGAATACTGGCGACGCCGGGAAGCGGGTCGCGTGCGGTGTTATCGGCACCGGATAGCAGGCGGATAGATTTCGCCGGCTCGGCCCGGCCGACCGTCGGCGTGGAATGGGAATTCGCCCTCGTCGACGCCGAGACCCGCGACCTGAGCAACGAGGCGGCGGCGGTGATCGCCGAGATCGGTGAAAATCCGCGCGTGCACAAGGAATTGCTGCGCAACACGGTCGAGATCGTCACCGGTATCTGCGACAACGCCGGCCAGGCGATGGAGGATCTGCGGTCCACCCTGCTGCCCGCCCGTTGCGTCGTGCGCAATCGAGGTATGGAACTGTTCTGCGCGGGCACGCACCCGTTTGCGAAATGGTCGGCCCAGAAGTTGACCGATGCGCCGCGGTACGCGGAACTGATCAAGCGGACCCAGTGGTGGGGTCGACAGATGCTCATCTGGGGTGTGCACGTGCACGTCGGGGTCTCGTCGGCGCACAAGGTCATGCCGATCGTCACGTCACTGCTCAACCACTACCCGCATCTGCTGGCGTTGTCATCGTCGTCGCCCTACTGGGACGGTGAGGACACCGGGTATGCCAGCAACCGGGCGATGATGTTTCAGCAGCTGCCGACGGCAGGCCTGCCGTTCCACTTCCAGACCTGGGCGCAGTGGGAAGGGTTCGTGCACGACCAGAAGAAGACCGGCATCATCGACCACATGAACGAGATCCGTTGGGACATCCGGCCTTCCCCGCATCTCGGCACGGTCGAAGTCCGCGTCTTCGACGGCGTCTCCAACCTCCGCGAGCTCGGTGCACTGACCGCGCTGACGCACTGCCTGATCGTCGATCTCGACCGGCGGCTGGACGCCGGTGAAGAACTGCCGACAATGCCGCCGTGGCATGTACAGGAAAACAAGTGGCGCGCAGCGCGATACGGCCTCGACGCGGTGATCATCCTGGACGCCGACAGCAACGAGCGATTGGTCACCGACGACCTCGACGAGCTGTGCAACCGGCTCGAACCGGTGGCGAAGTCCCTCGGCTGCGCCGACGAGCTGGCCGGGGTGGCCGAGATCTACCGGCTGGGTGGGTCTTATCAGCGTCAGCGGCGCATCGCCGAAGACAACGACGGTGACCTGCGCGTGGTGGTCGACGCCTTGGTCGGCGAACTGGACATCTAGCCGTGCCGACCGTCCCGATGTTTCCGCTCGAGCGGGCGATGCTGCCCGGCGAGGAACTGCCGCTGCGGATTTTCGAACCGCGGTATTCCGCCTTGGTCTCCGACTGCCTCGAGCTTGACGACCCCGCCTTCGGCGTGGTGCTGATCGAGGCGGGCCGCGAAGTCGGCGGCGGCGACGCCCGCAGTGATGTCGGCACACTGGCCCACATCGCCGAGGTCGCCGACTTCGGCGACGGCCGCTACCGGCTCAACTGCGTGATGGCCGAGCGGTTCCGGGTACTGGAATGGCAGCCCGACAACCCCTACCCGCGGGCTGCGATCGAGCTGTGGCCCGACGAGCCGGGTGAACCGGTCGGCGTCGACGCGATCCGCGACGTCGAGGACAAGATGATCGCCGTGTTCGAGCGGATCGCCGGCGCCCGCGGTGCGGAGATCAACGCGCGGGACATCCTGGCCGGCGCGGACGCCGCGCCAGATACGGCAATGTGGTTGTACGCGTTGACGACCCGCTTACCGATGGGGCAGGCCGACCGTTACTCGGTGCTGTCGGCGCCGACGGTAGCGGCGCGGCTGGCGGCGCTGAGCGAAGCCGTCGAAACCGTCAGCGCGCTCGTCGAGTTTCAGCTGTCCGGCGAATAGCCGGAGAGCCTCGAGCCGCCCCGGCGGCGACATTTCGCCTGGCCTCGACGAAAGCCGTTCGGGGCGTTGTGTCGTCGTCGTCGTCCGGTTGTATCTCTTCATCAGGTCCGCGGCGTCGATCGTCGACACCTCCCAGCCGTGCGCGGAGAACCAGTCGATGACCTCGGTGCGGTCCTCGATGTACCAGAGATCCTGGACGTCGGGAGTGTCGTCGTCGGTCACGCCCGCTTCTTCGCGCATCTGCCGCACCTGTTCGCGGCGGCTGGCCAGGTACTCCGGATCGAAGAACCCGGCGCCGAAAGATTCGACGGCCGACGCGGCTGCCCTGGGCGCTGAGATCTGCGATGCGCTCGAACAGCAGATCCTGACCATCGGCGGGAAGGTAGGGCAATAGCCCCTCGGCCGCCCATGCGGTCGGCTCGCCGGCATCGAATCCCGCATCCCGCAACGCCTTTGGCCAGTCATGCCGGAGGTCGACGGGTACCGCCACGTAGCGGGCCGCGGGATCTGCGCCGTGCGCGTGCAGCGTCTCGGTCTTGAACGCCAGCACCTTGGGCTGGTCGATCTCGTAGACCACGCTGCCGTCGTTCCATGGCAGCCGCCACGCCCTGGCGTCGAGCCCGGCGGCGAGGATCACCGCCTGCTCGATGCCGCCCGCTCCCGCGGCGATGAAGAATTCGTCGAACCACTTGGTGCGGGATGCGGCGTATCCCGAAATGGAGCGGATCCGCTCGGCCATGTGACGCTGCGGCAGTTCCCAGCCGCGCGTGATGGCCTCTTCGATGAACACCTCCGCGTACGGGTCGGTGTACAACGGGCACTCCGACGACGACTCTTGCGACCGCGCCCACGCCACGCCCAATGCGGTCGCGCCGACGCTTTCGGTGATGTCCCAGGAGTCGTCGTCAGTTCTGGCCATTCGTGCCGCCTTCGGTGTATTTTGCTCGGCTCCGCGCTCGCTCCGGTCCTCGCTCGTTCCTCGCTGCGATCCTCACTCCCGCTCGCCTTCGGCGTACTCGTGTAGTTCGTCCTTGGTGAGCGTGTCGTCAAGGTTCTGCTCGCGGTATGCCAGTTGCCCCACCCGGTTGGCCACGACCGGCGCTGTGATGACGGTGAATATGCCCGTCAGGATCAGCATGCCGACATCCACATTGCCACGAAGCCGGATCGCCGCGCCCACCAGCACCAGCAGCAGGCCCAGCACCTGAGGCTTGGTCGCCGCGTGCATGCGCGACATGGTGTCCGGGAACCGGACGACGCCGATCGCCGCGGTCAGTGCCAGCGCCGAACCGCTGAGCACCAGCACCGCGGTCACGATGTCTGCAATGTTCATCGCTGGTACCTGCTCTCGCGGTTGCGGCGGATATCGGGAACCCGGAACCGCGCGACGCTCACCGAGCCGACGAAGCTGATCAGTGCGAGCGCGGTCAGGCTGTAGGTGACAGTGGTGTCCAGACTGAACGCCGCCCAGGTGCCGATCGCGCACATCGTCACCGCCACCAGGGTGTCCAGCGCGACGATGCGGTCCAGCGTGCTCGGCCCGGCAAGGATCCGGAACATCACGATCACCGCGGCCGCAGTCAGCATCACCGCGGCGATGATCCACACGGTATTCACGGGCTCTCCTCCTTGGCTGTCGCAGACGGCTGCCAATCCGCGTCGCGCTCGAACGCTGCCACCAGCAGTCGCTTGTCTGCTCGACCTGTCGGTAGAACCGGGCGACCGTCTTCTCGTTGCCGACGTCGAGGACGTGCATGTAGAGCAGCCGTCGCTGCTGGTCGATCTCCAGCACGATCGATCCGGGAACCAGGTTGAAGATGTTGACGGCCAGCACCAGCACCAGATCCGACTTGATCGCCAGCCGGGCGCGCAACACCGCGGTCAGCGGCGGCGGCCCCGGTTTGATCGCCAGCCAGGCCACCTGCAAAGAGGACTGCACCAACTGGTAGGCGACGACAGCGATGAGCCGCACCAGCGACAGCGGATGCACCCTGCCCTCGACGGGCACCGCCGGCAGCGGCAACAGCCACGTGATCACCAATGCCACCGCAAAGCCACCGATGATGTTGGCCGGAGAGGCTTTGCCCCACAACAACACCCAGACCAGCATCAGCCAGCAGAGCACCCATACTCGCAGCAGGCGGCTTCTCATCGCGGCGCCTCTGAAAGGACGGCCGAGATATAGCGATCACGGTCCAGCACTTCTGCGGCCGCGCGATTGCTGTAGCCGACGATCGGACCGGCCAGCACCGTCAGCGTGAGCCCGACGGCGATGAGCGCCCCGGTCGGCACCAGCATGCCCACCGGCATCCGTCCGACATCGGTGCGGTCGGCAAGCAGGATGTCCTCTGTTTCGTCGAGCAGGGCCGACGGAGCCGCCGCGGCGACATCGCCTTCTGGCGCGTCGGTGCGGGTGCGCCAGAACGCCAGCGTCCAGACGCGCGACACCACGTACAGCGTCAGCAGGCTGGTCACCACGCCGCCGCCGACCAGCAGCCAGGCCAGCACCGAACCGTCCTGGGCGCCCGCTTCCAGCAGCGCGACCTTGCCGACGAAGCCGGAAAACGGCGGAATGCCACCGAGATTGAGCGCGGGTATGACGAATACGAAGGCCAGCAGCGGGCTCGCCGCCGCCAGGCCGCCGAGCCGCTGAAGCGTTGACGCGCCGGCCTGTCGCTCGATCAGGCCGACGACCAGGAACAGCGCCGTCTGCACCAGGATGTGGTGCGCGACATAGTAGATCGCGCCCGACATGCCGAGCTCGCTGGACAGTGCGACGCCGAACACCATGTAGCCGATGTGGCTGACCAGCGTGAAGGACAGCAGCCGCTTGATATCGCTCTGCGCGATGGCGCCGAAGATGCCGATGAGCATGGTGAGAAACGCCGCCACCATCAACATCCGGTCCAGCCCACCGCTCGGGAACAGCAGCGTGTGTGCCCGGATGATCGCGTAGACACCGACTTTCGTCAGCAGGCCGGCGAACACCGCGGTGACGGGCGCAGGGGCGGTCGGGTAGGAGTCGGGCAGCCAGGACGACAGCGGGAACACCGCCGCCTTGATGCCGAACGCGACGAGCAGCACCGCGAACAGGGCGCTGCGGGTGCCCTCGGCGACCCCGTCCATCCGGACGGCGACCTCGGCCATGTTCAGTGTGCCGGTCGCGGCGTAGATCAGCGCGATGCCGATCAGGAAGATCACCGACGAGACCATCGAGACCATGACGTAGGAGATGCCGACCCGGACCCGCTCGGTGCTCGCGCCGATGGTCAACAGCACGAAGCTCGCCGCCAACAGCACCTCGAACCCGACGAAGAGGTTGAACAGGTCGCCGGCCAGGAAGGCATTGCACACGCCTGCCGACAACACGAGGTAGGTGGGCAGGAAGATCGAAACGGGTTGGCGATCGTCCCCGTCCCGGATGCCCTGCCCGATGGCGTAGAACACCACGGCCAGCAGAACTATCGACGAGACGACAAGCATCAGCGCCGAAAGCCGGTCCACCACAAGCGTGACGCCCAGTGGACCCATTCCGGCCACGCTCTGTCCCCAGCCGCCGACGTGCACTGCGATCGTGCCGTCGCGGTCGGCGAGATAGAGCAGCGCCGCGCACACCGCGACCACCGCCGACAATGCGATCAGCGTGATGGTTCGCTGCAGTCGGGGTCGGCGACCGGCCACCAGCGTCGCGGCCGAGGCGATCAACGGGATCAACACGGGCAGTGGGGTCAACACCGCGGAGAGACTCATCGCGACCCCTCCAGCCCCGGCAACGCGTCCAGCTCGTCGGGGTCGTCGGTGTCGCGGGATTCATCGGGAGTCGGGCGGGCCTCGTCGAGGACGGCGAGCTCCTCGTCCGTCAGCTGGGCGACCCGGGTGTCCTCGGGATCGTTGGCCACCTCTTCGTCGGTCGTCAGCTGGTACGTCCGGTAGATCAACGACAACACGAAGGCCGCGATGCCCATGCTGATGACGATGGCGGTGAGGATCATCCCCTGCGCCAAGGGGTCGGCGGTGGCGGTCTGGCCGTCGCTGATCCGGCCGCGCACCGGCGGATTCCCCGACGGGCCGCCTACGAGCAGGATCAACAGATTGACGGCATTGCCGATCAGCAACAGTCCCAACAACATTCGCGTCAGGCCTCGTTCGAGCAGTAGGTACACCCCGACGCTGGTCAGGCCGCCGATCAACACGAGCGGAACGAGGAAGGCCGTCATCGTGGCATCACCGCCGCCGGTCGCTGCTCGGTCATCTCGACGTCCACCCGCGCGCCGAGGCTGCGCAGCACGTCGAGCACCAGGCCGACGACGATCAGATACACGCCGAGGTCGAAGAACAATGCAGTGACGAGCTTGATGTGGCCCAGCACCGGAATGTCGAACTGCAGCACCGCCGATGACAGCACCGGTGCGCCGAGCAACAGCGAGGCCACCGCGGTGCCCGCCGACAGCGCAAGGCCGGTGCCGAGGATCTTGCCCGCGTCGAGCGGCAGCGTCTCGCCGAGTTCGTAGCGGCCGCCCGCGAGATAGCGCAGCACCAGCGCGAGCCCTGCGGTCAGTCCGCCCGCGAAGCCGCCGCCGGGTGTGTTGTGGCCGGCGAAGAAGAAGTATGCCGAGAGCACCATGATGAGCGGGAAGATCATCCGGGTCGCGACCTCGAGCACCAGCGACCGGTGCCGCGGGTCGCGCAGCTCGCTGCCGCGCAGCCAGGTGGTGTCACCGGCGGCCGGGCTCGTCGCGATCGCATCCACTGGACCTATGTCGGGTTGACCGGCGTCGGCGACCCGCGGCGCGGCGCCGAACCGTCTGTGCCGGAACACCATTGACGCCACGCCGGTCGCTGCGACCAACAGCACCGAGATCTCGCCGAGGGTGTCCCAGGCCCGGATGTCGACCAGCAGGACGTTGACGGTGTTGGCGCCGTTTCCGCGGTAGTACGCGGCGTCGGGCAGCAGCGCGGCGATCGGGACACCGGTGCGGGCTGCCATCGCGAACGCGGCCAGTGTGGTCACGCTCGCGCCGACGGCCAGCGCCAGGGCCGCCCGCGGCAGCCGGTGCCTGCGGATGTTGGTGCGGTCGGACTCGGCGGGCAGCGTCCGCAGCACCAGCACGAAGATGACCAGCGTCAGGGTCTCCACCAGGAACTGGGTCAGGGCCAGGTCGGGTGCGCCGTGGAACGCGAAGATCGTGCCGCAGCCGTAGCCGGTCACGCCGACGAGCAGCACCGCCGCGAGACGGTTGCGCATCACGGTGGCGCCGACCGCGGCGGCCAGTATCAGCAGGCCGACGATCACCTGAAGCGGCGAACCCCACAGTGCGAACTCGGGGCGGTCGCGTGCCCCCAGCGCCAGCACCACCACCGGGACGATGGCCAGTGTCGCCAGGATCACCGACTGCGTTGCGGGAATCGAGCCACGCTGCGTGGTGCCGGTCAGCCGGACGGAGAGTACGTCGGCGCCGCGGATCACCGCGTCGTAGATGCGGTCCGCGTTGCCCAGCGGCAGATACACAAGCCTCGCGCGCGGGAACCGTGACCGGCCGAAGAACGCGGCGGTGCCGATCGCCAGCACCAGCACCGAGAGCAGCAGCGGCAGGTTGAAGCCGTGCCAGAGCGCGAGCTCGTAGTCGCAATCGCCCGGAACCGTGTCGGCGTAGGTGTCCAGGGCGTTGTCGAGCGGCGACGGCCACAGCCCGAACAACAGGCCCGCCGCGGCGAGGATGGCAGGCGCAGCAAGGAACGTCACTGGCGGAGCGTGCATCGCCGCGACGCGCTTGCTCGGTTCCGTCCTGCCTTTTTTCGCGAAGGCACCCCACAGGAAACGCAGGCTGTACATGGTGGTGAACACCGAGCCTGCGACGATAGCGCCAAGCACGAACGGCGCGAAGTGCCCCAATGCCTCACTGTGCAAAAGGGTTTCGTAGTCGGCTTCCTTTGCGACGAAGCCGAGGAACGGTGGCAGCGCCGCCATGCTCGCCGTGGCGCCGACGGCGATGACGAGTAGAGGCAAGCTGGCATGCCCGAGCCAGGCCAGCCTGCGGATGTCTCGGGTGCCGGTGGTGTGGTCGATGATGCCGACGACCATGAACAGCGCGGCCTTGAACATCGCGTGCGCGCACAGCAGCGCCAGCCCGGCCAGCATCAGGTCGCTGCCGCCTGCGCCGACCATCACCGTGATGAAGCCGAGCTGGCTCACCGTGCCGAACGCCAGGATCAGCTTCAGGTCGTATTCGCGCACCGCCCGCCAGCCGGCGAGCAGCACCGTCACCACGCCGAGCGTGATCACCATGGGCCGCCACGGCGGTGAGTCGGCGAATCCCGGGTTCATCCGGGCGACGAGGTAGACGCCGGCTTTGACCATGGCGGCGGCGTGCAGGTAGGCGCTCACCGGGGTTGGCGCCGCCATCGCACCGGGTAGCCAGAAGTGCAGCGGCACGATCGCCGACTTCGCCAGTGCGCCAACGAGAATCAGTGCGATGGCGACCGACGCCGCCAGCCCGGTCGGCGGCGCCGCGATCAGATCGGACAACAGGTAGCTGCCCGAGATGGTGCCGAGCACGATGATGCCGACCAGCATCGCCAGGCCGCCTGCCGTGGTCACCAGCAGTGCCTGCACCGCGGCCTTGCGGCTGCTGGCGCGTTCGGCGTAGTGACCCACGAGCAGGAAGGACAGGACGGTGGTCAGCTCCCAGAACACGTAGAGCACCAGCATGTTGTCGCTGACCACCAGGCCGAACATGGCGCCCGAGAACGCCACCAGTTCGGCGGCGAAGCTGGGCAGCCGTTTCTCGGCGTGCCCGTCGTGGTGGTGGAAGTAGTCGGCGCAATAGAACAGCACCAGTGCGCCGATGCCCAGTACGAGGACGCTCATGATCGCCGCGAGCGCGTCGAACCGCAGCGTGATGTCCATCGACAGCTCGGGCACCCAGGTCACGTTGACGCTGCGGGCCTGGCCCGGTCCCGGCCAGTTCTGCGCCACCCAGATCAGGGAGCCGAGCGGGACGAGCGCCAGCGGATAGAACGCCTTGCGCCCCCACCGGTACACCAGCAGCGGAGCCAACGCGGTGGCGACCGCATGGGCGAAGAGGACGGCGAGCATGGCTGAACCCCAGTCTACGTGGGCGGATGCGGCTACCATCCGGCCCGTGGACACGTCGGATGTGGTAGTGGTCGGTGCCGGGCCGACCGGCCTGATGCTCGCCGCCGAACTGGCGCTCGGCGGCGCCAAGGTCCAGCTGCTCGACGAGCGCGTCGACATGCCGAACATCACCAGGGCGTTCGCCGTGCACGCGCGCACGCTGGAGCTGCTCGACGCGCGCGGGATGGCCGACGAGCTGCTGACCCGCGGGCCGACTGTCTACGAGATCGCGCCGCCTGGTGGGGTCACCCTGAATCTGCGGGAGCTGCCGACCAGATTCGGAATGCTGTTGGTCGTCCCGCAGAGCGGCACCGAGCAGGTGTTGCAGATGCGGGTGGACGACCTCGGTGTGCCGGTGGTTCGCGGCGCGGAGGTCGTCGGGCTGACCCAGGACGATGACGGCGTCACCGTGCAGTGCGCAGACGGCACGTCCATCGCGACGAAGTACGTCGTCGGCTGCGACGGCGCGCACAGCACCGTCCGGCAGCTGGTCGGCATCGAGTTCACCGGCAAGCAGTACGAGACTCACATCCTGCTCGCCGACGTACACCTGACGCGGGCACCGCAGGAGACGTTGACCGGTGTGACCAACGAGCGCGGTGCGGTGCTGATGATCCCGTTCGGCGACGGCTGGTTCCGCGCCATCGCCTGGGACCGGCTGCGCGAACAGGCGCCGCTGAAGGAGCCGGTCACCATCGAGGAGATCCGCGACTCGTTCCACCGCATCGCCGGCGAGGACTACGGCATGACCGACATGCGGTGGAGCTCACGGTTTCTGTCCGAACGCAAGCAGGCCGAGCGCTACCGGGCCGGGCGGGTGTTCATCGCCGGGGACGCCGCGCACGTCCATTCGCCGCTCGGCGGGCAGGGGATGAACACCGGCATCGCCGACGCGATGAACCTGGGCTGGAAGCTCGCGGAGGCGGTGGCGGGGATGGCGCCGGGCTGGCTGCTGGACAGCTACGAGGGTGAGCGGCGTCCCGTCGGCGCGGCGGTGCTTCGGCTGACCGACGCGTTCAACCAATTGGTGCTCGGCCGGTCCAAGGCGCAGAGACTGGTTCAGTCCCTCGCCATCGGGACGATCACGCGGCTGCCCGCCGGCCGTCGGTTCATGGCGGGCCGCCTCAGCCAGATCGGCATCGACTATCCACGCGCATCTCGCGGGGATCACCGCATGGTCGGCAAGCGCATGCCCGACGTCGACTGCGGCGGCACCCGGCTCTACGAACTGCTGCGCGAAGGCCGGTTCGTGATAGTGACGAAAGCGGACGTCGAGGTCGACCGTCCCGACGTCGTGCATGCCGTGCACCACGACAACGAACTGCCCGCCGCCGTGCTTGTGCGCCCGGACGGCTACGTCGCGTGGGCCGATGACCAGCTGCCGACCGAGTCGCACGTCGCCGCCGCGATCGAGCACTGGAGACTGCGGCCTGCTCAGAAGTAGCGCAGCCAGACGTAGACCCACGCCAGGGCGGTGCTCAGCAGCGTCACCACGATGCCGTAGCGGGTGAACCGCCAGAAACTGATCGCGTGGCCCGCGCGCTGGGCGATACCGATCGCGACGACGTTGGCGCTGGCCGCGATGGCGGTCCCGTTGCCGCTGAAACAGGCGCCGAGCGCGAACGCCCACCACAGCCCACGGCCCGTTTCGGTGTCGGGCGCCCGGGCGACCATGCCTTCGACAACCGGGGTCATGGTGGCGGTATAGGGGATGTTGTCGACGAACGCACCAAGCACTGCCGAGCCGAACAGCAGCCCGGTGGCCGCGGCGAAGAAGTTGTCGCCGAACACCGCGACCGCGGCGTCGCCGAGCCAGCCGATCACCCCGGTATGGACCAGACCGGCGACCATCGCGAACAGTCCCATGAAGAACACCAGCGTCGGCCACTCCACCTCCGGCAGAATCTCGGTGACGTCGACGTTGGTGACCAGCAGCATGGTGCCCGCGCCGAGCAGTGCGACGATCGACGGGGCGACGTGCAGCACCGAGTGCAGGCTGAACCCGACGATGACGAGCCCGAGGACGGCCATCGACCGCATCAGCAGCCGGGTGTCCTTGATGGCGCGGCGTTCCTGCAACGCCATCACCTGGTCGAGGTTGATGCTGTTGGACCGCAGGTCTTTTCGGAACAACACCCTGTGAAGAGCACGAACAGGACGAAGATGACCAACACCGCGGGCGCCATGTTGACCAGGAAGTCGTTGAAGGTCAGGCCGGCGCGGCTGCCGATGATGATGTTCGGCGGATCGCCGATCAGGGTGGCGGCACCGCCGATGTTGGATGCCAGCACCTCTGCGATCAGGAACGGCTGCGCGGCGATGTCGAGGCGTTCGCAGATCACCAATGTCACGGGCGCAACCAGCATGATGATGGTGACGTTGTCCAGCACCGGCGACGCGATACCGGTGATCAACATCAACATGACCATCAGCCGAAAGGGCTTGCCCCGCGACCGTTTTGCGGCCCAGATCGCCAGGAAGTCGAACAGTCCGGTCTGCTTGATGATTCCGACGATCACCATCATGCCCAGCAGCAGGAAGATGACGTTCCAGTCGATGCCCTCGTGCTCGGAGTAGAAGATCTCGCTGCCGGGGGTCAGCCCGAGCAATGTCATCAGGCCCGCGGCGACGAGAACCGTCTTGACCTTGTCGGCCCGCTCGGTCGCGATGAAGTAGAAGGCGACGACGAATATCGTCAGCGCTAGCACCGGACCCAGCACGGCGCGCGCGGATTCAGTCGTTGGGTCCGGCCACCGCCAGGCTGGTCAGTAATCGTTCGAGCGTCACCGCACCGGTGAGCCGTCCGCTGCGGTCGACGACCGCGATCAGCGGGCTGCGCTTGTTCGCCATCACGGTGGCGACCTCGAGCAGCGTGGCGTCCGGCGCCACCGTCGCCGGCTTGGCGACCGGGTTGGGTAGGCAGTCGCCCACGGTGAGCTTGCCCGGTCCGTGCCAGAACAGGTCGGCGTGGATCTCGTCGACGGTGCGGACGAGCGCCGGATCGTCGCGATAGGACTCGGGAATCGTCAGGCGCAGCACCTGGGTACCGGGGAGCACAGCGACCGGCCGGTCCGCGTCGTCGACGACGACCAGCCCCGGCAGCCGGTTGACGACCATCAACTGCACAGCCTTGGACACCGGATCGTCGATCCGGACCGTCGGCGGGGTGACGGCGATCTCGTGTGCTTGCATGATTTCGTTCCCGGCGGTGTCGGCGGTAATCGTCATCGTCCTCGTTCTCCGATCGGCTCGTCGACAAAGTCTGGGCAGTGGCCGGAAGGAAGAACATCGGGTCTGACACCCATTTCCGGTGGGGAACAGACCTTATGGACAAACAGCCGCACGTCAGACCACTGTGGTGGGTATGAAACGGGCGCGAACCCCCGCGGACGCGCTGTTCAGGCGGGTTTTCCTGATCAACGGGCTGATCTTTGCGCTGGGCACGCTGATCTTGGCGGTGTCGCCTGCGACGGTCTCGGCCCGGATCAAGCTCACCGAGATCCCGGTGTTGGTCGTCGGGTTGGCGGTCATCCTGACCGCGAATGCGCTGTTGCTGCGCACGAGTCTTGCCCCCTTGGATCGGCTCGCCGCGTCGATGCGGCGAGTCGATCCGCCCAAGCGCAGCGACCGGGTCGACGATCGCAACACCGGCGACCTGCACCACCTGATCTCGTCGTTCAACTCGATGCTGGACCGGCTCGAGACCGAACGGACGACCGCGAGCGCGTCCGCGCTGACCGCCCAGGAGAACGAGCGCCAGCGCATCGCCAGGGAACTGCACGACGAGATCGGCCAGACGCTGACGGTGGCGCTGCTGATCCTGAAACGAGCCGTCGACCGGGCCCCGGCAGATATCCGCGGTGAGCTGGCAGACACTCAGGAGGCGGTGCGGGCCAGCCTGGACGAGGTCCGCAGCATCGCGCGCCGCCTGCGGCCCGACGCCCTGGAAGACCTCGGACTGCACAGTGCGCTGTCCGCGCTCTGCACCGAATTCACCGGAGCCACCGGAATCAATGTGGTCAAACACACTGCGCCGCAATCGGATTTGACACCCGAAGTCGAGCTGGTGTGCTACCGGATCGCCCAGGAGAGCCTGACCAACATCGCCCGCCACGCCGACGCGGGCAAGGTCTGGCTCGACCTGCACGCAGGCGATGACCAGCTCACGCTGCGCATCGCCGATGACGGCAAGGGCGGTGTCGCGACCGAGGGAGCCGGTATCAACGGCATGCGCGAGCGGGCGCTTCTGGTGAACGCGGACCTGATGATCACCTCGCCCAAGGGTGAGGGCACCGAGGTGCGGCTGGCCATCCCCATTCACCGAAAGGGAGTGTGATGCTCGCCCAGCCGGCGCGGATCCTGCTCGCCGACGACCATGCTCTGGTGCGCAGCGGTTTGCGGATGATCCTGGACGCCGAGCCGGATCTGCAGGTGGTCGCCGAGGCCGCCGACGGGCACGAGGCGCTGGCCGCGCTCGACACCACCCCGACCGATCTCGCCATCCTCGACATCGCAATGCCCCGGATGACGGGTCTGCAGGCCGCGCGGGAGATCAACCGCGCGCATCCGCACGTGCGCATTCTGATCCTGTCGATGTATGACAACGAGCAGTACTTCTTCGAGGCGCTGAAGGCGGGTGCGTCGGGTTACGTCCTCAAGTCGGTGGCCGACCGCGACCTGCTCGAGGCGTGCCGCGCGACGCTGCGGGGTGAGCCGTTCCTGTACGCGGGCGCGGTGACCGCGCTGATCCGTGACTATCTGCACCGGGCGCGGCATGGCGACGCGCTTCCCGACACCATCCTCACGCCGCGCGAGGAGGAGGTGCTCAAGCTCGTCGCCGAGGGCTATTCGTCCCGCGAGATCGCGAACACGCTGGGGATCAGCGCCAAGACGGTCGACCGGCACCGGACGAACACGCTGGCCAAGCTCGGTCTGCGCGACCGGTTGGCGTTGACCCGCTATGCGATCCGCGCGGGGCTGATCGAACCCTGACGTGCGCCGCAACCCGTCGCGAACCGGATCGGGAGTGCGTGGCCGAGGACGCCGATGCCGGCGCCGAGGATGGGCCAGACCGGCCAGAAGTACCAGGCGCCCGCGGTCAGCCCGACGGCGAGCCACACCGTGAGCACGATCACGACCATCGCCAGGTACCCGGCCAGATGGAGCTGGACGCCGCGGCGGGCGGCGACCCGGCGCGCCTCCCGGCGTCGTGGGTCGTCACGCCGCAGCTGGGCGAGCGGCAGGTCGGCGACGAGTTGGCGCAGTTCGGCGACGGTGTGGGCGGCGAATGCGGCCTGCAGACGGGTCTCGTATTCGCCCATCTCCAGGTAGCCCTGGGCCAGCGCCGAGCCGAGCTGGTTCGCGGTCTTCTCCCGCTCGCGGTCGCCGGCCCGGGTGGACGGCGTGGTTGGGGCGGTCATGGCGTGCCTCCCGTCTCGATCTTGACAGTGCCTAGTTGTAGGTTCGACTATGCCCCTTCAACTAGCCACTGTCAAGATTTAGATGTCGAATGTCGTCCGCCGGCCTTGACCGGGCCGCACTATGAGGGCGGTACACCCCGACGAGCGAAAAGAGGCAGCCATGGCTGTCGACGAAACCAAGTTGAACGAATTCCTCGGCAAGGCGGTCGGCGATCTCGGCGCCGCGATGAGCGCGACGCTGATGCTGGTCGGTGATCGGCTCGGGCTGTACCGCGAATTGGCGAAAGGCGCCATGACGTCGGCGCAACTGGCCCAACGCACCGGCACCGACGAGCGCTACGTCCGCGAATGGCTCGGCAATCAAGGCGCAGGCGGATATGTCGAGTACGACCCCGCAAGCGACGAATGGTCGCTCAGTCCGGAGCAGGCGCTGTGTCTGACCGACCCGAATGGCCCGGTCGACATGCCCGGCGCATACAACATCGTCGAGGCCACGTTCCACGCGCTCGGGCACACGATCGAGAACTTCAAATCCGGAGCAGGGCATGGAGTGGGGTGAGCACCATCCCTGCCTGTTCGAGGGAACCGAGCGCTTCTTCCGCGCCGGCTACAACACCAATCTGATCGGCTCATGGCTGCCTGCGCTGGACGGCGTCGTCGACAAGTTGCAGCGCGGCGCCAAGGTCGCCGATGTCGGATGCGGGCACGGCGCCAGCACCATCCTGATGGCCTTGACGTATCCGGATTCGGAGTTCATCGGCTACGACTATCACGACGACTCGATCAGTGCCGCAACCGAGAAAGCAGCGGCAGCAGGCGTTTCGAACGCGCGGTTCGAGGTCGCCGATGCGGTCGGCTACGAGGGCAAGGATTTCGACCTGATCGCATTCTTCGACTGCCTGCACGACATGGGGGATCCAGTCGGCGTGTCCCGGCACGCGCGCGAGGCGATCAAGGACGACGGCACCGCGATGATCGTCGAGCCGTTCGCCAACGACCGGCTTGTGGACAACTTGAATCCGGTGGGCCGAGTCATGTACGGCGCATCCACCCAGATCTGCGTGCCGGTGTCGTTGGCGCGCAAGGGCCCCGCTCTCGGGGCTCAGGCCGGTGAAGCGCCGGCTGCGCGAGGTCATTGTCGACGGCGGCGGCTTCACGCGATTCCGGCGGGCCACCGAGACACCGTTCAACCTCGTGCTGGAGGCCCGGCCGTAGTCAACTCAGCGGGCGGAGAACGCGCGCAGCGCCTCGACCTGAACCGGGTCAAGCGACGGACGCACGTTTTCGCGTGCCTTGGCGACGTCGGCGGCGGTCACGTCCGCGGCGTCGATCGAACGCCGCATCGCCGTCAGCGCGGCCTCGCGAAGGAGCGCGACGCAATCGGCCGCGCTGTAGCCGTCCAGGTCGTCGGCAAGGGCGTCGAGGTCGACGTCATCGCTGAGCGGAACGGACTTGCCTGCGGTGCGCAGGATGTCGCGTCGGGCGTCGGCGTCCGGCGGCGCGACGAACACCAGCTTCTCCAGCCGCCCAGGTCGAAGCAGCGCCGGATCGATCAGGTCGGGCCGGTTCGTCGCGCCGAGCACCACCACATTGCGCAACGGCTCGATGCCGTCGAGTTCGGTCAGCAACGCGGCCACCACGCGGTCGGTGACCCCGGAGTCGAAACTCTGCCCGCGCCGCGGCGCAAGCGCGTCGAGCTCGTCGAGGAACACCAGCGACGGCGCGGAGTCGCGGGCCCGGCGGAACAGATCGCGCACGGCCTTCTCCGATGCGCCGACCCATTTGTCCATCAGCTCGGCGCCCTTGACCGCGTGCACGGACAGCCGCCCGGAGCTGGCCAGCGCGCGCACGATGAAAGTCTTGCCGCAGCCGGGCGGGCCGTACAGCAGCACGCCGCGCGGCGGATCGACGCCGAGGCGCTCGAACGTCTCGGGATGCTGCAGCGGCCACAGCACGGCTTCGGTGAGAGCCTGCTTGGTTTCGGCCATATCGCCGACGTCGTCGAGCGTGATCGAACCGACGGCCAGTTCTTCTGAGGCGGACCGCGACAGCGGACGGATGACGCTGAGCGCACCCACCAGGTCGTCCTGCGTCAGCGTCGGCGGCTTCTCGTCCTCGCTGGCCCTCGCCGCCGCCCGCAGCGCGGCCTCCCGTACCAGCGCGGCCAGATCGGCGACCACGAAACCCGGTGTGCGTTCGCCGATTTCGTCGAGGTTGAGGTTATCGGCGGGCACGCCGCGCAGCAGCACTTCGAGCAACTGCTTGCGAATCGCTCCGTCGGGCAGGCTGAGGCCGAGCTCGCGGTCGCAGAGGTCGGGTGCCCGCAGCCGGACATCGGCCGACTCGGGCACCGCCGAGGTCGCGACGAACGCGACGCCGGGAGTGGCCACCGCGTTGCGGAGTTCGGTGAGGATGAGCGTCGCCACCGGCTCCGCGGTGGTGGGCAGCAGTGCGTCGATATCGGTGATCAGCAGCACGCCGCCGCCGTCGCGCACGGTCGCCACCGCCGCCGCGACGCTGCCGAGCCGGTCCTCGGCCCGCAGCGCACCCACCTCCGGCCCGTCCAGTTCGACGAGGCGCCTGCCCGCACACACCGTGCGGACCATGGTGGCCTTGCCGACGCCGGCAGGCCCTGACACCAGCACGCCGAGATTGGCTGTGGCACCGAGGGTTTTGAGCAGGCCGGGCTCGTCGAGCGCGAGCTTCAACCATTCGGTGAGCCGGCTCGCCTGCGCGTGGGCGCCCTTGAGGTCGTCGAAGCTCACCGCGGGCGCGGGTGCGTCTTCAGGAGTCGTCACGACATGCTGGCCCGATGTCGGCTGCACCGAAAGGGTGACGCCCTCTGATTCGCGCCAATGCGCCGTCGCCCCAGCTCACAAGCGAATTGGGTTGCACGCTAACAGGTCCGGCGGGATCGACACCGGTCACCGTCAGCAGCTCCGACGTCCAGGTGATGCCGACGGCTGACGCCAGCGCGCTGCTGGCCGCCGATGTCGGAATGTCGGGGCCGAGCTCACGCGGCAGCAGCGACACGGTGTCGCCGACCGTCATCACCTTGCCCAGCAACGCCTGGCGCAGGGTCGCCGACGAGATCGACCGGGTGGCCAGATTCGACCCGCGCACCGTCACCGACCGGGCGCCGAACACCGTCACCGGCGCGACGAGCACGGTGGTGTTCTCCCGCAGCCCGGCGTTGGACAGCGTCACATCGTCGAGGAGCGCGGTGCCCGCCGGCGTGCCGGCCGGCGCCACCCCGGCCACCGCGGCGGTGCTCCGTGACCCGGTCAGCGAAACCGCATCCCATTCCCGAATGCCCAGCGCCGCAAGGGCTTCGGGATGAAGGCGGACGACACCGCGACGCGAGTCCAGCGCCGACGTGTTCAGCCGCGCGGTGAGTGTGAGCTGCTGCCGTGGCGCCGGGCGGTCCACGACGTCAAACCCCGTCATATCAGGGACCCGGCGGTCTGCGGAGTCCGAGCCTGGCCATCGAACGACGGTGTGCGCGCGGCTGGGCCCGGCGAACCCGGCGGACCGCCCGCCGCGCCTGGCGTTGCTCCTTCGGCTTGTCTCCCCACACCTCCGGGTGTTCTGAGAGCCAGGCCTCCGTCCGTATCGCGAATGGGATGTGGATCACGTAGCCCAGGATGATCAGCATGATGACGATGTAGCCGTAGAGGATCGAAGCGGCGACGAGGATCGCCAGTCCCGCCAGCAGCGGAACCACCATGTTCTGCGATATCGCGAAGGTGTGCACCTTGCGCATCGGGATGGTGCTGACCACCAGCAGCGAGACACCGATCATCCAGATCACCACGGCGGGCTCCGAGGTCCACCACCCGTCGCCGAACTGCATTTTCGCCGCCAGCGGGCCGATCGCGCCGATCGCGCCCGCCGGCGCGGGCATGCCGACGAAGAACTCCTTGGTATAGGGCGGCTGGTCTTCGGCCAGCATCGTGTTGTACCGCGCCAGCCGCAGCACGATGCACACCGCGTAGAGCAACACGACGATCCAGCCGATGCGCGAGTGCGACAGCAGCGTGCCGTAGACGATGAAAGCCGGTGCGACACCGAAGTTCACCGCATCGGCCAGCGAGTCGATCTCCTCACCCATCTTCGACGTGGCCTTGAGCAACCGGGCGATGCGACCGTCGAGCGCGTCGAGGATCGCGGCCACCGCCAGAAACGCCATCGCCTCGGTCGGCCGGTCGTCGAGCGCGAACTTCACCGCCGACAAGCCGAGGCAGATCGCCGCAACCGTCATCGCGCTCGGCAGCATGCGCAGGCTGACGGCAGGCCTCTTGACGCGGGGCTTCATCGCGGCAGCTCCGCAAGGATCGTCTCGCCGCCGACTGCCCGTTGGCCCGGCAGCACGAGCACCTCGGTGCCCTCCGGCAGATAGGTGTCCAGTCGCGACCCGTACCGGATCAGGCCGTAGGTTTCGCCGATCGCCACCTTCTCGCCCGGCCCGATGTCGCAGACGATGCGGCGGGCCACCAGACCCGCGATCTGGACGGCCACCACCTCGTGCCCCTGGGGCGTGCGAATCAGCACGCTGTTGCGTTCGTTGTCCTGGCTGGCGGCGGCGAGCTCGGCGGATTTGTACAGCCCCGGACGGTGCACGACCGACACCACCTCACCGCTTATCGGGATGCGCTGGACATGGGCGTCGAAGATCGACAGGAAGATGCTGATCCGAGGCAGCGGCCGGTCGGGCAGGTTCAGTTCGGCGGGCGGCACCGCGTCTTCGACGAGGCAGATCAGCCCGTCGGCGGGCGCGACGACCACGCCGGGGCGGGTGGGCGGTACGCGGGGCGGGTGGCGGAAGAACGCCGCGTTGGCGCCCGCCGCCAGCAGGCCGGCGTTGCGCAGCCACCGATTGCGGCGGCCCGCCGCGGCGACCGCGAGGCCAGCGCCGACGAACGGCAGGCCAGCGGGGTGCATCGGGGGGATCGTGGTTCTCGCCAGGGCCACCAGTCGCGCGGGGCCTGATCTGAGGTCGGGGCGTCTGGCCATCGTGCAGCGATTCTACGGGTGGCTACCCGTTCGACAGGTCCCAAACCCGCACAGCGGATCCCGCAGCCAGCTCGACGACATCCTCGTCGATCTCCAGCAGGCAGTCGGCCGATGCCAACCAGCGCAGATGATGCGATGCAGGCGGCCCATAGCTGCTGACGACACCCTTGTCGGCGTCCAGCACGCCACGTCGGAACTGCCGCTTACCGCGCGGTGACTTCAGGTCCTCTTTGAGTTCCGCCGTCAGTCGCGGCCGCTGCGGCTGCGGCAGCCCCATTGCCGCGCGCAGCGGTGCTCGGATGAAGACCTCGAAGGACACCAGGGCACTGACCGGATTTCCGGGCAACGTGATGATCGGGGTGTCGCCGATCCGGCCCGCACCCTGTGGCATGCCGGGTTGCATCGCCACCTTGACGAATTCCACCCCCGCCGCCGATAGCGCGTCCTTGACGACCTCATAGGCGCCCGCACTCACCCCGCCGGTGGTGATGATGAGGTCGGCCTCGCCGGCGTGGCGGTCGAGCACCGCGCGAAACTCGTCGACGTCGTCACTGGTCATCGGGGCCGTGGTCACCTGTGCACCTGCATCCTTCGCGGCCGCGGCAAGCATGACCGCATTCGACTCGTAGATCTGGCCGGGCTTCAGCGGGGTGCCCGGTGCCACCAGCTCCGAGCCGGTCGACATCACCACAACCCGTTGCCGCGGAACAACTTTCAGCTCACCAAGGCCGAGGGCTGCCGCGAGGCCCAGCACTGCGGGCGTCACGACCTGGCCGGCCCGTAGCACGGTGGTGCCCGCTTCGACGTCCTCGCCTGCGCGACGGATGTGCTGTCCGTCCGGGGCGGTCGCACGGATCGCCACGGTGTCGGTCGCACCGTCGGTGACCTCGACGGGCACCACGGCGGTCGCGCCGGACGGAAGCGGCGCGCCCGTCATTATCCGATGTGCCGTACCGGGTTTCAGTGTCAGCGGATCGGTTCGGCCCGCGGGGATATCCTCGGCGACCGGCAGCATCACCGGCTGCTGTTCGCTTGCGCCGGAGATGTCGTCGGCGACCACGGCGTAGCCGTCCATGGCCGAGTTGTCGAAGCCGGGCAGCGAGAGCGGCGCCACCACATCCTCGGCGAGCACCAGCCCGAGCGAGTCGGCGAGCGCCACTGCTACCGGAGCCCGGGTGGTGATCAGCTCGGCGACGACGCCTTGGTGCTCTTCGACGGACCGCATCAGAGGAGATACCTCACGCCGGTGAGCTCTTCGGACGCCTCCCATAGCCGACGTGCGAGAGCTTCGTCGTGCGACCGTGCGCTGGAGTCAATGACTTTCGGGTGACCGCGCTGCTCGCCGCGGCCGTCTGGACCGTAGTACTGGCCACTGCGCGCGGTTGGGTCGGTAGCCGCCCGCAGCGGTGGAAGTGCGCCCGCTGACGCACTCTGGGCGTAACGGCGCCATAGGAAGTCGACGGGACCACGAATCAAGCCGGGAACGTTGCGCAGCAGCTCCGTGTTCGCCGCGCCGGGGTGTGCGGCCAGCGCGATCGTCGGAGCGTCCTTGGCCTTGAGCCGACGCGCCAGTTCGTAGGTGAAGAGCAGATTGGCGAGCTTGGACTGCCCGTAGCCGGCGTACCTGTTGTAGCGTGGCATCCAATGTCAGGTGGTCGAAGTCGATCTTTGACAAGATTCGGTGGCCGGGGCTGCTCATCGTGACCACCCGCGAGCCATCGACTGCAAGCATATTCTCGAGCAGCAGACCGGTAAGGGCGAAGTGGCCGAGATGATTTGTGCCGAATTGCATCTCGAAGCCGTCCTCGGTGCCTGCTTTCGCGAGGGTCATCACACCGGCATTGTTGATCAGCAGGTCGATGCGGGGATGCGCCGCGCGGAGTTCGTCGGCGGCCTTGCGCACGCTTGCCAACGACGCCAGATCGAGCTTCTGCACGCTCACAACGGCATTGGGGCTCTCCGCGGTCAGGCGGGCCTTGGCGTCGTCGCCCTTGTCGAGGTTGCGGACGGCGAGGACGACGTGTGCGCCCTTGTCGGCCAGCGCGGCAGCAGCTTCGTATCCGACGCCGGTGTTGGAGCCCGTGATGACGACGACACGCCCGGACTGATCAGGAACGTCGGCGGCGGTCCACTTGGCGCTCATCCGTATCAGACGGGGTAGGTGACGCCGGTCAGCTCTTCCGACAGCGTCCACAGTCGCCGCTGCAGGTCCTCGTTGCGTGATTGTGCGCTGGAGGCAACGACTTTCGGATTTCCCTTGACCTCACCGATGCCGTCGGGGCCGTAGTACTGGCCGCCTTGGGCGTCGGGGTCGGTGGCCGCGCGCAGTGTCGGCAGCGCACCCTTTTCGGCAGGCTGCGTGACTGGCTTCCACATGAAGGACGGGATGAAGTCCGGCAGGTAGCGCATCAGCTCGGTATCGGCGAAACCGGGATGCGCCGCGAGTGCAACGGTCGGCACGCCCTTGAGCTTCAGCCGCCGCTGCAGGTCGTAGGTGAACATCAGGTTGGCCAGCTTCGACTGGCCGTACGCCTCGATGCGGTTGTATTTGCGCAACAAGCTCGGGTCGTCGAAATGTATGCGGGCAAGGAGGCGGTGCCCGACGCTGCTGACCGTGACGACCCGCGACCCGTCGACCGAAGTCAGGTGGTCGAGCAGCAGGCCCGTCAGCGCGAAGTGGCCGAGGTGGTTGGTGCCGAACTGCATCTCGAAACCGTCTTTGGTGGTCTCCCGTGTCGGCACGTACATCACGCCCGCGTTGTTGATCAGCAGGTCGATGCGCGGGTGGGCGGCGCGCAGTTCGTCGGCCGCCTTGCGGACGCTGTCGAGCGACGACAGGTCCAACTGCTGAAGGGCGACGACGGCGTTCGGGCTTGCGGCCTTGATCTTCTCGACGGCCTCCTGGCCCTTGTCGAGGTTGCGGACGGCGAGCACGACGTGCGCGCCCTTGTCGGCGAGTACGGCGGCGGTGTCGTAGCCGAGCCCGGAGTTGGCGCCGGTGACGATGGCGACGCGGCCGGACTGATCTGGTACATCGGAGGCGGTCCACTTCCTGCTCATCACCAGCACACTACCCACGGGCGGTTACCGTCGTTCCCATGTCAGAACGCTCAGTCGTCCGGACGGCCGGGCTGATAGCCGGAACGGTCGTCGGGATCGCGGTGGTATTGCTGTCGGTGCTGGTCGCAGGCATGCGATGGAAGCTGCCGCCAGTCATCGACGCGTGCGGCGGATGAACAGGTCCTTGACGAACCCACGGGTGATGCGGACGGCGGGGTCGGCAGGCACCAGACGTCGGTCATCCGACACGAAGGCAGGACCAGCGGCCGGACCTACGAGACCCCGGTGGACGTCATCACCACCGCCGACGGGTTGATCATCGCCGCCACCGCGGAGGTCGCAGGCCAGCTGCCCGCCCGGACGCTTCGAACGCTGAGCCTCTTCGGCGTCACCGAATGCCTGCACCTGCAGAGGTCGGCCGATGGACTTGGTTGATCCCACCAATCCGCCGAGCCGCAAAGCGCCGCTGGTGTGGGCGATCGGCGCGGCGATCCCGTGGCTGGTGCTGGTGGTGGGCCAGGTGGTGTGGTTCGTCCTCGACAGCGGGCTGGCGTGGGCGCACGTCACCGCTGCCATCGTCACGGCGGTCGGCATCGCGGTGTTCGTGATTGTCGTGCCGCTCTGGCGGTACCGGGTGCACCGCTGGGACATCAGCCCGCAGGCCGTCTACACCCGGTCGGGCTGGCTGGTCCAGGAGCGCCGGATCGCTCCGGTCTCCCGCGTGCAGACCGTCGACACCTATCGCGGCCCCCTGGACCGGCTGTTCGGGCTGGCCAACGTCACGGTGACGACGGCGTCGTCGGCGGGCGCGGTGCGGATCGTGGCCCTGGACTCAGCGGTCGCCGACCGGGTCGTCGGTCAGCTCACCGATATCGCCGCGATCGGCGCGGAAGACGCGACGTGACGGACCGGGTGTGGCATCGGCTCAGCCCGCGAATGTTGTTGGTACACCCCGTACATGAGGTGCTGCGGCAGATTCCGCTGCTCGTCGGTGCGGTGGTGTTGGGTTCCGCGACGGGCAACTCGTGGTGGACGGTGGCCATTCTCGGAGTGACGATCGCATTCGGCGTGCTCCGCTGGTTCACCACCACCTACCGCATCGAAGCGGGCGAGGTGCAGCTGCGCACCGGCGTCCTACAGCGCAAGGTCGTTTCGGTGCCGCGCAACCGGATTCGTTCGGTTCAGACCGACGCCAGGCTGCTGCACCAGCTGCTCGGGTTGACGGTGTTGCGGGTGAGCACCGGGCAGGAAGCCAAGGGCGACACGGAGTTCGCGCTGGATGCGGTGCGCGCCGAAGAGGTGCCACGGCTGCGTTCGATCCTGCTGGCCGACTCGCTGACTCCCGCCGACGAGGCCGGCGATCAGCAGTCACCGGGTCGACAGCTGGCGCGCTGGCATCCGTCGTGGCTGCGCTACAGCCCGCTCAGCTTCACCGGTCTCGCCATGATCCTCGCCGCAGTGGGTGTGGTGTATCAGGCGGGTTTGGGTGCGGCGCTGGAACATTCGCGACTGGCCGAGTCCGGCCGTGACGCGGCGCAACGGTTCGGTGTGATTGCCAGTGTCGCCGTCGTCGTCGCAGTCGTGGTGCTCGCGTCGGTCGCGCTGTCGGTGCTCCGGTCCTTGGTGACATACGGGAACCTGTCGCTGCGACGCGACGCAGATGTCCTGCATCTCCAGCACGGCCTGCTGCGTAAGCGGGAGCACACCTTCGATATGCGCAGGCTGCGGGGCGGCACGTTGCGCCAGCCGCTGCTTGTCCGGCTGCTCGGCGGCGCGCGGCTGGACGCGGTGATGACGGGTGTCGCAGGCGCGGGGGAGGCGTCGCTGTTGCTGCCGCCATGCCCTGCTCACACGGCGGAGTCGGTGTTGACCGACTTGATCACCGACGTCAACGCGGTGTCCGGCCCGGTGCGCGGGCATGGACCGGCCGCGACGCGCAGGCGCTGGACGCGCGGGCTCGCGCTGCCGGTCGTCGTCGCGATCGGGTTGGCCGTTGCCGCGGCATTCGTGGCCGTGCCGGTGTGGGCGTGGATCGCCGTGGCGGTGCTGGCGCTGTGCTGCGCACCGCTGGCCGCCGACAGGGTGCGTGCGCTGGGGCATCGCGTCGACGGACGATGGCTGGTTGCGCGCGCGGGCAGCCTGGAACGCCGTCGCGACTGCATCGCCGCCGAGGGCATCATCGGATGGACCGTGCGCCAAACGTTCTTCCAGCGGCGGGCGGGGGTGGCCACGCTGATCGCCGCGACCGCGGCCGGGGTCAAGCACTATCAGGTGATCGACGTTCCCGCCGAGTCCAGTTGGTCGATCGCGGGGACGGCCTCACCCTGGGTGGCTGACAGTCAGTGGGCGCGGCCCGTACGCCAAGCCGTTTACTGTCGCACCATGGCGGTCGGTGGCGTGCTGTTCGACATCGATGGCGTCTTGGTGACCTCGTGGCAGCCCATCGAGGGCGCGGACGAGACGCTTCGGGTGCTGGCGGACAACCAGATTGCCCGGTCATATCTGACCAACACCACGACGCGCACCCGCAGGCAGATCGCCCGTCTGCTCACCGACGCCGGCATGGACGTGGCCGCCGACGAGGTGATCACTGCGGCGGCGCTGACGGCGGAGTACGTCCGCGGCCAGTACCCCGATGCGCGGTGCTTCCTGGTCAACAGCGGGCAGATCGCCGAGGACATGCCGGGCATCGACATCGTTTACGCAAGCGACCACGGGCCGGACGGCCCGGCGCCGGAGACCCCGGATGTGATCCTGCTCGGTGGGGCGGGCCCGGAATACAACCATTTGACGCTCAGCCGTGTCTACGACTGGATGGCCCAGGGCGTGCCGGTAGTCGCCATGCACCGCAGCACCTCGTGGAACACCACCGAGGGCCTGCGCATCGACACCGGCATGTACCTGATCGGCATGGAGGAGACGTCGGGCCGCAAGGCGAGCGCCGTCGGCAAGCCGGCGCCTGCCGGATTCCTCGCCGCCGCTTCACGTCTCGGCGTCGACCCCGACGAGATGTACATGATCGGCGATGACCTCAACAACGACGTGCTGGCCGCGCAGGTGGTCGGAATGACCGGTGTCCTGGTGCGCACCGGCAAGTTCCGTCAGGACACCCTCGACCGGTGGGCCGCCGACGAGTTCGCGATGCAGCCCAACCACGTCATCGACTCGGTTGCCGATCTGCCCGAGGTGCTCGGACTGTAGCGATGAGTTCTCGGGCGCCCTCCGCGAGACTGCGGGGAGATCGTGATTTGTCGCCGAACGACGATCTGTCCGCAGTTTCGATGAGTATTTGGTGGCTTGGCAGTCTGTATGGCTATGACCAAGGACACCATCAGCGCCAGCACCACCGTCAACGCACCGGTCGACACGGTGTTCGCGGTGTTGGCCGACCCGACGACACATGAAGCGATCGACGGCACCGGCTGGGTGCGCGAATCGCGCGACGGCAAGCCTCTGACCGAAACCGGCCAGATCTTTCGGATGGGGATGTACCACGACAACCACCCCAACAAGCACTACGAAATGGCGAACCGGGTCGAGGTATTCGAGCCGCCGCGGGCAATCGCGTGGCAACCCGGAGCGGAACCTCGGCATATTCCTGGTTACCAGGGTCCCGACGACGCCCCTGCTCGACTTCGGCGGATGGATCTGGCGGTACGACCTCGAGCCCGTTGGCGACGACCGCACCGAAGTCACGCTGACCTACGACTGGTCGGGCGTGTCGCCGGAGAGGCGCGAGGCCATCCAATTTCCGCCCTTCGAAGCGCAGCACCTGGACAACTCACTGAAGCATCTGGCCGAGCTGGCAACCACGCCTTAGGTGTTCAGGCCACGCACCGCTTCGATACGTGCCTTCAACTGATCCGAAGTCGCGGCCGCGATCGGCGGACCGCCGCAGATCCGGCGCAACTCCTTGTGGATCCAGCCGTGCGGCCTGCCCGTGCGGTGGTGTGCCACCGAGACCAGCGCGTTGAGCTGGCTGCGCAGTTCGCGCAGCTGCCCATGCGTGGACAACCGTGGCACCTCGCCCGTAGCGGTGCGCTTGGTGATCTGCTCTTCTTGCCTGCGCCGCAACAGGTCTCGCATCGCCTCGGCGTCGAGCAGGCCGGGGATACCGAGATAGTCGGCTTCCTCGTCGCTGCCCGCCGGTGTCGCCGTTCCGAACGACGAGCCGTCGAAGATGACCTGATCGAGTTCGGCGTCGGCGCCGAGCGACTCGAAACCGTCCTCGTCGGTGGGTTCTGAACGCCGTTTCTCGATGGGCTCTTCGTCGCCGAGCGACTCGCGGTGCGGCTTGCCGAGCACGTGGTCGCGCTGGGCCTCCATCTGGCTGGCCAGGTCGAGCAGTGTCGGCACCGACGGCAGGAAGATGCTCGCGGTCTCGCCGGGCTGTCGGGACCGCACGTAGCGGCCGATCGCCTGCGCGAAGAACAGCGGCGTCGACGCACTGGTGGCATACACGCCCACCGCCAGCCGGGGCACGTCGACGCCCTCGGACACCATCCGGACGGCGACGAGCCAACGCCCGGTTCCCGCCGCGAAGTCGGAGATGCGTGCCGACGAGCCGGGGTCGTCGGACAGCACGACGGTCGGCGTCTCGCCGGTCAGTTTGGTCAGTACGGCGGCATAGGCGCGTGCGGCCTTCTGGTCGGACGCGATGACCATTGCGCCGGCGTCGGGAACCCCGCCGTTGCGCTTCTGGGTGAGGCGGGTGTCGGCGGCCTGCAGCACCGCCGGTATCCACTCACCCTTTGCATCGAGGACCGTGCGCCAGGCCCGCGCCGTCTGCTCGGCGTTCAGCGGCTCGCCGAGCCGGGCCGCATGTTCCTCGCCCGCGCTGGTGCGCCAGCGCGCCTCGCCGGAGTAGGCGAGGAACACCACCGGCCGGACCACGCCGTCGGCCAGCGCCTCGGCGTAGCCGTAGGTGTGGTCTGCCGTCGAGCGCATCAGCCCCTCGGCGTCAGGCGCGTAGGTGACGAACGGGATCGCGGAGTCGTCGCTTCGGAACGGTGTGCCGGTGAGCGCGAGGCGTCGCGTCGCATCGTCGAACGCTTCGCGGATGGCGTCCCCCCAGCTTTTCGCGTCGCCGCCATGGTGGATCTCGTCGAACACCACGAGAGTGCGGCGGTTCTCGGTGCGCACCCGGTGCCGCGTCGGATGGCTGGCGACTTGGGCGTAGGTGACGACGACGCCGTGGTACTCCGACGATGTGTGCGCGGCCGAGTTACTGAACTTCGGGTCGAGCGCGATACCCACCCGCGCGGCGGCAAGCGCCCACTGTGTCTTGAGGTGTTCGGTCGGCACCACGACGGTGATCTGCTCGACGGCGCCGTCGGCCAGCAGCTCCCCGGCGACACGTAGGGCAAACGCTGTCTTACCTGAGCCAGGGGTCGCTACGGCCAGAAAATCCCGTGGCTGCGCGGCAAGATACCGCACCAATGCCCGACGCTGCCAGCTCCGCAGAGCCTGGGTGTCGGGCGCGCCATTAGCCCGCACCCAAGACTCCTCAACTGATCGGACTGCAGCCTAATGCAAGGGATTACGGGGGCGCATCTCTGCGTGGCGCGTCGCCGCACAGACGGTGTGTCGCGGGTGGCCGACACCCGCGGCCCTCGCCGATCGCCATGACTGACAAACGGCGCGGCGCGTCAAACCGAGGTCAACGGGCAGCAAACATGATGCTTGCCGGGGTGCGTCGTGGGTACCCTTCTGCCCACCATGCCAGCGACGTCAGATCCACGAAACGACGAGATCGATCCGTGCGTGCGCGTCTTCGGTACCCGGGTACACAATTTAGGGGGAGTCGACGTTGCCGCCCCGCGCGACGCGCTGGTCGTGTTCACCGGGATTTCCGGGTCGGGCAAGTCGTCGCTCGCCTTCGGCACCATCTACGCCGAGGCGCAACGCCGGTACTTCGAGTCCGTTGCCCCATACGCGAGGCGTCTGCTGTTGCCGACAGGCGCGCCAAAGGTGGACGACATCACGGGACTGCCACCCGCCGTCGCGCTGCAGCAGCGGAGGGGATCGGCGACGTCACGGTCGACCGTGGGCACTGTCACGACACTGTCCAATCTTCTGAGGATGCTGTTCTCGCGTGCCGGGACCTACCCGCGCGGTGCCACCGAACGACTCGACTCCGATGCGTTCTCCCCGAACACCGCGGTCGGTGCGTGCCCGGAGTGCCACGGTCTCGGCCGGATCCATCAGGTGACGGAACAGACGCTCGTTCCTGACCCGTCGCTGACCATCCGCGAGGGCGCCGTCGCCGCATGGCCGGGCGCCTGGCAGGGACAGAATTTACGCGACATCCTCATCACTCTCGGCTACGACATCGACAAGCCGTGGCGGAAACTGCCCAAGAAAAAACGTGATTGGATCCTGTTCACAGACGAGCAGCCGACCGTCGAGATCGATCCGAGCCAACATCCGGTCACTGCGGATTACTACTACAACGGGACCTTCTCCAGCGCCGAACGCCACGTTCGACACACGCTGGCCAACTCACAGAGCGCGATGATGCGCCGTCGCGTCCTGCAGTTCGTCGACAGCGTCGAATGCGGGCTGTGCCATGGCTCGGGACTGCGACCCGAGGCGCTGAAGGTGACCTTCGCGCGCCGCACCATCGCCGACTACGTTGGCGTATGCCGTTGGCCGAACTCGCCGACGTGTTGCGCCCGACCGCGGCGCTCAAGGATGCCGCGGCGGCCTTCGAGTCGACGGAGTCCGGTGAACTGACCGAGGTCGCCACGATGATCGCCGCCGACCTCGTGGCCCGCATCCAGGTGCTCATCGATCTTGGCCTGGGTTATCTGACGCTGAACCGCCGCACCCCGACCGTCTCACCCGGTGAACTACAGCGGCTGCGGTTGGCCACGCAGCTGCGCGCAGGATTGTTCGGGGTGCTCTACGTGCTGGACGAGCCATCTGCCGGCCTGCATCCAGCTGACGCCGAACCGCTGCTCGATGTTCTGGATCGCCTTCGGCGAGCCGGCAATTCGCTGTTCGTGGTCGAGCACGACATGGATGTGGTGCGCCGCGCCGACTGGATCGTCGACGTCGGCCCCGGCGCGGGCGAGCACGGAGGGAAGGTTCTCTACAGCGGGCCCGTGCCGGGTCTGGTCGACATCGACGAGTCGATCACTCGCAGGTACCTTTTCGGCAGCGATGCGTCCGCGAACGCGAACCCCGCGCAAGCCGTTGGGACGCGTGCGGATGCGGGGCATCTGCTTTCACAACCTGCGCGACATTGACGTCGACCTGCCGTTGGGCGTCTACACCGCGGTCACCGGTGTGTCCGGCTCGGGTAAGTCGACGCTCGTCGTGAAGGTCCTCGGCGACGTGGTCAAGCGCCAACTTGGCCGCGCGGCGGGTCAGACGGAAACCGACACCGACGCAGAGGATTCCGACACCGAGATCATCGACCTCGATCACGACGCTAGCATCGGGGTGACGGCGGACGGCGTGGATGCGATCGACCGACTGGTCGCCGTTGACCAGCGGCCGATCGGGCGGACCCCGCGCTCGACGCTTGCCACGTATACGGGACTATTCGACGCCGTTCGGCGGGAATTCGCCGCGACGCCTGCGGCGCGCCGACGCGGCTGGACGGCCGGCCGGTTCTCGTTCAACGTCGCCGATGGCCGTTGCGAGACCTGTCAGGGTGAGGGCTTCGTATCGGTCGAATTGCTGTTCCTGCCCGGCACTTACGCCACCTGCCCGGCATGCAACGGCGCGCGCTACAACGAGGCCACGCTGCGTGTGCGATACCGCGAGCGCACGATCGCCGACGTACTGGCCATGACAGTCGACGAGGCGTCGGAGTTCTTCGCCGATATCCCGGCCGCGGCGCGCAGCCTGACGACGCTGCACGAGGTCGGGTTGGGCTATCTGCGTCTCGGGCAGCCCGCGACCGAACTGTCCGGCGGCGAGGCGCAGCGGATCAAGTTGGCCTCGGAGCTGCAACGACCCCGCCGCGGACACACCCTCTATGTGCTCGACGAACCCACCACCGGGTTGCATCCGGCCGATGTGGACCTGCTCGATGCGCAGCTGCATCGGCTCGTCGACTCGGGCAACACTGTGGTGGTGGCCGAACACGACATGCGGATGGTCGCCGGGTCGGACTGGGTGATCGATCTAGGGCCGGGCGCAGGCAATGACGGCGGTCGGGTGGTCGCGACGGGAACACCGCGGAAGGTGAGTCAGGCCAAAGGCAGCCGCACCGCGCCGTACCTGGCCGCGCGGCTGGTCACTCGATGATGAAGTTGTCGTTGCGGATGAACCACTCCTGGCGCTCGTCGTCGGTCATGTCGCCCAGCTCGGCGAAGCCCTCGAAGTAGTGCTCGCGCGGCGCGCCGGGAGCAAACAGCATCAACAGCGACGTCGGCTCCTCGGACTCGTTGCGGAAACCGTGGATGCCGCCGGGCGGGATGTACAGGAAGTCGTTCTGGGTTCCGTCCACCCAGTCGTTGCCGTCGTAGAGCTTGATGGTTCCCGACAGCACGAAGAACGCCTCCGACATGGCCCGGTGAAAGTGTGGGCCAGGTCCGCCGCCGTTCGGGGCGATGTCGACGCGGTACAGGCCGTAATCGCCGTTGGTCCGCTTCTGGTTGGCGAGGTAGTGGTACTGGACCAGGCCGAAAGAGTCGTAGTCCGGCGGATCGGTGCCACGCCGAAGCCAGGCGCTGATTTCCGGCTTCTCCTTGGTGTAGCGCTGCGGTGGGTAGGGCGGCACGACGAGTGACATCAACGCTCCATTGCGGTCGTAGCGTTCGAGGAGTGGACAAGGACGAGGATTTCCGTACCGAAATGCTCCTCGACGCCCAGAATAAGGCGGCGCAGTTGTTCGCCGAGATCGAGCGCACCGGCATGATCCGCGCCGGCCTTCGTGAGCAGACATTGCGTTTGCGTCAAATTTTTCTGCAAACTCGCCGGGCGGATAACGATTTGTGTGGAAGGCTCCCGTCGACGCGGACCGCTGAGCAAGCCGGCAACTGCGGTCCAGGCAGGAGCAGAGGGAAATGGTCAGGTGGCGCAAACGGTTGGTCACAACGGTCGTTGCGACCACGCTGCTGTTGGCGTCCGGCACTCTGGCGAACGGGGTCAGCCAAGCTGAAGAAGCCGTTCTGATTCCGGGAGCGATGCCCTTCAAGCCGATCAACCCGATCTATCCGATCGTCGCCACCACCTACCCGGACATCGGGAAGTACTTTCACACCGATCAACATCCGCAGTTGCTCGTCTACTCGCAAGACCCGCTCGACTCTGACAGGGCCCTGCTGGACGGCGTGACGCAGACGGTCAGCGCTGTGCGGCAGACCGACGGCAAGGTTGTGATCATCGGCGAGTCGATGGGCGCCATGGTTGCCTGGAGGGCCGCCGAGGAGCTGGCCAAGAGCACGGATCCGCGAACAGCGGACATCAGGGTCGTGTTGTTCGCTCCGCCGGACGTGGGCATCGCCGAGTACTTCAAGGAGGGCACCTTCATTCCCGTCTTGAACTACCGGATCAGCCGCATCGCGGAGTCTCCGTACCCCACGACGATCGTGATCGGCGAGTACGACGGCTGGGCTGACCCGCCTGACCGTCCGTGGAACCTGGCCTCATCTGCCAACGCGCTGGCCGGCATTGCCTACGTCCACGGTCCGCCGACTTTTTCCGTGAACCTTGACGACGTGGACGAAACGACGACGACAAACGGGAACGTCACCACTCATCTCGTTCTGACCGAGAACCTCCCGCTGACACAGGTGTTTCGCGATGTCGGCGTGCCTGACGCGTTTGTGGACAAGGCCGATCAGGTTCTTCGTCCCGTCGTCGACGCCGGATACGTTCGACACGATCAACCGGGTGATACCCGCCCGTACCTGTACGACGGCGAGATCCACCGCAATGTCCAGAGTCAGCAGCAGGTTCGGGAACCGTTGCGAGCGCGTATCGATAACGGACTGGCCGCCGGTCAGCAGCGCCGTGAGCACCGCAGCGAGCTACGTCAGGCCATCGGGGCCGTAGGCAAAGATCTTCGCGAGCGGGTCGAAGCCGGCTTCGGGCAGCTGACGGAGAGGATTACGGAGCGGCTGGCGCCGCCGCCTTCAGACCAGAGCGGGGACCGGGAAGCTGACGCCGGTTAGCTCCTCGGACACCGTCCACAGCCGCCGCTGCGCGTCGGTGTCGTGCGAGACTCGGCTGGACGCCACGACCACGGGGTAGCCGCGCTGCTCGCCGAATCCGTCGGGGCCGAAGTACTGCCCGCCGATCGCACGCCGGGATCGGTGGCGGCGCGCAACTGTCGGGAGCGCTCCCATATCGGCGCCCTGGTAGAGCGGCGCCAGCACGTTGTTCAGGAGAAGGATCGGGCGTGGCAGGTTGCGGGTCAGTTCGGACCGAGAGCCACCGGGATGTGCTGCGGTGGCAATGGTGTTGGTGCCCTGCAGGCGACGCTGCAGTTCGTAGGTGAACATCAGATTGGCCAGCTTGGCCTGCCCGTAGGCGCCGACGCGGCTGTACTCGCGTTCTGACTGAAGGTCGTCGAAGCGAATCCCGTTGCGCGCGAAGCGATGACCCACGCTACTGACCGTAACCACACGCGAACCGGGCACTGCAAGTACGCGATCGAGAAGCAGTCCCGTGAAAGCGAAGTGGCCCAAATGATTTGTGCCGAACTGCAATTCGAAGCCGTCTTTGGTAGTCGACTTGGGCGTCATCATCACGCCTGCGTTGTTGATCAGTAGGTCGATGGTGTCGTATTCAGACCGTAGCTGTTCTGCTGCCGTGCGGATCGAGTCCAGCGAGGTGAGGTCGAGTTCCTGCACGGCGACGCTTGCGCCGGGGGTGCGCCTGGCGATCAGGTCGGCGGCCGCCTTGCCCTTGTCGGTGTTGCGGACGGCGAGCACGACGTTCGCGCCCTTTGCGGCGAGCGCTACCGCGGTTTCGTAACCCAGGCCGGTGTTGGCGCCGGTGATGACCGCGGTGCGACCGGTTTGGTCAGGTATGTCGTTAGTCGTCCAGTTCGTCATGATGATCTCCTAGAATCGAGGCTAAACGGGGCGGGCGCTCCGTTTGATCCGACTATACGGAACGTGCGCCCCGCTTAGTCAATTCCCGGAGGTGTGACGTGGCTCAACCCGATCGCCCCTTGCGCGCGGATGCTGCGCGCAACCGAGCCCGGGTACTCGAGGTCGCCTACGACACCTTCGCGGCCGAGGGGTTGGCGGTGCCGATCGACGAGATCGCGCGGCGTGCAGGCGTCGGCGCAGGCACCGTGTACCGGCATTTCCCGACGAAAGAGGACCTGTATCGGGCCGTCGTGGAGAACCGGCTCCAACACATCGTGGACAGCGGCCACGCCCTTCTGACCTCGGATGGCCCCGGCCAGGCGCTGTTCGCCTTCCTGCGCTCGATGGTGTTGGACTGGGGCGCTACCGACCAGGGTCTCGTGGACGCGCTTGCGGGAGTCGGCATCGATATCAACAGCGCTGCGCCCGACGCTGAGGAGGCGTTTCTTGGCTTGCTCGGCGATCTCTTGCGGGCAGCGCAGAAGGCGGGAACCGTACGTAGCGATCTCGATGTCCCGGACGTCAAGGCGCTGATGGTCGGAGCGCAGGCGATGCAGGGCTATCACCGAGACGCGGCGCAGCGCCTGACGGAGGTCTTTCTGGACGGTCTTCGCCCGCGGTGAACGACCTTGCACTCTCCCTGGTCGAGTGCTAGAAATGCAATTGGCACTCGCGACCAGTGAGTGCTAGGTCGGGCCGGTGAGGCATGGGGCCGCACAAGCGGAGCACACCCACAGCCGTCCGTCGCGGGCACTGAACCCGACCACATACGTGTGCCATCCCCAAATCCGGAGGAATCACTTCGCAATGGCCAAGACAATTGCGTACGACGAAGAGGCCCGTCGCGGCCTCGAGCGGGGCCTGAACAGCCTCGCCGACGCGGTAAAGGTGACGTTGGGTCCCAAGGGCCGCAACGTCGTCCTGGAGAAGAAGTGGGGCGCCCCCACGATCACCAACGATGGTGTGTCCATCGCCAAGGAGATCGAGCTGGAGGACCCCTACGAGAAGATCGGCGCTGAGCTGGTCAAGGAAGTCGCCAAAAAGACCGATGACGTCGCGGGCGACGGCACCACCACCGCCACCGTGCTGGCTCAGGCGCTCGTGCGCGAGGGCCTGCGCAACGTCGCGGCGGGCGCCAACCCGCTCGGCCTCAAGCGCGGCATCGAGAAGGCCGTCGAGAAGATCACCGAGACGCTGCTGAAGTCGGCCAAGGAGGTCGAGACCAAGGAGCAGATCGCTGCCACCGCGGGCATCTCCGCCGGCGACCCGTCCATCGGCGAGCTGATCGCCGAGGCCATGGACAAGGTCGGCAACGAGGGTGTCATCACCGTCGAGGAGAGCAACACCTTCGGCCTCCAGCTGGAGCTCACCGAGGGTATGCGCTTCGACAAGGGCTACATCTCGGGTTACTTCGTGACCGACGCCGAGCGTCAGGAAGCGGTCCTCGAGGATCCGTACATCCTGCTCGTTTCGTCGAAGATCTCGACCGTCAAGGATCTGCTGCCGCTGCTGGAGAAGGTCATCCAGTCCGGCAAGCCGCTGCTGATCATCGCCGAGGACGTCGAGGGCGAGGCACTGTCGACCCTGGTCGTCAACAAGATCCGCGGCACCTTCAAGTCCGTCGCCGTCAAGGCGCCCGGCTTCGGTGACCGCCGCAAGGCGATGCTGCAGGACATGGCGATCCTCACCGGTGGCCAGGTCATCAGCGAAGAGGTCGGCCTCTCCCTTGAGACCGCAGGCGTGGAGCTTCTTGGCCGCGCCCGCAAGATCGTCGTCACCAAGGACGAGACCACGATCGTCGAGGGTTCCGGCGACAGCGAGGCCATCGCGGGCCGCGTTGCCCAGATCCGCGCCGAGATCGAGAACAGCGACTCCGACTACGACCGTGAGAAGCTGCAGGAGCGCCTGGCCAAGCTGGCCGGCGGTGTTGCGGTCATCAAGGCGGGCGCCGCCACCGAGGTGGAGCTCAAGGAGCGCAAGCACCGCATCGAGGACGCCGTTCGCAACGCGAAGGCGGCCGTCGAGGAGGGCATCGTCGCCGGCGGTGGCGTGGCCCTGCTGCAGTCCTCGCCTGCGCTGGACGATCTGAACCTGTCCGGTGACGAAGCCACCGGCGCCAACATCGTCAAGGTTGCGCTGGAGGCCCCGCTGAAGCAGATCGCCTTCAACTCGGGTCTGGAGCCCGGCGTCGTCGCCGAGAAGGTTCGCAACTCCCCGGCGGGTACCGGCCTCAACGCCGCCACCGGCGAGTACGAGGACCTGCTCAAGGCCGGCGTTGCCGACCCGGTCAAGGTGACCCGTTCGGCGCTGCAGAACGCGGCGTCCATCGCGGCGCTGTTCCTGACGACCGAGGCGGTCGTCGCAGACAAGCCGGAGAAGGCCGCCGCACCTGCCGGCGACCCGACCGGTGGCATGGGCGGCATGGACTTCTAAAACAGTCCTGGTCGACGAGAAAGCCCGGCTCTCACAAGGAGCCGGGCTTTTTCGTGTTCGAACTAGCGGCGCTTGGCTCGCCGCTTCGCCGCTGGGTGTCCCACAAGCGCGTGGAGCCCCCGCCTCAATGCTTTTCGAGGGGCAGACAGTCGTCCTTGCAGCCCGGTTTGGTCGTCAACCCCGGCGTCGCCTTGCGGTGCAGGACCGCGCGGTTGGGCACGACCGCTAAAGCATCGTCACCGGGTCGGCCGCGGCCGTCCACGATCAGCGTGTAACCGCCGTGCTCCGCGGGTGGCCAGACGAGGGTGACTTCGTTGTGAGCGATCACGTTGCGGCGGGTGCTGCCGCCGACCGGGCCGACATCGAACACGCCGCCAGCGAACACCGGCTCGACCGCGACGGTGTGGGGGTGATAGCCGTTGTCGACAGTGACCAGATACGCGAACGAGTAGTCGTCGAGTGCGCCCGCCAGTTGATCGAGGTCCACCTTCACGCTCATGCTGCCCATCCTCCCGCGAACGTTCCGTACCGCTCGAAAATTCGCCGAAATATCGACCGGTAACGAACGTTCGGCGGGTGGGTAGGTTCGAAGCATGCCACTTCCGTCGCCGTCGCCGACCTCCACCGCCGTTGTCACCGGGGCCTCGTCCGGTATCGGTGCCGACATCGCGCGTGAACTCGTCGCCCGCGGGCACGGCGTGACGCTGGTCGCCCGCCGCGAGGACCGTCTGCGCGACCTCGCCGCCGAACTCGGCAAGACCGTGCGCGTCGAGGTGATCGCCTGCGACGTTGCCGATCCCGACGCTCGCGCAGGCCTTCTCGACGCCGTCGCCGATCGCGGGCTGACCGTCGACATCTTGGTGAACAACGCAGGCATCGGCACCATCGGGTCCGTCACGAAGGCCGAGGTCGCCGACGAGATAGCGCAGGTGCGCGTCAACGTCGAGGCCGTCATCGACCTGACCACCCGCGCGGTGCAGCTGATGGCGCCCCGCGGCCGCGGGGCCATCCTCAACGTCGGGTCCACCGCCGGCTACCACCCGTTTCCCGGGCAGTCCGGCTATGCGGCGACCAAGGCCTTCGTGAAGGCCTACACCGACGGCGTGCGAGCAGAACTCGCGGGCACCGGCGTCACCGTGGCGATGCTGGCACCCGGTCCGGTGCGCACCGAATTCCTGCAAGCGGCGGGCATGGACGAGACGAAGTTCGCCGCGGCGTTCCCGAAGTTCCTGTGGATGCCGTCGCGCGACGTGGCCCGCATCGGTGTCGAAGCCCTCGAGAACGACCGCGGATCGGTGATCGCGGGCAAGCGCAACGTGCTGAGTACCCGCTTCATGCAAGCGATTCCGCGACCGCTACTCCTGAAAACCCTGGCGAAGCAGCATCCGGGTCTGCGCCGCGATCGTCGTTCAGTCGGCTGACGCCGGCCAGCGCCGCATCCAGTCCTCGGCGGGCAGCGCGAGCCCATTGCACAGCGTGCAGATCGTGCGATACCAGCCAACGGCCACCAGCAGTTCCATCCGCTGCTCATCGTCGAGGTCCTCGCCGAGTGCACGCCAGGTCGTCTCCGACCACGACCCGCTTCGCTCCAGTTCGTCAACGGCGCCGATCAGCACGCGCTCGCTCGCTGACCACCGGGGGTCATTGGCATCACCGGTGACCAGCGCGTCGCAGTCGTCGTCGCTGACCCCGGCGATCGGCCCCCAGAACGCCGCCTGCCCGCCCCACTCGTACTCGCAGCGCACGAGCGCACAGATGCGCAGGATCGCGATGGTCCGGGTCCGTGCAGGCAGCTGTGCCTCGATGTACAACGCCTCGCCCAGCTTGCGCAGTCGCGCGGCAAGGCCGGGATGGCGTTGCAGGCACCGCACCAGCAGCAGCGGTTCGTAGGTGCGGTCGGGATGACCCCAGCTGTTGATGTCGGCCGCGTCGCGCTCACTCCACGGCGGAGCCAGTGGCGCGACGCGCGTCATGCGGATGCCGGCGCGGGCTGACGGCCACGCACCAGCCTGCCGGGGCGCGCGTCGGTGGGCACACCGTTCTCGGCGATGACCTCACCGGAGACGATCGTCGCGATGTAGCCGTCCGCCGTCTGGTCGAGTCGACGCCCGCCCGCGGGCAGGTCACGGACGATGACGGGCTTGTGCAGCCGCAGTGCAGCATGGTCGATCACGTTGACATCCGCCTTGTAGCCCACCGCGATCCGGCCGCGATCCGCAAGCCCCGCGACCCTGGCCGGCACCGTCGTCAGCTCGCGAATCGCCTCGGCGATGTCGAGCCTGCCGGACTTGCGGTCACGCGCCCAGTGCGCCATCAGATACGTGGGAAAGCTTGAGTCGCAGATCATTCCGTAATGTGCGCCGCCGTCGCCGAGGCCGAGCACCACGTCGTCGCGACGGATCAGCTCGCCGACCGTGTCGAGGGAATTGTTCTCGAAGTTGGCCATTGCGCCGAGCAGTATCGCGTGCCCGTCATCGTCGAGGAGGCGGTCGTAGGCCTCTTCCATCGGCGATACCCCGCGCGCCTCCGCCCGGGCCAGGATGCTCATCGACCGGTCGGGTTCGTAATCGGCTTGGTCGTCGAGTGGGAAGATCCACTCCCACATCTGCGCCAGGTAGATCAGCGGATTGGCCGGTTTCGATCCAGGCTTGTCGGACAGGATGCGTTGCCGCACTTCGGGTTTGCGCATCTCGGCAACGCGCTCGGGCAGAGGTAGATGTGCGATCTCCTGGTAGCTCGGGAACAACACGAACGGGTTCGCGGTCAGCTCGAGACCGATCATCAACCCGATCGGCCGCGGAAACACCTGTGCGGTGATGTCCCCGCCTGCGGCATTCGCCTTCTCGACCATCGTGATGGCCTCCGGCCACAGTGGGTCGCCGCTGTTGAGGATGAGCAGGGTGAACGTGACCGGCAGGCTGACCTCACCCGCTGCGTCGAAAACCTGTTGCAGCACACGCTGATAGCCGCCCGCGGGAATGTCGGGCACGAATTGAATCAACCCGCCGCCGCCGTCGGCGACTCCACGCGCTATTTCGAGGATCTCGTTCTCGTCGGCTTCGAAGCTGGGGATCTGCTCGCCGCCGTCGGTGCGGTGAGTGGCCAGCCGCGACGATGCGAATCCCAGTGCGCCCGCCTCGATCGCCTCGGTTGCCAGCTTGCGCATCAGCGCCAGATCCTCGGCCGTGGCCGGCTCGCGTTCGGCGCCACGTCGACCCATGACATAGACGCGCAGCGGCGAATGCGGCAAATAAGCGGCGACATCGATGTCCCGCCGCCGCGAGTCGAGGGCGTCCAGGTACTCGGGGAAGGTCTCCCACGTCCACGGCAGCCCGTCGGTCATCACAACGCCGGGGATGTCCTCCACGCCCGCCATCACGTCGACGAGTACCTCGTGGTCGGCGGCCCGGCACGGCGCGAAACCCACGCCGCAGTTGCCCATCACCGCGGTCGTCACACCGTGCGCCGATGACGGCGTCATGCGGTCCGACCAGATGGCCTGCCCGTCGTAGTGCGTATGCAGATCGACGAAGCCCGGAGTGACCAACAGCCCGGTGGCATCGATTTCCCTTGCCGCCTCGCCGTTGACCGAACCGACGGCTGCGAACACGCCGTCGGAGATCGCGACATCGCCCACGAAGGGTTCCCCGCCGAGGCCGTCGACGATGGTGCCGTTGCGCAGTATCAGGTCGTACGTCACCAGCTGAATGTACGACGGTGTCGTGGGGCCATGCCAGGATGGGGCCGTGATCGACCACCTGGGAATCAACTGTGCGGACTGGGAAAAATCGAAGACCTTCTACGACGAGGTCCTTGGCGTGCTGGGCTACACCCGGCAGCTGGACTACCAAGTCGCCATCGGATACGGCAAAGACGGCAAGCCCGACTTCTGGATCGCCGACATGAATGCGGGTGAGGCGAGCGGCCCCAACCGCGAGGTGCATGTCGCGTTCCACGCCAAGGATCACGGCGCCGTTCAGGCCTTCTACGACACCGCGCTGAAACTCGGCGCCGAGTCACTGCACGCGCCGCGGCTGTGGCCCGAGTACCACCCCGGCTACTACGGCGCCTTCGTCCGCGACCCGGACGGCAACAACGTCGAAGCGGTCTTCCACGGCGCTCCGCCGCAGTAACTACCCGCCGAGCAGCTCGGCGTAGTCGTCGCGCAACGACTCCCATCCGTGGTCGAGCGCGGCTTCGCCGACGACCCGCGCAGGCTCTGCGCCCGCGAGCGTGCCGTCGAGCACGTCGAGGCATAGATGCCAACCCGCGGCATTCATCGCCGCCGGGTCGCGGTCGCGCATCGACTGTTCAAGCGTGAGCACGCACCCCGTCGCGGTGGGGGACAGCCGCCAGCGCACTTCGTCGTCGCCCCATCGGTGCACGAGTTCGCGCGGCGGGTCGACGGCGATAACGTCGCCGGCCACCGGGTCGCTGTCGGGGGTTTCCCGGACCTGCCGCGGGCCTACGCTGTCGAGGGGCCGGTCCGGCACGATCGGCGACCAGCGTCGCAGCCGGTCGGGGTCGGTGAGCCACGGCCACACCTTCTCGGGTGGGTGCTCGAAGTCGCGCACTAGAGTCAAAACCCAAGCGCCGTCCAGATTTTCCAGAGTGCCTTGCAGCGGATTTGTCATGACTGCTCCTCATCGATGAGACGCGTCAGGCGGTCCAGGCTCGCTGACCACTTGCGGTGATACGGCGTCACCCAAGCCAGTACCGCCGGAAGCGGGTCTTCGGTCAACCGGTAGATGCGCCGCTTGCCGTCCACCTCCACGTCGACGGTGCCCGCGTCCCGCAGGACAGCGAGATGCTTGGACGCCAACGGCTGCGAAATATTCAGCCGCTCAACAAGACTGCCGACATCGGCGGCACCATCGCGCAGGGTGTCGAGGATGCGCCGCCTGGTGGGGTCGGCGATCACCGCGAATGCGTCCACCTATTCATATCACCATAGAGACATATAACTGTCAAGCGATATGATAAAGGGTCGGCCGCGTGATCAGACGTTGGTGCACGCTGTCCGAATGGCAGATACCGAAGGTTATGTCGACTGGGCGGTTACGGGGCTCGTCGAACCCCAACCGATGTACAAGATGCTGCGCGAGTCGAGCCCGGTGTTCCGCCCGGGACCCGACGGCCCGGTCGTATTGAGCCGTCTCGCCGACATCGAGATGGCGCTCAAGCGGACCGACGTGTTCTCGTCGAACATGGACGCCGTCGAACTGGGTAATGTGCGGCCGCTGATCCCCCTGCAGATTGACCCGCCCGAGCACGCGAAGTACCGCCGGATCCTGGATCCGATGTTCACGCCGCGACAGATGGCCGCGCGGGAGCCGATAGTGACCGCACTGGTGAACCAGATGATCGACGGCTTCGTCGATCGTGGCGAGTTCGACTTCCACGAGGAGTTCGCCGTTCCGCTGCCGTGCACGGTGTTCCTCCAGCTCCTCGGCTTACCGCTCGAGGATCTCGACAAGTTCCTGGCCTGGAAGGAAGACGTAATCCGTCCAGAGGGCGCCACGGGCTTCACTGAACACCGCGAAGCGGCGACGCCTGCGGCGCACCAGATCTACGACTACTTCGAGCACGCCATCGACGACCACATCGCCAACCCGCGCGACGACGTTCTGTCCTCCGTGATCGCCGCGGAGATTGCGGGTGAGCCGCTGTCTCGCGACGAAATGCTCGACATATGTTTCCTGTTCCTCATCGCAGGGTTGGACACCGTCACCGATTCCCTGGACTGCTTCTTCGTTTACCTGGCGCGCCACCCAGAGCATCGGCGGCTCCTCATCGAGCAACCCGACATCGTGCCGGGTGCCATCGAGGAGCTGCTGCGGTGGGAGACGCCGGTTCCCGGGGTCGCACGTATCGCCCTGCAGGACGTCGAGGTCGGCGGATGCCCGATCAGCAAGGGGGAGCGGGTCAGCCCGCTTCTGGGCGCCGCCAACACCGACCCGGACGAGTTCGCCGACCCTGACGTCGTCGACTTCGCGCGCAGCCCCAACCGGCACCGTGCCTTCGGCGGCGGCCCGCACCGCTGTCTTGGTTCGCATCTGGCCCGCCTGGAGCTGCGGGTGGCATTGCGCGAATTTCACCGCCGCATACCTGATTACGAGATCGCCCCCGGCACCGAACTGAAATACACCAGCGCGCTGCGCTCAGTCGAATCGCTGCCGCTGAGGGTCCCGTCGTCATGACACGCGTCTCGGTCGACCCCGACCTCTGCACCGGACACGGGCGCTGCTACACATTGGCGCCCGACATCTTCGACGCTGACGAGGTGGGGCACTCGCTCGTTCTCGTGGACGAAGTTTCGGGCGAGCTCGAACGCCATGCCGCCACCGGCGAGCAGAACTGCCCGGAGAGTGCGATAACGCTGGTGCGCTGACGGCCCTGACTACGGTGGGTCCCATGTCGAACACCACCGCTGTCCGCGAACTGCTCCGCGACGCCTTCACCCGGCAGATCGAGCATGTCGACGACCTCACCGACGACCTGACCGACGAGGTGTCGTTCTTTCGGCCGACCGCAACGGCCAACAGCATCGCGTGGCTGATCTGGCACAGCGCGCGCCAACAGGACCTCCAAATCTGCGACATCGCGGGCATCGAGCAGGTGTGGACTCGCGACGGCTGGGACGACCGGTTCGGACTCGACCTGGCGGGCAGCAACGACCACGGCTACGGACACGACCCCGACGATGTCGCGAAGGTCCGCGTGCCTGCCGACCTGCTGGCCGGCTACTACCACGCCGTGCACAAAGTGACCCTGGAATACATCGCGTCGGTGACGACCGAGGAGTTGGGCCGCGTGGTCGACACCCACTGGACACCACCGGTCACCGCGAGCGCGCGGCTGGTCAGCATCGTCGATGACGCAGCACAGCACCTCGGCCAGGCCGCCTACATCCGTGGCATCGCCGCCTGACGTGACCGCGGTCGGCGGCCGCAGCAGACTGCTGCTGTGGCCGGCGATCGCCGTGGTGGCGATGTTCGTGCTCGGCTGGGCGGTCGGCAAGGGTTCCACCCCGTTGGACGACTGGTTTCACGAGTTCCGGCGAACCCCCGCGCGGTGGCTCCTGTTCTTCACCGACCCGTGGGTGCTGGCGATCGCGCTGATGTTCGGCATCGCCGTCGCGCTCTATCTGGGTCGGCGACGGCTGGCGGCGGTCATGCTGATCGCGCCGCTCGTCGGGATCGTGCTCGCTCAGGTGCTCAAGCGCTTCTTCGGCCGGCAGAGCGAGGGAGATCTCGCGTATCCGAGCGGCCACACCACGACGGTCGTCATCGTGATGGGCATGCTCGTGCTGCTGGCGGGCGCGGTTTGGTGGTCGGTGGTCGTCGCCGCCGTCGCCGGCCTACTCGCGATGATCGGGCAGGGCGTGACCTACCACTACTTCACCGACACAATCGGCGCTGCGCTGCTGGGCAGTGCCGTGGTGTGCGTGGCGGCCCTGGCGGCTGAACTTGACACGCGTCAACCCGGGTGCGATGAAGATCACACCGGTGGTTAACATTGGTTCATGACCGCGACGCCAGAAGTTGATTCGCCCTCGTCTGCGACCACCATCCGCAACCCCGCCACCGGCGCCGTCGCCGGGCAGGTGCGCTGGACCGACCCCGCCGATGTGCCGCGCATTGCGGCCGGGCTGCGCGAGGCGCAGAAGGAGTGGGAGGTGCGCGGCGCCAAGGGCCGCGCCAAGGTGCTCGCCCGCTACGCCGTCTGGCTCGGCGAGCATCGCGACGAGATCGAGTCGTTGCTGATCAAGGAGACGGGCAAGTCGGCCGTCGATGCGGCCCAAGAGGTGCCGCTGCTGATCATGATCCTGTCGTACTACATCAAGACGATGGAGAAGGCGCTCGCGCCGGAGACGCGGCCCGCATCGCTGCCGTTCCTGGCGATCAAGAAGGTCACCGTGCACTACCGCCCACGCCAGGTCGTGGGCATCATCGCGCCGTGGAACTACCCGGTCGCCAACGCTTTGATGGACGCCATCGGTGCACTGGCCGCAGGCTGCTCGGTGCTGCTGAAGCCGTCGGAGCGCACGCCGCTGACCGCGGAGGTGCTGCTGCGCGGCTGGCACGACTCGGGTGCGCCGGAGGTGCTGGCGCTGGCGCAGGGTGCGCGCGAGGTGTCCGAAGCGGTTATCGACAACTCCGACTTCATCCAGTTCACCGGGTCATGCGCCACCGGCGCCAAGGTGATGGAGCGGGCCGCGCGCAGGCTCACGCCGGTCAGCCTCGAGCTCGGCGGCAAGGACCCGATGATCGTGTTGGAGGACGCCGACATCGACCTCGCTGCGCACGCCGCGGTGTGGGGCGCGATGTTCAACGCAGGCCAGACGTGTGTGTCTGTCGAGCGGGCCTACGTCCTCGAGCCGGTCTACGACCAGTTCGTCAGCGCGGTCGTGCGCAACGTCGAGAAGCTGAAGATGGGCGCGGGCCAGGGCTACGACTTCGGCGCGCTCATCGACGACGACCAGGTCGCCGTCACCGAACGACACGTACGCGAAGCGGTGGCCGCGGGCGCCAAGGCGCTGACCGGTGGCGAGCGTACGGCCGGCCAGGGCAGCTTCTATCCGCCGACGGTGCTCGTCGACGTCGACCACTCGATGACCTGCATGACCGAGGAGACCTTCGGCCCGACTCTGCCGATCATGAAGGTGTCGACGGTCGAGGAGGCGGTTCGCCTCGCCAACGACAGCCCCTACGGCCTGTCGGCCTCCGTCTTCTCCAAGGACGTCGAGCGCGCCAAAGAGGTTGCGGTGCAGCTTGATTGCGGAGCTGTCAACGTCAACGACGTGATCTCGAACCTGATGTGCACCACCGCGCCCATGGGCGGCTGGAAGACGTCGGGGATGGGTGCGCGGTTCGGCGGGGCCGAGGGTCTGCGCAAGTACTGCAGGCAGGAAGCCGTCGTCGCGCCACGTACGAGTGTCGGAGCGGGCGGCAACTACTACAACAACTCGCACAAGGCACTGACGCGGATGAACAAGCTGATGACCAGGCTGGCACTGCGGCGTCCGCGTCGAACCGCGAAATAGCGCTTCAACACCTGCCGTTCACCGGCGCGTCACCGCTACGTTCACCCCGGTCGCTACCTTTTGCCGCGTGGTCCTGGCAAATGAAAACCTTAGCTACACCGTGCGCGACGACGACGATGACGACCCGGAGCTGTTGATCCATCCGGGCGGTGAGGTCGTCGACACGTGGCGCGAGAACTACCCGTACGACGAACGCATGAGGCGCGAGGATTACGAGGAGCAGAAGCGCCTGCTGCAGATCGAACTGCTGAAGCTGCAGAAGTGGAGCCAGTCCAACGGACACCGGCACGTCATCGTGTTCGAGGGCCGCGACGCCGCGGGCAAGGGCGGCACCATCAAGCGCTTCATGGAACACCTCAACCCGCGCGGGGCCCGCGTGGTCGCACTCGAGAAGCCGACCGACCGCGAGCGCACCCAGTGGTACTTCCAGCGCTACATCAAGCACTTTCCCGCCGCGGGCGAGATCGTATTGTTCGACCGCTCCTGGTACAACCGCGCGGGCGTCGAGCGCGTGATGGGGTTCTGCACGCCCAAGCAGCATGCCGAGTTCATCCGGCAGGTGCCGCTGTTCGAGCAGATGCTGGTCAACGACGGCATCAGCCTGACCAAGCTGTGGTTCTCGGTGTCGTCGAACGAGCAGCGCACCCGCTTCACCATTCGTCAGGTCGACCCGGTCCGGCAGTGGAAGCTGTCGCCGACGGACCTCGCCTCGCTGGACAAGTGGGACGACTACACCGCGGCCAAGGAGGACATGTTCGCCTGGACGGACACCGAGACGGCGCCGTGGACCGTCGTGAAGAGCAACGACAAGAAGCGCGCCCGCATCAACGCCATGCGGTACGTACTGAGTAAATTCGACTACGACAACAAGGACCATGAGGTGGTCGGTCGGCCGGACCCCCTCATCGTGGGGCGCGCACTGGCCGACTGACATCGCGCGTCCCTTCCCGGTAGGAGGGCAGCGTGCGGTTTCTGGCGGCGCTGCTGTTCTGGCTCGTCACCACCTCGGCGCTGGCGGTGGCGGTGCCCACGACCTGGGCCCAGAAGAACGTGGTGAGCGAGGACGGATATGCCTCGCTGGCGGCCACGGCGGCGAAGGATCCCCAGTTGCAGGAGGCGATGACCTCGGAGCTGACGACGCAGATCACCGAGCTGGCCGCCGACAACGGATACGAACTCAACAACGCCCAGCTCGTTCGCGGGGTGACTGCCGCCTACACCGCCAACCCGGGATTCCCCGGCCAGTTCGCGCAGGCCAACCGCATCGCCCACAGATGGATGTTCACCGACTCGGTTCAACACGACCAGGGTGCCGGTGACCGGTGGCTCGTCGACATCGCACCGATGCTCAGGGACGATTCGCTGCGGGAGACGCTCGGCGATCTCAACCTCGACGTTCCGGAGACGCTGACCGTGCCGATCACCGTGCCCGAGTCCTCGTCGTTACGCCCCGGCCAGCTGAAGGTGTTGTCGACGTGGGGGCCGTGGGCGACCATCGGCGCCTGCGTGCTCACCGGCGTGTTCGCATTGTTGACCCTGGCTACTGCGCGTTCGCGGGGTAAAGCCCTTGCCGCGCTGGGTGTTTCGGCACTTCTGGTCGGCGCGGCGGGCTGGGCCGGCCTCGAGGTCGGCAGGCGCCGGATCGAGGATGCGCTGAACCAAACGACCGGTGACATCCGCCAGGTGGCCGACGTCATGGTCAACACCGCCGAAGCCAGCCTGCACCAGTGGCTGAACCTGACGCTGGCCGCGGGCGGCGTGCTGGTGGTGTTCGGCATCGTGGTCTCGATGCTCGGCGGTCTGCGCCGCAGCGATTAGAGTCTCGCCATGCCATTCGTCACGGACATCGCCGGGCCCCAGCGGCCTGTCCAGACGTGGCCGCCGCTCGCCGTCGGTGCACTGCGCCGCACCAGCACCATCGACACCCATCCGGCCGGGACCGGGCGTTCCGACGTTGATCTGCGGGCGCGAGACGCCGTCGGCCGCGGACCAGGCACGGGCGACGTGCTCGGCCGGGTCGGCGTGCGCGCACATCTCGCAGAGCGCGTCATCGAGGACATCGCCGCCGATCCGCAGGACGACCGGCTGGTGCAGCTTGCGGGCAGCCGGGTCGGGCCGGGTTTCCGCGCGACGGTCGGCACGTTGATTCCCGACGAGGTTGCGCAGGCAGGTCTGCTGCACCTGCTTCTCGATGACTGGGTCGGCGCGGCGCTGGTCTCCGGCTACGCGGTGCAGCACGCGGCGATCACGCTGGGCATCGAGGAGAAACTGCCCGCCGGTACCGCCGATCACATGGCGGGTATCTGCGCGGGCTTCGCGGAGGACGCATCGCTCGTCCCGTACGCCAAACGCAACGGCACCATCCCCTCGGTGCACGGACCGGTGGCACCGCCGTTGGATCCGGACGGCATACACAGTGTCGAACCGCTGCGCCCGCATGGCATGCGGAGGTTCCGCAGGCTGGACCTCACGCCGAACGGTGACTTCGACGCGCACTTCCGCGACTCGCACGTCGACGGTGCCGGTGTCGAGACGATCGTGCACGAGTACACCGTCGAGGGTTCGATCGACGCGTCGACGAGAACCGTCACCTCGGTGGCGGCGAGTGTGCGGGTGCTGCCGTGGCAGGAGTGTCCAGGCGCCATCGGAAGTGCTGCGCGGATCCGCGGAATGACGCTGTCGGAGATGCGTGACCGCGTCCGCGGCGAATTCGTCGGCACCACCACGTGCACACACCTCAACGACACGTTGCGCGCAGTCGCCGACCTCGATGCGCTGCTCGACCTTCGCGCCGGGCTCTAGGGCTCGATGACGTGTGACGGGTCGGGCCGCCGCTCGGGCGGGGCCTGGCTGTAGTCGCCCCACGGTCCGTCGCGGTGCTCGACTGCGGTCCGCACGCCTTCGGTCGAGGCGGTGCCGATGAATTGCAGTGCGTCGGGGGTGTTGCGCATCAGACCGTCCAGGATCACGCCCAACGTCTGGGTCGACGCCAACCCCATGTTCTCGTAGGCCTGATTGACGATCAGCTTCTGAGCCTGCAACTGCGACAACGGGATTCGGCACAACATCGCCGCGACCTCGGCGACGCGCGCCTCCAGCCGCTCGAACGGCACAGATTCATTGATCAGCTCGACGTTCGCGGCCTCACGGCCCGTCAACGGCTCTCCGGTCAGCGAATGCCACTTCACCTTGGCGAAGCTCAACCGGTAGAGCCACATCCCGCTCAGGTAGGCGCCCCACATCCGGGAGTACGGCGTGCCGATGACGGCGTCGTCGCTGGCGATCACGATATCGGCGGACAGCGCGAAATCGCTTGCGCCGCCGACACACCAGCCGTGGACCTGGGCGATCACGGGTTTGGATGCCCGCCAGATCGCCATCAGCTTCTGGGTCGGGCTGGTGGCGCGCGCGGTGGTGAACGCGAAGTCCTTTCCGGGATCCCACTTGCCGTCGGTGTTCATCGACTCGCCCCATTGCTCGAAGCCGCCGCCGAAGTCGTAGCCGCCGCAGAACGCCCGGCCGGCGCCGCGCAGCACGATCACCTTGACCGCGGGATTGCGTTCGGCCAGGGCGACGGCCGCCTCCACCTCGTCGGGCATCGGCGGAACGATGGTGTTCAGCTCGTCGGGGCGGTTCAGCGTGATGGTCGCGACGGGCGTCTCGGTCTTGTACAGCAGAGTCTCGAACTCGGGCATTCCTGCAGTATCGCCGTCAGCGGGTGAGCGCGGACACGGCTTCGGCGATCGGCGTCTCGCCGGAGATCAGGTCGAAACTCTTGCCTGCGGTGGCGGGCTCGTCGAGTACCGCGACGACTACCGCCGCGACGTCCTCGCGGGGAATGCTTCCGCGTCCGGTGGAATCCGCGATCTCCACGCGGCCGTTTCCCGCGTCGTTCGTGAGCGCCCCCGGACGGACGACCGTCCACTTCAGCCCGCGGCGGCTTCGGATCGCCTCGTCGGCAACGCCTTTCGCACGCAGGTAAGCCTGGAAGACATCATCGTCGGCGGTGGCCCGCGGGTCGGCGGCCATGGCCGAGACCATGACATACCGTTCGACGCCCGCGGCTTCCGCCGCATCGGCCAGCAGGATGGCGGCGTCGCGGTCGACGGTCTGCTTGCGCGCCGCACCGCTGCCAGGACCCGCTCCCGCTGCGAACACGACGGCGTCGGCGCCGCGCAGGTGTCGCGCCACCTCGTCGACGGACGCCTTCTCCAGATCGACGACCAATGCGGTCGCGCCGGCCGCCTCGAGGTCGGCGACCTGAGCCGGGTTCCTGATTAATCCGGCGGCCGAGTCGCCGCGCGCTGACAGCAGGCGCTCGAGGATCAAGGCGATCTTGCCGTGTCCGCCTGCGATGACCACGTGCATCACAAGGGTTCGCCGATATCGGGCAGTAAGGCGATGTCCTCCGGCTGACCGTCACGGAACAGCGCGGCCAGTTCACGCACCCGCCGTTTGGCCCAGTCGGGGCTGTAATGGCTCAGTACCTGGTACTCGTACAGGAAGCGTTCATTGCGGTCCTCGAAGTATCTGGAGGCTTGGCTGCCCACGATGCCTTCGCAGTACCAATAGAGAACATCGTCCAGCTTGCCGGCGTCGTCCCAGACGAGTTTTCCCCGCTCGTAGGTCGTGTAATGGTAAGTGCCGTCGTCGTCGACGAAGATGTTCAGGCCGTCGTTGGTTCGCAGTCCGACAGGCATCGGACGAACGTCGAGCCTTTCCGCCAGCCGATTGATCTCGGTTTGAAGGTCACTTGAATTCTTGTCCGAGGACGGGTCCATGTTCGGTGATGATCCCCCTGTCGATCAGTCGTTTTACATCGACTTTGACGCCGTCTGGGCCCACGATCATATATTGGACGGCGCCCGGCGACGGCGTCTGGCCGTACCAGGGCTGCACGGGTCCTTCTAGGATCTGCCAGCCGTCAGGAAGCGGTTTTCCGGTGACCGAATAGCGGTGGTACTCGGCGGTGACCGATTCCGGCGTCAATGCGCGATCCGCGAACAGCGTGCCATCCGGTGGGAGGTATTGGCCCCTTTCGCCGCCGAACCTGTCGATGATGGTCCCCGCGGGCAGCTGGGCGGGTTGCGGTTCGTAGCCCGCGGGAAATCCGTTGTTCTCGGGCCAGATTCGACTCCCGGGGGTACCGAACTGCGACCCGAACTCTTCCCACGGCATACCGCCTGTCGGGTGCCAGCCCCGCACGAGAGCTTCCGGTGCGCCGCCCTCGGCGATGGTTCTCACGGGTAGGCCTGCCCGAACGGCCGCACCTTCGCCGCCGAAGGGCAGGGTGGCGGCGGTGGACCCGACGTCGAAGGTTTTCTCCCCCAAGTAGTAGGCCGGGGAGGGCGATGACAGGGCGTTCTTGATCTCCTCGACCGCCGCACCGGCCGGGTTGGCTGCGGTTTCGGCGGTGCCCTTCAGCAGCCCAGTCCAGGACTCGACGACGCCGGGTTCGCCGGGGCCGCCTTGGCCGAGCAGGTTCTTGATGGCTTGCTCGGTGGAAAACCAGCGGTCGGCGAACCCTTCGCCGAAGCCCGGCGGTGGCTGACGCGGCGGTTCCGGGGCCCGGTAGCTCGGACCGAGACCCCGCTGGGCTCGGGCGACTATGTCGTTCAGCCGCGATTCGATCCGGTCGGGTGGCACGCCACTCCGTTGAAGCATGTCCCGGGCCATCGCCTTGAAGCTCTCGACGTTCTTCGGATCCATCGGCACTGGCTTCGGTGGCACGGCGGCGGGCACTGGGGCGCCGGCGATGTGGTTGAGCGCGTCGTCAAGGTTGCCTGGCTGGCTGTCTGGCCTTCCATTTGGCTGTTGCGCAGGAGTTTTCGGCGCTCCGCCGTCAATCGCGTCGGTGTCGTAGCCGTCGGCCGCCATCTCCAGTTGGACCGCGTTGAGCTTGGCGCCGTACGCGTTGCGGAGCGCGTTCATCTCACCCAGCGCCTGCTTGGTGGCGTCGACGGCAGCCTTCTTCAGCTCTGACCAGTCGAGCTGCTGGCCCGCTGCGGCCGCCTCCCGCAGTTCCGAGTCGATCAGGTCGTCGATCTGCTTGAGCCGGGCTTCCAGGTTGCCGATCGAAATCCGGCCGCTGCGCAAACTCCTCACTTGTTTGGCTGGTGCACACGGCAGCGTTGTGGAAAGACGTTGCGAGCTCGCTGATCTCACCCGGCGATCCGGCCTGGATGGTGTCGTTCACCATCCACGGGTCGCCGCCGGCGGCGCCGATCAATTCAGCGGCGCTCAGATGCTTAAGGGTGAGCATCGCGCAGTTACCAACTTCCCGCTCCGCCACCTGGCGCGTAACGACTCGGGTCGGCCAGGCTGCCCAAGTAACCGCCGATGTCGCTGCCTGCGAAGCCACCGAGCAGCCCACCGATGATGGCTGCTCCGGCTGCGGTGAACGGACCGGCGAACGATCCAACAGCCGCGCCGGTACCCATGCCGCCGTAGACACTGCCCAGGACGCCGCCGACGCCAGCGCCGAATTCCTCGTTGGGGTTCCATGGGTTGTTGTCGAACTCCGTCAGCGCGAGCACAAGCTGCGCGACGTTGCCGGCATTGCCCACGCGAGTACCCCACTTGGAGAACAGCTCGGCGTCGGCCTTGGACAGGCCGTCCAGCGCGTGCCGTCCGGTCTCCACCGAGTCCCCGTACTGACCGACGCCGGTGCCGATGCTGTCGGACAGCGATGCGAGCCCCTTGATCACGGTGATGGCGCCCTCATGCGACATCCCCATCTGGGTGAGCTGCTGCTCCGCCCGATTCAGCACCAACGCTCTGGCCTGCGTCTCAGGGCTGTCCAGGAACGCCGTCGCGGCATCCGGCGATATCGGCGCCGACCCGAGAAGGCCCGCTTCCAACTTCTGCTGGAACTCCAGCCGCGTTTTCGCCTGTTGCCGCGCGTCGGTGCCAAGGACCGGGTCCAGGGGCAGCGGGCCTACGAACCTGGACATGTTGTAGTCGTTGAGGCGCTCGCCCGCATACTGCTTGGCGTACGGGTTGGCGTTGGGATCGTTGGCCGTTGCGAAGTCGCGTAGGCGTGCAGCCGCGGCCTGCTTCTCGGGTGTCATCGGGCCGCCGCTGTTGACCAGAGCCTCATCGTCCGCGCGCTGGATCTCGTCGTACCTCTCGGCGGCGCTTTGAGCCTGATCCTGGGCGGACAGGTCACCCTCACCCTCGGCGCCCTGGACGGCATCCATGTCGTAGCCGTCGGCCGCCATCTCCAGCTCGGCCGCATCCAACTTGGTGCCGTACGTGTCGCGAACCGCCGTCATCTCACCCAGCGAATTTTTGGTGGCGTCGATCGCGGCGGTCTTGAGTTCCGACCAGTCCAAGTTGACGCCGTCGGTCTGGGCTTGCGCGATCTCCGCCGCGATCGTGTTGTCGATCTGAACGAGCCTGCTGTTGAGGTTGGTCATCGAGACGTGACCACTGCGCTGCGCCTCGGCAAGCGTGGCGGCGATGTCCTGAAGGTCCGCGGCGACCTTCGCCATCTGTCGCGGGCCCAGCCGCAGCCACTGCGTTGCGCGCCGGACCTCTTCCGAGTCGTTGACCGGATGCGCGGGGTCGTTGACCGGATGCGCGGGATCGTCGCGGTCCCATGATTCGTCGAAGCGCTTCTTGGCCTGATAGAACTCCTCGTCGGTCTCTGTGATGCACAGGCCCGCATTTCGGAAGGAGGTGGCAAGCTCGCTGATCTCACCCGGTGCGCCTGCCTGAATCGTGTCATCGATCTGCCAGGGGTCACCGCCGGCCGCACCGATCAGTTCGGGAACGCTGAGATGGACCAGTTGCGGATAGCTAGGCATCCGTGATGCGCGAGACGTCTTCGGTGTTCTGGTGCTCGGTTTGGGAGAACCAGCCCGCCCCCGTTTGCACCTTTCGCCCGACGTCGGTCAGCGTCCGATGGTTGCCCCGCATTGCCTCGACGCGGCTGGTGCGATGTGCGCTCAGACGCTGATGAAACGACCGTGCCGCGTCGAAGTCGCCGAAGATGCTCGACCCGATCGGAGCCGCGGACAGCGCTTCCGCACCGCCGAGGACACGCTGGCCTGCGCTGCGCGCCACGTCACCGCCTGAGTGCAGCAGTTCCGGCTCAACCCACATTCGACGACCTCCGAACAACGTTTGCTGTCAGCTTACCGGCGGTTCGAAGCAGACCATGACATCAATTCGGCAGCGTCCGATGCAGGAACTCGTAGATCAGCGCCGACCGGAATGCGGTCTGCGCATTGTCGGCCGCCCCGGCGTGCCCGCCTTCGATGTTCTCGTAGTACTGCACGTGGTGTCCCGCCGCCTCCAGCGCAGCGGTCATCTTGCGAGCGTGGCCGGGATGGACCCGGTCATCGCGAGTGGACGTCGTCATCAGCAGCGGCGGATAGCGACGATCCGCCGAGATGTTCTGATACGGCGAGTACTTGGCGATGAACTCCCAGTCGTCCGGGTCGTCCGGGTCACCGTATTCGGCCACCCACGACGCGCCGGCCAGCAGCAGGTGGAACCGCTTCATGTCCAGCAGCGGCACACTACACACGAGCGCGCCGAACAACTCCGGATACCGGGTCAGCATGATGCCCATCAGCAGGCCGCCGTTGCTCCCGCCCTGCGCGCCGAGCTGTTCGACCGTCGTGATACCACGACGCACCAAATCCTTTGCGACCGAGGCGAAGTCCTCTGCGACGAGGTGGCGGCCCTCCCGCATCGCCTGGGTATGCCAACCTGGGCCGTACTCGCCACCGCCGCGGATGTTGGCCAGCACAAAGGTGCCGCCGCGCGCCAGCCACAGCCGACCCATCACGCCCTCGTACCCCGGTGTCCGCGACACCTCGAAGCCGCCGTAGCCACCAAGCAGCGTGGGGCCGGGCCCGGCGCTATCGCGGTGACCGACCACGAAGTAGGGGATCGCGGTGCCGTCCTCCGACGTTGCGAAATGCTGTGTGACGGTAAGGTCTTCGGCGTCGAAGAACGATGGCGCCGACTTGATCGGCTCGAGAGGGCCTTCGACGGGTCCGTGCAGAAGCCGCGACGGCGTGGTGAATCCGCTGAAATCCAGAAAGATCTCGTCGCCCAGGTCGTCGGTGTCGACGATGACGGCGTTGGTGTTGTCGGGTATGCCCGGCACCGGCTCGGTGACCCAGCTGCCCGGCGTCACCGTCTGCACCCGGCTGACCACATCGGCGAGCGTGACGATGACCAGCTTGTCCCTCGTCCACGCGTAATGGTTGAGGCTGGTGTGGTCATCGGGCTCGAAGACAACGTGGAGATCGGCTGTACCGGCGAGGAATTCGTCGTAGTCGGCGGCGATCAGCGAACCTGCCCGGTAGGAGCCCGCCCCGGTGTACCAGTCGGTGCGCAGCTCGATCAACAGCCAGTCGCGATGAGCCGACACGGTTGCGTCGGTGGGTGCGTCTATGCGAATGAACTCGTCGTCACGCAGCTCGTAGACCTCGTCGTTGAAGAAGTCGACGGCGCGGCTCAACAGGGTTCGTTCGAAGCCGGGTGTGCGGTCCCTCGACGCCGCGACGAGCACGTCGGAACGTGCACCGCTGAACAGGGTCTCGGCGTCGTCGAGCGGGGTGCCCCGGCGCCAGCGTTTGACCAGCCGCGGGTACCCGGAGTCGGTCAGCGAGTCCTCGCCCCAATCCGTGCCGATCAACACGGTTTTCTCGTCTTCCCAGCTGATCTGGGTCTTTGCCTCGGGCACCTCGAAGCCGTCGACCACGAATTCGGCTGTGCGCATGTCGAACTCGCGCACCACCGCGGCGTCCGACCCACCGCGTGACAGGGTGATCAGGGCAAGGGAATGATCGGGCTCGATCACTTTCGCGCCTGCCCACACCCAGTTCTCATCCTCGTCGGCGGCCAGTGCGTCGAGGTCGATCACCACCTCCCAGTCCGGGGTGTCGGTGCGGTAGCTGTCCAGCGTGGTGCGACGCCAGAGGCCGCGCGGATTCGCCGCGTCGCGCCAGAAGTTGTACAGCCAGTCGCCGCGGCGGCGGACGTACGGAATGCGCGCATCGGTGTCGAGTACCTCGAGCGCCTCGGCGCGCATCTGCTCGAAGCGTTCGTCGCGCAACTCGGCGAGCGTCGGCTCGTTGTGGCGGCGGACCCAGTCCAGCGCGTCGTCGCCGGTGATGTCCTCCAGCCAGAGGTAGGGATCCGTCGTTGTCTGTCTGCTCCTCGCGCAAGCGCTCGTCGGTGTCCACGCCAGCCATTCTCGACCGGTTGCCCGTCAGCTCAGGTGATGGACCTCCTGAAGGCCGTACACGGGAGTGGGTATGCCTTCGTGGCGCGCCTTGATCTGCAACGCCAGGTAGAGCGAGTAGTGCCGCGACTGGTGCAGGTTGCCGCCGTGAAACCAGAGGTTCTCCTGCTGCGTCGGCTTCCACATGTTGCGCTGCTCGCCCTCCCACGGGCCGGGGTCCTTGGTCGTGTCGCTGCCCAGGCCCCAGACCTTGCCGACCTTGTCGGCGACGTCCTGGCCGATGAGGTCGGCGGCCCAGCCGTTCATCGAGCCGTACCCGGTCGCATAGACGACGACGTCGGCAGGCAACGTCGTGCCGTCGGTCAGCACCACCGAATCCTCGGTCAGCCGTTCGACCTGACCGTGCGCCAGCTTGATCTCGCCGTCGGCCACCAAGTCGGATGCGCCGACGTCGATGTAATAGCCCGAGCCCCGGCGCAGGTATTTCATGAACAGACCGGATTCGTCGTCGCCCCAGTCGAGTTCGAAGCCGGCGGCCTCCAGTCGCTCGTAGAAGTCCTTGTCCCGCTCGCGGATCGCGTTGTAGACGGGGATCTGAAATTCGTGCAGGATCCGGTACGGGAGCGACGCGAACGTCATGTCGGCCTTCTCGGTGGTCATGCCCGCGGCCACGGCGCGTTCCGAGTAGAGGTCGCCGAGTCCGAGTTCCATCAGCGAGTCCGACTTGACGATGTGCGTCGACGAGCGTTGCACCATCGTCACGTCGACCCCGTTCTCGTACAACGCTTTACAGATGTCGTGGGCGGAGTTGTTGGACCCGACCACGACCGCCTTCTTGCCGACATAGGCATCGGGTCCCGGGTGTGCACTCGAGTGGTGCTGGTCGCCGCGGAACACGTCCTGGCCCGCCAGCGTCGGAATGCTCGGTTTGCCCGACATGCCGGTGGCCAGGATGAGTTGCGTCGGCCGCAGAGTGATCCGCTCGCCGTCGCGGTCCACCTCAACAGTCCATGTCTTGGTGTCCTCGTCGAACGACGCAGAGAGGCAGGTCGTCTTCGACCAGTACGGCACCTCCATCACCCGGGTGTAGAACTCCAGCCAGTCGCCGATCTTGTCCTTGGGTGAGAACACCGGCCAGTTTGCAGGAAATGGGAGGTAGGGCAGGTGGTCGTACCAGACGGGGTCGTGCAGGCACAGCGACTTGTAGCGCTTGCGCCACTGGTCGCCAGGTCGTTCGTGTCGGTCGACGACGATGCTAGGCACCCCCAGTTGGCGAAGCCGCGCGCCGAGCGCGATCCCGCCTTGCCCGCCGCCGACGACGAGCGTGTACGGCTGAGTCTGGTAGCCGAGGTCGGCTTCCTCGTCCGCGCGCTTCTCCGCCCACGACCGCGGGTGTCGGGATCGCAGCCGTGCACCGCGCCGAGCACCCGCGACGGACCCTCGCGCTGCTCATGTCCCTTAAGTTCCTGGAGAGCGGTCAGCAGCGTCCATGCCTCGTCGCCCTTCAGCCGCAGGTGGCCGACGCCGCGGCCGACCGCGGTGTCGAACTCGATGAACGCCGAGACCACACCGGCGTCCTCGGTCACGTCCTCGCGTGTGCGGAAGTTCGACGGGTCGGTGTGCGCCAGCTGGGAGGTCAGCATGTCAGCGATCCCGTCGCGGCCCTCGACCGTCTTGATGTTCCAGGTGAATGCCACCAGGTCGCGCCAGAAGCTGTCGGTGGCGAACTTCTGCGTCGCGCGGTCGATGTCGCGGACGGCCAGCGCCGCTTCGAAGTCGGCGAGCCAGGCCTCCACCCGCTGCTGCGGGGTGAGGGTGGAAGTCGGGTTCATATGCCGGCCGCTGTCGCGACCGCCCGCCGCGTCAGCACTCTCGCGAGATGGCTGCGGTAGTCGGCGTCGGCATTGCCGTCGCTGATGGGGTCGATGCCCTCCGCGGCGTGCTCCGCTGCCGCCCGAATCAGCTCCTCGCTCGCGGGCTGACCGATCAGTGCCTCCTCCACGCCTCGGGCGCGCGTCGGCGTCGGCGCCACATTGGTCAGCGCGATTCGCGCCTGCCGGACGGTCCCCTGATCGACGTCGACCGTTGCCGCGACTGCCACGATCGACCAGGCCTGCGCTACCCGGTGCAGCTTCTCATAGTGCGCCGCCCAATTCGTGTGCTTCGGAATCCTTATCTCCGTGAGGATTTCATCGGGCTGCAGCGCGGTGGTGAAGTAGTCCACGAAGAATTCCGCGGCGGGGATGGTGCGGCTGCCCGATGGGCCGACGACAGTCATCGTCGCCTCCAACGCCAGCACCGGTGCGGACAAGTCACCGGCCGGATCGGCATGTGCGAGGTTCCCGCCCAGCGTGCCGCGGTGCCGGATCTGCGGGTCGGCGACCGTGCGGGTGGCATCTGCGAGCAGCAGCGCGTACTTGCTGATCAGCGGATTACCCAGCAGGGCGTAGTAAGTCGTCATCGCGCCGATCACCAGGCTGTCGCTGTCGTCGCGCACGCCGCGGAGCTCGTCGATCCTGCCGAGGTCGACGAGCACGGTCGGCGCTGCCAGCCGCAGCCTCAGCACGGGCATCAAGGTCTGACCGCCCGCGATGACTTTGGCATCCTCACCGCCCTGTGCGAGCGCCGCCACCGCTTCGTCGACAGTGGTCGGCGCCACATAGTCGAAATTTGACGGAATCATCGGGCACCTCCCTGGGCCTCACTGATGGCATGCCAGACGCGCAGTGGGCTGCAAGGCATTTCGATGTCCGTAACACCGAGGTGTCGGACCGCATCGATGACCGCGTTGACCACGGCAGGGGTGGACGCGATGGTGCCCGCCTCACCGACGCCCTTGACGCCGAGCGGGTTTGTGGTGGCGGGGGTTTCGGTCCGTCCGGTGGTGAACGACGGCAGGTCCGCCGCGGACGGCACCAGGTATTCGGAGAACGAGGCGTTGATGAGGGTGCCCGACTCGTCGTGCACGGCTTCCTCATACAAGGCCTGCGCGATGCCCTGCGCGAGTCCGCCGTGCACCTGTCCATCGACGATCAGCGGGTTCACCACGTGGCCGATGTCGTCGACGCAGACATAGGACCGAATCCGCACCTGCCCGGTCTCGGTATCCACTTCCGTTGCGCACAAATGCGTTCCGTGTGGGAACGAGAAATTCTCCGGATCGTAGGTGGCCTCGGAATCCAGACTCGGTTCCACGCCGTCTGGCAGGTCGTGTGCGGCGAACACGGCGAGGGCGATTTCGGGGAGCGTGACGGCCTTCTCGGTCCCCGCCACGCGGAACCCTCCTGCGGTGAATTCCAGGTCGTCCTCGGCACATTCCATCATGTGCGCTGCGAAAGGCTTGGCCTTGGCGATCACCTTCTCCGCCGCCTTGACCACCGCCATCGCTCCGACCGCCAGTGACCGCGATCCGTAGGTGTCCAGCCCGCGCGGCGAGCTTTGCGTGTCGCCATGGAGGATTTCGATGTCCTCGAACGGGACTCCGAGTTGGTCGGCGACGATCTGGCTCCACGCCGTCTCGTGACCCTGACCATGCGGCGATGACCCGGTGACCACCTCCACCTTGCCGGTCGGCAGCATGCGAATCGCCGCGTGCTCCCAGCCGCCCGCCCCGTACGACAGCGAACCGAGCACCCGCGACGGCGCCAGGCCGCACATCTCGGTGAACGTCGAGACGCCGATGCCGAGCTGTACCGGATCCTGCCGTTCGCGGCGCTCGGCCTGTTCGCGCCGCAACCCGTCGTAGTCGAACAACTCCCGCGCCTTCGCGGTGGCGGCTTCGTAGTTGCCGGAGTCATAGGTCAACCCCGCGACGGTGTCGAACGGGAATTCCTCGTGGGTGATCCAGTTTTGGGCGCGCAGCTCGAGCGGGTCTCGCGACAATTCGGCGGCGAGCTCGTCCATCATCCGCTCGATGGCGAACGTCGCCTCCGGACGCCCGGCGCCGCGGTAGGCGTCGGTGGGCACCTTGTTCGTGAAGACGTTGGTGCACGTGAAGTGATACGACGGGAACTTGTAGATCCCGTTGAACATGAACGCGCCCAGGATCGGTATGCCGGAGGTGACCAGCCGTAGGTAGGCGCCCATATCGGCGAGCAGTTCGACCTTCAGACCAGTGACGGTGCCGTCTCGGCGCGCGGCGAGCGTCAGCTTCTGGATCTGGTCGCGGCCGTGGTGTGCCGCGAGCATGGACTCGCTGCGGGACTCGGTGTACTTGACCGGCTTACCGAGCCGTCGCGCGACGAGAAGGGCGATCACCTCCTCCGGCGTCACCTGAAGCTTGCCGCCGAATCCGCCCCCGACATCCGGGGCGATCACCCGCACCTTGTGTTCCGGGATTTCCAGCGTCATCGCCAGCATCAGCCGCAGGATGTGCGGGACCTGCGTGGCCGACCACATCGTGAGCTGGGGGCCGGTCGGATCGACCACCACCGAGCGCGGCTCCATGAACGCCGGAATCAGCCGCTGCTGTCGGAACGTGCGCTGCAGAAGCACTTCGGCGTCGCGGATGGCATCTTCGACGTCGGCACCTGTCCCTGCCTCCGCGGAGTCGAACGTCCACACCGCGCTCACGTTCGTGCCGAGATCGCGATGCACCAACTCGGCGCCGTCCGCGGCGGCCGCAGCGAGATCGAGCACCACCGGTAGATCGTCGTACTCGAAGTCGATCCCTTCGAGCGCGTCCTGCGCCTCATAAGCGGTGCGGGCCACTACGACGGCGACGGCTTCGCCCGCGAAGTTCACCGTGTCCACCGCGAGCGACGGTGCGGGTGGCGCCTTCATGTCCTCGGTGATCTGCCATGCGTTGGGCAGGCTGCCTTGCTCTGCGGCGAGGTCGGCGCCGGTGTAGACCGCGACGACGCCGGGCATGCTGCGCGCGGCGGTCGTGTCGATGCTGGTGATGCGCGCATGCGCGACGAGACTGCGCAGGATGGCCACGTGCTGCATGCCCGGCAACACGATGTTGTCGGTCCACCGGGTGCGACCGGTGATCAGATGGTGGTCTTCCTTGCGAACCCTCGCCTTGCCGATTTCAGGCTCAGCCGTGGCGGTCATCGCACCCCTCCTGCAGTATCAGCTTTCGGTGCAACGCTTTTCGCGTCCGTAGCGGTGCTATCGGCCGCCGTGGCGCGCAGTCGCTGCGCCGCGTCCTGCACTGCGCTGACGATGTTCTGGTATCCCGTACAGCGGCACAGGTTGCCTTCCAGGCCGTGCCGTATCGCGTGTTCGTCCGGGTCGGGGTCCTCGGCGAGCAGGTCGATGGTCTGCATGATCATTCCGGGGGTGCAGAAGCCGCACTGCAAGGCATGGTTGTCGCGGAACGCCTCCTGGACGGGGTGCAGCGTCCCGTCGTCTCGCGACAGGCCTTCGACGGTCACGACGTCGCCGCCGTCGGCCTGCACGGCGAGCACAGAGCACGACTTGACGCTGTAGCCGTTGAGGTGCACGGTGCACGCGCCGCAGTTGCTGGTATCGCAGCCGACCACGGTTCCGACCTTGCCGAGCCGGTCCCGAAGGTAGTGCACGAGCAGAAGCCGCGGCTCCACGTCGTCGGTATAAGGCGTCCCATCGACGGTGACAGTGATGCGCATAGGCCTACTCTGCTCTGGCTGGCGGCCACGAACGCCTGAAACGACGAAACCGGTTCCGCGCCAGTCGTGGTCAGACGTTGCGGATTTCGTCGAGTAGCTGCTGCAGCGTCACGAGGCTGTGGCCTGCCAGCAACCGATCGATGAATGGCAGCGCGGCCGCGATCCCGGATTGCACTGGCCGATAACCGCCCGCCCCTGCATGCGGGTTAACCCACAGCACCGCATGGGCGAGCCGCTGCAGGGCTGCCATCTGTTCGGCGAGCAGCGTCGGGTCGCCGCGCTCCCAGCCGTCGGAGAAGATCACCACAACCGCGCCGCGGGCGGTGCCGCGTCGACCCCAGCGGTCCAGAAATGCGCGCATTGTCTCGCCGAGCCGGGTTCCGCCGGCCCAGTCGGGCACCGCCCGGCCCGCGGTGGCCAGCGCAAGTTCGGGATCGCGGATGCGCAGCGCCCGCGTCAGCCGGGTCATGCGGGTGCCGAGAGAGAACACCTCGGTGGTGGGGTTCGCGCGGGCGACGACGTGCGCGAAGCGCAGCAGTGCATAAGCATACGGGCTCATCGAGCCGGATACATCGAGCAGCAGCACTGTTCGGCGCGGCCGGGTGGCCTTGCGGTGATGCCTGGGTCGCACCGGTTCGCCACCCGCGGCGAGCATGTGGCGCACTGTGCGCCGCGGGTCGACCCGGCCTCGACGCGACGGCCGCAGCCGCAAGGCCGGGCGAGTCGCGGCGTGCGGGCGCAGTTCGGTGATGAGCTCGGCGAGGTGCGCCCGCTCGGCGGCGGTCAGTTCCGCGATATCCCGGTGGCGGAGTATCTCGGTGTCGGCGGCAGCGACCCGGAGTCGAGGCGCATCACCGGCGGTGTCGGTGGCGCCGGCGGCATCCAGGGCGGCTATTCGGGAGCGGCGTGCCTGTTGAGTGCGATGCGGCGCCCGCTTGGGCACGGTTCCGCCGAACCAGCTTTCGAACACCAGGTCGTAGCGCGGAATGTCGGCAAAGCCTCGGCACAGGGTCGCGCGGCCGGTCCAGTACACCTGCCGAGGGTCGGCGACGTCCACATGACGCAGTGCCCGCGTGTACGTCTCGACGGAATCCGAAGCCACCGGCAGCCCCGCGGCCGCGAGGGCACGCGCGAAACCCGCGACGCCGATGAGCGGGTCCGTGGTGACAGGCATTCGCGTCTCACCCCGCCAGCAGTCGGTCCAGCCCCAGCCTGGCGACGCGCTCCAGGTCCTCGTGGTACTTGACGACCGCGCCGAGCGTGGCCGCCGCGCTCTGCGCGTCGAGGACATCACGGTCGAGTTCACGCAGCGCGCGTGCCCAGTCCAGCGATTCGGCGACGCCGGGCGGCTTGACCAGTTCCATCCCACGCAGTGCGTGCACCGCGCTGGCCACCTGGTCGGCGAGTGCCTCGGTGATGCCGGGGATGCGGCGGCGAAGAATCGCGATTTCACGCGCCAGGTCGGGATGCTCGAGCCAGTGGTAGAGACAGCGCCGCTTGAGGGCGTCGTGCACGTCGCGGGTGCGGTTGGACGTGAGCACCACCAGCGGTGGCGATGCCGCCCGCACCTCGCCGAGTTCGGGAATGGTCACTGCGTTGTCGTCGAGCACCTCAAGTAGGAACGCCTCGAATTCGTCGTCGGCCCTGTCGATTTCGTCGACGAGAAGCACGCACGGTGCTTCGGTGAGCGCACGCAGCAGCGGTCGCGCCAGCAGGAACCGCTCGGTGTAGAGGGAGCGTTCGGCGGATTCGGCCTCGAGGTGTCCGGCGCTGGCGGCCTCCAGTGTTCGCAGGTGCAGTAACTGCCGAGGGAAATCCCAGTCATAGAGCGCCTGCGTCGCGTCGATGCCCTCGTGGCACTGCAGGCGGATCAGTCGAAGGTGCAGCGCCTCGGCGAGCGCGGCGGCAAGTGACGTCTTTCCGGTGCCGGGGTCACCCTCGCAAAACAGCGGTCGTCCCATCCGCAATGCCAGGTAGGCGGCCGTCGCCACGCCTTCGTCGGCGAGATAGCCGGTCGCCTCGAGCGCCTGTGCCAGTTCGGTCGGCGAAACGACACTGGGCGTGGAATCGCTCACCCCCGCGAGCCTAGGTCAGGGTTTGGTCTTGTCGCAGAAGCAATTGATGCGCGTCCGATACCTGGCGCGCCGCGCGGGTAACCGCGTTCACAGACTGCGCGGCGTTATCGTCGAAGATGTGATCCCCGTACCACGGGCGTGGATGTTGGCCAGTGCGATGCTGGTCGGAACGGCGATCGGGCTGCTCGGCGCGATCGCGGCGATAAAGCTGGTGGATGTGACCATTCGGCCCGATGTCGTCATCGCCCTTGTTGTCGGGGTGCCGAGCGCGGTCGGCATGGTGCTGATACTGGCATCGCACCGGCGCTGGATGACGGCACTCGGCGCGTTCATCCTTGCCATCGCGCCTGCTTGGTTCGCCGCGCTAGCCATCATCCAGGTGGTGCACGGTGCCTGAGCAGACGTACCGGGGGACCCACCGCCATCGCGCACCGCTGGGGTGGCATCCTCCGCGCATCGCGCAGGAGTCGAACGACGCCGACCCCGGCCCGCAGCTCGACGATCCGACGTCGCCGTTCACACCGACGTTCACTGGGGAGCTGCCCGCGGTCGCCGACGAGGCGCCTTCCGAGCCGCTGCCTGCTCCCGCCGATCAGATCGATGAGCGCAGCGATGAGCAGTACCTGAAACGCTGGACGTTCGTGTTCGTCGTGGCCGCGGTGTGGATCGTGGCAGCGGCAGTCGGGCTGGGCCTCTTCTACTGGTGGTTCCACTCGATAAACAAGACACCTGCTGTTTTCATCGTGCTGGTCTACCTGGTGATGTGCACCGTCGCGGCCCTGATCGCGGCGATGGTGGGCGGCAAGCCTCTGATCTCCGCGCTGGGCATCGCGCTCATTTCGGCGCCGTTCGCGTCGACGGCCGCGGCGGCCGTGCTGTACGGCGTCTACTTCTGCGATCGAGCAAGCCGCTGTCTGGTGGGCGTCATCCCCTATTAGGGTTGGCGGGGTGAGCCACTATGACGTCGTTGTTCTCGGAGCAGGCCCAGGCGGATACGTCGCAGCGATCCGCGCCGCTCAATTGGGGCTGAAGACCGCAGTCGTCGAACCCAAGTACTGGGGCGGGGTGTGCCTCAATGTCGGCTGTATCCCCTCGAAGGCGTTGCTGCGCAACGCCGAGCTGGCGCACATCTTCACCAAGGAGGCCAAGCAGTTCGGCATCAGCGGGGAGGCGACGTTCGACTACGGGGTCGCCTTCGATCGCAGCCGCAAGGTCGCCGAGGGCCGCGTCGCGGGCGTGCACTTCCTGATGAAGAAGAACAAGATCACCGAAATCCAGGGCTACGGGAAGTTCAAGGACGACCACACGCTGGAGGTCGACCTCAACGAGGGCGGCACCGAGACGGTGACATTCGACAACGTCATCATCGCCACCGGAAGCAGCACCCGTCTGGTGCCCGGCACGTCGCTGTCGGAGAACGTCGTCACCTACGAGAAGCTGATCATGACGCGGGACCTGCCTGCCTCGATCGTCATCGCGGGGGCGGGCGCGATCGGCATGGAGTTCGGCTACGTGATGAAGAACTACGGCGTCGACGTCACCATCGTCGAGTTCCTGCCGCGGGCGCTGCCCAATGAGGACGCCGAGGTGTCCAAGGAAATCGAGAAGCAGTTCAAAAAGCTCGGCGTCAAGGTCCTCACCGGCACCAAGGTCGAAGCGATCAAAGATGAGGGGCGCCAACGGCTCCGTTCGAGTCACCGTCAGCAAGGACGGAAAGTCCGAAGAGCTCAAGACCGAGAAGGTGCTGCAGGCGATCGGCTTCGCGCCCAACATCGAGGGCTACGGGCTGGACAAGGCCGGCGTGACGGTCACCGAGCGCAAGGCCATCGGCATCGACGACTACATGCGCACCAACGTCCCCCACATCTACGCGATCGGCGATGTCACCGGGCTGCTCCAGTTGGCGCACGTCGCCGAGGCGCAGGGCGTGGTCGCGGCCGAAACCATCGGCGGCGCAGACACATTGCCGCTCGGCGACTACCGGATGTTGCCGCGCGCGACGTTCTGCCAGCCCCAGGTGGCCAGCTTCGGCCTCACCGAGGAGCAGGCGCGCGACGAGGGCTACGACGTCAAGGTCGCCAAGTTCCCGTTCACCGCGAACGCGAAGGCGCACGGCGTCGGTGACCCCAGCGGATTCGTCAAGCTGATCGCCGACGGCAAGTACGGCGAACTGATCGGCGGCCACCTCATCGGCCACGACGTGTCGGAGCTGCTGCCCGAGCTGACGCTGGCCCAGAAGTGGGATCTGACCGCCACCGAGTTGGCCCGCAACGTCCACACCCACCCGACGATGTCCGAAGCGCTGCAGGAGTGCTTCCACGGGCTCATCGGCCACATGATCAACTTTTGAGAGCGATCTGGGTCGCCGGTATCGGCGGATTGGTTGTCGGCCACATGCTGTGGCTGGCCGGTATCTCCGTCGCCATCGCGACGCGCACGGTCAGCGACTGGGTACTGGTGGTGGCCGCGGCGTCGTTGATCGTCGGTATCGTCGCCGGGCTGTTGGGCTGGCGCGCGTACCGGCGTAAGTCGGAGGTGTGGGCGGCGTTCCTGTGCGCCCTGCCGATATCGCCGGTGCTGCTGTCGCTCATCGTGCTCGGCGTCACCTACCTCTAGTGCTTACCCCTTCGCCGATATTGCACTGAGGGCTGTGATTGTGCGGGCGGCACAACCCTGAGTGCAATCTCGACGGCAAGGTGGCCGCTAGCGGCATCTACTCTCGGTTTCAGTCCCGGAAGTCCAGAGGCACGTTCAGCGTGGCGATGGTGGCCGCCAGCCCGTCGTATTGCGCTGCCAGCATGCAGAATTCGATCAGCTGCGATTTGTTCAGGTGACTTGCCAACGTCGCCCACGTCTCCGGTGACACACCCCTTGTGACGACGAACTCGTCGGTGGCGGTGATCAACGCCCGCTGCCGGTCGGTCAGCCCGTCGGCATCGGGCCCCTCGAAGATCTTGGCCTGCAGTTCGGGTCCGATGCCGCGGGTCCTGGCCAGCCTGCGGTGCTGCTGTAGTTCGTACTCGCAGTCGCGGAGATGGCCGACGCGAAGGATGACGACCTCGGCGTCCTTGACGGGCAGCTTGCTCAGCAGACCGAGCAACATTGCGCTGTACGGCAGCCATGCGAGGAAAAGCAGCTTGTGCTGGCCCAGCACGTTGAAAAGGGTGAAGCGCGGTGCCCGGATGGTCCGCGCGCCCAGCTTGGCGATCGCCCAGTTGATCGGGCCGAGTTCGCGGAAGCCCCCCGGTTCGATGCGGGCCGGCGCGCTCACGTCTGCCTCACCAGGTAGGGCGACACCGTGCTGCGGTGTTCGTCGATGTCCAGCGCGCGCCCGAGTGCGGGGAACGCACGCTGCGGGCAGTTGTCCCGCTCGCACACCCGACAGCCCGCTCCGATCGGTGTGGCGATGTCACCGGACAAGTCCAGTCCCTCCGAGTAGACGAGTCGGTGTGCGTGCCGAAGTTCGCAGCCGAGCCCGATGGCAAATGTCTTGCCCGGCTGACCATATCGCGAGGCACGGCGTTCGACAGTGCGCGCCACCCACTGTAGTTGCGGCCGTCGGGCATCTGCGCGACCTGAACCAGGATCTTGCCGGGGTTGGCGAACGTCTCGTAGACGTTCCACAGTGGGCAGGTGCCGCCGCTGGACGAGAAGTGAAAACCCGTGGCGGACTGCCGCTTTGACATGTTGCCCGCCTTATCGACGCGGACGAACGAGAACGACACACCGCGCATCGACGGCCGCTGCAGCGTCGAGAGTCGGTGCGCGATCGTCTCGTAGCTGACCGAGTAGAACGCCGAGAGCCGCTCGACGTCGTAGCGGAACTTCTCCGCGACCTCGTGAAACTGCCCGTACGGCAGCACCGTCGCCGCGGCGAAGTAGTTGGCCAGACCGAGTCGGGCCAGCGTGGTCGACTCTTCGCTGGTGAACTTGCCCTCCTCGACGAGTTTGTCGATCAGGTCGCCGAACTCGAGGTAGGCCAGTTCGGCCGCCATCTTGAAAACCTGTTGGCCCGACGAAAGGTGGCTGCCGATCTCGAGCCGGCGCGTCGCAGGGTCGTAGCGGTGCAGCACCGTGCCGCCGAGGTCGGTGCGCCGCACGATGTGCACTCCGTGCACGGCTTTCAGTCGGTCGGAGAGATCGCGCGCGAGGTCACCGCGGTGCATGCGCAGGTCGATGGTGAGATCCTCGGCGGCGGTGTCGAGCTCGTGGAGGTAGTTCTGCCGCTGGTAGAAGTAGTCGCGCACTTCCTCGTGCGGCATCGTGATGGAGCCGCTGCCGCTGCCGTCGGAGAACCGGTCCTCGGTAGCGGCGGCCAGCTGCGTCGTGGTGATCTGGTATCGCCGATGCAGGTTGACCATCGCGCGGGCCAGCGTGGGGTGGGCGTTGACGATGTCGGCGATCTCCGCCGGGTCGACGTCGATGTCCAGGTCGCGGTCCATCGTCACCTCGCGTAGCTCGGCGACCAACCGGGTGTCGTCCTGGGAGGCGAAGAAGGTCGCGTCGACACCGAACACCTCGGTGATCCGCAACAGCACCGCGACGGTCAACGGGCGGACGTCGTGCTCGATCTGGTTCAAATAGCTCGGCGAGATCTCCAGCATCTGCGCCAGTGCGGCCTGGCTGAAACCCCGCTCACTGCGCAGCTGGCGCACCCGCGAGCCGACGAAGGTTTTGGGCACGTCATAAAGCATAACGAGAATGTGAAGGACACCTTCGCAGACTTGGCAGCCGGTCGGCCTATGGCAGTATTTGCAACGATGAGTACCAAGCAGGACCCGGCGAGCGGCCTGGCCAAAGGTTTGATGCCGGTGCCGATCGCACCCACGTGTTCGACATCGAATCGGCCGTTGTGGGTTGCCGACGTCGACCGCGAGGGCAGGCTGAAGTTCGACGCCGCCACCCGCCACATCCAGGACATCGGCTCGGACAACTCCGCGAGTAGACTGGGGGATTCTCCAGGAGACGATCCGCCGCTGATCGTGCGCCGCACCATGGTCGACTTGATCGAGCCGATCGAGTTCAAGGACGTGTCGGGCTGCGGCGCTGGGTCGGGACTTCAAACCGTTCGGCCAGATGCGGTAAACCGCATCGACGGGCGC